>NZ_VFQE01000001.1:0-1355068 GCF_006717095.1 Blastococcus colisei
CGGAGCAGCCACCGGGTGATCGGGATGACCTGACCGGTCTCCTCGGCGACGGACAGGAAGGAGTCGGGAGGGAGCAGGCCGCGCTCGGGATGCTGCCAGCGGACCAGGGCCTCCACGCCTCGACCGCGCCCGTGTCCAGGCGGACGACCGGCTGGTAGTGGACGACGAGCTGGTCGATCGCGTCGCCTCGCAGCCGCGTGGCGACCTCCAGCCGCCAGCGCGCCGCCTCGCGGAGCCCGGGGAGAGAACAGGTGGACCCGGTCGCGTCGGAGCTCTTCGCCGCGAACATCGCGGCGTCGGCGTCACTGAGCAGCTGGTGCGGGTCGCGCACGTCCGACCGGGACACGGCGACGCCGATGCTCGCCGACAGGGGAACGGAGATGCCGGACGCCGTGAACGGCTGAGGTGAACGTCGTCTGCAGCCGGAAAGCCAGCGCCGCGGCCTCTGCCTGGTCGCAGTCGCGGGCGAGGACGACGAAACTGGTCGGCACCGAGCCGGCCACACGGCGTCGCCCGGTCGCACCTGCTCGGCCAGGCGACCGCCCACCTCGCGCAGCAGCCGGTCGCCGAGCTGGTGGCCGAGGGAGTCGTTGACCGTCTTGAACCCGTCGAGGTCCAGCACCAGCAGTGCGGTGCCCGGGGCGTCGGGGGAGCCCGACGCCAGCGCGTCGGCGGTCATGTCCAGCAACGTGGCTCTGTTCGGCAGGCCGGTCAGCTCGTCGTGGCCCGCCCGCCAGGCGAGCGCCTGCTCGCCCCGCACCCGGTCGGTGATGTTCGTGTGGGTCACCACGATTCGTCGCGACTCCGGAACCCGCGCGGCCTGCAGCCGGAACCAGCTGGTGAACGAGCCGAGCTGGGCGGAAGTACTCGTGGTCGAACGACCCGGGAGGACTCTCCGCGGACTCGGCCTGCAGCCGGTGGAACGCGGCCGCGATCATGGCGTGGTCGCCGGGCCGCAGTCCTCGCGACATGCAGTCCAGATATCCGTCACCGACCCCGCCGGCGTCGATGTCGTTGCTGCGCAGCAGGTCGGCGTCGGCCTCCCAGGCTCGGTTGGTGACCAGGATGCGGCCGTCCTCGCCGACCAGGACGGTGGCCGTCGGCAGGGCCGCGAGGACTGCCGTGAGCTCGTGGAGCGCGGCCTCCCGCTGCTGGTCGGTGCGGTGCCGCGCGTCGATGTCCCGGAAGAAGACGGCGAGCCCGCCCGGGTCGGGAAACGCTCGCACGTCGTACCAGCGGTCCTGCGGCTCGTGGTAGTACTCGAACTGGCGGGGCTGCCGGTCGGCGAGGACGTCCCGGAAGTGCGTCTCGGCGATCGTCCCGCGCGAGGCCGGGAAGACATGGAACGCGTGGTGACCGAGCAGCTTCTGCGCTCGGCGCTCGAGCAGCCTCTCGGCCGCGGCGTTCAAGTACGTGAACCGGCCCTCGTGGTCGAGGCGGTAGACGGCATCGGGGACGCCGGCCAGCACGTCGGGCTGGCTTGGCCGCGGCCCGTCACCGTCTGGTTGCACGCTCCCCCGCCTCGCCCGTTCGTCGTCCGCTCCAGGCGGAAATTCGGTACGGACCCGTCCGGCAGTGCCGCGGTCGCCCGGTGAATGACATCGAGAGTAGTTCCTCGGACGGGTGATCAGACAGCCGCGATCGACGCCCGATCGACGATCGTGCCGGCCGCGGCACCGGCCGGGAGCATCCCGAGCGCGGCACCGCCGCGTTCGCCCAGGCGAGAGGCGCAGAAGGCATCCGCGACGGCCGTCGGCGCGTACCGCAGCAGCAGCGAGCCCTGGAGGCACAGCGCGAGAAGACCGGCGATTCGCCGCGCCCGGAACGGTAGCCCTTCCGCGTCCCCGAGCTCGGCGTGCAGCCGCTTCACCGCGTCGTCGAACCGCTCGTCCGCCCCGCGGGCGAGCTCGATCTCCGCGCTCACCGCGGCCAGCGTGTCCGAGGAACGCCCCATCGCGCGCAGCACGTCGAGCGCGATCACGTTGCCCGACCCCTCCCAGATCGAGTTCAGCGGCGACTGCCGGTAGAGCCGCGGCAGCCCGGAGTCCTCGACGTACCCGTTGCCGCCCAGCACCTCCATCGCCTCGGCGACGACGCCCGGCGCCCGCTTGCACACCCAGAACTTCGCCGCGGCACCCGCCAGGCGCAGGAACGCCGACTCGCCCGAGTCCACCGCCGCCGCGAGCCGGATGGCCAGGGCGGTCGCCGCCTCGCTCTCCACGGCCAGGTCGGCCAGCACGTTCTGCATCAGCGGCTGGTCGACCAGCAGAGCGCCGAACGCCCGCCGGTGCCGGGCGTGGTGGATCGCCTGGGTGAGGGCGGCGCGCACCGTGGCGGCCGAGCCCAGGACGCAGTCCAGCCTGGTCATGTTGACCATCTCGATGATCGCCGGCACGCCGCGGCCGGGCTCGCCGACCAGCCAGCCCACCGTCCCGTCGAACTCCACCTCGCTGGAGGCGTTGGACCGGTCGCCGAGCTTGTCCTTGAGACGTTGCACGTGGAACACGTTCCGGCTGCCGTCCGGAAGTACCCGCGGGACGGCGAAGCACGACACGCCCTCCTCGAGCTGCGCCAGCACCAGGAACAGGTCGCTCATGGGCGCGGAGGTGAACCACTTGTGGCCCGTCAGGCGGTAGGACTCGTCCGGCTCGGCCACGGCGCGAGTGGTGTTGGCCCGGACGTCGGAGCCCCCTTGCTTCTCCGTCATCCCCATGCCGGCGATCAGCCCTCGCTTGGCCGACGGCTCGGTCAGTCCGAACTGGTAGGCCGTGGCGGTGAGCCCCGGCTCGTAGCGCGCCGCGAGCTCGGGGGTGCGGCGCAGCGCGGGGACGGCGGCGTAGGTCATGGTGATCGGACAGGCATGGCCCATCTCGTTCTGGGTCCAGCCGACATAGCCGACGGCGCGGCGCACGTGCGCGTGGGGAAAGCGCGTCGGGGCGGTGGGATCGGCGAACTGTGTCGGGGCGGCGGGGTGGGCGGACTGCGTCGGGGCGGTGGGGTGGGCGGACAGGGCAGCCCACGGTGCGCCGGCCAGGCCGTTCTCGACCGCCGTCCGCATCAGCTCGTGCCAGTAGGGATGGAACTCCACCTCGTCGATCCGGTGGCCGTAGCGGTCGTGGGTCCTGAGCTTCGGCGGATTCTCGTTGGCGACCCGGCCCCACTCCTGCGCCTGCTCGCTGCCGGCCAGCCGCCCCAGGTCGGCCAGCGAATGCAGCGTCGCCTCGTCGGCATGCCGCAGGCAGGCCTCGGCGAGCGCCGCGTCGCCGGCGATCGGATCGTGCCCGGCCGACGGCGGCACCTGGTTGGTCACCTCGTGCGTGGACCCCATGATCGACACCGTACGTGGCCGGGGACACAGCCGGGCGACACTCCCGAGGGGCGGGTCAGGCGGTCGAGCGGAGCCGCTCGGCGATCGACTCGACCGTCTCGACCCGTCCGGTCAGCACGTCGGTGACCAGGGCGATCGCCTCGTCATCCGTCAGCGTCGACGCCCGCCCGCGACGAGCCAGGTACACCGCGGTCGCGGCCCAGCAGAACGGCCGGTTCCCGTGCACCAGCGGCGCCGTGGTGGCGAGGGAGTGCAGCAACGCCGCCGCCCGCTCCTCCACGCTGGGGTAGACGTCGTGTCCGAGCACGCGGGCCTCCACCCGGGCGAGGGCCGCACTGAGCAGTCCGAGGTCACGGACACGGACGTGCGGTCCGACCGTGCGCCGGGCGACCTCCAGGAGATCCTCGAGGCTCAGTCCTGCCATCGGCTCAGCTGCGCCACGGCGCCGGCGTAGCGGCCGAGCTCCTCGTCGATCAGCACGGCGATCGGCACCTCCGGCTCCTGGGCCCGGATGTAGGCCTCCACCGCGCGCCGGGCGACGTCCTGCATCGAGGCGCCCTCGGCGCGCGCGCGACGCCGTAACGCATCGGTCTGCGCCTCGTTGAGTCGCAGTGTCATCGCCATGCCAGGTCGTCCCCCGAACGTCGTAGCGGTTCGTCCGTCAGTGGTATCAGCGTGATACCACGAACGGTAACGGCTCGATTTCGGTAACGCTCTGCAATCCCCCGAACAGGGGTAACGCTGTGACACGCCGCACAGCGGATTGGTGGTGCGCGATCGGGTAGCCCAGCGGACGGACTCGTCCATAACGTCCGCCGCATGACCGGGACCACCGCGACCAGGAACGGCCTCGTGCCGTCGCCTGCCCGCTGGTCCTGGCTCCGCCGCATGACGGCCGTGTGTTTCCTGGGAGCCGGCGCCTACGCCTGCATCGCCGTCTCGACCGACGCCGCCGTCGCCGCCGTCGAAGAGCCGGCGGCCTCGGCGACGCACCACGAACCAGCGCCTGACCAGCGAACATCCCCCGCGTCGAGCACCACGGCCAGCTCTGGGACCACGACGACGACGACCTCGGCGACGGCCACGAGCCCGCAGCCGGAGAAGGCAGAATCCGAGCCGACGGAGCCCACGACGACGTCCGCGCACGCGGCGGAGGCCGCCGCCACGGCCGAGCCGGCTCCTGCTTCGACCACGTCCGAGTCGACGACGACCAGCTCCTCGACCAGCTCCTCGACCAGTTCCTCCAGCAGCTCCTCCAGCGGCTCCTCCACGAACTCGTCGAGCACCAGGACGACGACCACGACGAGCGACGGGACGACGACGTCGCAGACCGTCACCGCCACCTCCAGCAACGGGACGACGACGACGTCGGAGACCGTGACCACCACGTCCGGCAACGGGACGACGACGGAGACCGTCTCCACCACTCCGACCGGCGCCGACGCCACCACGCCGACCGACGAGACCGGCGCCGACGTCGCCACGCCGACCGACGAGACCGGCGCCGACGCCACCGGGACGCCGGAGTGCACCACCGGCGCGGCGACGGACACGGACGCCACCGCCGAGGATGCCGACAGCGCCGTCCCGGCGGCTTCCGCCTGCCAGGCCACCCCGTCCACCGCAACCGTGACGCCGACGACGGCTCCAGGGATCCTGTGCGCGCCGGGGACGACCGCCGGTCAGACGACGATCGCTGAACCGTCCGAGGCCGCAGCCACCGCTACCGCGGACGGTGCCGACGACGCCTCCCCGACCCGGGGCTCCTCGGCTGCCGCCGCACCGCAGCCGATCACTCCGGTGGCTCCGGTGACGACCACCGCAGCGCCGTCGGACCTGCTGGCCGAGCAGGTCGCCACCCCGGCCCCGCAGGCGCCCGCGAGCGCCCCGGTCGTGCCGCAGGCTCCGGCTCCCGCGCCGGCCACCACCACCACCGTCGGCGGCGGCAGCTGCAGCGGCCAGGGTGCGGGGCCGGGTTCCGCCAAGGCGGGCTCCGCGTCAGCCATCGCCGTCCTGGGCTCGCCCTTCGAGGTCTCCCTCGCAGTGAAGGACGCCGCGCCCGCTGCGCCGGCAGAGGGGTCACTCGCCACCGCGGCGATCGACCCCTCCGACCGGCCGGACTGACGCCGCCGCTCCAGCGGCCAGCGTCCGTCCACAGGTGTGCCACGGGGGGCACATCACCGACCAAGTGCAGCCGCCCCAAGCGATCACCCATTCACCCTGCGCGTCACTTCATACCCAACGGTGGCGTGCACACTCGCAAAGGACACGCACGTGAATCGATCCGTGAGAAACGGACTCGCCATCGCAGGCATGGCCGGAGGAATGCTCTTCCTCGGCCAGGCGGCGGCGAGCGCCGACGAGGGCAGCAACAACGCCTCGGCAGGCGACGGCTCCAACACCGTCGCCACCGCCTCCAACACCTCCGACTCCAACGCCACGGGCGGAGACGGCGGCGAGGACGGCAACGGCGGCGACGCCGACAGCAACGTCGACCAGAACAGCGATGCCAGCAACGACGTCGAAAACAACGCCCAGACCGGCGACATCAACGCCGGCGGCGGCACCTCCGCCGTCGTCGTCGTTGCCGGCAACGGCAACCAGGCCGAGGCCGGCAGCGAGGAGGGCGACGTCGACGCCTCGCAGGACGTCCACAACGAGGTGAACGTCGCCTCCGAGGCCGGCGGTGCCCAGGTCAGCGACAGCAACAACGCCGCGGCCGGCAACGGCGCCAGCAACCACGCCGACGCCTCCAACACCTCCGACTCCAACGCCATGGGCGGAGACGGCGGCGAGGACGGCAACGGCGGCGACGCCGACAGCGACGTCGACCAGAACAGCTCGGCCAGCAACGACGTCGACAACGACGCCAGCACCGGCGACATCAACGCCGGCGGCGGCACCTCCGCCGTCGTCGTCGTGGCCGGCAACGAGAACGCGGTCGAGGCCGGCAGCGAGGAGGGCGACGTCGACGCCTCGCAGGACGTCCACAACGAGGTCAACGTCGCGTCCAAGGCCGGCGGCGCCCACGTCAGCGACAGCAACAACGCCGCGGCCGGCAACGGGGCCAGCAACAGCGCCGACGCCTCCAATGACTCCGACTCCAACGCCACGGGCGGAGAAGGCGGCGACGACGGCAACGGCGGCGACGCCGACAGCGACGTCGACCAGAACAGCTCGGCCGACAACGACGTCAACAACGACGCCGAGACCGGCGACATCAACGCCGGCGGTGGCACGTCCGTCGTCGAGGTGATCGTCGGTAACGGCAACACCCTCGAGTGCTACTCCGAAGAGGGCGACGTCAACTGCGACCAGACCATCACCAACATCGTCAACGTCATCTCGCTGGCCGAGGGCAGCGAGCTCACCTGCTCGAACAACGCCTCCGCCGGCAACGCCGCCATGTGGGTCTGCACCGTCAAGCACGACGGCAACGATGACAACGGCACCGACAACGGCAACGGCACCGACAACGGCAACGGCACCGACAACGGCAACGGCAACGGCAACGGCAACGGCAACGGCAACGGCAACGGCAACGGCAACGGTCACCAGCCGGGTCACCAGCCCGCCGTCCAGCCCGCCGGTCACCACCACCACCACGCTGACTGCCCGGAGCACGCGAAGCAGGCGCACGTCGCGCCCGTCAAGCACATGGCTCCGGTCGCCCACCGGGCCGCGATGAAGAACACCGCGCAGCCCAAGGGTCAGCTGGCCTACACCGGTGCTGAGACCACCGCCCCGCTCGCCCTGGGTCTGATCGCCCTCGGTTTCGGTGGCGCCCTCACCTTCGCCGGACGTCGTCGCAGCACCACCGCGGCGGCCTGATCCACCGGCCCGCCGCTCGAAGCACCAAGGGCGGCGGGCCGGGCTCCACCACCAGGACGTCGCCTGCCGGGAAGCAGTCCCCGGCAGGCGGCGTCCGCCCCGCATCTCAGCCGCACCGCCCCTCCGGCAGACAGGATCCGTGGTGAGCAGCGCAGTCGACGTCGAGACCCCGCCACGCGAGATCCGCCCGGACGCCGAGCCCCCTCGCCGCCGCGGCGACTCGATCCGGACCCTCGTCCGTGGCGTGGGACAGACCCTGATCACCTTCGGCCTCGTGGCTCTTCTGTTCGTGGTCTACGAGCTCTACGTGACCGACATCCTCGCCGCGCGGGAGCAGGACCAGCTCACCCAGCAGATCCAGGAGCAGTGGGCGGATCTGCCACCCGCGGACGCACCCACCGTCGGCCCACCCGAAGGCGCCCCAGCCCCGGCACCCGTCCCGGCCCCAGCCCCGGCACCCGCCCCGGCACCCGCCCCGGAGTCGATCCAGGCCGGTCTGGGTGATCCCTTCGCCGTGCTGCACATCCCGCGCCTGGGCGACGACTACGAGCGCGTCGTCGTCGAGGGCACGGCCCAGGTGCAGCTCGCCCAGGGACCCGGCCACTACCTCGACACCGCCATGCCCGGCCAGGAGGGGAACTTCGCGGTCGCCGGCCACCGCATCGGCCGCGGCTCACCGTTCCTCGACCTGGACCGGATGCAGCCCGGCGACGCCATCGTCGTCGAGACGGCCAGCAACTGGTACGTCTACCGGGTGCTCGGCGACGCCGCCACGGGAGACTTCGGCACCGACCCGAGCGGGATCCCGGGCCTCCAGATCGTCCACCCGTCCCAGATCGACGTCATCGCGGCGACGCCGGGCGGGGGCAATGCCTCCGGCGCATACCTCACGCTGACCACCTGCCACCCGAAGTACTCCGCCGCGCAGCGGCTGATCATCCACGCCCGACTGGACGGCGCCCCACTGAGCAAGGCCGCAGCGCCGGACGGCCCGCCCGCGCTGAACGGCTGAACCCACCCGCGCGACCGACCTGACCCGGAGTCCCTGCATGTACACCTGGATCTGGCGGCACCTCCCCGGCAACACCGCGGCCAAGGCGATCGCCGCGCTGGTACTCGTGCTCGCGGTCGCCGTCCTGCTGCTCTTCGTCGTCTTCCCGGAGGTCGAGCCGATGCTGCCGTTCACGAACGTCACCGTCGCCGACTGAGCCCGGCCCGCCCGCTCAGGCCCCCGGACCACCGAGCAGCGACGAGCGCAGCAGGTGCATCGCCATCGTGACGGATCGTTCCCGGACGGCGGACCGTGTCCCGGGGAGCCGCAGGGCGCGGGCCGCACTCCCGTCCGGGCCGGCGACGCAGAGGTGCACCGTGCCCACCGGCTTGTCCGCGGTGCCGCCGTCGGGTCCGGCGACCCCGGTGATCCCGACGCCGACGTCCGCTCCGAACCGGGAGCGGGCACCTTCCGCGAGAGCCACGGCGACCTCCGGGCTGACCGCTCCGTGCTCGGCCAGCACCTCGGCCGGGACGTCGAGCAGCTGCTCCTTCGCCGAATTCGCGTACGCGGTGACGCCGCCGAGCACCCACGCCGACGAGCCGGGGCGCTCGGTCAGCCGTGCGGCCAGCAATCCGCCGGTGCACGACTCTCCCGTCGCGACGGTCCACCCCCGGTCGGCGAACCCACGCGCGACGAGCTCGTCCAGGGTGGGGCCGGTGGAGAACAGCGTGTCGGCGTACTCGTCGGCGAGCACGGTCCCGAGCCGTTCGTAGGCGGGCTGCGCCGACGGCGGGAACCGGGTGACGATCTCCAGCTCGCCGTCGCGCAGGCAGGTGGTGATCTCCAGCCCGCCGAGATCCTCCTCGTGCCTGCGCAGCGTGAGGGCCAGCTGCGCCTCGAGCGTCCCCCACAGCCGGACGGTCTCCTGGCGCAGCTCCTCGGACCCCGCGAGCGCCACACGCATCGCGGGAGCAGCCACGGCGGCCGGCCACATGCCCTGCAGCTCCGACGGCGGCCCCGGCAGCACGAGGACCGTCGGTCCGTCGCGCCCCTCCCCCGGCGGCACCACGAGGCCTGGCGCCGTGCCGACCGGCTCCAGCACGGTGGCCCCCTCGGGAACCTGGGCCTGCTTGCGCACACCGGCCGCGGTCGCCGCCGGATCGGCGCGCCACCCGCGGCGGGCCATCAGCCGCTCGACGATCGCCGTGATGCGTTGCTCCAGGGCATGGTCGACCACTGATGGGCGGCCCTGGACGTCGCCCACCACCTGGGCGGTCAGGTCGTCAGCCGTCGGTCCGAGCCCGCCGGAGGTGATGACCAGGGTCACGCCCGTACCGGCCATGAAGCCCAGCGCGGCGCGGAGGTCCTCGGGCCGGTCCCCCACGACCACGACGTGGCCCACGTCGACGCCCAGGAGTCGTAGCTGCTCGGCCAACCAGGGGCCGTTGCGGTCCGCGACACGGCCGGTCAGGACCTCCGTCCCGGTGACGACGATGCCGGCGCGCGCACTCACGACGACGACCCTAGGGGCGCGGCCCACCGGGGCGCCTCGCAGGACCGTCGACCGGGCGCGGATACCGTGCGGGGGCAGTGGTCCGAGCGACGGACCACCGGAGTGTCCGACACCGAAGGATGCAGAGGAGGAGCCGTGAGTTCGTCCCATCCCCAGCTGCCCGGGGAGCCGACCGGCAGCAAGCCGCCGAGCACCCAGGAGATCCCCCTGGTGCAGCCGGCCACCGGCGCGACCGCCACTGCGCACCTGCCCCCGCACCCCGGCGCGACCCCGCCGGCGCCCGTGCAGCCGGTCGACACGCCCGCTCCCACCGGTCCCGTGGACTTCGTCCCCGGACCGCCCGGTCCGGGAACGTCACCTCCACCCCCGCCGCCGGCCCGCTCTGCGCCCGCCGCCGTGCCGGATCCCGCCCCGCCGGCCACCGCGGCAGCGCCCGTCCCCACCTGGCCCGAGACGCTCGAGTCCGAGCACGCGACCGAGGAGCGCCGGAGGAGGATCCGGGTGGGCGCTCCACGGGACCCTGCGACGGTCCTCGGCATCGGTCTGACCGTGCTGTCGGTCGTCCTGCTCGCGCTCGGGCTCACCATGCGCTGGGACGACCTCGAGTCGTACTGGCAGAGCATTCCGCTCTGGTCGGCGTTCGCGACGGTGTGCGCGCTCCTCGGACTGGCCGCATTCGTCGCCTTCGCCGTCGTGGGCCGGGTTCGGTCCGCACCTGCCTGGCGGGTGGCCGCCGCGGGACTGGTGGGCCTGGCGGTCTTCTGGCTGCTGGTCGTCCTGCCCGTCGTCGCCACCGACCGGGGTTTCGTGCTCACCGCCGCGCTGGCTGCCTTCGGCGGGGCGCTCTGGGTGGGTCCGCGCCAGGAGGACTGACGTCCGGGATCAGCCCTTCCCGCCGTTCCCCCTGCCGTTGCCCCCGGGGTTCCCGTTGCCCTGACCGCCGGAGTTGCCGTTCCCGTTGCCACGGGCGTTGCCGTCGCCACGGCCGTTGCCGTTGCCGGCGGCGCCGCTGTCGCCGCCGGCGTTGCCGTTCCCGGATCCGCCGTCGGTCACGACTTCCGCGTCATCGGCGGAGTCGTCCGCCGCCCCGGGGACGGCGACCTCCGTCGACGACCCGGGCCCGGTGCCGTCCTGCGGCGCGGCCGGGACGTCGGGAACGGGCGCGACACGTGGCGCCACCGCGTACGACACGGTCACGAGCGCCCCCTCGGGGACCGCACCGGCGGGGGTCACGCCCGTGACCAGCCCGGGAGCCTGCGCCACGGTCTCCTCGGCCGACCGCTGCACGGACAACCCGAGGGCGCCGAGTTCGGCCTCGACCTCGGCCACGGGCCGGCCCACGTAGTCGTCGGCGACCAGCACCACCGGTGAGGACCCGGCCTCCTCCGCCACCGGCGGAGGAGCGCTGCCGATGAGCTGGGTGCCGGCGATGGCGATCCCGGCCCCGGCCAGCACCGCGGCGAGCGGCGCGAGGATCCGGGTCGCGCGGCGACGACGGGGAAGGAGTCCGGCCGCCACCGCGGCGAACTGCCGGGTTCCGCCGTCCTGCGGCGGGGGCGGGGTGAGCATGCGCCCGGCCAGCACGTCGGTGACCGCCTCCCAGAAGGCCGCCCCGTCGGCGAAACGGGCGGCAGGGTCCTTGAGGAGGGCCCGGTCGACCAGCCGACGGACGTTCTCCGGGACGTCGTCCGGTAGCGGGTCCGGGATGTCCCGCAGCTGCTTGAGCGCGATCTGCACGGGGTTCTCGCCGTCGAACGCGCGCCGTCCGGCCAGGCACTCGTAACCGATCACCCCGAGGGCGTAGACGTCGCTGGCGGGACCGGCCTTGCCGCCGGCGGCCTGCTCGGGGGAGAGGTACTGGGCGGTGCCGACCACCTGTCCGGTCTGGGTGAGCGGAACGCTGGACGCCGACCAGGCGATCCCGAAGTCGGTGATCTTCACCGTGCCGTCGTCGCCCACCAGGATGTTGCCCGGCTTCACGTCCCGGTGCACGACGCCCGCGGCGTGCGCGGCCGCCAGCCCCGCAGCGGTCTGCTGCAGCAGGTCGAGCGTCGGTCCCACCGGGAGCCGCCGCTCGCGGGCCAACAGGTCGGAGAGCGCCTCACCCTCGACGAGCTCCATCACCAGGTAGGCGAGGTGCTCGGGGGCACCGTCACCGGCAGGAATCTCGCCGTAGTCGTGGAGGGCGGCGATGTTGCGGTGCGCCAGGCCGGCGGTGTGCCGGGCCTCGGCCCGGAAGCGCGCCAGGAACGTCGGGGTGCCGGTGTACTCGCTGCGCAGGACCTTCACCGCGACCGGCCGGTCGAGGAGGGTGTCGCGGGCCCGCCAGACCTGCCCCATCCCGCCGGTCGCCAGGGGGGAGAGGAGTTCGTAGCGGCCGCCGAGGACCCGCGTGTCCGGTTCCACCACCGGCGTTCCTCCTGTCCTCGCCGAACCCTTCCTTCCAGCCTGGCATCCAGCAGCACCGGCCACCTCCCGGGAGGGGCTTCGTCACTCGGGCGGTGGCGTCACCGTCGTGGAGGGCGAGGTCGCGGTGGTCGTGGACGTCGACGCGGACGTGGGGGTCTCGCTGCCGGTGCTCTGGCTCGTCGTGGGTGACGTCGTCGGCGTCGACCGGGAGGTGGTGGGCGTGCCCGCCAGGGTGGGGGTCGCCGGGGCGGAGGTCGCCGGGGCGGCGGTGCTGGGCGTGGTCCCGGGAGCCGGGTCCTCGACCGGTACCTGCTCCACCTCTTCCTGCACCGGGGTGGAACCGCCGCGCGCGGCGCCGGTGACCACCGGCCGGTCGGTTCCGCCCCCGCTCGCGGCGTTCCCCGTCGCGTACCGGACGACGACGGTGTCGCCGGGCGAGAGCGGCTGCCCGGCTGGTTCCACGCCGGTGACCTGGTCGGGGACGACGTCGTCGCGGGCCTCGCCGCGCGGCTGGACGTCGAGCCCCAGGCGGGTCAGCCGGCGCACGACCTCCTCGACGGGCCGGCCGATGTACTCGTCGGCGTCCAGCACGAGGCTGCCGCTGTTCCGCTGCTCGGCGGCCTCGGCGGGGGCGCCCGCGGTGTCGTCGGTGAGGGCCAGCAGCAGCGCGACCGCGATCCCTGCCCCGGCGAGGAGGCCCAGCAGCGGCAGCAGGAGCATGGCCGCCCGGTTCCTGCGCCGGCCGGCCGGAGGACGGGCGACCGTCCCCGTCCGCCGCGTCCCGGAGCCGGACGGCCGGGGAGAAGGGACACCGTCCGGGCCAGGGCCGCCCGGGACGAGGGCGCCCGCGGGGACCGCCACCGTGGGCGGGTACGGCGCCGGCGGCCGACCGGCCTGCACGTCGTCGATGGCCGCCACGAAGGCCGCGCCGTCCGGGAAGCGGGTGCTGGCGTCCTTGGCGAGGGCGCGACCGATCAGCGCGCGCACCTCGGCCGGCAGATCGCCGGGCAGCGGCTCGGGATCCTGACGGACCTGCTTGAGGGCGATCGTGACGGCGTTGTCGCCGGAGAACGCCGGCTGCCCGGCGAGGCACTCGTAACCGATGAGCCCGAGCGCGTAGACGTCACTGGCCGGGGTGGCCGGGCGCCCCTCGGCCTGCTCGGGCGACAGGTACTGGGGCGTGCCGATGACCTGACCGGTCCGGGTGAGGGCGACGCTCCTGGCCGACCAGGCGATGCCGAAGTCGGTGATCTTCACGCTGCCGTCCGGACGGACGAGGATGTTCCCGGGCTTGACGTCGCGGTGGACCATCCCGGCGCGGTGCGCCTCGCCGAGACCGAACGCGGTCTGGCGCAGGAGGGAGAGAGTGACCTCCGTGCCCAGGGCCCCTTCGCGGGCGACGAGCGCGGACAGCGGCTCGCCCTCGACGAGCTCCATCACCAGGTAGGCGAGCGTCTCCCCCGTTCCGTCCTGCGCGGTCTCCTCGCCGTAGTCGAAGACGGCGGCGATGTTGGGATGGCTCAGGGAGGCGGCGTGCTGGGCCTCCGCGCGGAAGCGGGCCACGAACGTCGGGTCACCGGTGTACTCGCTGCGGAGCACCTTCACCGCGACCGGGCGCTGCAGCGCGAGGTCGTGCCCGTGCCAGACCTGGCCCATGCCACCGGCGGCGATCAACCGGTGCAGCTCGTAGCGGTCGCCCAGGCACCGTCGTCCTGGTTCGACCAACGGAGGTCACTCCCCACCCTGTCCGGCCCTGCTCCGCGAAGGCCGCCACGATGCCGCCCGATGGGCCGACGCGCGTCGGGCCCCGGGGCACCTTGTCCATTTCCGGCCCCCGCTACACATGCTGGACGAGGGCGGTGGGCGGACCGATCGGTCCGCTGGTGCGCTTCCGCTCACACCCCGGCGGGGACGGCGCGCCGACTGCACCCCGTGCGCAGCCCGCCACGCGGCAGGCGGTCTCGGCGGTGCGGCGGGTTCCACGTGGAACAGACGTCGGCTCCGGTCCCCCCGCACCACGGACCCGCGCATGGCAGGGTGGCCGAACCGGGCGACCGACAGAGAAGAGGCGGGACGACGATGTCCGACACCGTGACCAGGGCCGACGACGGCGGCGTGGCCACCTTGACCATGCTGAGCTCCGGCCTCTCCCACGCCCTGCGGAACGACCTGCTGGCCGCCGTGCGCGAGGTGGCTGCGGACGAGTCGGTGCGGGCGGTGCTGCTGACCGGTTCCGGCCGGGCCTTCTGCGTGGGGCAGGACCTCGCCGAGCACATCGAGTCGCTGCGCGGGAATGCCGCGACCTCGCTCTCGGTCGTCGAGGACGAGTACAACCCGCTGATCCTGGCGCTGTCGGCGCTGCGCGTCCCGATCGTCGTCGGTATCAACGGGGCGTGCGCCGGGGCCGGGCTCGGGATCGCGCTCGCCGGCGACCTGCGGGTGGCGGCGGCGGGGTCGAAGTTCACGACGGCGTTCGCCGGGGTGGGCCTGTCCAGCGACTCGGCGCTGGCCGCGCGGCTGGTGCACTGCGTCGGCGGCTCGCGGGCGACGCAACTCCTGCTCACCCCCGAGCCCTTTCCCGCGGAGACCGCCGAGCAGTGGGGGCTGGTGCACCGTGTCGTCCCGGCCGAGCAGGTTCTCCCGGAGGCGCAGGCGCTGGCCGCGCGGCTGGCCAACGGCCCGACCGCGGCCTACCGGGCGATGAAGACGGTGCTGGCGACGGCGGCCACCGACACGCTGGAGGAGACCCTGGCGCTCGAGGCCCGGCTGCAGACGCGGCTGGGGCAGACGGCGGACCACCGCGAGGCGGTCGAGGCATTCCTGGAGAAGCGGGCGCCGGTCTTCACCGGTCGCTGAGCGCTCCGGGCCACGGCCACCGGCAGGCTCGGGTGAGCGCCGGTGGGCGGTTCTCCGCGGCCAGGACCGCGACGAGTGCACCTGCCGTCGGGGCGAGCTCCCCCACCCGGCGACAGGGCGTCAGGGGCTCCCTCAGCGGGAGAGCACGGCGCAGGCCGGGCAGACGTCGCGCGCGGCCACCGGCCACGAGTCCTCCGTCGACACCCGGGCCAGCGAGCCGCAGAGCGTGAGTTCGCAGGCGCCGTCCACCTCGGCCGGGGGACGGTGCACCTCCACGGCGTGCCACAGCGCGGCGGTCGGTCCGTGCGCGCGACTGCGGGCGGCGACGAAGAGGGTCGTCTGCAGCATCATGCGGAGAACCTCGGCACGGGAGCCGCCGAGGGTTAGGGCAACGGGAGCCGACCTCGCTCCGAAGGGTGAAGCCGTGGTGAGCCTGCGCTGTCCCGGGCCGCCGGGCAGGATGCGGTGCATGGGGTGCAGAGCATGGAACTGACCAAGCACGGCCACGCGTGCGTGACCCTCAGCGACGGGGACCGCAGCGTCGTCATCGATCCCGGCGCGTTCACCGACCCCGCCGCCTTCGCCGGCGCCGGAGCCGTGCTCATCACCCACGAGCACCCCGACCACTTCGAGCCCGAGCGGCTGCGGGCGGCGCTGGACGCCGATCCCGCGCTGGAGGTGTGGACCACCGGGTCCGTGGCGGCCCGGCTCGAGGGGCTCGGTGGCCGGGTGCACGTCGTGGGCCACGGGGACGCCGTCACGGTGGCGGGGTTCGAGGTCCACGTCCACGGCGAGCTGCACGCGGAGATCCACCCCGACATCCCGCGGGTGGCCAACATCGGCTTCCTCGTGGACGGCCGGGTCTTCCATCCCGGCGACGCGCTGACCGTGCCGGACGAACCCGTCGCGACGCTCCTGCTGCCGCTGCACGCGCCGTGGTCGCGCACCGCCGACGTCATCGACTACGTGCGGGCCGTCCACGCCGACCAGGCGTTCGCGGTGCACGACGGTCTGCTCAACGACACCGGCCTCGGCATCGTCGGCGGCCTGCTGGGCGAGCGCGGACCGGGTACGCCCACGCCCTTCAGCCGGCTGGCCCCGGGGGACACGGCCGAGCTCTGAGGCTCGCCCGGGCCCCCCGGGAACGGATCAGCGGACGGCGCGGTTCGACCGGCCCGCCATGCCCGCGTAGGCGCCGACCAGCACGATGGCCGCGATGACGGCGAGCACGAAGCCCAGGACGTTGAGCTCGAAGATGTCACCGGTGCCGAGCAGGCTGGCGATCCAGCCGCCGATGAGCGCTCCGAGCACGCCCAGCGCCAGGGTGGCGACGATGCTGATGCGCTGCTTGCCCGGGAGGATCAGCCGGGCGAGCGCACCGATGACGAGGCCGATCACGATGAGACCGAGGATGTCGAACAGCACAGCGTTCTCCTTCGTTCGACCGGCGAGCGCGGTCCCGGCACAGTGCCGGGTGTGCCGCCGGTGCACGACGGGAGTCCGTACCCGGAAGTCGATCACTGATGCACCGATCCCCCGAACGGGCGGACCGGATCGCGTCAGGCGGAGCGGCCGACCCGGTGCACGTGGGCCGGCACCTTGGCCAGCTCCGCGTCCACGGTCCGCTGCACCAGCCGCCGCAGTGCCCGGCGCTGGAGCTGCCGCACGACCCGGCTGCCACCGGTCGGCTCGTGGGTGATGGTCATCGTCACCCGGGTGCCGCCGTCGCCGGTGCCGGCGAGTTCGATGCGCGTCGTCCACGTCTCGGGCGTGAGCCGCAGGCAGGTCGCCACGACGCGCGGGGGCTCCCACTCGACGATCTCGCCCTGAGGCGCCCCGGCGGCGGGCGCACCGTCGAGCCGGCCGGGGGCGCAGACGAACGTCGTCCCGACGCCCGGGGCACCGGAGTCCTCGCCCAGCACGTACGACACGTCGCAGACCGAGCAGTACGGCTCCAGGAGGGCGAGTGCCCGCCAGACCTCGGCGGGCGTCTCCGGGACGTCGCAGCTGCCGGCCGCGGTCGTGGCACTCATCAGCGCCCGCCGACCGAGACCTCGAACTCGACCTGGCTGACGTCCGGCCGCAGCCGGGAGTAGCTGTGCACCAGCGGGCGGCCGGCGCTGTCGCGGACCGTCGTCCGGACGACGAGCAGCGGCGAGCCGGCGACGACCCGCAGCAGGTCGGCCTCGTCGGGAGCGGCGGTGCCGACGTCGACCACGATCCGCGCGGTGGCCAGGTCGGCCTGGTACTCGCGGCGCAGGTAGTCGTAGAGCGAGCCCTCGCTGAAGTCCGCCTCGACGGCACCCCCGTACAGCGCGGCGGGCAGGAAGCTGTGCGCGACGTGGTTCGGTTCCCCGTCGACGCTGCGCAGCCGTTCCAGCTCGACGACGTCCGCCGTCCCCTCCAGGGACAGCTCGACCGCGACCGGGGCGGGGACGGGCACAACGCGCTGGGTGAGCACCTTCGTGCCCACCTGGGCGCCCTGCTCGCTCATCACCGAGTTGAAGCCGGCGATGCGGTGCACGAAGCTCTCGCGGTACTCGTGGCGGATGGCCGGGCGGGTGACGTAGGTGCCGCGGCCCTGCTCGCGTACGAGGTGCCCGTCGGCGACCAGTCCGTCGACCGCCCGCCGCAGCGTGATCCGGCTGACCCCGTACTCGGCGCACAGCACCGGCTCCGGCGGCAGGAGCGTCAGCTCGGGCAGCGCGGCCACCCGACGCCGGAGGTGTTCCCGGACCGCCAGGTACTTGGGTCCGGAGACGGGGCTGACCACGTCGCAAAGGTACGGGATTCCAAGACGTCTGGTCGTCATGTCGTATGGGACGTCCGTCTCGTTCCGGCATTTATGGCCATAAGTGCAGCAGCTCGGCAGCAGAGTCGTCAGGACGTCATGACGTATGGTCGGGTCTCGACCATCGAGGGAGAAGCTCGTTGCGCATCGGTGTCCTCACCGGCGGGGGCGACTGCCCCGGCCTCAACGCCGTCATCCGTTCCGTCGTCCGCACCGCCTCGGCCCACTACGGCAGCGACGTCGTCGGCTTCCGTGACGGCTGGCGGGGCCTGCTGGAGGACCGCACCACCCCGCTGGACATCGCCGCGGTCGACGGCCTGCTCACCCGCGGCGGGACGACGCTCGGCTCGGCCCGGGTGGCGCCGGAGCGGCTGAACGCCGAGCTGCCGCAGATGAAGGACGTGCTGGCCACCCACGGCATCGACGTGCTGATCCCCATCGGCGGGGAGGGCACGCTCACCGCCGCGCACCTGCTGTCGGAGGCCGGCGTCCCGGTCGTCGGGATCCCGAAGACGATCGACAACGACATCGACGAGACCGACCTGACCTTCGGCTTCGACACCGCCGTCAGCATCGCCACCGAGATGATCGACCGGCTGCACACCACCGCCGAATCGCACCAGCGCGTCCTGCTGGTCGAGGTCATGGGGCGGCACGCGGGCTGGATCGCGCTGCACGCCGGGCTCGCGTCCGGCGCCCACCTCACGCTGGTGCCCGAGGAACCGTTCGACGTGGCGCAGGTCTGCCGGCTGGTGACCGAACGGTTCGAGCGCGGCGACACCCACGTCATCGGCGTCGTGGCAGAGGGGGCGAGCCCGCTGCCCGGGACGATGGAGCTCCGCGACGGCGGGGTGGACGAGTACGGACACCGGCGGTTCACCGGCGTGGCGCAGCAGCTGGGCGCCGAGCTCGAGCGGCGGACGGGCAAGGAGGTCCGCACGACCGTGCTGGGGCACGTCCAGCGCGGAGGCACCCCCACCTCGTTCGACCGGGTCCTCGCCACCCGCTTCGGCCTGCACGCCACGATCGCCGCGCACGAGGGGCACCACGGTCAGATGGTCGCGTTGCGGGGAACCGAGATCGACCTCGTGCCCCTCGAGAAGGCGGTGGCCCGTCTCAAGACGGTCAGCGCGTCCCGCCTGGCCGAGACGGCCGCCTTCACCGGCTGACCGGGCCCACCACGTGCGACCGATGCCTGGTGGACCGCACGACTCCGTGCCCCGGATGAACGCACAACCGCTGGGTAGGGGCGCACAATGACCCGCTGCCATCGCTCTGCAGACCTCGGTGTGGTGACGGCGTGGGCCGACGGGGCAATGGAGGAACACCGATCGTGACCGAGACGCCGGACTGGCGTGCCCGACGATGGGCCGCCACCCATCAGCGGATCTACGGCACCGCGATCGAACTGTTCCTGGAGCACGGGTACGAGGCGGTGAACGTGGGCCAGATCGCCCGCGCGGCCGAGGTCTCGGTGCCGACGTTCTACGCGCACTACCCGTCCAAGGAACACCTGGTCATGCAGCTCCCCACCGCCGAGGAGATGACCGCCCTCGTCGCCGCCCTGCCGCCCGACCTCCCGCTGCGGGAACGCGTGCGGAATGCCGCGCTCCTTTGGGTGTCCACGTGGAGCCCCGAGGACCACGAGGCCACGCTGGTCCGGTGGCGGATCATCGCCGGCGTGCCGAGCCTGCGGACACGGGCCGCCGAGTTCGAACGGGTGACCGCCGGGCTGCTGTCCGACGCCCTGGCGGCGGAATCGGGCCGCCCGTTGCCGCCCGGGGACGCGATTGTCGTGAACGTCTACATGGCCACCTTCACCACGGCCGTGCTGGCCTGGGCCGACGGCAACGGCGAGCGCAAGCTCGAGGAGCTCATCGACGAGGCCTTCGACGTCCTGTAGGCCGGCGCACCGCAGCTCACCCGCGCGGTGAGCGCAGCTCGACCACCGTCACCTCGGGGCGGGCCCCCACCCGCATCGGTGGACCCCAGTAGCCGGCCCCTGACGTGACGTACAGCTGGGTGTCCCCGTGCCGGGACAGTCCCTGGACGGCCGGCTGGTCGAGCCGGATCGCGTAGTCGAAGGGCCACAGCTGGCCGCCATGGGTGTGACCGGAGAGCTGGAGGTCGACCCCGGCGGCGCGGGCCTGCTCCACCTGCACCGGCTGGTGGGCCAGCAGCACGACCGGGACGTCGTCGTTCCGGCCGTCGAGCGCGGCGTCCAGGTCCGCCCCGTGACCGGGCAAGCCGAAGGACGCCGCCGTCCGGTCGTCGATCCCGGCCAGGTCGAAGGACGCCGTGCCGCGGCGGATCGCCACCCGCTCGTTGCGCAGCACGTCCACGCCGAGGGTGCCCAGGTGACGCAGCCAGGCGTTCGTGTCGACGAAGTACTCGTGGTTCCCGGTCACGAAGAACACACCCTGCGCGCTGACCAGGTCCGCCAGCGGCGCCGCCTCCTCGCGCAGCTCCGCGACCTCGCCGTCGACCAGGTCCCCGACGATCGCCACGACGTCCGGCTGCTGCTCGTTGACCAGCTCGACCAGCCGCTCGAACCGCCGTCCGCCGTAGGTCGCCGACAGGTGCCCGTCGGAGAACGTCACGATGCGCAGCCCGTCCAGCGCCGGATCCAGGTTCGCCAGCGTCACGGGGACCCGGCGGACGACGGGCGGGGAGTTCGCGAAGTACGCGCCGGCGCCTGCCGTGCCGAGCGCGACGACCCCGGCGGTCACGGCGAGGCCTCGAGCGAGGAACAGCCGCCGGGGAACTATGACATCGCCGTCCTGCCGGACGGCACCGCGGGCCATGACGTCGCCGTCCTGCCGGACGGCACCGCGGCCAGGTGCCGTTCCCCCGTCCGGCAGAGCCGCTTCGTCGAGGCTGCGCGGAGCCCTCCGGGCCCCACTCGCCTCGACCTGCCGGGTCCGTCGCGTGAGGTGCACGTTGCCGATCAGCCGCACCGGCTCGAGGACCAGCAGCGCGAGGAAGGCGTAGAAGGCGACGCCGAGCCAGCTGTAGGCGATCCAGTCCAGGGGCGCCGAGGCCTCGAGGGGGAGCGCGCGGCGCAGCCCGATCGCGAGGGCGGGGAGCAGCGCGAGGGCGAGGGTGAGCAGCGTCAGCCGACGCCTCAGCCGCCCGGGGCGGGTGGTGCTCCGCACCAGCCGCAACCACAGGTAGCCGTGCAGCAGCAGCATGGCCAGGAAGACGACGGTGGTGAAGCCGAGCAGGGCGATCAGCGACACCGGCGCACCATCTGCTCGGCGTCCGTCACGTTCCCACTCTCCCAGGGTGCGGCGCGGGGATCGCGCAGACCCGCTACCGCGCGGCGTCCTTCAGCACCCGGCGCACCTGGGGCTCCAGCGTCCAGAACTCGCGCTCGGCCCGCTCGGCCCGGGCTTGTTCGAGCGCGTGCAGCCGGCCGAAGGTGAAGGAGTTCTCCCCGTCGGCGAAGGCGGCCACGCCCGACCGCCGGCAGAGCTCGCGGGTGACGACGGTGTCCTGCAGCTCCCCCAGCACCTTCTGCATCCGCTTCGCCGCCCGTGCCAGGGCTTTCGCGCCACCCAGCTCCGCGGCGGCGATCTCCGCGGCGTACCGGACGCGCTTGGCCGCCGTGCGCACGTCGTGCAGCGCCTCGTCCCGGTCGCCGTCGAGAGCGCGCCGGGCAGTGGCCATCCGGCGGCGCAGCCGGCGGACCGATCGCGCGACGGCGTCCTGGAGGACCGGCTCGAGCCGGTCGCCGGCGCGCTCGGCGAACGGGGGGTCGGCCAGCAGGTCGTGCAGCGCGTCCAGCAGCCGCAGGTAGCGCGGCTCGGCCATCGTCTCCAGGGCCCGGTCGAGTCCGGCCCGCTCCTCCCGCAGCTGCGACTGCTGCAGCCGGGCGGCCACCGGGCCCAGCACCAGCTCTGCGGGCTGCGCGGCCACGACCTCGCGCAGGTGGGCGAGGGCGACCTCGTCGTCCCGGGCCCGGGCCAGCTGCCCACCCAGCCAGGAGAGCTCCTCCCGCAGCGGATCGGTGGCCTCCCGGTCGAGGACGCCCCGGAACGCGGCGAGCGTGCTCCGCAGCCGGCGGGCGGCGACCCGCACCTGGTGCACCGCGCCGGGCTGCTCGGTGCGCAGCAGCACGTCCGCGGCCTGGAGCGCCGCCACCTGCTCGCGGAGGGCCGACCGCACGAACTCCCCGGCCCGTGGGCCCTTCTTCCGCCGCTTCGCGGGCGCGCCGTCGTCCCCGATCAGCCGCCCGGCGAGCACCCGGCCGGCCTTGGACACGAACGCCGCCGGTCGAGCGCCGGCGGCGGTGAGCCGGTCGCCCACGACGGTCAGCAGCTCGACCCCGCCCTCCCCCAGCTCCACCTCCACCTCCCGCCAGGTCTGCACCTCGGTCGGCTGGTCGGGCTCGGCCGCCGGAACCGTTGCGGTCACGGTGTCGTCTGCGACCTCCGCGAGCAGCCGGCCGTCGGTGTCGCGAAGGGAGGTGACCACCCGCCGGGTACGCAGGGTGGCCACAGGAGCCGTCGGCGCCCCGCGCAGGAGGCCGACGACAGGCGCCGCCAGCGCCTGCGGCGGCTTCTTCCCCGAACGGCCCAGGGGGGCGTGCAGCTCTCGACGCGCGGAGCCCGCGGGGAGCTTGAGGTGCCAGCCGGCGTCGGGGCCGCCGGTCCGGCGGCGCAAGGTCACCCGCGCCCGCACGAGCCGCAGGTCCGCCGTGTCGTGGTAGACCGCCTCCAGCGCGTGCTCGACGGGCGGATCCACCCGCGCGACGCCGTCCAGCCCGTCCAGCGCCGGCAGGACGAATCCCTCGTCGACGTCGTACTTGGTCTCCATCTCGAGGTGCCCGCGAGTCATGCCGGCCTCCCTCCCGGGCGGCCGCACGCTACGCCCGCATCCTGCGAACCTAGGCGCGGCCATGTTCGGGGGCGACACGGGCTGGGCACCGCAGCTCCCGACGAACGCTCGACGGCGAGCGCCCTGCGGAAGGAGCATGCCCATGCTGGACGAGCGAGAGGTCTCCGCGGCCATCGGGAGCACCGCCTACGACGCGAGCGGCCAGAAGATCGGCACCGTCGAGCACTTCTACGTCGACGACCGCACGGGGGCGCCGTCCTGGGTGGCCGTCACCACGGGACTCTTCGGCACCCGCCGGTCCGTCGTCCCCGCGCTGGACGCCACCTTCACCGACGGCGGTCTGCGGCTGCCGGTCGCCGTCGAGGCGGTGAAGAACGCGCCCCACCTGAGCGGCGACCACCTGACGCCCGACGACGAGGCGGAGCTGCGCCGGTACTACGGCGCCGGCAGCGCGACCGGCAGCGTGGCCGGGCCCGGCACCCGCCAGGAGGCGCCGGCCGCAGCTGCGCCGCCCACCGTGGAGATGCCGGCCGCGGCGGCCCCCCGGCCGCCGGCGAGCACCGACGACGGGGCGATGACCCGCAGCGAGGAGCAGCTGGTCGTCGACACCGAGCGGGTGGCCACCACCCGGGCGCGACTGGTCAAGTACGTCGTGACCGAGGAGGTGCAGATCACCGTGCCGATCCGGCGCGAGGAGATCCGCCTCGAGCAGGTGCCGATCGACGCCCCCGACGACGTCGACGAGGGCGAGACACTGCTGACCGACCGGCCGGCCGGGACGACGACGTCGGCCGGCCTGCCCGGCGAGATCGTCCTGCACACCGAGCGGCCGGTGGTGACCGTGGAGGTCGTGCCGACCGAGCGGGTGCGGCTGCGCACCGAGCTGGTCCAGGGGCAGGAGACGGTGACCGGGCAGGTGCAGCGCGAGCAGATCGTCGTCGACACGGACGCCTCCCCCCGCGGCGCCTGACCGCTCGTCAGCTGCGGGCCGGCCGCGCCGCCCCGAGCAGGTCGTCGGGGCCGGGGTCGACCAGCACCCGGCCGTCCGGGGCGACGACGACGGGCCGTTCCTCATCCAGCGCGTCGTTCTCGGCGAGCACGGCCCGTGCGGCCTCGTCGTCGGCCGGATCGAGCCACTGGTGGGCGATCCCGTGCTCGTCCAGCAGTGCCTGCAGCCGGGCACTGGCCGGCCACCGCGGATCGCCCACGACCCGCAGCCCGGAGGCCCGGCCGATCAGCATCGCGCGGCGCAGCAGGAAGGCCCGCATGATCACGTCGGCCAGTTCGCGGTCGGCCGCCATCACCTCGCGCAGCCGCTGCACGGTCAGCGTCACCACCACCCCGGGCGCGGCCGCGACCACCGATCGGACGGCGCGCTGCCCGGCGAGCATGTTGAGCCCGCCGAGGAACCGGCCCGGGCCGACCACGGAGACCACGCGCTGCTCGCCGCCGTCCCCCGGCTCCGGGTTCTCGACCACGGCGACGGTGCCCGTCAGCACCACGACGAAGTCCCACTCGCCGGCGCCGCCCCGCACCAGCACCTCACCGGCGGTCGTCGACCGGCGGCGTCCGGCCCGCCGGAGGACGGCGAGCTGGCGGTCGTCCAGCCGCGGTGAGGCGCCGCTCAGGTCGGGTGTCTCGGCCAGGCCCTCGACGGCGGGCAGCCGGGCCGGCGGCGACAGCGGCACGGGCCGGCGTCCCGCCTCGGCGACCAGGGGCGCCACGGCGCGCTCAGCGGGCGTGCCGCGTGGATCGGTGCGGAGCAGGGCTGCCGCCAGCTCGTCCGTACCGGCCCGCCCCGCGTGGCGGAGCCCGTTGACGAAGAACGTGGGAGTGCCCTCGACACCGCTGGCCTCGGCGCCGACGACGTCGTTCCGGATCCGCTGACCGTGGGTGCCGTTCCCGAGCTCGCGGGCGAACCGTTCGAGGTCCAGGTCGAGGGCCGCCGCGTGCTCGAGCAGCCCCGCGGCGTCGAGCTCGTCCTGGTGGGCGAACAGTCGGTCGTGCATCTCCCAGAACCGGCCCTGCGCACCGGCGGCCTCGGCGGCGAGCTGGGCGCGGGGGTGCACCTCCAGCAGCGGCAGGTGCCGGAAGACATAGCGCAGGTCGTCCCCGAACCGGCTCCGCAGCTCGCTCACCACCCCCGTGGCGCGGCCGCAGAAGGGGCACTCCATGTCGCCGTACTCGACCAGGGTCAGCGGGGCGTCGACCGGACCGCGGATGTGGTCGACGGCCGGGTCCACCGGCGGGTCGAGCTGGGCCGGCCGCTCCGGTGCGCTGCCTCCCCGGCCCAGCAGCCGGAAGAAGAGGGCTCCGAGGGCCGTCGAGACGACGGCGGCGCCCAGGATGCCGATGGTCGCCTCCTCCCGCAGGGCCTCGTCGTCGAAGGCCAGGTCGGTGACGAAGAGGGAGACGGTGAAGCCGAGGCCGGTGAGTGCGGCGCCGCTCCACACGCTGCCCAGGCTGATGCCGGGAGGCAGGACGCCCAGCCCCGTCCGGACGGCGAGGGTCGCGGCGAGCCCGACGCCGAGCAGCTTGCCCACCGCCAGCCCGACGAAGACCCCGATGGTGACCGGGGAGGTGAGCGCCCGCTCGACCAGCGCACCATCGATGCGCACGCCGGCATTGGCCAGCGCGAACACCGGGACGACGACGTAGCTGCTCCACGGCACCAGGACCGCGCCGATCCGCTCGTTCGGGGAGATGGCGCGCTCCACGGACAGCTTCGCCTCGCGGGCCAGCGCGGGCTCCGGTGACTGCCGGAACGCCCGCGCCAGCGACCCGGCGCGCTCCACCTCGGCCCGGCGCGGGGGATAGGCGCTGACCAGCAGCCCCAGGACGACCCCGCCGATGGTGGCGTGCACGCCCGACTCGTACATGGCCACCCACATCACCGCGCCCACGGCGAAGTAGGCCGGCCCCCGCCACACCTGCATGCGGGACAGCCCGATGAACGCCAGCACGCACAGGCCCGCGATGCCGAGCGCGACGGGGTCGATCTCGTCGGAGTAGAAGATCGCGATGGCGGTGAGAGCGCCGATGTCGTCGACCACCGACAGCGACAGCAGGAAGACCCGCAGCTGGATCGGGCAGTGCCGGCCGAAGAGCGCCAGGGCGCCCAGGACGAACGCGGTGTCGGTGGCCATCGGGATGCCCCAGCCCACCGCACCGTCCCCGCCGGCGTTGATGGCCAGGTACAGCAGTGCCGGGATCACGAGGCCCGCGACCGCCGCCAGCGCGGGGACGGTCAGCCGGCTGCGCTGCACCAGCTCCCCCATGGAGAGCTCGCGACGCACCTCCATGCCGATCAGGAAGAAGAAGAACACCATCAGGCCGTCGTTGACCCAGTGCTGCAGGTCCATGGCGATCTCGGCGGTGCCGAACCGCAGGGCGAGCTCGGTGTGCCAGAGCCGCTCGTAGGAGCTCCCCCACGGCGAGTTGGCCCAGACGAGGGCGAGCAGGGTGGCCGCCACCATCAGGCCGGCGCCGGCGACGCCGGAGCGCATCAGCCTCCGTACGGGCGCGGACAGCTGCGCGGCGAGATGGGCCGACCCGGGGCGGCTCGCGCCGGCGACAGTGGTCACCCCGGGAACGCTAGGACCCGGACGTCTCCGGAGGGAGTCCCCCTCAGTCCCCCCGGCGGTCGGGCAGGAACCTCAGCCGGTCGCGGGTGGCCGTGACCTCGGCGGCGTCGACGTCGGCCAGCACGATCGTCTCGACGCCGGCCGCGGTGGCCAGCAGCTCTCCCATGGGGCTGACGATCCGGCTGTCGCCGACGTGCTCGGTGCCGTCACCCGCGGTCCCGACCCGGTTGCAGCCGACGACGTAGGCCTGGTTCTCGATGGCCCGCGCCTGCAGCAGCGTCTGCCAGTGCAGGCGTCGCGGGCTGGGCCAGTTCGCCGGCACCAGGTAGACGTCGGTCTCCGGCGCGGCCTTCCAGAACACGTCGGCGAAGCGCAGGTCGTAGCAGATGAACGGCGTGATCCTCACACCGCCGATCTCGACGGTCACCGGCTTCTCCCCCGCCCGGAACCGCTCGTGCTCGCCGGCGTGGGTGAACGGGTGCAGCTTGCGGTAGCGGTGGGCGACGCCGTCGGGACCGGCCAGCACGAAGGAGTTGTAGGGCAACTGCTCCCCGGCGGCGATCTCCGGGCAGGTACCGCCCACCCACACCCCGTGCTCGGCGGCCTGACCGGCCAGGAACTGCGCCGACGGGCCATCCTCGGGCTCACCGATGCCCGGCGTCATGGTGAATCCGGTGCTGAAGGTCTCGGTGAGCAGCACCAGCTCCGCCCCTGCCCCGACCGCCCGGGCGACCTGCGGGGCCAGCCGCGCGAAGTTGGCCTCCCGGTCCTCCCAGACGATGTCGTGCTGCACCGCGGCAATCCTCACGAGAGCCTCCTCAACCGCTCGACGGCGTCGCCCAGGACGGCGTCACTCTTGCAGAACGCGAACCGGACGAGGTGCCGGCCCAGGTGCGCGTGCTCCGGTGCGTAGAAGACCACGGTCGGAACGGCGACGACACCGGCGCGCTCCGGCAGCGCGCGGCAGAACGCCAGCCCGTCGCCGTCGGGCTGCACCGGCCGCACGTCGACCGTCGCGAAGTAGGTGGCCTCCGGGCTGATCACCGGCAGCCCGGCCTCGCGGAGCCCTCGCACCAGGACGTCCCGGCGGTACTGCAGGTCACGGGCTGCCCCGGCGAAGTACTCGTCCGGCAACGCCAGGCCGGCCGCGATGGCGGGCTGGAACGGACCGCCGTTGACGTAGGTGAGGAACTGCTTGGCGGTACGGACGGCGGAGACCAGGGGGGCGGGCCCGCAGATCCAGCCGATCTTCCAGCCCGTGACGTTGAAGGTCTTACCGGCGCTGCCGACCGTCAGCGTGCGCTCGCGCATCCCCGGGAGCGTGGCGATCGAGAGGTGCCCCTCCCCGTCGCCGGCCCCGTCGAAGACCAGGTGCTCGTAGACCTCGTCGGCGAGCACGAGCAGGTCGTGCTCCACGGCATGGTCGGCCAGCAGGGCGAGCTCCTCGCGGGTGAAGACCTTGCCCGTCGGGTTGTGCGGGGTGTTGAGCAACAGGACCTTCGTGCGCCCGGTGATCGCGGTCCGCAGGTCGGCGGGGTCGAACGTCCAGGGCCCCGCGCTGTCGCTCGGCGGATGCAGCGGCACCGGCCGGGCGACGCCCCCGGCCATGGCGATGCCTGCGGCGTAGCAGTCGTACATCGGCTCGAAGAGCACGACCTCGTCGCCGGTCTCGATCAGCGCCAGGAGTGCTGCCGACAGCGCCTCCGTGGCCCCGGCCGTCACGAGGACCTCGCTGTCGGGGTCGTGGTGCAGGCCGCGGAACCGCCGGACGTGCCTGGAGACGGCGGTGCGCAGCTCGGGGATCCCGGGACCCGGCGGGTACTGGTCGGCGGCGGTGCCGATGGCGGCCCGGGCGGCGTCGAGCACCGCGGGCGGGCCGGGGTAGTCGGGGAACCCCTGGCCGAGGTTCACCGAGCCGGTGGCCACCGCGAGCGCGCTCATCTCGGCGAAGACCGTCGTCCCGAAGCCCTGCAGCCGGGCCGAGAGGTACGGGGCCCGGCTCATCGCGCTCCCTCCAGGACGACCTGCACGCTGCGGTTCTTCTCGGCGGCCGCGGGCCACCGGGGCACACGGATCGGGGCGCGGACCATGCCGCCAGCCTGGCAGAGGCCTCGGTTCCACGTGGAACCGTCCATGGCCGAGTCGCGAGCTCCTCGGGCCGCGCCGACCGGTCAGCCGATCCGGACGTCCTCCATGCCCTCGACCGAGACGACGTCGCCGCGGTGCAGCTGGCGGCCGCGGCGCTCCTCGGGCTCGCCGTTGACCCGGACGGCGCCGGAGAACAGCACGTCCTTCACCTGGGCGCCGGTCGGGACGGCGTCGACCAGCTTGAGCAGCTGACCGAGCCGGATGGTGTCCTCGCCAGGCCGCAGGTCGACGGTGCGCATGGCGCTCAGTCTGCCGACCCGTCGGGCACGAGGACGTCGCCGGTGCCGACGGAGCCGCCCCGGATGACGGCCGCCCGCACGGCGAGCAGCCCGTCGCGCTCGCGGTGGATCGTCTTGAGCACCGAGGTGTCACGCGCGATGCCGCCGGGCTGCGGGCGGGTGGTCATGACGCAGCGGGGGATCGGGATGCCGAACCGCAGCCGCACGCCGCCGAGCTCCGCCTCCTGCCCCCGCAGGTGCTCCTCGCCCTCGCCGTCCAGGACGACGTTGGCCCGGAACCGCCGGCGGTCCCACGTGCCGAGCGTGCCCGTCGAGACCAGCGACAGCCGGATGCGAGGGCTGTCGTGGAACGGTCCATGGGCGCCCTCCCACTGCAGCCACTCGGTGGGGTCGGGCTCCTCCTCGTCCACCGGCGTCTCGTAGGTCGGGGCCACGTCGCCGTCCTCGGCAGCGGCGCGCAGCTCCACCCGGCGGCCGAGCCAGCCCGAGAGGGTGTCGTCATCGGTGGTCACCGAGCCGTCGGGCAGGACCACCTCCACCCCGCCGTCGGCGCGCAGGCGGGCTGACCCGAAGAGCAGCTCGGGCACCCGCCGGGCGGTGAGGCCCAGGCCGGTGTCGCGGTCGAACAGCGCCCAGCGCCGGTCGCCGTCGATGCCGAGCGCACCGATCTGCGCCTCGGCCAGCCGCTCTCCCTGCAGCGACTTGACCGGGTAGCGCCAGAGCTCGAGGACCCGCACGTCAGCCCGCCGTCCAGGCCAGCGTCCAGATGCCCGCCCACTCCTCGCCGGGCTCGAGGACGAGCAGGTCGACGCCGTCGGCCAGCGCGTTCGGCGGGCAGGTCATCGGCTCGACCGCCAGGGTCCGGCGCCACCGGCCCTCGGGGAGCACGTCGCCGCTGAACACCTGGAGCCAGGACCACGCGCCGTCGACCGCCAGCTCCAGCTCGCCCGCCGGACCGCGCAGCCGGGTCCGCGCCCAGCCGTCGTCGTCACGGACGAGGTCGGTGAGGGCATCGTCGAGGACGCGGTCACCGAGCCGGCCGACGGCGCCGTCGAACGGGGACCGGCGGCCCGTCGGCAGCCCGCCGTCGAGCTCCAGCACCGTGCGGACGGGCAGCGTCAGGTCGGCATCGCCGATGCCGCCGTCGTGCGACGCCCCGACCGACAGGTAGGGATGGAAACCGGCGCCGAACGGGGCGGCTTCCGTGCCGAGGTTGCGCACCCGCAGCGTCACGGTCAGCCGGCCGGGATCGAGCCGGTAGTCCACGGCGCCGGCCAGCCGGAACGGGTAGCCAGGATGCGGCTCCACGACGGTCCCCACGGTGGCGGCGTCGTCCGAGGTCTCGAGCGCCGTCCAGGGCTGCCAGGCGACGAGGCCGTGGATGGCGTGCGGCGCCTCGGGGGAGCCGACCTCCAGCTGCAGCTCCCGCCCCTGCCACGTCCACCGGCCGTCGCGGATCCGGTTGGGCCAGGGCAGGAGGACCGCACCCGGCCAGCCGTCGACGACCGTGCCCGCCGGATAGGCGTCGAGCACCTCCCAGTCCCCCACGGTCAGCCGGCGCATGCCGCCACCACGCAGGTCGACGGCGAGGCGGGCGGCGCCGGCGCTCAGCTGCACGTCGGTCGGCCGCTCGTCCGGCCATGTGTCAGGCATCTGTGCGACCTCCCCGTGTCCGCCTGTGCGTCAGCTCACCACAGTCGACCTCGGACGATCTCCGCTGCACCTCGGGAGTCCTGATCCTGTGGACGGGAAGAAGTTGTCCACAGGCCGTCTGAGCTTCTCTTTTCGTCGCACCGCCTCGCTATTCTTCGCTCATACGTTCGATCAGTCGGTGCGAATGGCAGGTGCTGGGCGGTGTCGTCGTGGGTGTCGGTGCTCGAGCAGCTCGCCGAGCTGGATCCGGCCGACTTCGACCCCGACGACTTGTCCGACGAGCAGCTGCGCGGGGTCATCCCCTTGGCCCAGATCGGCATCAACCGGCTCACGGCGATGCAGACCCGGGCCGTCGGCGCCGGGGACGCCAGGCAGGTGCACACCGGCGACGGCATGGCGTCGATGAAGCCGTGGTTGACCGGGCACTGCCGGGTCTCCGGTCGCGAGGCGGCCGGGCTGGTGCGGGCCGGCCGGCGGCTGAGAGACCTCCCTGCGCTGGCGGCCGCCTACGCCGCCGGTGCGGTGACGCCTGCGCATGTCGCCGTGGTGACCACCGCAGTGACTCCCGAGCGGGTCGCGAAGGCCGCCGGGCAGGACATCGACCTGGGCTGGACCGATCAGATCCTCACGGATGCGGCGCTGGCGCTGGGTCCGGAGGACACCGCCCAGGCCGTCCGCCGTTGGGTGGCCGGCATCGACCCCGACGGCACCCTGGACGACGCCGCCGGGCTGCCCCGGGTGTTCCGGATGGCGACGTCGGCCGGTGGACGCACGTACCTGTCCGGGCACCTGGATCCGGTCGGTGCCGAGACGGTGCACACGGCGCTGGAAGCGGTCATGAACGGTCACCGGCCGGCCGGTGACCGTCGCAGTTCCGCCGAGCGGCAGGGTGATGCCCTCGTCGAGCTGTGCCGCCAGGCGCTGCACGGCGACCAGTTGCCCGACGTGCGTGGGCAACGTCCACACGTGCGGGTCACCATCGACTGGATGGCACTGTGCGCCGAACGTGGGATGCCCGGCTTCGGCGCACTGTCCTTCGGAGGACCGATCAGCGCCGAGACCGCCCGCCGCATCGCCTGCGACGCCGGCGTCTCCCGGATCCTCACCGGCCCGAACAGTCTGCCCACCGACGTGGGCCGGGAGCAGCGCACCGCCCCGGCGGGCATCCGTCGCGCCATCGAAGAGCGCGATCTGCACTGCGTCTTCACGGGCTGCACCGCCCCGCCGGCCTGGTGCGACGTCCACCATGTCGATCACTGGGCATGGGGTGGAGAGACCTCCTGCGACAACGGCGCCCTGATCTGCGAACGGCATCACACCGCCGTCCACGAGGGCGGCTTCCGGGTCGCTCGCGACCCCGGTACCACGGTCTGGCACACCTACCGCCCCGACGGATCGGAGATCCGGATACGGGGATCGGGTCCATAGCCCGACGATCGCGGTACCGGCCGTGAGCCAGCCGGCACCGCAGGGGTGACGGGTCGTGCGCACGGCGCGTGCCGGCGAGGACGAGACTGGTCAGTGGCCAGGCGCTCGATCCGTACCGGGGCGGCGGCGCTTGTACCGTCAGCTGGACTGATCTCGACGAGGGAGCACCGTGCCGGTCGACCGCGAACTGCCCACCCCCGAGGCCCACGACCTGCTGGCGCTGACCCGCGAGCTGGCCGACGCCGAGCTGGCGCCGAAGGCCGCGCAGTACGAGCGCGAGGAACGCTTTCCCCGCGAGGTGTTCCGCACCCTCGGGGACGCCGGGCTGCTGGGACTGCCGTTCGGCGAGGAGGTCGGCGGCGGCGGGCAGCCCTACGAGGTATACCTGCAGGTCGTCGAGGAGCTCGCCGCCCGCTGGGCCAGCGTCGCCCTCGGCGTCAGCGTGCACACCCTCGCCTGCTTCCCGATCGACCGGTTCGGCACCGAGGCCCAGCGCCGCGACCTGCTGCCCGAGATGGTGGGGGGCCGGCTGCTCGGCGCGTACTGCCTGTCGGAGGCGCACGCCGGCTCCGACCCGGCCGCCATGCGGGCGAGTGCCAAGGCGAGCGACGGCGGGTGGCTGGCCAACGGCGAGAAGGCCTGGGTCACCCACGGCGGGCACGCGGACTTCTACTCCACCTTCCTGCGCACCCCCGACGACGGTGAGCGGGGCATCTCCTGCTTCCACCTGACGCCGGACCTCGCCGGGTTCTCCCCCGCCAGGCCCGAGGAGAAGATGGGGCTGACCGGGTCGACGACGGCCGCGATCCGGCTGGACGACGTCCCCGTCCCCGCCGACCGGCTGGTCGGCGAACGCGGCCGCGGGCTGTCGATCGCCCTGGCCGCGCTCGACTCCGGCCGCCTGGGCGTCAGCGCCGTCGCCGTCGGGCTGGCCCAGTCCGCCCTCGACCTCGCCGTCCGCTACGCCGGCGAGCGGGAGGCGTTCGGCCGGCCGATCGTCGAGCACCAGGGAGTGGCGTTCCTGCTCGCCGACATGGCCGCCGCCGTCGAGTCCGCCCGCGCCGTGTACCTGGTCGCGGCCCGGCGCAAGGACGCCGGCAAGGAGTACGGGCGGCAGGCCAGCATCGCCAAGCTCGTGGCCACCGACGCCGCCATGAAGGTCACCACCGACGCCGTCCAGGTCCTGGGCGGCGCGGGGTACACCCGGGAGTTCCCCGCGGAGCGCTACATGCGCGAGGCGAAGGTCATGCAGATCTTCGAGGGCACCAACCAGATCCAGCGGATGGTCATCGGCAAGGCCCTCGCCCGCGAGGCCGCCGGAGGCTGATGCCCCCGTTCTGTCGGTGGGCGGGTGCAGCATTCGTGCATGGCTGTCTTCGCCGACGTCGAGACCGAGGAACCGGCGTTCGCCGCCCGGGTGCGGGCGTCCTTCGACGCCCACCGGCACACGTTCCTCGCCACGCTGCGGGCCGACGGCTCCCCCCGCATCAGCGGGATCGAGATGCACTTCGTCCTGGGTGAGCCGTGGCTGGCCGGCATGCCGGGGTCGGTGAAGTTCACCGACCTGCGCCGCGACCCGCGCTTCGCCCTGCACAGCGGCAGCTCCGAACCGGATGCGTTCGACGCCGACGCGAAGCTCAGCGGGCGCGCCATCCCGGTCACGGATGCCGCCGAGCGGACCCGGTACGCGACAGCGGCCGGCATCCCCTCCGGGCACATGGGCTTCGAGCTGTTCCGCGTCGAGCTCGACCAGGTGGTGCTGGTCGCCCTGAACGAGGAGAAGACCGCCCTGGTCGTCTCCTCCTGGCGTCCGGGGCGAGGGTTGACCCGGACCACCCGCACCTGACGCCGCTCCGCGGGGGAACGCGTGGCGTCCGTCGGTGGACCGGGCCGCCCCTGACCGGCGAGACTGGGGACTTCCGCACCAGGAGAGCAGCGATGCCCGAGCCCCATCTGCGCGCCGCGGACGCCGACCGTGCCGCCGTCGCCACCGCCCTCGGCCAGCACATGTCCGCCGGACGGCTGAGCGTGGAGGAATACGACGAGCGCCTCGCGCGGGCCTACGCCGCCAAGACCTACGGCGAGCTGGACGCGCTCACCGCCGACCTGCCCTCCGCCGTCCCGTCTGCCCGGCCGGACCCGCGGCCGGCCGCCGGCAGCACCTCGACGGTCGACCGGCACGGCGGCTGGGACGCCGACCCGCAATCGTGGCGGTCGTGGGCGACCACGTCGCTGATCGTGCTCACGATCTGGGCCGCGACCTCGCTGGCCAGCTGGGAGTTCCTCTACTTCTGGCCGGTCTGGGTGATCGGCCCGTGGGGGGCGGTCCTGCTGGCACAGACCCTGACCCGCCGCGGCGACGGGCCCGGCCGGCTCACCTGACTTCGGCAGGGAAGCAGAGAACCCCGCCTCCGGGCGGACCGGGCGACGGGGTGCTGGTCGAACTGGGTGGGCAAGGGGGGAGTTGAACCCCCACGTCCTTTCGGACACACGGACCTGAACCGTGCGCGTCTGCCATTCCGCCACTTGCCCTGGCGCCCGACGAGATTAGCAGCCGGGAGCCGTCGCCCGGCCGGGGGGTGGGTCGTCGCGCGGCCGTTGCCCACGCCGTTCGGGGCCATATGACTCACCGGCGAGTTACCGGCCGGTCCGGCAGGCGTGTCCCGGCTACGATCACTGGTGGGACACGGGACGGTCAGCCGAGTGCAGAGGAGCGACTGTGGGCGTGCTGCAGCGCTTCGAGCGCCGCCTCGAGGGCATGGTCGGGTTGGCCTTCGCCCGCCTCTTCAAGGGCAAGGTGCACCCGGCCGAGATCGCGCAGGCCCTCCAACGCGAGGCCGACGAGCAGCGCTCGGTCATGGGCGAGGGCCGCGTGCTCGCACCGAACGTCTACGTCGTGACGCTGGGGCGCACCGATTTCGAGCACCTCGGGCAGTGGTCGGACCAGCTGGCCGGCGAGCTCGCCGACATGGTGTCCGAGCACATCGACGACGAGGGCTACCAGGTCTTCGACAAGGTCACCGTCCGGCTCGAGCAGGACACCGACCTCCCCACAGGGGTCTTCGAGGTCAGCTCGCACGTCGCCGACCCGGCCCGTCCCCCGTCGCGCGACGACTTCGCGGTCGCCGCTCCCCCGCGACCCCAGGCCGGTGCTCACCCACCGCTGCCGCCGCTGCCGCCGCTGCGTGGACGGATCGCCACCGACACCGGCAAGCAGGGCCCCTCGTTCACCGGCCGCGCGGGCAACCGTCCCGGCGTCACCCACGTCCTGGTCGTCGACGGCCCGGGCACCCGGCACGAGCTGTCCACCGGCCGGAACGTCATCGGCCGCGGCACGGAGGCCGACATCCGGCTGCCCGACACCGGGGTGAGCCGCAAGCACGTCGACGTCGTCCTCGACGGCGGCACGGCGACCGTCGAGGACCTCGGTTCCACCAACGGCACGCTCGTGAACGGCCGGCGGGTCAGCCGGCATGCGCTCTCCGACGGCGACGTCATCCGGATCGGCCACTCGGTGCTGGTGTACCGCCAGGACGGCCAGTGACAGGGCTGCGTCCTCGGTGACCGAGCTTGCGAGGTCACGCATGAACACAGCAGCGCCGCTCGTGGAGCCGGCGAGCGCCAGCGAGTCGGTGCAATGAGCGAGATCGTCCTGCAGGTCTTCCGCTTCGGGTTCCTGCTGCTGCTCTGGCTGTTCATCTTCGCGGCCTTCCGCGTCGTGCGCGCCGACCTGTTCGGCGGTCGCACGGGCCGCGTGACCTCCGTGCCTCCCCGGGCCGCGGCGGCGGTCACGGGCAGGAAGCGCGGACACCGCGGCCCGAAGACCCTCGTGGTCACCGCCGGTCCGCTGACCGGCACGAAGATCACCCTCGGCGACCAGCCGATCCTCATCGGCCGGGCCGACGACTCGACCCTGGTGCTCACCGACGACTTCGCCAGTTCCCGCCACGCCCGCCTGACCAACCGGGGCGGCCAGTGGTACGTGGAGGACCTCGGCTCCACCAACGGCACCTACCTCGACCAGCAGCGCGTCCAGGGGCCGTTGCTGGTGGGTCCCGGTCAGCCGATCCGCATCGGGCAGACTGCCCTGGAGCTGCGTACGTGAGCACACGTGCCGGCTCCGACATGAGGACAGCCATCGGGCGCACGCGCCCCCCGAGCGGCAGCGAGGTGGATGCATGAGCCTCGTCCTGAGGTATGCGGCGCGCTCGGACCGGGGCCTGATCCGCGGCAACAACCAGGACTCGGTCTACGCCGGCCCCCGTCTGCTCGCCGTCGCCGACGGCATGGGTGGGCACGCGGCGGGCGACGTCGCCAGCAAGGTCGTCATCGCCGCGCTGGAGCACCTCGACGACGACGCCCCCTCCGGCGACATGCTGCAGGCGATGCGCCAGGCCGTCTTCGAGGGCAGCGAGCACCTGCGCGAGGTCATCCGCGAGTCCCCCCAGCTCGAGGGCATGGGAACCACGCTCACCGCCATCCTCTTCGCCGGCGGCCGGCTGGCCCTGTGCCACGTCGGCGACTCCCGGGCCTATCTCGTCCGCGACGGCCAGCTCTCCCAGATCACGCACGACGACACGTTCGTGCAGACCCTGATCGATGACGGCCGGATCACCGCCGAGGAGGCCAACAGCCATCCCCAGCGGTCGCTGCTGCTGCGGGCCCTCAACGGGCAGGAGGTCGAGCCCGACCTCTCGATGCGCGAGGTGCGGGACGGCGACCGCTACCTGCTGTGCTCCGACGGGCTGTCGGGCGTGGTCAGCGAGGAGACCCTCGCCGCGGCTCTCAAGGACCCCGACCCCCAGTCGACCGCGGACCGGCTCATCGAGCTGGCCCTGCGCAGCGGCGGGCCGGACAACATCACCGTGATCGTCGCCGACGTCGTCGAGGACACCGGCGGCCGCGGGCGGCTGGATCCCGTCGTCGACGGTGCCGCCGGCGACAACGTCGGCCAGCGACAGGTGGACAACCGCTCGGCCGCCGGCCGGGCGGCGCTCGCCGATCCGCAGCCTCCGTCCCCTCCACCACCCACACCGCCGACGGGCGGCGGCCCCTCCGCCCGCCGCCGCCCGATGCGACTTCTCCTGGTGGCGGTGGCAGCCCTCGTCGTGCTCGTGGCGGGGGCGGTCGGTACGTACGTGTGGGCCCTCGGGCACTGGTTCGTGGGCGTGGCGGGCACCGGCGACGAGGAGTCGGTCGCCGTGTTCCGGGGGCTGGACGTGTCCCTCGTCGGCTTCGACCTCTTCGAGCTCGACCAGGACACCGGCATGGCGCTCAGCGACCTCACCTCCGCAGCGCGCAGCCGGGTGCGGGGCGGCATCACCGCCGACGACGAGGCCGACGCCGACCGCATCCTCGCTGCGCTGCGCGACCAGCGGCTCCCGTTGTGCCCGACGAGTGGCTCCGTCCAGCCGACACCGACACCGACACCGACACCGACGCCGGCACCGGTCGAGCCCACGCCGGGGGCGACGGGTATCCCGGTCCCCACCGAGTCCGCGCCCGGCGACGGCAGCCCGTCCCCGACCACGTCGGCCCGGACGACGGCCTCGTCCGAGCCAGGGGTGAACTGCCGGGAGGCCGGCTAGTGAGCGCCGCAGGCCCCGGATCCCCACCGGAGGTGTGGTGATGGCCGGCCCGGAGACCGACCCCCGTGCACCCGCCGCGGGCACCGCCGTCCCCACGCGGCGGGGTACCGAGGCGGCCCTGCTCGGGTTCGCGGTGCTCATCACCGTCGTGGCGCAGGCCATCGTCGACCTGACGATCACCGGGTCACTGCGTCCGGAGATGGCCGGGTTCAGCGCCTGGATCACCGCCCTGTGGGTGGTCGCGCACCTGGTCGTGCGCAAGTGGGCGTCCTACGCCGACCCGCTGCTGCTCCCCGCGGTCGCGCTCCTGGTGGGCCTCGGGCTCACGGTCATCCATCGCCTCGACCTCGCCGCCGGGCAGGTCGACAGCGACGTCACCCGTGAGGACGCCCCCGTCCAGCTGGTGTGGGCCACCCTCGGCGTCGCGCTCTTCGTCGCCTTCCTGGTGATCGTCCGCGATCACCGCACCCTCTCCCGCTACGCGTACACGCTCGCGCTGGGCGGTCTGGCGCTCCTCGCCATCCCGGCCGTGCTGCCGGCCTCCCTGTCGGAGGTCAACGGCGCCAAGATCTGGATCCGGGTGGCCGGCTTCTCCATCCAGCCCGGCGAGTTCGCCAAGATCTGCCTGATCGTCTTCTTCGCCGCCTACCTCGTGGACAAGCGCGACGTCCTCGCGCTGGCCAGCCGCCGGGTGGCCGGCCTCGAGCTCCCGCGCGGCCGTGACCTCGGGCCGGTCCTGGTCGCCTGGATCCTGTCCATCCTGGTGCTGGTCTTCGAGCGCGACCTCGGCAGCTCGCTGCTGCTGTTCGGGATCTTCGTCGTGATGCTCTACGTCGCCACCGAACGGTCCAGCTGGCTGCTCATCGGCGTCGGGCTGTTCGCCGGCGGCGCGTTCATCGCCTACAACGTCTTCGCGCACGTCCAGGCTCGCGTCGACACCTGGCTCGACCCCTTCGCCTACCAGGACGGGGCGGGCTACCAGCTGGTCCAGTCACTGTTCGGCCTCGGCACCGGAGGCATCTTCGGGGCCGGCCTCGGTGGCGGGCGACCCGACCAGGTGCCGGTGGCGAAGAGCGACTTCATCGCCTCGGCGGTCGGCGAGGAGCTCGGGCTCTTCGGCCTGGTCGCGGTGATCGTCGTCTACCTGATCCTCGTCGAGCGCGGCCTGCGGACGTCGCTGGTCGTGCGGGACGCCTTCGGCAAGCTGCTGGCCGCGGGCCTGGCCTTCGCCGTCGCGTGGCAGGTGTTCGTCGTCCTCGGCGGCGTCACCGGCCTGCTACCGCTCACCGGCCTGACGACGCCGTTCCTGGCCTACGGCGGGTCGTCGCTGGTGGCCAACTTCGTGCTGGTCGCCCTGCTGGTCCGGATCAGCGATGCCGCCCGTCGCCCCGCCACGCCGCAGGCGGCCCCTCCGGTGCGCCTCGGTGACGCGCCCACCGAGGTCGTGACGCCGTGAACGCACCCCTGCGCAAGGTCGCCATCAGCGTGCTGGTGCTGTTCACGCTGCTGATCATCAACGTCAACTACATCCAGGTGGTCCGCTCCGACGAGCTGCGCAACAACCGCTCGAACACCCGGGTGCTGGCCGCGGAGTACGACCGGGAGCGCGGCGCGATCGTCGTCGCCGGCACCGCCATCGCCGAGTCGGTGCCCACCGACGGCCGGCTGAAGTACCTGCGGCAGTACCCCCAGGGCGAGTTGTACGCCGCGGTCACCGGGTACCACTCGCTGATCTACAACAACTGGCAGCTCGAGCGGGCCGAGAACGACGTGCTCTCCGGCTCCGACAGCCGGCTGACCCTGCGCCGGCTGGCCGACCTGTTCACCGGCCGGGACCCGTCCGGCGGCGACGTCATCACGACCCTCGACCCCGAGACGCAGGTCGCCGCCATGGCCGGGCTGGAAGGCGTCACGGGCGCGGTCGTCGCGCTCGACCCGTCGACCGGCGCCATCCTCGCCATGGCCAGCACGCCGACCTACGACCCGGGACTGCTGTCCAGCCACGATCCGGAGGCCATCCGCGCGTACTGGGCGGAGCTCGAGGCCGCGGATCCCGATCCGCGGCTGAACCGGGCCATCGACGACAACTACCCCCCGGGCTCGCTGTTCAAGGTGATCGTCGCCGCCGCCGCCCTCGAGGACGGGCTGAGCCCGGACACGGTCGTGCCGGCCCCCCGCGAGTTGCCGCTGCCCGACAGCACCCGGACCATCCCCAACTTCGGCGGCTCCGCCTGCAGCCCCAGCGGCGAGCAGTCGCTCCTCGATGCGCTCACCATCTCCTGCAACACCGCCTTCGCCCAGCTCGGGATCGATCTGGGCGAGGAACGGGTACGCGAGATGGCCGAGGCGTTCGGGATGGACGGCGAGGGTTTCGAGATCCCGCTGGGCGTCGCGCCCAGCGGCGTCGGCGACATCGTGGACGACGCCGCACTCGCGCAGACCTCGATCGGCCAGCGCGATGTCCGCATGACGCCGCTGCAGGCGGCACTGGTGGCGGCCACGGTGGCCAACGACGGCGTCCAGATGAAGCCCTACCTGGTCGACGAGCTGCAGGCGCCCGACCTCACGGTGATCGACTCCACCGAGCCCGAGGAGTGGCGCGAGCCGATCTCCGCCGACGTCGCCGACCAGCTGACCGAGATGATGCGCAGCGTCGTCGAGAACGGGTCCGGCCGTGCCGCGCGCATCCCGGGCGTCGAGGTGGCGGGCAAGACCGGTACCGCCCAGGTCGCGCCGGACGTGCCCGACCACAACTGGTTCATGGGCTTCGCGCCCGCCGACGACCCGCAGATCGCCGTCGCCGTGTTCGTGGCCAACGGTGGCGGCACCGGCGGAGACATCTCCGCGCCGATCGCCCGCCAGGTGATGCAGGCCTACCTCGAGGGGCAGGGCGGCTGATGGCGCTGTCCACCGGGAGCCTGCTGGCCGGCCGCTACGAGATCACCGCGCCGATCGCCGTCGGTGGCATGGGTGAGGTCTGGAAGGCGCGCGACCAGGTCTTGGACCGCATCGTCGCGGCGAAGGTGCTCAAGAGCGAGTTCACCGGTGATCCCAGCTTCCTCGCCCGGTTCCGCAACGAAGCCCGGCACACCGCGGCCCTGACCCACCCGAACATCGCCTCGGTCTTCGACTACGGCGAGACCGTCGACGACACCGGCACCCAGCAGCTGGCCTTCCTGGTCATGGAGTTCGTCGAAGGTCAGCCGCTGGTCACGATCCTGCACGAGGAGGGCGCCCTCCCCGTCGACTGGACGCTGCACGTGCTCAGCCAGTCCGCCGACGGGCTGTCGGCCGCCCACCGCGCCGGTGTCGTGCACCGCGACATCAAGCCCGGCAATCTCATGGTCCGTCCCGACGGCGTGGTGAAGCTGACCGATTTCGGCATCGCCCAGGCCCGGGACGCCACCCCGCTGACCCGCACCGGCATGGTGGTCGGGACGGCGCAGTACCTCTCCCCCGAGCAGGCGCAGGGCATGGAGGTCACCGCTGCCTCCGACGTCTACTCCCTCGGCGTGGTCGCCTACGAGTGCCTGACCGGAGCACGCCCGTTCGACGGCGCGTCGCAGGTCGCCATCGCCCTGGCCCACATCAACCGGCCGCCGCCGCCACTGCCCGGCCACGTCCCGCCGGCGGTCCGGCTGCTCGTCGAGCGCGCGCTGGCCAAGGACCCGGCTGACCGGTTCCCCGACGGGGGCGCCTTCGCCGAGGCCATCCGGCGCGTGGCCGCCGGTGGCACGTTCGCCCCGGTCGCCGGCCCGGTCACCGCGCCCACCCGGGTGGTCGCCGGTTCGGGCCTGGCGGACTCGCGCACCCAGGTCATCCCGGCCACGGGCCCCGGTGCGGTGGCCGGCGCCCGCCATGCCGGACCACCGACCGGCCCGGCCGGACCCATGCCGCCGCTGCAGGCGCCCCCCGAGGACGACGACGACTGGTACCCCGAGGACGACCCGGGCGATGGTCGCGACCGCCGGCGGACGTGGGCATGGCTCGCGGCTGCCCTCGTCCTGGTGCTGCTGCTGGGCGGCGGGGCCTGGTTCCTGCTGGGCAGCGGCAACCGGGGCGCGGACGACGACGCCCGCGCCACGACGTCCGCGACGTCCAGCTCCTCCTCCTCCGCCGCCGCCGCCGGGATCGTGCTGGACGCAGGCGCCTACGTCGGCCGCCCCGTCGAGGACGTCCGCGCCGACCTGGAGGCTGCCGGTCTCGTCGTCCTCGAGCCCGTCTCCGCCGACGAGGACCAGCTCGCGACCGCCGGCCAGGCCCTGGACGCGGGCGACGTCGCCGCCCTCGCCCCCTCCGGGGTCACGGTCCCTCCGGGCACCGAGGTCACCCTCTACGTCGCGGACGAGGCCTACGCGCCGGGGCAGGAGGACGACGAGGAGGTGGAGACGGCCGCGCCCGAGACGTCTGCCGCGCCCACCACCTCGGCTGCTCCCTCGTCCACGCCCGAGGCAAGCTCGCCGGAGGAGCCCGACGACAGCACCACGGCGACGTCCCCGACGAACCTCGGCGGCACGGCGGACCCGGGGCCGACGGAACCGACCAGGTCGCCCACCGCGTCGGCCTCCGGTTCGCCCACCGATCCTGGGGCTGTTGAGGAGGACGTGGCTCCGTGATCGCGGCTGCCTCGGCCTCCCCGGAAAGCGGGATCCGACCGACTAGGCTCGCCGTCGGCTCCCTGCCCGCAGGACACCCCGCCCGGCGGGGTTCCCGCCCGCTCGCCGAGGCCCTCGCCCGGACGACGCAACGCCCCGCCCGAGAGGACCTCCGATGACCACGCCGCAGGTGCTCGGCGAGCGCTACGAGATCGGTGGCGTCCTGGGCCGGGGTGGCATGGCCGAGGTCCACCGCGGGCGCGACCTGAGGCTCGGCCGCGAGGTGGCCGTCAAGGTGCTGCGCAGCGACCTCGCCCGCGACCCGTCGTTCCAGGTGCGGTTCCGCCGCGAGGCGCAGGCCTCGGCGTCGCTCAACCACCCGGCGATCGTGGCCGTCTACGACACCGGGGAGGACCGCACCAGCACGGGGGCGACCCCCTACATCGTCATGGAGTACGTCGAGGGCGAGACGCTGCGCGACGTGCTGCGCCGGGAGGGCCACCTCTCACCCGAGCGCGCGATGAGCCTGTCGGCCGACATCTGCGGCGCCCTCGACTTCAGCCATCGCAACGGCATCGTGCACCGGGACGTGAAGCCCGGAAACGTGATGATCACGCCGCAGGGCACGGTCAAGGTGATGGACTTCGGCATCGCGCGGGCCGTGTCGGACTCCGCCGCCACGATGACCTCGACGGCGGCCGTCATCGGCACCGCGCAGTACCTCTCCCCCGAGCAGGCCCGCGGGGAGAGCGTCGACGCGCGCTCGGACGTCTACTCCCTCGGCTGCATGCTGTACGAGCTCGTCACCGGGGCGCCGCCGTTCACCGGCGACTCCCCCGTCGCGGTGGCCTACCAGCACGTGCGCGAGGACCCGAAGCTGCCGTCGTCGATCAACCGGCAGATCCCGGCGGAACTGGACGCGATCCTGCTGAAGGCCATGAGCAAGAACCCGGCCAACCGGTACCAGTCGGCCGCCGAGATGCGCAACGACCTGCTCCGCGCGCTCGCGGGGCAACGGGTCGAGGCCACCCCGGTCATGGGGGACGCCGAGAAGACCACGATCCTCGCCGCCACGCCCGGAGCTCCCTACGGCGACGACCGTTGGGACGACGAGGACGAGCTCGACCGCAAGCGCAAGCGCCGCATCATCGCCGTCGTCTCGGTGCTGGCCGTCCTGCTCATCGGTGGAGCCATCGCCATCGCCGTCGCGATGAGCGGGGCCGAGCCGGAGACCCCGGTGACGGAACAGGTGCAGGTGCCCACGCTGGTCGGCCTGCCGGAGGCCGAGGCACGGCAGGCGATCACCGACGCCGGCCTCGAGGTCGGTGAGGTGACCCCCCGGGAGACCGACGATCCGGCGCAGGTCGGCACCGTGCTGGAGTCCAACCCGGCCGCCGGAGCCCAGCGGGACGAGGGCACCGCGATCGATCTGGTCGTGGGGGTCGAGCCGGACGCGATCACCGTCCCCGACGTCGTGGGCTTCGACGAGGACCAGGCCGAAGCCGCCCTGGTGCAGGCCGGGTTCACCGGCAGCATCAACACCCGCCAGGTGGACTCCCTGGAGGAGGAGGGCACGGTGGCGACGGTCGAACCGGGCGTCGGCGAGTCGGCCGCCCCCGAGACGACCATCACCCTGGGCATCTCGACCGGAACCATCGACCTCCCCGACGTCACCGGTCGCGCCGAGGCGGAGGCCCGCGCCATCCTGACGCAGGCGGGCTTCAGCGACGTGCAGATCAGCACCGAGCAGGTGGATTCGGCCGAGGCACCCGGCACGGTCCTCAGCACCACGCCCGGAGCGGCCAGCCCGGCCGGGAGGGACACCCGCATCGTCCTGCAGGTGTCCGGCGGGCCCGGCGACCTGGAGATGCCGGACCTCATCGGTCGTACCGAGGCCGCGGCACGGCAGGCGCTCCAGAGCGCCGGCTTCACCGGGACGATCACGGTCACGCCGGTCGCCGCCGAACCCGCCGACGTCCCCGGGACGGTCGTGGAGACGACCCCGGCGGCCGGCGCGGCGGTGCCCGCCGGTCAGGCGATCACGCTGTTCATCGCCGAGGCCGTTCCCGACAGCGACTGAACCAGCTCCCTCGACGACGAAGGGCTCCTCCCCTGGCGGGAGGAGCCCTTCGTCGTCCCCCGGGCCGGGGCCGTCTCAGGCGATCGCGACCGTGAGGCGCCGCACGGCGGCCGAGGCGGCCTCGACGACCTCCGGGTCGGTAGAGATCCCGCAGCCGGCCAGCCAGGTGGCCAGCATCCGGTGGCCACCCTCGGTGAGGACCGACTCGGGGTGGAACTGGACGCCCTCGACGGGCAGCTCCCGGTGCCGCAGGGCCATGACGATCCCCGACGGCGTCGCGCCGGTGACCTCCAGCTCGGCGGGCACGGTGGCCGGGTCGACGGCGAGGGAGTGGTACCGGGTGGCGGTGAAGGGCGACGGAAGGCCGGCCAGCACACCCTCGCCCTCGTGGACGACCTGGCTGGTCTTCCCGTGCAGCAGTTCCGGCGCGCGGACGACGTCGGCGCCGAACGCCTCGGCGACGGCCTGGTGCCCGAGACAGACCCCGAGCACCGGCGTCCCGGCCTCCGCCGCGGCCCGCACCATCGGCACGCTCACCCCGGCGCCGGCGGGCGTCCCCGGCCCCGGGGACAGCAGCACCCCGGCGACGTCGAGGTCGGCGAGCTCGTCGACGTCGACGGCGTCGTTGCGCCGCACGATGCAGCGGACGCCGAGCTGGCCCAGGTACTGGACGAGGTTGTAGACGAAGCTGTCGAAGTTGTCGACGACCAGGACCGGACGGTCGGCGGCAGTGGTCACGCTCGAGTTCCTCTCGTCCGGCGTCGGTCTCAACCGGAGGTGGCGAACTCCAGGTCCAGGGGCCCATCGTAGGCGGGCAACTCCACCACCGGTCGCTCGCGCACGGTGAAGGTGAGCCCGAAAGCCTCCACGGCCTGCTGGAACACCGCGACCTGGGGGGAGGCGGCCAGCTGCGCCCGCACCGCGGAGGGGTCGGCGATGGCGGTGACGATGAACGGCGGCGAGTAGGTGCGGCCCTGCAGGAGGAGGGTGTTGCCGACGCAGCGCACCGCGCTGGTCGCGATCAGCCGCTCGTCCATGATGGCCACCCCGTCGGCCGCCGCCGCCCACACCGCGTTCACCACGGCCTGGACGTCGGACTGGTGGATGACGAGGTCGTCGGCGCTGGCGTTCACCGGCCGGCTGCCGTCCGGTCGGGAGGGGGCGTCGTCCAGGGTGATGACCACACCGGAGCCGGTGAGCGGCACCAGAGCCGCCGACAGCGCACCCGCATCCCCGGCGGTCTGGGCGGCCGCCACGTCGCTGTTGCGGGACGCCGCCTGATCGGTGAGCCGCTCGACCTGCCGCTGGAGGTCACCGAGCTGGTCGCCCTGCTCGGCGATGACCGCGTTGCGCTGGTCGATGAGCTCCGAGAGCTCGGTGATCTCCCCTGCCCGGAGGTCCATGCCCTGGGCTGCCCGCCCGGACGTGGCGAACAGCAGGCCGGCCAGGAGGGCCACGACCGGTACGAGGGCGCCCCAGGGGGAGAGCCGGCGCCCGCGGAGGACGCGGCCACGGAGCGACGACCGGCTCACGGGGCACCTCCTCGGGGATCTCCTGCGGCGCGACGGCATGTGCCACCGCCCCGACCTCCGATGGCAGCTTAGGCTGATACCAGTTCCGGCCGGCGGTGACAGCCCGGCCCACGGAAGGGAGTCCCCCCGGTGCCCAAGTCCAAGGTCCGCAAGAAGTCGGCCTACACGCCCCCCGAGGGCGTCCTCCAGGCGCGCTCGACGCAGCCGCGTGCCCTGCAGCCCAGCCCCCGGTGGTTCGCGCCGGTGATGGTCGGCCTGATGCTGATCGGCCTGCTGTGGATCGTCGTCTACTACGTGGCGGGCGACCAGATCCCGTTCATGGTCTCGCTGTCGGCGTGGAACTTCGCGATCGGCTTCGGCGCCATGGTCGCCGGCCTGATCATGTCGATGCGCTGGCGTTGAAGCAGTACCCGACTCGACCGGAGGCCCCCGTCCCCTCGAGGGACGGGGGCCTCTGTCGTTGACCCCTGCAGGATCCGGCCGCGAGCGTGCGAGTGGCTGGGGGGCAGGGGGTCCTTTCGCTGTGCACAGACGAAAGTCTTCGTCCACAGGTCGACATGACGCTCCACCCCCAGGGTTGTCCACCGAGTGTGGAGAGACGGAACGGACCCGGCCTGCCCTGACCTGCGAAGACACCTGGCGTGGGGCGGATGTGACGCGAGGACCACGGAGGTAACTACAGCTGTGTGAGTCTGTCCCCAGCTGTGCATGGGGCTGTGGACGTGTCGACAAGGACGCACGGTCGAGGCGGTGACCCTGCGACCGCTGTACCCCTGCTGACCTGCACGGACACGTGAGCCGGTGACGCACGGGACCGGCGGAACGGCGCAGCGAGCGGTACCGTTCCGTCCCTCGCCGGGGGCGATGGTCCACAGGGCGCATGTGGGGATCGGCACGAGGCCGGTCACGAGGATCACCGGCACCGGTCTGCCGCCGATCTCGCGCCCACCGCCGCGGAGACGCCGCAGGGCGGCCGTCCACGCGGGACGACCGCCCTGAGAGCGGAGGAGAGCGTCAGGCGCCGATGAGCTCCAGGACGGTGGCGTTGGCCATGCCGCCGCCCTCGCACATCGTCTGCAGGCCGTAGCGGACGCCGTGGGCCCGCATCTGGTGGATCAGGGTGGTCATGATGCGCGCGCCCGAGCCGCCCAGCGGGTGGCCGAGGGCGATCGCGCCGCCCCGCGGGTTCAGCCGCGCCGGGTCGGCACCGATGTCGGCCAGCCACGCCAGGGGGACCGGAGCGAAGGCCTCGTTGACCTCGTAGATGCCGATGTCGTCGATGGAGAGCCCGGAGCGGGCCAGGACCTTCTGGGTCGCGGGGATGGGTGCGGTGAGCATGATGACCGGGTCGTCCCCCGCCATCACCGTGGTGTGGATCCGCACGAGCGGGGTGAGCCCCAGCTCCCGGGCCTTCTCGCTGGTGGTCACCAGGAGCGCGGCCGCGCCGTCGGAGATCTGGCTGGCGTTGCCCGCGGTGATGACGCCGTCCTCCTTGAACGGGGTCTTCAGGGAGGCGAGCTTCTCCAGCGTCCCGCCGGGCCGGATGCCCTCGTCGGCGCTCACGACCGTGCCTCCCGGCGTCGTCACCGGCGCGATCTCCTCGTCGAACGCACCGTCGGCCTGCGCCTTGGCGGCCGACTCGTGCGAGGTCAGGGAGAACTCGTCGAGCTGCGTGCGGGAGAAGCCCCAGCGCTCGGCGATCATCTCCGCACCGATGCCCTGGTTCGGGTGGATGCCGCCGTAGCGCTCCATGTAGCGCGGGCCGAGCGGCTTCCCCGCCGACCCGTCGCCGCGGGCGGCACCCATCGGCACCCGGCTCATCGACTCGACGCCGCCGGCGACGACCACGTCGGCCTGGCCACTGATCACGGTGGCCGCGGCGAAGGCGACGGCCTGCTGGGAGGAGCCGCACTGGCGGTCGATCGTCGTGCCGCAGACGCTCTCCGGCCACCCGGCCGCGAGCGGCGCGTTGCGGCCGACGTTGAAGGTCTGCTCGCCGACCTGGCTCACGCAGCCCCAGAACACGTCCTCGACGACGGCCGGGTCGATGCCCGTCCGCTCGGCCAGCGCGGTCAGGACATGGGCGGAGAGGTCGACGGCGTGCACGCCGGACAGCCCTCCTCCGCGCTTGCCGACCGGGGTGCGCACGGCGGCACAGATGACGGCATCTCGCATGGTCGAACTCCTCGACGACGGTCCGGGCGCCGAACGGTCAGCCCTGACCGATCGTAGGACTCCCCCGGGGATGGCACGCTGCGGCCATGACGTGGACTCCACCGACGTGGGACACCGCTGCCACTGCCTCGCTGGGCGTGCTGCTGGCGGTGGGCGTTCCGGTCGTCGCCGACGCCCCTGGACGGATCCTGGCGGCTGCGGGCGCGATCCTGCTGCTCGGGCTGGCACTTCGCGACGTCGTCCTGCGTCCCCGGCTGTCCGCGAGCCACGACGGCGTCGTCGTCCGCACGCTCACCGGCGCGATCCGGCTGCCCTGGGCGGACGTGCGCGTGCGAGTGCGCGAGACCCGTCGCTTCGGGCTACGGGGCCGGACCCTGGAACTGGACACCGCCGCCGGCCCTCACGAGGACGGCTCGCTCATCGTCCTCGGTCGCCGCGACCTGGGCGCGGACCCCGAGACCGTGGCCCGCACCCTGTGGGAGCTGGACCCGAGGCCGCGCTAGAGCCCGAGCACCACCAAGGTCGGAACCGTCAGCGCGACGACGAACAGCACCAGCCCGAATGCCGCCAGCCCCGCGATCTCCACGGGCCCCCGCCGGCGGGTCAGCACCAGGATCCCGGCCGTCAGCGCGCCGGCGACGAGCCCGCCGAGATGGCCGAGCAGCGAGATGCCGGGCAGGAAGCTGACGAACACGTTGATCAGCAGGAGGGTGAGCAGGCCGCGCAGGTCCTCCCGCCGGGCCAGCATGAGCACCCCGAGGGCGCCCAGCAGGCCGTAGATGGCCGCCGAGGCGCCGGCCACGGGCACGCGCGGATCGCCGAGCAGCTGGATCGCCACCGCCCCGCCGAGCGCCGACAGCAGGTAGAGCGTGAGGTAGCGCCATGGACCGAGCCGCCGCTCCAGTTCCGAGCCGAAGAGCAGCAGGGCGAGCATGTTCATCGCCAGGTGCACCGGTCCGATGTGCAGGAACGCGGCCGTCAGGACCCGCCACCACTCGCCGAGGAGCAACACCCCGTACGGCCACTGGGACAGCGCGTCGAACACCGGCGACGCGTAGTTGTCCAGCGGAGACCGGCCGGCGAGGCCCGCCGACACCGCAGTCACCAGGAACATCGCGACGTTGGCCGCGATCAGGCCGAGGGTGATGACACCCCAGCGGCGCCCCGCCATCCGCACACCGCTGCCCCGACGGACGGGGCGGATGGAGGCCTGCCCCTCCCGGACGCACTCAGGGCACTGGAACCCCACCGAGGCAGGGATCATGCATTCCGGGCAGATCGGGCGGCCGCACCGCGCGCAGGAGATGCCGGTCGGCCGGTCCGGGTGCCGGTAGCAGGTGGTGGTGGGGGGCGCCGGCTGGTGCTCGGTCAGCTGCGCTGCACCTCGACCGACTGGATGACGACGTCCTCGACCGGCTTGTCACCACGGGCGGTGGGTACGGCGGCGATCTTGTCGACGACGTCCCGGCCGGCCTGGTCGGCCACCTCGCCGAAGATCGTGTGCTTGCGGTTGAGGTGCGGGGTCGGGCCGACGGTGATGAAGAACTGGGAGCCGTTGGTGCCCGGGCCGGCGTTGGCCATGGCCAGCAGGTAGGGGCGGTCGAAGGACAGCTCGGGGTGGAACTCGTCGCCGAACTGGTAGCCCGGGCCACCGAAGCCCTGGCCGAGCGGATCGCCGCCCTGGATCATGAAACCGGAGATGACCCGGTGGAAGATCGTGCCGTCGTAGAGCTTGTCGGTGGTCTTCTGGCGCGTCTCGGGGTGCGTCCACTCGCGGGCGCCCTCGGCCAGGTCGGCGAAGTTGGCGACCGTCTTCGGCGCGTGGTCCGGGAAGAGGTCGACGGTGATGTCGCCGTGGTTGGTGTGCAGGACCGCGCGGCGGGCGGGAGTCGATTCAGTCACGACGCCCAGTCTCCCACCGATCCGCGGGGCACCGCCGACCCGGGGACGGCGTCCCCTGCGAGGCAGTGAGCGTCTCGACGACGAGCAGCAGCCCGGAGGGCCGCCTGGTCTCCCACCGCACCGAATCTCCGGGCGGTTCAGTCACATCCCCGCGGACCTGGCTCGATGAGGGAACGGCTTCTCATGCGGTGGCTTCTGCAAGGCCGGCGAAGACGATGACGTTGGCCTGGTAGTCGCCGGTGTCCTCGTCGAAGGCTCCCCCACAGGTGATGAGCCTCAGACCCACCTCGTCGATGTCGCCGTAGACCTCGTCGGTCGGAAAGTCGCCTTTGGGATGCTCTTCGACCCGGTCGACCACGAAGGTCACGACGGTGCCGTCGGCGCGGTCGATGACGACGGTGTCCCCGCCGCGCAGCTCGCGCAGCCCGTAGAAGGCTCCGGGCTGGCCCTCCCAGTCGACGTGTGCGGCCAGGACGGCGGGTCCCAGCCGCCCTGGGGCAGGGCTGCCGTCGTACCAGCCCACGGGGTAGGCGCCCGGCGGGACCTCCATGCTCCCGTCGCTCTCGAGGCCGAGATGCATGATCTCCGAGGTCATCCCCAGGGCCGGGATCTGGACCCGGACCGGATCGCTGGCCGGCAGCTCACGGAGGCCGGCGGCCGGGGAGACCTGCCCAGGCGTCGCGGGCGTCGTGGTCGGCGCCGCGGTGACCGGTGCGGCAGCGACGGCCGACGGCACGGCCAGCCGGGCGGAAGGGCCGGTGTCCTGCGGGAGGAGGACCACCGCTCCGACGCCCGCGACGGCGAGCAGGACGGAGGCAGCGGTCCAGACGTGGCCGGCACGGGCCCGGTCGGTCCGGTCGGTCCGGGCGGCGCGGCGCGCGGCTCGTCCGTAGCGAGTGACGGCAGGTGGTCGGGCGAGAAGGTGCCGCACCCCTGCCTCGCCGACCGACGTCGGCACGCGCGGTGGTGGCGGCGGATACGGACCCACGATCCGCGCCACACCGCCCACCCCGGCCCCTGAGGGACCGAGGTGGGCGGTGTGCGCGCGGTCGAGCATGTGCCTGGTGATCAGGCAGTCGTGCGGGAGTTCCGCCGCGCGGCGAAGGCGGCGCCACCGGCCGCGGTGAACGCGAGGCCGCCGAGGACGTAGGGCAGCGAGCCCGCCGCGTCGGTGGACGCGCTGCCGTCGCCGGCCGCGACCCCGCCGGCGGGGGTGGCCTTCAGGACGCCACACAGGGCGGGGTCGGTGGCCTCACCGGGCAGCGACGCGTCCAGGTCGGACACACCGCGGTTACCAGCGCTGTAGGTGCCGTTGCCGTCGTAGTCCACACCGTGGACGACGACGACAGCCTTGCCCGCGAGGATGGCCGTGGCGACCGCTTCGCTCACCTGGACGTCTCCGCGGGAGTACGAGAAGTTGTCACCGACGGGCATGCGGTCCACGGCCAGGCCGGACGTGGGGGAGGTGTCGCCCGAGGTGGTCAGCGACACCACGATCTCGCCGTAGGCCGGGCCACCCTCGGTGGTGGTGAAGTGCTCGTGGGGATTGGTCTCGCCCGAGAGCGCCGCAGCGTTGTTGTCCGACGCCGTGGGGCACGCGTTGCGGGCCGCCTCGCCGAAGTGGATGTGCGCCGCGTGCGGCGCCCCCGCCAGCAGGCCCTGGGCCGCCAGGGTGAACGACAGGTTCGTGCCCGAGATCTGAGCGGTTGCCTGGCCGCTGGCGGTCACGGGGTTGACGGGCACGGGCGTCAGGTCGGCCCGGGCCGAGCCCTCCGCTGCGGCAGCGGGGCCCGCTGCCGCCAGCAGGGCGGTGAAGCCGACGATCGGGACGGTCAGGGCTGCGCGCGTGATGCGGTTCACGGTGCACCTCTCATCGATGTCCCCGCGGAGCCGCTGGTGTGGGCGCCGTCGAGGCAGGTCTTCCACACCGGGTATCGGTGGCCGGTGGCCCTGCTGTGACCCGTCACGGGCAAAAAGATTGCGGGAAACAGTCTTTTGCGGCGCCAGTGAGCACTCGAGTGGTCGCTGTGAACTCGCCCGGGACCTGTTCTGCTGGGGCCTTCGAACCGTGGCGGGGAGCATGAGCCCGCCGCGGTAGCGGTGGCCCGCTCGGCGTACCGGTGACAGTCGTGGAACTGCTCGAGCCCGTTGCGGCAGCGTCCGATCACGGTGCGGCGTCGGCCGCTGAACACCCCGCGCCACGTCGCCGCCTGGCTACACCGAGCTGATCGGACACGCGTTGCCGCAGGGCGCCGCGCTGCGTGCGGTGTCCCGGCAAGACGCAGAAGTGGAGACGAGGGGAATCGAACCCCTAACCCCCGCCTTGCAAAGGCGGTGCTCTGCCAATTGAGCTACGTCCCCTGAGCCGTCCCGAGGGGCGGCCGGGTGGTTCAGCGGGTGGTGGGCGTGCTGATCGCGTCGGGGCCCTTGGTGGCCTCGTGCCACAGGTCGGCCTCGGCCTTGCCGCTCGAGCGCTTCCGCACGGCGGCCAGGGCTCCGGCGGCGACGGCGGCCAGAGCCAGCTTCTTCAGCACGCGGGGGACCTCCTCGACCGCTTCGGCGCACCGCCGGGACGGTGACCGATACGGCGCTCGGCGCCGGAGGCTGGTGCAACCGGCGAGGGACACACGGGTGGGCCTGGGAGGACTTGAACCTCCGGCCTCATCCTTATCAGGGATGCGCTCTAACCGCCTGAGCTACAGGCCCGTGAACCTCGAACAGTCTACGTGACGGGATGGAACGGCCTCGTCGCAGGGTCCCGCCACGAGCTTGCGAGTGGTGGGGGGCGACGAGGTCCTTTCTCAGTCGCGTTCGGAGAGCGTGAGCTCCAGACCGCCCACCAGATCGGAGCAGAGGTTGTAGATGAACGTCCCGACGGTGCAGAGCGCCGTCATCAGGACGATGTTGATCCCCCCGATGATCGCCGCGCCACCGAAGACCAGACCCGGGGTGACGACGTCGCCGCCCGTGTCCGACCCGGACGCCGAGCCGATCTGCCCGAAGAGGTCGTTGAGGGTGTCGAAGACGCCCAGGGAGTTGAGCACGCCGTAGAGGACGCCGACCGCGACCATCCAGATGAAGAACAGCGCGATCGACAGGACCAGCGAGATCTTCAGCGCCGACCAGGTGTCGATGTGGCGCAGTTGCAACCGGGCCCGACGGGGACCGCGGCCCCCGGGGCGCGACGGGCGGCGACCGCCGGAAGGGCGACCACCCACCCCCGTGTCGGCGCCCGCCTCGGCAGCGGCCTCCGGGGCCGAACCTGTCGTCGAGCCCCCCGCCGATCCCTTCGCCGCCTCCGGCGTCACGGCGGCGGAGCCCGCCGGCGGCGGCACCGGCGGAGCGCCTGCGGGCCCGCCGGCCGGCGGGTTGCCGGTGGCGGGGCCCTGCGCCCTCTGCGTGCCGGTCGTGGGGATCGACTGCGTCCCCGTCGAGGGTCGGGACGGATCCGGGGCGCCGGCCGGGCCCTTGCCAGCGGGCGCGGCTCCCGACGACGCGGCTGTCGGCCCTCCGTCCCCGGCGGGGGACTCGGTGCGCACCGAACCCTGCGTCCGGTCGCTCATGCCAGTCTCCCCATCCCCGGGCGGCGCACGCCGCTCCCCAGCGTGGCCGGGCCGGTCACGCTGTGATCCAGGCCCAGATTAGGCTTCGGGCTCGTCGTTGTCCGTCGTACGGGCGATTGCCACGATCGACACGTCCTCGGGCAAGTTCATGAGCTTGACACCCATCGTGGCGCGGTCCTTGTTGTGTCGCACGCCGTTCACCGGTGTCCGGATCACGCCGCCACCGGAGGTGATGGCGTACAGCTCGTCGCCGAGGGTCACCGCCAGGGCGCCCACCAGCGCGCCCTTGCGAGCCTTCGGATCGGCGGTGAGCACACCCTTGCCGCCGCGTCCCTGGTTCGGGTAGTTCTCGATCCCGGTCCGCTTGGCGAAGCCGCGCTCGGTGGCGACGAGGACGTCGACACCCTCCTGCACGACCATCATCGACAGCAGCCGGTCGTCGTCGGACAGCGAGATGCCGCGGACGCCCTCGGTCGCCCGGCCCATCGGCCGCAGCGCGCTGTCGTCGGCCGTGAACCGGATCGACATCGCCTTGCGGGTCACCAGGAGCAGGTCCTGGTCCTGGTTGATGAGGACTGCCCCGACCAGCTCGTCGCCGTCGCGCAGGTTGATGGCGATCACGCCACCCTGGCGCGGGCTGTCGAAGTCGGTCAGTCGGGTCTTCTTGACCTGGCCCTTGGCGGTGGCCAGCGCCAGGTACGGGGCGACCGAGTAGTCCTTGATCTGCATGACCTGGGCGATCTTCTCGTCCGGCTGGAACGCGAGGATGTTCGCCACGTGCTGGCCGCGGGCCGTGCGGTTGGCCTCGGGCAGCTCGTAGGCCTTCGACCGGTAGACCCGGCCCTTGTTCGTGAAGAACAGGATCCAGTCGTGGGTGGAACCCACGAAGAAGTGGTCGACGATGTCGTCCTGCTTCAGGGCCGCACCCATCACGCCCTTGCCGCCACGGCGCTGCGAGCGGTAGAGGTCGCTCTTCGTCCGCTTCGCGTAGCCGGTGCGGGTGATGGTGACGACGACCTCCTCCTCCGCGATGAGGTCCTCCATCGAGACGTCGCCGTCGTTGGCGATGAACTGGGTGCGCCGGTCGTCGCCGTACCTCTCGACGATCTCGGCCAGCTCGTCGTGGATGATCTGCCGCTGCCGCTCGGGGGAGGCGAGGATCGCCTCGAGGTCGGCGATCTCCCGCTCGAGCTCGGCCAGCTGGTCGAGGATCCGCTGACGCTCGAGCGCGGCCAGCCGGCGCAGCTGCATGTCCAGGATCGCGACGGCCTGGATCTCGTCGATGTCGAGCAGCTCCATCAGCCCGCCGCGGGCGGCGTCGGCCGATTCGCTGTTGCGGATGAGCGCGATGACGGCGTCGAGCTGGTCGAGGGCCTTGGCAAGACCGCGCAGGATGTGCGCGCGCTCCTCGGCCTTGCGCAGCCGGTAGCGGGTCCGCCGCTGGATGACCTCGATCTGGTGGTTGACGTAGAGCTTGACCAGCTCGTCCAGGCGCAGCGTCCGGGGGACGCCGTCGGCGATGGAGAGCATGTTGCAGCCGAACGTCGTCTGCAGCTGGGTGTGCTTGTAGAGGTTGTTCAGCACCACCTTGGCGACGGCGTCGCGGCGCAGGGTGATCACCAGCCGGCGACCGACCCGGTCGCTGGACTCGTCGGCGATCTCGCTGATGCCCTGCAGCCGGCCGTCCTTGACCGCCTCGGCGATGGACTCGGCCAGGTTGTCCGGGTTCACCTGGTACGGCAGCTCGGTGCAGACCAGCTGCACCCGCCCGCGGGAGTCCTCCTCGACGGTGACGACGGCACGCATGCGCACCGAGCCCCGGCCGGTCCGGTACGCGGAGTCGATGCCCTCGCGGCCGACGATCAGGCCGTACGTCGGGAAGTCCGGGCCCTTGATCCGCTCCATGCAGGCGGTGAGGGCTTCCTCGGGCTCGGCGTCCGGGTGCTCGAGGATCCAGAAGACGGCCGCGGCCACCTCGCGCAGGTTGTGCGGGGGCATGTTGGTGGCCATGCCGACGGCGATGCCGGCGGAGCCGTTGATCAGCAGGTTCGGGATGCGCCCCGGCAGGACCAGCGGCTCCTGGTTCTTGCCGTCGTAGTTCGGCTGGAAGTCGACGGTCTCCTCGTCGATGTCCCGGAGCATCTCCATGGCCAGCGGGGTCAGCCGGGCCTCGGTGTACCGCATGGCGGCAGCCGGGTCGTTGCCCGGGGAGCCGAAGTTCCCCTGCCCGTCGACGAGCGGGTAGCGCATCGACCAGGGCTGGGCCAGCCGCACGAGGGCGTCGTAGATCGACGAGTCGCCGTGCGGGTGGTAGTTACCCATGACCTCACCGACGACGCGCGCGCACTTGACGTAGCTGCGGTCGGGTCGGAAGCCCTGGTCGTACATCGCGTAAAGCACGCGGCGGTGCACGGGCTTGAGGCCGTCGCGGACCTCGGGCAGGGCGCGGCCGACGATCACCGACATCGCGTAGTCGATGTAGCTGCGCTGCATCTCCTGCTGGAGGTCGACCGGCTCGATGCGGTCACGCGCGGGGGTCTCGGTCACGGTTCAGGTCTCCACGGTCGGGTGGGCGGTGCGGGATGCGGTCGCGTCCGATCCCCTCGCAAGGCCCCGCTGCGAGCGTGCGAGCAGTGGGGGGCGAAGGGGTCCTTCATCAGACGTCGAGGAAGCGGACGTCCCGGGCGTTGCGGGTGATGAAACTGCGGCGGGCCTCGACGTCCTCGCCCATGAGGACGCTGAACAGCTCGTCGGCCGTAGCGGCGTCCTCGAGGGTCACCTGCAGCAGGATCCGGGTCTCCGGATCCATCGTCGTCTCCCACAGCTCCTTGGCGTTCATCTCACCGAGGCCCTTGAACCGCTGGATCGCGTCGTCCTTGGGCGGCTTGCGGCCGTCGGCGGCCGCAGCCTTGAGGACGGCGTCCTTCTCGCGGTCGGTGTAGACGTACTCGTCCGCGACCTTCCCGCCCCACTTGATCTTGTACAGCGGCGGCTGGGCCAGGTAGACGTGGCCGGCCTCGACCAGCGGCCGCATGAAGCGGAACAGCAGGGTGAGCAGCAGCGTCCGGATGTGCTGGCCGTCGACATCGGCGTCGGCCATCAGGATGATCTTGTGATAGCGCAGCTTCGACAGGTCGAACTCGTCGTGGATGCCGGTGCCGAACGCGGTGATCATCGACTGGACCTCGTTGTTCTTGAGGACCCGGTCGATGCGCGCCTTCTCGACGTTGATGATCTTCCCGCGGATCGGCAGGATCGCCTGGAACATCGAGTCGCGGCCGGACTTGGCCGAGCCGCCGGCCGAGTCGCCCTCGACGATGTAGACCTCGGAGTTGCGCGGGTCGGTCGAGCGGCAGTCGGCGAGCTTGCCCGGGAGCGAGTTGTTGCTGAGCAGGTTCTTGCGGGCCAGCTTGCGGGCGTCCTGCGCCGCCCGGCGGGCCCGCGCGGCCGACGAGGCCTTGTTGATGATCATCTTCGCCTCGGTCGGGTTGGCCTCGAACCAGTGCCCGATCTGCTCGTTGCAGACCCGCTGGACGAACCCCTTGACCTCGGTGTTGCCGAGCTTGGTCTTGGTCTGGCCCTCGAACTGCGGGTCGCCCAGCTTCACCGAGACGATGGCGGCCAGGCCCTCGCGGATGTCCTCGCCGGTGAGCTTCTCGTCCTTGCCTTTGAAGAGCTTCTTCTCCTCGGCGTACCGGTTGACGATCGAGGTCAGTGCCGCACGGAAGCCCTCCTCGTGCGTGCCGCCCTCGTGGGTGTTGATGATGTTGGCGAAGGTGTAGACCGACTCCGAATACGCCTCGGACCACTGCATCGCGACGTCGATCGACATGGCCATGTCGTTCTTGCCGGTGCCCTCGGCGGCGAAGCTGACGACCGACTTGTGGATCGGGCTCTTCTTGGCGTTGATGTGCGCGACGTAGTCGATGAGGCCGGCGTCGTACTTGTACGTGACCTCGGTGGGCTCGAAGGGCACGTCGCCGGCGCCCGCATCCGGCGCGGCCTCGGCGAGGGTGACCTCGTCGGACAGACCGGACTCGGCCTTGCTGTGCCCCGGCCGCTCGTCGCGCAGCACGATCGTCAGGCCCTTGTTGAGGAAGGCCATCTCCTGCAGGCGGCGGTTGATCGTGTCGAACGAGTAGTGCGTCGTCTCGAAGATGTCGCCGTCGGCCCAGAAGGTGATCGCGGTGCCGCGCTTCTTGGTGGGGCCGACCTGCTCCAGCGGGCCGGGCTTGGCGTAGGCGTAGCTCTGCTTCCACTCGGTCCCGTCCCGCCAGACGTTGACGTCCAGCCGGGTGGACAGGGCGTTCACGACGGTGACGCCGACGCCGTGCAGACCGCCGGAGACCCCGTAGCTCTTGCCGTCGAACTTCCCGCCCGCGTGCAGGACGGTCATGATCACCTCGACGGTGGGCCGCTTCTCGACCGGGTGCATGTCCACCGGGATGCCGCGGCCGTTGTCCTCGACCCGGACGCCGCCGTCGGCCAGCAGGGTGACGTGGACCCGGTCGGCGTGCCCCGCCAGCGCCTCGTCGACGGAGTTGTCCACGACCTCCCACACCATGTGGTGCAGGCCGCGCTCGCCCGTGGAACCGATGTACATGCCGGGGCGCTTCCGGACCGCCTCGAGACCCTCGAGGACGGTGATGGAGCTGCCGGAGTAGGCGTTCTCGGTCTGCGTTGCTGCGACCACGTGGGGCCTTCCTATCGAGCATCCGGCACGCGGCTCCCCGGTGCTGACGGGGGGCGACGCGCAGAACGGCACTGGGCCCTGAGGGGCGCAGAACGACGCTGGGCCGGTTGCTGGCGGTTTCTGTCATCGAGGATACCGGGTCCACTGACACGAATGCCGTCGTCCACGCCCTCACGTCGTGTCTGAGCCCCTTCCGGCTCCTCCGCCACCACCGGTGCTGCCCCGGGGCGGGACACGCCGTCCTCGGACGGCTGGACCGTGCGGCGGGCGCTGCACGCCGAACGCGCCGACACTCGGGCGCGTGGCCTCCGACGCACCGAAGCTCTGCCTCGTCACCGGCGCGACCGGCTACATCGGCGGCCGGCTGGTCCCCGAGCTGCTGGCCGCCGGGCATCGCGTGCGGGTCATGACCCGCTCCCCCGAGCGCCTCCGGGGCCGGCCGTGGGCCGACCAGGTCGAGCTCGCCCGCGCCGATGCCACGGACGCCGATCAGGTCGCGGCGGCCTGCGCCGGGGTGGACGTCGTCTACTACCTGATCCACGCGCTGGGCGGGGGTACGGCCTTCGAGAACACCGACCGCCGCGCCGCCGAGGTCATGGCCCGGGCGGCGCGCGGCGCGGACGTGGGGCGCCTGGTCTACCTCGGCGCCCTCCGGCCGCAGGGGGAGGAACTGTCGCCGCACCTGCGCTCGCGGACCGAGGTCGCCGAGATCCTGCTCGCGTCGGGTGTCCCCACGGCCGTGCTGCGTGCCGCGGTCGTGCTGGGGTCGGGGTCGGCGTCCTTCGAGATGCTGCGGTATCTGACCGAGCGGCTGCCCGTCATGGTGACGCCGCGCTGGGTGCACAGCCGGATCCAGCCGATCGCCGTCCGCGACGTGCTCAGGTACCTGGTCGGCTGCGCCCGGCTGCCCACCTCGGTGCACCGGGCGTTCGACATCGGCGGCCCGGACGTCATGACCTACGCCGAGATGATGCAGCGGTACGCCGAGGTCGCCGACCTCCCCCGGCGCCGGATCCTGCCGGTCCCGTTCTTCTCCCCGTCGCTGTCCAGCCACTGGGTCGGGCTGATCACGCCGGTGCCGGCCGGGATCGCGCGCCCCCTGGTCGAATCGCTGCGCAACACCGTCGTCTGCAGCGAGCACGACATCGCCGTCCACGTCCCGGACCCTCCGGACGGCCTGCTCGGCTTCGACGAGGCGGTGCGCCTGGCGGTCGCTCGGGTCCGGGACTCCGCCGTCGCCACCCGCTGGTCGGGCGCCTCGGTGCCCGGCGCGCCGTCCGACCCGCTGCCCACCGACCCGGACTGGGCCGGCGGCAGCCTGTACGTCGACGAGCGGACGCGATCGACGTCGGCGGACGCCGCAACCCTCTGGCGGGTCGTGGAGGGCATCGGCGGGGACACCGGCTGGTACTCCTTCCCGCTGGCCTGGCGGGCGCGCGGCCGGCTGGACCGCATGGTCGGTGGGGTGGGCCTGCGCCGCGGGCGGCGGGACGCCCACGACCTTCTCGTCGGCGACGCCCTCGACTTCTGGCGGGTGGAGGAGCTCGACGAGGGCCGGCTGCTGCGGCTGCGCGCCGAGATGCGGTTGCCCGGGTTGGCCTGGTTGGAGTTCCACGTGGAACACGGCCGCGGAACCGACGGCGCGACCACGGACGAGGGAGGGAGCACCGTGCTGCGCCAACGGGCGACCTTCGCACCGCACGGCCTGGCCGGCCACGCCTACTGGTGGGCCGTGGCCGCCTTCCACGGGTTCGTCTTCGGCGGGATGGTGCGCGGGATCGTGCGGGCGGCCGAGCAGCGCAGCTGACCGCCGTCCTCCCTCACCGTTCGGGGTCCTCCCTCAGCGTCGACCGCGAGGGAGGACCCATCGTGATCAGGTTTCCTGATCATCAGCGCGCGCGACCAGCGGCTGGGCGGCGGTGGTCAGCGGAACGGCCGGGTCAGTAGCCGGCGGCCAGCGCGCCGACGATCGCCGTCAGCAGCCGGGCGTGGTGCTCGATGAGCTGCGGCCGGTGCCCGTCGGGCCGGACCGCAGCCACGTGCCCACTGCCCGTCCAGAACTCGTCCCCGTCGTCGGTGCCCAGCAGGAGCCCGTGGACGGCGGGGTCCCGGGCGAGGCGCTGCACCCGGGGCCCGTCCTCGGCGGCCAGCAGCTGCCAGCGGCTGTCGAACGCCTCGTCCCCGCTCATCACCGGTACCAGCCCACCGGTGCGGTGCTTCCACAACCGTGCCGGGGAGAGCCGTAGCACCGGCACCGCGCCGAGCAGCGGCGCCGCGGTGACCGCGTACTTCGCCACCCACTGCCGGCCGTAGGGATAGACGACGTCGAAGGCCACCAGTTCCACGGCGCCGGCCCGGCCGCGCAGCACCCCGGCCGGCCGCGCCTCCTTGCCCGGGCGGACCGGCGAACCGGCCAGGAGGTCGGCGAGGACCGCGTCCGCGGGACCGCTGCCGTCGGAGACCGTCCAGCCGTGCTGGAGCGCCCAGCCCTGCGCCCCGAGCTGGTCGCCCTCGTAGCTGAAGGCCCGCTCCATCTCGGGGTCCCGGGCCCGCTGCCGCGAACCGAACAGGCCGCCGCGGGGACGCTCAGGGGCCTCCGTCGTGGGTGGGGTGGGCGGCGCCCAGGACGGGTCCACGTCCGGCTGCCGTCCCCGGTCGGGGGTGGCATCGGGCAGGTCCCACCCCGGCGGCTGCCACGTACCGCCCTCCGCGGTGTGGTCGCTGTCCCGGGGTTGCTTGCGGCGGTCGGCGAAGTTGGGTTCGTCCGCCGGCTCGCTCCCCGAAAGATGGGAGGGCTCCTGCCAGTCGCTGCCGTCGTCGGCACCGTCGCGGTCGCGGGGGCTGCTCATCGCTCCATCGTCCTCCCGGCGTCGCCCGGACCTCCAACGAGCCCGGCGCCGCCTGTCCACACGGCCTATCCGTACGTGTCCCGCGGCCCCCGCCCGCGCACCGAGCGCGGACCCTTCTTCCAGCTGGGGGCCGTCGGTCCGACAACGCGCAGGCGGGTCACGACGTCCCCGCCGATCTGCGCACGCAGCTTGCCGAGGATGGTCGGCGCCAGCAGTCGCAGCTGCGTGGCCCAGGCCGTCGACTCGGCGATCACGAGCAGCTCGCCCTCGGTGAGCGTCTCCGGCCGGCAGTGCTCGGCGATGTCCGGGCCGACCAGCGCCGACCAGCGGCCGAACACCGCGCCGACCCGGGTGCGCTCGGACCAGTCCTGCTCCGTGACCAGCGAGTCCACCAGCCGGCCGAGCGGCTGGGGGTCGTCGGCGCCCGGCCCCGCGCCGGTCCACTTCCGCCGGGGACCGGCGATCCGCCGTCGCGTCGGCTGCGGGCGGGCGGCGGAGGCGGCCCGGGCCGCCTCCAGCGCGGCGCGGGCGATGTCGCTCGGGCGCGCCGGCCGGTCCTCGTTCACGAGGCCTCCTGTCCGGCCGCGGCCCCGTCCTTCACCAGGACGGCGAACCCGCCGCCCACCTCGACCCGGGCCCCGCGCAGCTCCTCCGGCACGTCGTCGAGCACCGCGGCGGTGATCAAGGTCTGCTCGGCGGATCCGGCCACCGCGGCCAGCGCCGCGCGCCGCTCGGCGTCCAGGGTCGCGAAGACGTCGTCCAGGATCAGGATGGGGTCCTCTCCGTCCCCCCTCAGGAGGGCGAAGGTCGCGAGCTTCAGCCCGAGCGCCAGTGACCAGGACTCCCCGTGGCTGGCGAACCCCTTGGCCGGCGATGGCCCCAGGTGGATGACGAGGTCGTCACGGTGCGGGCCGACCAGGGTCATGCCCCGGTCCAGCTCGTCGCCTCTCCGCTCGCCGATCCGCTCACGCATGGCGGCGGTCAGCTCACCGGCCGAGGGCGCGGGCGCTCCTGGGACGACCGCCGTCCCGTCGCCGGCGAGCGGCACCGTCGAGGTGTACCCCAGCGCGGCGACCGCAGCCCCTACGCCGGCGACGCCGGCGTAGGCCTCGGACAGGTGCGGGGCGAGGTCGGCGATCAGCTGCAGGCGCGCGGCCAGCAGCTGGCCACCGAAGTCGGTGAGGTGACCGTCCCAGACGTCGAGGGTCTCGATCGCCTTTCCCCGGGCCAGGCGAGCGGTCTTCAGCAGCGCGTTGCGCTGCTTGAGCACGCGGTCGTAGTCCGACCGCACGCCGGCCAGCCGCGGCGTACGGGTGACCAGCAGCTCGTCGAGGAACCTCCGCCGTTCGGTGGGGTCGCCGCGCACCAGCGCGAGGTCCTCGGGCGCGAACAGCACCGTCCGCACCAGGCCCAGCAGCTCCCGGGGCCGCGGCAGCGGGCCGCGGTTGACGCGGACACGGTTCGCGCGGCCCGGGTTGATCTCGATCTCGACCAGCAGCTCCCGGTCCCCGCTGCGCAGCGCGGCCCGGACCACGGCCTGGCTGTCGCCGTGCCGGACCATCGGGGCGTCGCTGGACACCCGGTGACTGCTCATCGTGGCCAGGTAGCCGACGGCCTCGACGAGGTTGGTCTTGCCCTCGCCGTTGCGGCCGACGAACACCGTGGGGCCGGGGCCGAGCGCGAGGTCGACCCGCTCCCAGCTGCGGAACGACCCCAGTTGCAGGTGCCGGACGTACACCTCAGCCCACGGCACCCGTGGCGTTTATGGCCATAAACGCCGCTGAGAGGTGTCGGCGGGTCATGCGGGCTTCTCGGCCTCTTCCGCCTGGACGGCGCGCACGGCGTGCCCGCCGAACTGGTTCCGCAGCGCTGCGACGGCCTTCATGGTCGGGGAGTCGTCCTGGCGCGAGACGAAGCGGGCGAACAGCGACGCCGCGATCGTCGGCATCGGGACGGCGTTCTCGATGGCCTGCTCGACGGTCCACCGGCCCTCGCCGGAGTCCTCGGCGTAACCGGTGATCTGCTCGAGCTCCGGGTCCTCCTGCAGGGCCCGGACCAGCAGGTCCAGCAGCCAGGAGCGGATGACGGTGCCCTGCGTCCAGGACGCGATGACGCCGGGCACGTCCTCGATCAGGTCGACGGCGGCGAGCAGCTCGTAGCCCTCGCCGTAGGCCTGCATCAGCGCGTACTCGATGCCGTTGTGGACCATCTTGCTGAAGTGACCGGCACCGACGGGCCCGGCGTGCACGAACCCTGCTCCCGGCAGCTCCTGGCCCGACTCGTCATGCGGGGCGGGCGGCTTCAGCGCGTCGAAGATCGGCTGGGACTTGGCGACGTCGTCCTTGGTGCCGCCGACCATCAGCGCGTAGCCGTTCTCCAGGCCCCAGACGCCGCCGGAGACGCCCGCGTCGATGTAGCCGACGCCCTTCTCCCGGCACATCACGTCGTGCACCTGGTCGTCGGTGTACTTCGAGTTGCCGCCCTCGATGATCACGTCGCCCGGGCTGAGCAGCTCGGACAGCTCCTTGACGGTCGCCCGGGTCGGCTCGCCGGAGGGCACCATCACCCAGACGACCCGCGGCGCGGACAGCGCCTCCACGAGCTCGGGCAGGCTCTCGACGTCGCGCTTCCCCGGCGCGCGGTCGTAGCCGACCACCTCGTGGCCGGCACGGCGCAGCCGCTCGGCCATGTTGCCGCCCATCTTGCCCAGCCCGATCAGCCCCAACTGCACGACGGCGTCCCCTCTCGGCGTTCTGTCCTGGTCGGTGGTTCGCGAAGTGGCTCAATCGTGCTGGCTCGCCGGGAGTTGCGCGAAAGGGAGCCGGCTCCGGCGGCTCAGCCGGGCAGCCGCACCGGCATGATCAGGTAGCGGTAGCTCCCGCTGCGCTCGGCCGGCTTCTCCGGCCGGCCGTCGTCGGCGGCCGGCTCCTCGACGCCGGAGAGCACGGCCGGCTTGAGCGGGCTGGTGAAGTCCATCCGCGCCCGCTCGCTGTGCACCGCGGCCAGTCCGTCGAGCAGGAACGTCGGGTTGAAGCCGATGGTCAGCGGCTCGCCGTCGAACTCGACGTCGCAGCGCTCCTCGGCCTGCCCCTCCTCGTCGCTGCCGCCGGCGCGCAGGGTGACCTGCCCGGGGGTGAACTCGCAGCGCAGCGGCGTGCCGCGCTCGGCTACCAGGGCCACGCGCTTGGCGGCGTCGGTGAACAGTCCCACCGGCAGCGTGGCGTGCGAGTTCGACTCGTTGGGCATGATCGCGCGGTACTTCACGAACTCCGCGTCGAGCAGGCGCGTCGTCGTCTGCCGGTCCTTGCCCGACAGGCCGAGGATCCCCTCGCCGGAGCTGCCGGACGCCAGCGAGAGCACGATCTCCGGCCCGCTGGTCAGCGTCTTGGCCGCGTCGGCCAGGGTGCGGGCGGGCACGAGGACCGCGGCGGACACCCCCGGGGTCTCCGGCCGCCAGGCGAACTCGCGCACCGCCAGCCGGTACCGGTCGGTGGCGGCCAGGGTGATCAGGTCGTCCTCGATCTCCAGCCGGACGCCGGTGAGCATCGGGAGGGTGTCGTCGCGGCCTGCGGCCACGGCCACCTGGCCGACCGCCTCGGCGAAGACGTCGCTGTCGACCAGCCCGGCCGACGACGGCATCGACGGCAGGGAGGGATAGTCCTCGACCGGCAGCGTCGGCAGGCTGAAGCGGGCGTTGCCGCAGGTGATCGACAGCCGCGGACCCTCGGCCGTGATGTCCACCTGGTGCGGCGGTAGCGCCCGGGTGATCTCCGCGAGCAGCCGGCCCGGTACGAGGACGCGGCCGGCCTCGGTGGCGTTCACGTCGACCTCGGCGCGGGCGGACACCTCGTAGTCGAACCCGGAGACCGACAGCTGGTTCCCGTCGACCTCGAGCAGGATCCCGGCCAGGACCGGCACGGAGGGACGCGGCGGCAGGCTGCGTGCCGTCCAGGCGACGGCGTCGGCGAGCACCTCACGTGCCACCCGGAACTTCATCTCTCGACCCACCCCAGCTCAGCTTCGGCGTCCCTCTCGCGGGAACGGCCCTCGTGCACCGGCAGGTGGGCGCAGGTGCGTCCGGTGCCGGTGCGGTGCTCATCGTGCCTGCTGCGGTCCCCCCGGGGGAAACCCCGGTCCCTCGATGAGCTGTTACGCCTCTTCCGGCGCAGGCTCCCCACTCCGATCTGCTGCCCGCCGGTGCGGGTCTCGTGCCTGGCTTCGTGTCTGGGTCAGGGCTCGGGGCTGCGCTCCGGAACGGAGCTTCCCCACCCAGAGTGTGGTTCGAGAATCTCCGAGATAACTCCCTCATCCTCGTCATCACACGTGTGGAAGCTGGGGATCGAGGCCGTTCGTGCAGGTCAGGTCCCGACCACGGCTGTTGGCCGATTGTGGGCGGTCACCGTCGACCTGTTGTCGACACGTGGACATCTCGACGGTTGTTCACCGTCGTCGGTCGGCGTCCACCCCTTGTCCCCCGTGTCTCCCTGCTGGATCCCCAGGTCGTGCCCAGCCCGACGGCGACGGCGATCGGTCCTCCGGGACCGGGATCGGGGCATGTTCGCCATACCTGCAGGTCAGGGCGGGATTCAGGGACGGATCGGCGTCGGCGGCAGCACGGTCGGCCGACGGGCTTCGGTGACCAGCGGTGACCCGTCGGGCACGAGATCTCCCCAACCTGTGCACATCCCTGGGGACAACTTCTCGACGAGTCGACGCGGATCACCGACCGGCCACCGGCAGCTACCGCCCCGGACGAGGGCTCCGGGGGTGTCGACTTCTTTCCACGGCTGTGGACAACCCAGTGGGAAACAACTCCGACGTCCTCCGGACGACACCGCGGCCAACAACTTCGTCGTCCTCCGGACGACACCGCGGCCAGGGCGATGGCTCCGAGCCAGCCGGGGACGGCACCCGTCGCGCCGAGTGGGCCCGGAGGGTCCGCGCAGGCGCGACTCAACGGCTCAGCGGGCTGGGGGACGGCAATTGGAGGCGGCGCGGTCCGGAGGACCGCAGTGTCATTGCCTTGCGCGGCTCTTGATGCGGGCCGTGAGCTCGGTGACCTGCGTGTAGGTCGCCCGCCGCTCGCTCATCAGGTTGGTGATCTTCTTGACCGCGTGCATGACGGTCGTGTGGTCCTTGCCGCCGAAGGATGCACCGATCCGCGGCAGCGACAGCTCGGTCAGCTCGCGGCAGAGGTACATCGCGATCTGGCGCGCGTTGACGAGCGTCCGGCTGCGGTTGGAGCCCTGGAGCTCCTCCATCGTCACCGAGAAGTACTCCGCGGTGGCGGCCATGATGATCGCCGCGGTGATCTGCGGCCCCTGCTCGTCGCTGATCAGGTCCTTGAGCACCAGCTCGGCCAGCGGCAGGTCGACCTGCTGCTTGTTGAGGCTGGCAAACGCGGTCACGCGGATCAGCGCGCCCTCGAGCTCCCGGATGTTGGTCTGCACCTTGCTGGCGATGAACTCCAGGACGGCGTCGGGGACCTGCAGCCGCTCGCCCCACGCCTTCTTGCGCAGGATGGCGATGCGGGTCTCGAGATCGGGCGCCTGGACGTCGGTGATCAGACCCCACTCGAACCGGGTGCGCAGCCTGTCCTCCAGCGTCGTCAGCTTCTTCGGCGCACGGTCGGAGGTGATGACGATCTGCTTGCTGGCGTTGTGCAGCGTGTTGAACGTGTGGAAGAACTCCTCCTGCGTGCGCTCGGCCCGCTCGAGGAACTGGATGTCGTCGATCAGCAGGAAGTCGATGTCCCGGTAGCGACGGCGGAAGTCCTCGGCCCGGCCGGAGTGCACGAGATTGATGAACTCGTTGGTGAACTCCTCGGTGCTGACGTAGCGCACCTTCACGTTCGGGAACATCCGCGCCGCGTAGTGCCCGATCGCGTGCAACAGGTGGGTCTTGCCCAGGCCGGACTCGCCGTAGATGAACAAGGGGTTGTAGGCGCGGGCCGGTGCCTCGGCCACGGCCACCGCCGCGGCATGGGCGAACCGGTTGCTGTTGCCGATGACGAAACTGTCGAAGACGTACTTGGGGTTCAACCCGGGGTCCAGGCCGGCCGGGCGGCCGGAGTCGGGACGGCGACCCCGCCCTGCCCCGCCGGCGGGAGAACCACGCCGGTCCCCGCCGGCCGGACCGTCGAGGTCGAAGGGCAGGACGTCGGCGGATCGACCGTCGCCGGCCCCGCCCCAGTCACGGCTCGGCTCCGAGCCCCACGTCGTGGTGGCCCAGTCCTCCGGGGCGCCACGGTCGACCGGCGCCCGGTCGGCCGGGCGGAGCTCGCGCACCTCGGAGTCGGCGCGCACCGGTCGCTCGTCGGAGCCGTCCCGGTCCCAGGGCGCGGACCCGACCACATCGGTCCGGACGCCGAAGGCGCTCCGGCCGTCGTCGGCGCGGTCGCGGCTGGCGCGGTCCTCCTCGGCGCGCTGCACCTCGGCCGCCGTCCACGGTCGCCGGGTGGGTTCCTCGTCGCGCGGCTCCGACCGGGGCTCGGCCGGTGCGTCCTCCAGCTGGACGGCGACGCGGATGTCGCGGCCGAACTGCTCGGACAGCGCCTCGGCGAGCACCCGGCGCATGCGGGACTCCAGCACGGTCTGGGTGAACTCGTTGGGAGCGGCGAGGACGGCGGTGTCCTCGACCAGACCCAGTGGGCGGGTCAGGTTGAGCATCGCGTTCTGCTGAGGGGACAGGCTCGTCGCCAGCCGCTCGCGGATCTGGTCCCAGACGGTCGCCAGGTCCAGCGTGGCATCGGCCATGCCGTTTCTTCCTCCCCATCGGTGTCGACCCCGGTGCCCGTCCGTCCTCCGGCGTCCTCGGCACCTCTCGGCGCCCCGGTGGTCCCCTGGTGGGACCAGCCGCTGTGGATGCGCTGACGCATGTGTTCCACACCGGTGTCCACAGGCTGTGCACGGTCGACGACAGCTGCTGCCGGATCGCCCGCCGGATCCGGTGCCGATCGGCATCGCTGCAGGTCGAGGGCCGGTTGTGACGGAAGAACAGACGGTTCGATGGTCGGCTGACCGACGGGGTCGGCCCACGCGCCGTGACCCTGACGTCCGACGCGGAGCGACGGCGACGCTAACAGCCCCATCCACAGCCCGGCAACGCTCGGGCGGCCCGCCCGGGCGCGTCGGCTTCGGCGTGCCGCCACCACCGGAGGCCGCCCCGGGTGGACCATCGATGGTCGGGATGCGCCCGGTCTCCGGCCTCGGCGCTTCCTCGGTTATGCTGGCTGGAGTCTGTGGACGGTTCCGGCCGCCTCCTCCACCCTCGCGGTACGGCCGTGCAGGTGGGGAGCGGGGTGTGCCGTTCCGCAGTGACCAGCTTCCGGGGTCGTCGGGATGCGGCACGTCGCCGTCCTTCCTGACCCCCCGCGCGCGTCCGCCCACCGGCGGGTGCGCACCGCCGATGCCGTGTAGTGGGAGTACCTCGTGAGCAAGCGCACGTTCCAGCCGAACAACCGCCGACGGTCGAAGACCCACGGCTTCCGGCTGCGGATGCGGACCCGCGCGGGCCGGGCGATCCTCGCCGGTCGTCGGCGCAAGGGTCGCGAGAAGCTCTCCGCCTGACGTGCTGCCCGCGCAGGCACGCCTGCGCCGGCGTCCGGAGTTCACCGCGGTCGTCCGGTCCGGCAGGCGCGCCGGGCGGCCGACCATGGTGCTCCATTACCTCTCCGAACGGCCCGAGCAGGCCGCCGGTTCTCGGACGTCGCGGGCGGCGACAGGCGGTAACCCTGTGTCCCCCGACGCGGCCCCGCCCGGCGCCCGGGCAGGTTTCGTCGTCGGCAAGGCCGTCGGCAACTCGGTGGTCCGCCACCGCGTGACCCGGCGGCTGCGAGCCGTGGTGCGCGAGGAGCTGCACCGGCTCCCCCCGACCGCCGACCTCGTCGTCCGGGCGCGACCGGAGGCCGGAACCGCGACGTCCGAGCTGTTGCGCCGTGACCTGGTGTCCGGCCTGGACCGCCTGCTGGGCGAGCGGGTCCGGCACCGATGATGCGGCGCGCCCTCCTCGCGGCCATCCGCTTCTACTCGCGGGCGATCAGTCCGGCCCTGCCGCCGCGGTGCCGCTTCTACCCGACCTGCAGCGCCTATGCCGCCGAGGCCGTGGAGCGGCACGGGGCAGCGCGCGGAACCTGGCTCGCGCTGCGTCGGCTGGCGAAGTGCGCGCCGTGGCATCCCGGCGGGGTGGACTTCGTGCCCGGCGCTCGCGAGTCGTCCGGAACCGCAGAGGTCAGCCACTCGTCGAGCACTGCAGAGTCGCCAGCGCCGGTACACGGCGGCGGACTCTCAGCCGCCCGCCGTCCCCATCCAGCCGCCCCGCCGGACCTCCGCCGGGCGAACGAGGAGTCCTCCGTTGCTTGACTGGCTGTACACCGCCATCTCCTGGGTGATGGCGCGGTGGCACTCGCTGTGGGACATGGTCTTCGGCAATCCGCCGGCCGAGACGGCGCTGGGTGGGCTGTCGTGGGTGCTGGCGATCGTCTTCCTCGTCGTGACGATCCGGGTGATCCTCTTCCCGCTGTTCGTGAAGCAGATCAAGTCGCAGCGGGCGATGCAGGAGCTCCAGCCGGAGCTCGCCAAGCTGCGCAAGCAGTACGGCAGCGACCGGCAGGGGATGGCGGTGGCCCAGCAGGCGCTCATGAAGGAGCGCAACGTCAACCCCCTGGCCGGGTGCTTGCCGATCCTGCCGCAGATCCCGGTGTTCTTCGCGCTGTTCCACGTCCTGCGCCGGCTCGCCCCGGACAAGGAGGGGCTCTACAGCTGGTCGGACGAGCTCACCGACCAGGCGGCCCGCGCTCAGCTCTTCGGTGCGCCGATCTCTGCGTCGTTCAACATGGACGGCGCCAAGGAAGCCGCGATCCTCGACATCGAGGGCGTCACCTACACGAACATCTACATCGTCGCGTTCGTGCTGATCGTGATCATGTGCTTCACGACGTACTACACGCAGAAGCAGATCATGAAGCGCTCCGGCCCGGTCGAGGGCCAGGCGGCGATGGTGCAGAAGATCCTGCTGTACGTCATGCCGGCCGGTCTGTTCGTCTCGGGCTTCCTCTTCCCGATCGGCGTCCTCCTCTACTGGTTCACCAACAACCTGTGGACGCTGGGCCAGCAGTTCTTCATCCTGCGCAAGATGCCCCCGCCCGGATCCGACGCCGCCAAGGCCAAGGCCGCTGCCGAGAAGCCGGTCATCGACCCGAAGACGCTCGCGCCCAAGCCCGGCGCCAAGCCGGTCCGCCCCAAGAGCGGCCGGCCGGCCACCCCGCCGGCTGCCGACGCGGCTCCCGCGGCTCCGGACGCCCCGTCGGCCGACGGCGGCTCGGGTAACGGACAGCCGCCAGGGAAGCAGTCGCCCGGGGGCGCCACCAAGGCCGGCCAGTCGCCGCCGAACCGGGGTAAGCGCAAGCGCCGCTGACCGGCCCCGGCGTCCTGACCGACGCCCTCGACCACCGGGTTCGCCCGGCCGCCCGCACCGACCTGGGAGGAACCCCGTGAGTGCCCCGCAGCAGCCCGAGTCCACGCTGACCGCCGAAGCGACCAGTGACGCCGTCCTGAGCCCTCCGGGGGCGGACGCGGCGTCCGCCGACCCGGCCCTCCCCGACGCGGACGCCGCCAGCGACGACGCCGTCGTGGAGCCCGTGGCCGGCGGGACGGATGAGGCTGATGAGGATGACGACGAGGACGGCGCCGACCTGTTGGTCCGCGAGGGCGACGTGGCCGGCGACTATCTCGAGCGCCTCCTGGACATCCTCGACAAGGACGGCGACATCGACCTCGACGTCGAGGGCGACCGTGCCTCGGTCGCCATCGTCGGCGGCAAGCTGACCGACCTGATCGGGCCCGACGGTGCGACCCTCGAGGCGCTCCAGGAGCTCACCCGCCTCGCCGTGGCTCAGTCCACCGGCGTGCGCAGCCGGCTCATGCTCGACATCGGCGAGTTCCGGGCGAGGCGTCGGGCCGACCTCACGGCGCTGGCCGGGGACACCGCGCGCCGTGTCGCCGCCAGCGGTCAGCCGGAGCGGCTGTCCCCGATGAACCCGTTCGAGCGCAAGGTCGTCCACGACGTCATCGCCTCGGTCTCGGGCGTGTACAGCGAGTCCGAGGGCGAGGAGCCGAACCGTCGTGTCGTGGTCCTGCCCGACAAGTGACCGTTCAGTGAGCCAGCCGGCGTGCTCACATGGGCGCAGCAGCGTTCGGGAAGGCAGGCGACGGGCGCCGGCGCGGAGTCGGCGTGAGTGAGCCTGCCTCGCTCGCCGGCGACGGCGCGCCACCCACCCCGGCGGTCGCCGAGCGGGTGTTCGGTCCTGCCCTGCACCTGGCGGAGCGGTACGTCGGGCACCTGGCGGCCGACGGCGTCGTCCGCGGGCTGATCGGCCCGCGCGAGGTACCGCGCCTGTGGGAGCGACACGTGCTCAACAGCGCCGCGGTGGCCGAGGCGGTGCCGCAGCGTGCGCGCGTCGTCGACGTCGGCAGCGGTGCGGGCCTGCCGGGCATCCCCCTCGGACTGGCCCGGCCGGACGTCGTCCTCACGCTGGTGGAGCCCATGGCGCGGCGGGTGGAGTTCCTCGACCAGACCCTGGGCGAGCTGAACACGCTGGCCGGGCCCGGCGGGCTCCCGTGGCGGGTGGTGCGCGGCCGCGCCGAGGAACGCTCCGTCGTGACCGCGGTCGGAGTGGTCGACGTCGTGACCGCCCGAGCGGTCGCTCCCCTACCGCGCCTGGTCGGCTGGTGCCGTGGGCTGATGCGGCCCGGCGCCCAACTGATCGCACTGGTCGGCGCCCGAGCGCTGGAGGAGCTGCCGAGGATGCGACCGGAACTGGAGGCGGCGGGCATGCGGGACATACATCCGCGGGCCGTCGGTGCGGACCTCGGGGGTGCTGCCACTACCGTGGTGGTCATGACACGCGGAGCACGGTGACGGCACCCTCGCACCGAGCGTCCGTGCGCTGTTCCACGTGGAACAGGCACCGGCCCCGCGTGAAACGGCGTTCCACGTGAAACGGCTGTGCACATGAAGAAGGCATGGAGGAAGGACCCGCGATGACCGACCCGGGCGAACGGCTGCGCAGCAGCCTCGCTGCCGACCAGTCGTCCTCCTCGTCCTCCGGCGGTGTCGTGGACTTCGACAGCCCGATCGCGATGGAGGCGCTCAGAGCCACGCGCGTGCTGCACGCGGCCGACCAGGATCCCTTCCCGGTGCCGAGCCGGATCCGCGTCATCACGATCGCCAATCAGAAGGGCGGCGTGGGCAAGACGACGTCCACGGTCAACCTCGGGGTGGCCCTGGCGCTCTACGGGCTGCGCACGCTGGTCATCGATCTCGACCCGCAGGGCAACGCCAGCACCGCCCTCGGCGTCGAGCACACCGTGGGCACCCCCTCGGTCTACGACGCCCTCGTCGGCGACAACTCCCTGGCCGAGGTCGTCCATCCGACGACGGCGAGTCCGAAGCTGCTCTGCGTGCCGGCCACGATCGACCTGGCCGGCGCCGAGATCGAGCTGGTCTCCGTCGTGGCCCGCGAGCACCGCCTGCGCCGGGCGATCGAGGCCTACGTCCACGAGCTGCCGCCCGACCAGCGTCCGCACTACGTGCTCATCGACTGCCCCCCCTCGCTCGGCCTGCTCACCCTCAACGCGCTCGTGGCCGGGGACGAGGTCCTCATCCCCATCCAGTGCGAGTACTACGCGCTGGAGGGGCTGGGGCAGTTGCTCAACAACATCGACCTGGTCCGGCAGCACCTGAACCCCGGGATCTCGGTCCGGACCATCCTGCTGACCATGTACGACGGGCGGACCAAGCTGGCCGACCAGGTGGCCGACGAGGTCCGCAACCATTTCGGCGACCTGGTCCTCCCGGCGGTGATCCCTCGCAACGTCCGGGTGTCCGAGGCGCCGGGGTACGGGCAGTCGGTGCTCACCTACGACCCCGGCTCCCGGGGCTCGACGAGCTATGTCGAGGCCGCCCGCCAGCTCGCCGAGCGCGGTGTCGACCTTCCTCCGCTCGAACGCTCGGGGATGGCCGGGGCCACCGTCGCTCCTCCGGTCGCCGCCCAGCAGGCGGTCAGTGCGCAGGACAGTCAGTGAGCAACCCACGGGTGAGCGGAGAGCGGTCATGACGAAGCGTGGCGGTCTGGGCCGGGGCCTGGCGGCCCTCATCCCCACCAGCGCGCCGGAGGCGGAGCGTCCGTCCCCCGCGCCCGCTCCGTCGGAGCCGGCCGGTCCCGCTGTCGCGCTGGTGCCGCCGCCCGCCGCCGCCGAGCCGGCCGAGACGCCGGCCACTCCCGTCACCGTCCCGGCCTTCGGCACGCCGGTCTCCCCGGTGACACCTCCGTCGGAGGGCGCGATCGGCGTCCCCGGTGCGCAACTGCGCGAGGTGGCGGTGACCTCCGTCGTCCCGAACCCGAAGCAGCCGCGCCAGGTCTTCGACGACGAGGCGCTGGAGGAGCTCACCCACAGCGTCAAGGAGTTCGGGCTGCTGCAGCCGATCGTCGTCCGGGAGACTCCCCAGGAGGACGGCGGGGTCGCCTACGAGCTGATCATGGGCGAGCGCCGGCTGCGGGCCGCGCGGGCGGCCGGCCTGGAGACCGTCCCCGCCATCGTCCGCGACACCACGGACGACGCGATGCTGCGGGACGCCCTCCTGGAGAACATCCATCGCGTCCAGCTCAACCCGCTGGAGGAGGCCGCTGCCTACCAGCAGCTCCTCGAGGAGTTCGGCGCCACCCACGAGGAGCTCGCCAGCCGGATCGGCCGGAGCCGCTCGCAGGTCACCAACACCATCCGGCTGATGAAGCTGCCGGTGAAGGTGCAGACTCGCGTCGCCGCCGGGGTCATCTCCGCCGGGCACGCCCGGGCGCTGCTCGGGCTCGCGGACGCCGAGGCCCAGGACGCGCTCGCCACCCGCATCGTGGCCGAGGGCATGTCGGTCCGGGCCACCGAGGAAGCGGTGGCGACGGCTGCCGCCGAGCGGCCCGCCGCCAAGCGCCGGGCCCGCAACATCTCCGCCCCCGGCGTCGAGGAACTCGGATCCCGGCTCTCCGACCGGTTCGAGACCAGGGTCAAGATCCAGATCGGCCGCTCGAAGGGGAAGATCGTCGTCGAGTTCGGCTCGGTCGACGATCTGCAACGGATCATCGGCGTCATGGCTCCGGAGATCACCGGGCGCCGTCCGGAGGTCTGAGCCGCCCTCCCAGTGATGTGTCCGGGGTTACGTCACGGACGAATCGTCGGCGCGAGGTTGATCAGGTTCCCTGATCAACAAGGGTCCTCCCTCACCGTCGACGGTGAGGGAGCACCACAAACGATCAGGGAACCTGATCACCGACCGGAACGGGGTCAGCGAAGGATGCCGGCCCGGCGAACGAGCAGGCCGGCGAGGACCTCGCCCAGCTCCAAGCCGGCGGCCTCCACCGACATCGGGAACATCGAGGTCTCGGTGAGGCCCGGAGAGACGTTCACCTCGAGGAAGTGCACCTCGCCGTCCGGGGAGACGATCGCGTCGGTCCGGGACAGGTCGGCCAGGCCGAGCGCCTGGTGGACCGTCACGGCCAGCGCGGCGGCACGCTCGGCGACGTCGTCCGCCACCCGGGCCGGCGCGTGGTACTCGGTGAGGCCGGGGGTGTACCTCGCGGTGTAGTCGAAGACCCCGGAGGCCGGGGCGATCTCGACCGCCGGCAGCGCCTGCGGCCCCTCCCCCAGATCGACGACGGAGATCGCCAGCTCGACGCCGTCGACGTAGCGCTCGACCATGACCGTGTCGCCGTAGGCGAAGCAGCTGACCATCGCCGCGGGCAGCTCCTCGACGTTGCTCACCTTCTGCACGCCGAGGGCGGAACCGCCCGAGGCCGGCTTCACGATCAGCGGCAGGCCGAGCCGGGCCACCATGAGGTCGAGGACCGCGCCGGCGCCCAGCTCCCGGAAGGTGCTGTGCGGCAGCGCCACCCAGTCCGGCGTCGCGGCACCGGCAGCCCGCACCACGGACTTGGCCGCCGGCTTGTCCCACGCCAGCCGGCAGGCGGCGGCCGGCGAACCGACGTAGGCGACGCCGGCCAGGTCCAGGACGGCCCGCAGGGCGCCGTCCTCCCCCGTGGCGCCGTGCAGGGCGATGAAGACGGCGTCGGCCGGGGCGGCCGCCAGGCCCGGGAGCAGGTCGGCGTCCGCGTCGCGGATCTCGGCGTCGACCCCGGCCCTGACCAGCTCTTCCCACACCTGGGTCCCCGACGAGAGACTGACCTCGCGCTCGAAGGTCAGGCCTCCACTGAGGACGACGGCGCGCAGGCCCGAGGGACCGGCGGCATCGGATTCGGGGGAAGTGGCCGTCGACTCCGTCATGCCCGTCCGTCCTCGTAGGTATCGCTGTTGGCGGGCCCGACGATCGTCTCGGCGTCGTGGCCGGACTTGATCGCCCGGAACGTACCGGTGTCGACGGGGTCGAACGTGGAATGCAGGTCGAGCTCGGCCTCGATGACGCGGGCCAGCCGGCGCACGCCCTCGCGGATCTGGTCGGGCTCGGGATAGCAGTAGGACAGCCGCATGTACTCCCGGCCGTTGCCGTCGGCGAAGAAACCGATGCCGGGCACGTAGGCCACGTGCGCGTTGACCGCGCGGGGCTGCATGAGCTTGGCGTCCAGCCCCGGCGGCAGCTTGAGCCAGACGTAGAAGCCGCCGTCGGGCCGGGTCCACGCGGTGCCCGCGGGCATGAGCGCGGCCAGCGACTCCAGGGTGGCGTCCCGGCGCTCGCGGTAGAGCTCGGTGAACAGCTTGATCTGCTCGCGCCAGGGCTGGGTGTCCAGGTACCGGGCGACGGCGTACTGCGTCAGCGACGGCGGGCAGAGCACCTGCGCCTCGGTGGCCAGCACGAGCTTCTCCCGGACGGCGAGCGGTGCGAGCACCCAACCCACCCGCAGACCCGGTGAGAACGTCTTGGAGAAGGAGCCGAGGTAGATGACCCGCTGGTTGTTGCGGGCCCGCAGCGCACGCAACGGTTCGTGCTCGAATCCGAGCAGACCGTAGGGGTTGTCCTCGATGACGAGCAGGTCGAACTGCTCGGCGAGCGCCATGATCGCCTCGCGGCGCGGCTCCGACAGCGTGACGCCCGCCGGGTTGTGGAAGTTCGGCACCGTGTAGAGGAACTTCACGCGGTCGCCGTTGGCGCGGCAGTCGATGAGCGCTTCTTCCAGCGCCTCCGGGATCAGCCCGTGGTCATCCATCGCGACGTGCCGGACCCGGGCCTGGGCGGCCTGGAAGACGCCCAGGGCGCCGACATAGGAGGGACCCTCGGCCAGGATCACGTCACCGGGGTCGATGAAGACGCGGGTCACCAGGTCCAGGCCCTGCTGGGAGCCGACGGTGACGACGACCTCGCTGGGCGAGGCATCGGTGATGCCCTCCAGGGCCATGACGTCGCAGATCCGCTCGCGCAGCCGTGGGTCGCCCTGACCCGACCCGTACTGCAGGGTCTGCGCGCCCATGCCGGAGACGAGCTCGCCGATCATCGAGCCCACCGCGTCCAGCGGGAGGGCGGTGACCGCAGGCATGCCGCCCGCCAGGGAGACGACCTCCGGTCGGCTCACGACGGAGAAGAGTGCCCGGATCTCCGAGCTCTTCATGCCGTGCGTGCGTGCTGCGTACCGGTCGGCCAGGGGATCGAGCCGCGGATGCCGCGGGACGACGTGGGGATGCGCACCGTGCGTCAGGTGCGTTCCCGGCTGACCGGGACCGGCGGGTGAGCCGGGCGGGGTGGTGGGCACCTTCCGAGTGTAAGGACGGAACCTAGGCGGGCGAGCGTGCCGCCCGGATCAACTGGACTGCACCGGGCCGTCGGCCCGAGTGGGCCCCGGAGGGGTCCGCGCAGGGACGACTCAGCGGCTCAACGCATCGAGGGAACGGCACCTGGCCGCGGTGCGATCCGGAGGATCGCATTGTCACAGCTCAGATCACGGAGCCGGCAGCACGAAGGTGCCCGTGGGCGGATCTGCTTCTGCGGGCAGGTAGAGGCGCTGGACGGCGGCGAGGACAGCGGAGGCGATGGCGCTGCGGACGCGGGCGTCGAGGAGCAGCAGCCGGTCGACCGGGTGGGAGAGGTAGCCGCAGTCCAGGCGGACCGCCGGCATCCGGGTCATCCGCAGGAGGTCCCACGTCTTGGGGTGCGAGCCGAGGTCGAGCATGCCGGTGCGGGCGAGGACCTCACGGCGGGCCAGGTTGGCGAACTGCTCGCCGACGGTGGACGAGGGGCCGGAACCCGTGCCGTAGTAGTAGCTGGCCACCCCGCGCGCGTGCTCGGAGCTGTGCGCGTCGAGGTGCAGGGCGATGAACAGGTCGGCGCGGGCGTCGTTCGCGAACGCGGTGCGCTCGGCCGGCGACGGGTTCTGGTGCCGGCCGCGGGTGAGGTAGACCGTCGCGCCGGCTGCGGCGAGCCGGCCCTCGATGCGCGAGGCGAGGTCGAAGACCAGGTCGGACTCGGTGGTCTCCCCCTCGGTGCAGCCGGCGTCCTCGCCGCCGTGCCCCGGATCGACCACGATGCGCCGGCCGATCAGGTGCGGCCCGCTCTCGACGAGGGAGGCGCTCTGCCGGAGGAGCTGCGGCCGCCCGCCGGTGACCTTGCGGCCCAACTGGCGGAGGGCACGCAGGGTGGCCGGGCCGCAGGTGCCGTCGGCGGTGAGACCGTAGTCGCGCTGGAAGGCGCGGAGACCGGTCTCGGTCTCGGCGCCGAACACCCCGTCGACCGGGCCGGCGTCGTAGCCGAGCTCGTGCACCCGCTCCTGCAGGCTGATCACGTCGTCCCCGCGGACCGGCCGCTCGGGGTCGTAGCGCAGCAGCCGGTCACCCAGTGACCAGCGGGCCTCGTTCAGCGCCCGGTAGGTCTCCTCGCCCACGCGCCCGTCCACGGACAGGCCACGGTTCTGCTGGAAATGCCGGACCGCCAGTTCCGTCGCGTCGTCGAAGACCGCGGAGTCGAGCGCGACGTCGGGGAGCGTGGCCATGGCCTGCGGGGGGCGGGGAGTGGCGGCGCCGTCTCCGTCGGGCAGCAGGCCCAGGCTGCGGAGCGCCGTCTGTACGTCCGCGACGGCGGCCCCTCGGTCCCCGAGCCTCAGGATCTGCATACGGCTGTCGGTTCCCATCACAGCTCCGCTGGGGAACTCGAAAACTCCGCCGTTCTCGTCATCGTGCCCCGATTGTCGTCCCTGTCGGACGGCGCGGCCCATCGGGGGCCACTCCAACGGCGTCGGGCCCATCCGTCCGGGTGGACGAATGGGCCCGACGGTCACGCTCTGGAACGGCCACCCTTCAGGGGCCCGCGCCGAGCGTGCGAGAGAAAGGACCTCGTCCTCCTCACCCCTCGCAACTTGCGGCGAGCCTCGGGACGAGGCCTAGAGGTAGTCGGCGAGGTCGTTGAGGATCGCGCCCTTGGGCTTGGCGCCGATGATGCTCTTCACCGGCTTGCCACCCTGGAAGACCGTCATGGTCGGGATCGACATGACCTGGTAGTCGCGGGCGATCTGCGGGTTCTCGTCGATGTTGAGCTTGGCGATGGTCAGCTTGTCGCCGTGCTCGGCGGCGATCTCCTCGAGGACGGGGGCGACCATCTTGCAGGGGCCGCACCACTCCGCCCAGAAGTCCACGAGCACGGGCTTGTCGCTGCCCAGCACGTCGCTGGCGAAGCTGGTGTCGGTGACCGTCACGGTGTTGCCTGCCATCGGTCGTTCTCCCTCTCGTTCGCTTGCTCGAAGTCCTGTGGGGTCAACCCGCAGGTGGGTGGTTGTATGCCCGCTCAGCGCTCGTCGAACGTCTCGGCGAGCCAGCGCTCGGCGTCGATCGCCGCGGCCGCGCCGGTGCCGGCCGAGGTGATGGCCTGCCGGTAGATGTGGTCGACGACGTCACCGCAGGCGAACACACCGTCGATGTTGGTGCGGGTGCTGGGGTGCTCGACCTGGATGTACCCCGCGTCGTCCAGCTTGAGCTGGCCGGCGAACAGTTCGCTGCGTGGGTCGTGCCCGATCGCGACGAACAGGCCGCTGACCGGCAGCGTCTCGGTGCTGCCGTTCTCGACGTCGCTGATCTGGACGCCGTCCACGGTGCTGTCACCGAGGACGTCGGTGACCTGCTTGCCCAGCGCCCAGCGGATCTTCTCGTTGTCCTGCGCCCGCTTCACCATGATCTTGGAGGCACGGAGCTCGTTGCGCCGGTGGACGACGGTGACGCTCTTGGCGAAGCGGGTGAGGAAGGTGGCCTCCTCCATCGCCGAGTCACCGCCACCGACCACGACGATGTCCTGGTCGCGGAAGAAGAAGCCGTCACAGGTCGCGCACGCCGAGACGCCGCGGCCCAGCAGGCGCTGCTCGTTCTCCAGCCCCAGGTACCGGTACTTGGACCCGGTGGCGACGATGACGGCGTGGGCGCGGTGGACCTCGCTGCCGACCTTGACGATCTTGGGCTCGGCGGTGAGGTCGACCTCGGTGACGTCGCGCGGCTCCAGCTGGGCGCCGAACTTCTCGGCCTGGGTTCGCATGTCGTCCATGAGCTGCGGACCCTGGATGCCCTCCGGGAAACCGGGGAAGTTCTCCACCTCGGTGGTGGTCATCAGCGCGCCGCCGAACTGCGAGCCCTCGAACACCAACGGGTGGAGGTTCGCTCGGGCGGCGTACGTGGCCGCGGTGTACCCGGCCGGTCCGGACCCGATGATGATCAGGTCGCGGATGCCGTCGTGCTCGGCGGGCGGGATCACGGGGTTCTCGATCTCGCCCGTCGTCACGGCGGGACCGGGGGTTGGGGAGTCAGTCACGGGCGGCACAACGAGGATCGTAGGGGGAGCATTCCCCACGGCCGGCGTCCAGAGGCTCGCCCGTCCCGGGGAGGACGGCGTCCTCCTTCAGCCGGCCGCCTGGACGGTGACCTCGGCGATGTCGGCCGAGAAGCCGCCCTCGCTGGGCACCAGGCCGGTGAACCAGACCAGCACGTACTGCCCGGTGACCGGCTCCTCGAAGACGAGCTGCGTCTCCTCCTGCAGCTCACCTGCGGCGGCGACGTCGAAGGCGTCGACGCTCCCGCCCGCCGAGTCGGCGGTGCGGATCTCGACGGTGGCGCCGGGCGAGGTGCTGGTGACCGTGACCGCCCCGAGTTCCTGGGCGGAGCCCAGGTCGAGCAGCAGGCCTACGCCGTCCTTGAGGTTGCCGAAGGCCGGTGAGCCCCGGTACTCGTAGGTCGACCAGGATGTCGCGGGGTCGCCGTCGAAGGCGAGCGGCACGTCGTCGGGATGGTCGGGGTCACCGTCGCCCTGGGGGTCGAACACGTCGCCGCCGACGATCGGAACGGCCGCGCCCGCCTCGACGGGGGAGCCGGTCTCCGAGCCCTGCGCGGGGGCACTCACCGACGGGGTCGAGCCAGGCGTCTCGTCCACCTCACCGGCCACCGAGATGACGCCCTTGCCGAACCACCACGCCAGCGCCACCACCACGAGCAGGGCGAGCAGTGGCAGGCCGAAGACCACGAGGCGGTGCCGCGTGGCCCCGTCCTCGTCGATGTCGTTCTCCCCGGTGAGGGGTTCCTCGTACCGGCCGTCGTATCCGTCGTACCCGTCGTCGAGCACGTCGAGCGGCTCGTCGTCGAAGCGAGTGGGCGGGGAAGGGAATGCCGACCCGGCGTAGGCACCGGCGGCCGGGGTGACGGAACCGGCCGCGATCGTGTCACCGCCGAGGGCACCGGGAGGGACGGCGGTGCCGGTGACCGGTCGCACCGGCGGGACCGGGGGCAGTGTCTGCGGGTTCAGGCGGACCGGCTCGCCGTCGGGCGCCACCTGGGGGCGCGCGGGCGCGTCGGGGTGGTCGGAGGCCTGATCGGGCCGGCGATCGCGCAGGCGACGCAACCAGCCGCTGTCGGTCTCCTCGGCCCGGGCCGCCGCCGACATCGGGCCCGAGCGGGAGCGCTCGGCCAGCAGCGAGGCCATGGCGGCCACGCTGGACAGACCCTGGCCGGGCTCGGTCGACCGGGCCCGGCGCACCAGCGCGACGAGGTCCGACGGTCCGGTGAGCCGACGCTGTCCGGGCTGAGCCGGGTCGAGGCCGGTCAGGCACGCCTCCAGCAGCGCGCCCAGCGCGGCGATGTCGCCGTCGATGGTCCCGGTGGCGGCGGGAACCGCTCGCAGGCCCACCAGCCCGTTGGGGCGCAGCACGACGTTGTCCGGGGTGAGCCCACCGACGGCGAGGCCGACCCGGTGCGCCTCGGCCACGCCCTCGGCCAGGCGGCGCAGCACGGTCCGGACCTCCCGGTCGGGCATGGGCCCGCGGGTGAGGCGCTCGGCCAGGGTCTCGCCGTCGATCCACTCGTTGACGACGTAGGCGGCGCTGCCGGCCGCCCCCCCACCCACGGTGTCGCCGCCCGGCCCACCCCCGATGCCTTCGGAGGCGTCGTAGACCATCGCCAGGGCGGGAGTGGCCAGCCCGCCGGCGGTGAGGGCGCGGCTGATCCACGCGTGCGCGGCCTGGCCGGCCGGGGTGTGCACCCGGATGGCCACGTCGCGGTTGAGGACGCGGTCCTTGGCCCGCCAGCACTGGATGACGCCCGTCGGCGTCGGCTCGTCGGCGCCGATCTGGTCGAGCGGCCGGTAGCGGTCGGGAAGGCCGGTGGTCGTCGATGTCATCGACACTGTCGACCCCCTGTCCTGTTGCGGCCGCCGGCGCGTGCGCTCCGACGGTGGCGACGCATCCCCCGAGGGATCGGTCATCCGCGCCCCTTCCGTTCCCTGAGCGCTGCCAGGGGCTCCCGGATCTCGGGGACGCGGGCGATCACGAGACCTGCGAGAGCCACGCCGCCGATGACCACGGTACCGACCAGGACCGTCACGAGCGACCCTCCCGGGGACGTGCCGACGAGGTCGTCGGTCACGTTCCGGACAAGCAAGCCCACGGCGCCGGCGACGACGGACACGGCGGTCACGCGCAGCAGTGGACCGAACGTCGCGCGCGTCCGCAGGCCGCCCAGCCGGCGGCGCAGGGCCACGTCACCGATCACCCAGCCCGCCACGTAGGTGATGCTCGTGACGAGCATCAGTCCGGCGACGACGTCCTCCGGCTCGACGACGGCGGGCACGAGCAGCAGCAGGGGAACGCGGACGGCGACCATGCCCAGCTGGATGAACGTCGGCGTCCGGGCGTCCTTCATCGCGTAGAAGACCCGCAGCTGCAGCAGCGTCACGGCCATCGGCAGCAGCCCGAACGCGCCGATCGCCAGCGCCGTGCCGATCCCCTCGGCCTGCTCCGCCGTCGTGTTCCCGCGGGCGAAGGCCAGGACGCCGAGGGGCGCGCCGAGCACGGCCAGCAGCGCGGTGACCGGGAGCAGCCCGACGGCGGAGAGCCGGGTCCCCAGGGAGAGGTCCTCGATGACGGCGGGGGAGTCGTGCCGGGCGGCCGCCCGGCTCATCCGCGGCAGCAGGGCCGTGAGCAGCGCGACGCCGATGATCCCGTAGGGCATCTGGAACAGCAGGCTGGCGTTGGCGAAGGCCAGCGAGCCCAGTCCACCCTCGCGCCCGGCCTCGTTGGCGATCCGCATGGCGACGGCGACCCCGATCGCACTGACCGCCGAGTACGCGATCACCCAGAGTCCCAGCGTGCCGGCCTCTCGGAGGCCGGTGTTCCGGAGCCCCCAGCGGGGGCGGAGCGGCACGCCCACCCCCCGCAGCAGGGGAAGCAGCACCAGGGCCTGCACGGCGATCCCGAGCGTGGTCCCGATGCCGAGCAGCCATACCTGGCCGGGCGTGATGGTGACCGGGGTGAGTGCGCCCGGACCGCTCGCGGCCAGGAAGAGCAGGCCGGTCGCGATCACGACGACGTTGTTGAGCACCGGTGCCCACGCGGGTGGTCCGAAGACACCCCGGGAGTTGAGGATCGCCTGGGCCAGGGCGCCGATCCCGTAGAAGACGATCTCGATCAGCAGGATGCGGGCCAGCCAGTTGGCCAGTTCCACCTGCTGCGGGTTGTCGACGATGCCGTAGAGCCGGGTCAGCAGCGGGGCTGCCAGGACGGCCAGCGCGGTCACCACGACGAGCCCGCTGATGGCGAGCGTGCTCAGCCGCTGCGCGTACGCGGTGCCGCCGTCCCGGTCGCGTTCCTGGGCGTGCACCAGCAGCGGGACGACGACGGACGCGAGCACGCCGCCGAGCAGCAGCTCGTAGACGATGTTCGGCAGCGTGTTCGCGGTGTTGTAGGCGTCCCCGACAAGGTTCACGCCCAGCGCCGCGACGAGCACCATGGTCCGCAGCAGGCCGGTGATGCGGGAGACCAGCGTGGCGACCGCCATCGTGCCGGCGGCGCGCAGGATCCCGCCGGCCGCGCCGGCCGTACCTTCCCGCTCGTCGGCCTCCTCCTCGGTCTCGGCCACCGGTCCGCGCGGAACGGGCGGCAGGACCGTGATCACCTGGGTGTGGCTGTCGTCGGCGGCCGGCACCCAGCGGTTGCGCAGCGGCGGCAACGGCGGCACGGGAGGCCGCGGTGGGGCGGGCGGTCGCGAGGTGACCGGCGGCAGGAGCGGCGGTGATTCCGGCGGTGATTCCGGCGGTGGTTCCGGCGTCAGGGCACGGGATGCCGGATCCGCGAACGGCGCCGAGGGCGGAGGCGCGGCCCGGTAGGGCGGCGGCGGGAGGGCCGTGCCACCGGCGCGGCGCGAGCGGGCCGGCGGAGGAACCGGTGGCCGGCCGGCGCGGACGTCGTCGGCGCGGCGTTCACGCTCCGGGGCGTCCGGGCGCTCGTCCTCCGGGCCTGCCCTCACACCGGGCTCCGGTTGGGCGACGGCTGCAGCGCGGCGCCCTCGGGACCGCCGGCAGCTCCGCCGTCCGCCGCCGCGCGGCGCCGCCGCAGCACGAACGTGACCAGCCGGCGCAGGAAGAGCAGGCCGAGCAGTGCCGCCGCCCCGATGGTGATGATCAGCGAGATCGACCCGTACGCCGTGCTCTTGACCTGGAGGGAGATCTCCTCGCCGAGGGGACGCCCGCCCGGCGTCGTCAGCTGGGCGCGGACGGCGAACCCGCCGGCCTGCCGCACCTCGGTGGGCACCTGGATGGTGGAGCGCTGACCGGGAGCCAGGATCTGCGGCTCGATCTCGCCGATGGACAGTCCGCGGCTGCCACGGGTGCGGACGTCGAGCAGCACCTGGACGGTCATCGGGAGGTCGTTGCGCACGGTGAGCACGAGCGGGGCGTCGCTGGAGCCGAGACTGTAGGTCCCGTCGGCCGGTGCCAGCAGGGTCACCTGGCTGCCCAGCCGGTCCAGCGTCGTGCGCAGGGCCGCCGCCACCTCCCGGAAGTCCTCGGGTTCGTCCCGTCGCGTGGCCGAGGCCGCGCGCGAGATCGCCGCGTCGTAGCTGCGCAGGGCGATCTCGTCGTCGCCGACGACGGCGCCGGCCAGTTCCTCGCGGATCGCGGTGGCGGCCACGACGTCGGCCAGACCGGCGGGGTCGAGGGCGGGACCGTCCGTCGCGTCCAGCAGGTCCCCGGCGGGCGCCGGGGCGGTCGCGGACAGCTCGGCGAGCGTGGCCGCGCGCAGCCACGGCAGGCTCGCGGTGTCGGCCATCATCGCCCCGGCACCCTCGGGACCGGCGTCCACCTCGCGCGGTGGCGCGACCAGGACGGTCTGCTCGGTGCCGGCCGGGGCCTGGGTGTTCAGGACCGCGAGCTCGGCCAGGTAGCGCTGCTCGGCCATACGGGCTCCACCCGCGGCCTGCTCGGCCGCGCCCACGAGCCCGGAGAGGGTGGAGTCGGCGACCAGGGCGTCCAGCGGTCCGACCGTGGTGGCGACGGTGGTCCGTGCGGCGGCGGTGGTGTCCGCGAGACCGGCCGCGTCATCGCCGTCGGACAGCCCGCCCGATCCCAGGACGACCGTTCCGACGCCTCCGGCCTGGAGGACGGGCACGGTGTCGGGGCGCAGCGAGCCGCCGGCTGCCCACAGGAGGTCGGTGCGCGGTTCCACGTCGAGGGCGTCGGCGAGGATCGCCGCCCCGGCGCCGTCCCCCGATTCGTCGGTGTCCGGAGCCGAGGCCGGCGCACCGTCGGCGGTGGCTGCGGCGCCGTCCTCGCGCAGGGTGCTGCCCGGCGGATCCTGGGCGGTGCCCTCGGGGGTGCCGGGAAGGCTGCGGGTGAGGACGGCGGGCACCCCGGCGCCGGTGAGGGCGTCGGCGTCGGCGTCCCCGTAGGGCAGGGCGACGACCGGGTGGACGGCGGCGACCTCGCGCAGCCGCTCGATGAACGCCGCGGCCTCCTCCGTGCCCGTGCCCGGCCGGCCGTCGACTTCGTAGGGCCCCGCCGCCATGAGCTGGAGCTCCTCGACGAGGGCCGGGTCGATCGCCAGGGCCACCTGGAGTGCCGGCGCGACCGGCGTCCCGTCCCCGTTCACCCCGCCAGGGAGCCGCTCGATCACCGCCAGTGCCCGGTCGAGCCGTCCGCCGCTGCTGACCGACTCCGCGAGCCCGTCGTCCCGGAAGCCGCCGGAGGCGGTGCGGTGCGAGGACTCGACGATGGGCCACAGCCAGGCGACGGCGGTCCGGGCGGTGGGCGCGGCGGACTGCTGGACGACGTAGGTGGACAGCTCGCCCACCCTGCGCTGCTCCAGGCGGTCGACTGCGCCGTTGACGTTGATCAGCACCGGATAGGCGCCGTCCTCGGTGAGCCGCAGCTCCTCGGAGGGCACGGTGTAGCTGAAGGCGAGCTCCTCGCCGGGCGCGAGCTGGCCCGGCACGGGCTGGAACGGCGCCAGCACGGCGGTCGCCGGATCGGGATCCCGCTGGTCGGCGGCCAGCTCGGCGCGGGTGGTGAGCACGTCCCCGCGCTGCAGTCGCATGCTGAGATCGGTGATGGTCGTCGACCCGGTGTTGGTGAGCGCCCCGGTGACGGTGACCGGCGAGCCGGGGGTGATGGTGCGCGGCTCGAAGCGGCCGACCTCGATGCTGACCGGCCGGTCGGGATCGGTCGCGTCCTCCTCCGCAGCGGCCGGGGTCCCCGGGGCGACCGGGGTCTCCGGGGCGGCCAGCACGGGCATCGGGACCGGAGCGGCTCCGGCGGATGCCGCCGGCCCCCCGAGCACACCGAGACCGAGCGCCGTGGCGAACAAGGGGGCGACGATGGCGTGCGGCAGCGCCGTCCGGGTCATCGTCCCTCCTCGCTGACGCTCGTCGGCCCTCCGACCCGGAGCCGGGCTCTGCCTATCGTGACCTCGCAAGCTCGGTCAGGCGCTGTCGGCCAGCAGCGCGGGTGCCCGCTCGACCAGTGCGCGTTCGTCGGCGTAGGCCAGGCGGCCGCTCAGCTCCTCCAGGGGCACCCAGGCGACCTCCGTCACCTCGACGTCGGCGTCGGAGAGCGCGCCGCCGATGGCGCGGAGCAGGAAGTGGTGCACGGTCTTGTGCACCCGGCGGCCGTCGGCGACGAACCAGAAGTCGATGATCCCCAGCGGAGCGACGACCTCACCGATGATCCCGGTCTCCTCCGCCACCTCGCGGACGGCGGTGTCCTCGGGCGTCTCGCCGGCCTCGATGTGCCCCTTGGGCAGCGACCACAGCAACCGGCCACGGCGGTCGGTCCGGCCGATCAGGGCGGCGCGCGGCCCGGTCACCCCGTCGTCGGCCACCACCAGGCCCCCGGCAGAGGTCTCGTCGACCCGGCGGAGCCGGCGGCCGGGGCGCCCACGCCCGCCCGTCCCAGCCATGCCAGGAGGGTAGCGCGAGTCCGGCGACAGCCCCGGGAGCATCGCAGCGAGGAACGAGTGAGGAGCGGACCGGGGCGCGGAGCCGGACCGGTGCCGTAGCCGTGGACGGTTCCGCGAACATCGCATGCGCTGATGATCAGGTCACCTGGTCATTCTGGGTCCTCCCTCACCGTCGACAGTGCGGGAGGACCCGGAACGCTGAGGTAGGACGGCGGTCAGGCGGACTGGCGTACGGAGCCGGACCAGCGGCGCATCGCCGTCGCACTACTCTGGCTGGTCGTGTCCGCCACCCCTTCGAGTCCTCCTGACCTGCCACCGGTCCCGGCGGCCGTGCAGGAGACCGTGCGGGAGCTCGTCGACCTCTCCCCCGTCCTCGCCGACATCGGGGTGCGCTTCACCGCCGCCGGGTTCGAGGTCCACCTCGTGGGCGGCTCGGTGCGCGACGCGCTGCTGGCGGCGGGCTCGAGCGGGTCGCGGATCCCCGGCGACCTGGACCTCACCACCGACGCGCGCCCCGAGCAGATCCTGGAGCTGCTGTCGGGCTGGGCCGGTTCCACGTGGAACACCGGGATCGCCTTCGGCACGGTGGGCGCCGAGATCCGGGGCGTGCGCGTGGAGATCACCACGTTCCGGGCCGATCGCTACGACCGTGAGTCCCGCAATCCCGAGGTCGCCTGGGGCGGGTCCCTCGTCGACGACCTCGTCCGGCGCGACTTCACGGTCAACGCCATGGCTGTCTCCCTCGGGCCCGATCGGACGGTCACCGACCCCTTCGGCGGGCTGGGGGACCTGCTGGCCGGGCGGCTGCGCACCCCCGGCTCCGCGGCGGACTCCTTCGCCGACGACCCGCTCCGCATGCTGCGGGCGGTGCGGTTCGTCGCCCAGCTGGGGCTCACGCCGGTCGACGAGGTGGTCGAGGCGATGACCGCGATGTCCGGTGAGCTGGCCCGGATCACCCCGGAGCGGGTGCAGGCCGAGCTCTCCAAGACGATGCTGCAGGACGCCCCCCGGGCGGCGTTGCAGCTCTTCGTCGCGACCGGCCTGGCCGACGTGGTGCTGCCGGAGCTGTCGGCCCTCCGGATGGAGATCGACGAGCACCACCAGCACAAGGACGTCTACACCCACTCGCTGACCGTGCTCGACCAGGCGATCGCGCTGGAGAAGGCGGATGCAGAGGCGCAGTCCCCGGATCTCGTCCTGCGCCTGGCGGCGCTGCTGCACGACATCGGCAAGCCGGCCACCCGCCGGCACGAGCCGCGGGGGCGCGTCTCCTTCCACCACCACGAGGTCGTCGGCGCCAAGCTGGTGCGCAAACGGCTGACCGCGCTGCGGTACCCGAAGGAGGTCGTCGAGGCGGTCGCCCGGCTGACCTTCCTGCACCTGCGCTTCCACGGGTACGGGACCGGGGAGTGGACCGACTCCGCCGTCCGCCGGTACGTCACCGACGCCGGTGACCTGCTGCCCCGCCTGCACAAGCTGGTCCGCTCCGACTCGACGACCCGCAACCGGAAGCGAGCGGCGGTGCTGTCGGCCACCTACGACTCCCTGGAGCAGCGGATCCGCGAGATCTCCGAGCAGGAGGACCTGGCTCGCGTGCGGCCGGATCTCGACGGGAACGCGATCATGCAGCTCCTCGGGATCGGCCCCGGTCCGGAGGTGGGCGAGGCCTGGCGTTTCCTCAAGGACCTCCGCCTGGAGCGTGGTCCGCTCGACCCGGACGAGGCCGAGGCCGCGCTCCTCGAGTGGTGGGCGAACCGGCAGGCGTGAGCCCTCGCGTGCCGGACTCCAGGACCGGCCGGTCCGTGCCGACAATCGGACCGTGGACCCGTTCGACCCTGCCGAGCGCGACCCGGTGAGCGGCGACGGTCCGAGCCCGCCGAGCGGCCGGGTGCCGCAGTGGGTCCTGGACGAGGCCGCGGGTCTGCGCGTGGAGCCCATGCCGTGGCGCAGTCCCGGCCCGCCGCCCCCTCCTCCGCGGCGCCGCGGTCGCAGGACGCTGCGCGCGCTGCTCGTCGTGCCGCTGGTCGTCCTCCTCAGCCTCACGGCCGCCGTCCTGGTGGGTCCCAGCACGTGGCCGTGGTCACCGGTGGACCCCGACGTCCCCGCGGCCGGTTCGACCGCCGTGCCCACGGCGACCCCGCCGACGCCCACCTCCCCGCCGGACCGCCCGACGGCCGGCCGGGAGGCCGCCCGTACCCCGCTGGGCACGCCGCCGCCCGCTCCGCCCGAGGGCGGGGCGCACGGCTTCATCGCCGTCCAGCCCGACGGCGTCACCCCCGTGGCCTACGACCCCTGCCGGCCCGTGCACTACGCGATCCGCCCGGACAACGCGCCCCCCGGTGGGGAGGAGGCGGTGCACGCGGCGTTCGCCCGGCTCGCGGAGGTGACGGGCCTGCGGTTCGTCCACGACGGCAGCAGCGCCGAGCCGAGCACCCTCGACCGGCGGATCTTCCAGCCGGAGACCTACGGGGACCGCTGGGCGCCGGTGCTCGTCGCCTGGGAGACCGAGGAGCAGAACCCCGCGCTGGTCGGGGACACCGTCGGTCAGGCCGGCAGTGTCGCAGTGTCCCTGGGCGACGGCCCGCAGGTCTTCGTGACGGGCACGGTGTCCCTCGACGCCGACCGGATGCCGGAGATCCTGGCCTTCCGCGGCGGTGCCCAGACCGCGCGGGCGATCATCCTGCACGAGCTCGGCCACCTCGTCGGGCTGGGCCACGTCGAGGACGACCAGCAGCTGATGTACCCCGAGGCGCGGCGCGAGGTCCCGGACTTCGCCCCGGGGGACCTGACCGGCCTGGCCGTCCTGGGCAGGGGGCCCTGCGTCCCCGAGCTCTGACCGGGGATCAGGGCCGGCGGGTGAGGTGCCGGTACGTGACCGCCGCCACCAGGTAGCCGGCCGCGACGGCCACCGGCACGAGCGAGGAGATGCCGGACTCCGGCAGGGTGACGGCGCCCAGCACGAGGGCGAGCACGAACGTCATGTTGAAGAGCGTGTCGTACACCGAGAAGACCCTGCCCCGGTAGTCGTCCTCGACCGTCTCCTGGAGCGTGCTGTCGACGCAGATCTTGACCGCCTGGGCCACGAAACCCAGCAGCAGCCCGACCAGGACGACGACGCCGGGCTCGAACCACAGGCCGAGCGCCACCTGGGCTCCGGCAGCGCCGGTGAGCGCGGCCGGGACCCAGCGGCGGGTCCCGATGCGTCGCACGACCGGGGGCGTGACGACGGCGGCGAGGAGCGTGCCGAGGGCGGCGGCGGCCACGACCTGGCCGAGCCCGAGGATGCCGCCCGGGAACAGGCCGCCCTCGGCCGGGAAGGTGTTGCGGTAGACGAGCAGCGTCATGAGCGTGAAGACGCCGTAGCAGAGCCGGTGCAGGCCGATCGCGATCAGGGCGGCGGCCGCCGGTGGAATGGCGGCCACGTGCCGCGCACCGGCCACCAGGCCGAGCAGGGTGTCCCGAGCACCGGCGCGCAGGGACTGGTGGGCGGTGACCATGTGGTCGGGCCCCAGATGGGCGCGGGAGAAGCCGCTGACGACGGCTGACGCGGCGAGGTACGGGATACCGGCCGCGAGCGCCGTCGCGGCGTATCCGGGGTTCCCGGAGCCGGTCGCCTCCAGCACCAGGATCGCCACCGCTCCCCCGGCGACCGTGGACACCCCGCCGGCCGTCGTGGACAGCGCGTTGGCCGGGACCAGCGAGGCCTCGTCGGTGGTGTGCGGCAGCCCCGCGGACAGCGCGGACAGCACGAACCGGTTGACCGAGAAGACCGCGAGGCCGGCCGTGTAGAAGCCGGCGCCCTCGACGCCACCGAGGATCAGGACGGCGACGACGGCCACCAGCCCGGCCCGGATCACGTTGGCACGCAGCAGCACCTGGCGTCGGCTCCACCGGTCCAGCCAGACGCCGGCGAAGGGACCCACGAGGGAGTAGGGGAGGAGCAGGACGGCGAAACCGGCCGCGATGTCGAGGGGGTCGGCGGCCCGCTGCGGGTTGAACAGCACGGTGCCGGCGAGCGCGGCCTGGAAGACGCCGTCCCCGAACTGGGAGAACAGCCGGGTGCCCAGCAGGCGGCGGAAGTCGCGACGGCGGAGCACGTGCCGGACGCTCGTCTCCACCTGCGGCACGCGATCACCCTAGGTGGGCAGGGAATCCGCGGACCGAGAGCGATCGACCGCCGCCCGCGCACGGTTGGGGCACACTTGTCGGGATGACACCGGTGCCCTCGTCGTCCGACCCCGAGTCCGGCCCGCCCGCGCGGCCCGCGACCGGTCGACGCGCGCCCACGGTCCCCGCGCTGGCGATCGGCTGCCTCGACGACGTCCGTCCGGGGGCCCTGCTCGTGGCGATGCCGGCGCTCACCGATCCCACCTTCGCCGGCACGGTGGTCTACGTGCTCGACCACTCCGAGAGCGGCACGCTGGGCGTCGTCCTCGGCCGTCCCAGCGAGGTGGAGATCCGGGACGTGCTGCCCGGATGGTGCGATCTCGCCGTCGCGCCCGGCGTGTTCCACGTGGGCGGGCCGTGCGAGACGGACACGGCGTTGTGCCTGGCCATCTCCTCGGCCACCGTGGCCGAGGGCGACGGCCCGCTGCGGCGGGTGGCCGGCGACGTCCACCTGGTCGACCTCGACCGCGATCCGGCCGACCTGCAGGAGGAACTGACCGGGTTGCGGGTCTTCGCCGGCTACGCCGGCTGGTCGGCCGGGCAACTCGCCGGTGAGTTGGCCGAGGGAGCGTGGGCGTGCGTGCCCGGCCTGCCGGAGGACGTGCTCTGCCAGGCCTCGGGTCCCGAGCTCTGGCGCACGGTGCTCGGCCGGCAGACCGGCCGCCTCGCCGTGCTCTCGACTGCCCCAGCAGACCCATCCGTCAACTGAGGGTGCCCGGAACGCTCCGGATCTGGTAGGAAGAACGCGGGAGAGGGCGGTCTGGGGAAGAGGCCGCCCTCTCCTGACGTCTTTTCGACGGCGTGCGGCTGCTCGGAGCGCCCCGCTGGTCCCCCGCTCAGATGCCCAGCGTCGCCGCGACGTCCGGGTGCTCGGCCGTCGTGGCCGTCTCCTCGTCGGCCGGTAGGTCGATCCGGCGCATGCCGTGCTCGGAGAGGGTGATGGTGACGTCGAACCCGGCGTCGGCCACCGTGGTGACGAACTGGGTCAGCAGGTCGTCGGATGCGTCGACCGCGACGATCCGGTCGCCGGGCGCTCCGAAGAGGGTGGCCAGCCGGCTGTCGATGGAGCGTTGGCCCTCCCACGTGTAGCCGCCGTCGAGGAAGGCCCGCGGGTCGTCGGCCCGCCGCGCCGACAGGTTCAGCAGCATCTCGGTGAGCACGTCGACCAGCAGCGGGACGCCGTCCCCGGTGCCGGTGGTGACCGGTCGACTCAGGTAGACCGCCTCGGGGGCACCGCTCTCGGCGAGGGCGTCGGCCAGGCCGGGGACGTCACCGACCCAGACCTCCTCGGGCGTGAAGAACAGGGTGCGCACGTCGTCGGCCCGGCCGTCGTCGAAGCTGGTGACCGCCTGCGCCCGGCCGACCGCGTTGCGGAAGTCGACGGAGCCGGTGAGCGTGAGCAGCTCGCCCTCGCCGTAGGGCGCGGTGACGACGAAGTCCGCGCCGCCGCGCTGCTGGTTGCGCTGCAGGAGCGTGGAGAGGGTCTGCGCTTCCTCCTCCGTCACCGGGTCGCCGGCAGTGCGGTCCGTCCCGATGTCGGCGGTGCACCCGGTGACCAGCGCCAGTGCCAGCCCCGCCGCGAGGAGCGGGCGGCGGGCGCGGGGAGGCATGCTGTGCAGCGTAGAGAAAGGATCCCCCGGCCCCCGCCACTCGCACGCTCGCGGCGGGTCCTTGCAGGGCGGTCGCCTGAAGGCATCCGGGACCTGGGACGACGCACGGGCCCGCGTCCTCCGGAGAGGACACGGGCCCGTGCGGATCGTCTGGAGTTCAGCGCTCGATGTCGCCCTTGATGAACGCCTCGACGGCGTCGCGGGCCGCGCTGTCGTCGTACTGCACCGGCGGGCTCTTCATGAAGTACGACGACGCCGACAGGATCGGGCCGCCGATGCCGCGGTCCTTGGCGATCTTCGCGGCGCGGACCGCGTCGATGATGATCCCGGCGGAGTTCGGGGAGTCCCAGACCTCGAGCTTGTACTCCAGGTTCAGCGGGACGTCGCCGAACGCGCGGCCCTCGAGACGCACGTAGGCCCACTTGCGGTCGCTCAGCCACGGCACGTGGTCCGACGGGCCGATGTGCACGTTGCCGACGCCCATGTCGCGGTCGACCTGGCTGGTGACCGACTGGGTCTTGGAGATCTTCTTGGACTCCAGGCGCTCGCGCTCGAGCATGTTCTTGAAGTCCATGTTGCCGCCGACGTTGAGCTGCATGGTGCGGTCGAGCTGGACGCCGCGGTCCTCGAACAGCTTGGCCAGCACGCGGTGGGTGATGGTGGCGCCGACCTGGCTCTTGATGTCGTCACCGACGATCGGCACGCCCGCGGCGGTGAACTTGTCCGCCCACTCCTTGGTGCCGGCGATGAAGACCGGCAGGGCGTTGACGAACGCGACGCCGGCGTCCAGCGCCGCCTGGGCGTAGAACTCCGCGGCGTGCTGGGAGCCGACGGGCAGGTAGCAGACGAGGACGTCGGCGCCGGACTCGCGCAGGGCTGCGACCATGTCGACCGGCTGCTCGTCGGACTCCTCGACCATCTCGCGGTAGTACTTGCCGAGCCCGTCGAGGGTCGTGCCGCGCTGGACCGTGACGCCGAGCGGCGGAACGTCGCAGATCTTGATCGTGTTGTTCTCGCTGGCGACGATGGCCTCGGAGAGGTCGCGGCCGACCTTCTTGGCGTCCACGTCGAACGCGGCGACGAACTCGACGTCGGAGACGTGGTACTCGCCGAAGCGGACGTGCATCAAGCCCGGCACCGACGAGGTCTCGTCCGCGTCCCGGTAGTACTCCACGCCCTGCACGAGCGAAGCAGCGCAGTTCCCGACGCCGACGATGGCGACCTTCACTGATCCCATGGGTTCTCCTTCTCCCTGGACCCCTGGGGTCCGGTGGACGCGGACCGGTTGCGGTCCGCGGATGGCTGAGGAGGGCTGTCGGGCGCCGTTGTCGGACCCGTCGCCTCCCGGCGTTCGGTATCGATCAGTTCGTTCAGCCAGCGGACCTCCCGGTCCACCGACTCCAGCCCGTGGCGCTGCAGCTCGAGCGTGTAGCGGTCGAGCCGCTGCCGGGTCCTCGCCAGTGAGGCCCGGAGCCCCTCGCGCTGCTGTTCGACGGTGCGGCGGCGGCCCTCGAGGATCCGCAGTCGCACGTCGGCGGCGGTGTGCCGGAAGAAGGCCAGGCGGACGCCGAAGAGGCCGCCGTCGTCGTAGGCCTCCGGGCCGGTCTGGCTGACCAGCTCGTGGAAGCGTTCCTTGCCGTCGGCGGTGATCGTGTAGACCACCTTTCCGCGCCGGCCGGTGAGCGGCGGTGCGTCCGCCGGCAGCAGGGCGCGCGGATCGGGCTCGTCGGTGGAGATGAGCCCGGCCGCACGCATCCGCTTCAGCGCGGGATAGAGGGAGCCGTAGGAGATGCTGCGCATCCCCCCGAGCACCTCGGACAGCTGTTTGCGCAGCTCGTAGCCGTGCATCGGGGACTGGTGGAGCAGGCCGAGGATGGCGTACTCGAGCATCCCGCCTCCCTCGGCCGGTGTTCGTGATGTATCGAGACGATACATTGAACCGATGGGTCATCCACAAGGGGAGGCGGCGCGGGCCGTCCGGCAGCAGAGGCATCCGTCGCCGTGAACCCGCCGCCGGGCACGCCCGGTGCGTACATTGGCCGCCGTGCCCGGACGTCGATCCGTCGTGGACTACTCGCTGCAGCGGCGAGCCGTTCTCGCCGACGTGTACGCGGGCCGCACGGGTCTGTTCGAGGTCTGCGACGCCAGTCCCTACCTCTCCCGGGCGGCGAAGTACCACGGCGAGGCGACCTCGGTCGCCTGTCCGGTCTGCCGCAAGGAGCGCCTGACCCTGGTGAGCTACGTGTACGGCGACCACCTCGGCCCGACCTCCGGCCAGGCGAAGACGGAGCCCGAGCTCGTCCGGATGGACGCCGCGCAGGAGGAGTTCACGGTGTACGCCGTCGAGGTGTGCCGCAGCTGCGGCTGGAACCACCTGGTCTCCTCGTACGTCCTTGGTGCCGAGCCCGTACCGGGGCAGCAACCCCGCAGGGGACGGCGCCGGGCGGCCACGGAGTAGATCCCGCCGCCAGGGCGTTCGTCCCGGCGGACCCCTCCGTCACAGCAGCCCCTGCCAGGGGCCGCTGGGCGGTGTCCTCCCCCGCTCCCACAGCTGAAGACGCCACGCTGGCGGTCGGTACACCGGCTCGCCGCTGAAGACTTGACGACAGAGAACTGTCAGAGAGGGGTTCCTTCGTGCCATCCCACGACGAGACCTCGCCCGTCGCCCCGCGCGCCGGATCGGTCCGCCGTCCGCCGCCGGCACGGACGAGGAGCACCGGTGGGGGTGGCGGCCGCGGTTCCGGCCGTCCGCCCGCCGCGGGTCGTGCCCGTACGACGGCCGCCCGCTCGGGCAGCGGCACCCCGCAGCGCGCCGCCGGGAGTCGCCCGGCCGGCGGGCGGCCGGCGGCCAAGGGTGGCAGGCCCAAGGGCTCGAAGGGGACGCGGACGAGGAAGCAGACGCGCAACCGCAGGCTGAAGATCGCCGGGGGGCTGATGGCCGGCATGCTGGTCCTGCTGGGCGTCTTCGTCGGTGTGGTCTACGCCAGCACCGAGGTGCCGAGCCCCGACTCGATCACCACCTCCCAGACGACGGTCATCTACTACTCCGACGGCACCACCGAGATGGCCCGGCTCGGCGACGAGAACCGCACGAACGTCGCCCTGGAGCAGATCTCGGAGCCCGCGCAGAACGCCGTCCTCGCGGCGGAGAACCGCAGCTTCTACTCCGACCCCGGGATCTCGCTGACCGGCATCGTCCGGGCCACGTGGAACAACCTCACCGGTGGCTCGACCCAGGGTGGTTCGACCATCACCCAGCAGTACGTGAAGAACGCGATCCTGCAGAACTCCGAGCAGACGTTCAGCCGGAAGTTCCAGGAGCTGTTCCTGGCCATCAAGCTGGACAACAACTACACGAAGAAGCAGATCCTCGAGAACTACCTCAACACCATCTACTACGGCCGCGGCGCCTACGGGATCGAGGCGGCGGCCAACACCTACTTCGGCGTCCCCGCCTCCGAGCTGACGGCGCAGCAGGGAGCGGTGCTCGCCGTCCTGATCCGGAGCCCATCCCGCTACGACCCCGAGGTCAGCCCCGAGGACGCGCAGGACCGGTGGGCCGGTGTGCTCGACGCCATGGTCGAGGAGGGATGGATGACCGGCGAGGAGCGGGCGGCGTCGGTGTACCCGCCGGTCCTCCCCAAGGCCGCCTCGTCGCTGGGCATGCCCAGCGGCCCGGAGGGCCTGATCGTGGGCCGGGTCCTCGACGAGATGGAGAACGAGCACGGCTACGACGAGCAGCAGATCCGCGCCGGTGGCCTGCGGATCACGACCACGGTCGACCCGGCCATGCAGAACGCCGCGGTGACCGCGGTGAACGAGGTCATGACCGGCGAGCCCGAGGGGCTGCGCGAGGCGCTGGTCGCCCTCGATCCCCGCACCGGTGCGGTGAAGGCCTACTACGGCGGTGCGATCGGTGCCGGCGACGGCGCCATCGACTACGCCCGGGCCCAACGGCAGCCCGGCTCCTCGGTGAAGCCCTACGTGCTGGCCACGGCGCTCGAGCAGGGCATCAGCGTCACGGCCCGCCGGGACGGGAGCTCACCGCAGGAGTTCCCGGACCGCGAGGCCCCCGTGCGCAACTCCGGCGGCGTCTCCTGCGCGGCCTGCACCCTGCGCGAGGCCATCACCCAGTCGTTGAACACCACCTTCTACGGATTGGCCTACGAGGTCGGCCCGGAGAACGTGGCGGAGACCGCGCGCAAGGCGACCGGCCTGCCCGACGTCTGGGAGGAGGGGAGCCAGCTGTTGCTCGGCGTCCCGACGCTGGCCAACCCCACCACGGGGAACGTCGGCTCCTCGATCGGCATCGGTGAGTACGAGATGCGGCCGATCGACCAGGCCGTCGGATTCGCGACCTTCGCCAGCGGTGGCATCCAGCGGGACCCGTACTTCGTCGCACGGGTCGCCGACAACGAGGGCACGGTGCTGCTCGAGAACGCCGGCGACCCGGGAGAGCAGGTCATCGAGCCGGACATCGCCAACGACGTCAGCTACGCGCTCAAGGACGTCGCCTCCTACTCCCGTCGCGCCCTGGACGGCGGCCGGGAGGTCGCCAGCAAGACCGGTACCCAGGGGCTGAACGCCGAGGACAACTCCGACGCCTGGATGGTCGGGTACACGCCGTCCCTGTCGGCCGCCGTCTGGATGGGCAACGACAACCCGAACGACCCGATCGAGAACGCGCGGGGCCAGATCATCTACGGCTCCGGCCTCCCCGGCGCCATCTGGGAGCAGTTCATGAACACGGCTCTCGCCGGCACCCCCGAGGAGGAGCTCCCCGACCGGCCGATCATCGAGGGCGACACCGGCGAGGGCGTCCCCGAGCCCGAGCCGGAGCCGGAGCCCACGCCCGAGGCACCGGCGCCCACGCCGACGCCCACCCCGACCCCGACCCCGACCCCGACCCCGTCGGCGCCGCCCCCGCCCCCGCCCCCGCCCCCGGCCACGTGTGGCGAGGCTCCGCTGCCTGCGTGCGACGAGGAACAAGAGGATCCCCCCACCGAGGAGGGCGTCCCCGCACTTCCCGGCCAGCCGGACCAGGCGGGTCGGCCCGAGAACCCGGACGGCTCGAACGGCTGAGCCGACCAACCCGCGCCATCCCGCACACTGATCGGGTGACCAGCACCTCCACGGACCCCTCCGGAACGTCTCCGGAGGGGTCCGTGCTCGTTCCACGTGGAACGGCCACCCCCGACGCCGTGGTGCCGGCTCGCCCGGACCGGGTGGTGCCCTCCTGGGTCGACCCGGTGGCCGCCCAGGCCAGCGAGGCGGTCGGCGGCCCCTGGGGCCGGCACGCGGTGACCGGCCGGGCGCACTTCTGGACGCCGCTGCGCATCTGCCTGCTGTTCGCCACGTGCGTCCTGGCCATCGCCTGGGCCAAGCAGGCCCCGTGCTCGGCCGGTGACTGGAGCGGCTCGCGCCAGTACACCCACTTCTGCTACTCCGACGCGGTGCCGCTGTTCGGGGGCTACGGCCTCGGGGAGGGCGCGCTGCCCTACCTGGACGCGCGCGTCGAATACCCCGTCCTGACCGGCGCCTTCATGGCGCTCGCCGCCGCCGGCGCGCGGCTGTACGCCCGCGCCGCCGAGGGGGTCGGCCTGCTGCCCGACGTCCCGCTGGTGCAGGGCTACACCGTGCTGACGTACCTGCTGCTGTCGGTGTGCGGGCTGCTCCTGGTGCGCGCGGTGCTCGGACTGGCCGGACGCCGGCCGTGGGACGCCGCCATGATCGGCTTCTCCCCCGTGCTGCTCGTGCACGCCTTCACCAACTGGGACCTGCTGGCTGTCGCGCTGGCCACCTTCGGGATGCTGGCCTGGGCGCGCTCCCGGCCGGTGCTGGCGGGCGTGCTGCTCGGTCTCGGCATCGCCGCGAAGTTCTACCCGCTGCTGCTGCTCGGCGTCCTCTTCGTCCTGTGCCTGCGGGCCGGCCGGTTGCGGGTCTGGGCCAAGACGGTGACGGCCGCGGGCGTGGCATGGGCCGCGGTCAACCTGCCCGTGGCCGCTGTCGCTCCCGACAACTGGGCCTGGTTCTTCGTCTTCAGCCGGGAGCGGTCGGCCAATCCGGAGTCGATCTGGAACATCGCCCTGCACGTGACCGACCACCGCATCCTGGACGGACCACTGGCGGCCGGGCAGACGCCGTCGGTGCTGAACGCGGTCGTCACCGGCTGCCTGCTGGCGCTCGCGGCAGGGGTCGCCTGGCTCGCGCTGGCCGCCCCGGTCCGGCCGCGGGTGGCGCAGCTGGCCTTCCTGCTGGTCGCCGGGTTCCTGTTGCTGAACAAGGTCTGGAGTCCGCAGTTCTCGCTGTGGCTCCTGCCGCTGGCCGTGCTGGCGCGACCGCGGTGGCGCTCCCTGCTGCTCTGGCAGGCCACCGAGGTCCTGGTGTGGGGCGTGACGATGCTGCACTACCTCGGTACGGACAAGCGGGGCATCGAGGTCGAGTGGTTCTTCTTCGGCGTCCTGCTCCGCGACGCCGCCGTCCTCGTGCTCATGGCCCTGGTGGTCCGCGACGTGCTGCGTCCCGATGAGGACGTCGTCCGCACGACCTGGCCGGGCGTGGACGATCCCGCCGGTGGGGTCCTGGACCATGTGCGCGACCGGTGGGTGCTGCGATGGCGCGCCGGGATCAGGTCACCTGATCGTCGGGGGTCCCACCTCGGCGTCGACGGTGAGGGAGGACCCCGAACGGTGCGGTAGGACGTGCGTCAGGTCAGGGCCGCCCGAAGAAGCTGGATCTCCTCGGCGTGGGAGGCGGCGTCGCCGGGGGTCTCGAGGACGACGGGGCAGTCCGCCGAACGGGCGACCTCGATCAGCAGCTCCACCGGGATCTCGCCGTCGGTCAGCGGGGCGTGCCGGTCGCGGCTGGAGCCGTGCGGGTCCCGGCTGTTGTTCAGGTGCACCAGATCCACCCGCCCGGTGATGGCCCGGACGTCGTCCACCGCGGTCGCGAGGTCCCAGCCCGCGGCCCACGCGTGGCACGTGTCGAGCACGAACCCGGCCCCGGACTCGCCGATCGCCTCCCACAGGCGGGCGATCGCATCGAGGTCGCGGGCCATGGCATTCCCGCCCCCGGCGGTGTTCTCGATGAACAGCGGCAGCGGGAAACCGCCGTCCTTCGCCTGGTAAGTGAAGGTCTTGCGCCAGTTGTCGACGCCCACGGCCGGGTCGTCCGTGGCGAGCACGTGCCCGCCGTGCACGACCAGTCCGATCGCCCCGACGGCTGCGGCCGCCTGCGCGTGCTGGGCCAGCAGTTTCCGGCCCGGCACCCGGATCCGGTTGTTCGTCGACGCCACGTTGAGCATGTACGGCGCGTGGACGACCACGACGACGTCGCCCTGCAGGAGTGCATCGGCGTCCGGCCGCGGCTTCGGGCTCTTGTAGCTCTGCGGGTCGGTCAGGAAGATCTGCACGCCGTCGGCGTCCATCTCCGCTGCCCGGGCGAGCGGACCGCCGTCGTCGAGCTCGTCGTCCTCGGTCAGGCCGGGGCCCACGTGTACGCCGATCGGGTGTCGGGCGGGCGAGGGACTCATGACGGCCGACCCTAGTTCTCCGACGAGATCAGGTTTAGCCGTAACCGTCATCACACATCATCGTTCTTGCAGCGTGACGGGGGTTACCCGCCGGTAGGCGGGTGGAGGTCCTCAGCGCACATGGAGGTAGAGCAGACGATGGCAACCGGTCGGATCCGTCGAACCGCGAGGCGCGGCGTCGCAGCCGCCGTCCTCGGCTGGCTGGGTGTGGCGGCCTTCTCGATCCTCGTGGCTCCCACCGCCGCGGCAGCCCCCTCGGCGACCATCGAGATCAGGAACCTGACACCCCCCGCGGCGAGCGTGGATCCGGGCGGCTCGGTCACGTTCGTGAACAAGATCCCGCCGCAGGACAAGACCGGGATCACCCTGCCGCTCGTCGGCAGCCTGTCGGCCACGGTCTTCACCGACGTGTCCGTCAGCTTCTTCGGCCAGCAGCGGAGCCTGGCGCTGGACCAGAGCGCCTCGTGGACCTTCAGCGCGCCGGCCACCACCGGCACCATCACATACACGTACCGGATCGTGCCCCAGGCGGGCCTTGCCGTGGACGTGGCCGATCAGCTCATCACCACGGTGGCCTCGTCGCTCCCCGCGCTGCCCGCCCCCACGCCGTACGTCGTCCAGACGATCGCGCCGGCGGTGCCGAACCTGCCCAGCCTGGGGCTGCCGCCGCTCCCCCAGGTCGACGTGCAATTGCCGCCCGGCCCCGTGCCGCCGGAGGGGCCCGAGCCACCGGTGCCGCCCGGCCCGGAGGGCCCGCCGGCTCCCGAGCCGCCTGGCGGAGACCCGCAGCAGCTGCCCGCGACGCCGGGTGACGCCTACGCCTACGACACCGGCTCCGGTGCTCCCCGGATGGCGCCGTCGGACGTCGTCGCCGCTGCGGCCTTCGACCCCTCGCGCTACTTCGTCCCCGGCCAGAGCCTCGGCGGGGCGGACCGCGCGGGCGGCGGTGGCGGATCCGGTGGTGTCGCGGGCAGCTACGACGGCGCTTCGGTGCCGGTGTTCGGCCAGCTCGCCGGCCTGGACGGCGCCACCCTCGAGGAGGGGGACGCGGTGACCGAGGCCGCCTCGGAGAGGACTGCCACGCAGACCCTCCCCGCGGCCGCGCTGGCCGCCGTCATCGCCCTCGCGGCGGTCACCGCGGCGCTGGTCCGGACCCACCAGGCGTCCCGCGCCACCCGCTGATCCGCGTCGCGGCGGCCGTCGTCCCCACGAGGGACGGCGGCCGCGGTCGCGTCCGGGGCAACCCCTGTGGACGGCGCGGTCAGGGCACGCCCCATGCGCTGGTAGTCTCGTGGTGCGCGTTCCGGTTCTCGTCCGAGTTGGCCGGGGCGCGCGACGCATGTACGACCCTCCTGCTGCAGATGTGCTGCAGCCGCCGAGACCAGAGGAGGTGGGGTTTCTCCATGCGCAATTACGAACTGATGGTCATCCTCGACCCCGAGCTCGAGGAGCGGACGATCGCTCCCTCGCTCGACCGGTTCCTGACCGTCGTCACCAAGGCCGGTGGCACCGTCAAGACCGAGATCTGGGGCCGTCGTCGCCTGGCCTACGAGATCAAGAAGCAGGTCGAGGGCATCTACGCGATCGTCACGATCGAGTCCGAGCCCGCTGCGGTCGCCGAGCTGGACCGCCAGCTGAACCTGAACGAGTCGGTGCTCCGCACGAAGCTGATGCGCCCCGAGGTCCACTGACCATGGCCGGCGAAACCGTCATCACCGTCGTCGGCAACCTGACCGCCGATCCGGAGCTGCGCTTCACGCCGTCGGGCGCTGCCGTCGCCAACTTCACCGTGGCGTCGACCCCGCGCACCTTCGACCGCCAGTCGCAGGAGTGGAAGGACGGCGAGGCGCTGTTCCTCCGCTGCAACGTCTGGCGGCAGGCAGCGGAGAACGTGGCCGAGTCGCTGACCCGCGGCTCGCGGGTCATCGTCAGCGGCCGGCTCAAGCAGCGTTCCTTCGACACGAAGGAAGGCGAGAAGCGCACCGTCATCGAACTCGAGGTCGACGAGATCGGCCCGTCGCTGCGCTACGCCACCGCGAAGGTCACCAAGGCCTCCCGCGGTGAGGGTGGCGGCGGCTTCGGTGGCGGCGGAGGCGGCTTCTCCGGCGGCGGTGGCGGCGGGGGCGGTGCGAGCGACCCCTGGTCGACGCCTGCTGGTCCGTCCGACGAACCGCCCTTCTGATTCTTTCCCGCAAACGTTCCTGTACCTGGAGAAACCCAGTGCCCAAGCCCCCCATCCGCAAGGTCAAGAAGAAGGTCTGCCAGTTCTGCAAGGACAAGGCGACCTACATCGACTACAAGGACACGACGCTGCTGCGGAAGTTCATCTCCGACCGCGGCAAGATCCGTGCCCGCCGCGTCAGCGGCAACTGCAGCCAGCACCAGCGTGACGTCGCCGTGGCCGTGAAGAACAGCCGCGAGATGGCACTGCTGCCCTACACCTCGACGGCGCGCTGATCATGAGCCAGATGAAGCTGATCCTCACGCAGGAGGTCACCGGTCTCGGGTCCTCCGGCGACACCGTCGAGGTCAAGGGTGGCTACGGCCGCAACTACCTCCTGCCCCGCGGGCTGGCCATCCAGGCCACGCGAGGCGCGCAGAAGCAGGTCGAGTCGCTCCGCCGGGCGCGTGCCGCGCGCGACGTGCGCTCGCAGGAGGAGGCGACCGCCCTGGCCGGGCAGCTGTCCGGTCTCACGGTCCGCGTCCCGGCCCGCGCCGGTGCGGGTGGGCGCCTGTTCGGCCGCGTCACCACCGCCGACGTCGCCGCCGCGGTGACCGCCGCCGGCGGCCCGGCGCTCGACCGTCGCCGGATCGAGCTGCCCAGCAGCATCAAGACCACGGGCGAGCACACCGTCACCGTGCGGGTGCACCCCGAGGTCACGACCCGGTTGGCGATCGAGGTCGTCCCCGGCTGACGTCGGCCCACGCAGCACTGCCCGGAAGGGGCGTCGGACTCCGGTCCGGTGCCCCTTCCGGCCGTTCCGGGGGCAGGGTGGCGCCATCAGCCCGCTGAGCCGCTCGTGAGCGCCCCGGGTCGGCGCGGCCGGCACTCGTGGACATCCCGGATGCACCGGCGCTGAGGGCGTCGGCGCTGTCCGGGAGCGCTGTGACACGTGGTGCGCGGCGCGAAAAATACTTCGGGACTTTCTCCCGTCCACAGCCGGTGCACGCCGTTCCTGCAGGTGACGGCGGGGAGGACGGCCGATGGCCACCGCATGTCCCCCGCCGTCTCCACATGTCGACAGGCGTGAATCCACCGACTTGTCCACAAGTTGTGCAGATCGACGTGCACACCGGTGTTGGACGGGCCCCCGTCCGGCTTCCTAACGTCCTCCTCAGCTGCCGCCGGGCGCCGAATCTGTCGGTGCCCGGCGCTAGCTTCGACCCGAACAGACGTTCGGTCCGGCGGTGCCCGCCGAACTCCGGCTTCCCCACGGAGTGGTGGTGCGGGCGCGCCTGCGCGAGATGGAGGAAAACCCGTGGCGGTGGCCGACGACTTCAGCCGGCCCTCAGCGACGGCTCCGGCCTACGACCGGCAGCCGCCGCAGGACATCCCCGCCGAGCAGTCGGTGCTCGGCGGCATGCTGCTCAGCAAGGACGCGATCGCCGACGTCGTGGAGGCGCTCCAGGGTCCCGACTTCTACCGGCCCGCGCACCAGGTCATCTTCGACTGCATCCTCGACCTGTACGGCCGCGGTGAGCCGGCCGACGCCATCACCGTCGCCGCCGAGCTCAACCGCACCGACCAGCTGTCCAAGATGGGCGGCGCGGTCTACCTGCACACCCTCATCGCCTCCACGCCGACGGCGGCCAACGCCGGCTACTACGCAGCCATCGTGGCCGAGCAGGCCGTGCTGCGGCGGCTGGTGGAGGCCGGCACCCGCGTGGTGCAGCTGGGTTACGGCGCGGCCGGCGGCAAGGGCGACGTCGACGACATCGTCGACCGGGCGCAGCAGGAGATCTACGACGTCACCGAGAAGCGGATGAGCGAGGACTACTCCCGCCTCGAGGACATCCTCCAGCCGACCATGGACGAGCTGGACGCCATCGCGTCCCGGGGCGGCGTCAGCCGCGGCGTCCCCACCGGCATCCGCGACCTCGACGAGCTCACCAACGGCCTGCAGGCCGGCCAGATGGTCGTCATCGCCGCTCGACCCGGTGTGGGCAAGGCGCTCGCCCTCGACACCCCGATCGCCACACCCACCGGCTGGACGACGATGGGTGAGGTCGCCGTCGGTGACCAGGTGATCGGTTCCGACGGCCGGCCCACGGCCGTGGTCGCCGCCACCGACGTGATGGCCGACCGTCCCTGCTACGAGGTGCACTTCTCCGACGGCTCGGTGATCGTCGCCGATGCCCAGCACCAGTGGCTGACCGAGACCCGTGCCAGCCGGAAGTCCGCCCAGGCGGCCGCTACCGGCTACAACCGCTACCGGAACCAGCGCACCTTCGCCGAGGTCCGCACCACCGAGGAGATCGCGCGGACCGTCCGGTGCGCCACCAAGGACGCCCGCCTCAACCACTCCGTCACCAACGCGCTGCCGCTGGCACTCCCAGAGGCCGACCTGCCCGTGCCGCCGTACGCCCTGGGCGTCTGGCTCGGCGACGGCACGTCCGCGGCCGCCCAGTACACGAGCGCGGACCCGGAGATCGCCGTCTACATCGAGGCGGAGGGGCTGCTCGTGGAGCCGACCGGCGTCGACCGGCGGTACTCGCTGCGGCTACCGGCACACGCGCCGGTCCAGCCCCGTCGCTGTCCGATGTGCGGCGAGTCGTTCGTCCCCCGTACGTCGCAGGTGCAGACGTGCGGAAAGGCCTGTGGTGCCACGCTCCGCCGCAGCGGAGGCGTCGGCCGTCAGGCCACCTGCCCCGACTGCGGTGGTCCCTCGTCCGGCATGGCGCAGTGCCAGTCCTGCCGCGACGACCACGGCACGGTCAAGGCGCTCCTCCGCGGGCTCGGGGTGCTCGGCAACAAGCACATCCCGACCGCATACCTGCGGGCCTCCGTGGCGCAGCGGCGGGCGCTGCTGGCCGGCCTCCTCGACACCGACGGCACGGTCGCGCCGAGCGGCGTGGTCCAGTTCGGCGTCACCAGCCGCCGGCTGGCCGAGGACGCCCGTGAGCTCGTGGCCAGCTTGGGCTATCGCGTACGCATGACGACCAAGCGCGTGCGAGGTCGGACCGAGGACTCGTCGACCTGCTACACCCTGACGTTCAGCACGGACGACGAGGTCTTCAAGCTCGAGCGCAAGAAGATGCTGCACAAGGAACGTGGCGCTCGGACGTTCACCGCCCGTGGCAGCAGGTTCATCACCGACGTGCGGTCGATCGCCAGCGTGCCCGTGCGCTGCATCGAGGTCGACGCGGAGGACCACCTCTTCCTCGCCGGGCGCAGCTTCATCCCGACGCACAACTCGACGCTCGGGCTCGACATCGCGCGCTCGGCGTCGGTGAAGCACCACCTGCCCGCCGCCATCTTCAGCCTGGAGATGAGCAAGCACGAGATCACCATGCGTCTGCTGTCTGCCGAGGCGAAAGTGCCGCTGCACCACATGCGCGCCGGCTCGCTGTCGGACGAGGACTGGTCGAAGCTGGCCCGCCGGATGGGCGAGATCGCCGATGCGCCGCTCTACATCGACGACTCACCGAACATGACCATGATGGAGATCCGAGCCAAGGCGCGACGGCTCAAGCAGCGCAACGATCTCAAGCTCGTGGTCATCGACTACCTGCAGCTGATGACCTCGGGAAAGCGGGTCGAGAGCCGTCAGCAAGAAGTGTCGGAGTTCTCGCGTGCGCTCAAGTTGCTGGCTAAGGAACTAGAAGTGCCAGTAATTGCGATGAGCCAGCTGAATCGCGGTTCTGAACAACGGCAAGACAAGAAGCCGATGCTTTCTGACCTTCGCGAATCCGGTTCAATCGAACAAGATGCGGATATGGTCATGATGATCCACCGAGAAGACATGTACGAAAAGGAGTCTCCGCGTGCCGGAGAGGCCGACATCATGCTGGTCAAGCACCGCAACGGCCCGACGGCGAACGTCACGGTCGCCTTCCAGGGCCACTACAGCCGCTTCGTGGACATGGCGAACTGACCGGAGAGTGCAGCGCGATCGACACCGACGTCCAGCAGGTGATAGATCGGGAACTGGCGCTGCTCGACCCCGCCGTTCGAACGGATGCCGACCGGGTGCGCGCGCTGCTGCACGTCGACTTGGTCGAGTACGGCGAATCGGGCCGCGTCTGGGACCGGGCGTCCATCACCGTGGCGACCAGCGTGTCCGGAGAACCGATCACCGCCGCAGGGATGCAGGCCCGCAGACTGGGACCGGACACAGTGCTGCTGACCTATCGGTCCGAGTCGTCGGGACGACGGGCGGAGCTCGACGTGGATCCGCGTCCCGCTCTCGGGGTGGCTGCTGCTGTTCCACCAAGGGACGTCCTGCGACTGATCACCAGGCTCTCCCGTCCAGGGCTACTACGTCTCCACCGGTGGGCGCCGTGGTCGGTCGCCGGCTCGACCGGCTGATCTGGCGGTCGGAGCCCAGCGAGGTGGGGGAGCAGTGAACGGCAGAGGCCCAGAACCATCGTGGTTCTGGGCCTCTCCGGTTCAACGAGGGCGCTGGGACTGGGTCAGGCGACGGCCCTGGACAGCTCGCGGCGGACCTTCTTGCCGCCCGTCGTCATGCGGACCAGCTTGATCACCTGCGCCGGGGCGTTCTTCGGCGTCGTCTCGGCGAGCCAGCCGTTGGGCAGCGACAGCCGGATGACCTTGTGCCAGGCGCTCGTGACCTGCTTGTACAGCGGCGCCGAGTGATAGGTCAGCCCGTAGCGGTCGAAGATGTCCTTCACCTTCGGGGCGATCTCGGCGTAGCGGTTGCTGGGGAGGTCGGGGAACAGGTGGTGCTCGACCTGGTGGCTCAGGTTGCCGGTCATGATGTGCATGGCCTTGCTGCCCGAGATGTTGGCCGAGCCCAGCATCTGGCGCAGGTACCACTCGCCGCGGGTCTCGCCGTCGATGGACTTCTTCTCGAAGGTCTCGACGCCCTCGGGGAAGTGCCCGCACATGATCACCGAGTGCGACCACAGGTTGCGCACCACGTTGGCGGTGAAGTTCGCCGCGAGCGTCGGCAGGAACGAGGGACCCGAGAGCACCGGGTGGACCACGTAGTCCTTGGTCGCCTGGTTGCGGATCTTCTTCAGCACCTGCTTGGCAGCGGCCCGGAACTCGGGGTTCTGCCGGCGCTTCTTCGTCGCCAGGTTCTTTCCCAGCTCGAGGTCGTACGCGGCTATCCCGTACTCGAAGAAGCAGGCGTTGACGAAGTTCCAGACCGGCTGCGCCAGGTACAGCGGGTGCCACTTCTGGTCCTCGTCGACGCGCATGATGCCGTAGCCGAGGTCGTTGTCCTTGCCGATCACGTTGGTGTACGTGTGATGCAACTCGTTGTGCGAGTGCTTCCACTGCGCGGCCGGGCTGGCCATGTCCCACTCCCACGTCGTGGAGTGAATCTTCGGGTCGCGCATCCAGTCCCACTGGCCGTGCAGGATGTTGTGCCCGATCTCCATGTTCTCGAGGATCTTGGCGACCGAGAGGCCGACCGTCCCGACGACCCACGCCGGCGGGAACATCGACACCAGCAGGGCGGCGCGGCTGCCCAGCTCCAGTTTGCGCTGGACGTCGATGACCTTGCGGATGTAGGCGGCGTCGGCCTCGCCGAGGCTGTCGCGGATCTCCTGGCGGATGGTGTCGAGCTCCTTGCCGATGATCTCGATGTCCTCGGCGGACAGGTGCGCGATCGGGTTGTCGTCGTGCTTCTTCTGCAGAACAGTCATGGTCTGAGCTCCTCGTCGGGGCGGTCAGGTGTCAGTGGTCGATGTCGCAGGCGCCGGCGGCGGCGCTGACGCAGGTCTGGATGAGCACGCCGTCGCCGGGTGCGGCGACGGTCAGCTCGCCGTTGCGCAGGTCGCGGACGGCGCCCTCGCGCAGGGGCAGCACGCAGCCGTAGCAGATGCCCATGCGGCAGCCGCTCGGCATGAGGACGCCCGCCTCCTCGGCGGCGTCGAGGATCGGGGTCGCCCCGTCGGCCTCGAGCGTGGTGCCGTTCTTGGTGAAGTTCACGGTGCCGCCCTCGCCGGTCACGACGACCGAGGGGCGGAAGCGCTCGGTGTAGAGCCGGTCGGCGATGCCGGCGGCAGTCCAGTGCTCCTCCAGGGCCTCGAGCATCCCCACGGGCCCGCAGGCCCAGGTGGAGCGTTCGTGCAGGTCGGGCACCAGCTCGGCGATGGACCGGGCGTCGAGCATCCCGGCGCTGTCGGTGTGCTGCTCGATGAGCCGGATCCGGCCCTCGGCGGCCATCTGCCGCAGCTCGGCGCCGAAGACGACGTCGTCGGCGGTGGGGGCCGAGTGCACCAGGACGACGTCGGTGAGCTCCGGGTGGTTGCGGAGGATGCCCATGACCGGGGTGATGCCGGAGCCGGCGGTGACGAACAGCGCCTTGTCCGGGCGCTGGTCGGGCAGGCAGAACTCGCCGGCCGCCTGGTCGAGCCGGACGATCGTGCCCGGCTTCGCGCGGCGCACCAGGTGGTTGCTGACCTTCCCTCCAGGGATGGCCTTCACCGTGACGCTGATGCAGCCGTCGGTCCGCGTGAGGTCGGACGTCAGCGAGTAGGCCCGCCACTGGCGGACGCCGTCGACGTCGATGCCGATGCGGATGTACTGGCCGGGCGTGTGCGGGCGCCAGCCGCGGCCGGGCCGGATCACGATGGTGGCGGCGTCGCGCGTCTCGTGGTGGATGGCCTCGATGCGGCCGCGCAGGTCGGCGCCCGAGCGGAGCGGGTCGACCAGGTCGAGGTAGTCGCTGGGGAGCAGGGGCGTGGTCACCAGCTCGGCGAACCTGAGCACCCGGTCGCGCAGGGCGACGCGCGGCGTGGCCGTGGTCGGGCTCGGGGCGGTGGTCGTCATGCATAGAGGTTTGTCCAACCTGGCGGCCAGTTACCTGTGTGGCTGACGTGAATCGGGCGATAGGTTCTGTTCCCTGCGAACAAGAGGGGCGACATGGCGGACGACGAGCTCGGCATCCCGGACGCGGTGGCGGCAGCCATGCGGGACGAGCTGCCGTCGGTCGCGGAGCAGACCGTGGCCGCGATCGTCGTCGAGGTGCCCAGTTACGCCGACGCATTCGGCGGTGCGATGGGGCGCACGATCTCCAACGCCGTCCAGCTGGCCCTCGGCGGCTTCCTGGTGCTCGCCTCGGCCGGTGGCGGCGGGGACGCGAGCACGCCCATCCAGCCGGCGCTCGATGGCGCCTACGCGCTGGGACGCGGCGAGGCGCGCAGCGGGCGGTCGATGGACGCGCTGCTGGGCGCCTACCGCGTGGGTGCGCGGGTCTCCTGGCGGCACATGGCCGCCAGCGGCGTGCGCGCCGGGCTGACCGCCGAGCAGCTCGCCCGGTTCGCCGAGCTGGTCTTCGCCTACATCGACCAGCTCTCGGCAGCCAGTGTGGCCGGGCACAGCGACGAGCTGGCCACCAGCGGACGGGTCCGCGAGCGGTACCTGGAGCGCCTGGCCGACCAGCTGCTGGGCGGAGGGCCACGGCAGGACATGGTGGCGGCGGCCGAGCGGGCCGACTGGACGCCGCCGCGCACGCTGACCGCGGTCGTCCTCCCCGACGCACGGGTGCGCGGGGCGCTGACGTCGCTGGATCCCCGGACGCTCCGGTCCAGCGTGGAGGTACCCGGTCCGGTGACGTCCGGAGAGCTGGTGGTGCTGCTGGTGCCGGACGCCGAGGGGCGCTCGCGTCCGGCGCTGATGCGGTCCCTGCGCGAGGCGGAGGCCGTGGTGGGCCCCGCGCGACCGTGGGACGAGGTCGCCGGCTCCTACGCCAGGGCGCTGCGGGCGGTGGAGCTCGGCCTGACCGGCGAGAGCCCCGAGGCCCTGGACACCGAGACGCGGTTGACCGACCTCGTCCTGCGCGCCGACGAGAGCGCGCTGGCCGATCTCCGGGCCAGGGCCCTCGAGCCGCTGGCCGATCTCGGCGAGGGGGCACGGGAGAAGCTGACCGAGACCCTGCGATCGTGGCTGCTGCACCAGGGACGACGCGAGGCCGTGGCGGCGGAGCTCTTCGTCCATCCCCAGACCGTGCGCTACCGCATGGGGCAGCTGCGCGAGCTGTACGGGAAGCGACTCGAGGACCCCCGCACGGTGCTCGAGCTCACCCTGGCGCTGGGCGTCTCCGTGGGCGACGGGCTGACCCCGGGCAGGCTCCCTGGTCCATGATCGCGGGATGAGCGTCGACCTGGCTGCCGCCGCGGACTTCCTGGCGTCCTCTGCCCGCGTGCTGGACCGGCGCCGCTTGGACCTGCTGTTCGGCGAGGGGACTCCGGAGGCGGTGCTGGCCGCGGTCGACGGTTACCGCAATCCGGACGGCGGCTACGGGTGGGCCCTCGAACCCGATCTCCGCTCCCGCACCAGCCAGCCCGGCGGGGCGCTGCACGCCTTCGAGGTGTTCGCGGACCTGGCGCCGCGGGTCTCCGCCCGTGCCGTGGAGCTCTGCGACTGGCTGGACGCGGTGACGCTGCCCGACGGCGGCCTCCCGTTCGCCCTTCCGGTGCCTGATCCGGCCGCGTGCGCGCCGTTCTGGGTGTCCGCCGACCACGGGACGTCGTCCCTGCAGATCACGGCGGTCGTGGCGGCGGTCGGGCACCGGGTCGCGGCGGCGGACCCGGCGGTCGCCGCGCATCCCTGGCTCGCACGGGCGACCGAGTACTGCTTGCGGGCGGTGCGCGAACTCGAGGCGGTACCGCACGCGATGGTGCTCGCGTTCGCCGCGCAGTTCCTCGATGCCGCCGCGCCGGCGTCGCCTGAGGCCGGCGGGCTCGTCGATGCGCTGCGCCCGCACGTGCCGGCGAACGGCTTGCTGCACGTGGCCGGCGGTGCCGAGGACGAGTTCATGCGGCCGCTGGACTTCGCGCCGTTGCCGGGCGGCCCCGCGCGGTCGCTGTTCCCCGACGGAGTGGTCCAGGCGGAGCTCGACCGGCTCGCCGGCGGGCAGCAGCCGGACGGCGGCTGGGCCGTCGACTTCGGCAGCTTCTCCCCCGCCGCCACCCTCGAGTGGCGCGGGCACCGGACGGTGCAGGCGCTGGTCCTGCTCCGCGCCAACGGCGTCCTCTCCTGACCCGGGCCGAACTCATCCCGGGCTGCCATGCCCGTCACGGCCTCCCGCCAGGTTCGGCGGGCACCGTCTGATCCGGTGCGACCGAGAAGAGCACTTCGTACAGCTGCCGGGCTTCCGCGGCGAGCCGTGCCCGCTCGACTCGGCCACCCACGACGGTGGCCGTCCTCGCGGTCGGCAGGCGTTCCTCCGCGCGCCCACTCCCGCGACGCTGATGCGTCGTCATCAGTCACGGGAGACGCTGATCCACACAGCACGTGTAGAGTTGGTGTATGGCCCGGCTCCGCACGAACATCGAGATCGAGGACAGTTATGTCCGGACGATCATGGATCGCTACGGCGTCCGGACCAAGACGGAGGCCGTCGAACTGGCCCTGCGCAACCTTGCCGGCCAGCCGATGACGCGGGAGGAGGCTCTCGCGATGCGGGGGGCGCGGGCGATCGAGGAGCTCCCCGCTGACGTCGCGCCCGGCTCTGCGTGATCCTCGCGGACACGTCGGCCTGGGTGGAGTTCGACCGGGCCACGGGCAGCTCTGTCGATGACCGCGTCACCGACCTGATCGCGTCCAGTGGGCCCCTGGCGGTCACCGAACCGGTCGTCATGGAGGTCGTCGCAGGAGCACGCGACGATGGGCGTGAGCGCGACCTGCGCCGCCTGTTGGCCCGCTTCCGTCCGCTTTCCTTCGACCCCGTCGCTGACTTCGAGTCGGCGGCGCGCATCTACCGGCGGTGCCGCAAGGCGGGGATCACGCCGCGAGGAATGGTCGACTGCATGATCGCCGCCGTCGCCTGGCGTCGTGGCGCGGCGCTGCTCGCCTACGACGCGGACCTCGATCGGGTCGCGTCGGTCATCGGGATCGACGTCGACCCGGCGTCCCTGCGGGCGTGACGACGCCGAGGTCGCTCACGCGGGGCGGAGGATCGCGACCAGGAAGTCGGCGTCGGGTGTGAACGGGCGCAGGTCCCACGTGGCCAGCAGCAGGTCCGGTTCCCAGCCGACCGCCCGCGCGTCGGCGAGGAACTCGTCGAACTCGTACCCGCGGCCCGCACCGAACCCGATGGCCGCCCGGCCCTCGGGCAGCAGGTGCGCCCGCATCCGGCGCAGCACCTCCCGTCGGGTGGAGGGCGCAAGGAAGGTCATGACGTTGCCGGCGCACACGATCGCGTCGAACGGCTCGGCGATGCCCTGCCCAGGGAGGTCGAGTTCGGCCAGGTCGCCGACCAGCCACCGACCGCCGGGATGCTGCTGCTGCGCCTCGGCGATCAGGGCCGGGTCGCCGTCCACGCCGACGATCTCGTGACCCGCGTCGACGAGGAACCCCGAGACCCGGCCCGTCCCGCACCCCGCGTCGAGCACCCGTGCGCCGCGCGTCAGCATCGCGTCGACCAGCCGGGCCTCGCCGGCCAGATCCATGCCCTGGGCGGCAAGGTCCTTGAATCGCTGGATGTAGGCGGTCGAATGCTCCGGGTTCTCCTGGATCATCCGCGTCCACATGCTCGGTTCGGTCACCGTTAGGTTCTACACGGGATCGATCAGGACGCCGGGGTTGAGGATCCCCGCCGGGTCCAGCGCCGCCTTCACCGACCGCAGCGCGACGGCGAACGGCTCGGGCCGCTGCCGGTCGTACCCGGGCCGGTGGTCGCGGCCGATGGCGTGGTGGTGGGTGACCGTCGCACCCAGGCGGCCGAGAACCTCCATGGCCGCCGTCTTCACGTCGTCCCACATGGCCACCTCCGACCCGAGACGGCCGGCCGCGATCACCGTGAGGTACGGCGCCGCGCCGTCCGGGTAGACGTGGGTGAACCGGCAGTTGACCAGCCCCGGCGCCCCGGTGACCTCCTGCACGGCGGCGCCGATCTCTGCCTGCACCGTCGCGTAGACCTCCTCCACGCGGTCCCAGGTGCACGCCGTCTCGAACGTCTCGACGATCGCGCTCATCCGCGCCATCCCGTCGCGGACGTAGGGCATCCGCAGGAACGCCGAGCGCCAAGCCTCGGCCGCGCCGTCGCGAGCGCCGGCCCGCGCGGCGACGGCGCCGCCGTGCGCGTGGGCCAGGTCGGTCAGCTCCGCGAGCCGGCCCTCGACCGGGTGCACCGCCGACTCCACACCCAGCACCAGCACGCACTCCCCCGACGACGACGCCCCCGAGAGCGCCGCCTCCCCGGGATCGAGCAGGCGGCAGTTCGCCGGATACAGCCCTGCCTGCGCGATCTCCCGGACGGCGGCCGTCGCCGTCGTCATGTCCCGGAAGGTGACCGACGTCGATGCCTTGAACCGGGGCCGGTCCTGCAGCCGCATCCAGGCCTCGGTGACGACGCCGAGCGTGCCCTCCGAGCCGAGGAACAGCCGGTCCGGTGACGGGCCGGCGCCGGAGCCGGGCAGCCGCCACGACTCGCTCACCCCGGCCGGGGTGACGAACCGCATCGACTCGACCAGGTCGTCGATGTGGGTGTGCAGCGTCGCGAAGTGCCCGCCGGCGCGGGTGGCCAGCCAGCCGCCGAGCGTGGAGAACTCGAAGCTCTGCGGGAAGTGCCGCAGCGTCAGGCCGTGCGGGCGCACTTGCTCCTCGAGCACCGGTCCGAGCGCGCCGGCCTGGATCCGCGCCGCCCGGCTCACCGGGTCCACCTCGAGCACGCGGTCCAGCGCGGTCAGGTCCATCGAGAGCCAGGCGCGGTCGCCGCGGTACTCCACCCCGCCGACGACCGAGCTGCCGCCGCCGAAGGGAACGACCACGACCCCCGCCGACCCCGCCCAGTCCAGCAGCCGGACGACGTCGTCCTCCGTCACCGGGCAGGCCACCGCGTCGGGTGCGCCCGGGAGGTCGCCCGACAGCGCCCGGACGACGTCCCGGTAGGCCTTTCCGTACGTGTGCGAAGCCCGGACGGCGGGATCGGTGGTGACCGGAAGCGAGGACGGCGGCGCGAGGCGGGACACCGGCAGGGTCACGTCCTCGACCCGTGGCACGGCGCGGGGGCGGTCCGGCAACCCGGGGACGAGGCCGCCGAGCGCCACGCACTCGTCGTCGGACAGGGCCCGGTCCGTCGTCCCCCATCCCCACCAGGACCGTTCGGGTGTCATGCGGACGTCCTCCAGTCGGGCGGGTCGGCGAGGTGGAGCAGCGGGTCGTCGGCGGAGAGCGTGCGCACCGGCCCGGGCGCCGTCAGCGGCCCCTCGAAGCGGACCGTGACGCGGCCCAGTCCGCGGCCCCACACCCAGCCGGCACCCAGTTCCTCGTGGCGGACGTCCTGGCCGGGCCACCAGCGCCGCTCGGCCGGCAGGTCCGCCGCGGGAGCCGCCTCCGGGGCGTCCTCGGCGGTGACCACGTCCGGCAGTGGTTCGTCCTCGGGAGCGAACAGGTCGCCCTGGGCGTAGACCGAGAGGCCGGAGACCCCGACGCCGAGCAGCCGCAGCCCGCCCTGGGTTCCCGCCTCCGCCAGCAGTCGACGGGCGGTGGCGGCGATGGTGCGGACGTCGTCGGTCGGCTGCGACAGCGTCTGCGAGCGGGTGAGCGTGGTGAAGTCGTAGCGGCGCAGCTTCAGGGTCACCGTGCGCCCCGAGAACGCCGCCGTGCGCAGCCGCTCCCCCACTCGCGCGGCCATCGAGTCGATCTCGCGCCCCAGCACGTCGAGATCGGTGAGGTCGCGCTCGAAGGTCTCCTCGTGCGACACCGACTTCACGCCGCGGTCGGGAACCACCGCACGGTCGTCCTCGGCCCGCGCCAGCGCGTACAGCCCCGCGCCGTGCGCCTTGCCGGCCAGCGCGACGAGATCGGTCAGCGACTTCGAGGCCAGGTCGCCCACCGTCTTCACGCCGATCTGGTGCAGCCGCTCCGCCGTCGCGGGGCCGACGCCGCCCAACCGGGTCACCGGCAGCGGGTGCAGCACCTCCAGCTCGCGGCCCGGCGCGACGACCACCAGCCCGTCGGGCTTCTGCAGGTCCGAGCCGATCTTCGCCATGAGCTTCGACGTCCCGATGCCCACCGACCCGGTCACTCCCCCGGTCGCCTCGGCGATCCGGCCCTTGAGCCGCCGGCCGATCTCCGTGACTCCATCCACCGAGAGGTCGTGCCCCTCCGGGTGGGTGGGGGACGCGACAGCGAGGTCGACGTACGCCTCGTCCAGCGACGCCGGCTCCACCAGCGGGGACAGCTCGCGCAGCAGGGCCATGACGACGTCGGACGTCCGGCGGTAGGCGGCGAACCGGCCGCCGAGGAACGCCGTTCCCGACGGGCAGCGCCGGCGCGCCTCGGCCGTGGACATGGCCGAGCGGGCGCCGAACGCGCGTGCCTCGTAGGACGCAGTGGCGACGACGCCGCGCCCGCCGACCCCGCCGACGACGACGGGACGCCCGCGCAGCGACGGTTTGTCGCGCTGCTCGACGGCGGCGAAGAAGGCGTCGAGGTCGAGGTGCAGCACACTCGCCTCCCGCCGCATCCCCCGATGATCGCCCGTCCCGCCGACATGCCGTGTCGCCACCCCCGTTCACCCGACTGTGGATTTCCTTGCCCCGGCCGTGCCGCAACTGGGAATCTTCGCTCCCGGATCTTGGTCAGGAGGACGCACGGAGTGACAGCGGTCTTCCTCGTCATCGGTGCCGTCGGCGTCGATCGCCAGCCGCAGATGGGGCAGCTGCCGCCCACGCCCGCTCGCTGGAGGTCATGTCGGCCAGATGCCGGCGAAGTGGTGCACCGGGCCGTGTCCCGAACCGATGCCGAGACCGCGGCCGCCCTCCAGTGCCCGGTGCAGGTAGTCGCGGGCCTCCTCCACCAGCGGCAACCAGTCCGAGCTCCTCGACCGGGCGGCCAGCGCGGCGATCGCCGCGGACAGGGTGCACCCCGTTCCGTGCGTCGCCGTCGTCGCCACACGGGGGCGGCGCGTCGTCCAGACCCCGTCCCGGGTGGCGAGCACGTCCACGCTCTCTTCCCCGCCCAGATGGCCGCCTTTGAGCAGCACGGCGCGCGGTCCGAGGTCGAGCAGGGCGCGGGCCTGGTCGGGCAGGTCGTCGGCGTCGGTTCCCGGTTCGACGCCCAGGAGCACCGCGGCCTCGGGAGCATTCGGGGTGATCAGGTCCGCGAGCGGCAGTAGATCGGTACGGACGGCCGCCACCGCGTCCTCGTCGATCAGCCGGTCCCCGCTGGTCGCCACCATGACCGGATCACAGACGACGGGTCCCGGGTGGCGCTCGGTCAGGACCGCGGCGACCTCGCGGACCACCTCCGCGGTGCCCAGCATGCCGAGCTTGGTGGCGTGGACCTCGACGTCGTCGAGCAGGGTGCGCAGCTGGAGGCCGACGAACTTGGCCGGCACGGGGTGGATCCCCGTGACGCCCCGCGTGTTCTGCGCGGTGAGGGCGGTCAGGACGGCAGTGCCGTAGACGCCGAGGGCGCTGAACGTCTTCAGGTCCGCCTGGATGCCGGCGCCGCCGCTGGGATCGCTGCCGGCCACGGTGAGCGCCGTGGGGGTGCGTCCGGCAGTCATCGGATGGCGACCGGCGCCAGGGCTGCGCGGAGTAGTCGCGCCGCGGCCGCCGGATCGTCGGCTGCGCAGATGTCGGACACCACGCAGATCCCGTCGACACCGGTCGCGGCCACGGCGGCCGCTCGCGTGGCGTCGATCCCGCCGATCGCGACGGCGCAGAGCCCCCCGGCGCGGGCGAGGGAGGTCAGGTGGCCGACTGTGTCCAGCCCCAGGCCGGGACCCGCCTCCGGCTTGGTCGGTGTGGCCCAGACCGGGCTGAGACCGACGACGTCGACGGTTCCCGGCGGTAGCCGCAGGGCCTTCTCGAGGTCGTCGGCACTCTCCACCGACAGCCCGATCAGCCGGTCGGGCCCGAGCAGCGCTCGGACCTCGGCTGCCGGCAGGTCCTCCTGGCCGACGTGCACGCCGTCGGCGCCGGCCAGCAGGGCGACGTCCACGGCATCGTTGACGACGACCGACACGTCCGGTCGGTCGGCGACCGCGGCCTGGACCGCTCGGGTCAGCGCCAGCAGCTCACGCCGGGAGGCGACCTTGTCCCGGACCTGGACGGCGGTCACTCCGCCGGCCACCGCGGCACGGACGACATCGGCCACCGGCCGGGGGCGGCACAGTTCCGTGTCGGTGACCAGGTACAGCGTGAGGTCGAACGGCCGTCTCACCCGGCGACCCGGACGTCCGCCACGCGGAGGTCCGCGATGGCCAGGGCGTCCCCGTCCACCGCGTCGAGGGCGTCGAGCCACGCGGCGGCGAACGTGCCGGGCCCCGCGGCCGTCGCCGTCGCCCACTCGGCGGCCAGCGCGACGTGGGCGTGCGCGGCGGCCGCACCGGTCAACGGATCGTCGGTGACGGCGAGGTAGGCCGCCACCAGCGCACCGAGCGCGCAGCCGGCGCCGGTCGTCCGCGTGAGCAGGACCGATCCGCCGCCGACGCGGACGATCCGGCGTCCGTCGGTGAGCAGGTCGACCTCACCACTCACCGCGACCACACCCCCGGTGTGAAGGGCCAGTCCCACCGCCGCGGCGACCGCGTCGTCGGTGGCGGCGGTGCTGTCCACGCCGCGGCCGCCGGCGCCGGCTCCGGCGAGCGCCATGACCTCGGAGGCGTTGCCGCGGACGACGGTGGGACGCAGCGCCACCAGTTCAGCGGCGAGTTCCGTGCGGTAGGCCAGGCCGCCCACTGCGACCGGGTCGAGCACCCAGGGCGTTCCCGCCGTTCCGGCCGACCGGGCTGCGAGTCGCATCGCCTCGGCGGTGCGGCGGTGGACGGTGCCGACGTTGACCAGCACGGCGGAGGCCACGGCGGCGAAGTCGCCGGCCTCCTCCGGGGCATCGACCATGGCCGGTGCCGCGCCCGCGGCGAGCAGCGCGTTGGCCGTGATCGCCTGCACGACGGTGTTCGTGAGGCAGTGCACCAGAGGTGCGTTCGCGCGCACTGCCTCGCGGGCAGCGTTGAGTTCGACGGCATCCATGCCGGTGACATCCCTTCGCCAGTACCAACTGGAGCAGGTTCGACGGGTGTGTTCTCAGTCCCGGTCAGGACACCCCGTGCCACGTACGCCCCGAACGTAACAGCCGGGCGGGTGGCCGTGCTGCCCGGGCGAGGACGGGAACGACCGGCTAGCGTGCCGCCCGTACGCGGGAGCCCATCGGAATGGGCTGAGAGGGCGGCAGGGGTCGCCGACCGTTGGAACCTGTCCGGGTCATGCCGGCGTAGGGAGGCAGTTGTGCGTGCTGTGCGTTTCCACGGAGCGGGACGATCTGTGGTCGTCGAGGACGTCCCGGGTCCTCGCCCGGGCCCCACGGAGGTGTTGATCGACGTCGCCGCCGCGGGGGTGTGCGGCACTGAGTTGCACTTCCTCGACGGGCTGCTGACCCCGGCCCGGACCCCCATCACCCTGGGACACGAGGTGGCCGGCGTCGTCGCCGAGGTGGGCGACGGCGTCGAGGACGTCGCCGTGGGAGACCGCGTCGCGGTGCACTACCGGCATGCCTGCCACCGGTGCCGCTCGTGCCAGGCCGGGAACGACCACCTCTGTGACGCCCCGCTCGGGTTCCTCGCCTTCGCCAGCGACGGGGGATTCGCCGAGCAGGTCGTCGTCCCCGCCTCCGCAGTGGTCCGGGTGCCCGACGGGCTGGACCTCGCGGTCGCGGCCACGCTGTGCTGCAGCGGCACCACGGCGCTGCACGCGGTGGGCGTGGCGGGGGTCCGGGCGGGCGCCGACGCCGTCGTCTACGGGACCGGGGGCGTCGGCCTGGCCCTCGTCCAGGTCCTCCGTGAGGCCGGGGCGCGGCCGATCGCCGTCGCCCGGGATCCCCAGCGGTTGCGGCTGGCGCGCGAGCTGGGAGCGGAGGTCACGGTGGACGGGAGCGGGGACGTCGAGGCCCCGATCCGGGAGGCGACCGGCGGCGCCGGCGCCGACGTGGTCTTCGAGCTGGTCGGCACCAGGGAGACCAGCGCCGCCGCTCTGGCGTCCCTGGGCAAGCGGGGAACGCTGGTCTACGTCGGCTACAGCTTCGACACCGTGGAGATCAGTCCGCTCTCGCTCGTCGTTCCCGAGCAGCGGATCGTCACCTCGGTCGGCAACCGCCGCTCCGAGTTGGTCGAGGCGCTCGACCTGGGCGCCCGGGGCCTGCTGCGCACGACGGTGGACGAACATTTCCTCGACGACGCCCCGCGCGTCCTCGACGAGCTGCGCGCCGGCCGGATCGTCGGGAGAGCGGTGCTCCGCCCCTGACGATGCGCTCACGACGACGCGCCATCCGCCTATCCGGCCGACGAGCAGGGGCGATGGGTCGCTCGGCGCGCTGCCGAGGCCGTGACAGGTTCGGTGGTCGCGGCGCATGAGCGTGATGGCGCAGGCGCGGGCCGAGCGCGAGGACCTGCTCGACCTGGTGGAGCGGCTCACCCCGGAGCAGTGGCGCACTCCGTCGCTGTGCGCGGGCTGGACGGTGCAGGACGTCGTCGCCCACGTGCTGAGCTACGACGAGCTCGGCCCACGGCAGCTGGCGGCTCGCTTCACCCGCGGTCTCTTCCTCGTCGACCGCACGAATGCGCTCGGTCTGTGCGAGTACGCCGTGCGCACTCCGGCTGAGCTGGTCGAGCTGCTCCGCGCCCACCTCACGCCGACGGGGCTGACCGCGGGCCTGGGCGGAGCGATCGCCCTCACCGACGGTCTCATCCACCAGCAGGACATCCGGCGCCCGCTGGGCGAGCCGCGGACCATCCCGGCGGAGCGGCTCGTGCCCGCGCTGCGCACCGCCCTGTTCGGCCCGGTGCTGCGCGGGGTGGTGCGCGTGCGCGACGTCCGGCTCGTGGCGACCGATCTGGACTGGGCGTTCGGTCGGGGGCCCGAGGTCCACGGCACCGCCGAGGCCCTCCTGATGGCCGTGGCGGGCCGGAGGGCGGTCGCCGACGAGCTCTCCGGGCCCGGACGGGCCCGGGTGGCGCAGCGGCTCGGTTGAGCCCGGCCATCCCTTGCCGCTGTCGGCGGTTCCGCGCACTCTGGGCAGATGGCGCACAGCGGCACGAGTGTGGGCACGGTCGTCCGATGGGACGGAAGCCAGGGCGCCGGCCTCATCGAGGCGCCGGATCTCCCGGGCGACTGCTGGGTGGAGGCAGCCGCGCTGGATCCCAGCGCCAACGGCGGTCTGCGCGCGGGACAGGTCGTCGAGGTGGAGTGGACCGAGACCGGGGCCGGTAGCCACCCCGTGCGTGCCGACCGCGTGACGCCACGGGACGACCTGCAGGCCACACCGGGCGCCTGACGCGCAGGGGACCACCCTGGAGATCAGCCGTCGACCAGTGCCGCCGCGGGCAGCCAGTCGGCGTCGAGCAGCTCGGCGATCTCCCGGAGGGACGACGTGTCCGCGCCCGCGGCCGAGCCGCTGACTGCCAGCCGCTCCACCATCACGCGCGCCACCTGCTCCTCCACGGTGTCCTCGGCGAACGCGATCCGCCACGGCGAGGTCTTCCCGTCCCGGTGGGTGCGGCCGGTGACCTGACGGGCCTGGATGCCGGAGAACCGTGGCTGGTGGAAGAGCCCCACCCGCGGGGTGTCCGAGGCAGCCCGCCCGTCCGGCAGAGTCTCGCCGGCGTGCAGCGAGATGGACGCCGTCACGGTGAACACGCAGACCATCGCGTCGCCCCGCTGGAAGCGCAGCCGCTCGCGCTCGACATCGAAGCGGTCCCTGCCGTAGATGCCGGCGACCGGGATGCCCGCGTCCAGCAGGGCCTCGCGGATCGGGTCGGCCGCCGTCTCGACGAACTCGACCGAGACCGCCACCTGGCGCTCGGCCTCCACCTGAGCCCGGACCCAGTCGACGGTGGCCTGCACCCGGATCAGCCCGGCCTTCTGGCGGAACCGCATGAGCGCGGCCCGGCCCTTCGCGCTCTGCCGCGCCTTGCGGGCCAGCTGCATCTCCGCCCGGAACTCCGACCACTCCGACTCGTAGGCGGCCCGCTCCGCGGGGGTCAGTGCCACCGGCGTGCCGGTCACCGACACCGGACCCCAGGGCGCCGGGCGGTGCAGCGTGGCGGGCGGGTCGGCGTCGGCCAGCCACGACTGCAGCCGCGTCAGGTCGGTGCGGCGGGCGTCGGCGTCCTCGGACCACTGCCAGCCGTAGCGGCCACGTTCCACGTGGAACCCGTGGGCCTCGAGCCGCTTCGGCAGGTCCGCCCACTCTCGGATCGACTCCCCGTGCCGGACGGCGAACTCCGGGGCCAGGTAGGGCAGCTCGAGCGGGGTGTGCGCGGGGGTGGCGGTGCAGGCCAGGACGAACGGGGCGTCCTTGACCCGGCCTGCCCCGGACACTGCCTTCCAGTGCTTCCAGCGCTGGGTGGTGGTGTGCCGGACCATGTGCGCCTCGTCGGCGACGACGACGTCGAACCGGAGCGTGGAGACCTTCGCCAGCCGGTCCCAGGTGGTCACGCACCAGCGGAGGCCGCCGTCGCCGAACCCGGCGATCGAGCGCGTCCAGTGCGGGATCGTGATGGCGGCCGGGCGGTCGGCGATCACCAGGACGGTCCGGACGTCGCGCTGCTCGGCGATCGCCTTCACCGCGAGGATCGCCGTCCCGGTCTTGCCCACGCCGGGGTCGTCACCGAGCAGGAACACCCGGCCGCCCGCTGCCGCGTGGGCGGCCACCACGTCGGCGCCGTCGCACTGCTGGTCCCGCGGCGTCATCGGCCGGGCCAGAGGGACCGCCCGCGGCTTCTCGTTGAGCTCGTCCTCCAGGAAGCGCTCGAACGTGTAGGGCGCCGGGTCGTAGGGTGCGAGCTCCGGTGGCAGGTCCGGGCCGACCCAGACGTGCGCCTGCAGGCCGGCGTGCCACACCGCTCCCGGCGCCGGCGCGCGGAACGGCACGGCGAGCACCCACACCCGCTCGCCCGGACCCGCGCTCGGAGTCTCCGGCGCCGGCTTCTTCGACCGCGCCGGTGCGGTGGCGCGCTTCGCGGTGGTGGTCGTCCTGCGGCTCGTCGTCCTGCTGCTCGTGCTGCGGCTGTTCTTGCTTCGGCGTGGCCGGCCTGGCATGGCTCTCCCCCTCGTCCCCGGCACGGTAGGCGGCGGCACCGACGGAACGTCTGATGGAATCGCCGGGTGACCGACGACGAAGGGGACGACGAGCGTCTCGCCACGCGCACCGTGGGGGAGTCGGGGCCGCGGGTCGTCTTCGTGCACGGGCTGTTCGGTCAGGGCCGGAACTGGACCACGATCGCCAAGGGGCTGGCGGACGGCCATCGCGTGACCCTGGTGGACCTGCCCAACCACGGGCACTCCCCGTGGACCGACCGGGTCGACTACCTCGACATGGCCGAGATGCTGGCCACGGAGTTCGAGCACCTGGGGGAGCCGGTCACGCTCGTCGGCCACTCGATGGGCGGGAAGGTGGCGATGCAGCTCGCGCTGCGGCGCCCGGAACTGCTGCGCGCGCTGGTCGTCGTCGACATCGGGCCGGTCGAGTACCCGTTGACGGGCGGCCGCACCGACGACCCCGACGAGGAGGCCTCGCCGTTCGCCGCGTTCATCGCGGCCATGCGGGCGATGGACCTCGACGCGCTGACGACCCGCGCCGATGCCGACGAGGCCCTGAAGACCGCCGTCCCCAGCCGGATGGTCCGCAGCTTCCTGCTGCAGAGCCTGGTGCGGGAGGGGGCGGACGGCGACGGGTGGTGCTGGCGGCTGAACCTGGAGCTGCTCGAGCGAGACCTCGGTGAGCTGCGCGGCTTCCCCGAGCCCCCGCCCGGGGCCACCTACGACGGCCCGGTCCTCTGGGTGGCGGGCGCGAACTCGACCTACGTGCTCGACGAGGACCGCCCGCACATGGACGCCCTCTTCCCCGCCACCCGGCTGGTCCGGATCAAGAACGCCGGCCACTGGGTGCACTCCGAGCAACCCGAGGTCTTCCTCGCGACCGTGCGCCGGTTCCTCGACACCGTCGAGAGCTGACCGGCGGCGCGTGCGACCCCTGGTACCTTCCGCGAGCCCGCCGATCCGTACCGCCGAAGGATCCTCATGCGTCTGCCCCGAGTCCTGGCCGCCGTCATCTCCGCGTCCAGCGCGGTCCTCGCCGTGGGAGCGCTCGGTATGGCGCCGGCCGCGGCCATCGCCAACGGCGTGGCGGCCGAGGAGGGGCAGTTCCCCTTCGCCGTGCAGCTGAAGCTGGACGACATCATGCGGTCGGACGGGACGACGTACGACAGCGCGTGCTCCGGAGCCCTCATCTCTCCGACCTGGATCATGACCGCCGGGCACTGCTTCCACGACGGTGACCGCAACCGGGTGAGCGGTGCCCCCCGGTACGCGACCACCGCCCGCCTGGGTACCGCCAGCACCACCGATCCGGATGCCGGCGTGACCCGGACGGTCACGTGGGTCGAGCAGTCGAGCACGAACGACATCGCGGTCGCACGGCTCGACGCGCCGGTCGAGGGCATCACGCCGATCGCGCTGAACACGGCCAAACCGGCCAGGGGTCAGGTACTGACCTTCGCCGGATGGGGCGCCACCACCAGCGACGGCCCACCGAGCGAGCAGCTCTACTGGGGTCAGGTCTCGGTCAGCAGCGTCCGATCGACGACGGTCCTGGTGAAGGGACACTGGCCGGCCAAGGACACCAGCGCCTGCCCGTACGACTCCGGGGCGCCGTACTTCACCGACAGCCCGACGCCGGCGCTCGTCTCCGTGGAGAGCGGCGGGCCGGCCTGTCCGCACCGGCAGCAGGAGACGACCGCCCGCGTCGACGTGGTCCTCCCGTGGGTGAACAGCGTCGTGACCGACCTGTCCTGACGGGGACTGACCGGCGCGAGGACGTCGTCGGCGAGCGCTGGACGCTGCCCACAGCGACTGCCGGGCCGGTCGATACCGTCCAGCGGTGACGGTCGCCCGCTCGGTCCTGCTGTTCGTGCTCGCCGCGATCGCCGAGATCGGCGGGGCCTGGCTGGTGTGGCAGGGCGTCCGGGAGCACCGCGGCTGGATCTGGATCGGCGCCGGGGTGATCGCGCTGGGGCTCTACGGGTTCGTCGCGACGCTGCAGCCCGACGCGAACTTCGGCCGCATCCTCGCCGCGTACGGCGGCGTCTTCGTCGCCGGGTCGCTGCTGTGGGGCATGGTCGTGGACGGCTTCCGGCCCGACCGGTGGGACGTCGCCGGTGCGCTGATCTGCCTGGTCGGCGTCGCAGTGATCATGTACGCCCCGCGCGCCGCCTGAGATCAGGTCGCGGGAGGGGGCCGCGGCGGGTCAAGATCAGCGCATGAGCGACCCCCGAGCCGGACAGCCCGCCCAGCCCAGCGACCTGGTCGACGTCCCCGCGCTCGTCAGCGCCTACTACACGGTCGAGCCCGATCCGGGCGAGCCGGCGCAGCAGGTGGTCTTCGGCACCTCCGGGCACCGGGGGTCCAGCTTCGACGCCGCCTTCAACGAGGCGCACATCCTGGCCACCACCCAGGCGATCTGCGAGTATCGGGCGCGGCAGGGGTTCGACGGCCCCCTGTTCATCGGCCGCGACACCCACGCGCTCTCCGAGCCGGCCTGGGCGACGGCGCTGGAGGTCCTCGTCGCCAACGACGTGACCGTGCTCGTCGACGCCGGAGAGCGCTACACGCCCACGCCGGCGGTCAGCCACGCCATCCTGGCCGCCAATCGCGGGAAGACGACCGGCCTGGCCGACGGCATCGTCGTCACCCCGTCGCACAACCCACCGCGGGACGGCGGCTTCAAGTACAACCCGCCGCACGGCGGCCCGGCCGACACCGACGCCACCGGCTGGATCGCCGGCCGGGCGAACGACCTGCTGCGGGCGGGGCTCAGCGGCGTCCGCAGGGTGCCCCTCGAGCAGGCCCGCCGCGCCGTCAGCGGATACGACTTCCTCGGCAGCTACGTCGACGACCTGCCGGACGTCGTCGACCTCGACGCCATCCGGAACGCGGGCGTGCGGATCGGCGCCGATCCCCTGGGCGGCGCCAGCGTCGACTACTGGGCCGCGATCGCCGAGCGCCACCGCCTGGACCTCACGGTGGTCAACCCGCTGGTCGACCCCACCTGGCGGTTCATGACGCTGGACTGGGACGGCAGGATTCGCATGGACTGCTCCTCCCCGTCGGCCATGGCGTCCCTGGTCGGCCGGAAGGACGAGTTCCAGATCGCCACCGGCAACGACGCCGACGCCGACCGCCACGGCATCGTCACCCCCGACGCCGGGCTGATGAACCCCAACCACTTCCTCGGCGTCGCGATCGCGTACCTGCTCAGCCACCGGCCGGGCTGGCCCGCCGGAGCCGCCGTCGGCAAGACGCTCGTCTCGAGCTCGCTGATCGACCGGGTCGTGGCCGACCTCGGCCGCAGGCTGGTCGAGGTCCCGGTGGGCTTCAAGTGGTTCGTGCCCGGCCTGCTCGACGGGTCGGTCGGCTTCGGGGGCGAGGAATCGGCCGGCGCCTCGTTCCTGCGGCGGGACGGCGGCGTCTGGACGACGGACAAGGACGGCATCCTGCTGGCGCTGCTGGCCGGTGAGATCCAGGCCGTGACGGGCCGGTCCCCCTCGAAGCTGCACAAGCAGCTGACCGACCACTTCGGCGAGTCCGCCTACGCCCGGATCGACGCCCCGGCGAGCCGGGAGCAGAAGGCCGCGCTAGGCAAGCTGTCCCCCGACGACGTCACCGCGACGGAGCTCGCCGGCGAGCCGATCACCGCCAAGCTGACCCGAGCGCCGGGCAACGACGCCGCGATCGGCGGGCTCAAGGTGACGACGGAGAGCGCCTGGTTCGCCGCCCGCCCGTCGGGGACCGAGGACGTGTACAAGATCTACGCCGAGTCCTTCCGGGGCTCCGAGCACCTCGCGCAGGTGCAGGAGGAGGCCCGCGCCGTCGTGAGCACCGCGCTCGGCACCTGACAGCGTTTATGGCCATAACTGCCGCGTGAGGAGGGCCCGCATCCGGGCGACGACGGCATCCAGGTCGCGGAGGTCCGCGGCGCTCAGGCGGATGACGGTCCACCCGGCGGCTCGGAGCCGGGCGTATCGGACGTCGTCGCGCACGATCTGGTCGTCCTCGAAGTGGTACGCGCCCTCGTACTCGATGGCGATGCGAGCATCCGGGAACGCCAGGTCCACATGGATCGGACGTTCTCCACCGCAGACCTCGTACTGCGGAACGGGTTCCAGTCCGGCGAGGACGAGCGACACCCGAACTCTCGACTCCGGTGCCGACTGCGCGCGGGGATCGACCAGGCCGACGGCCCGGCGGACCTTCGCGACGCCCCACTGTCCGGCGCCTGCCAGCGTCATCGCCGACAGCTCGGCGAGCCCGACGGCCTCGGACCGCACCATGGCATCGAGGGCGGCGACCGCGGTCCCGAGCGGCTCCAGTGCCGCGGTGTCCCATGCAGTCCGCACCGCCGTCGTCACCGGAACGCCGTCGGCGTCGGTGACGACGCCGAACGGTGATCGGCTCCGATGGACCCGGACGCCCCGCGGACCCTTCCACTCGAGAGTCGGGGGGCACACCACGGTGACCGGATCGGAGGTGCCGGCGAACGGTGCGCCGTACCACGCGGCCGCCGAATGCCCGCCGATCGCGGCGCCTGGCGGCAGGAGGAGGGCGGCGCCACGGCACCGGAGCCGGTGGTCGTACTCGATCCCCGGGTCGGCATAGACGCCGTGCAGGAGGCGCCGGTATCCGCGGCGACGGAGCTGACCCGGGGTCAGCAACCCTTCGGCGACGGCGTGGCTCCCGATGAAGACACCTGGGAGCAGTCGCACGTAGGTGGTCACGCCGGAAGCCTCGCCGGAGCGGCGATCCCCGGTCGGCGCCGTCCACAGGCGTGGCGGTTATGGCCATAAACGCACCTGTGTGGCCCTCGATACATCGCTGTATCGGATACAGTTCTGCATCGTGATGGCTGACTCGCAGAGCCTGGACGCCACCGAGCGGCCGAGACGGCGCCGGGCGGAGACCGTCGAGCGCCTGCTCGACGCCGCGCTCGAGACCTTCGCCGACGTCGGGTTCGCCGCGGCCAGCGTCGAGGACATCTGCCGCCGCGGCGGCTTCACCCGCGGCGCCTTCTACTCCAGTTTCCGCACCAAGGACGAGCTGTTCGGGGCGCTGTTCGCACGGGAGACCGCACGCAACCTCGCGCTGGCCGAGCAGCAGCTGGTCGGCATCGAGCAGGAGTCCGACCCGGTCACCGCCGCCGTCGAGCGTTGCCTGTCCACCTTCCGCGCCGACCGCACCTGGGTGCTGGTCCTCACGGAGTACCGCCTGCACGCCGCCCGGCACGCCGAGGCGGCCGCCGCGCTGCTCGAGCACTCGGCGACCCTGCACGCCCGGCTCACCCAGCTCATCGACGACGGCGTCGCGCGGGCCCGCCTGCGGCTCACCCTCCCGGCGGACCGACTGGCCCGCATGGTCCTCGCGCTGCACGACGGCCTCGTGGTCGCGCAGGCCACCGACCCCGCCGGACGCGACGATGCGACCGACCTCGAGCGGACCGCCCTGCTCCTCCTGCTCCGTTCCGCCGTCACGTCGTCCTGATCCCTGCCCCCGACTTCGGAGAACTCCTTCCCATGGCAACCCTGCTCGCCCGGCTCGGCCGCGGCTCCTACCGCCACCGCGGCCTGGTCTCGGTGGCGTGGCTGGCCGTCCTCGGCGCCGTCGTCGCCCTCCTGCTCACCGTGGGCAGCAGCTTCGACGACGAGTTCACGATCCCCGGCTCGGAGTCGCAGGACGCCCTCGACCAGCTGGACGAGGCCTCTCCCGGCGCCGGTGGGGCGAGCGCCCAGATCGTCTTCGTCGCCCCCGACGGCGCCACCGTCGCCGACCCCGCGTTCGCCGCCGCCATCCAGGAGGTCGTGGCCACGGCCGCGGCCACCCGCCAGGTCGGCTCGGTGGCCGACCCCTTCCAGACCCGGGCGATCGCGCCCGACGGCGGCGCGGCGCTGGCCACCGTCTCCTTCGACGTGGAGCGCGAACTGCTGGACCCGGGGACGCTCGACGCCCTGCAGGAGACGACGACGGCCGCCGAGGAGGCCGGGCTCGAGGTCGCCGTCGGCGGCAACGCCTTCGGGACGACGGGCGTGGCGATCGGCGCCACCGAGTTCATCGGCGTAGCCGTGGCGGTGCTCGTGCTGGTGCTGACCTTCGGCTCGCTGCTGGCCGCCGGGATGAACCTGCTGATCGCGTTCATCGGCATCGCCATCGGCATGGGTGCGCTGCTGCTCACCTCGAACCTGGTGACGCTGTCCTCGTCGGCGCCCACGCTGGCGCTGATGATCGGCCTGGCGGTCGGTATCGACTACACGCTGTTCATCCTGTCCCGGCACCGCACCCAGCTGGCCGCGGGGATGGACCCCGAGGAGTCCGCGGCCCGGGCGGTCGGCACCGCCGGCTCCGCGGTCGTCTTCGCCGGGCTCACCGTGGTCATCGCCCTGTCGGGCCTGGCCGTCGTCGGGATCCCGTTCCTCACCGTGATGGGCGTCGGGGCGGCCTGCACCGTGCTGCTCGCCGTCCTGGTGGCGCTGACCTTGCTGCCCGCCCTCCTGGGCTTCGCCGGGAAGCGGCTGGCCCCGAAGCCGGGCTCCCGGGCCGAGCGACGCGAGCTGGCCGACGCCCAGGAGGGCACCGGCACCGGCGGCTCGATGGGCGCCCGCTGGACCCGGCTCGTCACCCGCCGGCCGCTGCTGACCGTCCTCGCCGTCCTGGCCGGTCTCGTGGTGCTCGCCATCCCGGCGCCGCAGCTGCAGCTCGCGCTCCCGGACAACTCCACCGCGGCGGAGGAGAGCCCGGAGCGGCAGGCCTACGACCTGATCAGCGAGAACTTCGGGCCCGGCCTCAACGGCCCGCTGGTGGTGCTGGTGGAGGGCCTCGACCCGGCCACCGCCGAGCGGTCCGTCGGCGCGATCGCCGCCGCCATCGGCGGCACGCCCACCGCCACTCCGGGCGAGTTCCAGGGCGGCCTGGACGACGTGGCCTACGCCCAGCCGACCCTGCTGCCCGACGGCACCACCGCGATCGTGACCGTGATCCCGGAGAGCGGCCCGCAGGAGGAGGCCACCAACGCGCTGGTCGGCGACATCCGCGACCTCGCACCGGAGCTGGAGGCGCAGACCGGTGCCGCCCTGGCGGTCACCGGGCAGACGGCGGTCGCCATCGACGTCTCCGACCGGCTGGGCCAGGCGCTGCTGCCCTTCGCCGTCGTGGTGGTGGGGCTGGCGCTGGTGCTGCTGCTCCTGGTCTTCCGCTCGATCCTCGTGCCGATCAAGGCCGCGGTCGGGTTCCTGCTGTCGGTGGCCGCCTCGTTCGGCGCGGTGGTCGCCGTCTTCCAGTGGGGCTGGTTCAGCGACCTGCTCGGCGTCCCCGCCACCGGCCCGGTGATCAGCTTCCTGCCGATCCTGCTGATGGCCGTCCTGTTCGGGCTGGCCATGGACTACGAGGTGTTCCTCGTGTCGCGGATGCGGGAGGAGTACGTGCACGGGGCCACCCCCCGCGAGGCCGTCGTCATCGGTGCCCGGCACGCCTCCCGGGTGGTCGTGGCGGCTGCGCTGATCATGTTCTCGGTCTTCGCCAGCTTCGTGACGATCGAGGACGTCATCGTGAAGGCGATCGCCCTGGGCCTGGCGGTCGGCATCCTCGTCGACGCCTTCCTGGTGCGGATGACGCTGGTGCCCGCCGTCCTTGCCCTGCTCGGCCGGTCGGCCTGGTGGCTGCCCCGCTGGCTGGACCGCATCCTTCCGGACCTCGACGTCGAGGGCGCCCATCTCGCTGCCGCGCCGGAGCCGGCCGCTCCCCGCCCGGCGGAGGCGCTCGCCGCGGGGCGCTGAACGCCTCTGGTCCGGACGGGTGACGCGTGCCGCCGTGATGACCGGCACGGGCGCCTTTCCCCGGCAGACTGACCGGCGTGAACGGTGAGGGCACCACGCAGGACTGGGACGCCTACCCGCCGCCGGGCTACGGCCCGCCGCCCGGCTACGGCCCGCCGCCGGGCTACGGCCCACCGCCGGGCTACGGCCCGCCCGGCTACGGCCCGCCCGGCTACGGCCCACCGCCGGGCTACGGCCCGCCGCCGGGCTACGGCCCGCCGCCCGGTTACGGCTACGGGATCCCTGGCACCTGGCCGTACGGGCCGGGACGACCGGGGGCCGCCACGGCAGCGGCCGTGCTCGGGTTCGTCACCGGAGCGCTCACGCTCCTGGTGTGCATGGTCGTCGTTCTCACGCTCGGGAGCGGAGACCACGACCCGTCGGCGCTGCTGATGCTGCTGGGCCTCCCGTGCGCGGTCGCCGTCATCGCCGGAGCGGCGGTCCTGCTGGGGCGTGGGTCCCCCGTGCTGCTGCTCCGCGGGGCCTTCGCGTCCGTGGCGGTGCTGGCCCTCGTCACGCTCGTCGGCACGGTCACCCTCGACGGCGGCGACCTCGGAGGCATGCTCATGGTCGTGGTGCTCGCCCTGCCGCTCCCGGTGCTGACGGCAGTCTTCGCCCGTCAGCCGCAGGTCCGTGGCTGGGCCGCCGCGGGCTGACCGCCTGCCGGCCCGGTCAGGACTCCCGGCGCGCCCGTCGCCGACGGCGCGACTTGTCGGCGTACATCGCGTCGTCGGCCTCGCGGACGACACCTTCGTAGACGTCGCTGGGGTGGTCCCCGCCGGCGACCGAGCCGATGCCGATGCTCAGCCCCACGGTGACCGTCGTCCCCTTGAGCACCAGCGGCTCGGTCACCTGCGCGCGCAGCCGTTCCGCGAGCACCTCCGCGTCGACCGGCTCGGTGTTCTCGCAGACGATGCTGAACTCGTCGCCGCCCAGCCGCGCCGCGGTGTCGCTGGCGCGCAGCACCGAGCGCAGGCGCTCGGCGAAGGTCACCAGAACCAGGTCGCCCATGGGGTGGCCGAGCTCGTCGTTGATCGCCTTGAACCCGTCGAGATCGATGATCAGCACGCAGGTCGGGGTGCTCTCCCGACGGCCTCGCTCGAGGGCGTGCCAGAGCCGGTCCTGGAACAGCAGGCGGTTCGGCAGCCCGGTGAGCGGGTCGTGCAGGGATCGGTGGACCAGCTGCGCCTCGAGAGCCTTGCGCTCGGTGATGTCCTCGACGATGAGCACCAGGTGGGCCGCCTGGCCGCCCGCCGTCTCCGGAACCCAGGAGCCGGTCACCTGGACGGGGAGCTCGGTGCCGTCGGCGTGGACGAGCCGGGTCTCGTGTCGCATCGGACGGGTGGGCTGGGCCGCGAGCGCGGCGTGCGCCGCGCGGGCCGTCGAAGCGGCATCCGGATGGACGGCCCCGAGGTAGGAGTGGCCGTAGAGGTCCTCCGCCGTCCGCCCGAGCATCGCGCAGAGCGCGGGATTGGCATCGACGAGCACGCCGGACGGGGTGGTCAGCGCGATGCCCATGGGGGCGTTGGCGAAAGCGCTCCGCCGGTCTGCCGGCGGCAGGGACACATCCACGTCGATCACCGATCACCTTCTTCCCCCACGTCCATCTTGCGCGCCCGGTACCCCGTTCCACCGGATAGACGTCACGGAACCGTTCCGCGTCACCCGCCAGGGTGTTCGCCGCGATCCCCGCCGAGAGGTGCAGGATGCGGGGGACCACTGACAGTCGAGGAGTTTCCGTGATCGAGTTCGACCTTGTGCTGCCCACGGCGGTCGACATCCGCGAGGTGGGCATGCGCGACGGTCTCCAGCTGGAGGCGCCCCTCCCCCTCGACGCCAAGCTCGCGATGCTCGACGCCCTGGTCGCCACGGGCGTCCGGCGGATCGAGGCCACGTCGTTCGTCTCCCCCAGGGCAGTTCCCGCCCTCGCCGACGCCGACCAGGTGGCCGCAGAGCTCTCCCGCTGGGGCGACGTGCACTGGTCGGCGCTGGTCGCCAACGCGCGCGGGGCGGTACGGGCGGTCGACGCCGGGGTGGCCCACCTCGAGTACGTCGTCTCGGCGTCGGACGGGCACAGCCGCGCCAACGCCGGCCGCCCCACGGCCGCCGCGGTGGGCGCGGTGGGCGAGATCGCCGGCCTCGCGCACGGTGCCGGCGGGTCGCTCGAGGTCATCATCGCCACCGCCTGGGACTGCCCCTTCGACGGACGGACGCCGATCCCGCGCACGGTGGACGTCGCCCGGGCCGCCGTCACGGCCGGTGCGGACCAGCTGTGCCTGGGCGACACCATCGGCACGACCACCCCGCTGCGCGTCGTCCAGCTGCTCGACGCCGTCCGGCGCGCCTGCCCCGGCGTGCCCGTCGGTGTGCACTTCCACGACACCCGCGGCACGGGGCAGGCGAACGCGCTCGCCGCGATCCAGGCCGGCGTGACCCAGCTGGACTCCTCCGTCGGCGGGCTCGGCGGCTGCCCGTTCGCGCCCGGTGCCAGCGGCAACATCGCCACCGAGGAGCTGGTCTACCTCCTCGAGGAGTCCGGCGTGCGCACGGGGCTGGACCTCGAGGCCGTCCTCGCCGCCGCCCGCATCACCGAGGACGCCGTCGGGCACGAGCTGCCCAGCTCCCTCTACCGCGCCGGCGGCCGCTCGGTCCCCCGGCCGGCGCCGGACGCCTCCTGATGGAGCAGGCGGCGTGATGGACCAGGTGGCACCGGACGGCGCCCCTCAGATCGTCGACCCGCGCCTGATGCGCGAGGTGCTCGGCCACTTCCCCTCCGGCGTCACGGTGCTGACCGCGGACACCGCAGACGGCCCGATCGGCTTCACCTGCCAGTCGTTCAGCTCGCTGTCGCTCGACCCGCCGCTGATCGCCTTCGCACCGGCGCGGACGTCACGGACCTGGCCGCAGCTGCGCGAGATCGGCCGGTTCTGCGTCAACGTCCTCGCCGAGGGGCAGGACGCCGTCTCGCAGAACTTCGCCCGCTCCGGGACCGACAAGTTCGACGGCGTCCCGTGGACCGCATCGCCGCACGGCTCGCCGGTGCTGGACGACGTCGTGGCCTGGATCGACGGCGAGCTCTGGGCGGAGTACGACGGCGGCGACCACACGATCGTCGTCGCCCGGGTTCTGGACCTCGGCTCGCATCCCGACCGGCGTCCCCTGCTGTTCCACCGCGGCTCCTACGGCCTGCTGCACCGCGACGACGCCTGATCCGGCTCCGGACGGGCGGATCTAGCCGAAGCGGACGGCGAGCAGCGCGACGTCGTCCCGGTGGTCCAGGGCCGCGCTGACCGCGGCGTCGCAGAGCTCCCGCGGCCCCGCGCCGACCGGTGCCGCGGCGATCCGCTCGCGCAGCTCGTGGATGCCCTGGTCCATGTCCTCGCCCGGGCGCTCGATGAGCCCGTCGGTGTAGGCGATGAGCGTCGAACCGGCAGGGACGTCGAGGACGACGGTCGAACGGTGGGCCTCCGCGTCCACGCCGACCAGCATCCCGGTGATCTCCTCGAGCACCCGTACGTCGCCGCCGGGTGACCGCAGCAGCGCCGGGGGATGGCCGGCGCTGGCCAGGTGCAGCCGCCACGGCGCTCCCGCCGTCTCGGGCCGGACCGCGCGGGCGTAGACCATGGTGGCGAGCGAGGCGACCCCCAGACCCTGGACCAGCCGGTCCACGCGCGCCAGCATCCGCCCCGGGTCGGCGTCCTCGGCGTCCCAGATGCAGGCCCGCAGGAGCCCGCGCAGGTGCCCCATCGCCGCGGCGGCGGCCACGTCGTGACCGACCACGTCCCCCACCACCATGCCGACGGAGTCGTCGGGCAGGTGCAGCAGGTCGTAGAAGTCGCCGCCCACGTCGGCCACCGACGAGGCACTGACGTAGTGGGCGGAGGCCACGATGCCCGGCACCTCGGGCAGGACCGGCAGCAGGGAGCGCTGCAGGGTATCGGCCACCGCGTGCTCCCGCTGGTAGAGCCGCACGTTGTCGATCGCCAGGGCGGCCCGCCCGGCGAGGTCCTCGAGGATCTCGACGTCGTCGCGGGTGAAGGCACGGTCGGCGGACGTCCGGACCAGAGCGATGGCGCCGAGCGTCCGGCGGCGGGCGAGCATGGGAACGGTCAGCACCGAGCTGCCGCCCAGCCGGTGGAAGGCCTCCCGCGCGGTCGGGGACGTGACGGCCTCCTCGAGGATCTCCGGCGTCACCTCCGCCAGCAGCACCGGTTGTGACGTCGAGATGCTCCGGCGGCTGGGCGACATGGCCGGCAGGTGCATCACGTGCTGGGCGGTGAACTCCCGCAGATCCGCCTCCCGGCCGTGGCGGTGGCGGGCGACGGCGTCGTGGATCTCGCCGTACTCGTCGAGCACCGTGACGTAGGCCCAGTCGGCGAGCCGGGGCACGCACAGGCCGGTCAGCCGGTCCAGGAGCTCGGACATGTCGAGCGTGGCGATCAGCGTGCTGGTGGCCTCGGCCATGAGCGCCAGCCGGCCCTGGGCGCGCTCCGCCGCTGCCTGGGCGTGCTCGGCATCCGTCTGCGCCTGCTCCGCCACCGAGCGGGCGAGCTCGGCCTCCTGCCGCGCGGCCTGCTCGGCCGCGAACGCCGCCTCCCGCTCCCGCTCCACCCGCACGCGCTCGGTGACGTCGGTCTGCACGCCCACGAAGCTGACCAGGTCGCCGTCCCCGTCGAACACCGGGCTGACCGACAGCTGGTTCCAGAACGCGGTGCCGTCCTTGCGGTAGTTCAGCAGCGTCGTGGTGACCGTCTCGCGCGCCTCGAGCCCCGCCCTGATCGTCGCCACCGCGTCGGCGGCGGTGGCCGGCCCCTGGAGGAACCGGCAGTTGCGCCCGATGACCTCGTCGGCCTCGTAGCCGGTGACCCGCGTGAACGACGGGTTGACCCAGACGAGCGGGTCGTCCGGCTGGCGGGGGTCGGTGATGGTGAAGGTGATGTCGGTGGCGATCACCGCCCGCTCCCGCAGCGCCTGCAGGTAGGCGTCCGGGTCGCCGCTCTGCTCCGGCGGGTCCAGGTGCAGGAAGACCACGAGGGAGAGCTGCTGGTCGCTCCCGGCCCGGGACAGCGGGAAACCGGTCACCCAGAGCAGCTGGTCACCGAGGCCGCCGGCGTCCGCGGCCCCCGCACGTCCGGGCTCGGTGCTCGTCCCGGGCGCCAGCCGCACGGCCTCGCCGGTGACCGGGCGCCCCTGGGCCACCGTCGACAGCGGCCCGCTGCTGGTCGCCAGCGGCCGGCCGGCCAGGTCGGTCAGACCCGCCGCCGCGCCCCAGGTGTCGATGTCCACGGGCAGCCCGACGTCGCCGGCCAGGTGCACCGCCGCGGTGTTGGCGTAGACGACGGAGCCGGCCTCCCGGTCGATGACCAGCACGGCGACCGGCACGTCGGCCAGGACGCCGGGAAGGCCGGCGTGCGCCGCCTTCCCGGAATCGGCGACGGCGGCGCTGGCGGCGGTGACGATGCCCACCTGCTGCCCGAGGTCTGCCTCGGGTGCGAGGGGAGTCCCGGAACGGTCACGCTCGGACGGCACGGAGGCCATCTAACCGTGTGCCACGTACCTGTCTCCACGGCTGTTGCTCCGCCCTGACCTGGGCTCCTGCCTGGGAGCGTGTGGCGGGACGTCGTCCGGGGAACGCCTGTCCCGGTCCGTTCGTCACCGGAGCGGACGCCGCGCTCCGCGGTCACGCCGAGAGGAACCACCATGGGACTGCTCGATCGCCTCTTCGGCCGCCATCCGCGCGGGGGCCCCCAGCAGCACGGCTCCGGTCAGTACGGGCAGCAGGCGTACGCACCGCAGCAGTACGGGCCGCCGGGCGGGCCGTCCGGCCGCCGCGAGCAGTTGCCCGACGACCAGGCGATCGCCCGGTACCGCTACCTGCTGCGCACGGCGCCGCCCGAGCAGATCGAGCAGGCCCACACCGAGGCGTTCGGCCAGCTCACCGTCGACCAGCGACAGCAGGTGCTGGCGCAGCTCGCGGCCGCCGTGCCCTCCGGTGAGCGGCCACGCACCGACGACCCCGAGACCCTCGCCCGGGTCGCCACCCGCGCCGAGATGCGGCAGCCCGGCACCCTCGAGCGGGCCCTCGGCGGCTACGGGCCCGGCTACGGCGGGGGCAATGGCGGTGCCTACGGCAGGGGCTACGGCGGGCCCGGGATGGGCAGCATGATCGGCGGCAGCCTCCTCGGCACCATCGGCGGGCTCGTGATCGGGACCGCCGTCGCCGACGCGCTGTTCGACTCCGGGATCGGTGACGGCGGCCTGTTCGGCGGAGGGGACGAGGAGGCCTACGCCCAGGGCTTCGAGGACGGCGCCGGCGACTACGGGGACGGCGGCGGCGACTTCGGCGGCGGGGACTTCGGGGGCGGGGACTTCGGGGGCGACTTCGGGGGCGGCGACTTCTGAGCCGTGGGCCGTCGCAGCAGGAGCAGCCCCAGCACCGGCAGGACCAGCGGCACGAAGTAGTAGCCACGGCCGTAGCCCGACCACACCGTCTCGTCGGGGAAGGCCGCCGGATCGGCGATCGAGAGCGTGCCGACGACGAGCACGCCGATCAGCTCCACCGTGATCGCCACCAGGGCGGTCCGCCGTCCGGCCACGCCGCCACGGACCAGCCCGACGGTGGCCACCACGTAGACCGCCGCAGCGAGCGCCGACAGCAGGTAGGCCACCGGTGCCTCGTCGAACCGGGTGGCCAGCTGTACTGCCGCCCGGGCGCCGGCAGCCAGTGCGAAGGTGCCGTAGACCGCCACCAGCACCCGCCCCGGGCCCGATGTCCCCGGGCCGCCACCGCTCTCGGCCGGCGCGCCCAGTGCGCGGTCCTCACGCACCGGTGGTCTCCCAGAGCTGCAGCAGCCGCCAGACCATGACGCCGACGACGGCACCGGCCACGGCGAGCACGGTGCCCGCCCAGCGGGTGCGCTCCGTCCGTGCCCACAGCACACCCGCGACCGGCACCAGCGCGACGCCGATGAGGTAGCTGAGGAACGTCGGGGTGTCCTCCGGGCTCTCGCCGCCCACGAGGGCCGCGACCGCGAGGGCGGCCTGGAGCAGGAGCAGTGCCTCCAGCAGCCCGGCAGCGGCCAGGTGCAGCAGGCCGATGCGCCGGTGGGCGAGCGTGGAGAGCAGTCCGAGCAGCGTCACGACCACCGCCACCACCGTGATCGTGCCCACGAGGAACGGCGTCACCGGTGTCGATCCGCGAGGAGGAGGCTGGCCTGCACGGGGCCCATCCTCTCCCGCTCGCTGCCGCGACCGTCGCAGGCCCGGCGGGCAGTGCTGCGGGACGGCCACCTGATCGCCGTTCCGTGGAATTGACCGTAACTACCGAGTAACCCCTACGGCGCAGCCTCGTTGTCCGGTCACGTCCGCCGCCGTGACCCCCGCGAGGAGCGCCATGAACCCGTCGTCCCGTCGTCTGCTCGGGGTGGTGTCCGGCGCCGTCGTCGCCGGCGCCCTCCTCGCCGCGCCCGCCCACGCAGCGCCGTCCGATCCGCTCGCTCCCGTGCAGGACTTCCTCGCCGGCCAGCTCGAGGGGTTGGCCGGCGCGGCGCGGGCGACGGTGCTGGTGCACGGCACCGGCATCGACGCCGCCCGGGCCGCGGTCGACGCGACCGGGATGCGGGCGGTGACGGAGTTCGAGCGGATCGGCGTCGTCGTGGCGTCGGGCACCGCCGACCAGATCGAAGCGGCGCGGACCGAGCCGGGGGTCACCTACCTCGAGGGCAACACCCCCATCGCCTTCACGCAGGAGACGTCGAACACCGCCACCCGCGGCGCCGAGGCCGTGGCCACCCTGACCGGCGCGAACGGCTCGGCGCTGGACGGCAGCGGCGTCTCGGTGGCCGTCATCGACTCCGGCGTCGACCCGACGCACCCCTACTTCCGCAATCCGGACGGCAGCAGCGCCGTCGTCGCGAACCTGAAGAGCCTGTGCCTGGTGGAGTCCGACACCGGCACCGACTGCGTCGTGGAAGTCCCCACCGTCGTCGACACCGACACGATCTCCGGTGGGGGGCACGGCACGCACGTCAGCGGCATCGTCGCCGGCCGGCCGACGGCTCTGGGCGACGGGGGCTCACTGCAGGGCGCCGCGCCCGGCGCGAGCCTGGTGTCCATCTCCACCGGTGCGGTGCTGCTGATCGTGGGCGCCGACTCCGCGCTCAACTGGGTGCTGGAGAACCACCAGGCGCCGTGCGGCGAGGGCGTCCCCGCCGCGGAGTGCCCGCCCATCAAGGTCACCAACAACTCCTACGGCCCGGTGGGCGGCGGCGAGTTCGACCCGAACTCGGCCACGGTCAAGCTCCAGCGCGCGCTGGCCGCCGAGGGCGTCGTCACCGTCTGGGCCGCCGGCAACGACGGCGGCGACGGGTCGGCGTCGGTCACCAACCCGTCCGGCCAGGACCCGACCGGCGGCATCCTCTCGGTGGCCTCCTACTACGACCAGGACACCGGCACCCGGGACGGCGTGGTCAGCGAGTACTCCTCGCGCGGCGACTCGTCCGACCCCTCGACGTGGCCGGACCTCTCCGCCCCCGGCGAGAACATCACGTCGGCCTGCCGGCTCTACCTGCCGATCTGCGCCACCGGCCTGGACCCGCGCAACGGCCCGGGCCTGCTCGACGCCGGCACGTTCAACACCATCAGCGGGACGTCGATGGCCGCGCCGCACGTCGCCGGCATCGTCGCCCAGCTCTTCCAGGCCGACCCGACGGCGACCCCCGCCGAGATCGAGGCGGCGCTGAAGGGCACCACGCACCGGTACTCCGACGGCGCCGCCTACCAGACGGTCGGCGGGTACACGACGTCCTACGACAAGGGCACCGGCCTGGTGGACGTCGTGGCCGCGGCGCAGTCCCTCACCGGAACGTCCGAGGGACAGCAGGGACGGCGTCCGGTCACCGGACCCAGGAAGCGGCGCTGACCGCCGCGTTCCACGTGGAACACCGGCCCGGGGTGGGTGAGCTGCGCCACCCCGGGCCGTCCCGGCGTCGCGTTCGGTGAGTGGCGGGAGTTAGATCAGTACGTATGTGCGGCCTCTGCGGCGAGATCACTTTCGACGGGTCCCTGGCCGACACGACCGCGGTCGCCCGCATGGTCGAGTCCCTCGTACCCCGCGGCCCCGACGGTCAGGGGCTCGCGAGCAACGGCCGGGTGGCCTTCGGGCACCGCCGGCTGTCGGTCATCGACCTCTCCACCTGCGGTTCCCAGCCGATGGTGGACAACGAGCTCGGGCTGACCGCCGTCTTCAACGGCTGCATCTACGACTACCAGGAACTGCGGGCCGAGCTCGAGGGCCACGGCTACCGCTTCTTCTCGCACAGCGACACCGAGGTGATCCTCAAGGGCTATCACCACTGGGGCACCGACGTCGTCTCCCACCTGCACGGGATGTTCGCGTTCGTGATCCACGAGCGGGACACCGGCCGGCTGGTCATGGCCCGCGACCGGCTGGGCATCAAGCCGCTCTACCTGGCCGAGACGCCGGGTAAGCGGCTCCGGTTCGCCTCGACCCTCCCCGCGCTGCTGAAGGGCGGCGGGATCGACACCTCGATCGACCCGGTCGCCCTGCACCACTACCTGACCTGGCACGCCGTCGTCCCGGCGCCGCGCACCATCCTGAACGGCGTCCGCAAGCTCCCCCCGGCCACCGTGCGGGTGGTGGAGTCCGACGGGTCGAGCACCGAGCAGCGTTACTGGGAACCGCGCTACGAGCGCCGTCCCGAGCAGCGGAACTGGTCGCCCCGTGACTGGGAGGACGCCGTCGAGGAGGCGCTGCGGGTCGCCGTCCGCCGGCGCCTGGTCGCCGACATCCCGGTCGGCGTGCTGCTGTCCGGCGGCCTGGACTCCAGCCTGATCGTCGGACTGCTCGCCCAGGCCGGGCAGGCCGGCCTGGCCACCTACTCCATCGGCTTCGAGTCCGTGGGCGGACGGGAGGGCGACGAGTTCGCCTACTCCGACGTCATCGCCGACCACTTCGGCACCGACCACCACCGCATCCGGGTGACCTCCGACGAGCTGTCGGCGGCGCTCGGGCACGCGATCGGAGCCATGGCCGAGCCGATGGTGAGCCACGACGTCGTCGCCTTCGACCTGCTCAGCGAGCGGGTGAGCGAGACGATCCGCGTGGTCCAGTCCGGGCAGGGCGCCGACGAGGTGTTCGCCGGCTACCACTGGTATCCCCCGCTGGCCGGCGCCGGGCGCGAGGAGGCCGTGGAGAAGTACGCGAAGGCGTTCTTCGACCGCGACCACGCGGCCATGGGGCGCGTCGTCGCCGACCGGTACGCGCTGGACTCCGACCCGAGCCTGGCCTTCGTCCGCGACCACATGTCGCGCCCCGGAGCCGAGACGGCCGTCGACGCCGCGCTGCGTCTGGACAGCGAGGTCATGCTCGTCGACGACCCGGTGAAGCGGGTCGACAACATGTCCATGGCCTGGGGCCTGGAGGCGCGGGTGCCGTTCCTCGACCACGACCTGGTCGAGCTCGCCGCGCTCTGCCCGCCGGAGCTGAAGCTGGCCGACGGCGGCAAGGGGATCCTCAAGGCGATCGGCCGGCGGATCATCCCGCCGGAGGTCATCGACCGGCCGAAGGGCTACTTCCCGGTGCCGGCGATCACCCACCTCGAGGGCAAGGTGCTGGGTCTCGTGAAGGACGCTCTGGCTTCCGAGGCGGCCCGGGAGCGCGGGCTGTTCCGGCCGGAGTACGTTGCGGAGCTGCTCGCCGACCCCAACGGCGAGCTCACCCCGCTGCGCGGCAACAAGCTCTGGCAGCTCGGGCTGCTCGAGCTCTGGCTGCAGACCCACGCGGTCTGACCCCCCGTGGCTCCCCCACGTGTCGCCGGCCACCGCCGCCGCACGCCCGTGACGCCCACCCCCGTGCTGACCAGCCGGTCCTGGCACGAGCCGTCCGCCCACGAGATCGAGGGCATGGGCGCCGACGTCGTCCTCGACCTCGGCTGGGGCCAGCTCGTCTTCGGGCAGACGTTCCGGGACCTGCGCGGCATCGTCGACGTGCTGCGCGGCGAGGAGACCGGCCGGCGCGACATCTGCGTCTACCCGCGCGACCCGCAGGTGCTGGTGGGGATGGCACCCGACGAGCTGTTCATCGACCCGTCGCTCACCTACCGGCTCTACCTGCACCGGTACCGCCCCCGGCCCGAGGTCATCCGCGGCGTCTTCGTGCGCACGGTGACGTCCGAGGCCGAGATGGGGGAGATCAACGACCTCTACGCCCGCAACGGGATGGTCCCGGCCGATACGGCGACCATGTGGGCCAACCACCGGACCCGCACCTTCACCTACCTGGTCGCCGAGGACACCCGGACCGGGAAGATCGTCGGGACCGTGACCGGCGTCGACCACGCGCTGGCGTTCGGCGACCCCGAGGGCGGGACCAGCCTCTGGTGCCTGGTCGCCGACAAGCAGGACGCGCCCGCGGGCACGGGCGAGGCCCTCGCGCGGGTCCTGGTCGAGCGGTACGTGGCGCGCGGCCGCGCCTATCTCGACCTCTCGGTGATGCACGACAACACCCCGGCCATCAAGCTCTACCGCAAACTGGGCTTCGCCCGGGTGCCCGCGGTCTGCGTCAAGCGCAAGAACCCGATCAACACTCCGCTGTTCGCCTCGCGGCCGCCCGGGCTGGAGAAGCTCAACCCGTACGCGCTGATCATCGCCGAGGAGGCACTGCGGCGGGGGATCCGGGTCGAGGTCACCGACGCCGAGTGGGGCGAGATGCGGCTGACCGTCGGCGGGCGGACGGTGCTCACCCGCGAGTCGCTGTCGGAGTTCACCACCGCCGTGGCCCTGAGCCGCTGCGACGACAAGCGGGTGACCCGGCGCATCATGCGGCGCGCCGGTGTCCGCGTGGCCCGGGGTGCCGTCGCCTGCGAGGGCGACCTCGGCGACGCCCGCGCACTCCTGGCCGACGTCGGCGCGGTGGTCGTGAAGCCGGCCCGCGGTGAGCAGGGGCGCGGGATCACCGTCGGGGTGTCCGACGACGCCGGCCTGGAGCGGGCCGTGGCGCACGCCCTGCAGTTCTGTCCCGACGTCCTCGTGGAGGAGCTGGTCGCTGGCGAGGATCTGCGGGTCGTCGTCATCGACCGGCAGGTCGTCGCCGCCGCCGTCCGGCGCCCGGCGGAGGTGGTCGGCGACGGGCAGCACCCGGTGGTGGACCTGGTGAAGGCGACGAGCCGGCGCCGCGAGCGGGCCACCGGCGGCGAGTCGAGCATCCCGCTGGACGACACCACCGCCGAGGTGGTCGCCGCGGCGGGCTACGGCATGGACGACGTCCCGCCGCACGGCGAGCGAGTGCCCGTCCGGCGGACGGCGAACTTGCACACCGGCGGCACGATCGAGGACGTCACCGACCGGCTGCACCCGGAGATCGCCGAGGCCGCCGTCCGAGCCGCCGAGTCACTGGGCATCCCGGTCACGGGCGTCGACTTCCTGGTCCCCGCCGTCGACCGCCCCGACTACGTGTTCATCGAGGCCAACGAGCGGCCGGGGCTGGCCAACCACGAGCCGCAGCCGGTGGCCGAGCGGTTCGTCGACCTGCTGTTCCCCGAGACCCGCCGCCGCTGACCTCCGCCGGCGCCCAGGCATAGGTACCTATACATGCGTCTGCGGCCCCAGAACGCATGCATAGGTACCTATGCCCAGGTGGTCAGAGGCCGAGTTCGGCGCGGATCTCGTCGCTGTGCTGGCCGGGTGCGGGCACCGTGCCGACCGAGCCGGGGGTCGCGGAGAAGCGGGGGGCGACGTCGGGCTGCACGACCCCGTCGACCTCGGTGAACACGCGCCGCTCGCGGATGTGCTCGTCGCGGGTGGCCTCCAGCAGTGACCAGACCGGCGCGACGCAGGCGTCGGTGCCGGAGAACTCGGCCCACCATTCGTCCCGCGTGCGGGCGGCGAAGAGGTCGGTGAAGCGCTCCCGCAGGGCCGGCCACTGGCGCGGGTCGTTCCGATCGGGCAGCGTCTCGTCGCCGGCCACTCCGAGCCCGTCCAGCAGCGCGGCGTAGAACTGCTCCTCGAGCGCCCCGACGGCGAGGAACCGCCCGTCGGCACACCGGTAGACGTCATAGAACGGGGCGCCGGTGTCGAGCAGGTTCACCCCACGTCGGTCACGCCACACGCCGGCGTCGAGCATGCCGTGGATCATCGTGGTGAGCACGGCGGTGCCGTCGACGATGGCGGCGTCCACGACCTGGCCCTCCCCGGTCGTCCGGGCGTGCAGCAGGGCGGCCAGGGCGCCCAGGGCGAGGAACACTCCCCCGCCGCCGAAGTCGCCCAGCAGGTTCATCGGCGGCGCCGGCCGCTCGTCGGGCCGCCCGGTGGCGCCCAGCGCCCCGGTCAGCGCGATGTAGCCGATGTCGTGGCCCGCGGTGCTTGCGAGCGGCCCGGTCTGCCCCCACCCGGTCATCCGGCCGTAGACCAGCGACGGCTTCAGCGCCAGCAGGTCGTCGGGCCCGAGTCCCAGGCGCTCCATGACTCCGGGCCGGAAACCCTCGAGCAGGACGTCGGCCCGCTCGACCAGCGCCCGGACGACCTCGACGTCGGCGGGATCCTTGAGGTCGAGGGCGATGGAGCGCTTGCCGCGGTCGAGGAGCGACGTCGCCCCCAGCGACCCGAGCATGCCGCCGCGGGCGCCCCGGCGGTCGATCCGGACGACGTCGGCCCCCAGGTCGGCCAGGAGCATGCCGCAGAACGGACCCGGCCCCAGCCCGGCGAACTCCACCACCCGCACGCCCTGCAGCGGTCCCACGCCGATTCCCTCCCCGGTGTGGGGCCGCCGTCGTGCGACCCTCTCGGGGGCATGCTGCCCGACGCGATCACGGGTCCGGACAGAGGGAGGGCGCGGCGCCGATGGCGTACCTGCTGGCGGCGCTGGGTGGTGCCCTCGGCGCGCTGGCGCGCTGGGCGGTCGCCGAGGTGCTGCCCTCCCCCGCCGGTTGGCCGTGGGCCACGCTGCTGGTCAACCTGACCGGTTGCTTCCTGCTCGGCGCCCTGCTCGCCGTCCTCGCCACGCGGTCCTCGGAGCCGTCCTGGACGCGTCCGTTCCTCGGGGTCGGCGTGCTCGGTGGCTACACGACGTACTCCACCTTCGCGGTCGAGGTGGTCGACCTGCTCGACGACGGGGCCCTCGCCCTGGCCGTCGGCTACGTGCTCCTGTCGACGCTCGGTGGCGTGGCCGCCGTCGCTCTCGGCGCGGTGGCGGCACGGCGGGCGGCTCGGTGACGCCGCTGCTGGTGGTCATGGGTGCCGCCGCGGGGGCTCCGCTGCGGCTGCTCGCGACCAGGCTGGCTGCGCGCCGGGACGGCGACCCCGCGCGCGGCACGCTCGCGGTCAACGTGGTGGGCAGCGCCCTGCTGGGGGTCCTGCTCGGCCTGGCCGACCTCTCCCCCGCCGTCCTGGCGCTGGTCGGCACCGGCTTCTGCGGGACGCTCACCACCTTCTCGACCTTCGGCGCCGACGTCGTCCGGCTGCTCGAGGAGCGGGCGCTCGCGCGGGCGCTGGGTTATCTCGCGGCCACCCTCGTGCTCGGACTGGGGGTGGCGGCGGCCGGCTACGCACTGACCGCATCCTGATCGGCGACGTGCCGGGGCCGGAGGGCGGGACCGGCGGCGGCTCAGTAGGGTCGGGGGCGGTATGGCGGACAACGACGGGGACGACGGCACGGGCGACGGCGTGGGGGCGGACAGCCCCGTGGTCGTCGTCGCGAACCGGCTGCCGGTCGACCAGGTCACCGGGGCCGACGGCGAACCGCGATGGCAGCGCAGCCCCGGCGGGCTCGTCACCGCGCTGGAACCGTTCGTCGCGGGCCGCGGCGGGGCCTGGGTCGGCTGGTCGGGCTCGGCCGGCGAGGCGCCCGAGCCCTTCGAGTCCGGTGGCATGTCGCTGATCCCGGTCGCCCTCACCGACGACGAGGTGGACCGCTACTACGAGGGCATGTCCAACGCCTCGCTGTGGCCGCTCTACCACGACGTCGTCGAAAAGCCCGAGTACCACCGGAACTGGTGGGACACCTACGTCCAGGTCAACAAGCGCTTCGCCCAGCGGGCCGCGGAGGTGGCCGCGGAGAACGCGATCGTGTGGGTGCACGACTACCAGTTGCAGCTGGTCCCCGCGCTCCTGCGCCAGCAGCGGCCGGACCTGACGATCGGGTTCTTCCTGCACATCCCCTTCCCGCCCTACGAGCTGTTCACCCAGCTGCCCTGGCGCTCGGCGATCGTCGAAGGTCTGCTCGGCGCCGACCTCGTCGGCTTCCAGCGGCCCGCCGCGGCGCAGAACTTCGTCCAGCTCGCCCGGCGGCTGCACGACCTGCCGGCCCGCGGTCAGGTGGTCGAGTACGACGGCCGTACCGTCGCCGCCCGGGCCTTCCCCATCTCCATCGACGTGGCGGCCTTCGACGAGCTGGCTCGCTCCCCCGAGGTCCTCGCGCGGGCGAAGGAGATCCGCGAGGAGCTCGGCAGCCCGTCCACGATCATCCTGGGCGTCGACCGGCTCGACTACACCAAGGGGATCGGCGTCCGCCTGGAGGCCTTCGAGGAGCTGCTCGAGGACGGCGCCGTCGAGGCGCCCGACACCGTGCTGGTCCAGGTCGCCACGCCCAGCCGCGAGCGCGTCGAGCACTACGTCCACATGCGGGAGACCATCGAGCAGCAGGTCGGCCACATCAACGGGGTCTTCGGCTCGATCGCCGGGCCGGCGGTGCACTACTTCAACCAGTCGATGCCGCGGGAGGAGCTGGCCGCTCTCTACCGCGCCGCCGACGTGATGCTGGTGACCCCGTACCGCGACGGGATGAACCTCGTCGCCAAGGAGTACGTCGCCGCCCGCGGCGACCTGGGCGGAGCCCTGGTGCTCTCGGAGTTCGCGGGCGCCGCCGCCGAGCTCAAGCAGGCGTTCCTGGTCAACCCGCACGACATCGCCGGTGTGAAGAGCCAGCTGCTCCGGGCGCTGCGCATGGAACCGGCCGAGGGAGCCAAGCGCATGCGCGCGATGCGCAGGCACCTGTTCAAGAACGATCTGGACCACTGGGCCAGCTCCTTCTTCGAGGCTCTGCGCAGCCAGGCCTCCGGCCAGCCGACCGGCCGCGCGGCGGGCCGGGAATCGGCTCCCTTGTCGGCGGGGCGCGGCGGGGCGCAGGGGTGAGCGGCCTGCCTCCGGATCTCGACGCGGCACTCGTTGCATTCGGGAGCCGGCGGCCGCTCCTGGTCGCGAGCGACTACGACGGCGTCCTGGCCCGGCTGCGCGACGACCCGTCGGCCGCCGTCCCGGAGGCGGGGGTCGCCGAGGTGCTGGCCCGGCTGGTCGACGCCGACCGCGTGACGGTGGCTCTGGTCAGCGGCCGGGGCGTCGCCGACCTGCGGACGACGAGCGGGCTGTCCGGCCCCTTCCGGTGGGTGGGCAGTCACGGGGCCGAGTTCGACGGTCCCCTCACCGGCGAGCTCGCCGCCCGACGCGACGCACTGGTCACCCAACTCGCGCCGGTCGTCGCCCGCGTTGCCGGGGCCCGGCTCGAGGTCAAGCCGGCGAGCGTCGCGGTCCACGTTCGACCGGTTCCTGATCGCGTTGCCGCCGCCGCGCTGCTCGATGAGGTGCGCACGCTCGCAGATTCGTCACTGACGATGAAGCCCGGCAAGGACGTGCTCGAACTGGCCGTCACCGACGCCGACAAGGGCAGTGCCCTCCTCCGCCTGGCCGGCGAGCTCGGCGCCGCCGCCACCGTCTACCTCGGCGACGACGTCACCGACGAGGACGCCTTCCGTGCGCTCGGCGCCTCGGACGTCACGATCAAGGTCGGCGATGGCGAGACCGACGCCCGCCACCGGGTGCCCGACACGGCCGGTGCCCTCGCCGTCCTGGAGCGGCTGGCGGACCTGCTCGACGCCTGAGGCAATCAAGTTGCGCGTGAGGGTGTCGTCGATGACGTGCGTCCCGCGCTCAGGTCGCCGCCCTGCCGTTGTCGACAATCGGTGGGCTCCGTCGCTTTCTCCCAGGTCGCTGGCTTTCTGCGCCGTTTCTCGGCTCGAGTCATGGCCGGCGGAAGTCGACAAAAAGTTAGGCGAAAAGCGCTGACCCGATCCAAACATCACAATTCGGGTCAGCCTTGAGTCTCTTAGACTTCCGGGTCGACTGGAGTCGCAACAATCATGGCGTCATCACATCCGGCGCGTGTACGCCATGCTCTGTCAGGACGGTCCCCCGTGAACTCCACTGCCCATTCCCCCGCCGCCCCGCGGCGCGCCGGTTGGTTCGCCGACCGCCCGCTGGCGGTGAAGTTCGGTGTCCTCCTCACCGTCGTCGTGCTCGCCCTCGGGGGCGTGCTCGCCGCCGTGGTCGTCGGCAACGCCGACGTCCACGAGGCGAACACCGAGCTCAGCAACCTCAACGAGGCCGAGAAGCTGGTCCTCCAGATCGACACCCGCGCCAGCGAGCTCAAGGTCGACGACTTCAAGACGCTCGTCCGGGACGACCCCGCGGCGCAGCTGACGGAGCTGGCCGATGACATCGCCACCCCGGAGGGCATGCTGGCCGAGCTCGCCACGATCCCGCTCGAGGGGCCGGCGGCCGACTCCGTCGCCGGACTGGATGACAGCTTCCGCGCGTACACCGACGCGATCACCGCGTGGGTCGACGAGGCGGTCGCCGACCCGGTGGCCATGCGGGCACGCTGGGAGGAGATCCAGGCGGCGAACGACCTCACCGACGGCGCCGTCAGCTCGGCGAAGGACGCACTCGCCGCCGAGAGCGACGCCGCCCAGGGCCGGCTGGACGACGCGATCGCCCGGTCCCAGCTGATCGGGATCGTGATCACGCTCGGCGGGCTGATCGTCATCGGCTTGGTGAGTTGGGTGACCATGCGCTCCATCACTCGTCCGGTGCGGGCGGTCAAGACAGCCCTCGAGGCTCTCGCCGTCGGCGACCTGACCGTCACCACGGGGATCCGGTCGCAGGACGAGGTGGGTCAGATGGCGGCGTCCCTGGACGCGGCGCAGGCCAGCCTCCGCGAGGTGCTCGCGGGTGTGGTCACCTCGGCGGACGCGGTGGCGGCCTCCTCGGAGGAGTTGAGCGCGTCCTCGGCGCAGATCGCCGCCTCGGCGGAGGAGACCTCGACCCAGTCCGGAGTGGTCGCATCGGCGGCCGAGGAGGTGTCCCGCAGCGTCGAGACCGTCGCGGCCGGTGCCGAGCAGATGGGCGCCTCGATCCGGGAGATCGCGTCGAACGCGGCGGAGGCCAGCGAGGTCGCCAGCCGGGCGGTCCACGCCGCGGCGACGACGAAGGCCACGGTCGACAAGCTGGGCCAGTCCTCGGCCGAGATCGGCAACGTGGTCAAGGTGATCACGAGCATCGCCGAGCAGACCAACCTGCTCGCTCTCAACGCCACCATCGAGGCGGCGCGTGCCGGTGAGGCCGGCAAGGGCTTCGCCGTCGTCGCGAACGAGGTCAAGGAGCTGGCCCAGGAGACCGCCAAGGCCACGGAGGACATCGCCAAGCGCGTCCTCGCCATCCAGGGCGACACCACGGCCGCCGTCTCCGCGATCGACGAGATCTCCCAGATCGTCGCGCAGATCTCCGACCGGCAGACCACCATCGCCAGCGCGGTGGAGGAGCAGACCGCCACGACCAGCGAGATGTCGCGCTCGGTGCAGGAGGCGGCCGGCGGCACCGGCGAGATCGCGGCCAACATCACCGGGGTGTCCACCGCCGCTGACTCCACCACCCAGGCGCTGACCCAGACACGCGTCGCCGTGGACGAGCTGTCGCAGATGGCGGTCGAGCTGCGCGCGGCCGTCGGGCGGTTCACCTACTGAGCGGGCGAGTGGCGCACCGGCGCTGACCCGGACGACGAGGAGCGCACGACCACACCGGTCGTGTGCTCCCCGCGCGTTTCCGCCGCCATTCTGGCCATTCCAAGACGCGGCCGAATTGTCGACAAGAAGAGGGCCGGAAGGCAGTCACCTGACTTTCTCTGACGATTGCCGCGACACGTGTTTGATCCTGTTTCGGATCCGTACTGCGTGCGTCACTCTTCCGCCGTCGGGCCGCCGTTCCCGACGCCGCCCGACTGCGAAGCCCCGCATCCGTCCCCAGGAGCCCGTCATGACCGTCCCAGCCCGCACGACTCGATCCGGGCGACCGGGTGGATGGTTCGCCGACCGTCCGATCGGGGTGAAGATCGGCGCGGTCGTCGCACTGCTCGCCATCGTCGTCCTCGGCACCAACTGGCTGGCCGTCGAGCGCATCAGCGAGATGAAGGAAACCCGGGAGGCCCTCTACACCGAGAACCTCCAGCCGCTCACCGCGTTGGCCGAGGTCCAGCGCGCGCACGCCGCGCACCGTGCCCGCACGCTCGAGTACGCCGTCTCCACGCCCGAGCGCCGGGTGGAGCTCGTCGAGCAGATGGAGGAGAAGAACGCCGATCTCCAGGCCGGCTACGACGCCTACGAGCCGTTCATCACGGCGCCGGAGGAGATGACCCGGATGATGGAGACCCGGGCGCAGTTCGTCGACGCGGTCGCCACCCAGCTCTTCCCGGCGGCCGACCGTGGCGACTTCGAGGCCTTCTCCCGGGTGCAGTCCGAGGTGCTCCAGCCGCTCCTGCAGATCATCGCCGACGACATGGAGGCCGAGGGCCTGGCCCAGGCCGCCCAGGCCGCCGCCCGCAACGAGGCGGCCGCCGCCGAGGCGGACGACGCCATCACCGTCCTCCTGGTCACCGCGCTGGGCTCGGTCGCCGTGACCGTCGGCCTCACCGTCGTCGTCGTCCGCCGCATCACCCGGACGGTCCGCTCGGTCCAGCGCTCCGCCGAGGCCATGGCGACCGGCGACCTCACCGTTGCGACAGGAATCACCTCGGCGGACGAGCTCGGCCAGATGGCCGCGGCCCTGGACTCGGCACAGGTGAGCCTGCGGGAGGTGCTCTCGTCGGTCGTGCAGTCGGCGGACGCGGTGGCCGCGAGCTCCGAGGAGCTGTCGGCGTCCTCGGCGCAGATCTCGGCGTCGGCGGAGGAGACCTCGGCCCAGTCGGGTGTGGTGTCGAGCGCTGCGGAGGAGGTCAGCCGGAACGTGCAGACGGTGGCGGCCGGTGCCGAGCAGATGGGTGCCTCGATCCGGGAGATCGCCTCGAACGCCGCGGAGGCCAGCGAGGTCGCCGCCCGGGCCGTGACCGCCGCCGAGACCACCACCGCGACGGTCGCCAAGCTGGGTGACTCCTCGGCCGAGATCGGCAACGTCGTCAAGGTCATCACCAGCATCGCCGAGCAGACCAACCTGCTCGCGCTCAACGCCACCATCGAGGCCGCGCGCGCCGGTGAGGCCGGCAAGGGCTTCGCCGTCGTCGCGAACGAGGTCAAGGAGCTGGCGCAGGAGACGGCGAAGGCGACCGAGGACATCGCCAAGCGGGTCCTGGCGATCCAGGGCGACACGACCGCCGCGGTGGCCGCCATCGAGGAGATCAGCTCGATCGTCGCGCAGATCTCCGACCGGCAGACCACCATCGCCTCGGCCGTGGAGGAGCAGACCGCCACCACCAGCGAGATGTCCCGCTCGGTGCAGGAGGCGGCCAGCGGCACCGGCGAGATCGCCACGAACATCACCGGCGTCTCCACCGCCGCGGAGTCGACCACGCAGGCGCTGACCCAGACCCGCACCGCGGTCGACGAGCTGTCCCGGATGGCAGCGGACCTGCGCACGACCGTCGGGAAGTTCTCCTACTGACCGGCCACCAGCCGCACCGGCGCTGATCCGGACACACCAGGAGCGCACGGCCCCACGGGGCCGTGCGCTCCTCTCGTGTCCCCAGAGCCGCCGGCCCCGCCACCCAGCACTCGGTCGGACCCGCACCGCGGTCGACGAGCCGCGCCTTTCCCCTGTCAGGAATCGGGCGAGCGGAATGTCGACAAGACGCCGATCCGGAGGCGGTCAGCTGTCGATCTCCGGCCATTTCCTGACACGCTGCGAAGCATCGCTAACGACTTATCCTGATGCCCCATCCTCGGGGACGTATTAAATGAACAGTCCGAGAAGTGCTGCGCACTGCGGCGACGCGCAGCCTTCCGGTCCCCGAGCAAGGAGCACCTCATCGTGAGCACCACCCTGATGGCCCGCCGTCGCGGCCGCTGGTTCCTCGACCGTCCCCTCGCCGTGAAGCTCGCCGCCGTCGTGGCGACCATGGGACTCGTCGCCCTCGTCATCACCCGGGTCGGCGTCAGCGGAGTGCAGGAACTGCGTGACGGCGAGCAACGCCTCTACCAGGAGCAGGTCCAGCCGATGGACACCCTGGGCGCCATCCAGCGCAGCTTCCAGGGCGACCGCGTGCGCGTCGTCTCCTACAACGTCGCCGACGCCGAGACCCGGGCCTTCCTGCGGGAGAACCTGGCCGAGCGGCAGGTCGCGCTGCAGGCTCTGCTGGATCGGTACGACGGCCAGCAGGCCGACGACGCCGCGTGGACGGCGGTCAACGAGGCCCTGGCCGCCTACTACGCCAACGCCACCCAGCAGATGAACGCCATCGACGCCGGTTCCGCCGCGTACTACGGGTTCAACGAGGAGAAGCCGCTGGCCAGCGGTGTCATGGACCCGTACGCGGTCGAGAGCGATGCCCAGGCGGCAGCGGCCGCCGCTGAGGCGGCTGCCGGTGAGGACCTCGCGGGCGACGTCGTGCTGCAGATCGTCACCGCTCTCGTCGTCGGGCTGCTGCTCGCGTCGGCGCTGGCTGTCGTCGTCGTCCGGCACCTGACGCGGACCGTGCGTTCTGTCCATGCCGCAGTCGACGCGCTCGCGGCAGGAGACCTGACGCACGCACCCGAGGCGACGTCGGGCGACGAGCTCGGCCGCATGGCCGACGCCCTGGCCGCTGCCCAGGGGAACCTGCGGGAGGTGCTGTCCGGGGTGGTCGCCTCGGCGGACGCGGTGGCGGCGAGCTCGGAGGAGCTGTCGGCGTCGTCGGCGCAGATCTCGGCGTCGGCGGAGGAGACCTCGGCCCAGTCCGGTGTGGTGTCCGGTGCGGCGGAGGAGGTCTCGCGCAGCGTGCAGACCGTCGCCGCCGGCGCGGAGGAGATGGGTGCCTCGATCCGGGAGATCGCCTCGAACGCGGCTGAGGCCAGTGAGGTGGCGGCCCGCGCGGTGACCGCTGCGGAGACGACGACGGCGACGGTGGCGAAGCTGGGTGACTCCTCGGCCGAGATCGGTAACGTGGTGAAGGTGATCACGAGCATCGCCGAGCAGACGAATCTGCTGGCGCTGAACGCCACCATCGAGGCCGCGCGTGCCGGTGAGGCCGGCAAGGGCTTCGCCGTGGTGGCCAACGAGGTGAAGGAGCTGGCGCAGGAGACGGCGAAGGCGACCGAGGACATCGCCCGCCGGGTGCAGTCGATCCAGGGCGACACCACCGCCGCCGTTGCGGCGATCGAGGAGATCAGCCAGATCGTCGCCCAGATCTCCGACCGGCAGACCACCATCGCCTCGGCCGTGGAGGAGCAGACCGCCACCACCAGCGAGATGTCGCGGTCGGTGCAGGAGGCGGCGAACGGCACGGCGGAGATCGCCAGCAACATCACCGGCGTCTCGACCGCGGCCGGTTCCACCACCCAGGCCCTGGGGCAGACCCGGACCGCCGTGGACGAGCTGTCCCGGATGGCCGCGGACCTGCGGACCAGCGTCGGGCGTTTCACCTACTGACGCTCTCCACCCACACGATCGGGGTGGCAGCCGGATGTCCGGCTGCCACCCCGTTCGCGCATTCCGGGCACCTTTCCCGACACGTCAATGGCGTCATGTCGACAACGACGATGCGGTCATCGACCAATCTTCCGCGCCGTTCGCGACACGCTGGAAATGCGGACGATCCCGATTCGGACGTGCCCTACCTTTCTGCCAGTCGCACACGCCCCACGTGATGGACCGCTTTCTGTCGAGGCCATTCGCGGCGCGACGATGCCCCGCCTGCCGTGCACATCAGTCTCTTCCAGGAGAACCACCATGACTGTTCCCGCCAAGACCACCCGCTCCGGACGAGGAGGCTGGTTCACCGATCGTCCGATCGGCGTGAAGATCGGTGCCGCCCTCGCCGTCCTCGCGATCGTCGCCTTCGGGCTCACAGCTCTGGCCGTCCAGCGGATAGGAACGCTGGCCGACGCGGGAGACATGCTGTACGAGGACTCCATCGTGCCGCTCGAGCGGCTGGGTGAGGCCCAGCGAACGTTCCAGGGCATCCGTGCGCGCAACAACGTCTACGGCCTGGCCGACGCGGCGACCCAGGAAAGCCTGCGGGCCGACCTGGAGGCTCGCACGGAGCAGTTCGTCGGCGAGGTGCAGGTCTACGTCGACACCCTGGGAGACCCGAACGACTTCGCGCCGGTCCAGGAGGCCGTCGACGCCTACTTCGCCGTGGTGGAGGGGCAACTCTACCCGGTCGCCGCCACCGGCGACGCCGCTGCGGCCCTCCAGGTGGTCAGCGGTCCGCTCGCCGAGACCGGGCGGGCCCTCTCGGACTCGTTCGGTGTCGAGCAGGCGCGGCAGGGAGAGGACGCCAAGGCCGACGCCGCGGCCGGCCAGGACCTCGCCACGGCGGCGCGGTACACCCTGTGGATCGCCCTCGCGATCGGGGTCGCCGTCGCCGGGCTGCTCGGTGGGTGGGTCGTGCGCCAGATCGTCCGGACCGTGCGGTCGGTGCAGGCATCCGTGGATGCGCTTGCCAAGGGCGATCTGACCGTCATCCCCGAGGTCAACTCGGGTGACGAGCTCGGCCGGATGGCCGCCTCGCTCGGCACGGCCCAGGAGGGCCTGCGGTCGGTCCTGGCCGGTGTGGCCGCCTCGGCGGACGCGGTGGCGGCGAGCTCGGAGGAGCTGTCGGCGTCGTCGGCGCAGATCTCGGCGTCGGCGGAGGAGACCTCGGCCCAGTCCGGTGTCGTGTCCTCGGCGGCGGAGGAGGTCTCGCGCAGCGTGCAGACCGTGGCCGCGGGTGCGGAGCAGATGGGTGCCTCGATCCGGGAGATCGCCTCGAACGCGGCGGAGGCCAGCGAGGTGGCGGCCCGGGCCGTCACGGCAGCGGAGACCACCACCGCGACGGTGGCCAAGCTGGGCGAGTCCTCGGCCGAGATCGGCAACGTCGTCAAGGTCATCACCAGCATCGCCGAGCAGACCAACCTCCTCGCGCTCAACGCCACCATCGAGGCCGCGCGGGCCGGGGAGGCCGGCAAGGGCTTCGCGGTCGTGGCCAACGAGGTCAAGGAGCTGGCGCAGGAGACGGCGAAGGCGACGGAGGACATCGCCCGGCGGGTGCAGTCGATCCAGGGCGACACGACCGCGGCGGTGGCCGCGATCGAGGAGATCTCCCAGATCGTCGCCCAGATCTCCGACCGGCAGACCACCATCGCCTCGGCGGTGGAGGAGCAGACCGCGACCACCAACGAGATGTCGCGCTCGGTCCAGGAGGCCGCCGGCGGGACGACGGAGATCGCCAGCAACATCACCGGTGTCTCCACGGCGGCGGAGTCCACCACGCAGGCGCTGACCCAGACGCAGACGGCCGTGGAGGAGCTCTCCCGCATGGCCGCCGACCTGCGGACGAGCGTCGGCACGTTCACGTACTGAGCACCACCCCTGTCGACGTGGCCACTTCGGCGGGGCAGCAGGTGTCGGCTCCACCTCGCGGGTGCCGATAACTGCACCGACGGCGGTGCCGGGCGGGTTCACCTTGACTCCGCCCGGCACCGGCCGATGACCCAACCGGGCGGGCTCCCAGCCCGGTCGCAACGTGAGAGAGAAGGCACCAACGGTGGACGGTCTGGACGACATCGTCGAGGAGTTCCTGGTCGAGAGCCACGAGAACCTCGACCAGCTGGACTCGGACCTGGTCGCGCTGGAACAGGACCCGAATTCCCGCGAGCGGCTCTCGAGCATCTTCCGGACCATCCACACGATCAAGGGCACCAGCGGCTTCCTGGCCTTCAACCGGCTCGAGGAGGTGACCCACGTCGGGGAGAACATGCTCTCCCGGCTGCGGGACGGCGAACTGGCGCTGACTCCCGCCCGCACCAGCGTGCTGCTGCAGATGGTGGACACGGTCCGGGCCCTGCTGACCTCGATCGAGGCGAGCGGCGGTGAGGGTGCCGTGGAGGTCGCCGGCGTCGTCGCCGCGATCACCGCCGCGATGGACGACGCCCCGGCCGCCGCGGCCATCCCGGCCCCCCGGACCGGGACGCCGGCGAAGGCCACCGCCGTCAAGGCCCCGGCCAAGGCTCCGGCCAAGGCCGCCGCGAAGGCTCCCGCCAAGGCTGCCGCCAAGGCCCCGGTCAAGGCCGCGAAGACCCCGGCCAGGAAGACCACCGCACGCAAGGCCACCACGCCGCGTGCCACGACGACCCCGGCGGCGCCCGCCGCCGGGCCGCTGGACGACGCACCGCTCGCCGTCCTCGTCGACGAGCTGCCCGAGGGAGCGAACGCAGTCATGCCCGAGCGCACTGTGGAGGAGCCGGCCGCCCCGGCTCCCGCCGCCGAGCAGACCGAGACCGAGGCGCCGTCGGCCGGCGGTGACGGTCAGGCGCGGCGCGGGGTCGCCGACAGCACCATCCGGGTCGACGTCGACCTGCTCGACGAGCTCATGCTGCTGGTGGGCGAGCTGGTCCTCACCCGCAACCAGATCGTGCAGAACGTCGCCCGGCAGACCGACACGGACCTGATCCGTGCCTCCCAGCGGCTCAACCTGATCGCCAGCGAGCTGCAGGAGGGCGTCATGAAGACGCGCATGCAGCCGATCGACCACATCTGGTCCAAGCTGCCGCGCGTCGTCCGCGACCTGGGTCTGCAGTGCGGCAAGAACGTGCGGCTGGAGATGGAGGGCCGGGAGACCGAGCTCGACAAGACGCTGCTCGAGGCCGTCAAGGACCCGTTGACCCACCTGGTGCGGAACTCGGTGGACCACGGCATCGAGGCCGTCGAGGCGCGCAGGAAGGCCGGCAAGCCCGCCGAGGGCGTCCTCACCCTGCGGGCGCGCCACGAGAGCGGCCAGGTCGTGGTCGAGGTCGCCGACGACGGCGCGGGCATCGACCCCGCCAAGCTGGGCGCCAAGGCCGTCCAGCGCGGCCTCGTCACCCCCGATGCGCTCACCCGGATGAGCCCGGCCGACATCCTGCAGCTGATCTTCCTGCCCGGCTTCTCCACCGCAGCGGCCGTCACGAACGTCTCCGGCCGAGGCGTCGGCATGGACGTCGTCAAGACCAACATCGAGGCGATCGGCGGCACGATCGAGGTCGAGTCCGACGCCGGTGTGGGCACCGTCTGCCGGCTGCGCATCCCGCTCACCCTCGCGATCGTCCCGGCGCTGACCGTCGAGTGCGCCGGCGACCGCTACGCCATCCCGCAGATCAGCCTGCAGGAGCTGGTCAGCCTGGACGCCGAGAAGGCAGCGAATGCCGTCGAGGAGGTCGGCGGCGCGCAGGTCTACCGGCTCCGGGGTGAGCTACTGCCCCTCGTCCGGCTCACCGACGTCCTGGGCCTGACCTCCGAGCGGCACGACGGCCACGTGGTCATCGCCGTGCTGCGCTCCGAGGGCCGGCGCTTCGGCCTCGTCGTGGACCGCGTCATCAACACCGAGGAGATCGTCGTCAAGGCGGTCGGCGGCCAGATGAAGGCGATCGGCCTCTACTCCGGCGCGACCGTCCTCGGCGACGGCACCGTTGCGCTCATCCTCGACGTCCAGGCGCTGGCCCGCCGGGCCCTGCGCACCGAGACCACCGAACGGAGCCAGGAGGCCGCCCGGGACGCGGCCGCGGCCGCGGCGTCGAGCGAGACCGACCGGCAGCGGATGCTCCTGGCGGCGATCGGCGGCGGCCGCCGCGTGGCCATCCCCCTCGACACCGTCACGCGCCTCGAGCAGGTGCGCACGGAGTCGGTGGAGAAGGTCGGCAACCGGGAGGTCGTGCAGTACCGCGGCGCGATCCTGCCGATGGTCCGCCTCGACCGGCACCTGGGCGCGTACGGCGAGACCGACCGCGAGGTCCTCGAGGTGATCGTCTACAGCGACCACGGGCGCAGCGTCGCGATCGTCGTCGAGGAGATCCTCGACATCGTCGACGGCGAGGCCGCGGTGCGCAGCGACATCGACGACCTGGGGCTGCTCGGCTCCGCCGTCCTCGGCGACAAGGTGACCGAACTGCTCGACGTGCGCGCGGCCATCCTGGCTGCCGACCCGGCCTTCTACTCGGCCCACCCCACCGCCCCCGCGACGCCCACCGGCGTCCCCGCCTCTCTGCTGGAGGTCTGACGTGACCGCCCCCGCCCGCACTGCCGCTCCCGCCACGAGCGGGCAGCTGGCCACCTTCCGGCTGGACGGTGACCTGTACGGCATCGAGGTCGAGCACGTGCAGGAGGTGCTGCGCAGCCAGCAGCTCACCCGCGTGCCCCTCGCGCCCACCGCCGTCGCCGGGCTCATCAACCTGCGTGGCCAGGTGGTGACCGCGATCGAGCTGCGCGAGCGCCTCGGCCGACCGCCGCGTCCGGAGGGCACCGACCCCGTGGTCATCGTCGTCCGCCTGCACGGCGAGGCCGTCAGCATGCTGGTCGACTCCATCGCCGACGTCGTCGACGTGGACGCCAGTGACTTCGAGGCGCCGCCGGACACGCTGGAGGGCCAGGCCCGTGACCTGATCCGCGGCGCGTACAAGCTGCACGGCCAGCTGCTGCTGGCGCTGGACGTCCAGAAAGCCGTCAGCGCCTGAGTCGCTCACTCGACGCAATCGGGCGCTGACAGTCTTCGCCCGAACGCGCGGCCGTTCCCCCATCGCTCTCCTGCCTTGGGGTGACGGCCGCGTGGCGTTTCCGGGACGGAGCATTCAGAGTGGACCAACCCATCTCTGGAGGCGACCGTGCCCTACTCCCTGGTCAGTGCCGCAACGCTCGGCTTCGACCTGGTGCGCCTGCCCGCCGGCCAGGCGGTCGCCGGTGTCCTGCTGACCGGGCTGGGGTCCGATGCCGTGGCCCTGTCGGGCCTCGCCACCATGAACCCGAGCCGGGGACTCGCTCTCGAGGAGCGCGGGGTGCTCGCGGTCCGTGGTCGCCGCGCCCGGGAGCTGGCTGCCTCCGTCCCGCACATGCGCAGCGCCGCCGCCGCGGATGATCGCGCCGCCGTGCTCGTGAGCCAGCTCGAGCAGGGCACGATCGGTGACGCGCCGACGCTGGAGCGCCTGCTCCGCGACGACGTCCTGGGCCCCGAGCACGCCGCGGCCGGTGAGCTGTCGGACGACGAGCGGGACGAGGCCGTGGCCGTCCTGGCCGACGCCGCGGTCGGCTACTGGGCCGCAGGCGTCCTCCCCCCGCTGGTCCGGCGTGAGCTGACCGGCCCCTACGACCGGGCCGTGGAGCGTGCACTCGTCGCCGTCCCCGAGGTCGGCGGCGACCTCGGCCCGGCCGCCGCCGCTCTGGCAGGCCTGCTCGATGCGATCCGCGGGCTGGACGAGACCGGCCGGGCCGCCTGGCGCGCGGCCGTCGACGAGGGCCGCGCCGAGCACCGCCCGTGGGCCACGGCCATGCACGAGGCCTCCTGGGCCGCGCACGTGTCCGGCCGGACCCGATCCCTGGCGGCGGCCCAGCTGCACGCCGTCCAGGCATTCCTCGACGGCGGCTTCGACCTGCACGACGGCGCCGCGGGCGTGTGGAACGCCGTCGCGGGCTGCGTCCAGGGTCTGGCCATGGGCGACCTGCTCGACGAGGGGGCTCAGGCGGTCCTGCAGGCGCCCTTGCGCCGCGTCAGCGCTGCCTGAGCAACCCTTCTCCCTCCCGCCTGCGGCGCCTGCCGCGTCTCGCGGTGGTCGCGGGCGTTGCACGTGCTCGCGGTGACCTCATCGCCGAAGAGGCGGTCATGCGCGCACCTCGGCTCGATCGCTGGCGGGATGCGGCTGCTGCGGGCCGGTGACCTGCAGCTCTCCGCCTGATCCGGCGACCGCATCGCCATTGTCGACAGATGGCCAAAATGCTATTGCGACCATTCCGGGGCGGTCGCCGATGAATCGCGTAACGAGTTCGGCCGGTCCCTTTCCTTTTCATTGCGCACACCCGAAGCTCAATGTGTCGGTACCGTCGGCGGCGCCTCCGGGAGCCGCTCGCGAAAAGGATCATGCCCGCCCGCTCAAGGGCCGTTCCCTGGTGCCGATACAGGAATGACAGCCTGCCGGGCTGAGCCTGCGCAGGGAAGCTGGAGGACACGCGTGAACCCGATCAGGGTGATGGTCGTCGACGATTCCGTCGTCGTCCGGAAGATCGTGACCGACGTCCTCTCCGCCGACCCGGACATCGAGGTCGTGGGCACCGCCGTCAACGGCAGGATCGCCCTGGGCAAGCTCGAGCAGCTGAAGCCGGATCTCGTCACGATGGACATCGAGATGCCGGAGATGAACGGCATCGAGGCAGTGCGCGCCATCCGCGCCTCTCGCAGCCGGGTGCCGATCGTCATGTTCAGCACGCTGACCGAGCGAGGCGCCTCGTCCACCCTGGACGCCCTGTCCGCGGGCGCCAACGACTACGTCACGAAGCCGGCGAACGTCGGCAGCGTCGGGCAGTCGATGGAGAGCGTCCGCGAGCAGCTGATCCCGAAGATCAAGGCGCTCACCGGCCGCCCGGTCACCCCGGGGCCGGCCCGCGCCGCCGCACCACTCCCCCCTCCTCCCCCCGCCGCGCCCCGCACCGGCCCGCACAAGTTGCCGGCCGTGCTGGTGATCGGTTCCTCCACCGGCGGGCCCGAGGCGCTTGCCAAGGTGCTCCCCCAGCTGCCCGCCTCGCTGCCGGTCCCGGTGCTCCTGGTGCAGCACATGCCGCCCGTCTTCACCCGGCAGTTCGCCCAGCGCCTCGACCGGCTGTGCCCGCTGCGCGTGGTGGAGGCCTCCGACGGCACCCCGATCCTCCCGGGCACCGTCCACCTGGCACCGGGCGATCACCACCTCGTCGTCCGGGGCGGTGGGGCCCGCGGGCGGCAGGCCCTGCACACCGGGCTCCACCAGGGCCCGCCCGAGAACTTCTGCCGTCCGGCCGTCGATCCGCTCTTCCGCTCGGCCGTGACCGCGTTCGACGGCGCCGTGCTGGCCGTCGTCCTGACCGGCATGGGTTCCGACGGACGCAACGGCGCCGGGGAGATCCGCGCCGCTGGAGGCACCGTGCTCGTGCAGGACCAGACCACCTCCGTCGTCTGGGGGATGCCCGGCGCCATCAGCCAGGCCGGCTACGCCGACGAGGTGCTGCCCCTGGACCGCATCCCGGAGGCGATCAACCGCCACCTGTCCGGCGTCGCGGGTACGCGTCCGGCCGCGGCCGTCGCAGGAGGCGCGCGATGACCCTCACCGCGACCAGCTTCGACTGGGTGCGCGCCCTCGTGCACAAGGAGAGCGCGATCGTCCTCCAGCCGGGCAAGGAGTACCTCGTCGAGGCGCGCCTGCTGCCCATCGCCCGGGAGAAGGGCATTTCCGACGTCTCCCAGTTCGTGGACTCGGTCCGGAGCCGGCCCGACCAGGACAGCAATCGCCGGATCGTCGAGGCGCTGACCACCAACGAGACCTCGTGGTTCCGGGACGGCGACCCGTTCACCGCGCTCACCTCCACGGTGATGCCGGCGCTGCTGGCCGCTCGCGGACCGAACGAGCGGCTCCAGATCTGGTCGGCCGCCTGCTCCAGCGGGCAGGAGCCGTACACGATCGCGATGCTGCTCGAGGACGCGATCCCCAACGCCGGCTCCCGGGTCTCCATCACCGCGACCGACCTCTCCCGCGAGATGGTGGCGCGCACGCGGGCCGGCCGGTTCTCCCAGCTCGAGGTCAACCGCGGCCTGCCCGCGCCCATGCTCGTCCGGCACTTCGTGCGGGCGGGCAGCGAGTGGGAGGTCTCCGCGCCGCTGCGCCGGATGGTCACCGCCTCCGAGTGCAACCTCGCGACGCCGCTGCCGCGGATGGGTCCGTTCGACGTGGTCTACCTGCGCAACGTCCTCATCTACTTCGACCTGCCCACGAAGCAGGCGATCCTCCGCCGCGTGCGCGATCTCATGCGCCCCGACGGATGGCTGTTCCTGGGCGCGGCAGAGACGACGCTCGGGGTGGACGACTCCTGGGAGCGGGTCGTCGTCGGCCGCAGCTCCGCCTACCGCCCGCTGAAGGGAAAGTGATCGTGCGCGCTCTGGTGATCGACGATTCGAAGGTCATGCGCCGGATCGTCGCCGGGATCCTCGAGGGTCTCGGGTACGAGGTGCAGCAGGCCGGCCACGGCCGCGAGGGGCTCGACGTCCTCGAGGGCGGCTACGTGCCGGACCTGGTCTGCGTCGACTGGAACATGCCGGTGATGGACGGGCTCCAGTTCGTCTCCGCCGTCCGCTCCAACCCGGCCTGGCGGCAGGTGACGATCATGATGGTCACCTCCGAGAGCGAGCACGGCCAGATCGTGCGGGCGCTCGCGGCCGGCGCCCACGAGTACGTCATCAAGCCCTTCACCGCCGACGCGATCCGCGACAAGCTCGCGCTCCTCGGCCTGCTGCCCGAGGAGGTCGTCCTGTGACCGAGCTGTCCGCGTCCGGGGACACCGGCGAGCGCCGTCGCGCCAGCGACGCCCCGCTGCTGATCACCGAGCTGATCGACGAGGACACCGTCCAGAGCATCGCGCAGGAGGCCTGGTCTGCCCTGATCGGGGACGACGAGTTCCTCGTGCCGCTCCCGGGCGGGCTCCCCGACGACGCCGTGAGCTCGTGGGTGGAGATCGTCGGGCCGTGGACCGGCGCCGTCGTCCTCACCTGCGGCCGTTCGACCGCCGAGGCGCTCGCCCGGTGCCTGATGGCCGAGCACGCTCCCCCGGTGCTCGACGCCGACGACATCCAGGACGCCCTGGGTGAGCTCGCCAACGTCGTGGGAGGCAACGTCAAGGCCGTCCTCCCCGGCCCTTCCGTCCTCGGCCTGCCCGAGGTGGGGTCGGTACCCCCAGCCGGCCACACAGCCGATGCCTCGGCTGACACCTGCCGCGTCGACCTCCTGTGGCGTGGCCAGTCCCTGATCGTCACCGTCCAGGGCTCCGCCGGAGCCCCGTCCGTCCCCGAGAACAACCAGCACGAAAACGAGGTGCCGCTGTGAAGATCCTGGTCGCCGACGACAGCCGCGTCATGCGGCAGATCGTCATCCGTACTCTGCGCCAGGCCGGTTACGACGACCACGACATCGTCGAGGCCGAGGACGGCGCCGACGCGCTGGCCAAGGTCTCGTCCGAGAAGCCGGACCTGGTCCTGTCCGACTGGAACATGCCCAACATGAGCGGCATCGAGTGCCTGCAGGCCATGCGCGCCTCCGGCTCCGCCGTGCCGTTCGGGTTCGTCACCTCGGAGGGCTCCCCGGAGATGCGGGAGAAGGCGTCCGACGCCGGCGCCCTCTTCCTCATCGCCAAGCCGTTCACCGAGGACACGTTCAAGGAGCACCTGGACGGGGTGATCGCATGACGACCGGCACCGTGCAGCTGCCCGCTGCCAAGGACGTCCGCGACATGCTGTCCGGCCTGGTCGGCAAGTCGGTCGGCGTCAACCCCGGCGCCCCGGTCACGCCGACCCCCGACAAGCCGGTGTCCGTGGCGGTCTACGTCGACCCGCACATGGCCATCAACGCGATCTGCGTGATGGACCTGGGTGCGTCGGCCTACACCGGAGCCGCCCTGGCCCTGCTCCCGCCTGGTGGTGCGCAGGACGCGGTCGAGGAGGACGGCGAGCTCAGCGGCATGCTGGTCGAGGCGCTGCACGAGGTGGTGAACGTGCTGTCGGCGCTGTTCAACATCCCGGGCGCCCCGCACTCCAAGCTGCACAAGCTCTACGCCCCCGGCGACGACCTGCCCGGTGACATCGAGGGCATGCTCGCCAATTTCAACCGGATCGACCTCGCACTCGAGGTTCCCGGCTACGGCAAGGGAGCACTCTCGCTGGTCCTGCCGTGAGGAAGTGACCTCGTAGTCCGACGGGCTGCGATGGTCTGCAATGCCGCGACCCCCGCTGCTCACTGAGGTAGCGGGGGTCGCGGCGAGTGGGCCCGGAGGCGTTGGGTGCCCTCCTATGCCATGGCGGGCCGGCGGTTCTGGACGACGGTGGGCAGGCAGGCCCACACGTGCTTGCAGCCCTCGTCGACGTACCAGCCGTGGGCCACCGACAGCCGGGCGACCAGGTGCAGGCCGAGGCCGCCCTTGGCGGGGTCGCGGTCGACGGCCGGGGCGGGCAGCGTCTCCGACGCCCGGTCGCTCACGTCCAGCAGCCATCCACCGCTGCCGGCCACCACGGTCGCCACCACGGGGGACTCGCCGTGCCGCAGTGCGTTGGAGGCCAGTTCGTCGAAGGCGAGCACCAGCCGTTCCCCGGCGGTGTCCTCGTCCGGGGGCGGGAACCCGGCCACGCCCAGGCGGGTGCGCAGCGCCGCGCGCGCCGCCGGCAGCTCGGAGAGCTCGGAGAGATCCCAGCGCCACACCTCGCCGCGTCCGTCGGGCAACGGGCGCAGTGGCCACGACAGTCGACCCATGGCCCTCTCCCCCCGGTTGCCGGAACGTGCACAGGCGGAGTTGCCCAGCCGATCACGGCGTCAACCGTGCGGGGATGTGCTTCCTGACTCGTCCGGGTGGGGATCGGCCAGCCGGACGGCCACGAGCGCGACGTCGTCCTGCGGGGTGCCGCGCAGCATCCGGCGCAGCAGGCCGTCGCACAGCTCGTCGAGGGGGCTGCCGGCCAGCTCCCTCAGATGTCCGACCAGGGCGGCCGTGCCGGCGTCCAGCGTGCTCTCCCGGCGCTCCACGAGGCCGTCGGTGTACATCAGGACCACGGCCCCCGGCGGCAGGGGCACCACCGACTCCGCCCGGACGGCGGCGGGGTCGACGCCGAGCATGAGGTCGCCGAGATCGCCACCCAGCACGGTGGCGGTCCCCTCGGCGGTCAGCAGGATCGGTGGGGGATGGCCGGCGTTGGCCCAGCGGAGGATGCGGCCGCCGGCGCCGTCGCACTCGAACCGGGCGACCGCAGCGGTCGCGAGCGTCTCGTCGTGCATCTGGGCGATGGCCTCGTCCAGCCCGCGCAGCACCTCGGCCGGTCCGGCGCTGCTGTAGTACGCGATCCCGCGCAGCAGCCCGCGCAGCTGCCCCATGGCCGCGGCGGCGGCGGTGTCGTGCCCGACGACGTCGCCGATCACGACCACCAGGGAGCCGTTCCGCTGGAGGAAGGCGTCGTACCAGTCACCACCCACGCGAGCGGCCTCCGCCGCGGGGACGTACCGGACGACGACGGCGGTCTCGCCCAGCGCGGGTGGGTCGGTGAGCAGGCTGCGCTGCAGGGCCTCGGCGAGCTGCGCCTGCTGGTTCTGCCGGTGCACCCGTGCGATCGCCCGGGCGGCCTCCGCCGCGACCTGCCGGGCGGTGTCCACGTCCTCGGCGGTCATGACCCGGCCGGCGTCCTGGTACAGCGTGAGCACGCCGACGGTGCGGGATTCGGCGGTCAGCGGGAGGACGACGGCCGTGGCGGGGGCCAGCGCGACGAGGAGGTCACGGGCGGGGCCCTCGCCCATCAGGTCCAGGACGGCGGCGACGGACTCGGTGACGGGCGTCCCGGCGAGCAGGGCCTGTGCCACCGGTGAGGTGCCGGGCAGGGTGTCGAGCCGGATCTGGGCGTAGCGGTTCATGAGCGGCCGGCGCGCCGGGTCCGCGTGCCAGGAACCGACGTCGCGGGCCCGGCCCTCGCGGTCGACCAGGGTGACGATGCAGCCGTCGGTCAGGATCGGCACCACCAGCTCCGCGAGCCGGCCGAGCGCGGAGAGGGTGTCCAGCTGGCCGGACAGCTCCGCGCTCACCCGTGCGAGCAGCCCCGTCCGCGCGGTGGCCCGCCGGGCGGCGTCCTCGGCGTTCCGCCGGTCGGTGACGTCGAGGACGTAGACCGCCAGGCCGTCCGAGCCCGGCCACATCCGGACCTCGAACCAGCCCTCCGGGACGCCGGGGAAGGAGGTCTCGAAGGTGAGGGGGTGGCCGGTGGCCGTCGCCGTCCGGTAGCTGGTCTCGAAGAGGCTGCCGACGATGTCGGGGAAGGCGTCCCACAGGGACTGGCCGACGAGCTGCGTCCGGGAGCGGCCCATCAGCCGTTCGGCCTCGGCGTTCACGTAGCGGAACCGCCAGCGGGCGTCCAGGAAGGAGAAGGCGGCCGGCATGGTTTCGAGGAACCGGACGAGGTCGGCGTCGGGGCGTCGGCCGGCACCTTCGCGCTGCCGCAGTTCGCGCTCGTCCACCGTGGTGCCCCCACGCCTCGCTGTGTCCGCCGGCCGGCTGCTCCGCTGCTGGAGCGTCCACACCGACACGGGCGGGGACGGGCCCGATTCTGTCCACCCGACCAGCGGCTGCCAAGGAGGCGCGGAGCGGGGACGACTGTGTCCCGTCCCGGACGCCGCAGGTGCTCGCGCGTCCGCCGGGTGAACGAGTTCCACCGTGGCGTCCACGACGCCGACGTGCCGCGGAGTCCGCAGACGTGCCGGCCTTGGCGCCTCAGAGGCGCTCGGGCGTCGTCGTCGCAGCGGGCGTCGGACCTACGCCGAGGCCGTCGCCGGAACGCTCGTCCGGCTGCGGCCCCGGTGTCCTCGCCGTCGCCGAAGGGCGCCTCCGGTGCCTGCGGTCTGCCGAAGTGGTAGCCCTGCCCCCGCTCGGCTCCGACGCTGCGCAGCGTGGCCGCCTGCTCGGGGGTGTCGATGCAGGCTGCAGTGCGGGTGAGGGCGCTGCCCCACAGGGGTGACTACCGGGGTCTCTGCTCGATGCGCCGCGCGACGCCGGCCGAATCTCAGTCGGGGTGGCGGAGCAGGTAACGGCCGAAGTGGGGCACGGTGAAGGCGATCTGCCCGCGCTCGGCGGAGTAGACGAGGCCCTTCTTGATCAGCGAGTCGCGCGCGGGCGAGAGCGACGCCGGTTTGCGGCCCAGGGAGACCGCGACCTCGCTCGTCGCCACCGCCGTCCCGCCGGGACCACCCAGCTCGGCCATCGCGTGCATGTACTCCCGCTCGGCCGGGGTCGCCCGGTCGTAGCGCGAGCCGAAGAAGCCCACCGCCAGCTCGGCCTCGGCGACCGGCGCGGCCATGACGACGTCGGCAGCGGTGATGGGGGAGGAGGCCGCGACGTCCCAGGTGACCTTGCCGTAGGCCTGGACGAAGTAGGGATAGCCGTCCGCGGCCGCGTAGAGGGCGTCGAGGGCGTCGGTTTCGAACTCGACGTCCTCCCGGGCGGCCGGTGCGAGCAGCGCGCGGTCGGCGGCCTCCCGGTCGAGCCGGTCGATGCGCAGGTAGCGGAAGAGCCGCTCGGAGTAGCTCTTCGATGCGGACAGCACGGCGGGTAGGTGGGGGAGGCCCGCGCCGACGACGATCAGCGGCGCGCCCTGCTGGGATAGTTCGTGGCAGGCGGCGCAGATGGCCGAGACGTCGTCGGGCTGGACGTCCTGCATCTCGTCGATGAACAGGGCGATCCCGCTGCCGATGTCGGCAGCCACCCCGGCGGCGTCGCTGAGCAGCTCGACGAGGTCGATCTCCATGTCGCCGGAGTCGGCCCGCCCGCTGGCGGCAGGGACGTCGATGCCCGGCTGCCAGCGGTCCCGCACCTTCGCCTCGGCCGGGGCCTGCCGCTGCGCGAACGCCTTGAGGACGCCCAGGACCTCCTCCATCGACTCCTGGTCCTTGTGCCGCGGGCCGAGCTCGCGCAGGGCCATGTGCAGGGCCGAGGACACCGGCCTGCGCAGCGACTGCTCCGGGCGAGCCTCGATCTTGCCGGTGCCCCAGCCGCGCGAGATCGCGGCCGACCGCAGCTGGTTCAGCAGCACGGTCTTGCCGACGCCGCGCAGCCCGGTCAGCACGAGCGAGCGCTCGGGGCGGCCGTGCGCGATCCGCTCCAGGACGACGTCGAAGGCGGACAGCTCCGAGTCGCGTCCGGCCAGCTCCGGGGGGCGCTGGCCGGCACCGGGGGCATACGGGTTCCGCACGGGATCCATGTCGAGCACCGTATGGCGTTCTCTAGCCGGAACCGTAGAGATCGGTAGAACGACCTAGCGCGTGTCGCCCGCGGGCATCTCAGCGCTCAGTACGGGATGAGCGGGTCGGGCGGGCCGGGGCTGGATGCGCTGATCCTCGCCAGCGCGGCGGCGTACTTCTCCTGAGCCGTGGGCGGTGACGGGATGACGGTCGGGGTGCTGCCGTCGTCGGTGCCGAAGGCGGGCGGGTGGGTGGTGAGGGTGCGTCCGCCGGGCAGGGTCCACACCAGGCCGCCGTCGGGGTCGCGGTGCAGCCGCCAGCCCGGGGCCTGGTGGGAGAGGCGGTGATGGTGCTCGCAGAGGCAGGCGAGGTTGTCGTGCGCCGTGGGCCCGTGGGGGTGTGGGGTCTGGTGGTCGAGGTCGCAGCAGCGGGCGCGGGCGCGACAACCGGGGAAGCGACAGCGGCGATCGCGCAGTCTCACGAAGCGGTGCAGGGGGTCGGTGGGCCGGTAGCCGTCGGTGCCCGGTGGGGGCCCGAGTCCGTGTCCGGTGGCGGCGGCCGCGCGCAGTTCGATGCTGTCGGTCAGCGCCAGCAGCGTCCCGGTCAGCCGGTCGGTCACCGCGATGCGGGGCCGTTCGGCGAGTGCGGTGTCGATCAGCCGGCGGGTGTCCAGCAGCCGGGTCAACGCCGCCTGCGCCGACGCGGCGGACCCCACGTCGGCGGGCCGGCCGGCGTAGGCCGTCCCCAGCTCCCGGGCCGCGGCGCGTTCCGCGGCCCGCAACGCGGCCAGGCGCGCCGCCGATCCGCCCTCGCCGGTCGGTGGCACCTTCCCGCCGCCGGCGTCGTGTGGGGTGATCGCGTCGTTCCCGCCGGCGTCGCTCCCACTGGCGTCGTTCTCGGCGGCAGCACTCGGAACGGCGTCATCGGCCGTGTGGCTGGCCTCATCGTCGGCGTCGTCGACCGTGCCGGTGAGGTCCACCGTGTCGGTGGGGTCATCGGCGGCGTCGTCGACCGTGTCGGTGGGGTCATCGGCGGCGTCGTCGACCGTGTCGGTGCCGTCGTTCTCGCTGGCGTGCGCGGCGGTGTCGGTGTCGTGGCTGGGGGTGTGGGGGGTCGCCGGGGCGGGCCGCGGGAGCAGGCCGAACACGTACGCCAGTTCGCGGGCCAGGGCGGCGGGCACGAGGTCGCCGTCGACCTCGGCCGGCTCGTCGGCACCGGGCCCGTGCCCGGTGAGGGTGTCGGCGCCGGTGACCAGGGTCAGTGCGATCTGCACCGGCGGGTGGTCGGCGTGCGGGCGCAGGATGAGGTCGGCGAGGCAGTCGGCCATGCGCTGCTGGTGGGTGCGGGGGTCACGGTCGCCGTTCTCGTCGTACGTGCAGGCCGTGGCGTAGGCGCTGAGCGTCTGGTGGCAGGCGCGGGCGAGCGGAGTGGCCCACAGCGTGGTCATCGCCGACATGCCGTCGTCGCGGGCGTCCAGCCGCACCTGCCTGTTCCGTACGGCCTCGGCCAGTCGCTGCGCGGCGGCGGCGGCGTCGATGCGGGTGACCGCGCGCCGTACGCAGGCCCGCAGCGCGGCGGTGGTCTGCCGCGGGGCCCGGGGCAGCACCGCCGCCTCCACCTGCGCGCGTTTCTGCGGTGTGGACACCGGGCCGGCGAGCTCGACCAGCACCGTGGCGTGGGCGGGGGAGATGTCGCCGGCGGTGAGGGCGGCGAGGGTGGCGGGCAGGCCCTCGACGAGGGTCACCGCCTGGACCAGCATGAGCGAGGCGGCCCGCGCGGAGATGCCCAGCGTGGCCGCGGCCTCGTCCACGGCCCATTCGCTGACCTCGGTGAGTGCGGCGGGCCGGGCGGCGACCGACGCCGCCGAGGCCGCGCCCCGTTCGCCGGGTGCGCGGTCGAACATCGCCGCCGGGCGGCTGCGGGCGAAGGCGGCCAGCGCCCGGGCGCGGGCGGCGGCGGCGCGGGCGGCGTCCCGGTCGGCGGCGGCCGCCTGGTCGAGCTGGGCCGCGCCGGCGCACAGCAGCCGGGCTCGGGCGTCGAGGAAGCGCTGGTGCTCGTCGCGGACGAAGTCGGCGGCATCGGGGTAGTCGGCGCCGAACTCGGTCTCGAGGCAGGCGATGACGTAGGCGTCGTACTCCTCCGCCGTCAACACCACCACGTCGTCGAACACGTGTTCGATCATAGCCGACGTGCGGGGGTCTGACCAGCGGAAGTGGCGCCCTGCCGGACGACGATCGGGACGGCGACCCGGCGCGTGTCAGCGGGGCGGCTGCGGCCGCCCGGACACCCAGCCACGGATCTCGTCGGCCTGCCGCTCGAGCCGCCCGAGGACTTCGCCGCTCGACGGCATCTCCGTGACGTCGAGTCGATGCCGGGAGCCGTCCTCGAGGACGAGGAAGACCGCCCAGCCCCGGCCGCGCCCCAGCCAGCCGTCGGCCCGGTCGATGCCGACCACCTCGACCTGCTGCCGCAGGAAGGTGCGGGTGGATGCGATGTTGCGCACGGTGAGCCGGCCGTCCGCGGTGGCGATCACGCTGCAGAGGGCCACTCGAAGGAGGAAGGCGACCACCAGCACGGTCAGGAGCGCACCGGGGAGCAGGTAGTAGCCCGGCGGCGGATCGCTGAGGAAGGTGTGCAGCCAGGCGACGACGACCACGGCGCCGAGTGCCCGCACCCATCCCGGCGGTCGGAGAGCGAGCTGCTCGTCCGTAGTCGTCACGGTGCGAGTCTGCGGCCGTCCAGGGCTGTCTGCCACTCTCTAGGCGCGACGCTAGACAGCAGTAGTCGAGGCGAGATCCCCCGTCGCCCGCTGCCGGCCGTCTAGCGTCGACGGCGTGATCAAGTTCGCGCTCAAGGTCGTTCTCCTCGCGGCGGTCTTCTACGGGCTGACCTACTTCGACGTCCTGCCGGGGCTCGAGGTCCTGCCCAACCCCGACGGGCCGCTGGGCGAGTACGGCACCTACCTGTGGATCGGACTGATCTTCGGCGTCGTCAACGCGATCGTGGGCCCGGTGCTCCGGCTGCTGTCGCTGCCGTTCGTGCTGCTGACGCTCGGCCTGTTCCTGCTCGTCATCAACGCGGCGCTGCTCGCGCTGACAGCCGGGATCACCGACCGGCTCACCATCGACGGCTTCACGACCGCCCTCCTCGGCGGCCTCATCCTGGCCGTGGCCGGGTGGGCGGCCGACCAGCTGCTCGACCGCTGACCCGGATCCGGCGCAAGGCCGGGCCACGGGTCGGTAACGCCTGCGGCGTCGCCATGAGAAGTGGCCCGGATCGCAGTAGCGTGGCGTGACATGGCCAGCACCACCGCCGTACCGCCGACGCCGGTACGCGGACCGGACGGCGGGCCCTCGGCCGGTTCCCTGACCGAACTCGCCGCGCTCGAGGCCGCCCGCGACGAGAAGCGGCAGCTCCTGGGCCGTGCGGCCGAAGCGGCACTGGCCGCGAAGCGCGACCTGCCTACCGGCTGCACCCCCGACGACCTGCCGGCTCTGCTGCAGCGCTACTACTGGAGCGAGCCCGCCGCCGAGGTCCTCGGCCACGAACCTGCCGAACTCGCCGAACTCGCACTCGGCCACCTCCGCCTCGCCGAGGTGCGGCCCCCGGGGTCGGCCACGGTCGACGCACACGCGCTCCCCGACGGGAGGGCGGTCGTCCGGCTCGTCACCGACGACATGCCCTACCTGGTCGACTCGGTCACCGCCGAGGTCGTCCGGCAGGGCTTCACGCTGGCCCACATCGTCCACCCGGTCGTGGTGGTGCGCCGTGACCTGCGGGGGCAGATCCTGGCCTTCTGCGACAGCAGCGCGGCCGCCGGCTGCGGCGCCGACGCGCTCACCGAGTCCTGGATGGCCGTCGTCCTCGACGGACCGCTGGACGAGGAGGCCAGCACCGACCTCGTCACCGGCCTGCGCACGGTGCTCGACGACGTCCGGGCCGTCGACGAGGACGCCGAGCGCCTGCGGACCCGGCTGCTCGAGCTGGCCGGCCGCCTCGACGAGCTCGTCGGCGTCGCTTCCCCCTCCGGCACGGACGCCGACCCCGCCGACGACCCCGCCGAGGCCGCCGCCCTCCTGCGCTGGCTGGCCGACGGCAACTTCGTCCTGCTCGGTGCGCGGGAGGTCGAGCAGGCGACGGGACGCGGGAAGCCGTCCGCGGCAGTCGTCCCGGGCACCGGCCTCGGGGTGCTGCGCAGCGACACCGACATGAGCGAGCCGACGACCCGACTGCCCGAGGCCGTGCGGACGCCGGGGCAGCACCTGCTCACGGTGACCAAGGCCGACACCCGCTCGCCGGTCTACCGGCGGGCGTGGCTGGACCTGGTAGCGGTCACCCTGCCACCCGATCGGGACGGACGGGCGCGCCAGTTCCGCTTCGTCGGGTTGTTCCCGTCCGCGGCGTACACGAGCAGCGTCGTCGACGTGCCGCTGGTGCGTCGCCGGGTGGCGGAGGTCGTGGCCCGCTCCGGCGTCCCGGCCGACAGCCACACCGGCAAGGAGCTGCTGGAGGTACTGGAGACCTACCCGCGCGACGAACTGCTGCAGGTCGGCGCCGACCAGCTGCTGCCCGTGGCGACCGCGGTGCTGCACTTGAAGGAACGCCGGCAGACCCGGCTGTTCCTCCGTCAGGACCCGACCGGGCGGTTCTGGTCCGCCCTGGTCTACGTGCCGCGGGACCGGTACACGACCGAGGTCCGGCTGGCCATGCAGCAGCTGCTGCTGGAGCGGCTCGGCGGCGCCAGCATCGAGTACACGGCGCGCTCGACGGAGTCGGTCCTCGCGCGGCTGCACTTCGTCGTCCGCGTGCCGGTGGGGCGCCGCGGCAGCCCCAAGCCGATGACCGTCGACGTCGACGCCCTGCAGGCCGAGCTGGCCGCGGCCGCCCGCAGCTGGACCGACGAGCTCGCCGACGCCCTGCAGGCCCGGCACGGCGCCGAGGCGGAGAAGCTCCTCTCCCGCGTCGCGGACGCCTTCCCCACCGGCTACCAGCAGGACTTCTCCGCCGAGCAGGCCGTCGACGACCTCACCCGGCTGGACGGCCTCGCCCCGGGCCAGATCTCGATGCGGCTCTGGACGCCGAAGGGCGCCGCGGCGGGGGAGCGGCGGCTCTCCATCTACCGGGTCGGGCAGCGGCTGCTGCTGTCGGAGGTGCTGCCGGTCCTGCAGAACATGGGCGTGGACGTCGTCGACGAGCGGCCGTACGAGATCGACCGCATCGGTGCCCCTCCGACGTGGATCTACGACTTCGGCGTCGCGGTGCCCGCGGCCGAGCTGCCGCTGATCCGCTCGCTCCCGGAGCGGTTCACCGAGGCCGTCAGCGCGGTCTGGCGCGGCGAGGCCGAGGACGACGGCCTCGGTGCGCTGGTGCTCCTGGCGGGGCTGAACTGGCGGCAGGTCAGCGTGGTGCGGGCCTACGTGCAGTGGCTGCGACAGGCCGGGCTCCCGTTCGGGCAGTCCTACGTGGAACAGACCCTGGCCGCGCATCCCGACGTCGTCGCCCGCCTGGTCCTGCTGTTCGAGACGAGGTTCTCCCCGGGCAGGGGAAACGGCCGGGCCGAGCGCCAGGAGGAGCTGGTCGAGGCGTTGCAGGCCTCGATCGGCGAGGTGGCGTCGTTGGACGCCGACCGGGTGCTCAGCTCGCTGCTCGCCGCGGTCACCGCCACCCAGCGGACCACCTACTACGCCATGTCCTCCTCTGCCAGCCCCGCCCTGGCCGTCAAGCTCGACCCGCACGCCGTGCCCGACCTGCCCGAGCCGCGCCCCGCCCGCGAGGTGTGGGTCAGCTCGCCCCGCGTCATGGGCATCCACCTGCGCTTCGGCGCCGTCGCGCGGGGTGGTCTGCGCTGGTCCGACCGGCGCGAGGACCTGCGCACCGAGGTGCTCGGTCTGGTCAAGGCGCAGATGGTCAAGAACACGGTCATCGTGCCGACCGGGGCCAAGGGCGGCTTCGTCGTCAAGAACCCGCCCCCGGACGGGGCCTCGCGCGACGAGGTCGTCGCCGAGGGGCAGGCCTGCTACACGATCTTCATCGGGGCGCTGCTCTCGCTCACCGACAATCTGGTGGACGGCACGGTCGTCCCGCCGGAGAAGGTCGTGCGGCACGACGGCGACGACACCTACCTCGTGGTGGCGGCCGACAAGGGGACGGCGACCTTCTCCGACCTCGCCAACTCCGTCGCGATCGAGCGCGGCTTCTGGCTCGGCGACGCCTTCGCCTCGGGCGGCTCGGTCGGCTACGACCACAAGGCCATGGGCATCACCGCCCGGGGCGCGTGGGAGTCGGTCACCCGGCACTTCCGCGAGCTCGGCGTCGACGTGCAGGCGCAGGACTTCACCGTGGTCGGCATCGGCGACATGTCCGGCGACGTCTTCGGCAACGGCATGCTGCTGTCGGAGCACATCCGTCTCGTGGCCGCCTTCGACCACCGGCACGTGTTCGTGGACCCGAATCCCGACGCGGCGGCGTCCTTCGCCGAGCGCCGGCGGCTGTTCGGGCTGCAGCGCTCGTCGTGGGCGGACTACAACCGCTCGCGGATCAGCGCCGGCGGAGGGGTGTGGCCACGGACGGCGAAGGCGATCCCGGTCTCCGAGCCGATGCGGGCCGCCCTCGGCATCGCCGACGGCGCCGACACGCTCACCCCCGTCGACCTCATCCGGGCGATCCTGTTGGCGCCGGTCGACCTGCTGTTCAACGGCGGCATCGGCACCTACGTGAAGGCGTCGACCGAGAGCGCCCTGGACGCGGGGGACAAGGCCAACGACGCCGTCCGGGTGGACGGCGAAAAGCTGCGTGCCCGCGTGGTCGGGGAGGGCGGCAACCTCGGCCTGACCCAGCGCGGCCGCGTCGAGTACGCCCTCACCGGTGGCCGGGTGAACACCGACGCCATCGACAACTCCGCGGGCGTCGACACGTCCGACCACGAGGTCAACATCAAGATCGCGCTGAACCGGGTGGTGGACGACGGCGAGATCGACGCCGCCGGCCGGGCCGCGCTGCTGGGCGAGATGGCCGACGAGGTCGCCGCCGCCGTCCTCGCCGACAACCACGACCAGAACGCGACCCTGGCCGTGGAGGCCACCTCGGCCCGCAGCCTGCTGGACGCCCACGAGCGACTCCTCCGGTCGCTGGAGCGGTCGGGCCGGCTGGTCCGCAGCGTCGAGGCGCTGCCCGACGACCGCGCTCTGGCCGAGCGCCGGCGGGACGGGCATGCGCTGACCAGCCCCGAGCTCTCGGTCCTGCTCGCCTACGCCAAACTCGAGACCGGCGACGTCGTCCTGCAGACCGACCTGCCCGACGACCCCGCGCTCGAGGACCTGCTGACCAGCTACTTCCCGAGCCGGCTGCGGGAGCGGTTCCCGGCCGCGATCACCGGCCACCCGCTGCGGCGGGAGATCATCGCGACGGCACTGACGAACCGGGCGGTCAACATCGCCGGGGCCACCGGGCTGTTCCGGCTCTCGCAGGAGACCGGCGTGCCGCTCGACCGCGTCGTACGGGCGCACGTCGTGGCCCGCGCGGTGTTCGACGTCGACCGGCAGTGGGACGCCGTGGGCGCGCTGGACAACCACGTGTCGGCGACGACGCAGGTCGAGCTGCGCACCGAGGTCACCCGTCTGGCCGAGCGGACGGCGCGCTGGCTGCTGCGCCAGCCCGACCTCGTCGCCGACCCGGCGCCTCCCGTCGCCGCTGTGAGGGACCGGTTCGCCTCGTCCGTCACGGCCGTGCGCGCCGCTCTGCCGCACTGGCTGCTCGGTGCGGAGGCCGAGGCCTATGCCGCCCGTGTCGCCCGGCTGCAGGAGGCCGGAGTGCCGCCCGAGCTGTCCGCCGAGGCCGCGGCGGCACCCCTGCTGCCGGCCGCCCTCGACCTCGCCGTCGTCACGGAGCGGACCGGGGCGCCGGTCGCCCTCTCCGGACCGGTCATGCAGTGCCTGTCGGAGCGGCTGGGGCTGGTGCCGCTGCGCGAGCTGGTCCTCGCCCTGCCCCGCGACCGCCGCTGGCCGTCCATGGCGCGGGCCTCCCTGCGCGACGACCTGGCGTCGGAGACGGCATCCCTGACCGAGGACGTCCTGAGCGCCCGGCGTTCGGACGAGGACGAGCCGAAGGAGCTGGTGGCGGCCTGGGTGGCCGGCTGGGACGCCACGCAGGCCCGCTCGGCCGCGCAGCTCGCCGACATCGCCTCCGGTGAGCGGCACGAGCTCGCCGAGCTGCTCGTCGCCGTCCGCACGCTGCGTGGCCTGCGCAAACGCCGCCAGGCCCGTCGCCTCCCCCGCCCCGCGGCGCCGTAGCCGCTGCCGAGTCCGGACGACTATCGGACTCTCCAGCTCGGCCGCTAGAGAGGGAGCTGTTCACCAGACCGTCATGCGTTCCAGGATTCCCGGCGCCACGCGGGGGAACTGTCCCGGCGACCTGTCGTCCAGCCGAGGATTCCTCTTGCCATTGCGTCCCATCGTCCGGACCGACGGATATCTGCCCATCGAGGACCACGGGCTGATCGGGGACGGTCTCACCTGCGCCCTCGTGGCCCGGGACGGTGCCATCCCCTGGCTGTGCCTGCCGAACTTCGACAGCCGACCGTTCCTCGCGGGGATCCTCGACGCCGAACGCGGCGGCTCCCTGGACGTCATCCCGGTCGGCCTCCAGGGGTCCCGGCAGCGCTACCTGCCCGACACCGGGATCCTGGTGACCGAGATGCAGGGCCCGGACGGGCGGCTGGAGCTCACCGACTGCCTGACGCTGCGGTCGGGCGCGGACCTGTCCGAGCCGGTGCCCTCCGGCCGCGGCGAGCTCCTGCGGCTGGCGCGCGCCGTCGGGGGCACGGTCGAGGTCGACGTCCTGTTGACCCCGATGGACGGCGTGCTCGTGCGCTCCGAACTCGGTGCCTGGCGGATCCACTGGGCCGCCCAGCCGAGCCTCGAGATCCTGTTCTCCGCCTCGCACCCGCTCACCGTTGCCGGCGACGGATCCATCCGCGGGCGGGTCACCCTGCGCGAGGGCGAACAACTGACCGTCGCGCTCCAGTGGTCCGGGCAGACCCATACCCGGATCCGCACGGAACCCGAGCGGCTCATCGAGCAGACGGCGGCGGCCTGGCGCAGCTGGGCCGATCGCCTGCAGTACACGGGGCCGCAGACCGACCTGGTCCGCCGGTCCGCCCTGACCCTGAAGCTGCTCGACCACGCGCCGACCGGGGCGATCATGGCGGCGGCGACGTCCTCGCTGCCCGAGGAGATCGGCGGCGTCCGGAACTGGGACTACCGCTACACCTGGGTGCGGGACGCGGCGTTCTCCAGCTACGCGCTGCGGCGCATCGGCATGCAGGACGAGTCCGACGCCTTCCTGGCCTGGACCCTGCGCAACATCGAGCGCGACGACCGGGCCAGCATCGTCTACACCCTCGACGGCAAGCGCCCCGGCATGGAGTGGCAGGACCTGGCGCTCTCCGGCTACCGCGGCTCGGGCCCGGTCCGCTGGGGCAACGGCGCGGCACGGCAGGTCCAGAACGACGTCTACGGCGAGTTGCTGGACGTCGCCTACCAGTGGGTGCGCGCCGGAGGCGCGCTCGACGAGCCGCTGTGGGGTGCGCTGCAGGAGCTGACGGAGCAGGCCATCGGCCAGTGGTCGACGCCGGACAACGGCATCTGGGAGATCCGGGACGCCGGACGGCCGTTCACCTACTCGGTCGCGATGTGCCACGTCGCGGTCGACCGGGCGCTCCGGATCGGCGAGATCTGCGGTCTGCCGCATCCGCGGCAACGATGGCGCCACGAGGCCGACCGGATCTCCGCGACCCTCCTCGAGTCGTCGTGGGACCCGGATCGGGGCACCTTCACCGAGCACCTCACGCCTCCGGGACAGGGCGATCGAGGCGGGCTGGACGGCTCGCTGCTCACCCTGCCGCTGCGCGGCGTCGTCCGGGCCGACGATCCCCGGATGGTGGCCACGACCGAGGCGGTGCGCCGCTATCTCGATGCGGGCGACGGACTCCTCTACCGGTACCTGCACACCGAGTCACCCGACGGTCTGGCGGGCGGGGAGGGTGCCTTCCTGCTCTGCAGTTTCTGGCTGGTCGACAACCTGGTCGGCCAGGGCCGGCTCGAGGAGGCGCACGGCCTGTACGAGTCGTTGTGCGGCCGGGCGAACGAACTGGGACTCCTGGCCGAGGAGATCGACCCGGCGACCGGGACGTTCCTCGGCAACTTCCCGCAGGCGTTCAGCCATGTCGGGGTGATCAGCAGCGGGTGGAACCTGACCCGGGCCGAGGCTGCGGCGGCCGGCGGGACCGCACGATGACGCAGGCGACGTCCCGGTCGTTCGTGATCCTCGGGGGCACGGGTGACCTCTCGGGCCGGCTGCTGCTGCCCGGGGTGGCCGAGCTGGTCGACGCCGGGCTGCTCGAGGGCGTCGACGTGCTGGCCGTCAGCCAGGAGGACTGGTCCGACGGCGAGTACCGGGACTGGGCGCGGGACCGGCTGGCCGAGCACGCGGGTCATGTGCCGGAGGCGTCGCGGGAGCGGGTCGTCGAGCGGCTGGGGTACCGGCACGGCGACGTGACCCTCTCCGCCGACCTGCGGTCAGCCCTCGCCCGCGTGGAGGGAGCACCGGTCGTCTACCTGGCGCTGCCGAACACCGTCTTCCTGCCCACCCTCGAGGCACTGACCGAGGTCGGGTTGCCGGACGGGGCCGTCGTCGCCGTCGAGAAGCCGTTCGGGCGCAACCTGGCCGACGCACGGCGGCTCAACGCCGTCCTCCACCGACTCCTGCCCGAGGAGTCGATCTTCCGCACCGACCACTTCCTGGGCATGCAGACGGTGCTCAACATCCTGGGGCTGCGGTTCGCCAACCGGGTGTTCGAGCCGCTGTGGAACGCGACGCACATCGAACGGGTCGACATCGTGTTCGACGAGACCATCGGCCTCGAGGGGCGGGCCGGCTACTACGACACGGCCGGCGCGCTGAAGGACATGCTGCAGAACCACCTGCTGCAGATGCTGGCCGTCGTGGCGATGGAGCCGCCGGCCGCGGTGGACGCCCGCAGCCTGGCGGCACGGAAGGCCGACGTGCTGCGCGCCGTCCGGCCGCCGGAGGACATGCAGCGGGACACCGTGCGCGGCCGGTACACCGCCGGCGCCGTCCGGGGGCGGCCGCTGCCCGACTACGCGGCCGAGGACGGCGTCGAACCGGACCGCGGCACCGAGACCTATGCCGAGTACACGGTCGGCATCGACAACTGGCGGTGGGCCGGCGTCCCCTTCCGGCTGCGCTCCGGCAAGGCGCTGGGCGCGGACCGGCACGAGATCGTGCTGCGGTTCAAGCCCGTGCCGCACATGGCGTTCGGCGGCGAGGCCCCCGAACCCGACGTGCTCCGGCTGCGGCTGGACCCCGACGGCATCGCGCTGGAGATCAACCTCAACGGGGCGGGGGACCCGTTCGAGATCGAGCGGCGTTCCCTCGACATCGCGCTGCCCCCCACGCGGCTCTCGGCGTACGGGCTGCTGCTCAAGGAGATGCTCGACGGGAACGCCGCGCTGTCGATCAGCGACGTCGAGGCGGAGGAGTCGTGGCGGATCGTCGAGCCCATCCTCGCCGCGTGGCAGGCGGGGGACGTGCCTCTCCGCGAGTACCCCGCCGGCTCCGACGGGCCCACGCGGCACCCCTGACGCCCGGCCTCCGCACGCCCCCGTTCCCGCCGTCATCCGCATGGCGGCGGTCATCCGGGCGCCATAACCGCGCTCATCCGCATATCGGCGATTCTCGGGCCATCTAGGGCCGCGGCTAGAGAGCCGTAGAGGAGGTCAGAGGGCGGGACGGCGCTCGCCGAAGCGGGTGGCCTGCTCGAAGGCGTGCCCCGCCTCCAGCACCCGCCGGTCGGCGCGGGGCGGGCCGACGACCTGCAGGCCCACGGGCAGCCCGTCCGGCGTGAACCCGCCCGGCACCGACAGCGCCGGGCAGCCGGTCGCCGAGATGACCGTGCAGGAGCGCATCCACTCCAGGTAGTTGTCCTGGTGGACGCCGGCGATCTCGGTCGGGTACTCGATCTCCACGGGGAAGGGCAGCACCTGCGTCGTCGGGGCGAGCAGCACGTCGTACCGCTCGAAGAAGGACACCACCCGCTCGTAGAGCTTCGTGTGCACCTGCTCGGCGCGGGCGACGTCGGAGCCGGTCAGCTTGGCGCCCAGCTCGGCGTTCCAGCGGATCGACTCCTTGACCTTGTCCGGGTGCCGGCGCGCCAGATCGCTGAACGTCGCGTCGAACAGCCACGCCCGCAGCGTCCCGAACACCTCGTCCGCGCCGGACAGGTCGGGGCAGGCCTCCTCCACGGACGCCCCCAGCGACTCGAACACCGCGACGGACGGCGTCAGTACCGCGGTGATCGCCGGGTCCGCGGTCACCTGTCCTCCCAGGTCCGGCGCCCAGGCCACCCGCAGGCCGTCCAGCCGCTCGGGCAGCGGTGCGGCGAACCCTGCCGGGTCGTCCGCGAGCGCGATCGGCACCCGCGGATCCGGTCCGGCCAGCACCGACAGCTGCAGCGCCACGTCGGCGACGGTGCGCCCCATCGGGCCCTGCACCGACAGCTGCGACCACCCCATGGGCGCGGGCCAGGTCGGCACCCGGCCCGGCGTCGGACGCAGGCCCACCACGTTGCAGAACGCGGCCGGGTTGCGCAGCGAGCCGCCCATGTCGCTGCCGTCGGCCAGCGGTACGAAGCCGGCGGCCAGGGCCGCGGCCCCGCCGCCCGACGAGCCACCGGCCGACAGCCCGTGCCGGTAGGGGTTGTGGGTGGCGCCGAACAGGGTGTTGAAGGTGTGCGAGCCGGCCGCGAACTCCGGCACGTTCGTCTTCCCCACGCGGATCGCCCCGGCCGCCGCCATCCGCGCCACGACCAGCTCGTCGCGCAGCGGCACGGTGTCGGCGTGCAGCGGCGAGCCCCACGTCGTCCGCATGCCGCCCGTGGCGTGGGTGTCCTTGTGCGCCACCGGCAGGCCGTGCAGCGGGCCGACGGGATCCCCCGCGGCAAGCGCCGCGTCGGCCGCGTCGGCCGCCGCCCTGGCGCCGTCGGCGTCGAGGGTGACGACGGCGTTCACGTCCGGGTCCAGCCGGTCGATCCGATCGAGGTGCGCGGCCAGCAGCTCGCGCGCGGAGATCTCGCGGGCACGCAGCAGCGCGGCCAGCTCGGTGGCGGGCCGGAAGCACAGGTCGTCGGTCACCGGCCGAGCCTGTCATGCCCCCGTGACGCGCGGAACGAGCCAGGGGGGAACGATGGAGCGCGATGGACGGCGAACGAGACACCAGCGAGGACGGCCCGACCTTCGACGATCTCGGCCTGCGGCCCGAGTTGCTGGCGGCCCTGAGCGCCCTCGGCTACGAGGAGCCCACGCCGATCCAGCAGGAAGCCGTCCCGCCGCTGGTGGAGGGTCGCGACCTGCTCGGCCAGGCGGCGACCGGCACGGGCAAGACCGCCGCGTTCGCGCTGCCGGTGCTGCAGCGGCTGACCGCACACCGCACGCAACGCCCGCCGGTCGCCCTCGTCCTGGTGCCCACCCGCGAGCTCGCCGTCCAGGTGTCGGAGGCGCTGCACCGCTACGGCAAGGACCTCGGCGCCCGCGTCCTGCCCGTCTACGGGGGCGCCCCGATCGTTCGGCAGCTGCGCAGCCTCGAGCACGGGGTGGACGTCGTCGTCGCGACACCGGGACGGGCCCTGGACCTGCTCAACCGCGGCAGCCTGCAGCTGGGCGAGGTCGCCACCGTCGTCCTGGACGAGGCCGACGAGATGCTCGACATGGGGTTCGCCGAGGACCTGGAGGCGATCCTCGACGAGACGCCGGAGACCCGGCAGACCGTCCTCTTCTCCGCGACGATGCCCCGCCGGCTCGACGCGCTGGCCCGCCGGCACCTCAGCGACCCGGTCCGCATCACCATCGCCAAGGAGAAGGCGGCCGCGGGGGAGGCGCCGCGGGTGCGCCAGACCGCCTACGTCGTCCCCCGTGCGGCGAAGCCCGCCGCACTCGGCCGGATCCTCGACATCGAGGCGCCGACGGCGGCGATCGTCTTCTGCCGCACCCGCGAAGAGGTCGACTCGCTCACCGAGACGCTCAACGGCCGCGGATACCGCGCCGAGGCGCTGCACGGCGGGATGAGCCAGGAGCAGCGCGACCGCGTCATGGGCCGGCTGCGCGGGGGGACGGCGGACCTGCTGGTGGCCACCGACGTCGCCGCCCGGGGGCTGGACATCGAGCAGCTGACCCACGTCGTCAACTACGACGTGCCGTCGGCCCCGGAGTCCTACGTGCACCGCATCGGGCGCGTGGGCCGGGCCGGCCGGGAGGGCGTCGCGATCACCCTGGCCGAGCCCCGTGAGCACCGGATGCTCAAGACGATCGAGCGGGTCGCTGGCAACCCGATCTCGGTGCAGACGGTGCCGACCGTCGCCGACCTGCGTGCCCGGCAGCTCGACCTGACCCGCGGGGCGCTGCGGGAGAGCCTGCTCAGCGACGACCTCGACCGGTTCCGCGTCGTGGTGGAGACCCTGGCCGACGAGTTCGACCTCATGGAGGTGGCGCTCGCCGCGGTGAAGCTCGCGCACGAGAGCGGGGGCGCGGCCGACGACGACGAGGAGATCCCGCAGGTCACGTTCCGCCCGGACGCAGCTCGCCGGCCCGACACCCGTGGTTCCGCTCCGAGGACCCGCCGGCCTTCCGGAGGTCCGGTCGCCCGGTTGTTCGTCGGTGCCGGACGGGAGGCCGGGATCCGGCCCGGTGACCTCGTCGGCGCGATCACCGGCGAGACCGGCCTGACCGGCCGCGACATCGGCGCCATCGAGATCCACCAGCGGTTCGCGCTGGTGGAGGTTCCGGAGCCGGCCGCCAACGAGGTGATCAGCGCCCTCAAGGCGACGATGATCAAGGGACGGAAGGCGACGGTCCGCCGCGACAAGAGCTAGGGCTCAGGCGGTGCCGCGCTCCGGCGGCACGGTGGGGGGCACCTTGTTCGGGCCGGCCTCGGCCGGCCGGGGCCGGTCCTGCCGGTGCAGCCGGACGGCGACCAGCGCGACGTCGTCCTCGGGCCGGCCGTGGACGAGCCGTTCGAGCAGCTCGTCGAGCATCTCCTGCAGCGGCAGGTCGGCCAGCTCGACGAGGGCGTCGCGCAGCCGGACCAGGCCCGCGTCGAGGTCGGCGTCGCGGCGCTCGATGAGGCCGTCGGTGTAGAGCAGGACCGTCGCGCCCCGGTCCAGCGTCACCACCGACTCCCGGCGGCGGGCGTCCGCGTCCACGCCCAGGAGCAGGTCGCCCCGCCAGCTGGCGAGCTCGGCCACGCTCCCGTCGGGGTTGACGACCAGGGGTGGCAGGTGGCCGGCGTTCGCCCAGCGCATCCGGGTGACGCCCCGCTCCAGCTCGTCCGGGGTCTGCTCGAACCGGGCGATGGCTGCCGTGGCCAGCGTTCCCGTCTGCAGCGTGGCCATCGAGGCGTCCAGGCCGCGGAGCACCTCCGCCGGGCCGGCGTCGCTGTAGGTGGCGATCCCCCGGAGCAGGCCGCGCAACTGACCCATGGCTGCCGCCGCCTCCGTGTCGTGACCGACCACGTCGCCGATGACGAGCATCGTCGAGCCGCCGGGCTGCAGGAAGGCGTCGTACCAGTCGCCACCGACGCGGGCCGCCTCGGCGGCCGGCAGGTAGCGGACGGCGATCTCGGCGTGGTCGGGCTCCGGCGGCTCCGTCAGCAGGCTGCGCTGGAGCCCCTCGGCCAACTGCTGCTGGGCGTTGTAGAGCCGCGCGTTGTCCAGCGCCAGCCCCGCACGGTCGGCCACGTCCTGGGCGATGGCGAGGTCTTCGTCCGTCATCTCGGTCCCCGGCCGGTAGTAGGCGGTCACCAGACCGAGGGTGCGTCCACGACCGCGCATCGGGAGGACGACGGCGCTGTGCGGGTGCAGGATCTGCGCCAGGTCGCGCGCCTCGCCGGGCGCCAGCATGCCCAGCACCGTCTCGCCGCTCTCCCTGACCGCCTCGCCGCTGACCAGCGCCCGGGCCACCGGTGAGCCGACCGGCATGGAGTCCAGACGCACGTCGGCGTACCGCTCCAGCAGCGGCTGGGACGCCGGGTCCGCGTGCCACGACGCGACGTCGCGCGGCCGGCCGTCGGGGTCGACGAGGGTGACGATGCAGAAGTCCGCCAGGGCCGGGACGACGATCCGCGGGAGGTGCGACACGGCCGTCGGCGCATCGAGGGTGCCGGCGAGCTCCGCGCTGACCTGCGCGAGGATCGCCAGCCGGCGCGCCGAGCGATCCGCCCGGTCCTGCATCTGCCGCCGCTCGGTGACCTCGAGGAAGTAGACCGACAGGCCGTCCGGTGTGGGCCAGGCGCGCACCTCGAACCACCCGTCCAGCGGGGCGGGGTAGTAGGTGTCGAAGGTAGCCGGCTCGCCGGTCCGGACGGCGTTGCGGTAGCTGTCCTCGACGTTGCTGCCGACCGCAGAAGGGAAGGCGCTCCACAGGACCTGCCCGAGCAGCTCCTCTCGAGAGCTGCCGATCAGTCGCTCGGCCTCGGCGTTCACGTGGGTGAACCGCCACTCGCGGTCGAGGCTGTAGAAGCCCGCGGGCATCGCCTCGAGCAGCCGGGTGACGAGGGCGGCACCCTCCCGCTCGCCGGTGGTGTCGTAGGCGGCGCCCAGGATCCGGACCGCCGAGCCGGCGGACCCCACGAGGGCGCGGCCCCGTGCGTGCACCCAGCGGGTCTCGCCGTCCGGACGGACCACCCGGTATTCGGCGTCGTACTCGCCGCAGGTGTCGATGCACTGCTGCAGGGCCTCGGTGACCCGCTCGCGGTCGTCGGGGTGCAGCCGGGCGCTGAACGCCTCGATGGTCTCCTCGAAGGTGCCGGGCTCGTACCCGAACATCACGTTCAGCTGCTCGTCCCAGGACAGCCGCCCGCTGGCCAGGTCCCAGTCGAAGGTGCCGATGCCCGCGGCGTCGATCGCCAGGCCCCATCGGATGCGGTCGTTCTCGTACTGCTGGACGAGGGCGGAGAGCTCCAGCTCGGTCACGGTCGACTCGGCCAGCTGCTGCAGGGTGGCGACGTCGGCCTCGGACCATTCGCGGGGCGCCGGGCCGAACACGCACAGCGCGCCGATGACCAGGCCGCCGGACGTCGTCAGGGGTGTGCCGAGGTAGGCGCCGACCTGGCCGGAGGCGACCGGCGGCAGGTCGCGCACCCGGTCGTCGGCGCGGGCGTCGGGGACGACGAGGGAGGCGGCGCCGGTCGCGGTCACGGTGCAGAGCGAGGTCTCCAGCGGGCTCTCGCCCCCCACGGAGCCGGGCGGCAGGCCCGCACCGGCAGCGACCACCTGGACGTCGGTGAGCAGCGAGATCTGGCTGCCGGGGGTGCCGAGCAGTCGGCCGGCGAGCTCGGTCAGCCGGTCCAGGGCGTTGCTCCCGCCGCGCGCGGATCGCAGCCGCCGGGCCTCGACCACCCTGGCGGGCTGGCGGCGCAGCTCCGCTGCCGCACGTTCGCCGGATCGCGGGAACCCGGGGGGCGTGCGGTCTGCCGTTCGGTCCACGATGCCCTTCCGCCCGGCGCTGCCGGGGAGCGCGGGAGGCGCGACCCCGATGCTGGAGCCGCACCCCTCTCCCACAGTTATTGCATGCCCGATCCATTGGACGCAACCAACCCGGAGGAAGGTCACGTTCGCGAACGGCGGCGGCTCCTCACGGAGCAGGGACGACGAGCGTCAGGGCGGTGCCGCCGCCATGTTCCACGTGCAACCCCGCCCGTCGCAGCAGGCTCCTCAGCCGCACGACGTCGGCCGGCTCCGCCGTCGACAGGGCGAGCAGCCGGGCGACCCGGCCCTTGTGCGCCTTGTTGAAGTGGCTGACCACCGAGCGGCGGCCGTCCGGGCGCTCACTGAGCACCTCGAGGGTCACGGCGCCGGGCACGGGCGCGAGCGCGGCGTACGAGCCGCTGCGGAGATCGACGACGAGGTCGTCGACGGCTGCCAGGACGGGAGAGAGGGCCGGCTTCCACATCGCGCGCAGGGTCGGCAGGCCGGGGAGCGTCGAGCCGGCGGAGAGCCGGTAGGCCGGGATCGGGTCCTCGCCGCGGACCACCCCGAACAGCGCGGAGCCCACGGCCAGCCGCCGTCCGGCCCGGGCGCGCTGCGCCCGCGTCATCGAGGCGACGTCCAGCGCGTCGTAGAGGACACCGGTGTAGCGCTCCAGCGCCGGACGGGTGGGGCTCGTCCAGAGCTCGGCGTTGCGCGCGATCTCGGCGTCCTGCTTCGGTGAGAGGCCGAGGGCGGCGCGCGCGGCCGGGACGTCGCCGGCGAGCTTTCCCAGCGCCTCGGCGATCTCGGTGCGCACCGGGGTCAGTTCCGGTGCGGTCAGCGCGGCGAGGTCGAGCGGCGCGCCGTCCCCGCCGGGTGCCTTGGTCTCCGACGGCGGCAGCAGGACGAGCACGGAACGTGAGGTTACAGAATGGGCCCCCCTGCCCCCCGCCGCTCGCAGGCCCGCGGCGGGCCCCTGCAGGGCGGCCGAACGACCTAGCCCGCGAGGTCGACGATCACGGGTGCGTGGTCGCTGGCGCCCTTGCCCTTGCGCTCCTCGCGGTCGATCCGCGCGCCCGTCACCCGGCCGGCGAATGCGGGGGAGCCGAGCACGAAGTCGATCCGCATGCCCTCGCGGCGCGGGAAGCGCAGCTGAGTGTAGTCCCAGTACGTGCGGGTGGGGCCCGTTGACCAGCGAGACGACGCGCACTTCACCTCTGAGCTGCAGAGATACATGCCAGCCAATCAGTGTCAACCAACATCAATTACAAGATCATGTGCCCCGATTGTGCCCCACCAGGGTTTCCGGCCGCTCGCCGGCGCGGCGCTGGTGATCCGAATGCCTCAGCTCGGCCAGTGCGCGTCACGCAGCACCACCGCGCGAGCCCACGCGGTCGGCGCCTTCCACGCTCATCTGCGTCAGGCCGGGAACGGGCCGGACGTGGGCTCCGCACGGCGGCATCTTCGTACTCACGGGGTCCCGCGCCTGCCCGCGGCCTACCCTGCAGATGACGCTCCTGAGGACTCGCCTCGTCGAGGCGGCCCAAGCTCAGGCGTCCTTCGGTGAGCGGCGACACGCCGCCCTGGCGCGACGCGCCGCCAGCTACCTGGCTGTGTGCTCTGGGTCGTTGTGTCGGTATCCGCAGGCATGATTCGCTCGAAGTGGTGAGCAGGCCTGGACAAGACGACCGCTCGGGCGTACCGGCCGGGGCGCAGTTAAGGTCGGGTCAAACCGAAGGGGGTCACATGACGGCGACAGTTGCCGACTGGCAGGAAACGGGGCCTGTCGACCTGCGCGGATGGGATCCATTGGCCGCGGACCGGGCTGCCGAGCGCCTGGAGCGGCGTGCCCGCGACCTCGCGCTCCGGATCGTCAACCGCCCGGGGGTTCACTCTGCCGACGAGGTGCTGCACGCGGTCTCCGTGCAGACCAGCCCGGACGCTGCCGCAGCGGCGATCGTCGCGCTTCTCTCCGAGGGGCAGCTCCGGCTGACTGGCCAGCACCGGCTCGTCCCGGGCGAGGCCGACCCTCAGTAGGCCATCCACGAGTCCAGGGCCGACTGCCCGGTCCGGCCGCGTAGCCGACCGTGCAGGTCGATCACCTGCGCCTCGGTCAGCATGGCGATGTAATCGGCGACGCAGCGGGCGAGGCGCGCGGTCCTGTCGCGGTACGCGTTCGCATCCGGCTCGTCGTCGGACATGTGCCAGAGGTCTACCAGTCGCTTCGGGACCCGGTACTCCTCCCCCTCCCTGCGCGCGCGGGGGAACCACTCCATCAGGTCCTCGAACAGTTCGGCCATCAGCCGACGGTTGCCCTCCTGCATGGTGGCCAGCGCCGGGTCGTGGATCACGTAGAACCAGATCAGCTGCTTGAGCATCTTGACGGCGTACTTCGTCTGCGCGGGCACGTCGATCGGGTCGTCCAGCGGTCCGACCCGGACGGCGCTCACGAAGCTGTTGATCATCTGGCCGGACGCTTGCTGGAGGGCAGCCAGGTCGTCCGAGCCCCCGCGGTAGTGCTTCGAGCGGCTCAGGAACGTCTCGGCGACGGTTCGGAAAGAGCGTTCCGCGAAGTCTGGACTGAACTCCGGGTCCTTGGGCGCCAGCTGCTTCGTCGCCGCGGCGACGAAGCGCGACATCTCGCGGCCGTCGGTGTCAAGTAGCCGGGCGATTGGAATCCGGCCGGCGCGCAGGAAGTCCTCCAGGTCGTGGACGGCGTAGGTAACGTCGTCCGCCCAGTCCATGACCGCAGCCTCGAGGCTCTGGGCCCCGTCGGGGGACCCCCGGCGGGCAGTGTCGAACGCCTCGCGCTCCGTTGGGTAGGCGTTCCACTTCTGGTGAGGGCCCCGCTGCCCCTCCGGGCGCATTCGTGGGTACTTGATCAGCGCGTTCAGCGTCCGAGGATTGAGTCCGAGCCCGAGGCCGGTCTGCGGCCCCCGCCGGAGGATCTTCGTGACCAGGCGGAAGGTCTGGGCGTTGCCCTCGAAGCCATCCAGGCCGTTGCCCTCGCACCACTCGTTGAGAACGGCCTCGCCGACGTGCCCGAACGGCGGGTGCCCGAGGTCGTGGGCGAGGCCGGCAGCCTCCGCCGCGGCGATGTCGATGCCGCGCCACGGTGCGAGGCGCGCGTCGCTGCCCGGCGCGCGGGCGAGGTGTTCCGCGAGCCGCCGCGCGATCTGCGCGACCTTCAGCGTGTGCGTCAGGCGGTTGTGGAACAGCGGGATCTCGCCGACGGCGATCACCTGGGTCACGCCGCCAAGGCGCCGGAACCCGTCGGAGTACAGGATCCGGTCAACCCCGTGCTCGGACTGGCTCCGCCGGTCCCGGGTGGGCACCTCCTCCGCGACCGTGTTCTCCTCGCTCACCGGCTGCACACCCCCGCGTTACCTTTCCCTCGGACGGGTCGGCTCGCGGCCTTGCCTGGCTCCGGGGCTCGTAGTTTCATCGGGGACGTCTCCTCTGTCTTGATCCGGACGGCGGGACGAGGACGGGCCTTCAGCTGCAACTGGGGGCCCGTTCGCTGTCTACTCGCCGGACCCGACGGCCATCCTCGAACCGTGGTTCGAATTCCACGCTTGTAAGGGCAAGAGGGACGGTAGGTGCGCGCTCCAACGACGTCCAACCCCCGACACCCCAGGGTTCTGCACTACTTGTGGACAGATCAGTGGACGGACGCATGTCGACATGTGGAACGCTCCGGGGACGCGTCGACGACGCGGCTGTTCTCCGACGGTCTGACCTGCAAAGACACTGCACACGCGCTGTGGACGGGAGAAAGTCGGGAGAAACTTTGCGCGTCGGTCGCCCGGCGTGTCGCTGTGGAAGTCACCGCTGGGGACAAACCGGCGCCCTCCGCGGGGAAGCCAGGCAGCGTGGTCCCTCGACGAGCACGTCGATCGGACGCGGCATTGATCTCCTGGCGGTTCGTGGTCGAAGACCTGCCGCGCAGCCTCGGACACTCCCTGATGACAGCACCCGTCCCCACACCCGCGCGAGCGTTTCCGACTGCGCCGGCCGCCGGAAGGGCGCTGCGCGTCCCTGCGGGATGGGCCTGCGGCCCACCCTTCCCCCGGCCGGCGCAGTCGGAGGGGAGCTGGTTATGGGGAAGTGGTCAGGCGTGGTGGGCTACTCGCCAGCCATTCTGCCGTCGATCGAACTGCCCGCACTCGGGACGCCACGCCCCTGCCCCGCTTCCACCCAGCAGCGGCGGCTGACCCTGTGACGGCTCCTGACTGAACCCAGATCGGGCTGCGAAGGCCGATCCCCGGCGCTTGACGAGCGCCAGACTGGCGACCCGCCCTTGCCGTGACGGACGCAGACGACGGTCAGGCGGCACGCAGCCGCTGCCCGCTGAAGCGCCCCTTCTGGTAGAGCAGGACGAAGTTCAGCCGGCCGTTGTGGAAGGCCTGCGTCTGGAAAGTCGTCATGCCTCGCTTCGTCTCGATGACGAGGTCGTCGTTGTCCTCCAGCAGGCTAGTGGAGGCCACACGGCCAGCGGCGGCGATGGCGGGGTGCTCGGTCAACACCAAGGGAAGGGCGGCGAGGTCGGTGATAGACCCGAAGCGCTCGGCGAAGGCAGCCGACTCGGCGCACTGGTCGGCCATCAGTGGCAGGTACGGGCCGCGAGAGACCCGCCGGGTGAAGCGGCCCAGGGTCAGAAGAGCAATGCGGTGGTGGCTGGTGGCCACGTACCGCCGGATGGCGGCATGGGCCGAGGTCTGAAACTGACTGCTCAAGTGGAGCGGCACTGCCAGACCAGGAGCGTAGCTGTCCGCCATGGTGGTGAAGCGATCTAAGCCGAACAGCAGTTCAGCTGAGAAGGCGTTGGCTTCCCACTCCATCGCGTCGCGGGTCTCGGGGCTCAAGGTGTTCTCGTCATCGGCGTAGTACGCCTGTTCCTGCCAAGGGAGCACCTGGTGGCCGAGTTCGTGGCCATGAACGAAGCGCCGGCGGGGGACAGCCAGTTCAGCAGTGTTGAGGTACACCCGCTTCTCGCGGTAGGCCAGGCCTCCCATGACCTTCTTCATGAGCTTGGCGGCGATGGCAGCGATTCCCGGCGGGACGTCGGCCCCGGCCAGGAAGAGCTGCTCGGCCGGCAGCAACCCCACAGCAGCTTCAACCGCAGCCAGCGGCGTGGGCGTGAGCTCCATCGCATCGGCGGCGTGAAGTGCCCCCCGTGCGTACCTGCGGATGTCCTCGAGTGAGGCGGCATGAAGCGGCGGCATGGGCTTCTTTACCTACCTTGGGCTCGACGCGCGCCTGGAACGGAGGAAGGCGATGTACTCAAGAAGTTCTCTGCGTTCGCTCTCCGTCAGCTCTTCCAGGGCGTTCATGGGGAAGCCGGCGAGAATGCCTCGCTGCGCCGTGTCGTCGCTGTGCGGGATGCGGTGGCCGGCACGGACGAGGAGGTCGCCGTAGTCCAGGTCATAGACCTGAGCTAGGTGGTACAGCATGTTGGGTGAGGGCTGGGTGACTGTGCCGCTCTCGATCTGGCTGAGGTAGCCGTTCGTCACGGCCTTGCCGGTGCGTTCTTCAACCGCGCGCAAGCTCACGCCCAGTGCGGAGCGGGCCGACTTCAAGTAGGCGCCCAGGCTTTGCGAGCTCGCCGCGCGGGAGGAGTCCAGGTTGGGGGGCACCGCCCCATCATGACGGAGTCTGCTTAGTCGAGCAAGCATTGCGCGGTCCGGCTTGCGCGACGGGTCGTCGTGCGCTTAGCCTACTAAGCAGCGCTTGTAACGGCAGGCGCACAGCGAGTAGACAGGAGACGACCATGGCCAAGGGCCACAGTCGAAGCGCCATCACCGGTCGGTACATCTCGAGAGCGGCCGCGGCCCGGCATCCGCGGACGAGCGTCACCGAGTCCGGGAGTAATCGGAACTCGGGCACCCACCACCGCTCCGCGATCACGGGTCACTACATCTCGGGGGCGGCGGCGGCTCGGCACCCGAACACCAGCGTCACCGAGAAGGCCTGACCGCCGGACGATGAACAGGGCCCCCCGCAGTGCAAGTGCGGGGGGCCCTGCCTCGTACAGCCCCGTCTACCAGGGACGATCAGGTGCGGTGGCAGATGCGGATGGCACAGTCAACTGCGTCGATCAGGCTTGTCCGGTGGCTGAACCGGAGGTGCTCGACCGCCCGTTGGTGGATCGCTCCGTCACTGCGGTGCGAGGGTGGCGGTGAGCAGTCTTAGCGGCTACGAAACGACCGGTGATGGCGCTGCGGCCGCGCACTGTGCTCACTCGGAAGGTGCCGGGGCTGACTTCGCGAACCGAGGTCTTGTTCGTGGACTTCACTGCCGCCTCCTCCTCAACGACGTCACCGTAGCGCCTCTACCTGACAACGGCTGGTGAGGCGGGGCCATCATTCCCCCGCCAGGGTGGACAACCGCTCGGCCCACTCCTCCGACAGTGCGGCAAGGACCTCGGCCCACGCATCTAGATCCTGGTCCTCCAGCGGGGTCGGCGCCGCAGAGCTCAGGACGGCAGTGGGCAGGGGCGGTCCACCGGGCAAAGCCGCAACGCATGGCGCTGCTACCACCGACTGCCATCGCCGGGTGCTTGCTTCTTCGGAGAGGTCTCGCGCCAGGATGTCGGACAGACCCAGGCACTGGCCGGCGATCCAGGGGCTGTCATGTCCCACGGGCACGCTGCGCAGCTGCTCCGGGTGTCGGTAGAGGCGGTCGTGGGAACTCCAACGAACGATTTGGCCGGCCCCGTCGGCGAGCCACAGGGTCATGTTCGCGTTGTCGCCGAGCATGGGTCGAAGCCGAGCAAGGTCATGGGCCAGCTGGTCGGAGTGCTCTCGTTGGAGTCGGTCGAAGTCGCCTTGGATGGCAGTCCACAGAGTGCCGGCCCGAATCTTTGGGGCCAGGTAGCCCGGCTGGGTCAGGGCACTCATCTCGCGGATCGCCTGGGCGGCGTCGCTGTGGTCTTGAACCAGGACGGCTGCAACCCCAATAGCTGCCCATTGCGCCACCAAGGCGTCCTTGACTTGGTCGAACTGTTGCCGGGAGAGCCCGAAGCCTTCGCGAGCCAAGAGAACAAAGCCCTTGTCTGGGCGAGTTGCGAGACCGAGCTCGTGTAGCCACTGGCGGATGTCGCTGTCGCGGTAAGAGGTGCCGGCCAGCAGCAGTGGTCCGCGACTGAGGGCATCCTGGAGAGCGGCGACCTGCCACGGCTTTGACTGTGCGCTCAGGGTCGTGAAGTCTGACAGCGTCAGGACGATCTTGCCCGTCTCGGCGGTGTCCCGGCCCAGGTAGCCGTGTAGGTGGTGAACCTCGAAGTCTCCTCGGGGGGCGCGGTCATCCTCGGTGTCTCGAGGGTGAATCCCGGCGTCCTGCCCGACTTCTTCCAGGGCGTCCTGCAGTGCGCGTTCGATCAAGAGGTCGAAGTTCAGCGTGAACAGTCCGACCTCTCCTACGGGCCGCTGAGCGGCAAGGGAGGCCACCGCGAAGTGAAGGGCGGCCGGCTCGGGCTCACCCAAGGACTCCGGGTATAGGGCACTGCGTACCAGCTCGAGCCAGTCGCTGGCTCCGGCCCGCGCCGCCTCCGCTGCCAGAGAGGGGTCCTGTCGGGCAAGGAACGCCCGGGCGGTTTCCTCGTCGTCGATCGCGCCGCTCAGTCGCAACAGTTGGGTCGCCAGGCGGTCCCAGTCAGGGAGTCCCGCCGCGGCGGACGCACCAGCGCCCAACAGGATGCTCACCTGATCGGCCAGGGTAATTGGACGCAACCGCTCAAGCGTGGCTAGATCGAGCTCGGCGGCGCTCACCCGCTCATGATCTCAGGCACAGGCTGGTCCAATCGATCCCCCCTACCCGAGAGACGATCTCCCGCTGCTGCCGCCCTCACTGTCACGACGACCGCGAGGCCATATCGTCTATCTGCTGTTCCACTCCGAGGATCCGGAAGGCAGGTCGCAGGAGTCGGTCGACTACGCGCTGGGGGTTCGAGTTGAGCTCGGTGGCGGTGGTCGTGGTGAGGCCGAGGTACTCGTCCTCTGGGTAGGTCGCTCTGTACAGGCCGGTCAGTCTCCCGCTGTTCGCGGGTGCTGCCGAGTGGCCCTCGAGACCCGCGAGCGCCAAGCCGATGTCCCAAGAGCCTGCGTATCCAGCTCGGTCGCCGAGTCGACCAGCCATGATCGTCAGCCATTCGGTGAGGGCCAGGACGCCGCGGGTCGACATGAGCGGTTGGGGTGTTGCGCCCCCTTGGCCTGCGCCATAGGTCAGCCTGCTGCAGGAGTAGAACAGGGTGCCGTCGTCCTCGATCCGCGCTGACCTCAGATGGGCCTCGATCTGCGACGCTGCATCCTTCAAGTTGGCAGCGCGGTCCCGCGGTACTTCGAAGTTGGACAACTCGGCGCCGTGTAGCACCCGCCGGACCTGATCAAGTTCGCCGATCGTCCAGCCGTCCGGGTCAAGGGGCAGTTCCACGGTGAGGTCATGGAACAAATTGCGGGGGGAGTCGACCTCGGCGGCCAGCGCGCCGCGCCGCCCAGCCCGGGGTCGGAAGAGGACATGCAAGACGCCGGGTCCGCCGAGGGGCGCTTGGTGCCGTGCGGCCGCGAATCGATCTTCAAAAGCGTTCCGGCGCTGTTCGTTCTCGGCCAGGCGCCGGCGCACCTCAAGATCGATGAGCGGTCTCTTACCGGTGTCACCGCGGCCCCAGTAGCTGCCCTCGACCATGTGAGGTCCGTCGGCGCTGGCATCCAGGACGATCAGCAGGCAGCCGTGCCCGTCCATCGAGGGGTGCGGCAGTGGAATCGACCGCACCACCAAGGGTGGGTCGATGCCGGCTCCGGCTACCTGGTCGATACGGTCCTGTAGGCCAGCGAGCGAGGTGCCCACGACCGCGCCGGCCTTGCCTGAGTCATCCTCGATCCCGATAACGAGGAGCCCACCGTCACAGGCCAGTGAAGCCAGGTCCTTGGCGAGCTCGCGGTTGGCTGCTTTGGAATCTGCGGGTACCGCCTTCTTGAGTTCCACCCAGTGGGTCTCGTCAAGAAGCCCTGCGGCGGCGGCAGACTCGACGTCCCCCCAGCTTGCCGGTGTCCAGCGCTCGACGGTGGGACCCATGTACAGGCTCATGGCGAACTGTAGAACGGAGCGCAGCCCCGGGTGTGCGCTGGCCAGCCGCTCCGGCAACCTTCCCCTGGTCGGAAGCATGACGGTGAAGAGCTAATAGGCGCTAGGTATTCAACCGTTACCAATCACCTACTCAGACAACTCCGTATCCCTCTTCAATAAACCTGTCATTAAGCCCAACACAGCCGTGCGATCAAGCGGCACGCATGCTACCAATAGGGGTAGTCCGGGCCCCGCCTCGCGGGGCCTATCGCCGTTTCTAGGGGTGACCTATTGGTCATTGTTGGGTGGCGTTGGGAATGCGCGGTGGAATGAAGGTGTACGCCGGGTCGGCGGCGGCTGCCCGGGCGTATCTGGAGGCCGACCGCGGCCGGGCCGATGACTACTACTTGACCGAGGGCACCGGCCTGGCCCGCCGCTTCGTGGCCCGCGACGGACGGGTGGCAGAGCGGGCGCCGCTCACGGGGGAGACCTACGAGACGTGGGTGGCCGGCCGTGACCCGGACACCGGCGACCCACGGGGGCGGCTAAGGACCGATGAGCGTGCGGTGCGGTTCGTCGAGGTGGTGGTCAACGGCCCGAAGTCCTGGTCGCTGGCCGCCGCGATGCACGACGACGTCGCGGCCGCCTACGACGCCGCGCAGGACCGCGCCGCCGCCCAGATCATCGGCTGGCTCGCCGCCCACGCCACCACCCGGGTCGGCCCGCGCGGTGGCCAGGTCCAGGTGCCGGTGGAGATGCTGGAGGCGGTGACGGTGCGGCACTACACCTCCCGCGCCGGAGATCCGCACCGGCATCTGCACCTGCAGATCGGCGCCCGGGTGTTCGCCGCCGAACAATGGCGCGGGCTGGACACCGTCGGCGTGCGCGACTTCCTCGCCGCCATAAACGGAATCGGGCACGCTGCGGTCGCCTGCGATCCGCAGTTCCGGGCCGCACTCGCCGCGCACGGCTACACCCTGGATGCGACTGGAGAAATACAGGAGCTTTCCGACTATGTGGGCCCTTTCAGCGCGAGGGCGGCGCAGATCGGGCGCAACCTGGACCGCTACGAACGCGACTGGATGGCGGGGCACCCCGGAGAACAGCCCGGTCCGGCGCTGCGGCGGGCCTGGGACGCCCGCGCCTGGGCCGAGGGGCGCCCGGACAAGGTCATCCCCCGCTCCGGGGCCGACCTCGTGGCACGGTGGCGAGCCGAGCTGGGGTCACTGGGCTATCGCAATCCTGCCCATCCCGTCTCGCTGGCGCCGACTTCGATCGGCGCGCTCGACCGCGAGGCTGCCGTCGACACCGTGCTGACCCGGCTGGCCGCCGGCCGCTCGGCCTGGAACGCCGCCGACGTCCGCGGCGAGACCGAACGGCTGATCGCCGCCGACGGCGTCATCGCCGACCCGGCAGTGCGCCTCGAGCTGGCCGAGGACCTCACCGCCCGCGCCCTCGACCGGTGCGTTCCCCTGGTGGACCGGGAGGGAGTGCCGGAACACGTCCGGTCCTGGACCTCGCGGCCGGTGCTCGCCGTGGAGGCCGACCTGCGCACCCGGTTCGCCGCCCGCGCCCGTCAGCCGCCGCGGGGTGCACCGCGGCTGGCACCGCTGCCGGCCGGCGGTGTCCGGAGCCTGGACGCCGGTCAGGCCGCGGCGGTCGCCGTCCTGGCCGGCGACCAGCGGCTGGTCGTGGTGGAGGGCGCGGCCGGCGCGGGCAAGACCACCACGCTGGCCGCTGCCCGTGGCCTTCTGCAGCGGCAGGGGCGGCGGCTGGTCGTGGTGACCCCGACGCTGAAGGCCGCCCAGGTCGCCCGCGCGGAGGTCGGCGCGGCCGCAGGATCGGCGGCGTCCCTCGTCTTCGCCCACGGCTGGCGCTGGAACGAGCACGGCGAGTGGACCCGACTCATCGTCGGCGAGGTCGACCCGGTCACCGGCCGCATCCACACCGGGCCGGCGGAGGGGGGCCGGCTGCGGCCCGGCGATCTGCTGATCGTCGATGAGGCCGGCATGCTCGACCAGGACACCGCCCGCGCTCTGCTCACCGTCGCCGACGAGGCCGGGGCGCGGCTGGCGCTGCTGGGGGACCGTCACCAGCTCGCCGCGGTCGGCCGCGGCGGCGTCCTCGACCTCGCCGTGGGCAGCGTCGACCCGGCCGCCTGCCTGACATTGGAGTCGGTGCACCGCTTCACCCGCACCGACAGCACCGGCCAGTCGGTTCCGGACGGTGAGTACGCCGAGCTGACGTTGGCGATGCGGCGGGGTGACACCCCGGGTGGGGTGTTCGGCGCCCTCCTCGCCCGCGGCCGGATCCGCCTGCACCCCGACCACGCGGCGCTGCAGGACGCCCTGGCCGCGGCCGCCGCCCACGACCCCCGGGCGGCCGACGTCGCCGTGGTGGCGGACACCCGCGAGCAGGTCAACGAGCTCAACGCCGCCATCCGCAATCGGCTGGTCACCGACGGCCGTGTCGACGACGTCCGGGTCGTGACCACGCGGGCCGGTCAGCGGGTCGGCGCCGGCGACAGGATCGCCACCCGGCGCAACGACCGTGACCTGGAGGTGGCCAACCGGGACACGTGGACCGTCATCGCGGTCGGCCGACGCGGTGGGCTGCTGGTCACCGCCGGCACGGCCACCGGTGGCGTCTCCCGGGGCGATGTCACCCCGGCCGGCGCCCGGGTCCGGGTGCTGCCCGCCGACTACGTCACCGAGCACGTGGAGCTGGCCTACGCCAGCACCGCGTACGGCGTGCAGGGTGACACCGTTCCCGCCGCGCACGTGGTGATCGGTGATCAGACCGGCGCGACCTCGGCCTACGTCGGCATGACCCGCGGCCGGTTGTCCAACACCGCGCACCTCGTCGCGGCCGACGTGGCCGAGGCCCGGGCGCAGTGGCTCGCGGTCTTCGGCCGCGACCGGGCCGACCTCGGCCCCGGCCACGCGGCCGAGCTGGCCGCTCGAGAGGCCGCCCGCGACCGCCAGGACCGGTCGCGCGACCGGAGGGCAGCCGCTCCCCCGCGGCCGGTCGCGCCGGTACCTAGCGTCCCCCGGCCCGAGGCGGAGCGGCGGGGCCCATCTCTTGCCCGTGGAGGCGCCGCGCCGGGCATCGGCCGATGAGCAGGGCCGCCTCCACCGCCCGGCCGCGGGCCCGGCCAGCAACGGGAGGAGAACCGGAGGATTTCGGAAGCCATCGGTGGTCGGCTGTCACCAATCGCACCCAAATGGCGCCTTCTCCCGTAACGGAGCACAGCCCACCCAAGCCCACCGGAGCCAGCCATGTCCGACGAACCCGCCCGCCGCGAGCCCGAACTGCTCACCATCACCGAGGCCGCCGAACTGCTCCGCGCTCCGGTGGCCACCCTCCGGTACTGGCGCCACCGGGGCACCGGTCCGCGCAGCTTCCGCCTCGGTCGCCGCGTCCTCTACCGCTACGACGACCTGCAGGCGTGGGTCGAGCAGCAGCTGGGCCAAGGCGCCGCCGGATAGCGATCCGCAGAAGGGCGCAAGTCCCGTACGTCAGCTCTGACCTCGTCAGATTCTTCGGGCATGCTGCGGCCCGAACTGTTCCGTCCCGAGAAGCGACGACCCCGATTCGAGCCTGGCCGCGTCGGAGACGTGGAGGAGTCAGTCATGGCGAGCGTGGAGAAGCTGGTCCGCAACGGGCGGACGACCTATCAAGCACGGTGGCGAGACGACCAGGGCAGACAGCGCAAGAAGTCCTTCAGCAAGAAGGGCGCTGCTGATCGTCATGCGGCCACCGTGGAAGCGGACAAGGCGCGCGGCACCTACATCGAGCCACGCAAGATCACTGTGGCCGGGTACGCCCGGGAGTGGGCGAGGTCCCGCCCGCACCGGCCCACCACGGCTAGGCGCACCGAGATGATGATCCGGCTACACATCGAGGGGACGCGGCTCGGAAGCCGCAAGCTCGCCGACGTACGCCCGTCTGAGGTCCAGGCCTGGGCGACCGACCGGTCGAGAGTGCTGGCCCCCACCACCCTTCGACAAGCGGTTGGCCTGCTGCGAAGTGTGTACGCGGCCGCGGTTCTCGACCGGCTGGTGGCCTCCTCACCCGTCGTCCGCATCCAACTTCCCCGACACGAGAGGGAGCGGGTCGTGCCGCTGTCGGTCGAGCAGGTTGCGGCACTCGCCCAGGCCATGCCAGCTCGCTACCGAGCCATGGTCCTCACTCAGGCCGGGCTCGGGCTCCGGATCGGCGAGCTGCTCGCGCTCCGCGTCCAGGACGTCGACTTCCTGCGTCGCAGCGTGCGGATCGAGTGGCAGTTCACCCAGGGTTCGAAGGGCGAGCGGAGCGAGCCGAAGACCCCCCGGTCGAGGCGGACCGTCCCGCTGCCTCGGGTGGTCGCCGACGCGCTGGCCGCCCAGCTGATGGCGTACCCAGCGGGCGAGGACGGAACGATCTTCGCGACGGGGAAGGGCGCCCCGCTCGGGCACGTCTACTACGGCCACAACCTCATGCGTCGGGCGGTGACCGGCTCGGGCCTACCGAAGGGGACGACGAGCCACGACCTGCGACACCACTACGCCAGTGTCCTGCTGGCGGCCGGCGAGTCCGTCGTGGCAGTGGCCGAGCGGCTTGGACACGAAGACGCCTCGCTGGTACTGAGCACTTACGGGCACCTGATGCCGGATTCCGACGACCGGACGCGTAGCGCCATCGACGCGGCGTGGGCTGGGGCCGGTGCCTCGAGTGCCCCAGATGTGCCCCAGGGCGCCGGAGCGGTCCGCTAGTCGGCCAGCTCGACCACGACCGGCGCGTGGTCGCTGGCGCCCTTGCCCTTGCGTTCCTCGCGGTCTACCAGGGCGTTTGTCACCCGGCCGGCCAGCGCCGGGGAGCCCAGCACGAAGTCGATCCGCATGCCCTCGCGGCGAGGGAAGCGCAGCTGCGTGTAGTCCCAGTAGGTGTAGACGCCCGGCCCGGGTGCGTACGGGCGGACGACGTCGGCGTAGCCGGCCTCGACGATCGCCCGGAACGCCGCCCGCTCGGGCGGGGAGACGTGCGTCGAGTGCGCGAAGACGGCCATGTCCCAGACGTCGTCGTCCTCGGGGGCGATGTTCCAGTCGCCGACGAGGGCGACCGGGGTCTCGGGGGTCTCGGTCAGCCAGTCGGACCCCGCGGCGCGCAGGGCCGCCAGCCACTCCAGCTTGTACTGCAGGTGCGGGTCGGCGAGCGTGCGGCCGTTGGGCACGTAGAGGCTCCAGATCCGCACGCCGGCGCAGGTCGCGCCCAGCGCGCGGGCCTCGGGCGTCGCATCCAGGCCCTCCTTCGACGACCAGGACGGCATGCCGGGGAACCCCACCGTCACGTCCTCCAGGCCCACCCGGGACAGGATCGCGACCCCGTTCCACTGCGAGTGGCCCACGTGCGCGACCTCGTAGCCCAGTGCGCTGAACACCATCTCCGGGAACTGGTCGTCCCGGCACTTGGTCTCCTGGAGGGCGAGCACGTCGACGTCCTCCCGCTGCAGGAAGGCCGCCACGCGGTCGGCGCGGGTGCGGATCGAGTTGACGTTCCAGGTGGCCAGTCGCACGGGGCCATGGTGTCTTGTCGTGCCGAGTGGGGGCCCGGAGGGTCTCCGCGCAGGCGCGACGCAGCGGCTCAGGGCACCAGGGGGACGGCTCCTGGCTGCGGTGTCGGCCGGAGGCCGACGATGTCATGGCACCTGGACGGGGACCTCGTCCCTGGCCGCCATGCGGGCCCGCATCCGCTCCCGGCTCTCCACGAACTTGGTGGCCTGCGCGTCGAGACCGGCCAGGAACGCCGCCAGCTCCTCGCGGGACTGCTCGCCCTCGGGGCCGAAGTCGCTGCGCTCGAAGACCTTCCAGGTGCGCAGGATGGGGGCCACCACCTCGTCGTGGTGCAGGCGCAGGTCGTAGATGCCGGCCTTGGCGATGATCGTCGAGTTCTTCCGGAAGTTCGCCATGTTCGCGCCGGGCATCTCGAAGTTCATGACCTCGTTGGCCACGGCCTTCATCATCTCGTCGGGGTCGATGTCGAACGCCGCGGTCACCAGGTTCCGGTAGAAGATCATGTGCAGGTTCTCGTCGGTGGCGATGCGGGCCAGCAGCTTGTCCGCGATCGGGTCGCCGGTGGCCTTGCCGGTGTTGCGGTGCGAGACCCGCGTGGCCAGCTCCTGGAAGGAGACGTACGCGACGGCCTCGAGCGGGCTCTTGTCGCCGGAGTCGTAGCCGGTGGTCATGTAGTCCATCCGGGCCCGCTCCAGCTCGACCGGGTCGACGCCGCGGGTGACGACGAGGTAGTCGCGGATCGCGATGCCGTGCCGGCCCTCCTCCGCGGTCCACCGGCCCACCCACTGCCCCCAGGCGCCGTCCCGGCCGAACCGGGTGGCGATCTCGCGGTGGTAGCTGGGCAGGTTGTCCTCGGTGAGCAGGTTGACGAACATCGCCGCCTTGGCCGTCGCGTCCAGCTTCGACTGTTCCGGCGACCAGTCCTCGCCACCGAGGAAGGCGAAGTTCCGTCCGTCGTCCCACGGGACGTAGTCGTGCGGGTGCCATTCCTTCGCCATCCGGACGTGGCGGTCGAGGTTCTCCGCGACCACGGGCTCGAGCTCGGTCAGCACGGCTGCCTGCGGGGACGTCTGGGGCATGGGAACCTCCGGATCGACTCGACCTGCGCCGACGTAACCTACGCCGCCGCCACCTGCGGTCGTGCTCGTCGGGGAGTGCCCCGTTCGGACCGTCGCTACCCCTCCGCCGGGCATCCTCGAGGGACTGCGCGCCCCGGGAGCACCCAGCCAGGGAAGCTTCGACCGCGCGACGGTGCGACCATGAAGCCATGATCCGGCAGCGCATGGCGACGGTCGGCGGGTGAGCGAGCTCGCGAGCTCACCGATGGAAACAGCAGCGCCGCGAACGCGACCGACGAGCTCCAGCGAGGAGGACACGTGAGCGTCGGTCCCGATTCCCCTGCCCACGGTCCCGCGGGTGGGGCCCGCGTGCTCCGTCCCCCGGTCCGCCGGCGCCGCGGGGAACGCAGCTTCCGCGCCGCCGTCGGGCTCGGCGTGCTGGGTGCCCTCGTCCCCGGCGCGGCATTCCTCGCCGCAGGCCGCCGCGTGCTCGGCGCAGTCACCCTCGTGGTCTTCCTGCTCCTCGTCGGAGGTGGCGTCTGGCTGGCGACCGGGGGCCGCCGGACGGTGCTCCTGACCGCTGTCGACACCGATCAGCTGCTCTGGGTCGTGGCGGGGGTGGGGCTCCTGGCCCTGCTCTGGGTGGCCGTGGTCGTGGCCGGCTTCGTCATGCTCGTGCCGCGACGGCTCTCGTCGGGACGCCGCGCGCTCGGCGCGCTCGTGGTGACGGTGCTCGTCGCCGCGATCGTGGCGCCCGCGGTCTGGGCGAGCCAGCTCCTTCTCACCCAGCGGGAACTCATCGCCGGCGTGTTCGACGTCGACGGCCGGTCGGCGACCGTGGAGGACACCCCGGATCCGTTCGGGAACAAGGAGCGGGTCAACGTCCTGCTGCTGGGCGGGGACGGCGGCGAGGGGCGCGAGGGCGTGCGCACCGACACCGTCATCGTGGCCAGCATCGACGCCGACACCGGTGACACCGTGCTGTTCAGCCTGCCGCGCAACCTGCAGGACCTGCCGTTCCCCCAGGACAGCCCGCTGCACGAGGTCTATCCAAACGGGTTCGAGGGCGCCAACGAGTCCGACAGCCTGCTCAACGCCGTCTACCGCACCGGACCGGCGTGGTATCCCGGCATCCTGGGCCCCACCGACGACGCCGGCGCCGACTTCCTCAAGCTCGGCGTCGGCGAGGCTCTCGGGCTGGAGATCGACTACTACGTCCTGGTCAACCTCGACGGCTTCAGCCGGCTGGTCGACGCCCTCGGCGGCATCACCGTGAACGTCAACTACTACGTGCCGATCGGCGGGGACCCGGGCACCGGGCGGCTGCCCGACGACTACATCGCGCCGGGGCCGGACCAGCATCTGGACGGCGTCCGCGCGCTCGACTTCGCGCGTGGACGCTTCGGCCTCAGCGACTACGACCGGATGGCCCGGCAGCGGTGCGCGATCGACGCGATCATCGACGCCGCGAACCCGGGAACCCTGCTGCGGAAGTACCAGGAGCTGGCGGCCACGACCGAGGACATCGTCAGCACCGACATCCCGCGGTCGGCGCTCGACGACTTCGTCGAGCTGGGCCTGCTGGTGAAGGACGCGAGCGTCCGGAGCGTCGTCTTCGACGTGAGCGTGATCGACCCGGCCTACCCGGACTACGACCGGATCCGCCAGATCGTCCAGGACGCCCTCGTCCCGCCCGCGGCGCCCACCGGCTGGGCGGAGGAGGCGCCGGCCGACGGGTCCACCGCGCCGCCGTCCCCCGTCGGTGAGCCGGCCGCTCCGGCGACCGTCGACGGCCCCGCAGCCGACGTGGCGGACGCCTGCGCCTACGATCCGGTCCGGGCGCAGGAAGCCCTCGCCGCCGGAGAACCGCCCACCTACGGCGGCTGAGCGGGTCGGTCAGCCCAGCGCGATGTCGCGTCGCCGGAAGCCGGTGAAGCCGGCGGCCAGGAGGACGGCGGCGACCGCGGCCAGCCCGAGCAGGGGAGCCAGGGTCCACTCCTCGAGCGGGAGCGTCGGGATCCAGGTGATCGGGGACAGGTCGCTCACCCAGCCCGGCCAGTCGAACGACTCGGCGAACATGGTGATCAGCAGGAACAGGCCGACCGCCGTCCAGGCCATGGCCGCAGCCTGGCGGGGGAGGAGTCCGAAGAGCGCGACGGCCACGCCGGCCACGACCCAGATGGCGGGGATGTAGGACACGGCCGCCCCGACCATCCGGCCGAGCGCCGCCCACTCCCCGGTCTGCGCCACGCGCACCAGCCCGGTGGTGACCCCGGCGACGGCCATCGCCAGCGCCGAGCCCCACAGGGCGACCAGCACGTGGCTGCCCAGCCAGGCCGGGCGGCTGGTCGCCGTGGCGAGCAGCACCTCCGCCCGGTCGCCCGATTCCTCGGCGCGGGCCCGCAGGACGGCGGAGACGGCGTAGGACGAGGCGAGCAGCGCCGTGACGGCGAACGTCGTGCCGAGGTAGGCATCGACGAGCTGATCGACGTCCGGGTCACCGAAGACGGCCAGCGCCTGCTCGTTCTCCCCGATGAGCGTCTCCACCGAGTCCGCGAGGGCGCCGTAGACGACGCCGAGCAGGCCCAGCCCCACGGTCCAGGCGATCAGCGCCCCGCGGTGCAACCGGACCGCCAGGCCGAGCGGGGAGAGCAGGGCCCGCCGAGCGGCGCGCCGGCCGGGCCGCGGCTGGGTGAGCCCGGAGCCGAGGTCGCGGCGGTCGAGCAGCGCGAAGCCGGCGACGACGAGGGCAGCGGCCACGACCAGGCACAGCATCAGCGGGACGACGGCGTCGTCGGTGAACGGGTGCGTGGCCTGCGCCCACCCGATCGCCGAGGTCCACACCACCCAGTTGCCTTCGATGTCGCCGATGGCGCGCAGCACGAACGCGACCGCGAACAGCCCGCCGACCAGGCCGTAGACGCTGCGGGTGTAGCCCGTCGCCTGTGCGGCGACGGCGGTGATCCCGGTGAAGACCAGGCCGCACGCGCCCACCGATGCGCCGAGCACGAACGAGCCGAGCGCCGGCAGCCCGGAGGCCGTCGTGGCGGCGCCGATGGCCAGCGCCAGCACGACGCACGCCAGCGAGGAGAGCAGCACGGCGGCCAGCAGCGGCGCGTGCCGACCGACGCGCGCCGACCGGAGCAGCTCCGTGCGGCCGGCTTCCTCGTCGGCCCGGGTGTGGCGGGTGACGGTGAGCATCGCCATCAGCGCGGCGATCAGCATGACGGTCGCGGAGATCTCGAAGGCGACCGCGCCGGCGACGGTGTCCAGCCCGACCGGGGGGCCGGCCAGCGCGATGGTCGCCGCGTTGCTGCCGACCGACGCCCGGTAGGCGGCCAGGTCCGCCGGGGTGCCGTACAGGGCCTGGCTGGAGACCGACTGCGTGACGACCATGAAGGTGCCGACGGCGATCCAGACCGGCAGGCGCAGCCGGTCACGGCGCAGCGCGAAGCGGAACAGCGCGCCGGTGCCGGCGAGCGTGCTCGATCCGCCGCTCATGAGCGCCCCGCCCCCTGCCGGACCGGCACGCCGTCGGCGGCGAGCTCGTCGCCGTAGTGGCGCAGGAACAGCTCCTCCAGCGTGGGCGGGGTGCTCGTCAGGCCGCGCACCCCCAGGTCGGTGAGGTGCCGGAGCACGCGGTCGAGGGCATCGGTGTCGACGTCGAAGTGCACGCGGCCGTCCTCGTGCCGCAGGTCGTGCACCCCGGAGAGGGACTGCAGGGCGTCGGCGGGCCGCTGGGTCTCCACGACCATGGACATCCGCGTGAGGTGACGCAGCTCGGCCAAGGTGCCGCTCTGCACCGTCCGGCCGAGCCGGATGATGCTCACCCGATCGCAGAGTGACTCGGCCTCGGCGAGGATGTGGCTGGACAGCAGCACCGTCCGGCCCTCGGCGCGGAGCTCGCGGATGCACGACTGGAACACCGCCTCCATGAGCGGGTCCAGCCCCGAGGTCGGCTCGTCCAGGACGAACAACTCGGCGTCCGAGGCCAGCGCCGCCACGAGGGCGACCTTCTGCCGGTTGCCCTTCGAGTAGGTGCGCGCCTTCTTCCGCGGGTCGAGGTCGAAGCGCTCGAGCAGCTCTGCGCGGCGGCGCGGGTCGAGGCCGCCGCGCAGGGCGCCGATCAGGTCGATCGCCTCGCCGCCGCTGATGCTCGGCCACAGGGTCACGTCACCAGGGACGTAGGCGAGCCGGCGGTGCAGCGCGACGGCGTTCCGCCACGGATCGCCGCCGAGCAGCTCGGCCCGGCCGGCGTCGGGGCGCAGCAGGCCGAGCAGCACGCGGATGGTCGTGGACTTCCCGGAGCCGTTCGGGCCCAGGAAGCCGTGCACCTCACCGGAGGCGACCTCGAGGTCGAGGCCGTCGAGGGCGCGGGTGGCGCCGAACGTCTTCACCAGGCCGGAGACGGAGATGGCTGTGGTCACGGCAGCAGAACCTACACGCCCTTCACAAATATATGAAGGTTATTACGTCGGCGATCCCTCCGGTACCGTGGGTGCGTGACCAGGGTGGATGCGCCGCGGGAAGATCGGGCCACCCTGCTCCGGTTCGTCGAGCGGTTCGCCTTGGTCCTGCGGGAGTCGGGCATGGCGCCGATGCCGGCCCGGGTCTTCGCCTACGCCCTGGCCGACGACGCCGACCGGTACACCGCAGCAGAGCTGGCGGAGGGGCTGCAGGTGAGCCCGGCCGCGATCAGCGGGGCGGTGCGCCAGCTGGTGCAGATCGGGTTCCTCGTGCGTGAACGAGAGCCGGGCACGCGGAGCGACCTCTACGTCCTCGACGACGAGAACCTGTGGACCCGCTTCACCGGCGCGGAGCTGTCCGCGCTGCAGCGGTTGGAGGACGTCGTCGCGGCCGGCATCGACCTCATCGGGGTGCAACGCCCGGGTGGGCGCCGGCTGGCCGAGACCCGGGAGTTCCTCGCCTTCCTGCACGAGGTGCTCGCCGACGCCGTGGCCCGCTGGCCCGAGGAACGGACCCGCCGGGCCGTGCGCGGGAGCGCGGGCTGACCCGACCACCTGCGCGGGGCGTCAGGGCCCGTCGAAGGGTGCGGCGTAGCGGAACGCCCCCTGGACCGGCGGGCCGGTGAGGTGGCGGGCCTGGAAGTGCACTCCCCACGCCGGATCGGGCGCCGTGATGCCGAGCTCCGTGGCCGGCCGGAAGTCGAACCGCTGGTAGTACTCCGGGGCGCCCAGCAGGGCGACCAGCCGCTCCTCGCAGGTCTCGGCGACCGCGAGGAGGGCGTGGACCAGGGCGGTGCCCACGCCGCGGCCCTGCTCGGCGGGCAGCACGCCGAGCGGTCCGAGGCCCAGCGCCGGGACGCCGAGCGGCTCCAGCCGGCCCCGCGTGGCCAGCACATGGCCGACGACGACGACGTCGTCCCGGACCGCGACCAGCGACAGGTGCGGCAGGAAACCCACGTCCGCACGCAACTGGTCGGTCAGCCGGGCCTCGACGACGTCGTCCGTCCGATCGGTGTCCGGGCGGGCGAACGCCGCCCGGTGCACCGCGCGGACGGCGTCGTGATCGGTCGGTCTCTCCCGGCGGACGTGCACCGGGGCAGTGTCGCCGCGGTCCGGACGCCGCGCACCCCGTTATGCCGCGGGCTCGTTCGTCTCGGCGATCATGATGAGGTTGCCGCAGGTGTCGTCGAGGACGGCCGTCGTGACGGGGCCCATGTCCGCCGGCTCCTGGGTGAAGGTGACGCCGAGGCCCTTCAGGCGGTCGAACTCCGCATGCACGTCGTCCACGGCGAACGAGGTGAACGGGATCCCGTCGGCGACCAGCGCCTCCTTGAGCGGCCGGGCCGCGGGGTGCGCGTCGGGCTCCAGCAGGAGTTCCACGCCGTCGGGGGCCTCCGGGCTGACGACGGTCAGCCAGCGGTGCTCCCCGGTCGGGACGTCGGTCTTCTTGGCGAAGCCGAGCACGTCGGTGTAGAAGCGGAGCGCCTTCTCCTGGTCGTCCACCCAGACGCTGGCCAGGTTGATCCGCATGGCAGTCCTCCTCAGTCGGTGGGCAGCTGCCACCGGTCGGTGATGGTCCTGAGTGGCGAGGTGTCCAGGTCGTGGAACTTGTAGCGGCCCTCGCGGCGGGTTCGCACGAGGCCCGCGGCCTCGAGCACGTCCAGGTGCTGGGAGACCGCCTGCCGGGACGAGCTGAACCCGTGCTTGTTGATCAGCCGGGCGCACAGCTCGAACAGGGTCTGGCCGTTCCGCTCCTGGAGCTCGTCGAGGATTGCGCGCCGGGTCGGGTCCGCGAGGGCTCGGTAGATGTCACCGGACAACGTCGCCCACGACTCCACAATAGGCAAGTGACGACTTGCCTGACAACCCTTCAGCTCGTCAGCACCACGTCCTCGAGCGAGGAGAGCTCTCGCCAGCCGATGCTCGTCCCGCCGGGAGGGGGCGCTGCGCCGGTCGCGGACGCACCCATCAGATCGGCCAGGACCAGCTGGTCGAGGCGGAGGTCGGCCAGTGCCGCGATGTCGGCGACCGGCACCTGGAACGTCCGGAACGGTCCCAGCGGAGGCAACTGCCCCGCCGGTGTCTGCGCGATCGCCGTCTGCAGGTCGTCGACCAGCGGCGTCTGGTCGAGCAGGTAGCCGGTCGCCGCGAGGGCGCCGTCCTGGACGAACGCCACCACCTTCCAGAACCGCAGCGGGACCTGGATCCCCCGGTAGGGCGGGTCGGCCGGGTCGAGCACCGGCCCCGCGAGGACCACCAGCTTCCGGTCGAAGGCGTCGGCGTGGTCCTGCAGGTACTCCTCCAGCCCCAGCCACAGCTCCCGCCCCTGGTTGAACTGCTTGTTCTGGGGCGCGGCGTTCGAGAAGTAGAACGTGTCGGCCTCGGCCTGCCGCGCCTCGTCCTCGGTGTCGCCCCAGGTGGACGACGCCCGCATGACCAGGTGGCCCCGGTCCAGGTCGTTGTGGGCGTAGACCGGCGGGCCCGCCTGCAGCTCGGCCGCCAGCCGCGGGTCCAGGCGCCAGGTGTCGGTGCGGTCCACCTGGCGGAGGCGGGCCCCGTCCAGGTCCAGCGCCGTCACGGCGGCGAAGCGGCGGTCGGGGCGGAACAGCACGCTGTAGTGCAGGTAGTGCAACAGCACCGTCGCCCGGGAGGAGGCGAGCGTGGGCATGGGCACGGCCGGGCCGAGGAAGGCCGGGTCGTAGCCGGCGCGGCCGTCGAGGTCCTGTGCCGTGGCAGCGGCGGACAGGTCTGTCATGGCGGAACGCTAGGACCGCCGGGCCGGCAGTGGAAGGAGGTCGTGCGCGCGGCCGTGGCGGCTCGCGGGAGGATGGGCGCCGTGAGCGCCGAGGTCCGTGCCGTGTTCGAGGTCGACGACGTCCTGCGGCAGGAGCTGCTGGCCTGCTGGATCGACGTGACGAACGCCGGCGGGGCCGTGGGCTTCGTGCCCCCGGTGACCTCCGACGACGTCGTCCCCCTGCTGGACAAGCTGCTGGAGGGCGTCCACTCCGGCCGGGACGTGCTCGCGCTGCTCACCGTGGACGGCGGGACGGCGGGCTTCGCCAGCGTCGTGGGTTCGCTGAGCCCGCTACGCCGCCACTGGGGGACGGTGCTGCGGGTGCAGGTGCACCCCTCGCACCAGGGACAGGGCCTGGGGCGGGTGCTCATGGACGGGGTGCACCGGATCGCGCGCGACCGGGGGTGGGAGTTCCTGCACCTGACGGCCCGTGGCGGCACCGGCGTGGATGCGTTCTACCGCGGCCTGGGCTACGAGGAGGTCGGCCGGCTGCCCGGCGCGATCCGGGTCGCCCCGGGCGACGACCGCGACGAGATCGTCATGGCCTGCCGTCTCTGATCCCGACGGCGGCGCGTTTGGCAGGCTGGGGACATGACCGACCCGTCCCCCGGCGCCCCTGTCTCCCGCAACGCCCGTCGGGAGCGCCTGGTCGGACTGCTCGTCCTCGGGGTCGCCCTCGTGCTCCTCGTGTCGTCACCCACCTGGTTCGCCGGCGACCGGGCCGTGGTCGGGATCGGCCAGCTGGTCCTCGGCGTGATCCTGGCCGGCGTCGGCGGTTTCCTGGTCCGGCGGTCGGGTCGGGGCTGACCGCGCGATGCGGCGCCGGCCCGGCGGCCTGCGCAGTCGCGCCTCCTCCACCAGCTGCCGCATGGCGGTGAGCGACGCCGGTTCGCTCATCGGCCGACCGGCTCCGTGAGCGGTGTCTCCGCCAGGAACGACCCGTCGCGGTCGAAGAAGCGCACCGTCGCGTCGCCGGGGTTGGCGGTGACGGCTGCCGTCCCGGCTCCCTCGGTGAGCGGGAGCCGCATGATCAGCGTGCCATCGGCGCTGGAGGCCTCGGCGAGGACGGCGTCGGCCGGTCCGCTGACCGTCAGCAGGATCGCGCCCGGCACCGAGGACGGCACGGCGAAGACCCGGTCGAGCAGGTCCGTCCCCGCCGGGGCGACCTCGGTCAGCCCGACCTGGGAGGCCAGCCCGGAGGGGCTGTCGTCGCTGCCCCAGATGATCACCTGCGCCGCCGTCGTGGCCCCCGACGGGAAGGTCGCGCCGACGAGAACCACCGTCGAGCGGGAGCCGCCGGTGATCGGAGCACCGGCCAGCAGGGTCGGATCGAGGTCGCCGGCCGGCATCCCGTAGTACCCGGCCAGGGCCTCCACGGCCGCGCGGAGGTCCTCGTCGCGGACCGATCCACGCAGGCCGCGGGGATCGGCCACGTCCGGCAGGGGAGACGTCCTGTCGAGCGCGCGGTCGGTGACGGTCAGATCGGGGTTGTAAGAGCCGGCGTCCTGGTGGACCCACAGTTGCACCTCGAGCGGCCAGCCCGGCCGACCCGGCGTGGTGATCGCACCGACCCCGTCCGTCGTCGGCACCGGCTCCCGGTTCTCCGTGGTCTTCCCGGCGGCGTCCACGGTTCGGCCGGTCAGCAAGGTGACCTCGTCACCGGGCCAGGCGACGACGACCAGCGTCGCGCTGTCCGACGCCGGGTTCGGTGCGTCCATGAGGGCCAGCGGCTGCCGCCACGTCGTCTCGCCGGGGGGCGCGGCGAGGACCATCTGATCAGGGGAGGCGCCGACCGGGCCGATGAACCACGCCTTGAGCGGCCGGCTGTCCAGGCCCAGGACGAGGGCCACCCGCGCCCCCGGCACGTCTCCGGCGAAGGCGACCACCCGGGTGTCCAGCGGGGGGTCGTGGACCGTGACCGCGGTCCGCGGCGGCAGGCCCGGTTCCGGTGCGGTGAATTCCCAGGACAGCTGCGTCACCGCCTCGAGCCAGTCCGCGTCGCCGGCCAGCGAGCCGCGCGTCGGGATCCTGGCGAGCGAGGTCAGTGGGTCCGGTGACGAACCCGTGGACGGAGCCGCTGTCTCCGCGCGGCCTCCGCCCAGGGTCATCGACGAGGCGACGGGGACGCCGACGAGGACGATCAGCGCGGCGAGGCCGCCGGCCGCCCACGCGGCCCGTGAGCGGCGCTCGGCGCGGTAGCGCTCGCGGGTCCGCTGGGCCAGGTCGGACCGGGGCGGCGCGATCTCGTCGGCACGGGTGCGCAGGGATCGCAGGCCGGCCTCGAGCTCGGTGTCGGAGGTCGTCACGTCAGCGCTCCTGTCCGGGGCGGTGGGGCGGGTAAGGAACGAGGCCGGGGCGGTGGGGCGGGTGGGGGACAAGGACGGTGGCCGGTGCCGTGGCATCCAGGAGGGCGCGCAGCCGGGCGAGACCGCGCACGGTCTGGCTCCTGACGGTGTGGACCGAGCATCCGAGCAGCTCGGCGGTGCCGGCCTCGCTCAGGTCCTCGGTGTAGCGGAGGACGAGCACGGCGCGCATGCGCGGCGGCAGGGTGGCCAGCGCCTCGGCCATCCGCTCGCGCTCGGCGACGGCGTCGGTCGCGTCGGGCATCGCCGGATCGTGGGCGGGCAGCGAGACGATCTCCTGCGTGCTGCGCAGCCGCCACCAGCTCGCCGCGGTGGTCACGAGGACCCGGCGCACGTAGGGGTACGGGTCGCCGTCGATCCGTTTCCACCGGCGGTAGGCCTTCACGAGCGCGGTCTGCAGCAGGTCCTCCGCATGACCCCGGTCGCGCGTCAGCAGGACGGCGGTGCGGAGCAGGTCGGCCGACCGCGCCGCGACGAAGGCCTCGAACGCGGCATCGTCGCCACGGCGGTCCGTTGCTCTCACTGGGCCTCCCCGGGTCGTCACCCGCTATGACGTCCCGAGGTGGCCGTGACGAACGCCGTCGTGACCTGATCGTGATCGGGCCGGTTCCGGTGGATCGGCGTTTGCGGCGCCGCACGGCGCGCATCACACTCGCGGACACCCATGACGGACGGAGGACCGGTGAAGCTGGACAAGCAGGAGCTGCTGCGGATGCTGCGCACCCAGGGCGACAACGACACGGCGGACGAGGCGGAACGCAAGCTGCCCGACGAGGTCGACACCGACCGGGACGGCGACGCGCTCGATGCCCTGGGCCTGGACCGCACCCAGCTCATGGCGAAGCTCGCCGGAGGAGGCTTCGGGGGCACGATCGCTCCCTGAGTCATCCCCGCCCCGCCCTCCCCAGGGTGTCGCGCGGACCGCTCGACCGTGTGGCGCGCAGCGACGGGCCTTGGTCGACGGCGAGGTCGAGGAACCGGGTGACGACGTCTGCGTCCACCGGCGCTCCGGCAGCGACGTCCAGCGCGCGGACCTGCCGTCCCGTGCCGGACAGGTGGCCCTCCGGATCGGGCAGGCGGGCGCCGTGCTCGAACACGAGCTGCACGCGGTCGGGCCCGGGGAACAGGGCGCAGACGAACCCGGCGACGGGGTCCCGGTAGTTGATGGAGTGCCAACCGGTCCGCGCCCGCTCGACGAGTTGGGGGTGCGCGCCCAGCACGATCGACCGCAGCCGGTGCACGGTCTCGATGACGGCGTCCGGGTGATCGGCGAGTAGTTGCTCCACGGCTGCGTCCCCGGGCATGGGCCCACCGTGGCACGTGGGTACGACAGATGAGAGACCCCCTGCCCCCACGGCTCGCACGCTCGCCGCGGGACCCTGCAGGGGGCCGGGAACCGCCCCGAACGTGCGAGGGGTGGGGAAAGGGCCCCTCTCTCAGCCGCTGTAGGGGCGCTCGCGCGCGAGCTCCTCCTTGGCGACGCCGCGGATGTGCACGGCGTCGGGGCCGTCGACGATCCGCAGCGTGCGGGCACTGGCGTAGAAGCGGGCCAGGACGGTGTCGTTGCTGACGCCCGCGCCCCCGTGCACCTGGATCGCCCGGTCGATGACGTCGAGGGCCACCTTGGGGGCGGCGACCTTGATCGCGGAGATCTCGGTGCGGGCGCCCTTGGCCCCGTACTTGTCGATCAGATCGGCGGTCTTCAGCACGTACAGGCGAGCCTGGTCGATCTCGATCCGCGACAGCGCGATGGCCTCCCGCACGGTGCCCTGCTCGGCCAGCGGCCGGCCGAAGGCCACCCGGTTCTTCGTCCGCTCGACCATCAGGGCGAGCGCCCGCTCGGCCATGCCGATGGCGCGCATGCAGTGGTGGATCCGGCCCGGGCCGAGCCGCGCCTGGGCGATCATGAAGCCGTCGCCCTCGCCGGAGAGGATGTTGCTCACCGGCACCCGCACGTCGGTGAAGCGCAGCTCCGAGTGGCCGTGCTGGTCCTGGTACCCGAACACCGGCAGGTGCCGGATGATCTCCAGGCCGGGGGTGTCGCGGGGGACGAGGATCATCGACTGCTGCCGGTGCGGGGCGCCGTCGGGGTCGGTCTTGCCCATGACGATGAAGATCTGGCAGCGCTCGTCGGCGGCACCCGAGGTCCACCACTTGCGGCCGTTGATCACGTACTCGTCGCCGTCGCGGACGATCGACGTCTGGATGTTGCGGGCGTCCGACGACGCGACGTCGGGCTCGGTCATCGCGAAGCCGGAGCGGATCTCGCCCTCCAGCAGGGGTTGCAGCCAGCGCTGCTTGTGCTCCTCGGTGCCGAAGAGCATGAGCGTCTCCATGTTGCCCGTATCGGGCGCACCGACGTTCATGGCCTCGGGGGCGATGGTCGGCGACCAGCCGGTGATCTCGGCGACGGAGGCGTACTCCAGGTTGGACAGGCCACCGAGCTCGTGGTGGAAGAGGTTCCACAGCCCGCGCTTGCGCGCCTCGACCTTCAGCTCCTCCAGCACGGGCGGGTGCTCGTGGTTGTCGTACCCGCGCTCGGCGCGCCAGGCCTCGTACACCGGCTCGGCGGGGAACACGTGCTCGCGCATGAAGTCCCACGCACGGGCGCAGACGTCCTCGGCCTTGGCGGAGAGAGCGAAATCCATGTCCGCAAGGTAACGCCGGACGTGACCGCCGTCGCACCGGGGTCCCTTCGCGGTATCGCTCAGCGCGGCGGCGGGGTGGGACGCTCGTCGGCGCAGAGCCAGCAGACCGCCAGCGGCGAGGCGACGGCCAGCAGGATCGCGGCGGCACCGGCGGTGATCGTCGGAGCCAGCAGCAGGGCCAGGGTCACCAGCGGGGTGGCGAGGAGGACGAGGGCGATCCTGGCGACCCTCCGCGGAGGCGCGGGAGGGGTTCCGCCGAGCAGCGCGGCCAGCCGCGGATCGTCCCGGGCGAGGTCCGCGGCCAGCGACCGCAGGACCGGGTCTGCGTCCATCGGCTGGTCCATCGCGTGGCCCCTCGGGGTCTCCCGGACGGCGGCCGGGGGCGTCCCGCCGCTGTGGGCAGTCTGCTCCTGCGGACGGCATCCCGGAAGACGCCGAGAGCCGGGCCCCGGTTCCCCGGAGGGAGGACGGGACCCGGCTCTGCGGCTTACCGGCCGGCGCGGCCGGATCCGGTGGGATCAGCGACGGCTGTCGACCGCGTTGCGCACCGGCATCAGGGCGATCACCAGGCCGACCAGGGCGGTGGCGATGTGCAGGACGTTGTCCGCGGCGTTGATGCTGAGGAAGTCCCAGGTCTCGCCGATGGCGATCAGGCCGTAGACGAAGGCTGCGGCGTAGCCGACCGCGAGCAGCCAGCCGTAGGTCCGCGCCCCGGCCAGGGTGCGGGAGAGCAAAAGCCCGGCGATGCCGATCACGATGTGCACGACGTTGTGCATGCCGTTGATCTCGAACCAGAGCAGCGTCTCGTTCGTGTCGTGGGCGAAGAAGTCGTCGAAGCCGGTGACGAAGAACCCGACGATCCCGACGAGCAGGTAGACGGCCCCGAAGGCCAGTCCGAGGATCTCCGGCACGGTCTTGCCCCGGCCTGCTGCGTTGTTTCCGGCCATTGGTGTCCTCCCGAACGTGAGCCCGCCGGGGTCCCGGCGGGGGTTGCTCATCCCGGTACCCCCCGTGCACGCAGGGATAACGGGCGTCCCCCGTCCGGGCGACAGTCGATGCCGAAACGTCACCGAGGTGGCGTCGTGTCGAGGACGAGTTCCTGGAGGAGTTCGCGAGCCGGCCACCCGGCGGTTCAGGCGGCCCCCTTTCAGGTGAGTGTCGACCGGCTCCGGCGGACGACGAAGGGGCCGATCGCGAGCAGGTCGACCGGTGCCGAGCCGAAGCACTCCAGGGCGTCGCGGGGGTCGTCGACCATCGGTCGGCCCGCGGTGTTCAGGCTGGTGTTGACGACGATCGGCAGCCCGGTGCGCCGCTCGAAGCACTCGAGCATCCGCGCCACCAGCGGCTCCTCGGCGCGGTCGACCGTCTGGATCCGCGCCGTGCCGTCCACGTGGGTGACCGTCGGGATCCGCTCCCGCCACTCCTGGGCCACGTCGTGCACGAAGAGCATGTACCGCGACGGGATCGGACCGCGGCTGAAGATGTCAGCGGCGCGCTCGGCCAGGACCATGGGCGCCACCGGGCGGAACTGCTCTCGCCCCTTCACGTCGTTCATCCGCTCCAGATTGGCCTCGTGGCCGGGGTGCGCCAGGAGCGAGCGGTGCCCCAGCGCGCGCGGGCCGTACTCGCTGCGGCCCTGGAACCACGCGACGATCCCGTTGTTCGCCAGCACCTCCGCGACGGCGTCGGCGACGTCGCGCGGACGCTCGTACTCGATCGCCGCCGTGCGAAGGAACTGCTCGATCTCGTCGTCGGACCAGCCGCGGCCGAGGTCGGCGCCCGGCATCGGCTCGGTGGTCTCGCCCAGGCCGCGCGCCACGTGCAGCGCGCTGCCCAGCGCCGTGCCGGCGTCGCCCGCGGCGGGCTGGACCCAGACCTGCTCGAACGGCGTCTCGGCGAATATGCGGGTGTTGGCCACGCAGTTGAGCGCTACGCCGCCGGCGAGGGTCAGCGTGCGGTCACCGGTCCGCTCGTGCAGCCAGCGCGCGAGGTCCAGCAGGACCTCCTCCGTGCGCTGCTGGACGCTCGCGGCCAGGTCGGCGTGGTCGGAGGTCCAGTCGTCGCCCTTGCTCAGGCGGGGGGCGAACTCCGAGAAGTCGATCGGCGGCGTCCGGAAGCCGCCGTCGTCGGTCGCGACGATCAGCTCCGACAGCTCGCCGGCGAAGCGGGGCTTGCCGTAGGAGGCCATCGCCATGACCTTGAACTCGTCGCTGCTGCGCAGGAACCCGAGGTGGTCGGTGAGGTCCTCGTAGAGGAGGCCGAGGGAGTGGGGCAGCGCCTGACCGGCCAGGATCTCCAGCTGCCCGTCGACGTAGCGCCCGGCCAGGTGGCTGTGCGCCTCGCCCCGGCCGTCGAGCACCAGGACGGAGTTGTCCTGCGTCGGGGCGGCCAGCCCGGCCGAGGCGGCGTGCGCCACGTGGTGCTTGACGTAGCGGACCTTCGCGGGATCGAGACCGGGCAGGGCGTGGGCGAGGAACTCCGGGGCCTTCTCCGCGTACATCTTCCGCATGACGTCGCCGGGGTCGTTCAGGCCGGACTCCTCCGGCGTGCCCATGAGCGCGGGGTCGAAGGAGTAGGCGACCGCGTCGAGCTCGTCGGGGTGGATGCCGGCCTCGGCCAGGCACCAGGCGGCCGACAGCTCGGGCAGCTCCCACGCGCTCCACGGCAGCGGGCGCTTGCCGTGCTTGCGCCGGCTGAACCGCTCCTCCTCTGCGGCGGCGACGATCCTCCCGTCGACGACGACCGCCGCCGCCGGGTCGTGGTAGATCGCGTTGATGCCGAGGACCTTCACGCGTGCACTCCTTCTCCTGGGTCCCTGCCCGTCCGTTCCAGGCGCTGACCCGTCGTCGTGCCGATGATCAAGCCCCGCGGCTGGAGCCGCAGCTCGAAGCGACGGGCAGCTCAGCCGCGGGTGCGCAGCAGGTCGTGCTCGAGGACGGCGGCCAGGCCGAGGGTCTTGTAGCCGACCTCGTCGAACAGCACGGTGATCCGGTCGTCCTCGACGCGCATGACCACTCCCGCGCCCCACTCGGTGTGCTCCACCGGGGTCTCGACCGGGAAGGGGGTGTCGTGGTCGTCGGCGGCCGGGTGGTCCTGCGCGGTGCCGGCGGAGCAGTTGTCGCAGTTCCCGCACGGCTCGTCGAGCTGCTCGCCGAAGTAGCCCAGCAGGAACTGCCGGCGGCACTCGGTGGTCTCGGCGTAGCCGCGCATCATCTCCACGCGGCTCTGGTCCACCTTCTCGTGGTGCTCGGCCAGCTCGCGGGCGGCCGCGGCGGCCTCCGCCGGGCCCGGCCCGTCGTCGACCGGGTGGGCGGCGCCATCCTCGTCCAGGACGACGGCCGCCACCTGCTCCAGCAGGTTGAGGTCGCGGGCCAGCGGGGTCGCACCGCGCCCGGTCTCCTCGCGCAGGTCCTTGACGTCCACGCCGTCGTCGATGCCGGCCGCGGACGCGGCGGCCACGAGCCCGGCGACCTGTTGCAGCTCCTCCTCGGCCGGTGCCCCGGCGGCGAAGAACCGGCGCAGACCCAGGTCTTCCTGCCGGTAGACGAGCACGGCGAGCGCCGGCTCGCCGTCCCGGCCGGCTCTGCCGATCTCCTGGTAGTAGCTGTCGACGGAGTCGGCGGGCTCGGCGTGGATCACGAATCGGGTGTCGGGCTTGTCGATCCCCATGCCGAAGGCGGTCGTGGCGACGACGACGTCGAGTTCGTCTTCCATCCAGGCCCGCTGGGTGTCCTCGCGGTCGGCCTTGTTCAGACCGGCGTGGTAGGGCCGGGCGCGGATGCCCCGCTCGGCGAGCACGGTGGCGATCTCTTCGGTGCCCCTGCGCGTGGCGCTGTAGACGATGCCCGGCCCCCGGCCGTCGCCGATCTCGGCCAGCACCCGGTCGAGCACGCCTTGCTCCTTGCCGCGCGCATCGGCGTGGTGGTCGACCTCGAGGCGGATCTCCGGCCGGTCGAAGCCCGCGACCACCACTTCGGGGTCACGCATCTCGAGCTCTTCGACGATCTCGGCCCGCACCGGCGGCGCCGCCGTGGCGGTGAGCGCGAGCACCGTCGGGTGGCCGAGCTGCTCGATGACGCCGCCGAGCCGGAGGTAGTCCGGCCGGAAGTCGTGTCCCCAGGCGGAGACGCAGTGCGCCTCGTCGACGACGAACAGCGCCGGCTTTCCCTCGGCGATCGCGTCGACGACCTCGGGCTTGGCCAGCTGCTCGGGGGCCAGGAAGACGAAGCGGACCGTTCCGTCCTGCAGCGCCTCCAGCACCTCGCGCTGGTCGCCGGCCGACATCGTGGAGTTGAGCTGGACGGCCCGGCCGGCGCGGTCCTCGATCTCGGTCAGGCGCTCGACCTGGTCGCGCTGCAGGGCGATCAGCGGCGAGACGACGATCACCGGTCCGTCGAGGAGTGGTCCGGCGACCTGGTACACCGCCGTCTTGCCGGCCCCGGAGGGCAGGACGGCGAGGGTGTCGCGGCCGGCGACGACCGCCTGCATCGCGGCCTCCTGGCCGGGGCGGAACGCCTCGAAGCCGAGGACGTCGCGGGCGAATTCGCGGATGCGGCGGGTGCGGACGGCCGCGGTGGCGCCGGCGGGGTTCGCGTCGCCGTCATCGGCAGGGGTGGGAGCGGCGGAACGGTCGGCGCGAGAGCGTGGTGACACCGACCGTGGCTGCCCTCCACTCGGCGGGGGCAAACCGCCGGCCGGGGTGACTCAGGCCGCTCCACACGCCCTCACGCCGAAGGCGCCCGCGGACAGCTCTGAGCGCGACCGCTCCTTGGTCGTGCCGGCCAGCTTCACGCATGCCGACGGCGCCCACGGACAGCCCTGAGCGCGACCGCTCCTCGGCCGTGTTCAACCCGTCCCGCACTGATTGGGCTACGGCACCGCGCCCGAGGTGTGCCCGGCCAGCGCGACGTCGCGGGGGTCGAGGTCCCAGACGGTGTTCGGCTCGTCGGCGACCTGAGGCAGCGGTGCGGGCGGCAGGATCTCAGTGCCGTCGGGCCGATAGGTGTGCCACCGGCCGATGGGATCTCGCTCGATGCGGAACCCGTGATGCACTTTCGTGTGGTGGCGTTCGCAGAGGAGCGCCGAGTTGTCCAGCGATGTCGGGCCCTCGTCGAGGACCCATTCCAGGACATGGTGGACGTCGCACCAGTGGGTCGGGGCTCCGCAGCCGGCGAACACGCAGTGCCGCTGCTGTACCTCGACGGCCCGGCGCAGGCCCGGCGGGACGATCCGCCTGGCTCGCCCGTAGTCCAAGACCTCCCCGTCGGGCCCCATGACCACGCGACTGACGGTGCCGTCGCAAGCCAGCCAGCGCGCCCGGGCGGCAGAGACGACGGCACCGAAGCCGGTCCTCGCCGCGCCCGGACCGGTGGCCGGATCGATCAGGTCTTCCACGTTGATCATCGCGACCACGTGCGGCTTGACGGTGCGCATGATCGGTAGACCACCGGACGCGAGGGCGTTGTCGGCGAGCTGCACCAGCGCGTCTGCCTGTTGCTGGGCGCGCGTGCGGTCGTCTCCGGCGCACCGGCCGGCCTGCAGGATCGACTCGATCGCGGTGAGGAACTTCTCTCCGCCGACGGCGTCGAGGTCGAACCGGCCGCTGACCGCGCCGTCGGCGTGCCGGGACCAGACGAGCGAGCGGCCCTCGGTGGGATCCGGCTCGGGACCGTCCGGGTCGAGGCGCTCGAGGTAGTGGTGCACGACCTGCCGGAGCTCGTCGTAGGGCCGGGTGGCGGCCACCTCGGCCAGAGCGGCGTCCACACCGGAAAGGTCTACGCCCTGCGTGGCGGCTGCGGCCACATTCTCCGCTCTCGCCACCGGCGCGATGGCAGCCACCTGCTCGGCGGTCACCGCGCCGCGCCCGAACGCCTCCTCCACCGCCGGCAACTGCGTCAGCGCCCGGCCGCAGCGCACCAATCGCGCGGCCGCCGGCGGGGAGAGCCGCCCGTGCCCGCGCAGCCACGACTGCATCGTCTTCAGCCCGTCGTGTTCGGGCGCCTGGGTGACCTCGCACTCGCGCACTCGCCGCGTCAGCTGTGCGGCCAGCCGGTTCTGCGCCGCAAGCAAGTCGCGCAGCCCCTCGAGCAGCTGTGGGCCGAACTGTCCGGAGAGGTCCTCAATCGCCAAGTCGTCCAGCGCAGCCGTCAGCCGGCTCAGCGCATCGGGGCGACTGCTCGAACACATGTGCGAATAGTAGTCGATCTAGCTGAGGCAAGCAACATGAAAGCGCAGGTCAGACCTTCGTAGCGTGAAGTCGGAGGCGGTCGCGCGTTGGAGTGGGGAGACGTGTCGGGCCAGGGGGCTGCGCGGCCCGCCGATGAGGCGGGGAAGATGCGTCCGCATGGCTCGTCGACCGACGGCGGCGTCGGATAAGCCGTATCGGCTCAGTGGGACACCTGGTCCCGGCCGGAGCCGAGATCGGCGTTGTCGGCGGCCAGCTGTCCCGCGTACCACCCCCGCGCGTCGAGGCCCCGCGACTTGGTCGCCCGAGTCTTGGGGAACATCTGGGCGAAGACGTCGTCCACCGCTTCGGTGCGCGCGCGCATCACCGGCACCAGATCCGTGCCGATGCTCCGCGATGCCTCCTCGGTCACCTGCTCCCGCGCCTGGGTCAGCCGTTCGCCGATGCGGAAGGCGTAGGACGTCAGGAAGGCCCGCCGGAACGATGGCGACCGGGTGCTTCCGGCTCCGGCTCGACCGGTGTCGGTCATGGCCCGGGTCGCCTGCACCAACAGGGAGGTGAACAGCAGGTCGACCGCGTCCAGATCGGCAGGGAGCCCCACCATCGTGGCGATGCCGAGCTGCTCGATCCAGATGACCCGGACGCCGTTGACCCGGCCGACGGCGTCGAGGAGCTGGACCTTCGCCTCGGGATACGGGTTGTCGACGTGGACCCGGCGAGCGACGACCTGGTCGGTGATCGAGATCCCGTGCTGGGCATCGAGCACTGCGGCGTCGACCGCGTGCCGGGTCATGAGCTCCTGCGCCTTGGCGCTGAGTGCATCCGCTTCCTCCGGGAATTCGGTGCGTTCGGCCTTGGCCAGCAGCCCACGGATGCGGCCCAGGACGCGAGCGTCAGTCACCGCGGCTGTCCGTCGAGGTGACGCCTCGCGGGTGCCCCACCGGGACGGCGGCGGCGTCAGCTGCTGGAGTTCTCCCAGTCCGGTGAGCGCGGCGAACAACCGGAGGACGTCCCGCCAGGCATCGAGCACCGGCAGGCCTTCGGTCCGCAACCAGTTCGTGACGATGGGAGGCCCCGGACTGGCGAGCGCATCCAGGGCTGCGAGCTGGGCCAGCCAGTCCTCCGGCGCCCGCGTTTCGGCTCCGGCGACCCGCGCTCCCTCGGCGATTGCGGCGATCGCCAGCCGGGTCACCCGCTGGGTGGTGGAGCGGCGGACGACGTGGGCGATGTCCGCGGGCTGCCATCCTCGTTCCCACAGGCCGTTCACCAGGCCGACGAGCAGGCTCGACGCGAGGCCGTCCTCGTCCACGCCGGGGTCGAGGACGGCGAGCCGGGCGACCACCTGCTCGACCGTGTAGTCGTCGGCGAACATGGCGGCACGGATGAGCTGCCGCCGCTGGTACTCGAAGTCCTGCTCGTCTGCACCGGTCCAGGGTCCGGGCCCGCTACCGGGCCGGCGTCGGTCCCGGTCCTGCTGCTTGCGCTTGCGGGTGGCACGCCGTTCGGCCGCGGTCTTCCCCATGGCGGCCATCGTTCCGCACGGGATCTCGCCGGCGGAGCCGGGCAGCGAACTGTGGACAGCGCTCCGAATTCCGCATCTGCGGGGGATAAGCGGGCCGACATGTCCGCATATGCGGATATAGAGTCTCCGGCGTGCCCACCGCCTACCGGATCGCCGAGGCCGCCGCGCTGCTCGGGGTCAGTGACGACACGGTCCGCCGATGGATCGACAGTGCCCGGCTGCCGGTGCACCGGGAGGGAGGTGGCCCCGCGACGATCGACGGAGCGGCCCTCGCCCGGCTCGCCACCGAGCTGCGGGAAGCGCCCGAGCCCGGGACGACGCCGTCGTCGGCGCGCAACCGGCTCGCCGGCATCGTCACCCGCGTCGTCCGCGACACCGTCATGGCCCAGGTGGAGATCCAGGCGGGCCCGTTCCGGCTGGTGTCGCTCATGTCGCGCGAGGCCGCCGACGAGCTGGGGCTGGAGATCGGCGTCCGGGCGGTGGCGACCGTGAAGGCGACCCAGGTCAGCGTGGACGTCCCTTGAGCACGCACCTGCGACGGGCCGCGATCGGTGTCGCGGCGCTCGTGCTGGCCGGCTGCAGCGGGCCCGCCGGCGCCCCGGGGGAGGAGCCGGCGGCGAGCGGGCAGGCGACCGGCGGCTCGGAGCCCACGGGCACGCTCACCGTCTTCGCGGCCGCCTCGCTGACCGACGTCTTCACCGATCTCGGCGAGCAGCTCGAGGACGAGCACCCCGGCCTCGACGTACAGATCAACTCCGCCGGCAGCTCGGCGCTGGCCGGTCAGTTGGAGCAGGGCGCCCCGGCGGATGTGTTCGCCTCCGCCGACGAGGCCCAGATGGCCCGGCTGGAGGACGGCGGGCTGGTCGACGACGCCGTCGTCTTCGCCCGCAACCCGCTCATGCTCGCCGTCCCCCTGGACAACCCGCAGGGCATCGTCCTCCCGGAGGGCCGCGCGGGGATCCCGTCCCTGGCCGACCTGATCACGGCGGACATGACCGTCGCGGTCTGCGCCCCCGAAGTGCCCTGCGGCGTCGCCGCGGCCGAGGTGCTCGAGTCCGCCGGACTGTCGGACGCCCCGGACACCTACGAGGACGACGTCCGGGCGGTGCTCACCAAGGTGCAGTTGGACGAGGTGGACGCGGGACTGGTCTACGTCTCCGACGTCCACGCCGCGGAGGACGCGATCCTGGCCTACGCCTTCCGCGAGAGCGAGCAGGCGATCAACTCCTATCCGGTCGGCGTCCTCACCGACGCCCCCAACCCGGCGGCCGCCCGCGCCTTCGTCGACCTGGTGCTCTCCGATGCCGGGCAGGAGGCGCTGGCCGACGCGGGTTTCCAGCCACCGGTGTGAGCAGGGCCCGGAGGGACGCGCGCATCCCGGCTCCGCTGCTGGTCCCGGCGGCGCTGGGGGCCGCGTTCCTCGTCCTCCCGCTGGTCGGACTGCTGGTGCGCGCCCCCTGGTCGTCGGTGGGCGAGCAGCTCGCGGCGCCCGGGGTCGGCCAGGCCCTGCGGCTCTCCCTCGTCTCGGCCACCCTCGCCACGCTCCTGTCCCTCGTGCTGGGCGTCCCCCTCGCCTGGGTCCTGGCGCGGTCGAGCATCCGTGGGCGCAGCGTGCTCAGGGCGCTGGTCACCGTCCCGCTCGTGCTGCCACCGGTGGTCGGCGGTGTCGCGCTGTTCCTGGTGCTCGGCCGCCAGGGGATCGTCGGCAGCTGGCTCGACGACGCCTTCGGCGTCACCATCCCGTTCACCACGACCGCCGTCGTCATCGCCGAGACGTTCGTGGCCATGCCGTTCCTGGTGGTGAGCGTCGAGGGGGCGCTGCGGGCTGCCGACGCGCGCTTCGAGGACGTCGCGGCCACCCTCGGCGCCGACCGCTGGACGACGTTCCGCCGCGTGACCCTTCCCCTGGTGGCGCCGGGTGTCGCGGCCGGCGCGGTGCTGTGCTGGGCCCGGGCGCTGGGCGAGTTCGGCGCCACGATCACCTTCGCGGGCAACTTCCCGGGGACGACGCAGACGATGCCGCTCGCGGTCTACCTGGCGCTGCAGCGGGAGCCGGAGGCGGCGATCGTCCTGTCCCTGGTGCTGCTGGCCGTCTCCCTCGCCACGCTGCTGCTCCTGCGCGACCGCTGGCTGGGGCGGTCGGTGCCGTGAGCCTCTCGGCACAGGTGGCCGTCCGGCGGGGGTCGCTCGCGCTCGACGCCTCGGTGGAGGTCGCCGAGGGAGAGGTGCTCGCCGTCCTCGGACCCAACGGTGCGGGGAAGTCCACGCTCCTGCGGGTGCTCGCCGGGCTGCTGACGCCCGACGACGGGTGCGTCGCCGTCGACGGCACGGTCTGGGACGACGTTCCGGCGGGAACGCACCTACCCGCGCACCGGCGGCCGCTCGGCGTCGTCTTCCAGGATGCGCTGCTCTTCCCGCACCTGAGCGTGGGGGAGAACGTGGCCTTCGGGCTCCGGACCCGCGGCGTCCGGAAGGCCGAGCGCCGGACGGCGGCGGCCGCCTGGCTGGACCGGGTGGGCCTGGACGGTCTCGGCGACCGGCGGCCCGCACAGCTCTCCGGAGGACAGGCGCAGCGGGCGGCCCTGGCCCGCGCGCTGGTGGGCGACCCGGCGCTGCTGCTCCTCGACGAGCCGCTGTCGGCCCTCGATGCTCGCACCCGGCTCGTCGTGCGGGCCGAGCTGCGCCGTCACCTGGCCGCGTTCCGGGGCAGCACCGTGCTGGTCACCCATGATCCCGTCGACGCGATGGCCCTGGCCGATCGCGTCGTGGTCGTGGAGGACGGGTGCGTCGTCCAGACCGGCACCCCGGACGAGGTGAACCGGCGGCCGCGCACCGACTACGTCGCCCGCCTGGCCGGGCTCTCCCTGCTGGCCGGCACGGGCGAGGGGAACACCGTCCGGCTCGATGCCGGGGGAGTGGTCGCGGTGGCCGAGGAGGCGGACGGGCCGGTCTTCGCCGCCGTCCGGCCGGAGTCGGTGGCGCTCTACCTGACGCGTCCCGAGGGCAGCCCGCGGAACGTGTGGCCGGCCCGGGTGGTGGGGGCGACCCCGCACGGGGCCACGGTGCGCGTCGAACTGGCCGGCGAGGTGCCGCTGGTCGCCGACGTCACCGTGACTGCCTTCGCCGAGCTGGGCCTGATGCCCGGAGCCGAGGTGTGGGCGACGGTGAAGGCCTCCGAGGTCGCCGTCTACGCCCGCTGACCAGTGGTGATGATGATCAGGAGACCTGACCATCCGGGGTCCTCCCTCACCACCGGTCACGAGGGAGGACCCGTGATGACCAGGAGACCTGATCATCATCGCCGGCGGTCCTGGGAGGGTGGAGGGATGAGCGCACCGGTCCTCGCCGCCGTCGTCCTCGCCGCCGGGGGCGGCCGCCGCTACGGCATGCCCAAGGCCCTGGTCGAGTACGAGGGCAGTCTGCTGGTCGAGCGTGCGGTGCGGACGGCGCGGGCGGTCTGCGACCCGGTGCTCGCGGTGCTCGGTGCCCGGGCGGTGGACGTCTGGCGGCAGGCCGATCTCGGCGGGGCCGCCGTGCTCGCGAACAAGGAGTGGGAGACCGGGATGGCCTCGTCCCTGCGCACCGGGCTGGACGGTCTCCGCGGCTGGCCGGGACGGGTCGACGCCGCCCTGGTGCTGCTGGTCGACATGCCCGGGATGACGACCGACGCACTGCAGGCGATGGCGGAGCACGCCGCCCCCGACGCGCTCGCCGTCGCCACGTACGACGGGGTGCGGTCCCACCCGGTGCTGATCGGCCGGCAGCACTGGGCCGCGGTGATCGAGACGGCCACCGGTGACGAGGGGGCGCGGCGCTACCTCGCGGCCCACGCGGTGACCGAGGTCGACTGCACCGGTCTGGCCGATCCGGCCGACCTCGACGTCCCGCCGTCCGGGGTACCTTCGGCGCCGTGATCGCTCAGGTCGTCGACGCCCCGCTGTCCGTCGCCGAGCACGAGGACGCCGTGGCCGACAAGGCGGCCGGGGCCGTCGTCTCGTTCGCCGGAGTCGTGCGTGACCACGACGGAGGCCGGTCGGTCACCGAGCTGGAGTACGTCGGCCACCCGACGGCGGCCGAGGTGATCACCGAGCTCGCCGAGGAGTTCGCTGCGCGACCCGACGTGCACGCCGTCGCCGTCTCCCACCGCATCGGCCTGCTCGGCATCGGCGACGTCGCGCTGGCGTGCGCGGTCAGCGCCTCGCACCGGGGCCAGGCGTTCGCCGCCTGCGCCGAGCTCGTCGACGAGGTGAAGAAGCGGCTGCCGATCTGGAAGCGGCAGGTCTTCACCGACGGCGAGGAGGAATGGGTGGCCTGCCCGTAGGTCGCGGCTCAGCCGGCGAACTCGCGCACCGGCAGCCCCCGCACCCCGGCGTCGACCCGGAAGAGCGCGCCCGCCAGCGGGTCGTCGCCGGGCTCCAGGCCCTCGCGCGAGGTCGTGACGAACAACTGGCCCAGCTCCGGCCCGCCCAGCGTGCAGGCCGTCACCTGCGCCGTGGGAACCTCCACCACGGCGTCCAGCCGACCCCCGGCGTCGTACCGGTGCACCGCGCCGCCGCCGTACAAGGCGACCCACACCCCGCCCTCGGCATCGACGGTCAGCCCGTCGGGATTGCCGTCGTCGCCGAGGGCCACGAACGGCCGTCGTCCGGTCAGCCCGGCGTCGCGGTCGTAGTCGAAGACGTCGACGCGGTGGGTCGCGGTGTCGGCGTAGTAGGCCAGCGCACCGTCGGGGCTCCACTCCAGGCCGTTGGAGATCGTGACGCCGCCGAAGACCTCGTGCACGCTGCCGTCGGGGTCCAGCCGGTACATCGACGCCGCACCCGGCGCCTGGTCGTAGGCCATGGAGCCGCACCACAGGCGGCCGTCGGGATCGCAGCCGCCCTCGTTCATCCGGACGCCGGTGTCGGCCCACACCGGGTGGAGGTGCCGGAGTGCGCCGTCGGCGTCCTGCAGGGCGAAGCCCCGCTCGACCGCCAGGACCGCGCCGCCGTCACGGCGCGGACGGACGACGGCGGCGACGTCCCCCACGTGCGCCCGGCCCACGGTCCCGTCGCCGTCGAGGGAGAGGACGTCGCCGGCGAGCATGTCCACCCAGCGCAGCCCGCCCCACCTCGGCGACCAGATCGGCCCCTCGCCGTGGTGGGCGACCGGCCCCGTCAGCTGCTCAGCCCGCATCGGACGATCTGACCGCACTCGGGACGCGGCCGCCAGGCGCGGGCGATCAGTCGTTCGGGTCGTCGGGCAGCGGCGGCGGCTCCATCCCCGCCGCCATGAGCGTGCTGAGCATGCGGGCCGCGATCTCCACCACGGACATCTCGCGGGCGGCGCTCCGCGGTTTCGCCCGGTAGGCCACACCGCACAGCGTGCCGAACAACGTCCCGTCGGCTCGGACCAGCGGGACGCCCACGTAGGCGGCGATATCGCTCAGCGCACCGGTCGACCGGGAGGCGTATGCCGGGACGGCAGCGGTGACGGTGGCCAGCCGTGGGGCGTTGCCCTCGATCATCTGACGGCAGAAGCTCTTCTCCCACGGAAGCTCGATCCCGGGCCGCACGGCACCGGCGGGATGGGCGAGCAGCACGACCTGGCGGTCCTCGACCACCTGGGTGACCATCCAGATGTCCCAGCCCACGTGCTCGGCCAGGAAGCCCAGCGCCCCCTCCGCGGCTGCACACCAGTCCGGCCACGGGGCGACGTCGGCGAATCCCGACGGAACCATGCCGGTCATTATTCCCCTCGGGGGACCGGTCAACCGCGATCGCGGCTGGTCAGCGGGCTCCGGCGAGGCCGTCGTCGTCCCGTCGCCGGTCGGCGTCGTGCGAGGAGCGGTCGAGCTGTTCCTCCTCGGCCTCGGCCTCGATCACGTGCGCCTCACCGGCGACCGTGGCGGCGGCGTCGCCGTGCGACTCCCCGTAGACCTGCTCGGCCCGCCCCAGCAGTTCCTCTGCTTTCGCCTTCGCCTTGCCCAAGAAGCTCATGCCGTCATCCTTCCGCAGCGCCTGCCCCGGACCGGCGGGAACCCGTCACCCTCCGGCGAAGGGCGGCAGCACGTCGACGACCGCCCCGGGTGCCAGGGCCAACGACCGGTCGCGGGTGGTGGTTCCGTCCACGAGGAACGAGCAGGCGGTGAGCACCCGCTCCAGCCGCTCGCCGTGGGCGTCGACCATCTGGCGCACCAGCTCGTCGAGGTCGGCGGCCTCCCGGGTCTCGGTGTCGACGCCGGAGGCCGCCCTCGCCCCGGCGAAGTACCGCACGGTGACGGCGCTCACCGGGTCGCTCCCGCGGACCGATCCGCGCCTCGCTCGTTCCTCGCTGCAGTGCTCACGGTCCCGTCCGATCCCGCCCTCATCAGCCCCCGATCGCCGACATCGGCCGGGCCGGCTGCAGGAAGCTCGGGTCGTCGATCCCGTGCCCGGGCAGCTTGCCCAGGGTCGCGATCCGCCAGCGGTCGGCGATCTCCTGATCGGTCGCGCCGTCGCGCAACGGCGTCCGCAGGTCGGACTCCTCCCGGGCGAACAGGCAGTTGCGGATCTGGCCGTCGGCGGTCAGCCGGGTGCGGTCGCAGGAGCCGCAGAAGGACCGCGTCACCGACGCGATGACGCCGACGGTCGCGGGACCGCCGTCGACCAGCCAGCGCTCGGCCGGCGCCGAACCGCGGGCCTCGGTGTCCGGGGTGAGCGAGTGAGCCGCCGACAGCCGCTCGAGGATGTCCTCGGCGGTGACCATCTCCCCGCGCGTCCAGGCGTGGTGGGCGTCCAGCGGCATCTGCTCGATGAACCGCAGCTGGTAACCGTGCTCGAGGCAGAAGTCGAGCAGGGGGACGGCGTCCTCCTCGTTCATCCCGCGCAGCAGGACGGCGTTGACCTTGACGGGGGTGAGGCCCGCCGCCTGGGCAGCCGCCATGCCGGCGAGGACGTCGTCGAAGCGGTCGCGGTGGGTGAGCTGCTTGAACCGGGCACGGTCGACGGTGTCGAGGCTGACGTTGATCCGGTCCAGTCCCGCGGCGGCCAGCGCCGGCGCCACCCTGGCGAGGCCGATCGCGTTGGTGGTGAGGCTGACCTCGGGCCGGGGCGTCAGGGCGGTCGCGCCGGCGACGATGCCGACGAGGCCGGGCCGGAGCAACGGCTCACCCCCGGTGAACCGGACCTCCTGGATGCCCAGTTGCTCGACGCCGATGCGCACCAGCCGGACGATTTCGTCGTCGGTCAGCACCTCGACCTTCGGCAGCCAGTCCAGCCCCTCGGGCGGCATGCAGTAGGTGCACCGCAGGTTGCAGCGGTCGGTCAGCGAGACCCGGAGGTCGGTCGCGACGCGGCCGTGCCGGTCGACCAGCCCCCCGCTCCCGGGGGCGGCGGCGTCCGGGGGGCGCACCCAGGGGTCGGGCAGCGAGCTGCTGGTCATGGGCCGAATGTAGTAGTGCGGACAGACAAATGTGGCGGGGAAGTCCGGTGGCCGCCGCTAGGCTCGCGCTGCCACCCGAGAGACCGGCGGAGGACCACCCCGCACTCGCCCGTGGCCAGAGAGCGCGAGAACACCGTGTCACCCCGCACCGTCTTCAGTCCCTACGCCCGCCTGTTCGCCGTCCCCGGTGCGGCGTCCTTCTCCTTCGCCGGCTGGGTGGGCCGGTTGCCCGCCCCCATGCTCGGGCTCGGCGCTGTCCTTCTCGTCGAGGGGGAGACGGGGAGCTACGGCCTCGCCGGTGCCGTGTCGGGCACGCTCGCCCTGAGCTACGGACTGGCCGGCCCCCTGTGGGCGCGGGCGATGGACCGCCGCGGCCAGGGGCTGGTGCTGCGCTGGGCCATGACCGCCTTCGCGCTGGCCGGCGTCGCCTTCGTCGGGTCGGTCGTGGCGGGCGGCCCCCGGTGGAGCTGGTTCCTGCTGGCCGCGGTCGCCGGTGCCAGCGGCCCGAACGTCGGCTCAATGGTCCGCGCCCGGTGGTCGGCGCTGCTGGACCCGGCCGGACGGCAGACGGCCTACGCCTTCGAGGCGGTCGCCGACGAGGTCGTGTTCGTCCTCGGACCTCCGCTCGTGACGCTGCTCGCCACGCTGATCGCCCCGTCGGTCGGCTTCCTCACGGGCGTTTTCTTCGGCGTCGTGGGTGGTCTCTGGCTGGCCGCGCAGCAGGCCACCGAGCCGCCGCTGCACCCCGTCGACGCGACCGCCCCGACGCGGCGGCTCGCGGCGCTCACGCCGACGCTGCTCGTCGTCGTCGTCACCTACCTGGGGGTGGGGACGGTCTTCGGCGCCATCGACGTCGTGGTCATCGGCTTCGCCGAGGAGCAGGGTGCGCCCGCGCTGGCCGGGGCGGTGCTCGCCGTGTTCGCGGGCGGGAGCCTCGTGGCGGGGCTGGCCTACGGCCTCGCCCGGCTGCCGGGCACGCTCGCCGCCCGGTTCGTGGGGACGGCGGTCGCCTTCGGGCTGGCCGCCCAGCTGCTGTGGGGCGTGGGGTCGCTGCCGGTGCTCATCGGCTGCGGCTTCCTCGCCGGGCTCACGATCGCGCCGGTGCTGGTGTCCGGCACCTCGCTGGTCGAGTCGCGGGTGGCGCCCGGCGTCCTCACCGAGTCGCTGGCCTGGACCATCACCGGCCTCACGCTCGGGGTCACGGTGGGCTCGGCGGTGGCCGGCGCGGCGGTGGACGCGTGGGGTGCGGAGCGGGCGTTCGCCGTCCCGGCCGTGGCCGGGGGCCTGGCGGCCCTGCTCGCGCTGGTGGGTGCCGTCCTGCTGCGATCGCCGGAGGCCGCGGCGCCCGACGCCGGGCCGCTGATTGAGGACGACGTCAAGGGGTAGGCCGCGAGGGGGTCGATCGCGCACGACCGATCGCGCAGGTCCCGGCCCCACCCCGACTCGAAAGGACAGCCTGTGGCTCCCGCACCCGCCCTCGGAGTGCCCACGATCCCCCTGAACAACGGCGTCGAGATCCCCCAGCTGGGCTTCGGCGTGTACCAGGTTCCGCCCGAGGACACGGCCGATGTCGTCGGTACCGCGCTGGAGCTGGGTTACCGCCACATCGACACCGCCCAGATGTACGGCAACGAGAAGGGTGTCGGCGAGGCCGTCGCGGCGTCGGGCGTCGACCGCGGCGAGATCTTCGTGACCAGCAAGCTCAACAACGGCTTCCACCGCCGCGACGACGCGCTGCGCGCCTTCGACCGGTCGCTGGCCGACCTCGGGTTCGAGCAGCTGGACCTCTTCCTGATCCACTGGCCGCTCCCGGGCATCGACGTCGACTACGTGGAGACCTGGAAGGCGCTCGAGGAGATCTACGCCGGCGGCCGGGTCCGGGCGATCGGCGTCTCCAACTTCCAGCCCCACCACCTGCGTCGGCTGTTCGCGCAAGCCGAGGTCCGGCCCGCGGTGAACCAGATCGAGGTGCACCCCTACCTCGCCCAGGACGACGTCCGCGCGTTCGATGCCGACCACGAGATCGTCACGCAGGCCTGGTCGCCCATCGCGCGGGGCAAGGTGCTGAGCGACCCGGCGATCACCGCCATCGCCGAGCGGCTGGGCCGCACGCCGGCCCAGGTGGTGCTGCGCTGGCACATCCAGCGCGGCGACGTCGTCTTCCCGAAGTCCGTGTCGCGGGAGCGCATGCAGGAGAACTTCGCGCTGTTCGACTTCGAGCTGGGCACCGACGAGATGTCGGCGCTCGCGGGCCTGGACCGGGGTGAGCGCACCGGCCCCGACCCCGACACCTTCAACTACGTCCCGGGCTGATCAGGGGGTCAGACGTCGTTCCCGCGCCCCGTCGGATCGCCGTCCTCCCTCACCGTCGGGGGTCCTCCCCCACGGTCGACGGCGAGGGAGGACACCCGACGATCAGGGAACCTGATCATCGGCGGGGTCAGTCCGTGGTGACGAAGTCGATGAGCTCCTCCACGCGGCCGAGGAGGGTCGGCTCCAGGTCGGTGAAGCTGTTGACCCGGGCGAGGATCCGCTGCGCCCAGACGTAGCCGGTGTCGTCCTCCCAGCCCAGCCGCCGGCAGACGCCCTCCTTCCACGACTCGCCCTTGGGCACCACCGGCCAGGCCTTGATGCCCACAACCTGCGGCTTGACCGCCTGCCAGATGTCGATGAACGGATGCCCGACGACGAGGGCGTGCGCGCCGGTGATCTGCTCGGCGATCCGGGACTCCTTGGAGCCCGTCACGAGGTGGTCGACCAGGACGCCGAGACGACGCCCCTGGGCCGGACGGAACTCCTTGACGATCGAGGGCAGGTCGTCGACGCCGTGCAGGGGCTCCACGACGACGCCCTCGATGCGCAGGTCGTGGCCCCAGACCTTCTCCACCAGCTCGGCGTCGTGCTTGCCTTCGACGTAGATGCGGCCGGCGCGGGCGACCCGCGCCCGGGCGTTCTCCACGTAGAGCGAGCCGGAGGCGCTGCGCAGCGGACCGGCCGGCGCTGCGTGCCTGGGCCGCACGAGCACCACGGGGCGGCCGTCGACCCAGAAGCCGGGCCCCAGGGGATAGCCCTTGACCTTGCCGAAGCGGTCCTCGAGGTGGACGACGTCCTTCTCGCACCGGACGACCGCGCCGACGAAACCCGAGCTGGGGTCCTCGACGACGAGGTCCTTCTCGGCCTCGACCTGGGGCACCGGCTTCTTCTGGGTGCGCGGGTGGACGAGGTTGTCGTACGGGGAACGGGGAGGCACGCCTCATGGTGAGCACCGGACCGGACGGAGCGACGCAGGACGCGCCGGGCGGACGGCGGCGACACGCGCGGCCCGCGGCGAAATTGCGCAGAGTGAGCGACCCGGAACTGCGGTAGCGAGCAGGAGGCGCACCGGATTGCACGCAACCAGTCGCCGCCTGACCTGCGCCGATGCTGCGCGAGCCGTTCGGTGTGCCGCGACGTCGGCGGCAAACCCCGCGCTAACTCCCCCGCAGCCGGGCGTGTCGATCCGCTGGCGATCGTTTCGTGCTTGCGATCACGGTCACCCATCCGAGTGACCGCACCAACTCGTGCAGAGATAGGAGTGCAACGACGATGATCGGTACCGACACCATCAGCCGCGTGATCGGCCAGGACGTCTACGACGAGTCCGGGGACAAGATCGGCTCGGCCGCGGAGGTCTATCTCGACGACGAGACCGGCCAGCCCGAGTGGGTCACCGTGCGCACCGGCATGTTCGGCACCAAGGAGTCCTTCGTCCCCATCCGGGACGCGGACCTCACCGACGACGGCGTCCGCGTACCCGTCAGCAAGAGCAAGGTGAAGGACGCCCCGAAGATCGACACCGACGGCCACCTCTCCCCGCAGGAGGAGCAGGAGCTGTACCGGTACTACGGCATGGGCATGGGTGCGGACAGCACGCCGACCATGACGACCACGGAGACGACGACCGGCATGGCCGGGACCGGTCGGACCGACGCCGGCATGACCGGCACCGATGCCGGCATGACCGGCACCGATGCCGGCATGACCGGCACCGACGCCGGCATGACCGGCACCGACGCCCGGGGCACGGTCGGACACGACACCTCCGGCCCCACCACGGACGACGCCATGACGCTGTCGGAGGAGCGACTCAACGTGGGCACCCGCTCGCAGGAGGTCGGCCGCGCCCGGCTGCGCAAGTACGTCGTCACCGAGAACGTCACCGAGACCGTCCCGGTGTCCCGCGAGGAGGCCCGCCTCGAGCGCGAGCCCATCACGGACGCCAACGTCGGCAAGGCGATGGACGGGCCGGCCATCTCGGAGGAGGAGCACGAGGTCGTCCTCCACGCGGAGACGCCCGTCGTCGAGAAGGAAGCCGTGCCGGTCGAGCGTGTGCGTCTCGACAAGACCACGGTCACCGACCAGGAAACGGTGAGCGAGGGCGTCCGCAAGGAAGAGGTCGACGTCGACGGCGACACCGAGCGCCGGGTCTGAACGCCGGCACGTGATCGACCCCTGGCGCACCACGCCGGGACCCAGAGACGGCGGCGGCCGGCCGAGGACCAGACTCGACCGGCCGCCGTTCTCCATGCCGGGACCCTGGCGACGAGCGACGGGTTTCGACGGTGGCGTCCGTGCAGGTGGGATGCTCGCGGTGTGAGCGAGCCCACCGTCGCGCCGATCGCCGCCGAACCCGCCGGTCTCGCCGGTCCCGACGAGCTGGCGGCCGCCCTCGAGGGCACCGGCTACCTCCCCGACGAGGGGCTGGCGACCGCTGCCTACCTGGCTCTGGTCATGCACCGGCCGCTCTTCCTGGAGGGTGAGGCGGGGGTGGGCAAGACCGCCCTGGCCCACGCCCTGGCGCAGGTCACGGGCCGGCCGATCTACCGGCTGCAGTGCTACGAGGGACTCGAGGCCAGCCAGGCGCTCTACGACTGGGACTTCGGCCGCCAACTGCTGCACCTGCGGGCCGCCGAGGCCGCCCACGCCACCGAGGACACCGAGAAACTCGAGGCCTCGCTCTACGACCGCCGGTTCCTGCTCGCTCGGCCGCTGCTGCAGGCCCTGGAGGACTCGCCGAGTGTGTTGCTCATCGACGAGGTCGACCGGGCCGACGACGAGTTCGAGGCGTTCCTGCTGGAGGTCCTCTCCGACTTCACCATCTCGATCCCGGAGCTGGGCACCGTCCGCGCGCAGACGCCGCCGCTCGTGGTCCTCACCTCCAACCGCACCCGCGAGGTGCACGACGCGCTCAAGCGCCGGTGCCTCTACCACTGGCTGCAGCACCCCGAGTTCGACCGCGAGGTGGCGATCCTCCGCCGCCGGCTTCCCCAGGTGACCGAGCAGCTGGCCCGCGAGGTCGCCCGGGCGACGGCGAAGCTGCGCACCCTGGACCTGCTCAAGCCGCCCGGCATCGCCGAGTCCATGGACTGGGCCACGGCGCTGCACACCCTCGGCGCCCGCGACCTCGATCCCGACCTCGCCGCCCGCACCCTGGGCGCCGTGCTCAAGTACCGCGAGGACACCGAGCGGGTCCGGTCGCTGGCGAGGGGAGCGCTGTTCGGTGGCTGACGTTCCAGGCATAGGAACCTTTACCCCCGCTGACGGGGCTCAGGGCACAGGTAAAGGTTCCTATGCCTGTGCGCCATCCCAGCCTCGGGACGTCGTCGACACGGTGCTCGGCTTCGCCCGCACGCTCCGGCACGCCGGGGTGCCGGCGTCGCCGGACCGGGTCGAGGCGATGCTCGTGGCGCTCGGTTCGCTCGACGTGCTGGAGCCGGGCGCCGTCTACTGGGCCGGCCGGCTGACCCTCTGCGCCGGGCCGGACGACCTCGACCGCTACGACGCGGCCTTCGCCGTGTACTTCTCCGGTGAGCGGCCGCGTGCTCCGCGGACGGTGGGCAAGCCCGAGGTCCGGCTCGCGGCCTCGGCCCCGCTGGAACAGGGCACCGGGGACGGCGACGACGAGACCGACGCCCCCGACCTCGCCGTCCAGGCCAGCGCCGACGAGGTGCTGCGCCACCGGGACGTCGCCGAGCTGACCCCGGCCGAGCGCGAGCACCTGCGCCGGCTCTTCGCGCTGCTCGCGCCGGCGACCCCCATGCGCCCGGCCCGGCGGCGGCGGCCCGACACCCGGGGGACGATCCACCCGGCACGGACCGTGCGCCGGGCGTTGCGCAGCGGGGGCGAGGTCACCCGGCTGATGCACCACCGCAGGCGGACGCGCCCGCGCCGCGTCGTCCTGCTGGTCGACGTCTCCGGATCGATGGCGCCCTACGCCGACGCCCTGCTGCGCTTCGCGCACGCCGCCGTCCGGGCGCGGCCGTCGTCCACCGACGTCTTCACGATCGGGACGCGCCTCACCCGGGTGACCCGGGAGATGCGGCTGCGCGACCCCGACCGGGCGCTGGCCGCCAGCGGCTCGGCGATCCCCGACTGGTCCGGGGGCACCCGCCTCGGCGAGGTGCTCAAGGCCTTCCTCGACCGGTGGGGGCAGCGCGGCACCGCCCGTGGCGCGGTCGTGGTGGTGTGCAGCGACGGCTGGGAGCGGGGCGGGGCGGACCTGCTCGGCGAGCAGATGGTCCGGCTGCGGCGGCTGGCCCACGCCGTCGTCTGGGTGAACCCGCACAAGGGGCGGTCGGGCTACGAGCCGCTCACCGGCGGGATGCAGGCGGCCCTGCCGTCGGTCGACCACTTCGTGTCGGGGCACAGCATGGCCGCGTTCGAGGAGCTGACGGGAGTGATCCAGCGTGCGTGACGTTCTCGAGGATCTCATCGGCTGGTGGCAGGCCGGGGAGACCGTCGGCATGGGGACGGTGGTCGCCACCTGGCGGTCGGCGCCCCGGCCCGCGGGCGCGTCGATCCTGGTCGGCCCCGACGGGACGGCGGTGGGCAGCGTCTCCGGCGGCTGCGTCGAGGGCGCGGTCTACGAGGAGGCCAGGGACGCCGTCGAGACCGGCGTGCCGACGCTGGAGCGCTACGGCGTGAGCGACGACGACGCGTTCGCCGTCGGCCTGACCTGTGGCGGCATCCTCGACGTCTTCGTCGAGTCGATCTCGCGCGAGTCGTTCCCGGAGCTCGGTGAGGTCGCCGAGTCGGTGGACCGGCACGAGCCGGTCGCCGTCGTCACGGTGGTGAAGGGCCCCGACGACCGGCTGGGCCGGCGGTTGGTCCTGTGGCCGGACCGGTCCTCCGGGACGCTGGGTCTGCAGCGGCTGGACGACGCGGTCGCGGCCGATGCCCGCGGGATGCTCGTGGCCGGCCGGACCGGCCTGCTGCACGTCGGGCACGACGGCGAGCGGCGCGGGGACGACCTGACGCTCTTCGTGAACTCGTTCGCGCCCCCGGCCCGGATGGTCGTCTTCGGCGCGATCGACTTCGCCGCGGCGGTCGCCCGGGTCGGCGCCTTCCTCGGCTACCGGGTCACCGTGTGCGACGCCCGGCCGGTCTTCGCCACGCCGAAGCGGTTCCCCGACGCGCACGAGGTGATCGTCGAGTGGCCGCACCGCTACCTGCAGGCCGAGGTCGACGCCGGGCGCATCGACGAGCGCACGGTGCTCTGCGTGCTCACCCACGACCCCAAGTTCGACGTCCCGTTGCTGGAGGTCGCGCTGCGCATCCCGGTCGCCTACGTGGGCGCGATGGGCTCGCGACGCACCCACGACGAGCGGCTGGAGCGGCTGGTGGAGGCGGGGCTGTCGAAGGCGGAGATCGGGCGGCTGTCCTCGCCGATCGGGCTCGACCTCGGGGCGCGGACACCGGAGGAGACGGCCGTCTCCATCGCGGCGGAGATCATCGCCGGGCGGTGGGGCGGCACCGGGGAGCGGCTGGCCGGGATCGACGGGCCCATCCACCGGACGGCCGACCGCTGACTCCCGCAGACTCCGCCGACGTGGCCACGTCGGCGCAGCTGCCGTACCGGTACGACGTCGAGGTCGTCGGGCTGCTGGCCGCGGCGGTGCACCGGTACGACGGGCGCCCGGGGGGCAGGGTGCCCGAGCAGGCCGACGACCGGCGGGAGCGACTCGAGGTGCGCGCCGGGTACGGCATCGTCGGCGACCGGTACGCGGGGAGGCCCGCGCACCGGGACGCCGCCGTGACGGTGCTCGCCGCGGAGTCGGTCGAGGCGCTGGCCGCCGAGCTGGGGTCCGGCCCGCTGGACCCGCTGCTGACCCGCCGGAACGTCGTGCTGCGCAGCGCCGAGGTGGAGGCGCTGCGCGGGCAGCTGTTCGCGATCGACTGCGGGCAGGGCGTCGTGCTGCTGCGGGGCGGCCGGCCCGCCAACCCGTGCGCGTGGCTGGACACCGTCCTGGTCCCCGGCGCACACCGGGGCCTGCGGGGCCGCGGTGGCATCCGGTGCGCCCCGCTCGGCGACGGCGTCCTCCGGCTCGGCCCTGCCCTGCTGTGCAGCGCCGTTCCGCTCGACGCCGGTCGGGCCGGCCATGCGGTCCGGCCGGTACCGAGACCGCCGCAGCCCGGAGGGAAGCAGGCACGAAACGCCGGGATGCCCGGCCATCTGCGGTAGTGGCGGATCGCCCCGCAGGATCCCAGGCCGGACTGGGGAGTGGGAGTCCGCCGCGTACGTGCAGACTCCGGGCAGTCCGACTGCAGGAAAGGCCCGCATGACCACCGACTCCCCGGCGCCCGGCCCCGTCGTCGGCCTGCGCCGCGAGCGCGAGGTCCTCGCGGTGGCGCTCGCGACCCACCGGCACGTCGTCCTCGAAGGGCCGCCGGGCACCGGCAAGTCCACGCTGCTGCGGGCGGTCGCCGCCGAGACCGGTCAGGACGTCGTCTTCGTGGAGGGCAACGCCGAACTGACCCCCGCCCGGCTGGTCGGGCAGTACGACCCCTCCGCCGTGCTCGCAGGCGGCTACGTGCCGGAGAACTTCACCGACGGCCCGCTGCTGACCGCGATGCGCGGGTCGGGGCTGCTCTACCTGGAGGAGCTCAACCGGATCCCCGAGGAGACGCTGAACGTCCTCATCACCGTGCTCACCGAGGGCGAGATCGCCGTCCCCCGGCTGGGCACGGTGCGCGCGACGGCCGGATTCCGGCTGATCGCCGCCATGAACCCCTTCGACGCGATCGGCACCGCCCGGGTCGGCCAGGCGATCGCGGACCGGATGTGCCGGGTCGTGCTCGGCTACCAGCCGGAAGAGGCCGAGCGCGAGATCGTCGCCGGCATCACCGGGTCCGGCGCCCGCCAGGTCGCCCTCGCCGTCCGGCTGGTGCGCGCCACCCGGCAGCACCGCGACCTGCGCACCGGCTCGTCGGTGCGTGGCGCGATCGACCTCGTACTGCTGCTCGACGGACTGCTGCGCCTACGCGGCCAGGAGCTGACCTGCGGACGGGAAACCACGCGGGATGCCGCCCACGCGGCCCTCTCGGGCCGGATCCGCGTCACGGAGGGGGTGGAGCGGACGCCGGAGTCGGTCCTCGACGAGATCCTGGACGACGTCTGGCCGCCCGACTCCGCGCCCCCGGACACGGCCGACGGCGCACCGTCGGGGGGTGGCCTGGGAAAAGCTCCGGGCCCGTCGACCGGGACGGGCCCTGACCGAGCGGACACCCCGCGCGCCGATCGCGCGCCCCGCCGCGCGCCGCGCACGACCGGCCGCCGCGAGATGCAACTCCGACACGAGGCCTTCTCCACCGTCAGCCCGGAGGTGGGCGAGCTCGACGAGGAGGCGTTCGCCGGCCTGATGGGGGCCGACCCCGATGCGGCCGCCGCCCTGCTGGCCGACCTCGCCACCGCGACCGACCGGGAACTGCGGTCGGCCGCCCGCCGGCTGGCCGCCCGGGTGTTCGTCCAGGTCGGGCGGGTCGGGGCGGCCCGGGCGCGGGGCACGCGGCGGTTGGCCGCCACCCGACGTCCCGAGGGCGACCTGGATCTGGACCGCACCCTGGACCGCTGGACCGGGATCTGGCCGCCGGTCGCAGAGGACCTGGTCACGCGACACTGGACCGGATCCCGCCGGGCGGTCTGCCTCGCTGTCGACCGTTCCGGATCGATGCAGGGCCTCGGTGTCGCCATCGCGGCCGTCGCCGCTGCGGGCGTCGTCCTGGCCGCCGACGAGCGGCTGCGGACGAGCGTGCTCACCTTCGCCGACGACGTGACCGTGCTGCAGCCGCACGGCCGGCACCGGTCGGCGGAGGACGTCGTCCTGGCGCTGGTGGGACTGCGCGGCCACGGGCGGACCGACCTCGCCGCGGCGCTACAGGGTGCGCGGAGCGAGCTGCTGCCGGCGACGGCGGACGAGCGGGTCGTCGTCCTGCTGTCGGACTGCCTGTCGACGGTGGGGGAGCCGCCCGAGTCGGCGCTGGCCGGCATCGACCGGCTGCACGTGCTCTGCCCGCTGCCGACGGAGGAGGCCGTGGACGCCGCCCGCCTGCTCGCCGCTCGCGGTGGCGGGACGATGGAGCCGGTCGGGACGCTCGCCGACCTCGGGCCCGCCCTCACCCGGCTGCTGGGCTAGGGAGCACTACACGCTCGGGTAACGACGTCGTCCGACGAGCGGGGGGCCGGAGGCCTCCCCGAGGAGGGTGGGCAGCGGCTCCACCCGCCTCGGGGACGGCTCCTGGCCGCGGTGTTATCGCCGGTCGGCGTCGGTGTAGACGATCATGCCGCGGATGTTCTCGCCGTCGCGCATGTCCTGGTAGCCCTTGTTGACCTCTTCCAGGGAGTACCTCGTCGTCACCAGCTCGTCGAGCTTGAGCTGCCCCTCCTGGTAGAGCGAGAGCAGCTCCGGGATGGCGTTGCGCGGGGCCAGGCCGCCGAAGATGGCCCCCTGCAGGTCCTTCTGCAGCAGGGTGAGCTCGAAGAGGCTGAGCTTCACGTCGACGTTGGCGTAGTTGCCCATGCCGGTGACGACCGCGCGGCCACCCTTGCCGGTGACGCTGAGCGCGGCGGCGATGTCCTCGCCCTGGATGTCGCCGACGGTGATGATCGTCTTCTCCGCCATCCGGCCCCAGGTGAGCTCGTTGATCGCCGGCACCGCCTCCTCCATGTTCGCGAAGGTGTGGGTGGCGCCCATGTCCATCGCCCACTCGCGCTTCTTGGCGACGGGGTCGATGACCATGACCCGCTTGGCCCCGGCCGCGGCCGCGCCCTGGACGGCGTTCATGCCGACGCCTCCGGCGCCCATGACCACGACGTTCTCGCCCGGCCGGACGTCGGCCACCTTGGTCGCCGAGCCCCAGCCGGTGGTGACGCCGCAACCCACGAGGGCCGCGATGTCGAGGGGGATGTCCGGTTCGATCTTCACGACCGACGCCTGGTGCACCGTCATGTACGGCGAGAACGTGCCGAGCAGGCACATCGGGATGACGTCCTTGCCCCGAGCCTTCACGCGGTAGCTGCCGTCGGAGATCGACGTGCCGGCGAGCAGGTTCGCGCCGAGGTCGCACAGGTTCTGCTGGCCGCGCGAGCACGGCGGGCACTGCCCACAGGCGGGGATGAAGGCGGTGACGACGTGGTCGCCCTCCTCGAGGCCGGTCACGCCGGGACCCACCTTGGTGACGACGCCGGCGCCCTCGTGCCCGCCGATGACCGGGTAGGACGCGACCGGGGTGCCGCCGGTGACCAGGTGCTCGTCGGAGTGGCAGAGGCCCGAGGCGGCGAGCTCGACGGTGACCTCACCCGCCCGCGGATCCCCGAGTTCGATCTCCTCGACCGACCATTCCTCGTCGACACCCCACAAGATCGCGCCCTTGGTCTTCACAGAGATCCCTTCCGTCGATTCGCGCCGTTGGCAAGGCAGAGCGGCTCGGTACCCGTCGGTACCGTGCCGCGCGTCACACTCTGCTGACGCGGGCGGCAGCCCGTCAACCCTGACCGTCGTTCCCCAGGCCGTCGTGCAACGTCGTGCAGCGGTCGGCGACACTGGCCGGGTGTCCGCAGCTCCGGTGGTCGTGGTCGGCGCCGGGCCCGTGGGGCTGACGGCGGCGCTGCTGCTCGCCCGCCGCGGGGTCGACGTCCGGGTCCTCGAGAAGCACCGGGAGCCGTATCCGCTGCCGCGGGCCGTGCACCTGGACGACGAGGTGTTCCGCGTGCTGCAGGCCGCCGGTGTCGCGGACACCGTCCTCGCCCGCAGCCGTCCCATGGCCGGGCTGCGGCTCCTGGACGGCGGACACCGGGTGCTGGCCGAGTTCGCCCGCCACCCCGACGCCGGGCCGCACGGTTTCCCGCAGGGCTCGCTGGTCCACCAGCCCGACCTCGAGGCGGTGCTGGCCGCCGCGGCAGCCGATGCGGGCATCGCCGTGGACCGGGGCGCGGAGGTGACCGGCCTGCGCCAGGAGCCCGAAGGCGTCACGGTGACCGTCGGATCGTGGAACGGCGGTCGGGACCGGTCCGTCCGCGCGGGCGCGGTGCTGGGCTGCGACGGCGCCAACAGCACCGTGCGGGAGCTGATCGGCGCCGCGATGCGCGACCTGGGGACGCCGGACCGCTGGCTGGTGCTCGACGTGCGCTCCCCGGTGGAGCTACCGGTCTGGCCCGGCGCCCACCAGGTGTGCGACTCGCGGAAGCCGGCGACGTTCATGCCGGTGACCGGCGACCGGTACCGCTGGGAGCGCCGGCTCGGGCCGGGGGAGACGGTCGCCGCCGCCACCGCGCCGGACCGGCTCGCTGCGCTGCTGGCGCCGGTCGACCCGGCGAAGGTCGAGTTCGCCCGGTCGGTCGAGTACACGTTCCGCGCGCAGGTGGCCGATCGCTGGCGGGACGGCCGGGTGCTGCTGGCCGGCGACGCCGCCCACCTGTCCCCGCCGTTCGTCGGCCAGGGGCTCGGCCTGGGGCTGCGCGACGTCCACCAGCTGTGCTGGAAGCTCGCCGCCGTCCTGTCGGGGGACGCCGACGACGCGCTGCTGGACACCTACCAGGCCGAGCGCGAGCCCCACGCCCGCGCGCTCATCCGGGTCGCCCAACTGCTGGGCGCGCTCATGACCGGCGGCGGGCGGAGCGGCGACGCCGTCCGCCGGTCGGTGCTGGCCGCCGTCCGGCGGATCCCGGCGGTGGCCCGGTTGGCGACCGACAGCACGACGCCGCCGCTGCGCCACGGCCCGCTGGTCGAGCGCCGCGGCCGGGCCGGGCGGCGGCTGGCCGGGACGCTCGTCCCGCAGCCCGAGGTGCTCGTCGACGGGCGTCCCTGCCGGCTGGACGACGTCCTCGGTGCGGGCTACGCGGAGATCACCGCGGGCCTGCTCGTGCGGCGGGCCGACGGCACGGAGCTGCAGGTCGAGGACCCGACCGGCGCGCTCCGGCGCTGGATGGGCGGTGCCTCGATGGTGCGGATCCGCCCTGACCGCGTCGTGCGCTCCGCCCGTTAGCCCGATCGTGCACGGCCGGGCCCCTCTGCTGGCCCGGCCGCACGCGACCGGTGGTCCTCGTCCGCGGACGAATGGCCCGCGCGGGCGTCGCGGTGGCAGCTCGGCCTGGCTGCTGAGACTGACCTGCGGCATCGGCGCCGGACCGGCGGACCGCGAGGAGGGCGTCGCTCCGGGGACCCGTGCCCGAGGACCGCGAGACCCGTGCTGCCGCATACGCGCTGACGCCGAGCGCACTGGCCGAGCACCGCGTCGCCGGGTGCTCGGGATCGTGAGTGCGCTATTCGTGCTCGGGGTGCTGGTCAACCTGGCCGTCCAGGCCTCCCCGTGGTGGTGGCTCGGGGTCGCCGTCGACGCCGGCCTGCTCGCGCACGGCTGGTTCGTGCACCCGAGGCGGCTGCGCCGCCGCGCCGACCTGCTCAGGCAGTGAGCGGGCGCGTCCGGGAGTCTGACCGCGTGACGCGGGTAGTGCCCCCACCATGAACATCGACAAGGACCAGATCCTGCAGCTCCTGCGTTCGCAGGGCGACGACGCCAAGGCTCAGCAGGCCGACCAGGAGCTCCCCGGCCAGGTCGACACCGAGAAGGACGCCGGGTTGCTCTCCAAGCTTGGTATCGATCCAATGGACCTGGTGAAGAAGCTCGGCGGCGGCGGGCTGGGCGGCCTGCTCGGCCGCTGAGCCGGCGCCACTGTGCGCGTATTCACCTCATCCGTCACGAATGCGGTGGATATGCGCACAACGGCGACAGCAGGCGGTCAGGCCTCGCGACGGCGCTGGGCCGGCGGTGTGCGGCGCGAACCCCAGTTCGGCGAAGGCGGCGAGGTTGTCCTCGAGGGTCAGGCCGCGCTCCGAGCCGGCGACCAGTGCGCCGTACACGCCCTTGGGCAGCCGCTTCTTGGCCCGGCGCTGGGCCTCGGCGACCGACTTGAACCACGGGTTAGCCATCGTCAGACCTCCTCGGGCCCGGTCGGCCGAGTCCATCATCTTGGCAGCCGCCCCGCGGCCTGCGCCGCGCAGGCGCGGCGCAGACCGGGGACGAGTGGTTCAGCCCTTGACGTACCGGCGCAGGCTGCCGTCGACGACCGTGAGTAGCAGCAGTAGCGCCCCGGCTCCGACGGAGACCCAGCCGAGGACCTGTATCGCAGCGTCCGAGACGCCGTCGGCGTAGGCGAGCGCGACCGCGCCCGTGGCGGTCATTGCGCCGGTGTACTGCGCCGTGCGGAACAGGCCCGCCGCCGCACCGATCTGGCCTCCGGGCGCAGCCCGGTACACGAGCATCTGGTTGGCGACGAGCCCGAGGCCGTTCGGGAGCCCGAACACGGCGGAGATAAGCACCAGCAGAGCCATCGGGGAGCCGGCGTGCAGGAGCAGCATCCCTACGCTCCCGGCGAGGAGGCCCAGGGCACCTATCAGCAACGGCGGGAGCAGGCGTCGACCCCGGACGCCCACGAAGGACGCGACGGCTCCGACCGCCGACATGCCTAGGAGCACCAGGCCCGCAGTGCTGGCGGACAGGCCCCGGATGTCCTGGAGCCAGGGAGTGAGCCCGAAGAGCACCCCGTACACGACTAGGAAGGTGAGGAAGACCCGCACGTACGCGCTGACCAGCGCGGTGTTCCTGGCGAGCATGCGGAGATCGATGAACGGTGTCCGCGCGCGCAGTTCCACCAGCACGAGAAGCAGCACGCTGGCCACCAGGCCGAGCAGGACCGGCACAGGTGGCCGAGGCAGTTCCATCGTGGTCAGGAGGAAGAGGGAGACGGCGCCTCCGAAGAGCGCGGTTCCCGGCAGGTCGAGCAGCCGCCAGGCCCGTGCCTCTCGGACCCGTGGCAGCGAGCGGGGGAGCAGCAGGAAGCCCAGGGAGGTGACGGCCAGACCGAGCGGCACGTTGACGGCGAAGACGGCCCGCCAGCCGATGGTGTCCACGAGGAGACCGCCCAGTGGAGGCCCGACGGTGAGCGTCACCAGGCTCACCGTGCTCAGCAGCGCCAGTGTCCGGGGCGGGGTGGGCACGCCCAGACGGTCTGCCTGCTCACGCAGCATCGCGATCGCCGCCGGGAAGGCAGCCCCGGTGCCCAGGCCGACCACCGCTCTGGAGGCCACCAGCCACCCGAAGGCTGGTGCGAGCGCCCCGAGCACGCCGGCCACCGCGACGAGCACGCCGCCGACGAGGAACACCCGCCGCGGACCGAACTGGTCGGCCAGGCGCCCGGCGACGGGCTGGCCGATTGCGCTGGCCAGGTACATGACCGCCACGAGCCACGCCGTCGCGGCGGGCCCGACCCCCAGGTCGCCGCCGATCGGTGACAGCGCGGTGGCGATCACCGTGGAGTTGACCGGGTTGAGCATCGCGCCGGCGCAGAGCGGCACCACCAGACGTGGCCCTAGATCGACCGCCCGATGGCGGCCGAACCGGGACGCCGGTGCTGCGGGGCGAGGCCATCCCGGGCGCGTCCCTTGGTGCCGGTCGGCCGAGCTTCTCGAGCGTGGGAGCACAATTCCCCGGACCGTTCGTTGCCCTCCGCGGGCAGTGGTGTGTCGATGGAGGTGCGAGCGTGGCCGGGCCCCCTACATCCCGTGCAGCTGCCGCACGAGGACGGGGCACTCGGCGCTGAGCAGGATCCGCTGCGCGTCACTGCCCATGAGGGCCTTGCCGACCCGCGTGCGCTTGGCCAGCCCGATCACCATCAGGTCCGATTCCCGAGTCGCGGCGATCCGCACCAGATCGACCGCCGCGCTGACGGCGACGATGCTGGCCTCCCACGAGGTCTCGTAGCCCTCGGTGGTCAGGGCCTCGGCCTGCTGCTCGAGGCTGCGCTCGGTCCGCCGGAGCCGCTGGATCTCGTCGTCCTCGGTCCCCACCCGCACCAGGGTGACCAGGTGCAGTCTGGCCGGGCTCCGGGCCGCCTTCCTCGCCAGTTCCAGGAGTGGCTCGTGCGGCTGGTTCTCCTTGAGCGCGACGACAATGCTGGTGAACACGGGAACTCGCTCTCCGAACTCGTGGGATCACGCCGTCGGCGACGGCTTCAGGGCTGTTCGGGCTCGGCCGCGGGGGCGGCCGGTCGTCGTGCGTCGAGAGCCAGCTCGAACTGGGCGAGGGTCATGACGTCGGCGTACTTGTGATGCAGGTCGAAGAGGCTGATCTTGTGGCTGAGGGGACTGCGGTCGAACACTGCCTCTTCGACCACGACGACGTGCAGGCCGTGGGAGTAGGCGTCGACCGCTGTCGCCCGGACGCAACCGCTCGTGGTCTCCCCGCAGAGGACCAGCGTGCCCACGCCCAGCCGCTCGAGGTGCCCGGCGAGGTCGGTCTCGAAGAAGACGCTGGCGCGGCACTTGGCGACCACGAGCTCACCGGCACGGGGACCGAAGTACGGGTCGAGAGCGAGGTCCGCCGCGTCGCGCGGGGACGGAGGTCGGTGTGTGGCACGCGACGTCTCGGCTTCCTGCGTGCTGAAGAGCACGGGGAGGCCGCGAGTGCGCGCGGAGTGGAGCAGGGCGGCGATAGGTGCGCGCGCGGCCCAGGCGTCGGGGCCGCAGCTGCGCGGGTTGCGCGCCACGGCTTCGGTCAGCGTCATGGGGCCGTCGGGGAAGACGCCGCTGAAGAGGTCGACGGCCAGCACCGCCGGCCGACCGACGATCCTCGTCTCGCGCCGGTAGGCGCTGTAGACCTCCAGGGTTTCGGCGGGGACCACGTCCCGCCAGCAGTGGTCCTCGAAGGGATCCACGGCTTGGGTGGCCGACGACATGGACAACGACCTCCAGCTGGGGGTGCTAGCCGGTGGGAGCCGGCCCGGGGAGCGGTACGGAGAGATGACGGCGGTCGCCGGCGACTCGTCGCAGGCGACCGCCGTCACCCGGTCTCAGAAGGAGGCCTTGACCGCCTCGATGAACTCCGGCGAAGAGTCGAGCACCGACTGGATCAGCTCGATGTACTCGTCACCGGTGAGAACGTCCAGCGGCCGCTGCTGGCCCTCCAGCTCCGCGATCAGCTCCTCGTTGCTCGTGGCGCACTCGAAGGCCTCACGGAGCTCGGTCAGCTGGTTCTCGGGCAGCCCGGGGGGGGCCACCAGGCCGCGACCCAGGGTCTCGAGGTTCACGAGGTCCTCGATCAGCGTCTCGCCATCCTCGGACTCGGGGGCGAAGTCGGTGACCAACGGGGTGCCGGGGAGCAGCTCGACCGGCTCGTCGCTGGTGATCAGGACCGGCGTGATCTCACCGCTCTCGATCGCACCGAGGTGGCTGTCCCAGGTGCTGGCGTGGGCGTCGGTGTTGCCGGCGATGACGGACAGCCGAGCCTCGCCCGAGCCGCCGAAGCCGGTGATGACCTCGTACGGGAAGCCGTAGATGGCCGACAGCACGCTGGCCGCGATGTACTCGTTGCTGCCGGGCCCGGTGGCAGCGAAGCGCACGGGCTCCTCGGAGTCGATGATGTCCTGGAAGGACTGCAAGTTCCCGCCGGAGGCCACAGCGATCGTGTCCGGAGCGGTCGCCACTCGGCCGATTACGGAGAAGTCCGACATGTCGAACAGGACGCCCTCGGCGCCGGCGATCTGCGCACTGGTCGCGCCGACCGTGTTGACGATCTGGATGCGGCGCTCGTCAGGGTCCGCGGCAGCCGTGGCGTTGGTAGCGAGCAGGCTCCCGGCGCCGGGCTCGTTGCGGACGACGACCTCGGCCCCGAGGCACTCGCCCAGGTACGGCGCCATGGCGCGGGCGTACACGTCGTAGCCACCGCCAGCGTCGTAGGGAACCACGAAATCGAGGTTCTCGCCCTCGTAGAACGATGCCTCGGCGTCGCCCTCGGAAGCGTTACCGTTCTGTCCACACGCCGCGAGGGCGGCGACGAGGACGACGGCTCCGCCGGCGCGGCGCAGGGTGGTCGAGGGCCTGTGGGTCATGACGTTCTCCTTGGCTCGGGTGGCTGGCGTGGTGCCCGTGCTGGTGCTGCTGGCCGATGGGCCGGGGCGTTCGCCGGTCCGTCGGTGTCGTGCGGCTTGCATGCCGTCCTCCGGCCCGCGAGCCGGCGGAGGGGGGTCAGAAGAAGAGCCCGGGTGGCACCTGAAGCTGCAGCGCCAGCTCGAAGGCGAGGTACAGCACGGCGAAGACCGCGACCGCGTAGACGAGGCTGAACACCCAGGACCGGCGCACCGAGAACCGCAGGTAGCCGAAGGCGAACAGCGGGGCGGTGACGAACAGCCCCAGGACGTACAGGCCGACGAAGAAGGCGGCGACCCACGCCAGCGAGCCGGCCCAGGCGCGGCCACCGGCGTGCGCGAAGACGTACTCGACGTCCTCCTCGGCCTCGTCGTCGGCATCGACCCGCTGCTCGACCGCCGGCGCGGCGGTGCGCGCCCGGAGCACCAGCATGATCACGTGCAGGAGGGCGAGGGCCATGCCCAGTCCGGTGACCATGCGGGGGAACAGCCCCGCCCGCACCGACCAGTCCGTCGAGATCAGGAAGGCGTTGGCGAATAGCGCGCCGAGGCCGAGGCTGACGACCAGGTCGACCACGGGTAGCCGGCGCCGCGCCCGCGGCTGGTCGGCAGCGGAAGGGGTGGCCACTCCTGCGGCGCGGATGGGGCCGTCGGGCCTGGTCATGAACGGACCTCCTCGGCGAGCGGGGCGGACTGGGAGCGGGCCCGGCGCCGACGCAGCGCCGGAACCACGAAGATGCCGAGGAGGACCACGGCCATGCCGATGACCGTCGGGCGCAGCAGCCAGTCCCACCCGAACAGCGAGTAGGAGACGAACAGGTAGCGCTCCGCGATGCCGCCGAGGACGACGGCGAGCAGGAAGGGCACACGCGGCCAGTCCCAGCGGATGCACGCCACGCCGATCGCCGCGGCGATCAGCATCACGAGGACGTCCCCGAAGGAGTTGCTGGAGCTGTAGGCGCCCAGGCCCAGCAGGAGCAGGAGGAAGGGCACCAGCAGCGGGCCGGAGATGAACGTCAGCCGGGTGAGTGGACGCAGGAACGCGAAGGCTGCCGCGACGGCGACGAAGTTGGCCAGGACGACGATCCAGACCATCGAGAACGTGATGTCCAGCTCCGTCGTGAGCATCTCCGGCCCCGGGTCCAGCCCGGCGATCAGGAAGGCGCTCAGCAGCACGGCGGTGGCGGCTCCACCGGGGATGCCGAAGGCGACGGTGGGGATGAGCGCCCCCCCGTCCTTCGCGTTGTTGGTGGCGCCGCTTGCGATCACGCCGTCGATCGCGCCCTTGCCGAACTGCTCCGGGTTCTTGGAGGACTGGCGCGCCTGTCCGTAGGCGATGAATTGGGCGACGGAGCCGCCGAGGCCCGGGATCATGCCGATCGTGGAGCCGATGGCGCTCGACCGCAGGACGACCGGCCAGTGGCGCAGCGTGTCCTTGATCCCCTCGCCGATACCGGTGATGCGGCTGGGCACCTCACCGTTCCCGGCGATGCTGCTGCGACTGAGCATGAGCTGCAGGACCTCGGCGCCACCGAACAGACCGACCACCAGCGGAACCAGCGGGATGCCGTCCCACAAGTAGAGCTGGTCCATCGTGTAGCGGGGGATGCCCTCCTGGGAGTCGATCCCGATGAGGGCCACGAGCAGCCCTGCGGCGGCCATGAGAAGCCCCTTCACCACGTTCTTCCCCGACAGCGCCACCACGAAGGTCATGCCGACGAGGGTCAGCATGAAGAACTCGGGGGCGCTGAGGGCCAGCACGACCGGCCTGATCACCGGCACGGACAGGGCGAGGACCAGCGCGCCGAAGACCGATCCCAGCGCGGAGCTGAACAGGACCGCGCCGAGAGCGCGGCCGGCCTGACCGCGCCGCGTGAGGGGATAGCCGTCGAGCGTGGCGGCCGCCGACGTCGCCTCACCGGGGATGCCGAAGAGGACCGAGGTGATGTCGCCGGTCGTGGAGGTGACGACCAGCATCCCGAGCAGGAAGGCGAAGGCCTCGACCGGCTCCATGGTGAACGTGAACGGCAGCATCAACGCCAGCGTCACCGGGCCGCCGAGGCCGGGCAGGATTCCGACGACGAAGCCGATCGCGACACCGAGCAGCATCAGGCCGAGGGTCTGCAGCTGCAGAACCTGCGCCAGGCCGTCGAGGAGTGCCTCGCCCACGGAAGCTCCAGGGGGATGTAGTTGCCCGCGCGACCGGACCGGCCAGCCGGGATGTGCAGCGGATCCTCGGACCGGACGGGATGGCGTCCGGTCCGCGGCTCTGCGGTCGACGTGCGGTGGATCACGTCCGCAGGGATGGTTGAGCAGAAACGAGTTCTTTGTCAAGCCCACCGTGCAGGCAACCACGTACCCGACCTCCGCCACGTGCTTACGAGTGCGGAGACGCTTGTGGCGCCAGCTGGATGCACCGTACAGTCGCATCAGCAGAAATTACTTCTGCGATGCTCTACCGGAGGGATAACGTCGTGCGGCAGGTGGGAGTCGTCGGTCTCGGGGGCATGGGCATCGCACTGACGGAGTCCCTGCTCGATGCCGGCTGGCCCGTGCGCTGCCACGACATCCGGCCCGAACCGGTGGCCGCCATGGTGGCTCGGGGTGCAGGGGCAGCGACCAGCCCGCGCGCTCTGGCCGAGGTGAGTGACGTTGTGCTCACCTTCCTGCCCGGACCGGAGCAGGTCCGGAAGGTGGCGCTGGATCCCGATACCGGCGTGCTCGTGGGGCTCGGGGCCGGCCGGGCGATGCTGGACATGTCCACCTGCGGGCCCGACCTGGCCGCGGTGCTCGGCGCGGCCTTCGAGACCGCCGGCCGACGTTTCGTCGACTGCCCGGTGAGCCGGAAGGCGCCGAACATGACAGTGCTGGTCGGCGGTCACGCGGGCGTGCTGGGGGAGGACGAGGAGGTCCTCGCCGCCGTGTCCCGGGTCATCGTCCACTGCGGTCGGCGGGGCGCCGGCTACGCGGTGAAGCTGCTCAACCAGCAGGTGAAGTACGGTTGGTACCTCGCCTCGGCGGAGGCCCTGCTCGTGGGTGCGGCCCTGGGGCTGGACCCGGCGACGGTCACCACGGCCATCGAGGAGTCAAGCGGGTCGGACTCCGGCTTCTCCACCGCCGCCAAATACTTCCTCGGCGACGCCGAGGGCATCACCACGCACGCGCCGGCGAGCACGATCGAGAAGGATCTCGCGCTCGCCGAGGCCATGGCGTCGGACGCCGGTGTGCGCAGCAGGCTGCTGGCCGCCGCCGTCGACTTCTTCGTCACCGCCGGTGGCACCCCCTACCGCGGACGCCCCTACCCGGAGAGCTCCGCCCTTCTTCACGCACTGCGGGCGATGCCCCCACGAACAGGAGAGTGACCGTGACCATCACCGACCGGACCGTTCCGGGCCTCGGCTCGTCCGCGGAACTCCGCGACCTCGTGGCGCTCGGCTGCCGGGTGCTGGCCTTTCGCGGTCTGGCCGAGGACATCCTCGGGCACATCAGCGTCCGCACGACAGCCGACGAGCTCCTCGTCCGGTGCCGGGGTCCGCAGGAGCGGGGCCTGCTCTTCACCGGCTCCGCGGACGTGCACGCGGTCTCCCTGGACGGGGAGAGCGAGCTACCCGCCCGCTTCTCGGCGCCCAATGAGCTCCCCATCCATACGGAGGTGCTCCGGGCACGACCCGACGTCCAGGCCGTGGTGCACGTGCACCCCCCGGCCGTCGTCGCGGCAGACCTGGCAGGTCTGCCGCTCCGGCCCATCGTCGGCGCGTACAACATCCCGGCGATGCGCATGGCCCAGAATGGCGTCCCCACCTATCCGCGCGGTGTGCTCATCAACCGTCCGGAGCTGGGGCGCGACGTGGCCCGCGCCCTCGGCGATCGCCCCGCATGCATCCTCCGCGGGCACGGCATCGTCGCCACGGGGGACTCGGTGGAGCAGGCCGTCGTGCGCGCACTCAACCTCGACGCGCTGGCCCGCATGACTCTGCAGGCCAGCGCCTTCGGGACGACCCCGCCGGAGCTGTCGGCGGAGGACATCGCCGCCATGCCCGACTTGGGGTCGGCCTTCAACGACGCGCAGGTCTGGGCGTACAACATCAGCCGGCTGGAGAACGCCGGCCTGGCCGGCGACCTGTGACCAACAACTGAGCGGGACCGGCCCCGGCCGGATCCCGCTCAGTGCCCCGCGACGCGGCGGGCGGTCCGCTGGAGATGGTCGGCCATGATCCGCTGCGCCCGGTCGGGGTCGCGCGTGCGCACGGCCTCGACGAAGGTTCGGTGCTCGGCAACGCCCTGGCGTCCTTCGTGCTGTGCCTCTCGCAAGGACATCAGCACGGGTTCCCGCAATGACCGCATCAGCATGACCAGCGCCGGGTTGTGCGCCGCTGCCGCGACCTGCAGGTGGAAGTCGAACGACATCGTCACCGTGTAGGTTCCCGCGTCGCGGGCTCGCTCCGCCTCATCGCACAGCTGCACCAGCTCGTCCAGCTCTCCCTCGGTGGCGCGTTCGCACACCAGGGGGACGATGCCCAGCTCGAACACCTCGCGGGCCTCGGTCACCTCGGCCGCCGACAGCGCTGACAGGCTGAGCAGGTCGGTGATGCCCTCGCCGACCCGCCTGGTAGTGGGAGCGGTGACGAACGCGCCGCCCCGCGAGCCGACGCGGATCTCGATGAGGCCGCTGGCCTCGAGCACCCGCAGGGCTTCGCGCACGGTCACCCGGCTGACCCCGAAGCGCTCGCCGAGTTCCCGCTCCGACGGCAGTCGGGCGCCGATGCCGAGCTCGCCGGTGCGGATGAGTGCCCGCACCTGTTCGACGATCGCCTGCGAGATGCGCCCGACGGCCACGGGCCGGAACAGGTCGGCGTTGGACGGGGCCAGGCCGTCGCTCACCGCCGGCCTCCTCTCATCGGATGCGGAGATTACTGCACGGCGCCCACCCGGACGTGCCCGTAGCGGGTCCGGACTCGTGGCGGACAGGGACTCAGCCTGCCGGGCGCAGTCGGCCGAGGCCCACCGCCGGTGCCGTGATCAGGATCCCGGCGGTGACGACGGCGGCGGTGAGGGGGATGACGGTGACCATGCCGGCGACGGCGAACGGCGCGACCAGGAGAGCGGCGGCGCGGAAGGTGCCCGTGGAGGCGATGGCCTCGCCGCGCTCCTCGGCGTCGACGGCATCGGTCGCCACGGCGGGGCCGACCGTCTGGACCGCGCCCGCCCCGATCCCCGAGACGAACAGCGCGAGCGCGGTCAGCGCCGCCATCTCGGCGAGCGGCCCGACCACGGCGATGCCGATGCCGCTGGCGAGGATGCCGAGCACCAGTGACCGGCGTAGACCGGCGCCGCGCAAGCGGCCGGCGATCGCGCTCCCGGCAACCTGGGCGCCGTTGGCGACGGCGACGAGCGCGCCGATCGTCGTGGAACTCTGCCGCGCGTGCTCGAGGGCGACGGGGACGTAGGACCCCAGGAGCCCGCGCCAGGCACCCGCGCTGGCGCCTGCCCAGCACCCGACGTCGACGCCCGGGCGCCGCCAGATCCGCACCCGGCCGCGGTCCTTGCTGCGTGGCGCAAAGGGTGGCAGCCGGATGAGCAGCAGGGCGCTCACCACGCCGAGTGCGCTGATGGCCCCGGCCACGCCGAGGGCGAGCTGGGGGGAGTGGGCGATCAGCAGGCCGGCCATCAGCGGGCCGGCGATCTGTCCCAGCCCGGATACCAGGTTGACCCGTGCGAGCGCTCCCACGGCGGACTCCGACGTCCGCACGGCGTGAGTCTGTGTGCCGGTCCAGAAGAAGGCCCGGGCCAGCCCCTGGAGCAACTGGGAGACCGTGAAGATCAGCCACGTGGTCGAGATGACGAGGACGCCGCAGGACAGTGCCAGCGACGCGGCGGAGATGATGACGAACACCTTGTCCGGCAGGCGCCGCATCATCGCGCCCATGAAGAGCCGGGCGCCCATCTGGGACACGGCGGACATCGCGACGATGACACCCACCTCGGCGGTCGAGTACCCGACCCGCAGCGCCAGGAGCGGCACGGCCACGCTGGCGATGCCCTGGCCCACGGCGAAGATCACCGCCCCGACAAGACTGGCTGTCGCGTCCCGGCGGGAGCCGCCCGCGCCCTCCCGCGACGTTGGCGCCATGCGGCGGTTCCTTCCTCGCTGGGGCTGGATGTCGATCGCCCGGTTGACAGTGGCCTCGACCACTCTTACCGTACAATGGACAGACCATTTGCACAACGTGTGCAATGCTGGCCGCGGACCGGGGGCTGGCGGTCGCCTGCCGGCGGCAAAGCGTCATCCCCACCGCGCCCCGAGCACCCGGAACGAGTACGGAGACCGACCCTCATGCAGATCAAGGCCGACGTGGGCAAGTGTCAGGGCTACGGCAACTGTGTCGACCTGGATCCTGAGCACTTCGACCTCGATGACGACGGACTCGTCGTCCTGCTCCGTACCTCCGTGGGCGACACCGAGCGGGAGACGTCCGGCGCCGCCGTGCGCAGCTGCCCCGTGCAAGCCGTGTGGCTGGTCGACGATGACGCGTGACCGGACGCCCGAGCGGGTCGTCGTCGTCGGCGCGTCCGTCGGCGGCATCAGGACCGGGCAGGCTCTCCGGGCCGCGGGCCACACCGGCGAGGTGGTGCTGGTCGGTGCCGAGGACGTCGCTCCCTACGACAAGCCTCCATTGTCCAAGCAGGTGCTGGTCGGCAGCCAGACGGCGGCCGACATCTCGCTTCTCGGTCCCGACGGCTGGGCGGGCGACGGGCTGACGCCGATGACGGGCCGCGCCGCGGTGCGTCTGGACCCGGTCGGCAAGCAGGTGATCCTGTCCGACGGCGAGCCGGTGGCCTACGACGCCGTCGTGCTGGCGACCGGCGCATTTCCGCGGAGCATTGCGGCGCCAGAGGGTGACCTGGTGTGCACCGTGCGCGAGTTGCGCGACGCCGCCGCGATTCGGGAGCGGTTCTCGCGCGGTGGACCGGTCGTCGTCGTGGGCAGCGGCTTCATCGGCGCCGAGGTCGCCTCGAGCGCCCGCCAGCTGGGTCTGGAGGCAACGATCGTCGAGGCGCTGCCCGAGCCGTTCGCCCGCGTCCTGGGGCCCGAAGTCGGTGCCCGGATCAGTCGCCTGCACGCCGATGCCGGGGTGCCGGTCATGGGGTCCGCGGCCGTGGCGCGCGTGGAGTCACTGGCCGACGGCACCGGTGTCGTGCACCTGGCGGACGGCAGACGCCTGCCCGCGGCGACGGTCGTCGTCGGAATCGGCGTGGTCCCCAGCACCGGGTGGCTGGAGGGCTCTGGTCTGGATCTCGGGTTCGGCGTGCTGACAGACGAGTTCTGCCGGGCGTCGGGAGCGCCGGACGTATACGCCGTCGGCGACGTCGCGCGTTGGCTGGACGTGCGCAGCGGCGAGCACCGCCTGGTCGAGCACTGGACCAATGCGGTGGAGCAGGCCAACCTCGTGGCGCACAACATGCTGAACCCCGGAGACCTGCGCCCCCACGTGAAGGCGCCGTACTTCTGGTCCGACCAGCACGGTCTGAAGATCCAGATGGTCGGGCGCATCCACCCCGACGACCGGGTGAGCTTCCTGCGCTGCACCACCGCTGCGGGTGACAAGGACGTCGCTCTCTATTCCCGCGGGGGTGGCTTCTCCGCCGCCGTGGTGCTCGGCTGGCCGCGCGCCGTCGTGGCATGCAGGCAGGCCTGGGAGCGCGGCGAGGACCTGGCGCAGGTCACCGCGCGGCTGTCCGGTCTCGCCACATCGATCCTCTCCGTCCCGGCCGCCTGACCGGGTCCTGATGTCGCTCCACCGACCCCGACAAGTCCACACGCCAGAGGAGAACGAGCAAGTGACGACAGTCGAAGAGCCCACCGGTACCGGCGCTCGGCAGGTGCGCGACCTGGTCGACGTCCGCAAGGGCGAGATCAGCCGCGAGATTTTCATCGACGAGCAGATCTTCAAGGCCGAGTTGGAGAATCTGTTCCCGCGTGCGTGGCTGTTCGTCGGCCACGCCACGCAGGTGCCCAACCCCGGGGACTTCTTCTCTTCGTGGATGGGTGCCGACCCCGTCCTGCTGACCCGGGACGACAAGGGTGAGCTGAACGTCCTGCTCAACTCGTGCCGGCACCGCGGCATGCGTGTCTGCCGCTACGACGAGGGCAACACCCTTCAGTTCACCTGCCCCTATCACGCCTGGTCGTACTCGATCGACGGCTCGCTGGTCGACACCCCCGGCGCCCTGCACGGTGTCCCGCAGCAGAAGGCGGCGTACGGCACCAACCTGGAGCGGCAGAAGTGGGGGCTGGTTCGCGCCGCCAAGGTGCACAACTACAAGGGCCTCGTCTTCGCCAACTGGGACCCGCAGGCGCCGTCGTTCGACGAGTACGTCGGTGACTTCCACTGGTGGCTGGACAACCTGGCCGACGCCTTCGACGGCACCGAGGGCGGCACCGAGGCCTACCGCGGCGTGCACAAGTGGCGGATCCGGTCGAACTGGAAGTTCGTCTCGGAGAACTTCCTCGGCGACACCTACCACGGCGCCTCCACCCACGCCTCGGTCGAGGCCGTCGGCATCGGCCCGGGCGGGAAGGGCAAGCGGCGTCACGGCGAGCGTCAGAACGAGGGTGGATTCTCGAAGGGGCGGATGAAGACCTCCTTCCGGCGCGGACACGGTGCATCGGACAACCTCGCCTACGAAGTCCCGTACCCGGAGTTTGCCGAGGACGACCTGAACGATTACTTCGTCGCCGCATGGGAGAAGCGCAAGGAGAAGCTGCAGGCGGAGGGGCGCCTGCTGGGCGGCCGGGGTCCTGCGACGCTCTTCCCGAACATGTCCTTCGCCGGAGGTTTCCCGCGGACCATCCTGGTCGCGCACCCGATCAGCCCGACCGAGACCGAGGTGTGGCGCTGGTACCTGGTGGACAAGTCCGCGCCCGAGAACGTGCGCGACTGGCTGCGCCACTACTACATGCGCTATGCGGGTCCGGCCGGCATGACCGAGCAGGACGACATGGAGAACTGGGACTACGCCACCGAGGCCAGCCGGGGCGTCGTCGCTCGGCGCTACCCCTACAACTACCAGCAGGGGCTCGGTCAGGAGACCGCGAGCGACCTGGCCGGCTCGGTGCACTCCCACCACGCCATCGCCGGCGAGGTCAACGCCCGCGCCTTCTACCGGCGGTGGGCCGAGTTCGTAGACAACCTCTCGTGGCCCGAGCTCACCGAGCTCGCACGGGTCGACGACCGCGCCACGGAACGCGATGCCGACGTCACCGACGTCGCCGACGGCGTCAAGGTCCTCGACGCTGTCGACGTCGTCGACGGCCCCCCCGCGCAGTAGGACCACCACTACTCCACGAAAGGACTGCCATGCCGATCGACGAGGCCCTGCTCGAGCGGGTGCTCCTGCTCGAGAGCGTGTCCGAATTTTTGTACCGGGAGGCCGATCTGCTCGACGAGCGGCGGTACACCGAGTGGCTGGACATGCTCGCCGAGGACTACCAATACTCGGTGCCGCTCCGGATGAACGTCGCCTACGGGGAGACGGACGCGCGTGAGGAGACGCGTGCCGGCCGAGAGATCTGCTGGTTCGACGAGGGCAAGGAGACGATGTCTCTCCGCGTCGACCAGCTGAACACGGGCCTCCACTGGGCGGAGGAGCCGGTGTCCCGGGTGTCGCACCTGGTGACCAACATCCGGCTCGAAGCCATCGAGCTGCCCGAGGTCGCGGTGAGCTGCCGCTTCCTGGTCTACCGGAACCGGGTGGCGGACGAGACCGACTTCCTCGTCGGCCGCCGCAAGGACCGCCTGCGCCAGGTCGGTGACTCCTGGCAGGTCGTCCGCCGGGAGCTGCTGCTCGACCAGTCCGTCCTCCTGGCGAAAAATCTCTCCATCTTCGTCTGAGCCCACCGTTACCGGGTCTTCTCCGGCCGCCGGCGGAGAAGGCCCGTCGGGGCGTCGCCGCCCCGTGCCCCACCCGAGAGGAGCACCGACGTGCCGATCCCGTCGTCGAGCCGGGCCGCGCTGCTGCGCGCGTTCGGGCAGCCGGCCTCCGTCGAGGACGTCCCGGTGCCCGCGGAACTCGAGCCCGGGGCGCTCCTGGTCCGCGTGACCATGGCGTCGGTGTGCGGCACGGACGTGCACATCTGGGAGGGCGGGGCCTTCACCGCGAACGCCGCGAACCTGCCGCAGGTGATGGGGCACGAGATGGTGGGGGAGGTCGTCGCCTTCGGCGACGGTCCGCGCACCGACTCCCTCGGCCGGCCCCTGGCGACCGGCGACCGGGTCGTCTGGACGCACGCGCCGTGCGGCCGATGCTTCTACTGCACGGTCGACCGGCAGCCCTCGCTGTGCTCGCACCGCCAGAGCTACGGGCGGCTACCCGCGTCCGCCTTTCCCCACGTCACGGGTGGTTTCGCGGAGTACTGCTACGTGTTCCCGGGGTCCGGGCGCGTCCGGGTGCCCGACGAGGTGCCCGACGCGTGGGCCGCTCCGGCGAGCTGCGCGCTGCGCACGGTGGTGCACGTGCTCGAGCAGGTCGGCACCGTGCAGCCGCACGAGTCCGTGGTCGTCCAGGGTGCCGGACCACTGGGTCTGTACGCGACGGCGGTGCTCCGCCACCTCGGGGTGGGCTCCGTCATCGTGCTGGGAGCCCCCGACGGTCGCCTCGAGCTGGCAACGGCCTACGGCGCCACCGGGACCGTATCGGTGGAGCACCTGCCGGATGCCCGCGAGCGGAACGAGGCCGTGCGCCGGCTGACCTCCGACGGGCGGGGCGCCGACGTCGTCCTGGAGCTCTCCGGTGCGCGGTCGGCCTTCGGGGAGGGCCTCGAGCTGCTCCGGGCGGGCGGCCGCTACGGCGTGGCCGGGCAGACCAACGCGGTGGACCTCGCGATCGACCCCAGTCTGATCGTGCGCAAGCAGCTCATCGTCCGGGGCGTCCTGTCGGCCCACGCCGGCCACTACTGGAAGGCCCTGGACTTCCTCCGGCAGACCCGGGACTCCGTCGACTGGGACGCGCTGGTGACCGCGCCCGTCGGGCTGGACCACGTCACCGACGCCATGCGGTCGATGAAACGCGGAGTCCTGAAGCCGCTCGTCGACCCCCTCCTGTGACTCCGCGCTCCCCGCGCGCAGAAGCCGTCGTGGCGCCTCCTGGTGGGGCGCATCCCGGGCCGCCCGCCCGTCGTCCCATCGAGGAGATGCACATGTCCCCCACCGCCACCTATGCCGGCACCGCGCCGGATCGGCTGATGCTGATAGACGGCAAGCTCTGCGCCAGCGTCGGCGACGGCTGGCTGACCGCCATCGACCCGAGCAACGAGAACGTGCTCGGCCGGGTCCCCGAGGCCACGGCGGAGGACGTCGAGCTGGCGGTCGCCGCAGCCGACCGCGCCGCGCCCGCGTGGGCCGCCACGCCTGCGCTGGAGCGGGGCCGGCTGGTGCGGGAGCTCGCCCGCCGCGCCCTGGAGCGGGCCGACGAGCTGCTGGAGCTGGAGGTCCGCGACACCGGGAACACCCGGCGGCGGATGGTCCGCGACGTCACCATGGCCACGGATCTGCTGGAGTATTTCGCCGGTCTGGCCCTGGAGACGAAGGGCGAGACCATCCCGTCCACCGCCACCGGGCTGCATCTCTCGGTGCGTGAGCCCTACGGGGTCGTGGGCCGCATCCTCGCCTTCAACCACCCCTTCTACTTCGCCGCCTCGCGGCTGGCGGCCCCCCTCGTCGCCGGCAACACCGTGGTCCTGAAGCCGTCGGAGGAGGCGCCGCTGTCGACCACCGTGCTGGCCGAATTGTGTGCGGAGGTCTTTCCGCCCGGCGTGGTCAACATCGTGACCGGCACGGGCCTCGTCGCCGGGGCCGCTCTGGTCCGGCACCCTCGCGTCAAGCGGCTGACGTTCATCGGATCGGTCCCGACCGGCCGGGCCATCCAGCGCCAGGCTGCGGAGTCCTCGGTCAAGCACGTCTCGCTCGAGCTGGGCGGCAAGAATCCGATGATCGTCTTCGGTGACGCCGACCCGGAGAAGGTCGCGACCGCGGCGGTCGCCGGCATGAACTTCGGCCACCAGGGTCAGTCGTGCGGCTCGACCAGCCGGCTGCTGCTCCACGAGGACCTCTACGACGACGTCCTGGCGCGCGTGGTGGAGAAGGTCACGGCCCTGCGGCTGGGCGACCCCACACGCGACGACACCGACATGGGCCCCCTCAACAACGCCCGGCACCTCCAGAACGTGAAGAGCCACATCGCGGCTGCGGAGCAGGACGGTGCCCGGCTCGTGACGGGCGGGCGGCGCCCCGGCGGTGCGCAGTTCGAGCGGGGGTTCTGGCTTCAGCCCACAGTGTTCGCCGACGTGACACCCGACATGCGCCTGTTCCGGAGCGAGGTCTTCGGGCCGGTCCTGGCGGTCAGCAGGTGGTCCGACGACGACGACCTGCTGGCCGTCGCGAACGGCGTCGACTACGGGCTGACCGCCTCGATCTGGACCGACGACCTGAACCGGGCTCTGGTCACCGCGCGCGCGGTGCAGGCCGGATACGTCTGGATCAACGGCAACTCGTCGCACTTCCCCGGCACCAGCTTCGGCGGTCGCAAGGAGAGCGGTACCGGAACGGAGGAGGGGCTCGACGAACTGCTCAGCTTCACCGAGGTCAAGACCATCAACATCGTGCTTCCGGCCCAGCTGTCCTGACGGGACGGAGCGGCGTGCAGGTGGCCGGATCGGGCGACGCGACAATGCATCGAGACCCATTAGGATCGTCGGATGGCTGAAACGGTGACCACCGCCGCGAAGGCCGGCCCCGCCTACCCGATCTCGTCCGTGGACAACGCGCTCCGGCTCGTGCTGATGCTGCGGGACCAGCCGCGCCTGCGGCTCTCGGGGATCGCCGTGGCGCTGGACATCGCTCCCTCCACCGCGCACCGGCTGCTGGCGATGCTCGTCCATCACGGCTTCGTCCGGCAGGAGGATGGCATGGGTACCTATGTCGCCGGTCCGGCGTTGCTGGAGCTGGGGCTGGCTGCCGTGCGCAACCTCGACATCCGCACCTACGCCCGGCCGATCCTGGCCGACCTCGCCAGGAAGACCGATGAGACGGTGCATTTGGCGCAGCTGGAGGGCGCCAAGACGCGGTACCTGGCCGCCGCCGAGAGCGGCCAGCCGCTGCGGGTGGCCGACCGGACCGGCCAGCTCCTCCCGGCGCACCGCACGGCGACCGGCAAGGCGATCCTCGCCTCGTTCACCGGTCAGCAGCTGGACGAGATCTTCTCGCTGGACCAGCTCGGCAACGGCGAGGGACTCACCCCGGAGGACCGGGCGCAGCTCGATGCCGAGCTGCTCGAGGTACGGGAACGGGGATATGCGACCAACCACCGGGTGGCAGAGGACATCATCTCCGTCGCCGTGGCGGTGCAGGACCACCGCGGGGCCAGCATCGCCGCCATCAATGCGTCCGCGCCGTCGAGCCGCATGACCAAGAAGAGGCAGATCGCCGTGGTTCGGGACCTGCACGCCGCCGCCGCCCAGCTGGAGGGCCTGCTCAGCACCGGAGGCCGCACCTAGACAAGGGCGCCGGCCCCGGGTGTAGCGGTCCTGGCTCAGGCCTCGCGGCGGCGCTGGGCGGGTGACGTGGCCAGCAGCGCGTTCTCGACGGCGGCGTCGCCGAGCTTGCGCTCGAAGCCGGCGGGGATGACGAGGTCGTCGCGACTGAGCTCGGCGACGTCGGGGCGGCCGAGGCCGACCATCGCCGACCCGAGACCGTCGCGCAACAGGTCGAGCACGTTCTCCACGCCGGCCTGGCCGTTGGCCGCGAGGCCCCACAGGTAGGCGCGGCCGATCATGACCGCCTTGGCGCCCAGGGCCAGGGCCTTGGCGACGTCGCCACCGCGGCGGATGCCGCCGTCCAGGAGCACCTCGATCTGGTCGCCGACCGCGTCGGCGACCGCCGGCAGCGCCCGTACCGAGGCCGGCGTGCCGTCGAGGTTGTTGCCGCCGTGGTTGGAGACCGAGATGGCCGTGACTCCCGCGTCGACGGCGCGCCTGGCGTCGTCGACCCGCATGACGCCCTTGAGCATGAAGGGCCCGTCCCACTGCTCGCGCAGCCAGGCGACGTCCTCCCACGTGGGCATCGGCGACTGCATCCACATGCCGTAGGCGCCGAAGAAGGTGGGTGCGTCGTCACCGGGGTTCGCCACCATGTTCGGGACGGTGAGGTCCGGGATCTTCCCGGTCCTCGCGAAGTCCAGGAGCCAGCGCGGCTTGACCAGGACCTGGGGCGCGTACCGGCGGGCCGCCGCGAAGTCGATCTTCTCCGGGATGAACGGGCTGCCCCAGTCGCGGCCGTACGCGAAGGACCAGTCGAGCGTGGCGATCAGCCCGACGGCGCCGGCCTTCCTGGCCCGCTCCATGCGGGCGAGCATCTCCTCGCGGGTGCCCACCCAGTACATCTGGAAGAAGGTCTGCGGGTTGGCCGCGGCGACCTCCTCGATCGGCTTGCTCGCGAACGACGAGAGCCCCATCGACACCCCGCGGGCGGCTGCGGCGCGGGCGACGGCGACCTCGCCGTCGGGGTGGACCGCCTGCACACCGGTCGGGCTGATCAGAATCGGCATCGACATGGACTGGCCCATGACGGTCACGCCCATGGTGCGCTCGTTGGCCAGGCCGGCGGTGTGGGGGGCGAAGCCGATCTCGGCGAAGGCGGCCAGGTTGTCCTCGAGGGTCAGGCCGCGCTCGGAGCCGGCGACCAGGGCGCCGTACACGCCCTTGGGCAGCCGCTTCCTGGCCCGGCGCTGGGCCTCGGCGACCGACTCGAACCACGGGTTAGCCATCGTCGGACCTCCTCGGGCCCGGTCGTCCGGGTCCATCGACCGGCCCTCGACGGCCGGTGGCACTGAGTGCCAGCCTATCCGTCGGTGCGGGCACCAACGCTCCCCCCGCGAGGGTGGACCCCGCGGATGCCCGGCCGCGTCGGCTGACGTCCAGCCGTGCTCCGGCGCGGCTCGACGTCAGGTCGGGCGGCTCCCCATGCGCGCCGCACCTCATCGCAGGTGTCGCAGGGAGTCCGGTCCTCACCGGCCGAGGGTCGGGAATCCCGCCGCCATCTCGTCGAACGCTCGGTGCAGGAGCCGGGTGAGGGAGGACCGCCCGTCGGCGAGCCACGCCTCGAACGCCGTCGTCGCCGCCGCCCGGGTGCTCGCCGCCACCAGCCGGGGGACCAGCGCGTCGGCCGAGGTCCGGGTCCGCTCGGCGACGTGCCGCGCGACCACCCGGTCGACCTCGGCGAACCGCAGCTGCGAGTGCGCCAGCAGCGCCGGCTCGCCCAGGATCAGCCGCATGCGCTCGCGGAGCAGCGGCAGTTCGGCGTCCGGATAGTCGTTCGCCTCGACGTAGGCCGCGCAGACCGAGGCGAGCACCCCCGTCGCAGGGTCCGTGGCGGTGAGCAAACCCTCCAGGCGGGCGACGTGGCCGGCGAAGTCGCCCCACACGGCGTCGGCCTTCGTGGGGTAGTAGCGGAAGAACGTCCGGCGGCTGATGCCTGCGGAGTCGGCGACCTCGTCGCTGGTCACGTTCTCGAAGCCGCGGGAGGCGAAGAGCTCCAGGGCCGCCCGCTCGACGCGCACCCGCGTGCCCCCGGTCGGTGGTGTCCCCGTCCCGGTCACGCGCAGCATTGTGCCGGTGTTGCCAGTGGCACCGGGTGTCACTAACGTCCGCGGCACCCGCCCTCGCCCCGCTCCGGAGGTATCGCCATGCCCGAGACGCCCCAGACCGACGTTCCCGTCCTCGAGGCCGGATCGGGCGGGCAGGCCCTCGTCGAGGAGGACCTGGTGGAGGAGTCGCTGGTCGAGGAGGTCTCCATCGACGGCATGTGCGGCGTCTACTGAGCCGCCCGGTCGACGAGGTCGCCACCGTGCTGACGGACGTCGCCTTCGATCCGTCGCTGCCGTGGCAGAAGGCCCGGTCGGTGGCGCTGCGGCCGGAGCCGTTCGGTGCGCTGGCCTACCACTTCGGCAACCGGAAGCTCTCCTTCCTGAAGTCGAGGACGCTGGTCGCCGTCGTGGAAGCGCTGGCCACCCACCCGAGTGCCGAGGCGACGCTGGCCGCCTGCGCCGTGCCTGACGGGCAGCGCCCCGCCTACGTCAAGGCGCTGGCCGACCTTGCCCGTTCGCAGATGATCGAGCCCCGGGAGACCCCGTGACCACCGTCTTGCCGTCCCGCCCGCAGCGCCCCCAGGGCGGCCGGCTGGTCGACCAGTTCGAGTACGGCCTGGACGCCCCGATCTGCCTGACCTGGGAGCTCACCTACGCCTGCAACCTGGCGTGCGTGCACTGCCTGTCCTCCTCGGGACGACGCGACCCGCGCGAGCTCTCCACCGCCGAGGCCGAGGCGGTCATCGACGAGCTGCAGCGGATGCAGGTCTTCTACGTCAACGTCGGCGGCGGCGAGCCCACCGTGCGCCCGGACTTCTGGCACCTGCTCGACTACGCCATCGGCCACGACGTCGGCGTCAAGTTCTCCACCAACGGCATCAGGCTCGACCGGGCCCGCGCCGACCAGCTGGCCCGCACCGACTACGTCGACGTCCAGATCTCCCTGGACGGCGCGACCGCCGAGGTGAACGACGCCGTCCGCGGCACCGGCTCCTTCGCGACGGCCGTGAAGGCCCTGGAGAACCTGGCCGAGGCCGGGATGAAAGATGTCAAGGTCTCGGTCGTCGTCACCCGCGAGAACGCCGGGCAGCTCGACGACTTCAGGGCGCTCACCGACCGCTACGGCGCCCAGCTGCGGATCACCCGCTTCCGGCCCGCGGGGCGCGGTGCCGACGTCTGGGACCGGCTGCACCCCACCCAGCAGCAGCAGCGGGAGCTGTACGCCTGGCTGCTCGACAACGGCGACCGGGTGCTGACCGGCGACTCCTTCTTCCACCTCTCGGCGCTCGGCGAGGCCCTGCCCGGGCTCAACCTGTGCGGCGCGGGCCGGGTGGTCTGCCTGATCGACCCGGTCGGCGACGTCTACGCCTGCCCGTTCGCCATCCACGAGAACTTCCTCGCCGGCAACGTGCGCGACGAGGGCGGCTTCCAGCGGGTGTGGCAGCAGTCGGAGCTGTTCGCCGACCTGCGCAACCCGCAGACGGAGGGCGCATGCACCAAGTGCGCCCACTTCGACGCCTGCCGCGGCGGTTGCATGGCGGCCAAGTTCTTCACCGGGCTGCCCCTGGACGGCCCCGACCCCGAGTGCGTGCAGGGCTACGGCGAGACGGCGCTGGCCGCCCGCGACCTGGGGCTGGCCACCCCGCGCAGCCACATCGACCACTCGCACAAGGGCCCGGTCCGCGGCCAGCCCACGCTGCTGGGCATCCCGTCGATCCCCAGCAAGATCTGCGACGAGTCACCGCTGGCCGGGCTCGACCTGCGCTGAAACGTCTCCCGCGGTGATCCACCCCGAAGGGGGCAGCTGACCGGTCGGGGGTACAGCGAGCCGGGCGAGCAGCCGATGCGGGGAACGTGATCCTCCGACTCCGCGACCGGTGTGCCCGGCTGCTGCCCGAGGGTCGGCTGCTGCCCGAGGCCGTCTGGGAGCGTCGGCACCGCGCCATCATGCGGCTCTGCCTGGCCTCGGCCGGGCTGCTCGTGCTCGTCGCCTGGCTGCAGGGCGGCGGTCAGCCGGCCGCCGTCGCCGTCCTGGCCGCCGTGGCCGGCCCCGTCGCCCTGGCCGCCGTCCCGCGGCTGGGACGCAAGGGCCGCGCCGCCGCGACGACGGCGAGCCTCCTGGCCGCTTCCGTGGCGCTGGTCCATCTCTGGGGCGGGGTCACCGAGGCGCACTTCATCTTCTTCGTGATGATCGGCGTCGTCTCGCTGTACCAGGACTGGGTGCCGTACGGCATCGCCCTGGTCGTCGTCGTCGTGCACCACGGCGTCTTCGGCACGATGTACCCGCACGAGGTGTACAGCCACGACGCGGTGCACGACCCCTGGCTGTGGGCGGGGATCCACGCGGCGTTCGTGCTCGCGGCGAGCATCGCTCACCTGGCCGCCTGGCGGCTCAACGAGGACCAGGTCCTCAGCGACCCCCTGACCGGCCTGGCCAACCGGACGCTGCTCGAGGAGATCACCCACCGCCTGCTGGCTCGAGGCGGAGCGGTCAGCCTGCTGTTCATCGACCTCGACGACTTCAAGGACATCAACGACAGCCGCGGGCACGCGGCCGGCGACGGGCTGCTGCTGGTCCTCGCCGAGCGGCTCCACGGTTGCGTGCGGCCGGGGGACGTCGTCGCGCGGATCGGCGGCGACGAGTTCGCCGTCGTCGTCAACGGTGGCCCGGACGTCGCCCGCTCGGTCGGCGAGCGCGCCCTCGTGGCGCTGTCGGTCCCCGTGCCACTGGCCGACGGCATGGTGACGGTGCACGCCAGCGTGGGTGTCGCCGCCTCCACGGACGCCACCGACCGCACCGCCGGCGCTCTGCTCCGCAACGCCGACCTCGCCATGTACCTGGCGAAGGCCCAGGGCAAGAACCGGCTGGTCGTCTACGCCGACGGCATGGCCGAGGCCGCGCGCCGCCGCGCGGGCCTTGCCCAGGACCTGGCCGTCGCCGCCGACGCCGGGCAGCTGGAGGTCCACTACCAGCCGACGGTGCGCCTGACCGACGGCCGGACCACCGGGTTCGAGGCGCTGGTCCGCTGGAACCACCCCGGCGGCGGCCTGGTGCCGCCCGGGGAGTTCATCCCGCTCGCCGAGGAGACCGGCGCGATCACCGGCATCGCCCGCTGGGTGCTGCGCGAGGCCCTGCGCCAGGGCGCCGTCTGGCTGGCGGAGACCGGGACGCCGCTGCGCATGGCCGTCAACCTCTCGCCGCGCCAGTTCCAGGACGGCGACGTGACCGCCGACGTCGTGGCCGCGCTCGAGGAGAGCGGATTCCCCGCGGAGCTGCTCACCCTCGAGGTCACCGAGGGCGTCCTGGTCCGGGACGTCGACTCGGTCGTCGCCCACCTGGAGGCGCTGCGCACCCTGGGGATCCGCATCGCCATCGACGACTTCGGCACCGGATTCTCCGGACTGTCCTACCTGCGCCACCTGCCGGCCGACATCATCAAGATCGATCGCAGCTTCGTCATGGACCTGCCGCGGGGCCGCTCGGCCACCACGTTGATCACGTCGATCGTCGAGCTGGCCCGCACCCTGGGCCTCGACGTCGTCGCAGAGGGCGTGGAGACCGAGGGGCAGCGCCAGGCGCTCGCCGACCTGCACTGCGCCCAGGCGCAGGGCTACCTGTTCGCCCGGCCCGCCCCGGCCGCGCGCGCCGGGGCGAGCCTGCCGGGCCGTCCGGCGCGGGTGCCGGCGCAGCCCGGGGCGCCCGCGGTCGAGCGGTTGCAGGGCACCCGCAGGCACTGAGCCGGGAGCGCGCCTACGAGAGGTCGACCTTCTCGTTCTCCCCGGCGTCGGTCCGCTCGCCGGTGACCTTGGCCTTCACGAAGCTGAACGCCGTCGCCAACCGGCCGCCCGGGCTGTCCCAGTACTCCGCGGAGTCGGCCTCCACCTTGATCAGGACGACGCTGTCGTCGTCCGGACCCTGCGGGAACCACGCCTCGACGGCGCCGTTCCACAGCTCTCGCTTCTTCGCCGTGTCCGTCACGACGACGGCGTCGCCGGTGAGGGACACCCACGTGCCGCCCGACCCGACGCCGACGTTCACCTGCGGGGAGGCGGTGACGTGCTGGACGGGGTTCGAGTCGCGCTCGGCGAAGAACCACAGGTCACCGTCGAACTCCACCTCCTGCAGCGTCATGGGCCGGCTGGTCAGCGTGCCGTCGGTCCGGATGGTGGTGAGGAAGCCGAACCGCTCACCCTTGATCAGCTCGGCCACCTTGCGCGTCTGGTCTGTCGTCATGGGCCTCCCTTGCCCACCACCGATCCGCCGACACCCCGTGTCTAGGCTGCGCCGATGACCTCTCTGGCCGGCGCCGTCTGGCCGGAGATCCCCGATGCGCCGTTGCTCGTCGTGCCCCTCGGCTCGGTCGAGCAGCACGGCCACCACCTGCCGCTGGGCACCGACACGTCGGTCGCCCGCGCCGTCGCCGCCGCGGCGGCCGGGGCGCTGGACGGCGCGCTCGTGGCACCCGCCCTGGCGTACGGCGCGAGCGGTGAGCACGAGGGCTTCCCGGGCACGATCTCGCTCGGCACCGAGGCGCTGACCGGCCTGCTCGTCGAGTACGGCCGCTCCGCCGGCCGCTGGGCCACCCGCGTGCTGGTCGTGAACGGGCACGGCGGCAACCTCGATGCCCTGCGCGCGGCCGTGCCGCTGCTGCGGTCGGAGGGGCGCGACGTCGCCTGGTTCCCGTGCGGGGTACCCGGGGGCGATGCGCACGCGGGGCGCACCGAGACGTCACTGATGTTGCACGTGGAACCTCATGGGGTGCGGGAGGAGCGCGCCGTCGCCGGGGCGACCGCGCCGATCCGCGATCTGCTCCCGCGACTGCGGGCGGAGGGCGTCCGGGCGGTGAGCCCGACCGGCGTCCTCGGCGACCCCGCCGGCGCTTCACGCGCCGAGGGCGCCGCACTGCTGGCGGAGATCACCGGGCGGCTGGTCGCCGCCGCCGAGGGGTGGAACGTCGACGGCGCCGGCCGGCTCCTGGACTGACAGGGCCGACCGACGCCGCAGGCCGTGTCAGAGCTCAGCCGTCCAGGGCGTCGGCGAAGAGCGGGACCGTCGTCTCCAGGGCGTAGAGCAGGCCCGGCGCCGAGGCGCTGGAGAAGGCGTTGAGCACGGTGAGGTCGTCGAGGACGACGGCGCGACCCTCCTGCACCGAGGGCAGGGCCTGCCACAGCGGGTTCCCGGTGAACTCCGACGCCTCGACGAAGATCGGGAACACCACCGTCAGCTCGGCGTCGAGCAGGCCGAGCTGCTCCTCGCTGACCGGGATGAAGAAGTTCTCCGTCGCGAGGTCCTCGATCTCGGTCTTGTTCTCGAAGCCGAGCTGCTCCATGAAGGCGACCCGGGCATCCCCGCTCACGTACGCCCCGAAGCCCTCCGAGGTGTAGGCGCCGACGGCGACCTCGGTGCCCTCGAACTCGGGGTGCGCCGCGGCGGCGTCGGCGAACGCCTGCTCCACCTCGGCGGCCAGCTCCTCGGCCTCGTCGGTCCTGCCGAGGGCCTGGCCCACCATCTCCAGCTGCTGCTGCCACGTGGTCTGGTACGGACCCACGCCTTCGGGCTGGCTGATCGTGGGGGCGATCTCGCTGAGGAGCTCGTGGCGCTCCTCGGTTGCGGCGGACCTGGTGTCCAGGATCAGGTCCGGCTCGAGGGCGGCGATCGCCTCGAAGCTCGGCTCCATCGTCTCGATGAGCTCCGGTGCCTCCTCGTAGCCCTGCTCGACCCACTCCCCGAGGCCGTCGTCGCCGCCGACGGCGAGCCAGTCGCTGGCGCCGACCGGCTCGACGCCGAGCGCGAGCGCCGTCTCGGCGTCCGACCAGCCCAGCGCCACGACGCGGGTCGGCTCCTCCTCGACGGTCACGTCGCCGAAGGCGGTGCTGATCGTGACCGGGAAGGCCTCCGACGAGCCGGACGCCGACCCGCCGGTCCCGGTGGCGGAGTCGTCGCCGGAATCGTCGCCGGAGCCGCAACCGGTGACGACGAGGGCGGTGACGAGGAGGGCAGCACCGCGGAGGGCGGGACGGGCAGACATGCGTGTTCCCTTCCGGAGACCAGGTAAGGCTGACCTAAGCACACGATCCTGTGGGTGTGGCCGCCACCCCGTCCACGGCTCGCGACCGCACGGGAGAGAATCGCCGGGTGAGCACACCTGGACCGGAGCTCGAGGGCTGGCTCGTCGTCGTCGACCTGCAGCGCGTGTTCGCCGACGAGTCCTCGCCCTGGACCACGCCGCGCTTCGAGGAGGCTCGTGCGAAGGTCCGCCGGCTGGTCGCGGCGTTCGGCGACCGGGTGGTGTGGACACGGTTCGTCGCACCGGAGCAGCCGACCGGGGCGTGGAAGGAGTACTACGCGAAGTACGACTTCGCCCTCCAGCCCCCGGACGCCGAGTGCTACCAGTTGGTCGAGGACCCCGGCACCCACCGCGTCCTCGACGCGACCACGTTCGGCAAGTGGGGGCCGGAGATGGCCGAGGTGGTCGGGGACGGGCCGCTGACCGTCGTCGGGGTGGCCACCGACTGCTGCGTCCTCTCCACGGTGCTCCCCGCGGCCGACGCCGGGGTGGCCGTCCGCGTCGTGGGCGACGCCTGCGCCGGTTCCTGCGACGAGGACCACGACCGCGCGCTGCGGATCATGGGCCTGTACGCACCGCTGGTGGAGATCACCACCACCGACGAGGTGCTGGCCGGGCGGTGACGCCGGCCGCGCCCGAAGGCAGGCTCCCTGCCGGGTTCGCCGTCCGGCTGGACCCGCGGACCCGCGCCCGGGACGGCGGTGCCGTCCTGGTCGGCGGCTCGCCGCTGCGCCTGCTGCGGCTCTCCCCGCGCGCCCGGGCACTGCTCGGCGACGGCCGGCTGGTGGTCCGCGACGCGACGACGGCGGCCCTCGCCGCCCGGCTGCTGGACGCCGGGCTGGCCCACCCCGACCTCGCCGGGCGGCCCGCGGACGACGTGACGGTCGTCGTCCCGGTGAGGGACCGCCCCGCGGCGCTCGACCGATTGCTGGCGGCGCTGCGCACCGACCCGGGGACGGCGGGCCTGCCGGTGGTCGTGGTGGACGACGGCTCGGCGGTTCCGGTGGACGTGCCGGAGGGGCTCCGGGTCGTGCGGCATCCCGTGGCCCGGGGGCCGGCAGCGGCTCGGAACGCGGGCCTGCGGGTGGCGGCGACGCCGTTCGTGGCGTTCCTGGACTCCGACTGCGTCCCGCTCCCCGGCTGGCTCCATCGCCTGCGGCCGCATCTCGACGACCCGCAGGTGGCCGTCGTCGCCCCCCGGATCGTGCCGCTGGGCGGAGGTCCGGGCTGGTTCGCCGCGTACGAGGCGGCGGTCAGCGCCCTCGACATGGGCGAGCACCCCGCCGCCGTGCGGCCGGGGTCGGCCGTCTCGTACGTGCCGAGCGCGGCGCTGCTCGCCCGCCGGGAGGCGCTCGGACCGGGCTTCGACGAGTCGATGCGCGTCGCCGAGGACGTCGACCTGGTCTGGCGGCTGTCCGCCGCGGGGCGGCGGGTGCGGTACGAGCCGGCTGCCGCGGTGGCGCACGACCATCCGGCGACGACGGGGGAGTGGCTGCGCCGGCGTGCGTTCTACGGCACGGGCGCCGCCCTGCTCGCGGCCCGGCACGGGAACGCCGTGGCGCCCCTCGTGATCGCCCCGGAGACGGCTCTGGCATGGGGGCTGGCGCTGTCCGGGCGGCGCTGGGGCCGGATGGCCGCGCTGGGTGTCCTGGGCGTGACCGCAGCCCGCCTCGCGCCCCGGCTCGCGGCGCCCGGGGAGCGGCCGCCGGCCGGGTTCGCCGCCCTGCTCGTCGCCCGGGGCGTGGGCGCCTCCGGCCGGGCGCTCGCCCGTTCGGTCACCCGGCACCACTGGCCGGTGGCGCTGGCGGCGGCGCTGGTCTCCCGCCGCGCCCGTCGCTGGGTGCTCACGGCCGCCGTCGTCGATGCCGCCCTGGCCTGGTGGCCGCACCGGCAGTGGGTGGGACCGGTCCGTTTCGCCGTCGCGCGGCGGCTGGAGGACCTGGCCTACGGCGCCGGGTTGTGGACCGGCGTGGTGCGCCGAGGCAGCCCGGCAGCGCTCCTCCCCACCCGACCACCGAGGGAACGTGCCGATGAACACCCTGCCGGTTCCCGTCCGGCCGGAATGAGCCCGGACCCCCGGGACTTGTCGCCCTCGTAGTGCGGCACGGCCAGCGTCGGTCCCCCGCGTCACCGACGATCGGACGAGGACCCCCGTGACCACACTCCAGGAGCGGCCGGCCGCCGCGCCGCCGCTCGCCGTACCGCGCCCGGACGCGGCCCGCACGGCGCTCGTGCTCGGCGCCTTCGTGGCCATCGGCCCGCTGACCATCGACATGTACCTGCCGGCGCTCCCGACGATCACGCGTGAGCTCGAGACGACGTCGGCCGCGGTGCAGCTGACGCTGACCGGCACGCTCATCGGTCTCGCGCTCGGCCAGCTGGTGCTGGGCCCGCTGTCCGACGCGTTCGGCCGGCGCCGGCCGCTGCTGGCCGGCACCGCCCTGCACGTGCTGGCCTCGCTCCTGGTGATCGTCGCCCCGAACCTGGCGGTCCTCGGTGGGCTCCGCGTGCTGCAGGGCGTCGGGACGGCGGCCGGGGCGGTGGTCGCCCTCGCGATCGTGCGCGACCTCTACGACGGGCGGGCCGCGGCCACGATGCTCTCGCGGTTGTTCCTCGTCCTGGGCGCGGCGCCGGTGCTCGCGCCCACCATCGGCGGGGAGCTGCTGCGGTTCACCTCCTGGCGCGGGATCTTCGCGTTCCTCGCCGTCTACGGCGTCGTCATGATCGTCGTGGGCTACCGCCTCCTGCCGGAGACGCTGCCACCGGAGCGCCGGGTGAGCAGCGGCGTCCGGGGGACCCTGCGCGGCTACCGGAGCCTGTTCCGCGACCGGGCCTACGTCGGCCTCGTGCTGGTCGCCGGGCTGACGATGGCCGGCCTGTTCAGCTACGTCTCCGGCTCGGCCTTCGTCTACCAGGGCGAGTTCGGCCTCGACGAGCAGCAGTTCGGGCTGCTCTTCGGCGCCGGCGCGTTCTGGCTCATCGCGGCCACCCAGCTCAACCCGCTCCTGCTGCGCCGGTGGTCGCCGCAGCAACTGCTGGTGGCCGGCACGGTCGCCGGCGCCGCGGCCGGCGCCGCCCTGGTGGTCCTCGCCGGCACGGGGACCGGCGGCCTGCCCGCCGTCGCGGGCTCGCTGTGGGCCGTGCTCTTCGCCTGCGGTCTGGCCCTGCCGAACGCTCCGGCGCTCGCCCTCTCCCGGCACGGGGACGCCGCCGGGACCGCCGCGGCCCTGCTGGGGGCCATCCAGTTCGGCGTGGGCGCCGTCGTCTCCCCGGTGGTCGGCCTGCTCGGCAACGACGCGGTGGCCATCGGCACCGTCGTCGTCACCGCGCTGGTGCTCGCGATCGCGGTCCTCGCGCTGGTCGTGCGGCCGTGGGAGCTGCCCGTGCCCGACGATGACGCGGTTCCCGTCGCGGCGCACTGAGGCACACGATCCGGTGCCGTGCGCCGGATCGCTGGTGGCTCCTGCCCTGGTCAAAAGGGCCGCGACCAGCCACGATGGCCGTGACATGAGCCACCGTCGGCGGAGCCTCCTGTGCCGTCGGCCGTGAATCCCTGGCTGGCGCTCCCCACGGGGCGGCCCGGCCCGGACCACGACCGGCGGCTGCGCGCTGCCCACGAGCGGCTGGTGACCGGGACGGCGCTCGGCGACGGACCGGCCGACATCGCGGTGCGCTCGGTGGTCCACGACTCGTGGCGGCGCTCCCTCGGCAGCGGCGTCGACCCCGACGGCGGGGAGCCCCCGGTCGACCTGCTGGACGACGACCTGATCGCCTACCGCGAGGCCCATCCGTTGGCCCTGGTCATGCCGGTGATCCGGCGGCTCCTGGTCGAGGACGCCGAGGACGGCCGGATGATCGTGGCGGTCACCGACGCCGGCGGCCGGATGCTCTGGGTGGAGGGCGACTCCGCGCTGCGCTCCCGGGCGGCGGGCATGCACTTCGTCGAGGGCGCCCGCTGGTCCGAGGAGGTCGTGGGCACCAACGCCCCCGGCACCGCGCTCGCCGTCGACCACGCCGTCCAGATCTACGGCAGCGAGCACTTCCGGCGGCCGGTCCAGCCGTGGAGCTGCTCGGCCGCGCCCGTGCACGACCCGGTGACCGGCGTCCTGCTGGGCGCGATCGACGTGACCGGCGGGGACCACGTGGCCAGTCCGCACGTGCTCACGCTCGTCCGCGCGACGGTCGCTGCGGTGGAGTCCGAGCTGCGCTGGCAGCACCGCGAGCAGCTCCAGCGGGGGAGCCGTGCGACGCCGCTGCAACGACTGGCCCCCCGGCTCGACGTGCTCGGCCGGGAGCGCGCCAGGCTCACCCTGCCGGCCGGCCCGGTGGAGCTGTCGCTGCGGCACTCCGAACTGCTGCTCCTGCTGGCCGAGGCCGCCGTCGCCGGCGAGGGCCGGACGGCGGTGCAGCTGGCCGCCGAGTGCCATCCCGGCGAGGCCGCGGAGGTCACCGTCCGGGCGGAGCTGTCCCGGCTGCGCCGCCTGGTGGGCGCCGACCTGGTGGGCTCCCGCCCGTACCGCCTGCTCGGGCGGATCGACACCGACCTGGACCGGGTCCGCCGGCTGCTGGCGCGGGGCGCCGTCGGCGAGGCGCTGGAGCGCTACCCCGGCGCGGTGCTGCCCGGCTCCCGCGCGCCGGGGGTCGCCGTCGCCCGCGAGCGGGTGGGCGCGCTGCTCCGGCAGGCGGTCCTGCGCAGCCGCCGTCCGGAGCTGCTCCTGCGCTACGCCCAGCTGCCGGAGGCCCGGGACGACGTGCTGGTGTGGCAGACGTGCCTGGAGTGGCTGCCGGCCAGCTCCCCGCGTCGGGCGGCGGCGGCCGCGCACCTGCTGCGCCTGCGGCGGGGACCCCGCCCGCGCTGAACCCGCCGGGAATGCCGACCGACAGTGAGCTCTTGGCACAGCGAGTGAGTGCCGTGTCGTCGCCCGCAAGCCCCCCGTCCCTGAGCACCGTCCGCGTCGTCGTCGCCGTGGTCGCCCTCGCGCTCGGTGGGTTCGCGATCGGCACGACGGAGTTCGTGACGATGGGCGTCCTGCCCGACATCGCCGACGGCGTGGGTGTCGACATCCCCTCGGCCGGTCACCTCATCTCCGTCTACGCCCTGGGCGTCGTCGTCGGGGCTCCGGTCATCGCCGCGCTGAGCGCCCGGCTGCCCCGGCGGGCCCTGCTCGTCGGGCTGATGGGCGCGTTCCTGCTCGGCAACGTGCTGACCGCCGTGGCGCCCGGCTACCCCACCCTGCTGGCCGCCCGGTTCCTGAGCGGGCTGCCGCACGGCGCCTACTTCGGCGTGGCCTCCCTGGTCGCGGCGTCGCTCGTCGCCCCGCACCTGCGCGGGCGCGCGGTGAGTTCGGTGCTGCTGGGCCTGGCGGCGGCGATGCTCACCGGTGTCCCCGCGGCCACCTGGCTCGGGCAGCAGTTCGGCTGGCGCTCGGCGTACTGGACGGTCGTGCTCCTCGCCGCGGTCACGGTCGCCGCCGTGCTGGCCGTCGTCCCCTCGTCGCCGGGACGCCCCGAGGCCACGGTGCGGGGTGAGCTCCAGGCCCTGCGCCGGCCCCAGGTGCTGCTGACGCTGGGAGTCGGGATCGTCGGCTTCGGCGGGATGTTCGCCCTCTACAGCTACATCGCCCCCGTCATCACCGACGTCGCCGGGCTGTCGCGCGGAACGGTGCCGCTGATCCTGCTGGTCTACGGGGCGGGTGGCGTGATCGGCACGGCGCTCGGCGGTCGCCTGGCCGACCTGGCGCTGTTCGGCTCCCTCGTCGCGGCCCTCGTCGCGCTCGGCGTCCTCCTCGCCCTCGTGGCGCTCACCGCCTCGTCCCCGGCGGCGCTCGTCGTCGGCGTCTTCCTGGTGTCCGTGGGCGCCTCCGTGCTGGCCGTCTGCCTGCAGATGCGGCTCATGGAGACCGCGGGCGACGCCCAGATGCTGGGAGCAGCCCTCAACCACTCGGCCCTGAACCTGGCGAACGCGCTCGGCGCCTGGCTCGGCGGCCTGGTCATCGCTGCGGGTCTGGGCTTCCGCGCGCCCAGCGCCGTCGGTGCCGGGCTGGCCGCCGCCGGCCTCGTCCCGCTCGCGGTGTCAGCCGTCCTGCGCCGTCGCGAGACGGCCGCTCCGGTGGCCGCCGTGCCGACGCCGTCCGGCGTCCCGGTCGGCTGAGCTGCAACCACGCTGCAACGTTGCGCGACAACCGGGAACAGTCGATCTTCCCGGTTTTCCGCCGTTTTCGGCGTCCCGGAGCCCTCCGGGGCGATCACTGAGCCTGGCCTAACCTGCGCCGGGCAGTACAGACTCCGCCCGAAGGCCGGCAGTGACCGGGGCCACACCTCAGAGCGGAGGGCCATGACCCAGATCAACGTGCGGGTCGACGGGGCGTCCTACAGCGACGACGTCGAACCGCGGACGCTGCTCGTCCACTACCTGCGGGAGCAACTCGGCAAGGTCGGCACCGTCGTCGGTTGCGACACCAGCAACTGCGGCGCGTGCACCGTGCACCTCGACGGCGAGGCCGTGAAGAGCTGCACCGTCTTCGCCGTCCAGGCCGACGGCAGCGAGGTCACCACGATCGAGGGCATCTCCTCGAACGGGACCCTGCACCCCATGCAGAAGGCATTCCACGAGATGCACGGCCTGCAGTGCGGGTTCTGCACCCCCGGGATGATCATGGCGTCGATCGACCTGGTGAAGGACAACCCGGACCCCAGCGAGGACGAGGTGCGCGAGGGCATCGAGGGCAACCTCTGCCGGTGCACCGGCTACCAGAACATCATCCGCGCGGTGCAGCAGGCCGCCGGTGAGATGAGCGGCCGCACCGCTGCTGCCGACACCCTCGGAGCGCAGTCATGACCCTCGTCGAGGAGCCGGCCGCCGCGACGCCGGAGAAGGAGATCGGCAGGGCGCGCCGCCGCAAGGAGGACGCCCGGCTGATCACGGGCAGGACCACGTGGACCGACAACATGGTCCTGCCGGGGATGCTGCACCTCGCGATCGTCCGCAGCCCCGTGGCCCACGCCAGGATCACCAACGTCGACGTCTCGGCGGCCCAGCAGGCACCCGGCGTCATCGCGGTCTTCACCGGGGCAGACCTCGCCGAGGAGCAGGGTTCCCTGCCCTGTGCCTGGCCGGTCACGCCGGACATGGTGAACCCGGGGCACCCGTCGGTCGCCGTCGACGAGGTGAACCACGTCGGCGAGGCCGTCGCGGTCATCGTGGGGCGCAGCAAGGTCGCCGCCCAGGACGCCGTCGAGCTGGTCGACGTCGATTACGACCTGCTGCCCGTCGTCCTCGACATGGAGGAGGCGGTGAAGGACGGGGCGGACCTCGTCCACGACCACACGTCGGCCAACACCAGCTACCACTTCGTCTTCGACGCCGGCGAGGCCGGCACCGGTGCCGACACCGAGCAGGCGTTCGCCGACGCCGAGGTCGTGGTCAGCCGACGGTTGATCAACCAGCGGCTGATCCCGGCCTTCATGGAGCCCCGCTCCGTGGTGGTCCAGCCGCAGGGGGACAACTACACCTTGTGGTCGGCCACCCAGATCCCGCACATCCTCCGGGTGATGCTGGCGATGGTCACCGGTGTTCCCGAGCACAAGCTGCGGGTCATCGCGCCGGACGTGGGGGGCGGGTTCGGCGGCAAGATCACGCCCACGCCCGAGGAGGTCCTGACCCTCCTGGTCGCCCGGCGGCTCGGGAAGCCGATCAAGTGGACCGAGACGCGCAGCGAGTCGCTGATGACCGCCCACCACGGCCGCGACCAGATCCAGTACATCGACATCGCGGCCGACCGCGAGGGCAACGTCAAGGGCCTGCGCGTCCGGCTGCTGGCCGACATGGGCGCCTACCTGCGGCTCATCACGCCGGGCATCCCGGCGCTCGGGGCGTTCATGTTCCCGGGCATCTACAAGTTCCCGGCCTACCGGTTCGAGTGCGACGGCGTCTTCACGAACAAGGTGCCCACCGACGCCTACCGCGGCGCCGGCCGGCCCGAGGCGACCTTCGCCATCGAGCGGATCATGGACGAACTCGCCGTCGAGCTCGGCATGGACCCGCTGGAGCTGCGGCGGAAGAACTGGATCCGGGCCGAGGAGTTCCCGTTCACCACCGTGGCCGGGCTGCAGTACGACAGCGGCGACTACGACGGCGCCACCCAGGCGGCGCTGGAGCTGCTCGGCTACGACGAGCTGCGCGCGGAGCAGCAGCGGCGCCGGGAGTCGGGCGACCCGGTCCAGCTGGGCATCGGCTTCTCCACCTTCACCGAGATGTGCGGGCTGGCCCCCTCCCGGGTGCTGGGGTCGCTGTCGTTCGGCGCCGGTGGCTGGGAGTCCGCGTCGATCCGGATGCTCCCCACCGGCAAGGTCGAGGTGGTCACCGGGTCCACGCCGCACGGGCAGGGCCACGAGACGGCGTGGAGCCAGCTGGTCGCCGACCACCTCGGCGTCCCGTTCGAGGACGTCGAGGTGCTGCACGGCGACACCGCCATCTCCTCCAAGGGGCTGGACACCTACGGGTCCCGGTCCCTGGTCGTCGGCGGCACCGCGGTGGTGAAGGCCGCCGAGAAGGTGGTGGCCAAGGCCCGGAAGATCGCCGCGCACCTGCTCGAGGCCAGCGAGGACGACCTGGAGTTCTCCGGCGGGAAGTTCTCCGTCCGGGGCACGCCGGGAACGGGCCTGGGCATCCAGGAGATCGCCCTGGCGATCTTCGCCGCGCACAACTACCCGGAGGGCGTCGAGCCCTCGATCGACGCCGAGGCCACGTTCGACCCGGAGAACTTCTCCTTCCCCCACGGCACGCACATCTGCGCCATGGAGGTCGACACCGAGACCGGGTTCGTCAAGATCCGCAAGTACGCCTGCGTGGACGACGTCGGCACGATCGTCAACCCGCTGATCGTCGAGGGGCAGGTGCACGGTGGGTTGGCGCAGGGGATCGCGCAGGCGCTGTACGAGGAAGCCGTGTACGACGCCGACGGCAACCTGACCACCGGCACCTTCGTCGACTACCTGGTGCCGTCGGCCGCCGACCTGCCGCACTTCGACACCGGGAACACGGTGCACGAGGCGACGTCGAACCCGATCGGGGCCAAGGGCGTCGGCGAGGCGGGATGCATCGCCAGCACCCCGGCGGTGGTCAACGCCGCCATCGACGCCGTCCGGCACCTGGGGGTCAGCGACCTCCGGATGCCCCTGACACCCGAACGGGTCTGGCGGGCACTCCATGAGGGCGGGGACGGTGCTGGTCTCCCACCCGGCCCCGACCGTGCCACCGCCGGCACCATCGCCTACGGCGGCGCCTCCACGGAGACGTCGTCGGGGGTCTCGACCGATGCTTCCTCGCTGGGAGGGGACCGATGATTCCCGCGCCGTTCGCCTACGCCCGCCCGTCCACGATCGACGAGGCGCTGCAAGCGGTCGCCTCCGGCGGGGAGGACGTGAAGATCCTCGCCGGTGGCCAGTCGCTCATCCCGGTCATGCGGCTGCGGCTGGCCGCCCCGGAGACCGTCGTCGACCTGACCCGCGTCGCGGAGCTCCGCGGGGTCCGGGACGACGGTGACGTCATCGTCATCGGTGCCATGACGACGCACTCCGACGTCCTCTCCGACCCGCTGATCGCGCGGTACGCGTCGCTCATCGCGGAGGCCACCGAGACGGTCGCGGACCGGCAGGTGCGCCACCGCGGCACCTTCGGCGGAGCCCTGGCCCACGCCGACCCGGCCGGTGACCTGCCGGCCGTCGCCCTGGCCCTGGACGCCGAGTTCGTCGTCGCCGGGCTCGAGGGGCGGCGCACCGTGAGAGCGTCGGAGTTCTTCGTCGACTACCTGACCACCGCGCTGCAGGAGGGGGAGCTGCTCGTCGAGATCCGCGTCCCCAAGCGCGAGGGCTGGGGCATGCACTACGAGAAGTTCAACCGGGTGGCGCAGGCCTGGTCGATCGTGGCCGTCGCCGCGGCCGTGCGGATGGAGGGCGGCCGGATCGCCGAGGCGCGGATCGGGCTGACCAACATGGGCCCGACCCCCCTGCGGGCGTCGGCGGTCGAAGCGGCGCTGACCGGCGCCGAGGCCACTGCCGAGGCGATCTCGGCAGCGGCGGGACGTGCCGGTGAGGGCACCACCCCGAGCAGCGATCTCAACGCGCAGGCCGACTACCGCCACCACCTCGCCACGGTGCTCACTCGCCGTGCGGTGACGGCGGCCTGCGGGCTGTAGCGTCAAGAAGGACCCCGTTCTCCCCACCCCTCGCACGCTCGGGGCGGTGCCCTGAACGGGGCCGTCGGGTCCGTCATCGTCCGTCCCGGCCGGTCCGCCCGTTCCGGGCGGGCCGGCCGAGCGCACCTCCAGGAGGTCCCCGTGCAGCTGGAGAACTCGTTCACCGTGCCCGTGCCGATCGACGAGGCCTGGCGGGTGCTCCTCGACATCGAACGGATCGCCCCCTGCATGCCGGGTGCGGCGCTCGACTCCGTCGACGGTGACGACTTCACCGGCCGGGTGAAGGTCAAGCTCGGCCCGATCAACCTGACCTACCAGGGCAAGGCGTCCTTCATCGAGAAGGACGAGGCCGCCCACAAGGCCGTGATCGACGCCCGCGGCAAGGACCAACGCGGCAACGGCACCGCAGCCGCCGTGGTCACCGCGAAGCTGGCCGCCGAGGGCTCGATCACCCGGGTCGACGTGCTGACCGACCTCAACATCACCGGCCGCCCGGCCCAGTTCGGCCGCGGTGTCATGACCGACGTCGGCAACAAGCTGCTCGGCCAGTTCGCCGACAAGCTCGCCGCGCAGCTCGGTGAGGGCGACGCCCAGGGAGACGCCGACCGTGCCGCCGCGGCGGAGGAGACCGCGGCCCAGAAGGCCGCGGCGACGGCGACCGGCGCCGTCGAGGAGATCGCCGCCTCCGCCGAGCAGGCGGCCGGGAACGGCGCCGCCGGCAAGGCGGTCAAGAAGGCGGCCGCAGGGACCAAGAAGGCCGCCGCCGCGGCCACGGACAAGGTCAGCGCGACCAGTGCCACGGAGCCGGCGAAGACGGCGCCCGCGAAGAAGGCCGCACCCGCGAAGAAGGCGGCTGCGGCCAGGACCGCTCCGGTGAAGGCCGTTCCGCCGCTGGCCGGCTCCGCCCCTGCCGCGGCCGACATCGCAGCCGTCGCAGCGGAGACCGCCCCGGCTGCGACCGCCCCGGCCAAGAAGGCGCCCAGTGGCCCGCCCGCAGGTCCCACCGCGCCGCCGACCCGCCCGGCCACCGGTGCACCGGTGCGCACTCTGCCTCCCGCCGGTACGCACGTCGTCCACCCGCAGGAGGAGCCGGAGCCGATCGACCTGCTCGAGGTCGCCGGCGGGGCGGCGATGGCGCGGTACGCGGCACCCGCCGCCGGCGTCGCCGGTGTGGTGCTGCTCGTCGCGCTGCTCGTGCGCCGCCGTCGACGTCGGCGCTGAGCCGCAGCGCGACTGATTCGGAGGCCGGCCATGGGCGACGCGAACGTCGTCGACGAGGGGCGGCCGGACCCGCTGCGCCGACCGTCGTCCGGTCTACCGCCGGGCCCCGGAACGTCCGCTCGATCGGTGCCACCCGTCCGGTGGATGGACGACGGGGCGCGGCTGGCGATCACGATCTGGGGCAGCAGCCGTGCACCGACCGTGGTCACGGGTGCCCGCGTGGAGGGGCAGCGGCTGAGCTTGACCGGTGCGGTCCGGAACCCGGGGGGCGGGCCGGTGACCGCCGATCTGAGCCCGTACGTCACCGTCATCGAGACGCCAACCGGTCTGGATCCACGCTCGCCCGTGGTCGTGGCCATGGGCGGCCAGGAGTACGACCTGCCGCCGGCGTCCGAGCAACGGGACGAGCCGCGCATCGAGCTGAGGCCCGCGGGGCGCCCGCCGAGACTCTGAGGGCTCTGCGCTCTCGTCCGCGTGTAGGCGTCCGCCGTCGCCACTCCATGCTGGTCACAGCTCCGAAAGTGTCAGACCCCGTCCGTAGATTCGCTCATGTGTTCGAGGGCGGTGGTTTCGGGGTCGGGGTGACGGTCACCTCGCTCGATGTCGCGCCATGGCCGGAGGAGGTGCTGCCGCCGGGTGTGGTGGCCCGGCCGACGCGGCTGGGCGAGATGCTGCCGGTGGCCTCCCGGACCGATGCCGAGATCGCGGCGGAGCTGCAGCGGATTCAGCAGATGGAGGCCCGGCTGGCCGCCTACACTGTCGAGCTGGTCACCGAGATGTCCGCCCGCCGGCCGGACACGCTCGACCGGCAGATCGGTGAGCCGGGCGCCGCCTCCCCGGACTGGGCGCCGGGCCCGGGCTTGGAGCCGGCGCCGGGGGTGAGCGAATTCTTCGCCGACGAGCTGGCGATGATCCTCAACTGCTCGCGGACCGCGGCCACGAAACTGGCCGACACGGCGGCGTTGTTGACCCAGAGACTGCCGGTGACCTGGGCGGCATTGGCCGACGGTCAGCTGGACTGGCCCCGCGCCCGGGCGCTGGCCGCAGAATTGATGGATCCGGCCCGCGACGTCGAGCCGCAGGTGATCGCCGAGGTGGAGGCCGCGGTCCTGCCGCGGGCGAACCGGCTGTCGATCCGCGGGCTGCAGGCAGCGGCCCGCGCCGAGCTGCTGCGCCTCGACGCCGGCGCGGCCGACCGGCGACGTAAGCAGGCCGAGCGGGGAGCCGACGTCACCCTCCGCCCGGAACGGGACGGGATGGCCGAGCTGTCGGTGTTCCTGCCGCACCCGATGGCGGCCACCATCCACCAGACCCTGGACCACTACGCCCGCCTCGCCAAGGTCGCCGGCGACGACCACCCGCTCGGTCAACTGCGTGTCGGGGTGCTCTACGACCTGGTGACCCGTCCCTGGGACACCAGCCGAGCACCGGTCACCGCCCACGTCACCGTGCTCGCCCGGCTGGACACTCTCCACGCCGCGGCCGCCGGACACGATGCGTGCGCCACCGCCCACCTGCCCAGCGACCACCTGCGCGCCGACCCACCGTCAGCCGCAGCGAATCCGACCGATGAACCGGGTGCGGGTGCCGGTTGTCCTCCGGCCGCCGGTGGTGACGGGTGTGGACGCGTGGAGCCCGCCGAGGTGGACGGGCAGCCGATCACCGCCGCCCACCTGCGCGAGCTGCTCGAACAACTCGACGCCCTCTGCCCGGGCGGCCTGCAGGCCCCGGCCGGGGGCAACCTGACCATCGCGCTCACCGACCCGGTCAGCGGCGCCCTGCGGGCGACCGTCACCCGCGCCGAACTGGAGCGGCTGGCCCGCCGTGGCTGCCCCGACCACCCCGCCGGCGACTGCGGCTGCCCGCTGCTGGACAGGCCTCCACCGGTGGACCGCTACCGGCACACCCCGGCCCAGGAACGGTTCCTCACCACCCGCGACCGCACCTGCCGCCACCCCGGCTGCCACAACAAGGCCGCCTGGGCCGACCTCGACCACGTCCTCCCCCACGCCGACGGCGGAGAGACCGCCTGCGAGAACCTCTGCTGCCTGTGCCGCCGACACCACCGGCTCAAGACCCACGCCCCCGGCTGGTCCTTCACCATGGCCCCCGACGGCACCCTCACCGTCACCACACCCAGCGGCATCACCCGCGTCACCCGACCACCCGGCCTCGCCGAACCCGACGACCCGGACGACGAACCACCACCGTTCTGACGTCACAGGGCAGGCCGGGCGCCAGGGGCGGCTGCCGTGGAACAAGGCTGGCGCTCGTACTGGCTGACGCGAGTTCGGTAGAAGGCGTGCTTTGAGCGATGAGCCCCGGCGACGCCGCTGCGGAATTGACCAGACCGGATGAGACCTGCGCCGATCAGGCTCAGCAGCCGCTAGGGATCTTCCGGACCTACCGCCGGGGCAAGGCGCTCACGTGCGGCCGCGAGCAGTTCGCTGTAGCGGGGATCGATGGTCTCGACCAGCGTCCGCTCCAGCGCGCCGGCCAGCTGCAACAAAGCGCCCAGTTCGCCGCGGTGCGTGAAGGGGAGGTCCGCCCAGTCCTCTTCCTCGCGCTGGGTCAACCACTCGAACAAGACCAGCGCGACGTCATGTGACAGCTCCATCTCCTAGTCGCGGGAGGCGAGCGACCCTTCTGATCCGGTGCGCCGCCACTTTCGAGGGACGACCCGCCAGATCCCATCGCGTCGCCTCGGGCCTTGCACCGTCTCGCAGGGCTGAGGCTGTGCCTCTGCGAGAGGCATCGACTCCTGGACCATTTCGCACCTCGGCTGTCGGACTCAACCTGCCGTGACCTCGCCGAGCCACGACATCGCGGCCGCGGCGACGACGTCGACGTTGCGCTTCAGCGAGTGGTCGCCGGGGACGGCGTAGACCGAGGCGCCGGCCTGCCCCGTGAGTGCTGCAGCCACCTCCGCCGGCCCACCGAAGGCGTCGGTCTCGCCCTGGATCACGACCAGCGGCACGGGGACGGCGGTCAGCTCGACGGCGCGGCTCTTCTCCGGCTTGCCGGGCGGGTGCAGCGGGAACGCGAGCGCCAGCACACCTGCGGCGCCCTGGTCGGCCGCCGTCCGGCACGCCACACGGGCGCCGGCGCTGCGCCCGCCCAGCACCAGGGGACCGGTGAGGAGGTCGCCCGCCCGGAGGTGGTCGAGCACCGCCCGCCAGCCCTCGTCGAGCGTCGGCGGCGCGGCGGCGATCCGCTTCCCCGCGACCCGCCACGGCTGCTCGACCCGCACCACCCGCCAGCCGGCTCCAGCCGCCTCCGTGGCCACCTGCACCAGGTCCGCCGACTCCACGCCGCCGCCGGCTCCGTGGCCCAGGACGAGCGTCCCGCTGCTCCCGCCCGTCGTGACGTGCGCCCGCGCCGGGCCGTGCGGGGTCCCGATGTCGTGCACCTCGGTCATGCGGCAGGCAGGGCCAGGAGCGCGTCGACGGCGGCGGCGAGTCCGCCTGCCTCGATGTGGGCCGGCTCGTACACCGCCGGGTAGACCCGCTCGCTCCGTGGGAACCAGGCGCCGGTGAGCCCGGCCCGCTGCGCGCCCAGCACGTCCCAGCCGTGCGCGGCGACCAGCGCCATGCGGTCGGGAGCGACGCCGCAGGTGCCGGCCGCCCACAGGTAGACCTCGCGGGCCGGCTTCCACGCCCGGATGGCCTCGCTGGAGAGGCTGCGCTGCACCAGCGGGGTGATCCCGCCGCGGGCCAGGCCTGCCTCCGCGACGCCCGGTGAGCCGTGGGTCAGGGTGACCACCCGGAGGCCGACCTCCACCAGCCGGCGCAGCGCGGGCTCGACGTCCGGGTGCGGGGCCAGTTCGCCGAAGGCCTCGATGACGCGGCCGCGCGCGCCGGCGTCCAGCTCGGAATCTTGGGCGAGCGCGGAGTCGAAGGCGTCGCGGAACCGGCACCAGGTGCCGGATGCCGCCGCCGCGAAACCGGTCAGCAGCGTGCGGGCGAAGACGGTCGGCAGCAGGGTCTCCGGTTGCCCGGCCTCCACCAGGGTGGCGCGGACGGGCGCCAGGTCCAGCAGTGTCTCGTTGACGTCGAACGCGACGACCTCGGGCCGGACCCGGGTCACGACGTCTGGTCGCGTTCGTCGGCGGGCAGGCCGGCGCCCGCCGTGGGCGGGCGCCGCAACTTGCCGCTGGCCTTGCGATAGACGAACCAGGCCACGGCGAGGACGACGGCGGCGACCAGCGCGTAGTCCAGGTACTTGAGGTTGTCGCGCACGAAGTCGCCGGCGGCCACGCCCAGCCCGATGAGCACGCTGTTCCAGATCAGGCTGCCGGCGGTGGTGAACAGCAGGAACTGCCCCAACGGCATCCGGACGACACCGGCCGGCACCGAGATGAAGCTCCGCACGATCGGCACCATGCGGCCGAAGAAGACCGCCGAGCGGCCGTGCCGTTGGAACCACGCGAAGGTCCTGTCGACGTCCTCGGTCTCGACCAGCGGCAGCCGGTCGAGGAAGGCGTGCGAGCGGCGCGGGCCCAGCGCCCGGCCGACGTAGTAGAAGAAGATCGCGCCCAGGACCGAGCCCAGGGTGGCGAAGAGCACCACCGGGACGACCGACATCCGGCCCTCGTTGATCAGCACCCCGGCCAGCCCGAGCACCGCCTCGCTGGGGATCGGCGGGATGACGGTCTCCGCGAGGATGCTCAACCCCACGCCGACGGCACCCAGCCTGTCGACCAGGTCGAGCAGGAAACCGGTGATCCCGCCCTCGTCGGATGCGGTGGCGGCGAGGAGCGACATGGCCTCCACGGTATCTGCGGGTACCGGGAGCCGCCGGGCCCCGCAGGGATGCCGGCACTAGGTTCGGGTGCCATGCCGCTCCGCTTCACCGCCCGCGCCGCCGTCATCGGGGATCGCGCCGGAACCGTCGTCCCCGACGCCGTCGTCGACGTCGCGGACGGGCGGATCAGCTGGGTGGGACCGGCCGCGGAGGCGCCGCCGCCCGGGGAGGCCGAGCTGGTCGAACTGCCCGGACTGCTCATGCCGGGGCTGGTCAACACCCACTCCCACGCACCGATGGTGCTGTTCCGCGGCCAGGGGGAGGGTCTGCCGCTGGACCGCTGGCTGCAGGAGGTCATGTGGCCGCGCGAGGCGCGGCTGACCGCCGACGACGTCGAGGTCGCCATGACCGCCGCGTCCGCGGAGATGCTGGGCAACGGGGTGACCACCAGCGTCGAGATGTACTTCCACCCGGAACGGATCGCGGCCGCCGTCGGCACCACCGGCGCCCGCGTGATCATCGCCACCCCGCTGATCCCGTTGCCGGGCATGCCGCCGTTCGAGGAACAGCTGCGGACCGCCGTCGGCCTGGCCGCCGGCGCCCCGGACGACGGCACCGTCGAGTTCGGCATAGGACCGCACGCCGCGTACACGGTGCCGCTGCCGGTGCTGCGGGAGGCGGCCGCCGCCGCACGGGAGCACGGGCTGCTCCTGCACCTGCACGTGGCCGAGACCGCCACGGAGGGCGCGGACCTGCTCGCCGTCCACGGACTGTCGGTGCCGGCGCTGCTGGCCGCGCACGACGTCCTCGGTGGCCGGGTGCTGGCCGCGCACTGCGTCCACATGGACGGCGGCGACCTCGAGCTGTGGTCGGAGTACGACGTCGCCGTCGCTCACTGCCCGGCGAGCAACGCGAAGCTGGCCAGCGGCATCGCGCCGCTGCGCGCCATGCTCGACCGCGGCATCAGGGTGGGGATGGGCACCGACGGGCCGGCGTCCAACGACGGTCTGGACCTGCTCGCCGACCTGCGACTCACGGCGTCGATCGCGCGGCTGGCGGGCCGCTCGGCGACGGCGCTGACCGCGGCCGAAGCGATCTGGCTGGCCACGGGCGCCGCCGCCGACGCCGTCGGCCGACCGGACCTGGGACAGCTGTCGGCCGGTCGCCGGGCCGACCTGGTGCACGTCGACACCCGCGACCTGGTCTTCGAGCCGGTCGGCGACCCGGCCGACCTGCTGGCGCACCTGGTGTGGTCCGGCTCTGGACGGCACGTCCGGGACGTGTGGGTCGGCGGGCGGCACGTCGTGCGGGACGGCGCATCGACGACGGTGGACACCGAGGCGCTTCGGCGCGACGTCGCCGAGCGGGCCGCCCGGCTGGCGGCTGGGGGATGAGCGCCGACCGGGTCGCCGCGCTCGGCCGGACCTCCTCCACGCGCTGCGGTACTCGTCCTCGCCGTCGACCGCGGGGACGACGGTGATACCGCGCGGACGAGGTCCGCGCACCCGGCAGAGTTCTCAACCGATGGGTTGACTACGGCAGCGAGTCGGCCTACCGTCTTATTCAACCGGAAGGTTGAGCACGAGGGGGGCGACGTGGTGGCTGATCCGCTTACCCGGGTGTTCTCGGCGCTGGCCGACCCCACCCGGCGGGACATCGTCGCGCGACTCGCGATCGGTGACGCCACGGTGAGCGAGCTCGCCGTCCCCTTCGACGTGAGTCTCCAGGCCGTGTCCAAGCACCTGAAGGTGCTCGAGGACGCCGGTCTGGTGAGCCGGAGCCGGGAGGCCCAGCGCCGCCCGGTCCACCTCGAGGCGGAGGTGTTCGACCTGATGACCACGTGGATCGAGCGCTACCGCCGTCGCGCCGAGGCGCGTTACCGCCGCCTCGACGACGTCCTCCGGTCCATGCCGGATGAGCCGACACCCATCGCACCCCAGGAAGGAACACCGTCATGACCAGCAGTCAGACGCGGCACCGCGAGACCGAGATCGCCGCCGACCCCGACGTCCCGCTCATCCGGATCACCCGCGAGTTCGACGCGCCGAGGGAGAAGGTCTTCCGCGCGCACGTCGACCCGCAGCTGGTGGCGCAGTGGCTCGGCCCGGACAGCACCCGGACCCGCATCGACCAGTGGGACTGCCGCACCGGCGGCTCGTACCGCTACGTCTCCATCCACGAGGGCACCGAGTACGGCTTCTACGGCAGCTTCCACGAGGTGCGCCCCGACGAGCTGATCGTCCAGACGTTCACCTTCGAGGGCATGCCCGACGGCGTCGCGCTGGAGAAGCTGGCCGTCGAGGACCTCGGCGACGGCCGCAGCCGGCTCACGACGACGTCCCTCTGCGACTCCTTCGCCGACCGCGACGCCATGCTCGCCAGCGGCATGGACGTCGGCGTCACCGAGGGCTACGCGAAGCTGGACGACATCCTCGCCCGCGGCTGACCGCCCCGCTCGGAGGCGCGAAGGGTTCGTGGGGGTTCCTCGCCGCGGGCCCTTCCGTCACGCCCGCAGCGAGATGGTGTCGCCGCGGCCGACGGTGCGCAGCTGCCCGGGGAGCTCCCGGCGCCCGACCTCCGCGACGAAGTCGCCGAGCGGGCTCCGGAACCGGTCGTAGTCGTCGTAGTGGACCGGCACGGTGACCGGGGGCTTCAGCAGCTCCACCAGGTCCGCGCCCTGCCGGGCGTCCATCGTCACCGTGAGGCCGAGCGCCTTGGTGCCGCCGAGGTGGGGGATGAGGACGTCGAGCGGCCCGCACCGTTCCAGGACCTCACCCAGGAAGGGCCGGTAGAGGGTGTCGCCGCTGACGTAGCCGCGCCAGCTGACCTCCCCTCCCCGCACCAGCTCGATCACGCTACCCATCACCTGTGGCAGCACGCGGGCGAGCGGGCCGGGGCCGTGGACGCCGGGGACCGAGGTGATCCGCAGGGTGTCGGTGTCGCGGGTGAATTCGTGGGTCTGCCACGACTGGAGGTCGGCGGTGGCGGTGAAACCGCGGCCGGCCAGGTACTTCGCCGCCTCGGGCGTGGTGACCACCGGGATCTCCTTGGGCAGCGACCTCGTGGCGATGCGGTCCCAGTGGTCGCCGTGCATGTGCGAGAGCAGGATGCCGTCGAGCGCCGGCAGCTGGGTCGGCTGCAGCGCGGGCTCGGTCAGCCGCTTGGCGCGCAGGCCGTAGCCCAGGTGCGCCCGCTGGCCGCGGTGCAGGAAGTTCGGATCGGTGAGCAGCGTGAACGGGCCGATGCGCAGCAGCATCGTGGCCGTCCCGCCGAAGGTCATGGTGACGTCGTCCGCGTCGTCGCGACCGGGTTGCCCTGTGGGGCGCGCGTCCGTCGGTTGTGCCATGTCCACCTCCTGAGGTCCGGTGGTCTCCATGCCCCGGGTGGGATCCGTGCAACCCGACGCCGGCGGACCGGCGCGCCCGCTGCCGGGCGACGACACTGGCGCCATGCCCTCGCTCCTGAGACGCCTCCGTGCGACCTGGCACGGATTCGCCGACCGCTCCCGGCCGGTGCACCCCGAGACGGCTCGCGCGCTGCGCGAACGCTGGGCGGCCCTGCCCGCGCACGTGCAGACCCCGGCCCAGACGCTCGGCCGGCACGCCGTCGGCTGCGAGGGCACCCATGGCGTCTTCCCCAAGTGCAACCTCACCTGCACGCCCTGCTACCACTCGGCCGACGCCAACAAGGTGCGGGTCGACGGCGGGCACACGCTGCGCGAGATCGAGTCGCAGATGTCCTTCCTGCGCGAGCGGCGGGGGCCCTACGCCCACGCCCAGCTGATCGGCGGCGAGGTCAGCCTGCTCTCCCCCGACGACCACGCAGCCGCCCTGCAGGCCATGCGCGACCACGGCCGCTCCCCGATGTCGATGACGCACGGCGACTTCGACCCCGAGTACCTGCGCGACCTGGTCACCGGCCCCGACGGGACGCTGCGCTTCGACCGGATCAGCTTCGCCGCCCACGTCGACTCCCTGATGCGCGGCCGGCGCGGCGCGGTGCGCCCGAGGAGCGAGGCCGAGCTGCACCCCTTCAGGCAGCAGTTCGTGCAGATGTTCCGCGACCTGCGCGCCGCGACCGGCCTGCGCTACTACCTGGCGCACAACATGACCGTCACGCCGGCCAACCTCGGCCAGGTGGCCGAGACGGTCCGCGCCGTCCTGCCCATGGGCTTCTCGATGATGAGCTTCCAGCCGGCCGCCCACGTCGGCGACGACCGGCGGTGGAAGGAGTCCTACACCGCCGTCGACGCCGACGCGGTCTGGGCCGAGCTGGAGAAGGGCCTGGGCCAGCGCATCGCGCACGAAGGCATCGAGTTCGGCGATCCGCGCTGCAACCGGCTCGCCTTCGGCTTCCTGGCCGGCGGCCGCTGGACGCCGTTCGTCGATCCCGATTCCGCCGCCGACCGCGCCGCCCGCGAGCGGTTCTTCGCCCACTGGGGCGGGCTGGCCTTCAGCGGCACCCCGCCGCTCCTGCTGCTGGTCAAGATCGCCCGCGTACTGCGGCACCATCCGGACGATGCGGCCGTCGCCGCACGCTGGTTCGCCCGCCTGCTGCGCCGGGCCGGTGGCCTGCGCCACCTGGTCCGCGCCGCGCGTGCCGGCACGCTGGGGCTGATGACCTTCGAGGTGCACAGCTTCATGGACGCCGCCGACGTCGGGCCGGCGTGGGAGCTCATGCAGCAGGGCGTCGAGTCCGACGACCCGCGGATCAGGGCCACCCAGGAGCGGCTGGCGGCCTGCACCTACTCGATGGCCCACCCCGAGACCGGGCAGCTGGTGCCCGCCTGCGCCCAGCACTCCGTCCTCGACGTGACCGAGAACGCCCAGCTGCGCAGGCTGCTGCCGCTCACCGTCGTCGGCTGACAGCCGCGGTCGTGGGACTCCCGGTGGTTCCGGCCGGAGTCGCCACCACCCATCGGTCGGCCACCGGCAACCGCAGGCCCACGGTGGCGCCCGGGGGCACGTCCTCACCCGGGCCGAGCTCGGCGTCCACCGACGCGGTGCCGGCCCCACCCGCGCCGCCGTCCCCGGTCACCTCGACGGTGACCAGCGAGCGCAGGCCGCGGCGCCGCAGCCGGACGACGGTGCCGACGCAGTCGCCGTCCGCGGGGGAGGTGACGGTCACCGCCTCGTGCCGCACGACGAGCACGGCGGGCCCGTCGGGAACGCGCGCCGGGAGTTCGAGCGTGCCCAGTGGCGACTCGTGCCGTCCCTCGCGCACCACCCCGGTGACCTCCGTGCGCCCGCCCAGCAGGCGGCAGACCGCCAGTGACGCGGGGCGGGCGTAGAGCGAGCGCATCGGTCCGGTCTGCAGCAGGACACCCTCGTCGAGGACCGCGGCGGTGTCGGCGAGGGCATCGGCCTCGGCGTGGTCGTGGGTCACCAGCAGGATCGTCGGGTCCAGCCGCATGCGCAGGTCGCCGAGCAGCTCGTGCATCTCCTCGCGCAGCGCGGCGTCCAGGGCGCTGAACGCCTCGTCGAGCAGCAGCACCCGTGGTTCGGCGGCCAGCGCCCGGGCCAGGGCCACCCGCTGCTCCTGCCCGCCAGACAGCGCCCGCGCCGGTCGCCCGCCGTAGCCGCCCAGCTGCACCAGCTCGAGGAACTCCTCGGCCCGTCGCCGCGCCGTCCGCCGGGGCACCCCGCGCACCCGGTCGGCGAAGGCCACGTTGTCCCGCACGGAGAGATGGGGGAACAGCAGCGGCCGCTGGAACACCATGGCCATGCCGCGTCGCTCGGGGACCACGCCGGCGAGATCGGCGCCGTCGACCCGGACCGTGCCGGCCGTCGGCTCGTCGAGCCCCGCGGTCAGCCGCAGCACCGTGCTCTTGCCCGACCCCGAGGGTCCCAGGATGGCCACGCAGGAGCCGGCGGGCACGTCGAGGGAGAAGTCGTCCAGCGCAGGGCGCTGCCCCGGGCGGTGCACCCGGGTCAGCCCGGTCAACTTCAGCGAACCGCCGCTCATCGTCTCCCTCTCCGGCCCAGCATGCCGACGACGACCAGCAGGGCCACCGGCGGCAGGACGGCGGTCAACGACAGGACGGCGACCTGGGCGTCGTTGCCGGTGGCCGATGCGGCCGACGCGACGAGCAGCGGCAGCGTCGTCAGCCGGCCGCCACCGATCAGCACGGTGACGATGTAATCGCTCCAGCCGACGAGGAACGCGAGGAACGCCGCTCCGGCCAGGGCCGGGGCCAGCAGCGGCAGCTGCACCGAGCGCACGGTCTGCCAGCGGGTGGCGCCGAGCAGGCGCGCCTCGTCCTCGAAGCCGCGGTCGTGCGCGGCGTAGGCGGCCCGCATGGTGATCGTCGTGTAGGGCAGGGCGGCCACGACCAGCAGGACGACGACGCCGAGCGCCGCCGGCACGCGCAGCCGCAGCAGCAGCACGTCCAGACCCAGGGCGACGGCGAAGGGCGGGAGCACCAGCGGCGACAGCAGGACCGCCAGCACCGCGGTCGACCCGGGGACCTGCCGCGAGGCCAGCGCCCGCCCGGCCATCGCCCCGGGCGGGGTGGCCAGCAGCGCGACGACCGCGCCGAGCAGCGTCGAGCGCAGGAACGCCCCGCCGGCGCCGGAGGCAGCGGCCTCGGCCAGCCCCTGGACGCCCCACTCCTGCGGCAGCAACGCGGGGTGGGTCCACCGGTCGGCGAAGGCCCAGAGCAGCAGGGGGACGACGGGCAGCACCAGCCACAGCGCCAGCAGCCCGCGGCCCGTGCGCGAGGCCGCCCGCACCGCGCGGTCGGTCCGCATCCTGGCCGGCCGCGCGGGCGCGACGGTCACTGCTCGGCCGCCAGCCGGCGCAGCGCCCGCAGCGCGAGCAGGACGACGGCGAGCGCGAGCAGCGCCGTCGTCACGGCCACCGCGGCCGCCTGCGGGCGGGCGGCGAGGTCGATGGAGGTGAACAGCCGGAAGGCGAGCACCGCCAGCGGCTCCGGGTAGGCGCGGCCGAGCAGCGCGGCCACCTCGTAGGAGCCGAGCGTGTAGACGAAGCTGACCGCGGCCGTGGCGCCGAGCGCGGGCGCGGCCAGCGGCAGGGTGACGTGCCGCAGGCGGGCCCAGCGGCCGGCTCCGAGCAGCGCGGCGGTCTCGGCGTAGGACGCCGCCCGGGAGGACAGCACCCCGGCGACCACCAGCGCGACGAACGCCGACTCCTTCCACGCGTACTCGGCCACCACGGCCACCCACAGCCGACCGCCCACCAGCGGGGGCCACGAGGACGGGTCGACGCCGACCAGCCGGGAGAGGAAGCCGGCGTCGGCCAGGAGCAGGCCCATGGCCGCCGCTCCCACCAGGTGCGGGATCGGGATGGTGAGCGCGGCCAGCGTGCCCAGCAACCGGCTGCGGCGGACCGCGGCGGTGGCGGCCAGCGCCAGGCAGAGGCCCACGGCGGCGGCGATCGCGGTGGACGCTGCGGCGATGCCCAGCGAGGTGCGCAGCGAGCTGCCCAGGTCGGTCGCGACGGCCCGGTAGGCGTCCAGGGAGAGACTCGGCTCGCCCACCAGGGGTGTCAGTCCCAGGCTCAGCAGCACCGCCGACGTGAGCGCCGCGCCCACGACCGCGACGACCGGCACCAGGGCCGGGAGGACCAGCAGGGCGGCGCGGGTCCGGGGGCCGGGTCGACGACGAGCCGCGCCCGCCTTCCCTGACGGGCTCGTCGGGGCGGACGGCTCGGCGTCCCTCGTCGTCGTCATCGCCTTCGGTGGGTCAGCCGGCGGCGATCTGCCGGCGCCACCCCTCGTCCAGGGCGGTCACCCATCCGGCCTCGACCTCGGGGTCGGCGTCCTCGCTGAGCTCGGCGTAGGAGGGCAGGACCTCCGACTGCGGCAGCTCGGCGAACTGCGTCTGCACCTCGCCCGGCAGGCGCTCGGGGTCGAGGACGGTGTACTGCCCCCACACCTCGGGCCGGGCCTTCGCCAGCTGCTGCTCCGGGGAGAGCGCCAGGTTCGCCACGACCATGGCACCCGCCCGGCTGCCCGACGTGGACGGGACGGCCAGGAAGCTGGCGTTGCCGATGGTGCCGTCCTCGACCAGCAGCACCCGCGTGGTGGGCGGGAAGGTGCCCTCCTCCACCAGGTCGGGGAGCGTCGCCGGTCCGTAGGTCATGGTGAAGTCCACCTGGCCGTCGGCGTAGAGCTGGTCGAGCTCCTGCAGGCTCTGCGGGTACGTCTGCCCCTCGCGCCACAGCGAGGGCTCAATGTCCTCGAGGGTGCCGAACAGCTCCGGCGCGAGCTCGTCGTAGGCGTCCTGGGAGAACTCGAGGGGCACGTTGTCCACCCCGCCGGCGACGGAGTACAGCACCTGCCGGACGAACACCGAGCCGGTGAAGTCCGGCGGGGCGGGATAGGAGAACCGGCCCGGGTGCTCCTCGATCCAGGTCAGCAGCTCATCGACGCTGCCCGGCGGGTCCTCGACCCGCGCCTCGTCGTAGACCAGCGCGAACTGGGCCTTGTGCCAGGGCGCCTCGCACCCGTTCACATCGAGCCCGAAGTCGGTGGTGAGCAGCGGGTCCTCGGGGTCGACGTACTCCATGTTGGGCAGCATCGACGTCCAGTCGCACAGCCACGCACCGGCCTGCTGCCCGGTGGCGAAGTTCTCGCCGTTGATCCAGATCAGGTCCACCTCGCCGTCGGTGACGCCGGCCTGTCGTTCTGACAGCACGCGGTTGACCGCGTCGCCGGTGTCGGCGATCGGTACGCGCTCCAGCGTCACGCCCTCCTCGGCGGCGGCCGGGGCCAGGACGTCGTCCACGTAGGCGTTGCCCTTGTCGTCGCCGCCGTACATCCACAGCCGCACGGTCTGCCCGTCGGCCTCGGCGAGGACGTCGTCCCAGCCGCGTGCCTCGGCGGTCGTCGGCTCGCTCACGGGTGCGGCGCAGCCGGCGAGGGCGAGCAGCAGCGCGCCCACGCCCACCGCCGTCCTGCGGGCTCGCCGGCTCGCGGGGCGTCGTGCGGCCATCGGGAAGGTCCTCCTCGGACTGCGATCGTGGGCGTCGACCCGCGCCCGAAGCGTGTTCGTGCCCGACCGGAGATCCGGATGCGGCCGTCGTCGAGGTCGTGCGAAAGGATCGTCCCCGACCTGATGTCGCCCCGCCACGGGGCCGCCGGCCGTGGAGGTGCCCGGTGCTCGATGCGGCGGCGCGGCGCGTGCTCGACGCGCCCCTGGCGCGCGCGGCCGGCGCCCTGGACCGGCCGTGGCTGAGCCCGGACCGGCTGACCGCCCTCGGCCTGGCTCTCGGGCTGGGCTGCGCGGTCGCTGCCGCCGTCCAGTGGTGGGGGACGGCGCTGGTGCTGTGGCTGGTGTCCCGGGTGGCGGACGGGCTGGACGGGCCGCTGGCGCGCCGGCGCCGGGCGGTCGGGGCGCCCGGCGACGCCGGCAGCGGTGGGTTCTTCGACATCACCGCCGACTTCTGCGTCTACGGCAGCACGGTGGCCGGGGTGGCCGTCGGGGTCACGCACGCCTTCGGTGCGCCGTGGGAGCCCTTCCTCGCCGTCCTGCTCGCCTACTACGTCAACGGGACGGCGTTCCTGGCCTTCTCGTCCATCGCCGAGCGGAGCGGCCGGCAGCTCGACGACGGCCGGTCGCTGTCCTTCCTCGGCGGGCTGGCGGAGGGCACCGAGACGATCGTCGTCCACGCGCTGTGGCTGCTGCTGCCGACGGTCGCCTGGCAGCTGGCGTGGGGATGGGCCGCGGTGGTCGCGGTCAGCGCCGTGCACCGGATGTGGGTCGGTTACCGCTCGCTGCGCTGACCGCCCCGAAGGCGACCGCGGACCCACACCGCCGCCCGCAGGGCGCCTCGGACGAGCGGGTTCGCCAGGCGGGCCCGGACGTCGTCGAGCGCGGCGTCGACGATCGCGTCGTCGTAGGTGGGATAGGCGTGGGTGGTGCCGGCCAGGTCGCCGGCGGTCAGCCGCTGCCGGACGGCGAGAGTCAGCTCGCCCAGGGTCTCCCCCGCGCGCGGGCCGACGACGACGGCACCGACCACGCGGTGCCGCCGGTCGAGGACGAGCGAGGTGAACCCCTCCGTCTCGCCTTCGGCGACCGCACGGTCCACCGCCGCGTGCTCGACACGGCGCACGGTGCAGCCGCTCCCCGCCGCCTCGGCGGGGCTCAGGCCGACCGAGGCCACTTCCGGGGAGGTGAAGGTGACCCGGGGGACGACGGGGTCGATGCGGCGGGCCAGGCCGAGGACGGCGTTGCTCGCGGCGACGCTGCCGTGCATGCCGGCGGTGTGGGTGAAGAACGGCGGGCCGGTGACGTCGCCGGCCGCCCAGATCCGCCGATTGGTGGTGCGCAGGGCCGCGTCGAGGGTGACGCTCCCGTCGTCGTCCAGGTCGACCCCGGCGGCGTCCAGCCCGAGGCCGGTGGTCCGGGGCCGGCGGCCGACGGCGACCAGCAGGCGGTCGAAGGGCAGCGCCGTCCCGTCGTCCAGGTGCAGGACGCCCGGTTCGATACGTACGCCCTGCGAACCCAGTCGCAGCTGCGCCCCGTCCCGCTGCAGAGCCGCGGCGACCAGGGCCGCGGCGTCGGGATCCTCGGGCTCGAGCAGCCGGTCCGACCCGTCGACGACGGTGACCGCCGAGCCGAGCCGGGCGAAGGCCTGACCGAGCTCGCAGCCGATCGGGCCACCGCCCAGGACCACCAGGCGCCGGGGCAGCTCCTCCACGTCCCAGAGCGTCTCGCTGGTGAGCGGCTCGATCGTCTCCATGCCGTCGATCGGGGGCATCGCCGGGTCGGCGCCGGTCGCCAGCAGGGCCGCGGAGAAACGGACGGAGCGCTCGCCGATGCGGGCGGTGTCGGGGCCGGTGAACACCGCGCTGCCGGTCAGCACCGAGACGCCGGCCTTCTCGAGCGCCTCGGGGGAGTCCTTCGGCTGGACGGCGGTGATGGCGGCACGGACGTGGGCCCGGACGCGGGCGAACTCGACGCGCACCTCGCCGACGTCGACGCCGAGGCTGCTCGCCCGGCGGGCGGACGCAGCGGCCGAGGCGGCGGCGAGCAGGGCCTTGGAGGGGACGCACCCGGTCCAGAGGCAGTCGCCACCGGTGCGTCCGTGCTCCACGAGCACGGTGCGGGCACCGAGGGCAGCGGCGGTGTGCGCGCCGACCAGCCCGGCGGTGCCGCCACCGACGACCAGCAGGTCGACGGTGTCCTCGATCGGGTGCACCGGCATCGTCTGGCCTCCCTCGGTCCGGCGACGGTCGCCGCGGGTCACGCTAGTGCCGCTCGCACGATCCGGTCGTGCCCGGCCGATCCGCGCCGGCCGAGGGAGGATCGGCCTGGTGAACACGGAGCCGGAGATCCAGGTCCTGGTGATCGGAGCCGGTCAGGCCGGTCTGGGCACGGCGTACCGGCTGCGGCGGGAAGGCGTCCACGACGTCCTCGTGGTGGAGGCCGGTGAGGTCGCGCAGAGCTGGCGGGAGCGGTGGGCGAGCCTGCAGCTGTTCACCCCGCGCCGGTTCAGCTCCCTGCCCGGCAGGCGCTTTCCGCCGGGCCCGACCCGCAGTCCCTCCCGGCTGGAGATGGCCGACTACCTCGTGTCCTACGCAACAAGCCTCGAGCTGCCGGTGCGCACCCGGACACCGGTGCGGCGGCTCGTGCGCAGGGAACACGGCTTCGTGGCGGCCACGCCGTCCGGGGAGATCCGGGCCCGGCACGTGGTGGTGGCCACGGGGGCCTTCCGCCGTCCCCGCGTGCCGGCCGCGGCCGGCGGCCTGAGCCCGGCGGTGCACCAGCTGCACTCCTCGCAGTACTGCACGCCCGACGACGTGCCCCCCGGCCCGGTCCTGGTGGTGGGTGGCGGCAACTCCGCGGCGCAGCTGGCGATCGAGCTCTCGGACGGGCACGAGGTGACCGTGGCCGCCCCGACGGAGCCGCGCTTCCTCCCCGAGGACGTGCTGGGCGTGAGCAGCTACTGGTGGCTCCTGGTCAGCGGGATCCTCAACGCCGGCGCGTCGACGCCGGTCGCCCGGTTCCTGCGCAGCCGCCACGAGGCGATCCTCGGCCGGGAGCTGAAGCGGGAGGTCCGCGCCGGCCGGATCCGGCTGGCTCCGCACCGCGTGGTCGCGGCGGACGGAAACCGGCTGCGCCTCGCCGACGGCAGCACCGAGCAACCCCGCACGGTGCTGTGGTGCACCGGCTTCGAGCCCGACACCGCGTGGATCGCGATCGACGGCGCCCTCGCGGACGGCGGGGCCCCGGTGCACTCGAAGGGGGCCTCACCGGTAGCGGGACTGCACTGGATGGGCCTGCCCTGGCAGACGCGGGTCAACTCCTCGCTGGTCGACGGCGTCGACCGCGACGCCCGCCGGACGGCGCGGCGGATCCGCCGGCGAGAACGGCAGTTGCCGGAGGGTGGCGGCTGGTAGACAGGGGCGCGTGTCAGCACGCTCCGTCGACGAGTCCTTCCTCGCTCTCCCGCTGTCCGCCCTCACCGACGCCGCGCTGACCCGCGCCGTCGACCTCGGCTGCGAGCACGCCGACATCAGGGTCGAGCGGCTCCGCACCCAGACGATCAGCCTGCGCGACGCCCGGCCCGAGGCCTCCATCGACGGGGAGGACCTCGGCCTGTCGGTGCGCGTCGTGCACGAGGGCACGTGGGGCTTCGCCGCCGGCGTCGTCCTCACCGCGGCCGAGGCCGTCCGGCTGGCCGAGGAGGCCGTCGCCGTGGCGCAGGTGTCCGCCGCCATCAACACCGATCCCGTCGAGCTCGCGCCCGAGCCGGTGTACCCCGACGCCGTCTTCGTCTCCGCCTACGACGTCGACCCCTTCGAGGTGCCGGACCCGGAGAAGACCGGCCTGCTGACCGACCTCTCCGAACAGCTGCTCGCCGCCGACGGCGTCGAGCACGTGCAGACGCGGTGCATGCACGTCAAGGAGCAGAAGTACTACGCCGACACCGCCGGCACCCGCACGCGACAGCAGCGGATCCGCATCCAGCCGGAGTTCACCGCGCTGACCGTCGACCGGGCGACCGGCTCGTTCGAGAGCATGCGCACGCTGGCCCCGCCGGTCGGCCGTGGCTGGGAGTACCTGACCGGCACCGGCTGGGACTGGCGCGCGGAGCTCGCCGAGATCCCCGAGCTGCTGCGCGAGAAGACCAAGGCGCCGTCGGTCGAGGCCGGCCGGCACGACCTCGTCGTCGATCCGTCGAACCTGTGGCTGACCATCCACGAGTCCATCGGGCACGCCACCGAGCTCGACCGGGCGCTCGGCTACGAGGCGGCCTACGCCGGGACGTCGTTCGCCACCGTCGACAAGCTCGGCACGCTGCAGTACGGCTCGGCGCTGATGAACGTCACCGGCGACCGGACGGCGCTGCACGGGCTGTCCACGGTGGGCTGGGACGACGAGGGCGTCGCCGGCCAGCAGTGGGACATCGTGAAGGACGGCGTGCTGGTGGGCTACCAGGTCGACCGCAACATGGCCCGGCTGCGCGCGCTGGGTCGGTCGAACGGCTGCGCGTTCGCCGACAGCCCCGGGCACGTGCCGGTCCAGCGCATGGCCAACGTCTCGCTGCGCCCCGACCCCGACGGCCCCTCCACCGAGGCACTCATCGCCGGCGTCGAGCACGGCATCTACGTCGTCGGCGACAAGAGCTGGTCGATCGACATGCAGCGCTACAACTTCCAGTTCACCGGTCAGCGGTTCTACCGCATCGAGGGGGGCCGGCTGGCCGGCCAGCTGCGCGACGTGGCCTACCAGGCGACGACGACGGACTTCTGGGGCTCGATGTCGGTCGTCGGCGGGCCGGACACCTACGTGCTCGGCGGGGCCATGAACTGCGGCAAGGCCCAGCCCGGTCAGGTCGCCCCGGTGAGCCACGGCTGCCCGGTGGCGCTGTTCGAGGGCGTGAACATCCTGAACACGGTGCAGGAGGCGGGGCGATGACTCGCGTGAAGCCGCAGGAGCTGGTCGAGCAGGCCCTCGCCGCCTCGACCGCCGACGACCAGATCGCCTTCGTCGTCGAGAGCTCCGGGGCCAACCTGCGCTGGGCGGCCAACAGCCTGACGACGAACGGGTCGATGCGCTCCCGCCAGGTCGTCGTCATCTCCTTCGTCGACGGCGGCGCCGGCATGGCCGCCGGCACCGTCACCCGCACCGGCACGCCGGACGTCGCCGAGCTGGTCGCCGCGAGCGAGCAGGCCGCCCGGGACGCCGGCCCCGCGGAGGACGCCGTTCCGCTGATCGGCGATGCCCCGGACGGCAACGGCGACTGGGACGCCCCGGCCGCCGAGACGTCGATCGGGGTGTTCACCGACTTCGCCCCCGACCTCGGCCAGGCGTTCGGCGAGGCCCGTGACCGCGACGAGCTGCTCTTCGGCTTCGCCGAGCACCGGATGGCCACGACCTACCTCGGCAGCTCGACCGGTCTGCGGCTGCGGCACGACCAGCCCACCGGCCGGGTCGAGCTCAACGGCAAGAGCCCGGACTTCGGCCGCTCCGTCTGGGCGGGCGTGGGGACGCGGGACTTCCGGGACGTCTCGGTGGCCGGCCTCGCGGCCGACGTCGAGCGGAAGATGGGCTGGTCCCGGCGCCGGGTGGAACTGCCGGCCGGCCGCTACGAGACGCTGCTGCCGCCGTCGGCGGTCAGCGACCTGATGATCTACCTGTACTGGACGATGGAGGCCCGGGACGCCGACGAGGGCCGCAACGTCTTCGCCAGGCCGGGCGGCGGCAACCGGGTGGGCGAGCGGCTGGCCGCGCTCCCGCTGACCCTGTGCAGCGACCCGCACGCGCCCGGCCTGGAAGCGGCGCCCTTCCAGGTGGTCGGCGCCTCCTCCGGATCGGCGTCCGTCTTCGACAACGGCATGGCCGCCCCGGCGGTGAACTGGATCGAGCAGGGCACCCTCACCAACCTGATCCGGCCCCGGGCATGGGCGCTGAAGACCACCGCCCCGGCGACGGCAGCCGTGGACAACCTGATCCTCGAGGACCCGACGGCGACGGCGTCCCAGGAGGAGATGCTGGCCGCCACCGACCGCGGCCTGCTCCTGACCACCCTCTGGTACATCCGCGAGGTGGACCCGCAGACCCTGCTGCTCACCGGGCTGACCCGCGACGGCGTCTTCCTCGTCGAGGGCGGGGAGGTGACCGCGGCGGTGAACAACTTCCGCTTCAACGAGTCGCCGGTCGATCTGCTCGGTCGGACGGTCCAGGCGGGTCGTACCGAGCGCACGCTGCCCCGGGAGTGGAACGACTGGTTCACCCGCTGCGCGATGCCACCGCTGCGGGTGCCGGACTTCAACATGAGCAGCGTCAGTCCGGCCAGTTGAGGGGCGCCTTGTCGGCCGTCCGAACCCTTCCGTCACACCCGTCACGGAAACGAATCCGACCGGTGTAATTCCCACAACCGTTGCGCGCAACCGCTGGTGAGTAATGACGGCGACGACCCGTGCAGAGCCGATTACGCTCGGTACCCGGGGGCGATGCCGCCGAACCTGAACTGAACGAAATCTCTGCGCCAGGCATTCAGCGCCACCCGGATCCTGCCGATATCTCGTTCACGTCATCCGCAACGTGCAACACGGGTCGCGAACAACGCGCGGGACCGTCGAGGGGAGGGCTCCGTGAGCAGGAGTCGCAAGCCGTCCGTCTTCCAGGTGGGCAAGGTCCGGGACGACGGCCGCACCGTCGTCATCTCCGGCTGGGGTCTGGGGCTGTGCGCCTCCGGCTGCGCCTGCCATCGCCACCCCGTCGCCGGGCACCTCGCCATCGCCGAGGACCAGGCCGGCGGAAAGCTCGGCCTCGCCACCTACGGCGAGGACGAGTGCGACTGCTGCGAGGCGTGGACCGCCGACGAGCTCGCTGCCATCCTCCGCGATCTCGACACCGTGGCCGGCCTGCAGGCGCAGGAGCCCCTCGCCGGCTGAACGTTCGACAACTTCTGCCCGTCGTCCTCGGCGGGCGACGATGTGCGCCCAGGGCGCATTCCCACCACGGGAATGCGCCCTGGGCGCACATTCATGTGGGGACCTGCCGTCGATGAAGTCGCGGGTGTTCCCCGTGTGGCGGGTGTGACGGGCGTGGTGCGGCCACGACAGGGCACCTGCGCGCCTCCCACTACTTCTCGATGTCGAATCCTTACGGTCCGTCCTGACGCGCATGGAACGAGGCCCCTTCCCCGGGTCCGGCGCACTCTGACGGAGGCCGACGGTGCAGTCCACGCGCACGACGACCCGGCGCCGGTCCCGTGCCGTCCTCGCCCTGGGGGCCGTGCTCGTCGCGGCGTCCACCGGGGTCCTCGCGCCGTCGCCCGCCGCGGCCGACCCGACGACGTCGGCCCAGGTACAGGCGCTGATGCGGGAGACCGCCCAGCAACTGACGGTCATCGACGAGCAGCTGCACGAGGCCGAGCTGATCGTGGCCGCTCAGCAGCAGGCCGCCGACGCGGCCGCCGCACAGGCCGCCGCGGCCCAGCAGGCACTCGACGTCTTCGCACCGCAGATCCGGGCGATCGCCCAGAGCGGGTTCACCGGAAAGACCCAGTCGCGGGTGGCCGCGTTCCTGACCAGTGCCTCCGCCGAGGAGCTCGTCCAGCAGATGACGACGCTGGACATGATCGCCGCGCACACCAACGACGTCGTCACCGAGGCGTCGCTCGCGCAGAAGGCCGCGCAGGACGCGCAGACGGCCGCCGACCAGGCCGCCGCCGCCGCCCGTGCCGGGCTCGAGCAGCTGCAGGCGCAGAAGGCCGAGGCCGAGCAGAAGGCCGCCGCCTACCAGGCCGACTTCGCCCGGCTGTCGGCCGCCGAGCAGGCTGCCCTCACCACGGCCGTGGCCGGACGGTCCCTGCAGGCGCCGCGGAACCTGCCGCTGCCTCCCGGGGCCGCGGGTGCGGCCATCGAGACGGCGCTCGCGCAGGTGGGTGACCGTTACGTGAGTGGGGCCTCCGGACCGGACGCCTTCGACTGCTCCGGCCTGACCTCCTACGCGTACGCGGCGGCCGGGATCACGCTGCCCCGCTCGAGCCGAGCCCAGTCGCAGATCGGCACCCAGGTCTCCCGGGCGGAGCTGCAGCCCGGCGACCTCGTCTTCTACTACACGCCCATCAGCCACGTGGCCCTCTACATCGGCGACGGGATGATCGTGCACGCCCGCACCCACGGCGTCCCCCTCTCGGTCACCAGCGTCGACCAGCGCGGGTTCCGGTTCGGCGTCCGCCTGGGTTGAGCGCCCGCCCCGCCTGGCACCATCCGGACGTGACCGTCCGACCCGCCGCGCCCTCCGAGGCGACGCTCCGGCCCGACGCGGTCGGGTTCCTCGACGGGCTGGTGATCGGCCTGGCCGCCACCTCCCCGGCGTACTCGCTGGCCGCCGTCCTCGGGCCGGTCGTCGCCCTGGTCGGCGTGCACGCCCCGGGCGTGCTCCTGGCCTCGTTCGTGCCGATGCTGCTCATCGCCGGTGCGTTCGCGGCCCTCAACCGTGTCGACCCCGACTGCGGGACGACCTTCTCCTGGGTCACCCGCGCGATGGGGCCGTGGGCGGGATGGATCGGTGGCTGGGCGATCACCATGACCGGCGTCCTGGTGCTGGGCTCCCTGGCGGAGGTGGGCGTCCGCTTCACGCTGCTGGCCGCGGGACTGGACGGCTGGACGGAGTCGACGCCGGTGGTCATGGGGCTGACCGCCGGGCTGATCCTGCTCATGGCCTGGATCTGCGTCCGCGGCACCGAGGTGTCCGCGCGGCTGCAGAACGGCCTGATCCTCGCCCAGACGGCGGCGCTCGCCGTCTTCGCCGTCGTCGCGGTCACCCGGGGCCTGCGGGGCGACAGCCCCTTCGGTGGGCTCACCCCGTCCTGGGAGTGGCTGGACCCCTTCGGCGCGGGTGGGGCGGCACTGACCAGCGGCCTGCTGCTGGGCGTGTTCGCCTACTGGGGCTGGGAATCCGCGGTCAACCTGACCGAGGAGACGACGAACCCGCGGACGGCGCCCGGGCGGGCGGCCGTGCTCTCCACCGTCGTCCTGCTGCTGACCTACCTCGGCGTGGCGACCGCGGTCGTCTCCTTCGCCGGCACCGGGTTCCTGGCGGGGAACGCCGACGAGGAGGAGGCGGTCTTCGCGCTGCTCTCGGCGGAGACGCTCGGCGGGTGGGACTGGGTGGTCCTCCTCGCCGTCGCCACCTCGGCCATCGCCTCCACGCAGACGACGATCATCCCCGCCTCCCGCACCGGCCTGTCCATGGCCCGCCGCGGCGCCCTGCCCCGTCGGTTCGCCTCGATCTCGCCCACGCACCGGACGCCCGACGTCTCCACGTGGTGGGTCGCCGGCGTCGGGATCGCCTGGTACGTCGTGGTGGGCCTGATCAGCGAGAACGCGCTCTACGACTCGATCACCGGGCTGTCGCTGCTCATCGCCCTGTACTACGCGCTGACCGGCCTGGCCTGCGCCGTCTACTTCCGCCGGCGACTGCTGCGCAGCGTGCGCGACCTGCTGCTGCTGGGCGTGGGCCCGCTGGTCGGCGCCGGCCTGCTGGCCTGGTTGCTCGTGCTCTCGGTGCGCGACCTCGCCGACGCGGACAACTCCTACACCGGGCAGGCGTGGCTGGGCGTCGGACCGCCGCTGGTGATCGGCGTCGGGGTCATGACCGCGGGCGTCGTCCTGATGCTGTGGTGGCGACGGCGGGACACGGCCTTCTGGCGCGAGCGGGCGAGCACGTACGACGCCTGAGCGCCGTGCGCTCAGTGCAGCCGGCGGCCCTCGCCGAGCATCTGCACGAGGGTGGCGATCCGCTTGGCCCGGGTCGCCGGCGTGGCCGCCGTGTGCACCCGCCAGAGGACGGCGTAGCGGTTCTGCCCGTCGAGCCCGTCGAACGCCGCGCGGGCCGCAGGCTCGGCGTCCAGGGCCGCGCCCAGGTCGTCGGGCACGGTGACGGTAGCGGGGCCGGCGTAGGCGCGCTCCCAGCGCCCGTCGGCCTTCGCCGCCTCGACGGCGGCCAGCCCGGCGGGTCGGATCCGCCCCTCGGCGATCAGCCGCTCCACCGTCGCGACGTTCTTCTGCGACCACACGCTGCGTGGACGCCGCGGCGTGATCCGCTGCAGGTAGAACCGGTCGTCCAGCCGGTTGGCCCGCCCGTCGATCCAGCCGAAGCAGAGCAGCACCTCGACCATCTGCTCCCAGTTGATCGACGGGACGCCCGAGCCCTTCTTCGCCAGCTTCACGTACAACCCCGGAGCGGTCAGGTGCTCGGCCTCCAGCCATGCCTCGAGCGCGCCCTGGTCGGCGAAGGCGAGCACCGGGAGGTCGGTGGGCAGCGTCACGGGCCCATCCTGCCGTCGGGTGCCGACAGTTTCGTCGCTCGCCGGCGCGGCTACCGGCGTCCCGGTGACCGCAGGGTGCGGCGCGGACAGGGGTGGCGGGTGACCGACCGGGGACCTGGCCCGTCGGTGGTGTGGCTCGTGCGGCGGATCTGGGCGGCGTACCTGCACGGGCGGGCGGGCGAGCGGCCGGCGTCGTCCGTCGGCCCACAGGGCTTCCTGGCCCGCGAGCTGCCCGGGGAGGTGCCGGCGGCGCCGGCGGAGGCCGTGCCCTGAGCCGCCGGGCGCCCCGCGTACGTTGACGTCCGACCATCGATCGGCAGTACGGGAGGCCAGGGATGCACGTGGACGTGCCTGCGAAGGTGCAGGAGATCTACGCGGAGGTGCTGCGACGCAACCCCGGCGAGCAGGAGTTCCACCAGGCCGTCTGGGAGGTACTCGAGTCCCTCGCCGTCGTCCTCGGCCGGCACAGCGAGTACGCCGAGATGAAGACGATCGAACGCATCTGCGAGCCCGAGCGGCAGATCATCTTCCGGGTGCCATGGCAGGACGACTCCGGCGAGGTGCAGATCAACCGCGGGTTCCGGGTGGAGTTCAACTCCGCACTGGGGCCGTACAAGGGCGGCCTGCGGTTCCACCCGTCGGTGAACCTGGGCATCGTGAAGTTCCTCGGCTTCGAGCAGATCTTCAAGAACGCGCTCACCGGGATGCCGATCGGCGGCGGCAAGGGCGGCTCGGACTTCGATCCGAAGGGCCGGTCGGACGCCGAGGTCATGCGCTTCTGCCAGTCGTTCATGACCGAGCTCTACCGGCACCTCGGCGAGTACACCGACGTCCCGGCCGGTGACATCGGCGTGGGTGCCCGCGAGATCGGCTACCTGTTCGGCCAGTACAAGCGGATCACCAACCGGTACGAGTCCGGCGTCCTGACCGGCAAGGGGCTGGGCTGGGGCGGTGCCCTGGTGCGCACCGAGGCCACCGGCTACGGGGCCGCGTTCTTCGCCGAGGCGATGATGGCGGCCTGCGGTGAGTCCTTCGACGGCAAGCGGGTCGTCATCAGCGGCTCGGGCAACGTCGCCGTCTACGGCATCGAGAAGGTGCACCAGCTCGGCGGGACGGCGGTGGCGTGCTCTGACTCCACCGGCTACGTCGTCGACGAGAAGGGCATCGACCTCGAGATGCTCAAGCAGGTCAAGGAGGTCGAGCGCGGCCGGATCGCCGACTACGCCGACCGGGTGGAGTCGGCGTCCTTCGTGGCGGGCGGCAGCATCTGGGACGTCCCCTGCGACGTCGCCATGCCCAGCGCGACCCAGAACGAGCTGGACGGCGCGGCCGCGCAGGTCCTGGCGCGCAACGGCTGCCGCTACGTGGTGGAGGGCGCGAACATGCCGGCGACGCCGGACGCCGTGGACGCGTTCCGCGAGGCGGGGATGGCCTTCGCACCCGGGAAGGCGGCCAACGCCGGCGGCGTGGCGACCTCCGCGCTGGAGATGCAGCAGAACGCCTCGCGGGACCGGTGGACGTTCGAGCACAGCGAGGCCAAGCTGGCCGAGATCATGCGCAGCATCCACGCGCGGTGCCACGAGACCGCGGACGAGTACGGGTCGCCCGGCGACCTGGTGCTCGGCGCCAACGTGGCCGGCTTCCTCGAGGTGGCCGAAGCCGTGCACGCGCACGGGCTGATCTGACACAGGAGGACGGCGTGGCCGACAACTACATCGCGGAACTGCCCTTCGGCGCACCGAAGATCGACGAGGACGCGTTCGTGGCGCCCACGGCGGTCGTCGTGGGCGCGGTGACCATGGGGCCGCGCGCGAGCATCTGGTACGGGGCCGTCGCCCGCGCCGACCACGAGACCATCGAGATCGGCGAGGGCTCCAACGTGCAGGACGGCTGCACGCTGCACTGCGACCCGGGCTTCCCCCTGGTCGTCGGCCGGAACGTGACGGTCGGGCACCGGGTCGTGCTGCACGGTGCCCGGATCGACGACGAGGTGCTGGTCGGCATGGGCAGCGTCGTCATGAACGGGGCGCACATCGGCTCCGGCTCGATCGTCGCCGCCGGGGCCGTCGTCACCCAGGGCAAGCAGTTCCCGCCCCGGTCGGTGATCGCCGGCGTCCCCGCCAAGGTCGTCCGCGAGGCCACCGACGACGACCTGCTGCACATCCGCGGCAACGCGGCCGCGTACTACGACCGGCTGCCGGAGGCGCGCAAGGTCCGCCCGGTCGTCCGGCGTCCGCTGCCGCCGGCCGGGATGGTGCCGGGGGACGCGCTGGCCTGACGTCCGCGCTCAGCGGACGGCGAGCCACTCCCGCAGGCCGGCCACCAGCCGGTCGACGTCGTCGCGGTCGCTGTAGGGCGCGAGCCCCACCCGCAGGCCGCCGGTGTCGCCCAGCCCGAGCCAGCGGCTGGCCTCGATGGCGTAGAACGAGCCGGCCGGTGCGTTCACCCCGCGCTCGGCGAGGAAGCGGTAGGCGTCGGCTGCCTCGCGCCCGTCGAAGGTGAGCAGCAGCGTGGGCGTCCGCTGCGCGGCCTTCGACCACAGCCGGACGCCGGGCAGCGTGGCCAGCTGCGTCTCGAGGTGCACGCGCAGCCCGTCCTCGTACTCCTCCAGCGCGGCCATCGCGGCCAGCAGCCGCTCGCGCCGGCTGCCGTCCGTGGGCGCCAGGCCGGCGAGGAAGTCGATCGCCGCCGTCGTCCCGGCCATGAGCTCGTAGGGCAGGGTGCCGAGCTCGAACCGCTCGGGGACGTCGTCCGACGAGGGCAGCAGCTTGGCCGGTGCCAGCGACTCGAGCAGGGCGGGGTCGGCGGCCAGGACGCCGCAGTGCGGGCCGAGGAACTTGTACGGCGAGCAGGTGAAGAGGTCCGCACCCAGCGCGCGCACGTCCACCGGTGCGTGCGCGGTCAGGTGGACGCCGTCGACGGCGAGCAGTGCGCCCACGGCGTGCACCCGCTCGGCGATCTCGGCCACCGGCGGCCGGGTGCCGATCAGGTTGGACGCCCCGGTGACGGCGACCAGTCTGGTCCGCTCGGTCAGCACCTCGGCGACGTCGTCGGCGGTGAGCTCGCCGGTCGCCGGGTCGAACGCCGCCCAGCGCACCGTCGCGCCGGCCTGCTCGGCCGCGATCACCCAGGGCCGCACGTTCGCGTCGTGGTCGAGCCGGGAGACGACGACCTCGTCACCCGACCCCCAGCCGGCGGCCAGCGCCCGGGAGACGTCGAAGGTGAGCGACGTGGCGCTGCGGCCGAAGACGATGCCGCGCGGATCGGCGCCGAGCAGATCCGCCAGGGCCTGACGGGCGCCCGCGACGACGTCGTCCGCCGTCCGCTCCGCCGCGGTGACACGGCCGCGGTTGGCGATCGGCGCGGTCAGGGTGTCGGCGACGGCGCGCGCGACCGGCTCGGGCACCTGGGTGCCCCCCGGGCCGTCGAAGTGGGCAGTGCCCGCCCGTAGTGCCGGGAACTGCGCCCGGACGGCGGCGACGTCGTAGCTCATGCCCCCGACGCTATCCCGGTGGCCGTCCTCGCGAGATCTGCTCGGCGTAGCGGAACTCTGTCATGTAGAGGGTGGGTCAACGCCTGAGCTGTAGCCCGCAACCCACTCGACGTTCTTGCCCGGTGTTGACTGAACTCGCTCGACCTGGTGATCCATCAATGTTGCTTTTGTTCCATTTTCGGGCATGCTTGGACCAGCTCACCCCCTGAGGGCGGTGGGAAGTGAGGCCGGGACCCCCGCCGGACGACGGGACCCGGCCTTCGCGCTGTCCGAGGCGCGTCTGTCAGGAGCGGCCCGCTCAGAGCGTCGAGACGTCGATCTGCTCCACGCGCCCGATCAACTCCAGCCACTCGCTTCTGCCGCGGTCCCGCGCTGCTCCGAAGGCTCCGGCGACGGAGTCGGGGAGCCACAGCATCGGTTCCTCCTTCGGTCTCGCTGTCTCCACCCGCAGTCCTGCGGTGATCAGCCGCTTACCGCGCACGGCCGTGATCATCTTTCGGTCCGACTCGACCAGGCTCCGGGTGCGCTCCTCCATCACGACGCGGGTGACGCCCATGGTTTCCAAGTTCGGCAGAAGCGTCTCCAGGCACTTGCGCCGAGCGCGCTCTTGCTTCGACTTGGCCAACGGCGTTCCGATCACGACGGTGGCCGCAAGATCGAGCGCTCCGATGGCCTCGGCGATCTTCGTGCGACGTGGAGCCTCTTCGTCGCGCCAGTGCAGCCGATCCTGCCGCCGGTAGAGCAGCGACCGGAGGACTTGGCGGATCTCGTCGATCCGGACCGTGTCGACGACCACGGCTACCAGCAGGTAGGTGCCCTGATTCGCAGGGGTGATTCGCATGGACTCATCGACGAAGGCGCACCACTGAGGAGCCTCCGGCTCCTTCGGGGCTGCGGCGCGACGACGACCTAGCACTCCAGGAGTGTGACCGGTCGTTCCGACAGGAGGGAAACCTCGCCTACATCTTTCCCTGTGGATAACCCCCATGGGGTCTCAGTCGTCCCACGCGGAACAGCCGTCGAGCGCAGCGGTAACCGTGCTCGCCGCGGCACGGCACGACCGGCAAGAGACAGCGTGGGGACCCTCCGGGAAACGGCAGGTCCCGCGGGAGTGGACTGCTGCAAATCTCTGCGAGTACCGACGCGTGGATCAGGCGAGCAGGTCGCGCAGGAGTCGGCCGACGGCGGCGGTCTCGATGAGGAAGCCGTCGTGCCCGTACGGCGAGGAGATCACCTGCAGCGGGACCCCGAGGCCGTCGGCGACCTGCTGCTGCAGCTCGATCGGGTAGAGCCGGTCGCTGTCCACGCCCGCGACCACCGACCGGGCCGTCACCCGGGAGAGCGCCGCCTCCACCCCGCCCCGGCCGCGGCCGACATCCCAGCTGTTCATCGCCTCGGTGAGCAGCACGTAGCTGCCGGCGTCGAACCGGCGGCCCAGCTTGCCCGCGTGGTGCTCCAGGTAGGAGGCGACGGCGAACCGCCCGTCCTCCTGCACCGTCGCGCCGAAGCGCTCGCCGAGCTCGAAGGCGCTGCGGTAGGTCAGGTGGGCGATGCGGCGGGCGACGCCCAGCCCGTCCACCGGTGGGTCGGACAGGTCGTAGTCGCCGCCGGCCCAGCGCGGATCGGCGCGGACGGCGGCCTGCTGCGTGGTCTGGGTGCCGATCTGGTCGGCGGTGGCCACCGCCCCCGACGCCAGGAAGAACAGCGTCGCCACGCGGTCGGGCATCGCCACCGCCCACTCCAGGGCCCGCATCCCACCCATCGAGCCACCGACGACGCACGCCCAACGGGCGATGCCGAGCGCGTCGGTCAGGGCCGTCTCCACCCGTACCTGGTCGCCGACGGTCACCTCGGGGAAGCGGGAGCCCCAGCGCACGCCGTCCGGGTCGAGGGACGACGGCCCCGTCGTCCCCTGGCAGCCGCCGAGCACGTTGGCGCAGACCACGAAGAGCCGGTCGGTGTCCAGCGGCGCGCCGGGGCCTACCAGGCCGGCCCACCAGCCGGGGGTCGGGTGGCCTGGACCGGCCGGCCCGGCGACGTGGCTGTCGCCGGTGAGCGCGTGCTCGACCAGGACCGCGTTCGAGCCGTCCGGCGCGAGCGTGCCCCAGGTCTCGTAGGCGACCCGGACCGACGGGAGGACACCGCCGCGCTCGGGGGAGAACGCGGGCAGGTCGAGGACGACCCGGTCGCCCACCGGATCCCCCTCGACCCACCCGCCCATCGTCAGCTGCGCCGCTCGGTCAGGCGGCCTTCGCGGCGCGGAAGCCGGCCTCGAGGTCGGCGAGGATGTCCTCGATGCCCTCCAGGCCGACGGCCAGCCGCACCAGGCCGGGCGTCACACCGGTGGTGAGCTGCTCGTCGGCGGTCAGCTGCGAGTGCGTGGTCGAGGCCGGGTGGATGACCAGGCTGCGCACGTCGCCGATGTTGGCCACGTGGCTGTGCAGCTCCAGGGCCTCGACGAACCGCTGGCCGGCCTCGCGGCCGCCGTGCAGCTCGAACGTGAGCACGGCGCCGGCGCCCTTCGGCGCGTACTTCTGCTGCGCCGCGTGCCACGGCGAGGACGCCAGGACCGGGTAGTTCACCCGGTCCACCTCGTCGTGCGCCTCGAGGAACTCCGCGACGCGCACGGTGTTCTGCACGTGCCGCTCCATGCGCAGCGACAGCGTCTCGATCCCCTGGACGACCAGGAACGCGTTGAACGGCGAGAGGGCCGGGCCGAGGTCGCGCAGCAGCTGCACCCGGGCCTTCAGCGCGTAGGCCGGCGCCCCGAGATCGGCGTAGACCACGCCGTTGTACGTCGGGTCCGGCGTGGTGAAGCCGGGGAACTTCCCGCCGGTCCAGTCGAACGTCCCGGCGTCCACGATCAGCCCCGCGATCGCGGTGCCGTGCCCGCCGAGGTACTTGGTCGCGGAGTGCACCACGACGTCGGCACCGAACTCGAAGGGCCGGATGAGGAACGGCGTGGCGATGGTGTTGTCCACGATCAGCGGGACGCCGTTGCGGTGCGCGACGTCGGCGATCTGCTCGATGTCGAGGACGTCGCCCTTCGGGTTGCCGATGGACTCGCCGAAGAACGCCTTGGTGTTCTCCCGGACCAGCGACTGCCACGCCTCGGGGTCGTCGGGGTCCTCCACGAAGGAGACCGTGACGCCGAGCTTGGGCAGCGAGTGGTGCAGCAGGTTGTAGGTCCCGCCGTACAGCGAGGCCGACGCGACGACGTGGTCGCCGGCCTCGGCGACGTTCAGGAGCGCGAGCGTCGTCGCCGACTGCCCCGACGCGACGGCGAGCGCGGCGACACCGCCCTCGAGCGAGGCCACGCGCTGCTCGAGCGCGTCCTGCGTCGGGTTCATGATCCGCGTGTAGATGTTGCCCATCTCGGCCAGCGCGAACAGGTCCGCGGCGTGCTGGCTGTCGCGGAACTGGTACGCGGTGGTCGCGTAGATGGGCAGCGCGCGGGCTCCGGTCGTGGGGTCGGGGCTCGTGCCGGCGTGGATCTGCCGGGTCTCGAAGCTCCAGCTCTGCGGGTCGGTCATGCGCCGTCTCCTCTTCGCTCGCGGAGAGCCCGCGGCGCGCAGGAACTCCGTCCTTGCCGGACGACGGACGCCGCCCGGCCGGCTCTTCCCCTGGGAGCACCTCAGACGGAGTAGAGGTTGCCGGGCAGCCAGCCAGGTGCTTGTCGCTGCCTCTCGTGAGCCGTTCCGATCCTAGGACGCCGACTCGCCGGGCTGCACGGGGCCCTCGACGGTCAGCCGGCGAGCGTCGCGATCCCGCGCCGGATCTCCGGGAGCGACAGCGCCATGGTGGCGTCGCCGACCGGCAGCTCGACCCGCTGGACGGCCGGGTCGACCGTCGCCATCGACCGCTCCCAGGTCCACAGCCCGTCCTCGGCCAGCGCCCGTGCCGCGGTCCGGAAGTCCTCGGCACCGGTGCGCAGCAGCAGGTGCAGCATCGGCGTCTGCGGCGGATCCGGGACGACGGCCACGCCGGGCAGGTCGCGCACCGCCGCGGCGATCTCCCGCGCCCGCTCCAGGTAGGCCGGCATCAACGGCAGGCGCCGGCGCAGGCACGTCAGCGCCGAGGCCGCGCCGGGCCACAGGCCGAACAGTGTGCCGCCCATCCGCCGCCGCCACTCCCGGACCTCGGCGACGACGTCGACCGGACCGGCCAGGCAGCACCCGGCGAGCGCTCCGATGCCCTTGTAGAAGCTGACGTAGGTGGTGTCGAACAGCCCCGCCACCTCCGCCGGGGTGCGTCCGTACCCCGCGGCCGCCTCCCACAGGCGTGCACCGTCCAGGTGCGCCGCGGCGCCGCGCTCGCGCGCCCAGGCGACCTGGGCGACCAGGTCGTCCCAGGGCGGCAGCTGACCGCCGAGGTCCCGCTGCGGCAGCTCGACGAGCAGGGCGGCCGGCGCCTCGGCGACGGCGTCCAGGTCATGGCGCAGCAGCAGCCGGTAGCGGTCCCCCACCGGCCGGCCGACCAGACCCTGCAGCCGTTCCAGCGCGCGACCCTCGTGCCGGTCGAGGTGGCTCTCGGGATGGAAGAGCACGGTGCGCCGGCCGCGCCGGTCGGCGTGCACCCGCAGTGCCGCCTGCTGGGCCATCGTTCCGCTGGGCAGGTACACGGCAGCGGGCTGCCCGAGCAGCGCCGCGACCTCCGCCTCCAGTTCGGCGACCACGCCGCCGTCGCCGTAGCGGTCGGGATCGGTGTCGGCCGGGATGGTCGCGAGCAGGTCGGCTGCGCGCTGCGGGCCGTGTCCGGCGAGCGCGCGGTCGCAGGTCCGGCGGAGGGTGTCCAGATCGTCCACGCCGGTCAGTCTGTCCGGCGTCGATGTCCCACGTGAAACACCCGCCTCAGGACGGCGGCATCGCGAACCAGAGTGCCTGCGCCCGGGCGCACACCTCGCCGTCGGGGCCGATCAGCGCCGACGCCGTCGTGGACCGGCGCCCCTCGCGGCCGATCACCCAGGACAAGACGACGTGGTCGGTGTCCAGCCGCACCGGGGTGTCCTGGCGCGCGGTGATGGTCCCGAGCAGGTGGGGTAACGAGTCCAGTGGCGCGATCGGCTGGAACGACGGACAGTCCAGCGCCGCCCAGACCGTCTCCGGTGCGGCGGCGCCGTCCGACGAGGGCAGCTCGGCGGTGGGCCGGAAGACTCCGGCCCAGAGGTCGGGCCGGTCCGGGAGCGGTCCGACGAACACGGCGACGGCCTCGCCGGGCGTGCGCTCGGGCCCGCAGCCGAAGCACCGGGGGAAGGGATGCCCCGTCCGCGGCGGCAGCGCGGCCTGCGCGGCCGCCGCCTCGGCGGGGGACGGCGCGGCCGGGACCTCGAGGTCGAGCTCGGCCGGTGTCGCGACGGCCAGCACCTCGTCGCCGTCCAGGAGCTCCACGCCGGTCCCCGCGGGACGGACGTCGAGGGGCCGGTCCAGCGGAGTGGGCCGGCGCAGCCGCACGCTCACGGTGCTCGAGTCGGTCAGCGCCGCCAGCCGGCCGGCCAGGTAGCCGCCGTTGGCGGTGCCGGGTGGACCGCAGAAGCGCCCGGCGACGGTGAGGGTCGGCATCCGGGCGATGGTAGGCGCCGGGCAGGCTGGCACCGTGCGCGCCCTGGTCTTCGAGTCCTTCGCCGGTCCGCTGTCGGTGCAGGAGGTGCCCGTCCCCGACCCCGCGCCCGGAGGCGTCGTCGTCCGGGTGGCCGCCAGCGGGATCTGCCGCAGCGACTGGCACGCCTGGCAGGGGCACGATGCCGACGTCGTCCTGCCGCACGTGCCCGGGCACGAGCTGGCCGGCACTGTCGAGGCGGTCGGCGGGGGAATCCGCCGCTGGCGGGTCGGCGACCGGGTGACCGTGCCGTTCGTCAACGCCTGCGGCCGGTGCGCCCAGTGCGCGGCCGGCGACCACCAGGTGTGCGCCCACCAGACCCAGCCCGGCTTCACCCACTGGGGTTCGCTGGCGGAGTTCGTCGCCCTGGACGCGGCCGACGTCAACCTGGTCGCCGTCCCGGAGGAGCTCGACCTGACCACTGCGGCGGCCCTGGGCTGCCGTTACGCCACTGCCTTCCGGGCCGTCACGCAGATCGGCCGGGTGCGCCCGGGGGAGTGGGTCGCGGTGCACGGCTGTGGTGGGGTCGGTCTCTCCGCGGTGCAGATCGCGGTGGCCGCCGGCGCACGGGTCGTGGCGATCGACGTCTCGGCCGCCGCGCTCGACCTCGCCCGGCAGCTCGGTGCCGAGCACACCGTGGACGGCGGGGCCGACGTGCCGGTCGCGGTCCAGGACCTCACCGCGGGCGGTGCGCACGTCTCGCTGGACGCCCTGGGCGCACCCGTCACCTGCGGGAACTCCCTCCGCAGCCTGCGTCCCCGCGGGCGGCACGTGCAGGTGGGCCTGCTGCCGCCGGAGCAGGGGCGCGCCGAGGTGCCGATGGAGCGGGTCATCGCCCTCGAGCTCGAGGTCCTGGGCAGTCACGGCATGGCCGCGCACGCCTATCCCGGGCTGCTCGGCCTCATCGCCGCCGGCCGGCTCGACCCCGGTCGGCTAGTCACCCGCACGCTCGCGCTCGACGAGTCCGCCCCCGCCCTGGCCGACGTGGGCCGCCGCCCGGGCATCGCCGTCGTCACCTCGTTCTAGGCGTCAGCCAGGCGCACTGCCCGTCCCGGTCTCGGTCGGCAGGCTGGGCGCCGACGTCGTCGGGGTGTCCTCGTCCGTCGTCTCCTCCGGCGTCGTCGTTCCGTCGGGGGTTCCGTCGGGGGTGCCGGTGGGGGTGCCGGTGGGCGTCCGTGTCGGGGTCGACGTGGGGCCGGTCGACGGCGTGGGGGCGGTGGACGGCGCCGGATCGGTCGTCTCCTCCGGGGGCGTCGTCTCCGGGGCGGGCGTGGTCTCGACCGCGGGCTGCTCCGTGCCGGTCCCGGCCGTCGACGGCCGGTCCGGATCGGGGCGGATCTGCAGCCAGAGGGTGCCGATCGCCAGGAACAGCAGGCTCAGGACGACGGTCGACGTCCGCGCCCGCCCCAGGTGCGACGGGATCCGCGAGGGATGCCACGGGGACCGCGGGCGAGCCGTGCTCGCATCGGCGGCGACCTCGGGTTGCTGGAGCGTGGGTTGCCGGTCGGGCTCGTTCACGAATCGCCCTCCTGCGTGCGATCGCCGTCGGCGGACATCCCGACGGTCGTCGGCGGCTCCACCTTCATCCCCTGCGCGCGGAACGCCAGGACGACGCGGGCGCGCAGGTCACGGCCGACGTCGAACTGCTTGCCGGGCAGCGTGCGGGCCACCATGCGGACGTTCACCTGGTCGAGGCCGAGGCTCTCCACGCCCATCACGCTGGGCGGGTCGAGCAGCAGGGGGCGCAGCGCGGGATCGCGGAAGGCCTCCCGGCCCACCTCGCGCAGCACCTCGTTGGCGCGGTTGACGTCGACGCTGGTCGGGACGGGGACGTCGACGACCGCCCGCGCCCAGTCGCGGGACAGGTTGATCACCTTGACGATCTGCCCGTTGGGCACGGTGACGACCTCGCCGTCGGCGGAGCGCAGCCGGGTGATCCGCAGCGTCACGTCCTCCACGGTGCCCGTGGCGGGATCCATCCCGCCCACGACCTGGATCGCGACGACGTCGCCGAAGCCGTACTGGCGCTCGGTGATGATGAAGAACCCGGCCAGGACGTCGCCGACGATCCGCTGCGCGCCGAAGCCGAGCCCGACGCCCAGCACGGTCGCCGGGGCGACCAGGCCGGTGATCGGCACTCCCAGCCGGTCGAGCACGAAGAACACCGCGATCGAGTAGATGAGGACGATGGCGGCCCAGGTGAGCACCTGGGTGAGGGAGTGCCGGTGCTTGGCGGCCTCGGTACGGACGAGGGCGTCACCGCCGGTGTACCGGGCGTCGATGCGGTCGGTGATGCGGCCGCCGGCCCACGAGACGAGCCGGGCGAGCAGCACCGAGCCGAGGATGATGAGCACGACCTCGAGACCGCGGCCGGACAGCCAGTCCCGCAGCTCGATCAGCGCGTCCATGCCACTCCCGTCGGTCGATCCGTGCTCGTACTCACCTTGCTCCGTCGGCCGGGCCCGCGCCACACCGTCAGCGGGGCTCCACGAACAGTGACTGCGCCGACCGGCCGATCGGGCCCTCGGCGTCGAAGAGGACGGCGGTGCACTGCGCCGCGCCGGTCCCGCCCAGCGTCGTCACGGCGTCCATGCCCAGCCAGTCGCCCCGCGGTGGCCGGTGCAGGGAGACGAGCAGGTCCACGTTGGCGAAGGTCGCCGTGGTCCAGTCCAGAACCGCTGAGATCCCGCTCGCTGCGTCGGTCATCACCAGCAGGTGCTGCAGGGGCGTCATCGGCTCGCCCGCGACCAGGGTGCAGCGCGGGGTCGTCCACGCCGAGGCCGGCCCCGGGGAATTGAAGCTGCCCGTGGGGAAGCGCCAGTCCAGCGCCCGGTGGTAGGCAACCTCGGTGGTGAAGAAGGCCGCCAGCTCGCGGCGGCTCTCCTCCGGTCCGGACGCGGCCGGGTGGGGTGCCGGCGGCTCGGGGGCGGCACCGTCGGAACGGGCCCGCATGCGCCAGGCCGACAGCCGCATCAGCGGCCGCTCGTCCCCGGCGGTGAGCACCGTCTCGACCAGTTCGATCCGCCGTCCGGGGCGGACGACCGACGCCGTGATGCGCACCGGGCCGACCGGGACCGGCGCGAAGATGTCGTAGGCCATCCGGACGGTCTGCCCGCCCTCGATGGCGCCGGCCCGCTCGGCCTCCCGCAGCAGCAGCGCCGCCGGAGGGCCGGCGTGCTGCAGCCCGGCGTCCCAGGGCCCGATGGTCAGCGCGGTGGCCAGGTAGCCGTCGTCCGTGGATTCGTAGAGGGCGGTGGGCAGCTCCATGTCCTGCAGTCTGGCGTCAGCCTCAGACATCGGTCCGCCGGGCCGCCCGGGCCGCGGCGGCCGTCCACACGGTGCAGAGCGCGGTGGCCGGCCACCAGAGCCCGCGCAGGTCGTCAGGCGTGGACAGCAGGAGCAGGACGGCGACGACGAGCGCCGCGCCGGCGACGGTGCCGAGGGCGAGGCCGAGCAGGACCCGGCGCCGCCGGTCGGACCACGGTGCGCGTCCGTCCATGCGACCAGGAAACCCGGTGGACCTGTGGATCGGCTGAGCGCGCCCGCCGAAGAGGTGACGCCGACCTCAACCGTTCGGGCCCGAGCGCGTTTGGGCGGGTCCCGGCACGGTCACGGTCATGGGCGCCCGTAGCGCGCGCGGAGCACTGTCAGGCATTGCTCCCCGCGGCCTCCGGGCTGTCCGTACTGCTCGTCGACCGTGAACGGAGATGCGTCGAACGCCGACGCCACACCACTGTGACGACTACCCCGACCGACAGGCCTCTCAGCGACGGCCCGGAGCCCGGCACGTCCGGCTCGGGCGCAACCCAGATGCACCCCGCGATCGCCGAGCCACCACCCATGGCGGGCGACCGCGCGGGGCGGCTGGACACCGTGGTCTTCGGCGTCGCTGCGGCACTCGCGCTCGCCTTCGTCGCCTGGGGCTTCCTGGCGCCGTCGAACCTGGGAACGGCGAGCAGCAGCGCGCTCGGGTGGGTCATCGGCAACCTCGGCTGGCTGTTCGTGGTGGTCGCCTCGGCGTTCGTCGTCTTCGTGATCTGGCTGGCGGCCAGCAAGTACGGCCGCATCCCGCTGGGCCGCGACGACGAGGAGCCCGAGTTCCGGACGACCTCCTGGATCGCGATGATGTTCAGCGCGGGCATGGGCATCGGTCTGATGTTCTTCGGCGTCAGCGAGCCCCTGTCGCACTACGTCTCGCCGCCGCCCCTGACCGTCGAGGGCGAGACCCCGGCCGCGGTGGAGACGGCGATGGCCACCACGCTCTTCCACTGGTCGCTGCACCCGTGGGCCATCTACGCCGTCGTCGGCCTGGCGATCGCCTACGGCACCTTCCGCCGCGGCCGCCGGCAGTTGATCAGCTCCGCGTTCGCTCCGCTGTTCGGCGAGCGGCGCACCTCCGGCCCGGCGGGCAAGGCCATCGACATCCTGGCGATCTTCGCCACCCTGTTCGGATCGGCGGCCTCCCTGGGGCTCGGCGCGCTGCAGATCGGCAGCGGCGCGGAGATCCTGGGCTGGGCAGGTGACCTCGGCAACTCGCTCCTGGTCGTCATCATCGCGATCCTGACGATGGCGTTCGTCGCCTCGGCGGTCTCCGGGATCGCCAAGGGCATCCAGTACCTGGCCAACATCAACATGGTCCTCGCGTTGATCCTCGCGGTGTTCGTGTTCGTCGTCGGCCCGACGGTCTTCATCCTCAACCTGATTCCCACCACGGTGGGCAACTACTTCGCCGATCTGGGCGACCTGGCTGCCCGCACCGGGGCCAGCGGCGGCGACCCGCTGGACGCGTGGCTGAGCGGCTGGACGATCTTCTACTGGGCCTGGTGGATCAGCTGGACGCCGTTCGTCGGCATGTTCATCGCCCGGATCAGCCGCGGCCGCACCGTCCGCCAGTTCGTCACCGGCGTGCTGCTCGTGCCCAGCGTCGTGAGCCTGATCTGGTTCGCGATCTTCGGTGGCGCCGGGATCGCCGCCCAGCGGGACGGCGCCGACCTGGCCGGCGCGGGCTCGCCCGAGGCCCAGCTGTTCGGCGTCCTCGAGCAGTTCCCGCTGGCCACCGTCATGACCGTGCTCGTCATGCTGCTCGTGGCGATCTTCTTCGTCTCGGGCGCTGACGCCGCGTCGATCGTCATGGGCTCGCTGTCGGAACGCGGCACGATCGAGCCCAGCCGGAAGACCGTCGTCTTCTGGGGGCTGGTCATGGGTGCCGTGGCGGCGATCATGCTGCTGGTGGGCGAGGAGGCCCTCACCGGATTGCAGAACCTCACGATCGTCGCCGCGCTGCCGTTCGCGATCGTCATGGTCGGGCTGGCGGTGTCGCTGGCCAAGGACCTGAGGTCCGATCCCCTGATGCTGCGGCGTGAAGTGGCTCTGGAGGCGGTGCGGCAGGCCGTCCGCCACGGGATCACCCACCACGGGGACGACTTCGTCCTGTCCGTCAAGCCGGCACCGGACGCCGACGGGGACGGTGTGCCCGACACGCCCACGGGCCGGACGCCGGCGCAGGAGGCCAAGCGGGATCGCGCCGACGGCAGCGAGACGGTCCGGGACGTCGGCTCGCCGGTGCCGCACGGCGGCGACGCCGGCACGGGGCACGGACAGGGCTCGCCTGCCCGGTAGGTGGCTCGGGGCACGACGGGGACTACGTTCCCGACGTGCCCCGCCCCGCCCGCCCCGCCCTCGGCTACGCCCTCACGCTGGCCGCGGCCGGGTTCTTCGCCGTCAACGGCACGGTCTCCGCCCTCGCGCTCGAGGCGGGCATCTCCGCCCCGCGGCTGACCGCCCTGCGCTGCACCGGTGCCGCGATCGGGCTGCTCGCCGTCCTGCTGGTGACGGCGCCGGGCCGGCTGCGGGTCGGCCGCCGGGAGCTCCCCCTGCTGGCCGTGCTCGGTGTCATCGGCATCGCCATGACCCAGTACCTGTTCTACGTGGCGATCGGCCGGCTGCCGGTGGGCATCGCCCTGGTGTTCGAGTTCACCGGGACGGTGCTCATCGCCCTCTACGTCTGGTTGGTGCGCAAGGAGGAGGTGCGCAGCCGGGTGTGGGTGGCGCTCGTGCTGTCGCTGTCCGGGCTGGCGTTGGTCACCGAGATCTGGACCGGTGGCGGCTCGCTGGACGTGGTGGGGGTCGCGGCCGGGCTCGGTGCCGCCGTCGCCCTGGCGACCTACTACCTCATCGGGGAGCGGGGAACGGTCACCCGCGACCCGGTGACGTTGACCTGCTGGGCCTTCGTCGCGGCGGCGATCTTCTGGGCGGTGGCCGCGCCGTGGTGGCAGTTCGACGCCGGGGTGCTGGGCCGCAGCGTGCCCGTCTCGATCGGCTCGCTCGAGCTGTCGCTCTGGGTGCTGGTCGCCTGGATCGCGGTGATGGGCGCCATCATGCCGTTCTGGTTGTCGATCGCCGCCCTGCGCCACCTGCCGCCGACCGCCGCGGGGCTGGTGGCCACGGCCGAACCGGTGCTCGCCTCGATCGTCGCCTGGCTGTGGGTGGAGCAGGTGCTCTCCGCCTGGCAGATCATCGGCGGCGGCGTCGTCCTCACCGGGATCCTGCTCGCCCAGACCGCGCGCACCGCTCCTCCGCAGGCCCCGATGGGCGAGACCCCCGCGGCCCTGTCCAGCTGAGCGGGGGTCTCGCCGTCGTTCAGCTGGTGACCTTCTGCGCCTCGGTCAGGTAGCCGGCCAGTTCCGCCATGTAGGCGGCCTGCGAGACGTAGTCGGGGCCGATGTACTTCCACGGGTGGAGCTGGCCGGCCTGGACGGCGGGCAGCAGGGCGGCGGTCGGCTGCGCGGCGATCTCCTCGGGGCTCATGCTGAAGCGCAGCGAGTACAGGATCACGTCGCTGGGGTGGTCGGGCACCTCTTCCCAGCCCACCGAGTGCCAGAAGTAGCCGTCGCCGCCCGGATCGACGAAGGTCACGCCCAGGTCCTGGTAGAGCGCCAGCTGCGGGTCGTCGGGCGCCTTCGCCATCCACCAGCCGTCGGCCTCGGTGGCGAACACCGGCAGCACGCTGACGCCGCTCGAGGCCGCCTCGGTGAGCGCCGCGGAGGCGGACTCGAAGTCCGCGCGGGCGTCGGCGACCTCGCCGCTCCCGGTGTCCACGCCCAGCGCGTCGGCCAACTCGACGACCCGCTCGATGACGTCGGCGGCCGAGCCGGTGTAGGCGATGGTGATGATCGGCGCGATCTCGGCGACCAGCTCCTGCTGGGCCATGTCGTTGAAGCCGTAGCCGGCCTTGTCCTCGGGGATCCCGCCGGAGGCGTCGTCCGGGTAGATCGTGGTGACGATGACGTCGGGATCGGCCGCGGCCAGCGCCTCGAGGTCGATCTCGCCGTAGGCGGAGCCCACGATCGCCACGTCGCCGAGGTCCCGGCCCTCGAAGGCGACGTCATCGGCCGCCGAGGTCTGCCCGAAGGTGGCCACCGGCTCGATGCCGTAGTTCCAGAGCGAGGCCGTCAGGTCGTTGAGGCCGGCGATGCGGGTCGGCGCCTCGTCCAGCTCGACGGTGGTGCCCAGGTCGTCGGTGAACGACCAGCCGCCCTCGGCGGACCCGGCGCTCGTGGTGTCTGCGCTGTCGGCGCCGCAGGCGCTGGCGCCCACGGTCACTCCGAGGGCCAGCAGGCCGCCGATCAGGCGGCGAGAGGTGTGGTGCAACGGAACTCCCTCGGTGAGGGGATGCGAGATCATCCCGGTTGCGAGGAAGGTTAGCCTGCCCTAAGCAAGACGGGGAAGGGGGCCGTCAGCGCAGCCGGCGCACCGGGACGACCATCGGGGTCCCGGCCACCGGATCGGGCAGGATCCGCGCCTCGAGATCGAAGACCTCGGCCAGGAGCTGCTCGGTGAGCACCTCGGCCGGCCGGCCGGAGGCGACCAGCACGCCGTCCTTCATGGCGACCAGCCGGTGGGCGTAGCGGGCCGCCAAGTTGAGGTCGTGCAGGACCACGACGACGGTGCGGCCGCGCTCGGCGTGCAACCGGCTGACCAGCTCGAGGACGTCGATCTGGTGGGAGAGGTCGAGGTAGGTCGTCGGCTCGTCGAGGAGCAGCAGGTCGGTGCCCTGGGCCAGGGCCATGGAGATCCAGGCGCGCTGCCGCTGGCCGCCGGAGAGCTCGTCGACCGGCCGGTCGGCGAGCTCGGCCATGTCGGTCCAGGCCAGCGACTCGGCGACCACCGCCTCGTCGTCCCGCGACCACTGGCGCAGCCAGTTCTGGTGCGGGTGCCGGCCCCGGGCCACCAGGTCGGCGACGGTCAGCCCCTCGGGCGCGATCGGCGCCTGCGGGAGCAGGCCGAGCACCTTGGCGACCTCCCTGGTCGGCGTCTTCGCGATCGCCTGCCCGTCGAGCAGCACCTGACCGCTGGTCGGCCGCATCAACCGGCCCAGGGCCCGCAGCAGCGTGGACTTGCCGCAGCCGTTCGGTCCGACGATCGCGGTGAACGACCCCTCGGTGAGCTGCAGGTCCAGGTCGCGGACGACGACGTGGTCGTCGTAAGCCAGGCTGACGCGCTCGGCGGCGAGACGGACCCGTCCGCTCCCGACGTCCGTGCCAGGGTTCAGCAGCTGGGTCATCGCTGGATCGTCCTCATGTGAACTGCCGCCTTCCGCGGACGAGGAGCCAGAGCAGGTACGGGGCGCCGAGGACGGCGGTGAGGATGCCGACGGGCAGCGCCTCGGGGAGCACGGTGCGCGTCACGAGGTCCGCGCCGACGACCAGCACGGCGCCGAGCAGACCCGAGGCCAGCAGCGGCGGCCGGGAACCACCGGTCAGGCGGACGGCGATCTGCGGCACCACGAGCGCGACGAAGGTGATCGGCCCGGCGGCCGAGACGGCGAAGGCCACGCAGCCGATCGCGACGAGGACGACGGCGGCCTGCGCCGTCTGCAACCGGACGCCGAGGCCCCGGGCGGTGTCGTCGCCGAACTGGAGGACGCCGAGGGCGCGGCTGGCCGCCACGGCCAGCGGTAGCAGCACCGCCAGCGCCACGGCCAGCGGGAGCGCGTGGTCCCAGGTGCGGGCGTTCAGCGAGCCGGTGATCCACACGTAGGCCGCGGCGGCGTCGTAGATCTCGGCGTTGGTCAGCAGCCAGTCGACCAGCGCGGTGCCCACCGACCAGAGCGCGATGCCGACGAGCACCAGCCGGTAGCCGTCGATGCCGGCCCGCCACGTGAGCACGAACAGCAGGACGCCGACCAGCAGCGCGCCCAGCAGGGCGGCCAGGGGGATACCCAGCCCGCTGACCGCGCCGCCCGCGGCGAGCACGATCGCCCCGACCGCACCGACGGAGGCCCCCATGGTGATGCCGAGCGTGTCGGGGGAGGCCAGCGGATTGCGGGCGAAGGTCTGGAACAGCGCACCGGCCACGCCGAGGGCCAGGCCGACCAGCAGGCCCACCACGATCCGGGGCGCCCGCAGCTCGAGGATGATGAAGTCCTGCGTGCCGTCGCCGAGACCGACGAGGGTCCGGAGCACGTCCGGGACGCTGATGGGAAAGTCGCCGCGGCCCAGGCCGACGGCCGAGAGCAGCACGAGGACGGCGACGGCGCCCAGCGGCACGGCCACCTGGCGCCAGCGCACGATGCCCGAGGCGGGACCGATCCGGACCACGATGCCCGGCCGGCCCGGCGGAACCGGCGGTGCCGCTGCGCCGACGCTCACAGCCCGGCCGTCTTCCGGCGGCGGACGAGTGCGATGAAGAACGGGGCGCCGATCAGCGCCAGCACGATCCCGACCTGCAGCTCGCCGGGACGGGCGACGACCCGGCCGATCACGTCGGCGGTCAGCAGCAGGACGGCACCGGCCAGTGCGGAGCAGGGCACCAGCCAGCGGTGGTCGGGACCGGTGAACGCGCGGACCGCGTGCGGCACGACGAGCCCGACGAAGGCGATGGGGCCGCAGGCCGCGGTCGCGGCACCGGCCAGCAGGGTGATCGAGGCCAGTCCCACGGCCCGGGCCAGCCAGATGCGCTGCCCGAGCCCGCGGGCGACGTCCTCGCCGAGGCCGAGCAGGTTGAGCGCGGGGGCGTTGGCCAGGGCGAGCAGCAGGCCGAGCGCGATGAACGGCGCGACCTGCCACGCCACGTCGGCGTCGCGCCCGGCCAGCGATCCGACGACCCAGAAGCGGAAGGAGTCCAGGGTCTGCTGGTCGCTGACCAGCACGGCGCGGACCAGTCCGTACATCAGCGCGGACAGGGCGGCGCCGGCCAGCGCCAGGGTGAGCGGGGTGGCCCCGCCGCGGCCCACCGAGCCGATCGCGTAGACGAGGACGGTGCCGGTCAGCGCGCCGAGGAAGGCGAACCAGACGTAGCCCGACGGCGTGCCGATGCCGAGCAGGGCGATGGACAGGACGACGGCGAGGCTGGCGCCGGCCGTCACCCCGAGCAGCCCCGGATCGCCGAGGGGGTTGCGGGTGTGCCCCTGCATGAGGGCTCCGGCCACGCCCAGCGCCACCCCGACCATCAGGCCGAGCGCGGTGCGCGGTACGCGCAGCTGCCGGATGATGACCGTTTCCTCGCTGGTCGGGTCGCTGTCGAGCAGCGCCTGCCAGACCTCGCCGAGCCCGATCGAGCGGGTGCCGACCGCGATGCTGGCCAGGCAGACCCCGACGGTGAGCGCGATGAGCAGGACCAGGCCGAGCCAGCGGCGGGACCGGCCGGGACGCCTCCCCCCGGACAGGGGTGCCGCGAGGCCCCGCGCCGGGGCGGCGGTCGCGGTCACGTGCGGCTCCCGGGGACAGCAGTCGAGAAAGAAAGGCTTACCTTACCTGGCCGCGCGAGGCCGCCGGTCGTCCGAGGTAGGGCTGGGCCCACTCCGTGTGGGGAGCTGCGACGGCGCAGCGTCAGGTGCGTACCGGCGAAGGCCGATGGGAACAAGGTCCAGATCCGCCGCCGGAACGACCGGCCGGTGTCCGACAGGCCGTGAACCGGAGGAGGCACGCGTGTCCGCTCAGCGGGAGTCCGCCCACTCCGCCGCCGAGCTGGCGCACGCCCTGGTGGAGGCGACCGAGTCGCTGATCTGCGTCGTCGACGGCGACGGCCGCATCCTCCTGGCCAACGCCGCGCTGGAGCGCTTCACCGGACGCGCGGCCGCGGACCTCGTCGATCGCTGCCTCTGGGACGTGCTGGTCATCCCCGAGGAGGTGGACCTGGCCCGCGCCGCCGTCGCCGACGCGATGGCCGGTGTGCGCCGGATCCCGAAGGAGGTGGACTGGCTGGCCGCCGGCGGTGCCCGGCGGCGCGTGGCGCTGCACAACAGCGTGCTCGCCGACGAGACCGGCCGGCCCTACGCCACCGCTTTCGTCGGATCCGACGTCACCGAGCAACGGGAACGCGAGGCGCTGAGCGACCTGCGGGCCAGCACCGATCCGCTGACCGGTGTGGGGAACCGGCGCGTCGTCTTCGAGGTCCTGCAGGAGCACCTGGGTGCTGCGAGGGGCGGCGGCTGCGGATTGCTCTTCTGCGATGTCGACCAGTTCAAGCAGGTCAACGACCAGCACGGACATGCCGCCGGCGACCAGGTGCTGATCGAGCTGGCCAGGCGGCTCGGCGACCTGGCCGGGCCCGACGACGTGGTGGCCCGCCTGGGCGGCGACGAGTTCGTCCTGCTGAGCCCCGGCGCGGACCAGGCGTCTCTGGCGGCTCTGGCCGGTCGCCTGGGAGAGGGCATGCGCGCGCCGGTGCAGACGTCCGCCGGGGCGCTGGACCTCAGGGTCAGCGTCGGCAGTGCGCTCGGCCGCCCCGGGGAGGACGCCGACGAGCTCATGGCGCGCGCCGACCGGGCCATGTACGGCTCGAAGACGCTCCGGCGGCGCAACCGGCCGCGCCATCCACAAGGTGCGGTCCGCATGCCCCGCTGATCCTCCCGGCCGCGCCGTCACCGCTTCTGCCGGCGGCTCCCGCCGTGCCAGTCCTCCTGGATCCCGGTCTGGCCCGGCCGGACGCCGAACGCAGGAAGCTGCGGCCGCTCGCGCAGGCTCCGCTTCAGCTCGGCGAACCCGGGGAAGCCGGCCAGTGCGACGACGTGCTGCCAGAGCGCGACGGCGTCGTCCTCGTCGGGCAGCCGGCTGATGACCGGGCCGAAGAAGGCCACGCCGTCGGGCGGGCCGTCCGGTGGCCGGAAGTGCAGGATCGGCGTGCCGACGTCCTTGCCGGTCAGCCCGAGGGCCTCGTCGGTCTCCGCCCGCAGCTCGGGGTCCAGCGTCTCGTCGTCCAGGGCGTCGGCCAGCACCGCCGGCAGGCCGACCTCGGCCAGCGCGGGCGCCACGAACTCCCGGGTACTCCGGTCACCGGCACCGGGTGCTGCGTCCACCTCGAAGATGCGCCGGCCGAGGGCCTCGTAGAGCGGACCGACCGCTTCGCGCCCGTGCTCTGCGCGGGCGCGGGCCGCTACCCGGAGGAGCCGCAGGCCGTCGGTGTGGCCGGCCTCGTACTCGGGCGGGAAGTGGGCGTCGTAGTCGATGTGCGCGTTGAGCAGGCGCAGGGAGATCAAGCGCCAGTCGACGGCGTAGTCGCTGCGGGCGGCGACCGTCCGGACCCACTTGCTCGTCATCCAGGCGAAGGGACAGACCGGATCGAAGTAGAACGTGAGATCGGCGTCGGCCATGCACCGAACGTAACCCGGGACCGGGGGAGCGGCGACTGCCGATGGGGAAGGGTGAGCCTCAGCCGGGCAGCACGGACTCGATCGCGGCGCGGACCTCGGGCGCGTCCGGCTGGGTCCTCGGACGGAACCGGGCAACGACCTCGCCCTGCCCGCTGATCACCCACTTCTCGAAGTTCCACGCGACGTCGCCGTCCTGCCCGTCGATGTCCGGCGTCGCCGTCAGGCGCTGGAACAGCGGATGCGCCCCGGGGCCGTTGACCTCGACCTTCTCGGTCATCGGGAACGTGACGCCGTAGGTCGCGGAGCAGAACTCGGCGATCTCCTCCGCCGTGCCGGGCTCCTGGCCCATGAACTGGTTGCAGGGCACGCCGACGACGGCGAACCCGCGGCCGGCGTACTCCTCGTGCATCGCCTCGAGGCCGGCGTACTGCGGGGTGAGGCCGCACCGGCTGGCCACGTTGACGACGAGGGCGGGGCGGCCACCGGTCAGGTCGCGCAGCGTCGTCGGCTCGCCCTGGAGGGTGGACACCGGCAGGTCGAGGAGGTCGCTCATGCGGGCGGCAGCGTCGCCGGCGGTGCATTCATTCCAGGCCGCTGACGTCGTCCGGGACGTCGACCGCGTGCTGACGCAGCGCCTCCATCGGGACGATCTCCAGCGCACGGACGTTCGTCGCGGCCAGGACGACGCCGGCTGCCGCGCCCGCCTGGTAGGCCTGCAGCCACCGCACCGCGACCACGCACCACCGGTCGCCGGGCCTCAGGCCCGGGAACCCGTATTCCGGGCGCGGGGTGGAGAGGTCGTTGCCCAGGTCGCGCTGCATCCGGAGGAAGTCCGCCGAGACGACGGCGCACACGGTGTGCGAGCCCAGGTCCTCGGGCCCGGTGCTGCAGCAGCCGTCCCGGTAGAAGCCGGTCAGCGGCTCGGTGCCGCACGGTTCCAGCGGGCCGCCCAGCACGTTGCGCTCGTCGGGCTGCACGGCCGCTCCTCGGATCGGGTGCGCGCATGGTCGGCGCGCGGTCAGGATGGCATGGTGCGGTCGTGAACGAGGTGCTGTGGGAGCCGACGCCGGAGAGCATGCAGCAGACGCGGATGGCCGCGTTCGCCCGCTGGGTGGAGGAGCGCCGCGGCCTCTCCTTCGGGGACCCGCCGGACTACGACGCCCTGTGGCGCTGGTCGGTCGAGCACCTCGACCAGTTCTGGGCCGACGTCGCGTCGTGGACCGGCGTGCTGCCCGATGTCCCCGACGACCGGGTGCTCACCGACCGCAGCATGCCGGGAGCGGTCTGGTTCCCCGGGACGACGGTCAACTACGCCGAGCAGGCCCTGCGCCACGCGACCGACGAGGCGCCGGCGCTGATCGCCGTCGCCGAGGACACCGCGCCGGTCGAGATCTCCTGGGCGGACCTGCGCGCGCAGGTCGGCGCCTTCGCCGCGACGTTGCGGCGGCTCGGGGTGCAGCGCGGCGACCGGGTCGCCGGCTACCTGCCCAACGTCCCCGAGGCGGTGATCGCCTTCCTCGGGGCGGCGTCGGTCGGGGCGGTGTGGTCCTCGTGCGCCCCCGACTTCGGCACCCGGGCGGTGCTCGACCGGTTCGCCCAGATCGAGCCCGTCGTGCTGGTCGCCGTCGACGGCTACCGCTTCAACGGCAGGGACCACGACCGGCGGGACGTCGTCGGCGAGTTGCGGGCCGGCCTGCCCAGCGTGCGGACGACGGTCGCCGTCCCCCGGCTGTTCCCGGACGAGGTGCCCGAGGGCGCGCTGCCCTGGTCCGAGGCGGTGGCGGACGCCCAGGAGCCGGTGTTCGAGCCGCTGCCCTTCGACTCGCCGCTGTGGATCCTCTACAGCTCGGGCACGACCGGGCTGCCCAAGGGCATCGTGCACGCGCACGGCGGCGTGGTGCTGGAGCAGCTGAAGTCGAGCCGGCTGCACTCCGACCTCGGCCCCGGTGACCGCTTCTACTGGTACACGTCGACGGCCTGGATGATGTGGAACGTCGTCGTGTCCTCGCTGATGTCCGGCGCCACCGCTGTGGTCCACGACGGCGCACCGGCGTACCCGACGGTGGACGCGCAGTTCGCCCTCGCCGCGCGGCTCGGCATCACCCACCTCGGCACCAGCCCCGGCTACCTCGCCGCGTGCCAGAAGGCCGGCGTCCGGCCCGGGGACGACCACGACCTCTCCGCGTTGCGGGTGCTCGGGTGCACCGGCTCCCCGCTGCCCGCCGCCAGCTACCACTGGGTCTACGACGCGGTCGGCACGCAGCTGCAGCTGACGTCGGCGTCGGGCGGGACGGACGTCGCGGCCGGGTTCATCGGCAGCTCACCGCTGCTGCCGGTGATCGCGGGGGAGCTGCAGCGGCCGATGCTCGGCGTCGCGGTCGCGTCCTGGGACGAGGACGGCCGGCCGGTGGTCGGGGAACTCGGCGAGCTGGTGGTGACCGAGCCGATGCCGTCGATGCCGCTCTACTTCTGGAACGACCCTTCCGGGCAGCGCTACCGGGAGGCGTACTTCGAGCCGTGGCCGGGGGTGTGGCGGCACGGCGACTGGCTGGAGATCACCGAGCGGGGCACGTGCCTCATCACCGGCCGCTCGGACTCGACGCTCAACCGCGGCGGGGTCCGGATGGGGACGGCGGACATCTACGCGGCGGTCGAGTCGATCCCCGCCGTCGTCGACTGCGTCGTCCTCGGTGTGGAGCTTCGCGACGGCGGTTACTGGATGCCGCTGTTCGTGCAGCTGGCGCCGGGAGAGGAGCTCACCGACGAGCTGGCCGGCACGATCCGGACGGCGGTCCGCGAGCAGGCCTCGCCGCGGCACGTGCCCGACGAGATCATCGCCGTCCCCGGTGTGCCGCACACCCGCACCGGCAAGCGGCTGGAGGTGCCGCTGAAGAAGCTGTTCCAGGGCGTGGACCCGGCCAAGGCGGTCAACCCCGGCGCCGTCGACGACGCCGCCCTGGTCGACCACTTCGTACAGCTGGCGCAGGACCGCGTCAGCTCCTGAAGGGCCCTCGCGCGGCCGCCCACTGCAGCAGCATGATCGTCTTGGCGTCGGCGATCCGGCCGCCGTCGATCATGTCGAGCGCCTCGTCGAAGGGCAGTTCGAGGACCTCGATGTCCTCGCCCTCCTCCTCGAGCCCGCCGCCGGCTGTGGTGCGGTCATGCGGGCGGTAGGGCGCGGCGTAGAAGTGCAGCCGCTCGGTCACCGAGCCGGGGCTCATGAAGACGTCGAACACGTGCTGCACCTCGCCGACGGCGACCCCGAGCTCCTCCTCGACCTCGCGGCGGACGGCGACCTCCGGGGCGTCGTCGTCCAGGAGCCCGGCAGCGGCCTCGATCAGCAACCCGTCGGGGTGGCCGTTGACGTAGACCGGGTAGCGGAACTGCCGGGTGAGCAGCACGGTCCGGCGCTCGACGTCGTGCAGCAGCATGGTCGCGCCGTTTCCGCGGTCGTAGGTCTCGCGCTGCTCGGTGACCCACTCGCCGTCGCCGCGACGGCGCTCGAGGGTCGTCCTCCGCAGCACGTGCCAGCCGCTGTGAAGCAGTTCGACGTCCTTCACGACGACGTCGGGATTGCCGGTCAGGTCGCGGCCGACCTGGTCCAGGCCGGTGCGGCCGCGGTGGTCCGGGACGTCGACCCCGGGGACGCCGGTCATCGCGCGGCCGGGATCTCGTCGACGCTGGTCCACACCGGGGCCCCGCGTGCCTCTGCCAGCGCGACCATCTCGTCGGAGCCGGCCGAGGGGCCGGGCAGGCGCAGGACGCCGTCGCACCGGGCCACCAGTCGTCGGCCCATCGGGTGGAACATTTCGTCGAAGGCGGCGTCGCCCACCGTGCGCGACCCCGCCAGCGAGGCCAGGGGGAGGGCGAGGTCCTCACCGTTGACCGCGAGATGGCCCGCCCGGAACAGGTCGAGACACGCCGCCTGGATGCGGCGGTGGTTGGCCGCGATGCGCCCGGGGTCGTCGTCGGTGCCGCTCCGGTAGGGGCCGGCCACCAGGATCATCAACGGCTCGGTCATGCGCAGACCACCTCCACGTCGGCCTCGGTCAGGGCGGTGATGCTCTCCTGTGCGGCGGGGGAGAGCTGGGGATCGCGGGCACCGGTGTCGGTGACCAGCCGGTCGACGGAATCGATGGGCGCCACGGAGGCGAAGGCGCGCACGCCGAGCTTGCTCGCGTCGGCGACCACCGTCGTCGTCCGTGCGCGTTCCAGCCCAACCTGCTTGACCGCCGCGTCCTCGAGGGTGAACTCCGACCAGCCGGCGTCGGCGCTGACCGCCCCGATGGACATGAGGAAGACGTCGAAGCTGAGCCGGCGCAGGGTCTCGGCCGCGAGCGGCCCGGCGAGGCTCTGCTCGCCGGGCCGGGACTCGCCGCCGACGACGATCAGCCGGATGCCGGGCTGGTCGGCGAGCTGGGCGGCGACCGGCAGGCTCAGCACCGCCACGGTGAGCGGACCGCGGTCGACCAGGTGGCGCGCCACGTGCACGGTCGTGGTCCCGGCGTCCAGAAGCACCGTCGATCCCGGTTCGACCAGCGCAGCGGCGGTCCGTGCGATCCGGTCCTTGGTGGCGCCCTGCCAGTCGCGGCGCGCGGTGAAGCCGCCCTCGGTCTCGGGCCGGGTGACCGCGACCGCGCCCCCTCGTATCCGCTCGACCAGTCCTCGCCGCTGGAGAACGTCGAGGTCGCGCCGGACGGTCATCTCCGAGACCCCGAGGCGAGTGGCGAGATCCACCAGCGACACCCGGTCGGCGTTGCGCACGAGTCTCAGCGTCACGTCGAGCCGGTCGGGAACAGCCATGCCGCAGTTTTAACAGCTCGATGTGAGATGTGTGAAGTAGTTGTGATGTCTCTGGTGAGTCCGCTCACCTCGCGGGTGACGACGGCATGCGGGGGGCACCCCCTGCCGCCAAGGTGTACGTGATCATCCGCCGCACGAGTGGAGACGACCGACGATGACGTCGAACGAGACCTGGCAGCCGGAGCCGCCGGTGCTGCTGCCGCCGTGGCACACGCCCGAGCGGGAGCAGCTGCAGGAGCAGGCCCGCCGGTTCGCCATCGACGAGGTGCTGCCGGTCGCCAACGAGCTCGACCCGCAGAAGGGCGAGATCCCGGCGTCCCTGCTGTCGCGGCTGGCCGAGCTCGGCTGGTTCGGCATCACCGTGCCCGCCGAGCAGGGCGGGCTGGGGCTCGGCGTCTTCGAATACTGCATGGTCAGCGAGGAGCTGGCCCGTGCCTGGATGTCGACCGCCAGCATCCTGGCCCGTTCCCAGGGCCTGGGGACGGCGGTGGCCGACGCGGACCGCCGGCACGAGTTGCTCGCCCGCAGCGCCCGCGGAGAGTGGATCGGCGCGATCGCGCTGTCGGAGCCCGACGCCGGTTCCGACCTGGCCGGGGTCTCCACCCGCGCCGTCCTCGACGGCGACGAGTGGATCGTGACCGGTCACAAGCGCTGGTGCGGCAACGCCAAGGCCGCCGACTTCATCCAGGTGCTCGTGCGCCAGCGGGACCCGGAGCCGGGGGAGTCCCGCTCTACGGGCCTGGTCAACCTGCTGCTGGAGAAGGAGCGCGGGGAGTTTCCCGAGGGGGTCTCGGGCTACCCGATCGACAAGGTCGGCTACCACGGCTTCCTCACCTGGGACCTCGAGTTCGACGGCGTCCGGATCCCGAAGGACAACGTCGTCGACGAGGCGCGCGCCGCGCGGGAGGAGAGCGAGGAGGAGGGCGAGGCCGCCGAGCAGGCCGGCTTCGCCGAGGCGCAGAAGTTCCTCAACACCGCCCGCGTGCACACCGCCGCCCGCGCCGTCGGCCTGGCCCGCGCCGCGCTCGAGGACTCGATCGTCTACCTGCAGGAGCGCGAGCAGTTCGGCCATCCGATCGCCGACTTCCAGGCGCTGCGGTTCGCCGTCGCCGAGATGGCCGCCCAGATCGAGCAGTCCCGCGCCTTCTACCGGCAGGTCGCCCACCTGCTGGACCTGGGGCTACCGGTCCACAAGGAGGCCTCGATGGTGAAGCTCGAGGCGACCGAGATGTCGGTGCGGGTGACCAACCAGGCCATGCAACTGCACGGCGGGAACGGCTACACCACCGAGCGGCAGGTCGAGCGTCACTGGCGCGACGCCCGGCTGACCACGATCTTCGAGGGCACCAGCGAGATCCAGAAGCGGATCATCAGCGACCGGCTGCTCCCACGGAGTCCCCTGGGTTGACGCGGCGAGCGTTGTCCCTCAGCCGGACATTTCGCCGCACCGAATGTCCGCCTCGGGGGCGACGTTCCGGCGCACGGTGGGTAGGGGCTTCGGATGAAGCTCTCGGCGCACCGCTCCGGATCCGGCCCACCTCTCGTGCTCGTCCACGGTCTCGGAGGTTCGTGGCGCACCTGGCAACCGGTGCTCCCCGGGCTGTCCGCCGAGCGGGAGGTCGTCGCCGTCGACCTCCCCGGCTTCGCCGGCGACACCCCACCGCTGCCCGACCCGACGCTGGCCGCGCTCGACGACGCGCTGCAGGAGTGGCTGGTCGAGGAGGGCTTGGCCGACGCGCCGCTGGTCGGTACCTCGATGGGCGCCCGGATGGTGCTCGAGCTCAGCCGCCGCGGGATCGGCCGGGACAACGTCGCGCTCGACCCGGGAGGCTTCTGGACCGACCGCGAGGCGACCGTCTTCCGGACCAGCATCGCCGCATCGGTCGCCCTGCTCCGGCGGATCCGGCCGGTGCTCCCCGCGCTGCTCGGCAACCCGGCCGGCCGGACGGCGTTGCTGGCGCAGTTCTCCGCCCGGCCCTGGGCGCTGGACGCCGACGTCGTCCGGACCGAGCTGGAGGGTTACGTGGCGTCGCCGTCCTTCGACCCGGTGCTCGACGATCTCGCGAACGGCCCGAAGCAGGAGGGGGCAGCGCCCGGCGCGGTGTCCGGCCGGCTGACCATCGGCTGGGGACGTCGCGACCGGGTGACCCTCGCCCGGCAGGCAGCCCGCGCGCTGGAGGCGTTCCCGGACGCCGAGCTGCACTGGTTCGAGCACTCCGGCCACTTCCCGTTGTGGGACCGGCCGGAGGAGACCGTGCGGCTCGTGCTGGACCGCACGGGTAGCTGACGTTCAGGGCAGGCGGATCGGCATCAGCATGCTCACGTCCCCGGGCCGCGACGCGTCGCGGAGTGCCAGGGGGCGATGGGGCCGTCGAGCTCCAGCACGAGCTGGCCGGAGTCCCCGGCGTCGAGGGCCTGGAGCAGGAACTCCCGATTCAGCCCCACCTGCAGCACGCCGTGCGCCTGCATCGCGAAGCTCGGCTCGCCGTCCGGCCCGATGGTGAGCACGGAGACTTCCTCGTCCTCGACGCTGCGGGTGAGAGCGGCGCGCGTGTTCCTCCACATGGACGACCGTCCGGCCTCGACCAGGTCGAGAGCCGACCGTCACGACGTGAGCGCGACCTCGTCGGCGTGTGCGATGTGCGCCAATTCCTTCCAAATCAGCGCCAGGATGACGGCGGAGCCCACGAAGGCGAACCAGAACGGGCCGGTGATGCCCCAGATCCGGGCGATGACGCCGCCCAGCGCCTGGCCCGCCACGATGCCCCCGAAGACGCCGATGGAGTAGAGGCTGCCCACGCGTCCCTGCAGCTGCGTGGGCACCGCCCGCATGCGCACCGTGCGCGACGTCGTCCCCCAGACGAAGGCGTGCGCGCCGAAGACGAACATGATTCCCATCGCGACCCAGCCCGTGGTGGCCAGCGCGAGGCCCAGGTGCGTGAAGGTCTCGATGACCAGCCCCACCCGCATGATCGCGGCCAGGCTCACCCGCCGCTCCAGCCAGTCGTAGCCCGCCGTCCCGGCGAGGCCGCCGAGGGCGCCGACCGTCGTGAGCAGGCCGAAGCCGATGGGGCCCAGGCCCAGGTGCTCCGTCGCGTAGAGGACCAGGACCGACCAGGCGGCGCCGTAGGTGACGTTGAAGGTGACGATCGCCAGGGTGAGCGTGCGGACGGGGGGATTGCCCCAGGTCCACCGGAAACCCTCGGCGATGTCGCGGCCGACGTGACGGGGCCCCTCCGGGCTGGGCAGCGACGGCAGCACCATCCGCGAGATCAGCAGCGCCGCCAGGCCCAGGCAGACCGCCTGGACGACGAACGGCCACGCCATCCCCGCCGCGAAGAGTGCGGCCCCGACGGCCGGCCCCACCAGCTGATTCATCGTGATGCCGGCGGTCATGAGGCGGGCGTTGCCGATGCCGAGGTCCGCCCGGGGCACCGCCATCGGCAGCAGCGTCGCGCTCGTGGTGTCGACGAACACCTCGGCGGTGCCGAGCAGGAACAGGGCGAGCAGGACGACGCTGGTGTTCACCGCGCCGGTGACCAGCGCGGCGGCGAGCACGACGACCACGCCGGCGCGCAGCAGGTCGACCGCGACGACCACGAGCCGGCGGTCCACGCGATCGGCGAGGACGCCGGCGTGCAGGCCGAAGAGCAGCCACGGCAGGCGCTGGAGGAGGCCGGCGAGCGCGACGAGGAGCGGGTCGGAGGTCTGCGAGGCGACCAGCAGCGGCCCGGCGGCCAGCGCGATGCCGTCGCCGAGGTTGCCCACCCACGCCGAGCCGACCAGCCAGCGGAACGGCGTCCCCATGCGGGCCGGGAGCACTGCTTCGACGATCCGGCCCACGAAGAGGAGACCCTAGGCGCCGGCCACGGATCCGCCGACACCATTACCCGGCCGGGTCAGGACACGCTGAGGACCCGGGCCTCCCACGGGCGCAGCAGGTCGGGATCCTCGTCGGCCAGGTTGCCCAGCAGCAGCCGCCCGTTCGCGGCCTCGGGCAGCAGCTCGGCCAGCGGGTACGGCGTCGCGCTGACGTTGCAGACGACGAGCAGCACCTCACCGCCGAGGGTGCGGGTGAAGGCGTAGACGTCGTCGTGCTCGGGCAGCAGCATCGCGAAGTCGCCCAGCGCGACGACCGGGTTCTCGTGCCGCAGCGCGATCAACCGACGGTAGTGGGCGAGCACCGACGAGGGGTCGCCGCGCTGGGCCTCGGCGTTCCACTCGACGTGGTCGGGGTTGACCGGCAGCCACGGCGTCCCGGCGGTGAACCCGGCGTGCTGCGACGCGTCCCACTGCACGGGGGTGCGGGCGTTGTCCCGGCTCATCCGGCGCATCGCGGCGAGGACGGCGGCCGGATCCTCGCCGGCGACCATCGCCGTCCCGAAGTGGTTGACCGACTCCACGTCGCGGAAGTCGTCCACTCCTGCGAACGGGTAGTTCGCCATCCCGAGCTCCTGGCCCTGGTAGACGTACGGCGTCCCCCGGTGCAGGTGCAGCAGCGTGGCCAGGCAGGTGGCGGAGTCCCGCCGGTAGCGGGGGGAGTCGTCGCCGAAGCGGGACACCGCCCGGGGCTGGTCGTGGTTGTCCCAGTAGAGGGAGTTCCAGCCGACGTCGGCCAGCCCGGCCTGCCACCGCCCGAACGATGCCTTGAGGTCGCGCATCCGCAGGGGGACGGGCCGCCACTTGCTGCCCTCGTGGTCCAGCCCGACGTGCTCGAACTGGAACACCATGTCCACCTCGCCCCGCGCCGGATCGGTGAACAGCACAGCCTGCTCGACGGTCACACCGGGCATCTCGCCGACCGTGAGGAGAGCGCCCTCCCGCCCGGCGAAGACCTCGCGGTGCATCTCCTGCAGGAACTCGTGGATCCGCGGGCCGCCCAGGTACGACGCCGACCCGTCGCCCAGCGACGTCCCCGGGATCGGCGGTCCGTCGTGCAGGTGCCCGTCGGGCGAGACGTCCTTGGAGATCATGTTGATGACGTCCATGCGGAAGCCGTCGACCCCGCGGTCGAGCCACCACCGCATCATCGCGTAGACCGCCTGCCGCACCCCCGGGTTCTCCCAGTTGAGGTCGGGCTGTCTCCGGTCGAACAGGTGCAGGTAGTACTCGCCGCTGGTCTCGTCGAACTCCCAGGTCGGACCGGAGAAGAACGACTGCCAGTTCGTCGGCTCCGCACCCGGGTCGCCGCCGGCGAAGCCCGCGCGCGGCGGCCGCCACCAGTACCAGTCGCGCTTGGGTGACGACGGCGACGACCGGCTCTCCGCGAACCACGGGTGCTCGTCGCTCGTGTGGTTCACCACCAGGTCCATCAGCAGCTTCATGCCGCGCCCGTGCAGGGCGGCGACCAGCTCGTCGAGCTGCTGGAGCGTCCCGAACAGCGGATCGATGCCCTGGTAGTCGCTGATGTCGTAGCCGTTGTCGGCCTGCGGCGAGGGGTAGACCGGCGAGAGCCACAGGACGTCGACGCCCAGGTCGGCCAGGTGGTCCAGGCGCTGCAGGACCCCGCCGAGGTCACCGATGCCGTCGCCGTCGGAGTCCTGGAACGAGCGCGGGTAGACCTGGTAGGCGACGGCGCTGGTCCACCACGGGGCGTCCTCGGGCTCCATCAGCCGGGGAACGTGTGGTGGACGGCCTCGAGGTTGTTGCCGTCCGGGTCGCGGAAGAAGACGGCGTAGTAGCCCGGGTGGTACTCCGGCCAGATCCGCGGCTCGTGCAGGATCTCGGTACCGGCGTCCTCCGCGGCCGCGAAGACCCCATCCACTGCCTCGCGGGACGGCGCCGCGACCGCCAGGTGCACGGGGCGGACGCCGGTGTCGACGGCGCTGCCGAGCCAGAGCCGCGGGAAGCTGTCCGGGCCGCACAGGCCGACGACCGCGCCGCCACCCGGCGCCTCGTACCGCATCAGTTCGCGGACCCCGCACGACGCGAGGACGCGCGTGTAGAAGTCCGCCGCGGCGCCGACGTCCGTGCACTGGAGGGCCAGGTGATCGAGCATGTCCCGGACGCTAGTGCCGGGGACTGACGTCGGGCATCCGGGCGGTGCGCCGACCGCGAAATCGGGTGCGTCCTGTCGTACCCGTCACCGACGATGACGGCACCGACCCGACAAGGAGCACGATGACCGCCCTGCCGCGTGCGCTGTCGCCGCTGCAGCATGCCCACTACCGCCGGCTGGCCGCCTCCCTGGCGCTGTCGCTGCTCGGCCACGGGCTGTGGGCGGTCGCCGTGGTGTGGCAGGTCGTCGCCCTCGGTGGCGGCCCGGCAGCGCTGTCGCTGGTCACCGCGCTCGCGGCGGGCGGCATGCTCGTCAGCACCCTCGTCGGCGGGGCGCTGGCCGACCGGCTCCCCCAGGGGCACATCCTGCTGGGGGTGACGCTCACCGAGGGCGTCACGATCGCGGTCGTCGCCGTGCTGTCCCTGACCGGCGTGCTGGCGCTGGGTCACGTGGCGGCCGTCGGGCTCGTCGGCGGGATCGCCATGGGCTTCTACTACCCGGCCTACTCCGCGCTGGTGCCGGTGCTGGTCCCGCCGGGCGACTTCCTTGCGGTCAACGGCCTGGAGGGCGTCGTCCGCCCGGTGCTCGCGCAGGCGGCCGGACCGGCCGTCGCCGGATTCCTGGTCGCCGCGATCTCCCCCGGCGCCGCCCTGGCCGCGGCGGCCGCCGCGGCGTTCGGTGCGGCCGCGTGCGTCACCACCCTGCCGGTCCGCGAGGCGCCGGCGACCCATGCGGGTGCCCGCTCGGCCGTGGCCGGCCTGCTGGCCGACGTCGGCGAGGGTTTCCGCTACATGGTGCAGACGCCGTGGCTGCTGGCGACCCTGCTCTTCGCCGCCACGATGCTGCTCGCCTTCATCGGGCCCTTCGAGGTGCTCGTCCCGTTCGCCATCCAGGCGGCCGGGGGCGGCCCCTCGCAGCACGCCTACGTCCTGGCCGCGTTCGGTATCGGCGGCGCGATCGGGTCGCTGGGCGTGGCCTCGCTCCGGCTGCCACGCCGCTATCTGACCGTGATGAACCTGCTCTGGGGCGCCGGCTGCATCCCGCTGGTGGTCTTCGGGTTCACCACCGACCTCTGGCTGATGCTCGCGGCCGGGGCGGTCATGGGTGCCACCTTCCAGGCGGGCATGGTCATCTGGGGCACGCTGCTGCAGCGTCGCGTGCCGGCCGAGCTGCTGGGCCGCGTCTCGAGCCTCGACTTCTTCGTGTCCCTGTCGTTCATGCCCCTGTCGATGGCGCTGGCCGGCCCGGTGAGCGAGCTGATCGGGCTGACCGCCACGTTCGTCGTCGGCGGCCTCGCGCCCGCGGTCCTCGCCGTCGTCACCATCGTGGTGGCGCGCATGCCGGCCGACGAGCTCTCCCATCCCCTCGACGTCGTCCCCGAGGTGCCATCCGGGCCGCTGGCCGAGGAGCGGCTGGACCGGGTCTGAGCGGGTCCGGCCGGCCGCTGCTTGGATGGGTGCGGCGCCGGGAGAGCCCCGGTGCAGGAGGGAGAACCGTGGCCGAGTTGACCCGACCGGACGTCGAGCCGCCCACCGGGCCGGCCCCGGCGGACCTCGTGATCGAGGACATCGCCGTCGGCGACGGGCCCGAGGCGACCGCCGGCAGCCTCGTCAGCGCGCACTACGTCGGCGTCACCCACGACGCCGGGGAGCAGTTCGACGCCTCCTGGGACCGGGGCGATCCGCTGGAGTTCCGCCTGGGCGTCGGCATGGTCATCCAGGGCTGGGACGAGGGCATCGCCGGCATGAAGGTCGGCGGCCGCCGCCGGCTGACCATCCCCGCGCACAAGGCCTACGGCGAGCGAGGCGCGGGCGGGGTCATCAAGCCCGGTGCGACGCTCGTCTTCGTCGTCGATCTCGTCGGGGTGCGCTGACCCGGAATCGTTGAACGGGCAACGACGTTGGGCCGGGCATGCAGGTAGAGATCTGGTCCGACGTCGTGTGTCCCTGGTGCTACATCGGCAAGCGCCGCCTGGAGAGCGCCCTCGAGCAGTTCCCGCACCGGGACCAGGTCGAGGTCGTCTGGCGGTCCTTCCAGCTCGACCCGTCGGTCCCGGAGGGCGAGACGCACCCCACGCTGCCCGCGCTGGCGGCCAAGTACGGCACGACCGAGGACGCCATGCGCGCGAACATGGCACGCGTGGAGCAGGTCGCCGCCGAGGAGGGCCTGGAATACCACCTCGTCGACGCGACCAGCGGCAACACCCTGCTCGCTCACGAGCTGCTGCACCTGGCCGCCGAGCACGGGAAGCGCAACGAGCTCAAGGAGCTCCTGCTGCACGCCTACTTCGAGCAGGGCCGCCCGGTCTTCGACGTCGACTCCCTCGTGCCGTTCGCGGTCGAGGTGGGGCTCGACGAGGCCGAGGTGCGCGAGGCCCTCGCCGACCGCCGCTACCTCTCCGCCGTCCGGCAGGACGGCGCGACCGCGCAGGCTCTCGGCGCGACCGGCGTCCCGTTCTTCGTCGTCGACCGCAAGTACGGTGCCGCCGGTGCCCAGCCGGCCGAGCTGCTCCTGCAGATCCTGGAGCGGGCCTGGGCCGACGCCCACCCGCTGGTCACCGTGCCGGCCGCCGACGGCTGCACCGACGACAGCTGCGTGGTCTAACCCAGCAGTCGCGGCACGGCGCGCAGCGCCTTCTCGGCCTCGGCGTCCATCTCCCGGACGACGTCGGTCGCCGACCGCTCACTGGTCACCAGCCCGACCGACTCACCCGCATAGATGGGGGCGTCGGCGGGGTCGCCGGTGCGACGTCCGTCGATCACCCGCTGGCGGGCCTCCGGTGTCCCGCGCAGCTCGTCCTCGCGGCCGTGCCATTCCCGGCTGAAGTCGTTGACCAACGCCCGGCCGGGCCACCGTTCGGGCCAGGCGGCGCCCTCCGCGACGTCGAACGCCCGGGTCAGCACCGTCTCGTCGCCCGAGGCCGCCCGGACCCGCTCCCGCAGGGCGGGCGCGTTGAGCCCCTCGGTGCACGACAGCAGGGGCGTCCCGATCCACACCCCGGCCGCGCCCGCGACGAGAGCGGCAGCCATCCCCGCGCCGGTGGCGATGCCGCCGGCCGCCACCACCGGCCGGTCGGTCAGCGTCAGGACCTCCTGCAGCAGCGGGAGGGTGGCGCGGTGACCGGTGTGCCCCCCGGCCTCGGTCCCCTGCGCGACCAGGATGTCGACACCGGCGTCGAGGGCTCTATGGGCGTCGGCGGTGGTGTTGACCTGCGCGCAGACGGCGATCCCCGCGTCGTGCAGCGGGCCCACGTAGGGCGCCGGGTCCCCGAAGGAGACCGACACCAGGCTGGGCTCCGCGGCCACCGTCGCCTCGAACAGCTCCGGCCGGGCCTCGAGGACCCAGATCATCAGCCCCACGCCGAAGGGCAGCTGGTTGGCGGCCGGGACCGCGCACTGCTCGGTGACGAACTCCGCTGAGTGGGATCCGCTGACACCGACCATCCCGAGGCCGCCGGCACGCGAGACAGCTGCGGCCAGCGCACCGCCGGACACGCCGGCCATCGGCGCACCGATGACCGGCGTGGTCAGGTCGAACCAGCGGGTCAGCGGAGTCCTGATCACCCGCTCATCGTGCCCTGTGGCGCGGTGGGGCGGCAGGAGTCCTCCTGCTACTGCGCTGCCGGACCGGCCTGATCGGTCCCCTGCAGCCTGCCCAGGAACTCGTGACAGCGCTTCGCCCGCGCGGAATCCTGCTCCATCACCTCGCGGAAGAAGCTCGCGATGTCGTCCAGGCCGGCGTTCTCGGCGTCCCGGACGTACTGGCCGTAGTCGTGCCCGGCCTTCAGCGAGTGGTACTGGACGGAGATCAGGTCGTAGTAGACGTCTTCGAAGCCGGTTTCGCCCGTGGCCATCCGATCCTCCTCGATCCAAAGCGGTAAAGGACCTCGCGGCCCTACCCGGCACGGACCGATCCGTCACATGGATCAAGATTCCGAGAACGCGCCTCCGGTGACGTCGCCGCCACCGGCTTCGTCGGGGAGGTTCTGGCTGGTGGCGAGGTCCTCCTCGCCCGTGGCCGTCGGGTCGTCCCCGGCCGAGGCAAGGTCGTCGCCCTGGCCGTGGGCGCCGGGGTCGGCCTGGAGAGTGCGCGGGTCGTTGAGGGGATCGGGGACGTCGGGATCGGTGACGGTCATGGCGGTCGCATGCCCCGGCCGTGCACGGGTGAAAACCTCTGGTGTCATGCGTAACCCGCGTGTTACACATGACCGGTGGAGGCGCTCGCGGCACTGGCCGACCCCGTCCGGCGGGAGCTGGTGAGCCTGCTCGCCCGGGGAGAGCTGGCCGCCGGTGAGCTCGCCGACCGGTTCCCCGTCAGCCGGCCGGCGATCAGCCGGCACCTGCGGGTGCTCCGCGAGGCGGGGCTGGTCACCGCGCGGGCCGAGGGCAGGCGGCGGCTCTACGCGCTCGACCCGCGACCGCTGCGGGAGATCGACGACTGGCTGGAGCCCTACCGCGACCTGTGGGCCCAGCGGCTGGACGCACTGGACACCGAGATCGCCCGCGGTCGGCGGGCACGGACGAGCGGAGGACAGGCATGACTCAGGACGTCGGGGCCCGGCGAGGCGTCGTCACCGCGCAGGACGACGGGCGGCAACGGCTGGAGTTCCGCCGCTCCTGGCCCGACCCGATCGAGGACGTCTGGGGAGCGCTCACCGAGCCCGACCGCCTGGCCCGCTGGATCGGCCGTTACGACGGGGCGAGGGACGTGGGAGCCACCGGTACCTTCTTCATGACGCACGAGCAGGGGGAGCCGGTCGGAGAACCGATGACCGTCGTCGAGTGCGAGCCGCCCCGCCGGCTGGTGGTCGAGTGGATCCAGCAGGAGACGGAGGACTGGTCGGTGGCCCTCGACCTCTGGACCGAGGACGGGCGGACGTGGCTGCGCTTCGTCCAGGTCTTCCCGGCCGGCGCAGACGTCACCGACTTCGCGATGGGCTGGCACTGGTACCTGGACAAGTTCGGCGCCGAGGTCAGCGGCGATCCGGTCCCCGGCGACTGGGACGACTTCCTCGCGGAGGTCGGCCCCGCCTACGGTCGCGGCTGAGGGCGACCGAGTACGAGCATCGCGACGGCGCCGGCCAAGACCGCGATGACGATCGGCGTCTCCACCGGATCGAACCCCCGCGGCCGGAGCAGGCCGCGGGTCCGGCGCTCCAGCAGCACGCCAGGGACCATGCCCGCCGCGAGCAGGCGGAGTACCCGCCGGGCACGGTCGTCCGGGCCGCCGGCCAGGCGGATGACGGCCCAGGTCTGCGCCGCGAGCATGTACGAAGGCGCGCTCAGCGCCGTGCCGATCCACCACGAGTCCCGGGCGACGTGATCTGCGTCGCCCTGCAGGAACGGGATGTCGAACGCGCGTTGCCGGCGGAGGGCGACCAGCTGGCCGGCCAGTCCCGCGGCCAGCTGGAGGGCGGAGGCGCGGACGAGCGACGAGGTGTGCGCCATGCCGGCGCACCCTAGGACCGCCCCCCCGCCTCGTGGTGTGTTCGGCGCGCCCGGCCCCGGCCCCGACGCCGGGGGGGTGGGCTTTCCTCAGACGGGCTGGTGCACCTGGACCGGGTCCGGGCCCGTCCAGGGCCCCAGTCGGCCCAGCAGCCGATCACGCGCAGCCAGCCGGGGCCCGGCCTGCACCGGGTAGCCCTCGTGGCTCCCGGTGAGCTCGCGCGCCGCACGCGCGGCGAAGTTGGGATCGTCCTGCGCCTCCCGCGCGACCGCCACCAGGTCGGCGCAGCCCTGCTGCACGATCGCCTCGGCCTGCCGGGCGTCGACGATGAGCCCGACGGCCATCGTGGCGATGCCGGCCTCCTCGCGGATCCGGGCGGCGTGCGGCACCTGGTAGCCGTAGCCGATGGGGTGCTGCCAGCCGCCGCCGAGCCCGCCGCCGGAGGCGTCGACGACGTCGACGCCGCGCTCCTTCAGCTCGCGGGCGAAGGCGACGGTGTCCTCCAGCGTCACACCGTCGCGGGACCCGTCGACCGACGAGACGCGCACGAAGAGGGGTCGATCGTCGGGCCATGCCGCGCGGACGGCCTCGACCACCTCGAGCGGGAAGCGCATCCGGCCCTCGCGGGAGCCGCCGTACTCGTCGTCCCGCCGGTTGGTGAGGGGGGAGAGGAACTGGTTGAGCAGATAGCCGTGTGCGGCGTGCACCTCGACGACGTCGAAGCCCGCGGCCAGCGAGCGCCGGGTGGCGGCGACGAACGCCTCGCGCACCTCGGCCAGCTCGTCGGTGGTCAGCGCGTGCGGGGTCGGCCACCCCGGCGCGACCGGCACGGCGCTGGCCGACACGGTGGGCCAGGGCTCCTCGCCCGGAAGGGCGTTCTCCGCCGTCACCGGCCCGTCGCCGTCCCACGGCCGCAAGCTGGCGGCCTTGGCGCCGGCGTGGGCGAGCTGGATCCCGGCCAGGGACCCGTGGGCGTGCAGGAAGTCGGTCACGCGGGCGAGCCCGGCGATGTGCTCGTCGGACCAGAGGCCGACGTCACCGTGGCTGATCCGGCCCTCGGGGGTGACCCCGGTCGCCTCGACGACGACCAGCCCGAACCCGCCCAGTGCGAACCGGCCCAGATGGGCCAGGTGGTAGTCGCCGACGAAGCCGTCGGTCACCGAGTACTGGCACATGGGGGCGACGACGAGCCGGTTCGGCAGCGTGACGCCGCGGAGGGGCAGGGGCGCGAAGAGGCTGGTGTCAGAAGAGGGTGAGGTGCTCACAGCCGGCGCAACGCGCCCGACGGCCGAGGTCTTCCGCGTCCCACCAGGGTCTTCCGACCTGAGAACCAGACGTCCTAGACGTAACATCTCTCACGGTTACAGCGGTGCGAAGCGCCGGTAACCTCACCTGATCCGGATCGTTGCACCTGTACCGACACCGGATCCGCAGCACCAGCGCCGGTGCCAGAGCCGCCCGGCTACCCAGAGGATGGAGACGCCGTGACTTCAGTGGCCACCCCCGGTCTCGAGAACGCACCCACCACGCATGCCCGCCTCCTGGCGTGGGTCCGGGAGATGGCCGAGCTGACGACGCCGGACCAGGTGGTCTGGGTCGACGGCAGCGACGAGGAGTGGGAGCGGCTGACGGCACAGCTCGTCGATGCCGGCACCTTCACCCGCCTGGACAAGAAGCCCAACTCGTTCCACTGCGCCTCCGACCCCAGTGACGTCGCCCGGGTCGAGGACCGCACCTACATCTGCTCGGTCGACGAGGCCGACGCGGGTCCTACCAACAACTGGATGGACCCGGCCGAGATGAAGTCGGTCATGACCGAGCTGTACCGCGGGTGCATGCGCGGCCGGACCATGTACGTCATCCCGTTCTGCATGGGCCCGGTCGAGGCCGAGAACCCCATGTTCGGCGTCGAGCTCACCGACTCGGAGTACGTCGTCGTCTCGATGCGCGTCATGGCCCGCATCGGCAGCTACGTCCTCGAGGCCATGGGCGAGGACCGCCCGTTCGTGCCGGCCATGCACTCCCTGGGCGCGCCGCTCGAGGAGGGCCAGCAGGACGTGCCGTGGCCCTGCAGCGACACCAAGTACATCGTGCACTTCCCCGAGGAGCGGGCCATCTGGTCCTACGGCTCGGGCTACGGCGGCAATGCCCTGCTGGGCAAGAAGTGCTACTCGCTGCGCATCGCCTCGGTGATGGCGCGCGACGAGGGCTGGCTCGCCGAGCACATGCTGATCCTCAAGCTGACCAGCCCGCAGCAGAAGACCTACTACGTGGCCGCGGCGTTCCCGTCGGCCTGCGGCAAGACGAACCTGGCCATGCTCGAGCCCACCATCCCGGGCTGGAAGGTCGAGACCCTGGGCGACGACATCGCCTGGATGCGCTTCGGCGAGGACGGCCGGCTCTACGCCCTCAACCCGGAGTTCGGCCTGTTCGGCGTCGCCCCGGGCACCGGCTGGGACACCAACCCCAACGCCATGCGCACGATCGAGAAGGGCAACTCGGTCTTCACCAACGTCGCCCTCACCGACGACGGCGACATCTGGTGGGAGGGCATGACCGACGACGCCCCCGCCCACCTCACCGACTGGAAGGGCCGCGACTGGACGCCGGAGAGCGATGAGCCCTCCAGCCACCCGAACAGCCGGTTCTGCACCCCGATCGCCCAGTGCCCGATCCTGGCGCCGGAGTACGAGGACCCGAAGGGCGTGCCGATCTCGGCGATCCTCTTCGGCGGCCGGCGCAAGACCACGATCCCGCTGGTCAGCGAGGCCCGGGACTGGAACCACGGCGTCTTCATGGGCGCGACGCTCTCCTCGGAGACCACCGCCGCCGCGACCGGTGCGGTCGGCGTCGTCCGCCGCGACCCGTTCGCCATGCTGCCGTTCATCGGCTACAACGCCGGCGACTACTTCTCGCACTGGGTCGACACCGGCAAGCAGGCCGACTCCACCAAGCTGCCGCGGATCTTCTACGTGAACTGGTTCCGTCGCGACGAGGACGGCGGCTTCCTGTGGCCGGGCTTCGGCGAGAACAGCCGGGTCCTCAAGTGGGTCGTCGAGCGCCTCGAGGGGACGGCGGCCGCCGTCGAGACCCCGGTCGGCCACGTGCCCACCGTCGACGCGCTCGACGTCTCCGGTCTGGACATGACGCCGGAGCAGGTCGAAGCGGCGCTGGCCGTCAAGCCCGAGGAGTGGCGCGAGGAGATCCCGCAGATCACCGAGTGGTTCGAGAAGTTCGGGGACAAGCTGCCCAGCACCATGTGGGACGAGCTGGAGATCCTGAAGAGCCGGCTCGCCTGAAGAAGGACCCCGCGAGGCACTGAACGCCTGAGGCCCAGAACCGCTCCGGTTCTGGGCCTCAGGCGTTCAGCGGCACGACACCGATTCCTCGCCCGTCGCCGGAGCACGCAGTCGGTTAGCGTGGCGAGGGCCCTACCTCGTCCGACGGAGGCTCCCAGCTCGTGGCGAATCCCTACCTGCAGGTGCTGCGGACCCCGCACACCCTGCCGATGGTGCTCGCCGCGTTCATCGGGCGGCTGCCGCTGTCGATGGTCGGCCTGGGCTGCGTGCTGCTGGTCGCCGACGAGACCGGGTCCTACGGGCTGGGCGGCGCCGTCGCCGCGGCCGGCGCGGTCACCACCGCCATCGCCGGCCCCGTGCTCGGTCGCTGGGCCGACAGCCACGGCCAGCGCAAGGTCCTCCTGCCGGTCCTCGCCGTGTTCGTCGTCGCCGGAACGGCGTTCCTCGCGGCCGTGAAGGGGGACTGGCCGCTGTGGACGGTCTTCGTCTCGGCCGGGATCGCGGGCGCCTGCATCCCGCCCGTCTCCTCGATGATCCGGGTGCGCTGGACCCACCTGTTGCGCGGCAGCCACCGGCTCCCCACGGCCCTGGCGATGGAGTCCGTGGTCGACGAGTTCGTCTTCATCGTCGGCCCGGTGCTGGTCACGTTCCTCTCCACGACCGGCCACGCCACCAGCGGCGTCGTCACCGCATTCACGCTCGCCGCTGTCGGCAGCCTGCTGTTCGCCGCCCAGGGCAGGACCGAGCCCCCACCGACCCCGCACGAGCACCGCAACGGCCCCTCGGCGATCCGCACCCCCGGGCTGCGGGTGCTGTTCGTGGTCGGTGCCGCGGTCGGCGCCATCCTCGGCACACTGGAGATCGCGCTGGTCGCCTTCGCCGACCAGGAGGGCGCCTTGTCGCTGTCGGGCGTCCTCATCGCCGGCCTCGCCGTCGGGTCGATGGCCAGCGGGATCGGCTGGGGCACGGTGCACTGGCGGATGCCGCTGCGGCACCGGCTGGTGGGCGTGCTCGCGCTCCTGACTATCTGCAGCATCCCGCTGCTCCTGGTCACCGACGTGTGGGTGATGGTGCCCTTCGTCGTTCTCGCCGGGGTCGCGGTCTCGCCGTCGCTCATCAGCTCGTTCACCCTCGCCGAGCTGCTCGTCCCCCGGGCGGCGGTGACGGAGGCCTTCACCTGGATCGGCACCGCTCTCGGCCTCGGGGTGGCGGTCGGCGCGTCGGTCGCGGGCAAGGTCGTGGACGTCTACGGCGCCAACACGGCGTTCCTCGTGGCGGTCGTCGCCGCCGCCATCGCCACGGTCGTCGTCGGGATGTTCCAGAGGCTGCTGCACGTCCCGGCGGAGCACGCCTCGGCGCCGGCCCTCGTCCGCTGATGGGGCGCGAGGACCGGCAGTCGGGGGCCCGCACCATCGACGAACTGCTCGAGCAGGTGCGCGGCAGGATCGACCGCGTCGGGCCGGGGGAGGCCGCGAGCCGCCTCGCCGAGGGGGCGCTCCTGATCGACACCCGCCCGCTCGAGCAGCGAGACCGGGACGGAGAGGTGCCCGGCGCCGTCGTCGTCGACCGCAACGTGCTCGAGTGGCGGCTCGACCCGGCCAGCCCGTACCGCCTCCCCGAGGTGAGCGGCTACGACCGGGAGGTGATCGTGCTGTGCAACCAGGGCTTCAGCTCCAGCCTCGTGGCCGACACGCTGCGCTCGCTCGGGCTGCGCCGGGCCGTCGACGTCGTGGGCGGCTTCGAGGCGTGGGCCGCCGCCGGGCTCCCGGTCCTCCCTCCGGGCGGGCGACGGGACGTCGGGGTGTGAGCCGGCCCCGGCCCGCCGCGGGAGGGGGCCGCATCCTCGGCGTCACGCCGGAGCGGCTGGGGCGCTGGCTGGACGGCGTGGCCGAACGGCACGGCAGCTTCACCGCCGCCGTCCACGCGGAGGAGGCCGTGCGCATCACCTGCGCCGACACCACGACGGTCGTGCTGCGCGCGCCCTTCGCCTGGGAGCCCGGGCCGGCGCTGCTCAGCACGTTCACGGCCGCAGCGCGACAGCCGCACCGGGCGGCCGTGCTGCTGGTGCGCCGCGGGCGCTGGGCCGTGGGGGTGTTCGACGGCTCCGACCTGGTCGTCTCGAAGGTGGACGCCAGGCAGGTCCAGGGCCGGACGGCGGCCGGCGGCTGGTCGCAGCAGCGCTTCGCCCGCCGCCGCGGGCACCAGACCGACGCCGTCGTCGCCCACGCCATCGAGACGGCGGTGCGCGTGCTCATGCCGCACGCGGCCACGGTGGACGCGCTCTTCACCGGCGGTGACCGCGGCCTGGTCGACGACGTCCTCGCGGACTCCCGGCTGACCCCGCTCGCCGCGCTCCGGCGCGAGCCCGCCCTCGACGTGGGCGAGCCGACCAAGGCGGTCCTGCTGGAGACCCCGAAGCAGTTCCGCGCGGTCCAGGTGCACATCGTGGAGCCAGTCGACCGCATGTGATCCAACCTGCGAGAGATCTTCAGGGCCGGTCCTGTCGATCATTCCGTACACGGACGAGCCATGCGTGTGGCCCGCCAGCTGCGGGTCGGGGACCGTCGATGACGGGGTCCTCAACCCGGCTGCACCGTCCGGCGGGTATATCGGCAATCGGGCATCGTGGGCGAGTGTGGCGAGCACGGTCTGACCGAGTTCCTTGACGAAGGCGATCCAGCGCCCGGGGGAGAGCCCTGAGCTGCCTCACGGCCGGGCCGGCAGACTCCCCGGCGGTGAGGCGCACCTGGGTCCTCCGCGAGTCTCTAGAGTGCAGGAATGTCACAGGACGCCATCGAGCAGCAGTCGAGCGGTATCGGCCGCCGCCGAGCGGCGGCTCAGGGGGAGAACCGGACGGCCTACCGGGAGCGCCGTCAGGAGATCATCACCGTCGCCGCCAACCTGTTCAAGGCCCGGGGGTTCCGCGGGACGAGCATCGGCCAGATCGCGGAGGCGCTCGACACCGACCGGGCGACGCTCTACTACTACATCGGGAGCAAGGAAGAGCTCTTCGACGAGGTGGTCACCGACGCTGTCCGGGCCAACGTCGCCTTCGCCGAGTCGGTCCGCGACGGCGGGGGGACGGCGCCGGAGAAGTTGCGCACCCTGATGACCGCGCTGATGCAGTCGTACGCGGAGAACTATCCGTTCCTCTACGTCTACATCCAGGAGAATCTCAGCCACGTCGGCGGGACGCGTGCCGACTGGTCTCGCGAGATGCGCCAGTTGAACAAGTCCTACGAGGACACCGTCGTGGCGATCATCCAGTCGGGCATCAACGAGGGCACGATCCGGCCGGTGGCGGACGCATGGGTCATCGCCTACGGACTCATCGGCATGTTCGGGTGGACCAACCGGTGGTTCAACCCGGCCACGTCCGCGGTCGACGCCGCCACGATCGGCTCGGCCTACGCCGAGATATTCCTCCAGGGGATCGTCACCGTCTCCCCCTGACGCACCGCGCGGTGGCGACGCCAGGCGTACCTTCAAGTGCTGTCAACGGTTATGTTGATCCTTCGCAGGAGTTCCCGGTCGGAGGAGAGCAGCATGGCGAGCAGTGTCGGAGTGATCGGTGGCGGCACGATGGGCATCGGAATTGCCTACGTGTTCGCCGTCTCGGGTGCCGCGACGACCGTCGTCGAGCCCGATGCCGGCCGGATAGCGATTCTCCGGGAGGAGATCGAGCAGGCCGCCGCGGGAGGGGTCGCCCGCGGCAAGCTGGCCCCCGAGGCCGCCGCCGCCCTTGGCGGGCTGATCACCCACGCGATCTCGGCCGACGAGCTGCCCGAGGGCCTCGACCTCGTCGTCGAGACCGTCCCGGAGTCGCCCGACCTCAAGCGTGAGGTCCTCTGTGCGGCCGAGTCGCGCGGTCCCGCTGTCCTGGCCAGCAACACCAGCGCGCTCTCGATCGACGAGCTCGCCACGTCGTTGACGGAGCCCGAGCGCTTCCTCGGACTGCACTTCTTCAACCCGGTCTGGTCGATCCCGGTGGTCGAGGTGGTCCGTGGCGCGGCCACCAGCCCGCAGACGCTCGACGCGGCGCTGGCCTCGGTGCGGGGGATCGGCAAGGAGGCGGCTGTCGTCCGCGACATGCCCGGCTTCGCGACCAGCCGGCTCGACGTGGTGGCGGCCCTCGAGGCGATCCGCATGGTGGAGACCGGTGTCGGCGAGCCCGCCGACATCGACCGAGCCATCCAGCTCGCCTACCGGCACCCGGTGGGGCCGCTACGGCTGAGCGACATCGTCGGCCTGGACGTGCGCCTCCACATCGCGCGCAACCTCGAGCAGGCGCTCGGGCCGCAGTTCACCCCGCCCCGACTTCTCGTCGACAAGGTGGAGGCCGGCGAGCTCGGCCGCAAGACCGGCCGCGGCTTCTACGACTGGGACTGACGGCGGCTGCTCGTTGACGTGCGGGCGCTCGCTCGCCTATCGTCAACTGTACTGTTGACGACCGGCCGCGGGGCCGTGGAAGTGGAGGTTCGCGTGGGCGGGCAGCCGATCGGACTGGGCCGGGCGTCGCTGATCTCTAACACCAGCGACGAGCACCGCAACCTGCGCGAGAGCGTGGCCAAACTGGTCGCGGGCTACGGACGCGCCTACTTCCAGGACGTCGTCGCCAAGGGGCAAAAGGCCGACGCGCTGTGGGCCGACATGGGAGCGGCCGGCTTCCTCGGGGTCCACCTGCCCGAGGAGCACGGCGGCGGTGGCGGCGGGCTGGCCGACCTCGCCGTGGTCATCGAGGAGATGGCCGCGCAGGGCTGCCCGATGTTCATGATCGTCATCAGCCCGGCGATCTGCGGTTCGGTGCTCGCGGCACACGGCACCCCGGAGCAGAAGCAGCGCTACCTGCCGGGCATCGCCGACGGCACCTTCCGCATGGCGTTCGCGATCACCGAGCCCGATGCCGGCTCCAACACCCACAAGATCACCACGACGGCGCACCGGGACGGCGACGGCTGGCGGTTGCGGGGGCAGAAGTACTGGACCTCCGGCGTCGACGAGTGCCAGGCCCTTTTGGTCGTGGCCCGCGACGCCGACCCGGGCCCCGACGGCCGGAACACGCTCTCGCTGTTCATCGTCCCGACCGACGCCCCCGGCCTGAGCTTCCAGCAGCTCGACTCGGCGCTGCAGCTGCCCGAGAAGCAGTTCACCACCTTCTTCGACGACGTCCCCGTCGAGCGCATCGGCCTGGTCGGTGCCGAGGGCGAGGGGCTCAAGCAGGTCTTCGCCGGCCTGAACCCGGAACGCGTCGCGGCCGCCTGCATGGCGAACGGCATCGCTCGGTACGCGCTGGCCCGCGGCGCCCAGTACGCCCGTGAGCGCATTGTCTGGAAGGCGCCGATCGGCGCCCACCAGGGCGTGGCGCACCCCCTGGCCAAGGCATACATCGACGTGGAGCTCGCCCGGCTGATGACCATGCGCGCGGCGACCATGACCGACCAGGGGCTTGACGCGGCCGAGGCCGGCAACATCGCGAAGTTCGCAGCCGGCGACGCCTGCGTCCAGGCGCTGGACCAGGCGATCCAGGTGCACGGCGGCAACGGGCTGTCCAACGAGTTCGGCCTGGCCGACCTCTGGTTCATCGGCCGCATGTTCAAGACCGCGCCGGTGAGTCGCGAGATGGTCCTCAACCACATCGCCCAGCACAGCCTCGGCCTACCGAAGAGCTACTGAGGCCGCCCCGACCGCGACAGGAGTGGCTCGTGTCCGCAACCCTCTCGGGACTGATCCGTGACCTCGGGGCCGCCCGCCCGGCTGCGCCCGCCGTCTCCACGGGCGGGCAGACGGTGACCTTCGGCCGGCTCGACGAGCGCAGCTCCCGGGTGGCGCAGGCACTGCTGCAGGCAGGGGTCGGCCCGCAGGACCGGATTGCCGTCCTCGACAAGAATGCGCCCACTTTCTACGAGGTGACGTTCGGCGCGGCCAAGGTCGGGGCGGTCACCGTCGGGCTGAACTTCCGGCTGGCGACGCCCGAGATCGCGGCGATCGTCGCCGACGCCCGCCCCCGGGTCGTCGTGGTGGCGCCGGAGTTCCGTGCGCTGCTCGCCGACGTGGGTCCCGACGGCCCCCGCGTCGTGCAACTCGGCGAGGAGTACGAGGCGTGGCTGGCCGCGGCGCCGGCGGAGGACCCCGGCGCGGAGGCCGACCCCGACGACGTCGTTCTGCAGCTGTACAGCTCTGGGACGACCGGCCGCCCCAAGGGGGCGATGCTGACTTCGGCGAACCTGCTGTTCACCCCTCGCATGGGCCGCGAGTTCTACGGCATGGGTCCTGAGACGGTGAACCTCGTGCCCTCACCGCTGTTCCACATCGGGGGGATCGGCTACAGCCTCACGGCCATGGGGCTGGGTGGGCACACCGTCCTGGTGCGGGACGTCGATCCCGCAGGGGTGCTCGCGCTCATCGAGCGTCACCGGGTGACGCACACGTTCCTGGTCCCCGCCGTCGTGCAGATGCTCGCCGAGAGCCCGGCGCTCCCGGGCACGGACCTCTCGAGTCTGCGGCGCATCGCCTACGGCGGGGCGCCGATGGGGGAGACCCAGCTGCTGAAGGCCATGGCGCTGCTCGGTTGCGACTTCATGGGCGTGTACGGGATGACCGAGACCGCCGGCAGCGTCACGGCGTTGGCTCCGGACGACCACGACCCCCGCGGTCCGCGGGCGGCGCTGCTGCGGTCGGTCGGTCGCCCGCTGCCGTGGCTGGACCTGCGCGTGGTCGATCCCACGACAGGCGAGGACGCGCCGGTCGGCGGCGTCGGCGAGATCTGGGTGCGCTCGGGCCAGAACACCGTCGGCTACTGGGGGCTGCCCGAGCTGACCGCGGAAACCCTCGTCGAGGGTGGCTGGCTGCGCACCGGTGACGCGGCCTACCTCGACGACGAGGGGTACGTGTACATGCACGACCGGATGAAGGACATGGTGGTGTCTGGCGGGGAGAACATCTATCCCGCAGAGGTCGAGAACGTCCTCTACGCACATCCGGAGGTGCTCGAGGTCGCGGTCATCGGCGTCCCGTCCGACCGGTGGGGCGAGACAGTGAAGGCGGTCGTCGTCCCGCGGCCGGGCGCCGCTCTCGACGCGGACGACCTGATCGCGTTCGCGCGGGAGCGGCTGGCGCACTACAAGTGCCCCACCACCGTCGACTTCGCCGGCGAACTTCCCCGAAACGCCTCCGGAAAGGTGCTCAAGAAGGTGCTGCGGGAGCCGTTCTGGGCCGGTGTCGGCCGAAAGGTGAACTGATCATGGAGGGCGCTCCGGCCGGAGCCATCCACCCGCTCGTGCGGCTGGCCCAGCGGTTCACCATCGACTGGCTCGACCGCGCCGACGGTTCCGTGCCGCCGCAGATCATGACGCCGGACTATCAGGTGCACATCGGCGGCATCGATCTCGAGGGCCTCGAGGCCTATGCGCCGGCGACCCTCGGCCAGCTCACCCAGTTCCCCGGTCTGCAGCTGACGGTCCACGACCTCGTGACCACCGGCGACCGGCTGGCGCTGCACTTCACTGAACACGGCGCGTCCGCGCGCCACGAGGGGCGGCCCGCGGCCTGGGCCGGTGTCGCCCTCTTCCGCTGGGACGGTGAGCGGCTGGCCGAGAACTGGACGCAGGAGGACTACGCCGCCCGTCGTCGCCAGCTGGCCGACGGGCAGTCCGACCCCGTCGCGGCGCCCATGGTCGCGCCGTGGACCGTGACGCCGGCCGCATCCGACCCGACCGCCGAGGTCGTGGTGCGGGACTGGCTTGCCACGGCCGCCCCGGGTGGCGGCGACGTCCGCTGGGACGACGGCCGGGACGGGCCGCTGATCGCGCCGACCGGCGCCGGGGTCGTGGAAATCTTCTCGGTCGGCTCGCGGGTCGCCTTCGCCGCCACGCAGACGGGCCGCTTCCTCGGCGAGGGCGGGAGTGACGAACCGGTTCGCCTCGGACTGGCTGGCCTGGTCGACGTCGTCGACGGTTCGGTGGCACGGGGTGTCGTGATCAGCGACCGTCTGGGGCTGCTCCGCGCGCGCTCGAGGGGCTGATCCTGCCCCCACCAGCGATCTCTTCTCGCCGGAGGACCCATCGGTCGTCCGGCGAGAGGTCGTGCGCCGATAGTCGGATGACGGTCCGGCAACGATGTCGGAATCAGTCAACAGAGTGGTTGACTGGCGTGGTGCAAGTCACCTAACGTGCTTCTCGTCGCCGACGACGAGGTCGGCGACCACGGTCGCGGGCCGGAGGGTGGGACACCGCTCGCCGGCCTCGCGCCGGACATCGACGGAGGAGTAGCCGTGGCCCAGCACACGACGCGAGGCGGTGCCGTCCTCGTCACCGGTGCGGCGTCGGGCATCGGCGAGGCGGCCGCACGGCTGCTCGCGGCACGGGGGCAGCACGTCGTCGTCACGGACCGGGACGGCGAAGGCGCCGCGGCGGTGGCCGCCGACATCGAGCGCGCGAGCGGGTCGGCCGAGTCCGTGTGCATCGACGTCGCGGACGACGACTCCGCGCGGCGTGCGTTCGACGAGCTGCGCGGGCGGGGTGTCGCGGTCGACGGGTTGGTCAACAGCGCGGGAGTCGCCAGCCGCTACCGGTTCCAGGACATGCCGGTCAGCGAGTGGGAGCGCGTCCTGGCCGTTAACCTCACCGGCACCATGCGCGTGACGCAGCTGGTGGTGGCCGACCTGCTGGCGCGCGGCGCCGGTGGCGCCGTCGTAAACGTGGCGTCGGTGATGGCGCACTTCGCGGCCCCCAACCTGGCCTCCTACGTCGCGTCCAAGGGCGGGATCGCGATGCTCACCCGGGCGACTGCGCTCGAGCTGGCTGCCCACGGCATCCGGGTCAACGCGGTGAGCCCGGGCTACGTGGAGTCCGGCATGACCGTCCGGGGATTCGCCGTCCCGAGGTTCCGCGACGCCGTCCTCGCCCGCACGCCGATGGGCCGCTTCGGCACCCCCGGCGACATCGCCGGGGTGATCGCCTTCCTCCTGTCTCAGGACGCCGGCTTCCTCACCGGTCAGGTCATCCCCGTCGACGGCGGCATGTCAGCGGGCGACGCGTCTCTCGCGTCACCGTCGGCCGACGAGCTGGCAGCGGTGTCCCGGTGAGCGACCCGACCCGCTGAGTCCCCTCCCTCCCTCCCATCCCAGACCCACCGCGATCAGCCGCGGTGTCACCCCCAAGGAGCAGGCCATGAGCAGGTCCACGAGGTTCGCGATCGGCATCGCGATCACCGCCACCGTCGTGAGCGGGTGCGGCGGCGGGTCCGACGATGCCGGAGGTGGCGCCGAAGCGGCGTCGTCCGACGAGCCCATCGTCATCGGGGCCTCCGTCTCGCTGACCGGCCCCTACGCCTCGAGCGGCGCCAACGTGTCCAACGGGTACCAGCTCGCGGTCGACCAGATCAACGAAAACGGTGGCGTGCTGGGCCGCCAGCTGGAGCTCGACCTCCAGGACGACCAGAGCGACGCAGGCATCGTCAGCCGCCTCTACACCGAGTTTCTCGGCACCGACGAGGTCGACGCCGTCCTCAGCCCGTACGGCAGCGCCCTGTCCGGACCGGCCGCCCAGCTCGCCGAGCGGTACCAGACTCCCATGGTGCACAGCCAGACGTCGTCGGCCGCCGTGTTCGAGGGCACGGAGTGGAGCGTCATGGCCGGACTCGGCCCTGGCGACGAGGTGCTGGCGCAGGTGCCGGCGTTCGCCGTGGAGGCCGGGTACACCGACATCACCCTGGTCAACAACGACCTCGACGCCTTTAGCGCCATCTGCGACGGCGTGGAGGCGGCGATCGAGGACGCCGGCGCCACCCTGGTCGACCGCATCGAGTACGCCGCCGCAACCAGCGACTTCTCCTCCACGGCCCTCCGGATCTCCGAGGGTGCCCCCGAGGTCGTCGTCATGTGCTCGGCGATCCAGGACTCGATCGGCCTGACCCGGGCGCTGGACCAGCAGGGCTTCCGTCCGGCCGTGGTCGCCTCGCCGACCGCCGTGGACCCGGCCTTCGCCGAGTCGCTCGGTGCACTGGCCGAGAAGGCCGTCGGGTACACGCAGTTCGCGCCCGCTCTCGGTTACGAGGGGTCCGAGGAGTTCGTCGAGGGCTACGAGGCCGAGCACGGCACGGTGAACACCCAGGCCGCCGGCGCCTACGCCACCGTCCAGGTGCTGGCCGCTGCCATCGAGGAGGCTGGCTCCACCGAGAAGGAGGCCGTGAACACCGCGCTCCACGAGGGCACGTTCGAGACCATCCTGGGTGAGTACAGCGTCGACGAGAACGGCGTCCAGACCGGTTACGAGCCGGTTCTGTTCCAGTGGATCGGCGGCGAGCAGGTCATCGTCTACCCGAGCGACGTCGAGGGCGCCGTCGAGCCCCAGCTGCCCTACTGACCGGCAGCGGTGACGGCGAGGAGAGGGGCGGGGCGTGACCTACGTACAGGTGGTGCTCAACGGCATCCTGCTGGGCGGCTTCTACCTCCTGATGGCGCAGGGGCTGAATCTGGTCTTCGGTGTCATGGGGATCGTGAACCTGGCCCACGGCGCGTTCATCGTGCTGGGTGGCCTGGGCGTCTTCAGCCTGTACGAGGCCGGGGTGAACCCGTTCCTCGGCCTGGTCATCGTCCTGATCGCGGGGGCGGCGCTCGGTGCGCTGGTCCAGTGGGCGGTCATCGAGCGGATCCGCGGGACGGCGAAGCAGCACGAGCTGCTGACCCTGATGGCGACGTTCGGGCTGTCCTACATCCTCATCAACATCGCGCAGCAGGTCTGGGGTTCGAACTACCGGACGATCCCCTTTCTGCAGTCGGCGTTGACGGTGGGCCCGTTCCGCTTCTCCCTCTCCCTGGTGGTCGGGGTCGCGCTCGCTGCGGTCATCACGCTGAGCATCGCGTTCTGGCTCACCCGGACCCGCGCCGGCATGAGCTTGCGGGCGCAGGCGCAGAGCCCGGTGGGGGCCGGGGCGTGCGGGATCAATCCCCGCAGGCTCCGGCTGGTCGGGTTCAGCGTGGGAGCGGCGGTCGCCGCGGCGGCCGGGATGCTGCTGGTCATGACCCAGCCGATCGCCCCCCAGGAGGCTACGAACTTCACGATCGTGGCGTTCGTGGTCATCGCCCTGGGCGGGCTCGGCAACTACAAGGGCGCCGTCGCCGGTGCCGTCCTGGTGGGGGTGGTCCAGACTCTCGCCGGCTACCAGATGGGTGCCGTCATCCAGGGCGCGGCGCCCTACCTGATGCTGATCCTGGTGATGCTCTTCCGGCCCGCCGGGCTGCTCACGAGGAAGGCTGCCTGATGACCGACCACCCCGGAACCCCGGTGGACCGCCCGGCCGAGCCCGGCCGGGGCTCGCTGGTCGCCACCTTGATCGGCCGCGGACGCGGCGCCGCCAGCACGCGGCACACCGGCGGCCGGCTGCCCTCCACGCGCAGCGACGCCCTCCAGGCGCTGGCCCTGGTGGTGCTGGTGTGTCTGTTCCTGTCCTGGGGGCTGCTGGGCTCGCTGTCGACCAATCAGCTGGCCATCGACATCGCCATGTTCGTCGCGCTGGCCTATGCGTTCAACGTCATCAGCGGGTTCACCGGCTACATCTCGTTCGGCCAGGTGGTCTTCTTCGGCCTGGGCGCGTTCGCGACGGCGCTGCTGATCATCCACCTGGACGTCCCCTGGTTCCTCGCGACGCTGCTGGGCGGCGCCGGCGCCGCGCTGCTCGCGGTGCCCATCGGCGCGGTCATGCTGCGGTTGCAGGGGATCTACTTCGCGCTGGGGATGTTCGGTCTGGCCTACATCGTCCATCTGCTCCTGTCCCAGTGGGACTTCACCGGTGGCTCCACCGGTCTGGTCGTCCCCGGCGTCATCGCGCAGAAACCGGTGCTGCTCGGCGTCACCGGCGTCGCGGTCGCAGCGTTCGCCGTGAACGCGTTCATGGCCCGGTCCTCGTTCGGCCTGCGCGCCATGGCCGTGCGCGACGACGAGCAGGTCGCCGCGGCGATGGGCGTGCCCACCACGCGGATCAAGGTCCTGGCGTTCCTGCTCAGTGCCGTCTTCCCAGCAGTGGTCGGAGGGATGGTCGCCTACAACCGCGGCTTCATCGACACCTCGTCGGTGTTCAACCCCGCGATCGACCTGCAGGTCATCGTCCTGGTGCTCGCCGGGGGGATCGGGACCCTCTGGGGACCGCTCATCGGCGCGGTGCTTCTCACCGTCGTCAGCGACCAGCTCGCCGACTCATTCCCCGACTACCAGCTTGCGCTGTTCGGCTTGCTGGTCATCCTCGTGACGATCTTGCTGCCGGGCGGGATCGTGTCGGTGGTCAACCGTTGGGGCTGGTTGCGGCGCGCGATCGTCCGCGGCACGGCCGACCTGCCCGCCACGACCGACCTGGAACGCGAGCTGGCTGCGGCGCACACCCCGCGGGCAGACCGTCGCGACGGCGAGGAGCTGCTCGTCTGCACCGACGTCGGCGTCACCTTCGGTGGCGTGCAGGCGCTGCGTGGCGTCGACTTCACCGTCCGCCGCGGCGAGACGGTGTTCATCATCGGCGCCAACGGAGCCGGTAAGACCACGCTGTTCAACGCCATCACCGGCGTCGTCACGCCGTCGTCGGGCAGCGTCGTGTTCGACGGCCGGCCGGTGCACAAGGTGCCGGCGCACCAGCTGGCCCGGCGCGGTCTGGCCCGCACCTTCCAGATCCCTCGTCCCTTCGCGTCCATGACGGTGTGGGAGAACGTCTACCTCGCCGCGCTCGGCGGCCGGCACCGGCGTCAGGCGCGGGAGCAGGCGGCCTGGGTCGTGCGGGTGCTGGGCCTCGAGGAGATCCGGTTCGCCGCGTCCGACACGCTCGCCGTCGGCCACCGGCGGATGGTCGAGTTGGGACGGGCGCTCGCGCTCGGGCCGTCGCTGATCCTGCTCGACGAGGTCATGGCGGGCATGTCCGACGACGAGCTCGAGCGCGTGCGCGACGCGATCCGCCGCATGCCGGCCTTCGGGGTGGACGCGGTCGCCGGAATCGAGCACGTCATCAAGGCCATCGTCGACCTGGCCGACGAGATCGTCGTCATGGACCGGGGGGCCAGGATCATCTCCGGCGAACCGAACGAGATCCTGCGGCACCCCGAGGTGATCCGCGCCTATCTCGGCACCGGTGGCGGACTGGACGCCGCCGCCCCCGCAGCCAGGGACGTGCAGTGATGAAGCTCGGTCGAGGGTCCGCCGTCTCCAGGGTGGACGACACGGGCGCCGGCCCCGCGCTGGAGGTCACCGACCTCCAGGCCGGCTACGGCGCGCTACGCGTGCTGCACGGCATCACCCTGAGCGTCGCCCCCAACGAGGTGGTCGGCGTGCTGGGGGCCAACGGGGCCGGGAAGACCACCCTGCTGAGAGCGATCTCCGGCGCCGTCCGCCCCCAGGGGGGTTCGGTCGTCCTCCACGGGCGGACCGTCACGGGGATGCCGGACTACGAGCTGACCCGGGCCGGCGTGGGTCATGTGCCCAGCGGTCGGGAGCTGTTCGCCGACCTGAGCGTTGACGACAACCTGATGATGGGCGCCCACTCGGTCCCCGCCGCGCGCGCCGGTGAGCTGCGGGATCGGGTCCTGGAGCTGTTCCCCGCCCTCGGGTCGATGCTGGACCGGCGGGCCGGCGCCCTGTCCGGCGGCGAGCAGCAGATGCTGGCGTTCGGCCGGGCGCTGATGACAGACCCGTCCTTGCTGCTGCTCGACGAGCCGTCGACCGGGCTGGCTCCGGCGATCGTGGCCTCGTTGTTCGACGCGTTGCGACAGCTGATCGCCGAGGGCGGCATGAGCGTGGTCCTCGTGGAGCAGAACGCAGGGTTGGCCCTCGAGGTGGTCGAGCGTGCCTTCGTCCTCCGCCAAGGCCGGATCGTCCTGGCTGGGACGGCTGCGGATCTGGGGAACGACACCCAGCTGGTCGACGCCTATCTGGGGGCTTGACCCCCGCTCGTCCCGGGTGGAGCCCGTCGTGCGCAGGGTCGGCAGGCGTCGCCGCGATTGCCGCATGTCCCTCGCGCCGACGCGGCCGATGGACGGGGACCGACCGGGTCGGGTGCACGGTCGGCCCCCGCTGCCGGTGGGCGTCGGCGGGACGCCAGTCGTCCGGCCGACGGGCGCCTCAGGGGGTGCGGGAGAAGCCGGCGTAGCCGTCCTGCGCGACCTGGTCGCACTCGCGCCGGTAGCGGCGCAGCCCGCCGGCGTAGGGCATGAACACCCGCGGCTTGCCGGGGATCTCGGCGCCCAGGTAGTAGGAGGCGGCCTCCCAGTAGAGCGTTCCCGCCGCTGCGGCGTTCACGTGCGCCACCCACTCCGCCTCGGCGTCCCGCTGGGCCTCGATGGTGGGTGTGCCCTCGGCAAGGGACCGGGTGAGCAGGTCCGACACCCAGTCGACGTGCTGCTCGATGGAGACCATCACGTTGCCCAGCAGCGACGGGCTGCCGGGGCCGGCGATGATGAACATGTTGGGGAAGCCTGAGGTGGCCAGGCCGAGGTAGGTCAGCGGCCCGCCCTGCCAGTGCTCGCGCAGGGTCTCCCCGCCACGGCCGCGGATCTCCGGCCGCAGCAGCGAGCCGGTCATGGCGTCGAAGCCCGTCGCGAAGACGATGACGTCGAGTTCGTACTCCGCCGTCGACGTGTGCAGGCTGGTCTCGGTGACCTTGGCCAGCGGCGACTCGGCGATGTCCACGAGCGTGACGTTCGGCCGGTTGAACGTCTCGTAGTAGCCGGTGTCCACGCACGGTCGCTTGGCCCCGTAGGGGTACGTGCGTGGGGTCAGCTTCTCGCGCAGCTCCGGGTCCTCGACCCGCTCTGCGATCTTCGACCGGATGAAGTCCGCCGCGGTGTCGTTGGACTCGCGGTTGGTGAGCAGGTCCGAGTAGCTGAGGAGGAATCCGAACCCGGCCGTGGCCCAGTACTCCTCGTAGTGCGCGCGGCGTTCCTTGTCGTCGACCTCGAGCGCCGACTGGCGCGTGATCGGCACAGAAAGCCCGGTGGGTGACTTGCGCAGCAGCTCACGACGCTGTGGCAGTTCGGCCCGGATGGCCGCCCGGTCGGCGTCGGTGAGGACCTGGTGGCGGGCGGGCACGCTGAAGGTGGGTGTCCGCTGGAAGACGAACAGTTGGTCGACGACCGGGGCGACCGTCGGGATGACCTGGATGCCCGAGGAGCCGGTGCCGATCACACCCACACGCTTGTCCGTGAGGTCGACGGGTTCGGCGGGCCAGTCAGCGGTGTGCAGCACCTGTCCGCGGAAGTCCCCGAGGCCGTCGAGCTCGGGCCGCTTGGTGGCCGAGAGACATCCGGTGGCCATGACCAGGTAGCGACCCCGACCGGTCAGGCCGTTCTCGCAACTCACGTGCCAATGGGACGAGTCCTCGTCCCAGGACGCCTCGACGACCCGGGCACCCAGGGAGATGTCGCTGCGCAGGTCGAACTTGTCGGCAACGTGGTGGACGTAGCGGAGGATCTCCGGCTGCGTCGCGTAGCGCTCGCTCCAGTTCCACTCCTCGTCGAGCTCACTGGAGAAGGAGTAGGAGTAGTCGGTGCTGTCGACGTCGCAGCGCGCGCCGGGGTAGCGGTTCCAGTACCAGACGCCCCCGACGTCGTCCCCGGCCTCGAGGACCTGCACCGAGAGGCCCCGCTCGTCGCGCAGCTCCCGCAGCATCGCCAGGCCGGCGAAGCCGGCGCCGACGACGACCACGTCGACGTCGAACGCAGGGGCCGTGCCGGGATCGACTGGGGCGGGGGTGGGGAGGGTCATCTCGCTCCTGTCACGACGGAACCGGGCTGGCTCGACGCTAGGTGGCCTGGCGCCATCTGTCAACGTTGGTGTTGACGAATGTGACCCGGGTGGCGGAGCATGGGAATCCGGCGGCGCTACGGTGCCGCACCTACGGGGGCGACGAGGGGAACGGCGGCATGGGTGGCGGTGTGTGGCCGGGGGAGCTGAACCCGGATTCCCGGGCGCTCATCGACGCCTTCGTGGCTCAGGGTGTCCAGCCGTACGACCGGCTGAGCGTCCTGGAGGCGCGGGCGATGGTGGCCGGTTCGACCCGGCTCCAGGGGCCCCGCATCGAACTCCCGTCCGTCCGCGATCTTCTCCTGCCCGCTCGCGCCGGTCGGTTGCCGGTCCGCGTCTACCATCCCGCGCCGGGGCAGTCGCTCCCGCTCGTCGTCTACTTCCACGGCGGCGGCTTCGTCACCGGCAGCGTCGCCGTCGCCGACCGGCCATGCCGCCTGCTCGCCCGGGCCGGGCGCTGCGTCGTGGCGTCGGTGGAGTACCGGCTGGCTCCCGAGTGCCCGTTCCCCGGCCCCTTGGACGACGCTCTGGACTCCACCCGGTGGCTGGCCGCCCATGCCGACGAGCTCGGTGCGGATGCCGAACGCCTGGTGATCGCCGGCGACAGTGCGGGTGGGAACCTTGCGGCGGCGACGGTGCAGCGGATCGTCGCCGTTGGCGGGCCGACGATCGCCCACCAGATGCTGCTGTACCCGACGCTCGCGCCGAGTCGGGACAGTGCGTCGGAATCCCTCGTCGAGAACGGTGAGGGATACCTCCTCACCCGCGGGTCGCTCGACTGGTTCTGGGACCACTACCTGCCGGACCCGGCCGCCACACGGGATCCGCGGGCCGCACCGCTGTTGGCCGAGAACCTGGCGGGGCTGCCGGGGACGACGATCGTCGTCCCTGAGTTCGATCCCCTGCGCGATGAGGGGCTCGCCTACGCCGACCGGCTACGGGCGGCCCTCGTGGACGTCGAGGTGGATCGAGTCCCTGGAGCGCTGCACGGATTCTGGTGGATGGCCGGCGCGCTCTCCCAGGCGGGCGAGCTGACCGAGCGTCTCGGGGCTCGATTGCGCGCCCTGCTCGAATGAGCGGGGCGGGGCGGAGTGCTCCGCCCCGCCCCCCACTCACAGCAGCTCGAGGATCGTGGCGTTGGCCTGGCCGCCGCCCTCGCACATCGACTGCAGGCCGTAGCGGATTCCCTGGTCCCGCATGTGGTGGACCATCGTGGTCATGATCCGAGCGCCGCTGCCGCCGAGTGGGTGACCCAGGGCGATCGCTCCGCCGAGCGGGTTGAGCGCCTTGTCGTCCGCCCCGATGTCGTGCAGCCACGCCAAGGGCACCGAGGCGAAGGCCTCGTTGATCTCGAAGACGCCGATCTCGTCCAGGCGCAGGCCGCTGCGGTTGAGCACCTTGCGGGTGGCCGGGATGGGGGCGGTGAGCATCTTGATGGGGTCGTCACCGGCCAGCGCGACGCTGTGCACCCGGGCGATCGGTGTGAGACCGAGCTCCCGCGCCTTGTCGCTGGTGGTCATGAGGAGCGCGGCGGAGCCGTCGGAGATCTGGCTGGCATTGCCCGCGCTGACGACGCCGTCGGCCTTGAAGGGAGTCTTGAGCCCGGCGAGGCCCTCGAGCGTCCCGCCGCGGCGGATGCCTTCGTCGACCTCCACGACGGTGCCGTCCGGCGCCGTCGCCGGCGCGATCTGGGCGGTGAACCGGCCGTCGTCCTGCGCGGTGGCGGCGCGCTCGTGGGACCGCAGCGCGAATTCGTCGAGCTGGGTGCGCGAGAGGCCCCACTTCTCGGCGATCATCTCGGCGCCGATTCCCTGGTTGGGGAACATGCCGTAGCGCTCCAGGAAGCGCTCGCCGAGGGGGCTCTGGTCAGCCAGGGACGAGCCCATCGGCACCCGACTCATCGACTCGACACCACCGGCCACGACGACGTCGTAGTGACCGGCGACCAACCCGGCGGCGGCGAAGTGCACGGCCTGCTGGGACGAGCCGCACTGACGGTCGACGGTGGTCCCGGGCACGCTCTCCGGCCAACCGGCGGCGAGGACGGCGTTGCGGGCGATGTCGTAGGTCTGCTCCCCGACCTGCGAGACACACCCCCAGACGACGTCGTCGACGTGTACGGGGTCCACGCCGGCGCGGGAGACGAGTGACTCCAGGACGTGTGCGGACAGGTCGGTCGGGTGGATGCCGGCCAGACCGCCGTTGCGCTTGCCCACGGGCGTGCGCACCGCCTCGACGATGACTGCGTCGCGCATGCTGCGACTCCTCTCGGTCGGGAGCCCGGCGGCTCCGCAGGGAAACTTCGTCAACACCGTAGTTGACAGGTCTGATGGTGCGCCGTGTCCGCCGTCAGTGCAAGGGTCGGACTGGCGGGGCCGGCTGGATCGTCGTCTCGACCGCGCCCAGAAGGTCCACTTCGAGACGCACGCGGTCGCCGGGCCGGAGCCAGGGGCGGGTCTCCGCTCCGTGCACCGCCGACAGCTCGAGGATGCAGCCGGTCCCGACCGTGCCCGTGCCGAGGACGTCGCCGGGGCGCAGCGCCGTACCCCGCGAGGCGTAGGCCAGCAGTTGGCCCACGGTCCAGTGGAGGTCGGAGAACCGCCCCTCGCTCCACAGCTCGCCGTTGACCAGCGCGCGCATCCCGACGTCGGGGGCGTTGCCGGCGCCACGGTCGGGAAGCTCGTCGGGGGTCACGAGGTAGGGGCCGAGGCTGGTGGCGCCGTCCTTGCCCTTGACCGGCCCGAGGCCCAGGGCCATCTCCCGGGCCTGGAGGTCGCGCGCGCTCCAATCGCAGAGCACGGTGTACCCGGCGACGTGCGACTCGGCGCAGGCTGGATCGAGGTCCCGACCAGCGGCACCGACGACGATGCCGATCTCCAGCTCGTAGTCGAATGCGGACGAGCCGGGGGAGACAGCCACCGGGTCGGTCGGGCCGCACACGGCGGCCGGGTTCGTGAAGTAGAAGACCGGGAGTTCGTACCAGTCCGGGTTCACCTCGCGTCCGAGCGCCGCGCTGGCCGTGACGACATGCTGCTCGAAGGCCATGAAGTCGCGGACCGACGGCGGCTGCGGGACGGGAGCGCGCAGCCGGACGCTGCCCTCGGGCAGCACTTCGACCGGAGCGCGGATCGCGCGGTCGGCGGCGTCGGCCAGTCGCTCCGGGGACAGCACGTCGATCAGCCGCCGGTCCGGAAGCCCGTGGAGGGCGCCGTCCTTCACGAGGGCGACGTGATCGGTTCCGTCACGCGGGGAGACGTACGTGGCGAACCGCACGGTCAGGCCCGGCAGGTCAGCGGTCGACCACCGTTGTAGGCGACCATGTCGCGGAGTGCGGCGCCGACGTCGATGCGTGCCCCCCGGGGCGCCCCGTCCAGTTCTGCGTAGGCACGGTGGAGGTTGCCGACGATGCGTTCGGCGTCGGTCCAATCGGCGTACGGGCCGAGGTCCGTGCCGCGGGCGGCCTCCAGGGGTGCCACCCCGGCGGCATGTGCGTCGCGGGCTACGTCGTCGAGCCAGCGCAGGTAGCCGAGGACGTCGTCCACGAGGCCGGCGCCCGCAACTGGGCCGTGACCGGGAACGATGGTCTGTGCACCCAGCGGCCCCACCACCTGCTCCAGCACCTCGATGGCGCCTGCGAGCGAGCCCATGACCAGGAACGGCGTCCCGCCCGAGAAGAGGAGATCGCCGGCGAAGAGGGTGTGGCGTTCGGGGATCCAGACGACCGAGTCGTTGGTGGTGTGCGCCGGGGTGCCCACGTGCAGGACCTCGCAGCGCAGGTCGTCCACCCAGAGCGTGACGCCCTCGGTGTAGGTGAGGAACGGCGGCGCCAGGCGGATCTCGCCGAAGTCGAACGGCGTCCAGAACTCCTGGGTGGCCATCACCCCCGCGGCGATGACGCCGGCCCGGGTGCCCTCGTGCGCCACGATGGTCGCGTCGTCGAAGAGCCAGTTGCCATGCGTGTGGTCGCCGTGGTGGTGGGTGTTGATCAACGTCTTCACCGACCGGGGGGTCACGGTGCGGATGGCCTCGAGGTAGGCGCGGGTGCGCCGCTCGGTGGCGCAGCTGTCGACGCTCGTCACCCCCGACCTGCCCACGAGTAGGCCGGTGTTGTTGATCCACCACGTGCCGTCGGGCTGGACGTAGGCGAAGACGTCCTCGCTCACCTCCTGCAGCATCCCCGGCTGCAGGACCGGATCGGCGGTCGTCGAGCTCATCTGCGTCTCCTCGGTGCGGTGGGTGTCAACCTAGCCGTTGATCGCCGGTCGGATGGCCGCGGTCAGCTCGGCACGGGCGGTGGCCAGCGACGGCCCGTACCAGGTGAGCAGCCTGCCGGAGATCAGTGTGGTCGGCGTCCCGGGAAAGGCCTCCGGCCCGTCGGCGGCGGTGAAGGCGTACGGCTCGTCCGGCAGCAGGACCAGCCCGGCCCCTTGGAGCTCGGCCAGCTCCCGGTGTGGGTAGCGTTCGTCGCCCGCCGCCCAGACGTTCTCCAGACCCAGCCGGGCGAGCACGTCGCCGGTGAACGTCCGGGCGCCGACCACCATCCACGGATCCCGCCAGATCGGGACGCACACCCGTGTCGGTGGCAGCGGCGCGGCCCCGGACCACGCGTGCGCCGCGGCCGACAGCCACGATGGCGTCCCGACGTCGAGCACGTCGTCGAACAGTCGGTGCAGCGAGGCCAGAGCCTCGTCGACGGACTCGATCACGGTCACCCAGACCGGCACGCCGGCAGTGCGCAGCCGTTCCACGTCGAGCTGCCGGTTCTCCTCCCGGTTGACCACCACCAGGTCCGGGTGCAGCGCCTCGATCGCTGTCCGGTCGGGGTTCTTGGTCCCGCGCACCCGGACCACGTCCAGTCCGGCCGGGTGGGTGCACCAGTCGGTGGCCCCGACGAGACGGTCGGGCACCGTCACGGCGAGCGCCTCGGTGATCGACGGGACCAGCGAGACCACCCGCCGAGGCGGCGCCTGAAGGTGGACAGCCGTGCCGAGGTCGTCGGTCAGGGATCGGGGACGGGCCGTCATGTCAGACGTTGCGCCGGTACTGTCCGCCGACCTCGAAGAAGGCCTCGCTGATCTGGCCCAGGGAGCAGGACCGGACGGCGCTCATCAGCTCGGCGAAGACGTTCCCGCCGTCCAGGGCGACCCCCTGCAGGCGAGCGAGCGCCACCGGCGACTCGTCGGCGTTGCGGGACTGGAAGTCGGCCAGCCGGACCAGCTGGGACTGCTTCTCCTCCTCGGTGGCCCGGGCCAGCTCGACGGTGGGCGGCGGGGCGTCGCCCCGGTCGGGAGCGAGGAAGGTGTTGACCCCCACGATCGGCAGGCTGCCGTCGTGCTTGCGGTGCTCGTAAAGCATCGACTCGTCCTGGATCCTGCCCCGCTGGTAGCCGGTCTCCATCGCCCCCAGCACCCCGCCACGCTCCGCGATCCGGTCGAACTCGGCCAGCACGGCCTCTTCGACGAGGTCGGTGAGCTCGTCGATGACGAAGGACCCCTGGAGGGGGTTCTCGTTGCCGGAGAGGCCCCATTCCTTGTCGATGATCATCTGGATCGCCAGGGCCCGGCGGACCGAGTTCTCGCTCGGCGTCGTCACGGCCTCGTCGAACGCGTTGGTGTGCAGACTGTTGGCGTTGTCGTAGATCGCGCAGAGCGCCTGCAGCGTCGTCCGGATGTCGTTGAAGTCCATCTCCTGGGCGTGCAGCGACCGGCCCGAGGTCTGCACGTGGTACTTCAGCTTCTGCGAGCGCTCGTCCGCTCCGTAGCGCTCGCGCATGGCCACCGCCCAGATGCGGCGGGCCACCCGGCCGATCACCGAGTACTCCGCGTCCAGCCCGTTGGAGAAGAAGAACGACAGGTTGGGCGCGAAGTCGTCGATGTCCATCCCGCGGGCGAGGTAGCTCTCCACGTAGGTGAAGCCGTTGGCCAGCGTGAAGGCGAGCTGGCTGATGGGGTTCGCCCCGGCCTCGGCGATGTGGTACCCCGAGATCGACACCGAGTAGAAGTTCCGCACGCCGTTGTCGATGAAGTACTGCTGGATGTCCCCCATCGCCCGCAAGGCGAACTCGGTGGAGAAGATGCAGGTGTTCTGGCCCTGGTCCTCCTTGAGGATGTCGGCCTGCACCGTGCCGCGGACGTTGGCCAGCACCCAGGCGCTGATCTCCTCGGCCTCGGACGCGTCGGGGTCGCGGCCCTCCTCGGCGCGGAAGGCGTCGAAGCGCTGGTCGATCGCGGTGACGAGGAACATCGCGAGGATCGTCGGAGCGGGGCCGTTGATCGTCATGGACACCGAAGTCGTCGGCGAACAGAGGTCGAAGCCGGAGTACAGGACCTTCATGTCCTCGACCGTCGCGATCGAGACGCCCGACGTGCCGACCTTGCCGTAGATGTCGGGGCGCTGGTCGGGGTCGCGGCCGTACAGCGTCACGGAGTCGAAGGCCGTGGACAGCCGGGTCGCCTCGCCGCCGCTCGACAACAGCTGGAAACGCCGGTTGGTGCGGAAGGCGTCGCCCTCGCCGGCGAACATCCGGGCGGGGGCTTCGCCCTCGCGCTTGAACGGGAAGACCCCGGCGGTGAAGGGGAAGAAGCCGGGCAGGTTCTCCGAGCGCAGGAAGCGCAGCAGCTCGCCGTGGTCGGTCGTCCGCGGCAGGGCGACGCGGGGCACCTTGTTGCCCGACAGCGTCGTGCGCGTCAGCTGCGTCCGGATCTCGTTGCCGCGGACGGAGTAGACGAGCTCGTCGCCGGTGTACTCGGCCACGCGGGCCGGCCACCGGTCGAGTTGCTCGCGGACGGCCGGCAGCACCTGCTGGTCGGTCTCGGCCAGCAGCTCGGCGAGGCGGTCCCCTGCAGTGGTGCCGAGTACGTCGGCCGCCGTCTGGAGGTGTTGCCGGCGGCGAACGACGTCGGCCTGGGCGGTCGTTTCGCGGTGGTAGATCCGCACCGCCTCGGTGATCTCTGCCAGGTACCGGGACCGGGCCGAGGGAACCACGCCGGTCAGGCCGGAGGAGGCGCGCACGTCGACAGCGGGCAGGACGCCGTCGGTGATCGGCAGGCCCTGGACGGCGAGCAGGCTCCGGAGTTCCTGGTACAGGGCGGTGACGCCGTCGTCGTTGAACCGTGCGGCGCTGGTGCCGAAGACAGGCATCTGCTCCCAGGCCACGCCGAAGGCGGCCCGGTTGCGGACCATCTGGCGGGCGACGTCGCGGCGGGCGTCCTCCGCCCCCCGCCGCTCGAACTTGTTGATCGCCACGACGTCCGCGAAGTCGAGCATGTCAATCTTCTCGAGCTGGGATGCGGCGCCGAACTCCGGCGTCATGACGTACAGCGAGACGTCGCTGAACGGAATGATGGCGGCGTCACCCTGCCCGATTCCGGGGGTCTCCACGATCACGAGGTCATACCCGGCGGCCTTCACCGCCGCTATCACGTCGTCGAGGTGTTCTGGCACCTGCGCCCCGGCGGTCCGGGTGGCCATCGACCGGAAGTAGGTGCGGTTGCGGTCGCCGCTCTCCAGCGCGTTCATCCGGATCCGGTCGCCGAGGAGCGCGCCACCGCCGCGGCGACGGGTCGGGTCGACGGCGAGGACGGCGATGCGGAGCTTGTCCTCCTGGTCCAGCCGGATCCGGCGCAGCAGTTCGTCGGTCAGCGAGGACTTGCCGGAGCCGCCGGTGCCGGTGATCCCGAGGACAGGAACAGTCCGTCCGGCGGCGATGGCGCGGACGCGTTCGGCGAGCTCGGGGGAGCGGCCGCTCTCCAGGAGCGTGATGGCGCGCGCCAGTGCGGCCGGGTCACCGCCGAGCAGGGCCTCGGTGTCCGGCGCGGAATCCGCGAGGTCGACGTCGCAGGCGCGGATCAGCTCGTTGATCATGCCGGGGAGGCCCAGGCGCTGGCCGTCCTCGGGAGCGAAGATGGTGACGCCCCGCTCCCGAAGGGTGTCGATCTCGTCGGGGACGATCACGCCGCCGCCGCCGCCGAAGACCTGAACGTGGCCGGCCCCCTGCTCGGCAAGCCGTTCGACCAGGTAGCTGAAGTACTCGACGTGCCCGCCCTGGTAGGACGAGAGGGCGATGCCTTGGACGTCCTCCTCCAACGCCGCCCGGACGACGGAGTCCACGCTCCGGTCGTGACCGAGATGCACCACCTCGGCGCCTTGGCTCTGCAGCATCCGCCGCATGATGTTGATCGCCGCGTCGTGTCCGTCGAACAGACTGGCCGCCGTCACGAAACGGACGGGATGCGAGGGGACGTGCAGGTCGGACGTCGGAGTGGCCATGGTGCTCCTGTCGGGAGGCCGCAGGTGTTGCGGCCATGTGCGTGGACGTCGAGGAACCGTGGACGGTGCGCCGGCAAGTGACGCGGAACAGCCTACGTCAACTATAGTGTTGACGCCCCGCGCTGACGACGACCGTGGAGACCCCGTGACCCAGCTCGAGCGACAGAACTCCTCGGACGACGTCGTCCTGGTGGAGGTTGACGGCTCCGTCGTGACGATCACGATGAACCGCCCGCAGGTCCGCAACGCCGTCGACGGGCCTCTGTCGCGAGCCGTGGGTGTGGCACTGCGGCGCTTCGACGCCGACCCGGGACTCAGCGTCGCGGTGCTGACCGGCGCCGGCGGAAACTTCTGCACCGGCATGGACCTGAAGGCATACGACCGAGGTGAGGCCATCGGCACGGAGGAGGGTGGCCTGGCCGGCCTCACCCGCTGGTCCCCTCGCAAGCCGGTCATCGCCGCGGTGGAGGGCTACGCGCTCGCGGGCGGTTTCGAGATCGCGTTGGCCTGCGATCTCGTCGTCGCCGCTGAGGGCGCGCGGTTCGGTATCCCCGAGGTCCGGCGCGGTCTCATCGCCGGGTCCGGTGGTCTGATCGCGCTGGCCCGGCACCTGCCCCGCGTCATCGCCGCGGAGTATGCCTACACCGGCCGCCACTTCTCAGCCCGGGAGGCAGCCCGATGGGGACTGGTCAACGACGTGGTCGCGGACGGTGCGGCGCTGAGGTGGGCCCGGGCCCTCGCGGACGACATCGCAGCAAACTCTCCTTCCGCGGTTGCGGCGTCCAAGTCGGTCCTGCTCGCCGGATTGCCCACCCCCGGCGACGCACTGTGGGTACACCAGGACGCTCTCCTCGGGAAGGTCCTGGCCTCGGATGACGCACGCGAAGGGGCACGCGCCTTCCTGGAGAAGCGTCCCCCCGTGTGGCCCGGCCTGGCACCGGCCGAGACCCCCTGACTTTCTCCGGGTCGAGGCGTAACGTCCTCCGACCGTGTCTCCTCCTGCTGAACCCGAGACCCTCGATCCCGTTCTGACCGCCGAGCGCGCCCACCTCGCTCGAGCCGCCGAGTGCCTCACCGAGATGCGTGCCGCAGCCTCCGCCGTCGTCGATGCCGGCGTCGACGCCTGGGCCTCCGAACGTCTGGGTGCGGCGCGGGCCGAGCGGCTGCGGGCGCTGGCCGCCGACCCGGGCGTCCCGCCCTTCTTCGGCCGGACCGACGACTCCTGCGAGACCTTCCACATCGGCCGGCGGCACGTCCGCGACACCGCGGGGAATCCGGTCGTCATCGACTGGCGTGCGCCGATGAGCCGGCCCTTCTACCAGGCCAGCACCGCCGATCCGCAGGGTCTGACCCGCCGCCGTCGCTTCGGCTTCTCGGGCGGTGACCTCACCGGCTACGAGGACGAGGTGCTGGCGGAGTCGTCGCCCGCCCACCCGGAGGAGGGGACGGGGAGATTTCTCCGGGCGGAGATCGAGCGGCCACGCAGCGGGCCGATGCGCGACATCGTCGCCACGATCCAGCCCGAGCAGGACGAGATCGTCCGGGCGCCGCTCGCGGAATCGATCTGCGTGCAGGGCGCCCCGGGCACCGGCAAGACGGCGGTGGGCCTCCACCGGGCGGCCTTCCTGCTCTACACCTACGGCAGCCAACTGGCGCGCACCGGCGTCCTGGTCGTCGGACCCAACCGGGCGTTCCTGCGCTACATCGAGCAGGTGCTCCCGACCCTCGGCGAGGTGGATGTCGAGCAGACCACGCTCGCCGAGCTCACCGCCCGGGTGCCGGTCCGGGCGGTGGACCCGCCGGAGGTCGCCGTCCTCAAGGGGGACGTGCGGATGGCCGAGGTGCTGCGCCGGGCCCTGTGGGGGGAGATCGCCAAGCCCACGGACTCCGTGCAGGTGCCACTGGCGGGACGCCGCTACCGCGTCCCGGTCGAGCGGCTGAAGCGGTACGTCGATGACGTGCGCCGCCGCGGCCGGGCGGAGGACGACCAGCAGGTGCTCCACTACGTCGCCGGCCGGGAACGGCTGGCGACGCGGCTGGCCGAGGACGCCCGACGGCAGAAGGAGGAGGGCGGGGGCAGCCCCACCGACGCCGAGACCCGGCGGGCGGCCCGCAGCGCCGAGGTGCGCGACTTCTGCGACGCGGTGTGGCCCGTCCGGGACGCCGCCGGTCTGCTGTGCGAACTGTGGAGCGACCCCGCCCGACTCGCACGTGCCGCACGCGGCGTCCTGGACGACGACGAGCAGGCGTTGCTCCGCTGGCCGGTGCCGCCGCGGTCGGTGCGCACCGCGCCGTGGACCGCGGCCGACGCCGTCCTGGCCGACGAGCTGGCCGGCCTGCTCGAGCGCACGTCCGGATACGGGCACGTGGTCGTCGACGAGGCACAGGACCTCTCGCCCATGCAGTGCCGCGCCGTCGCCCGCAGGCTGGCCGCGGGATCGCTCACGGTCCTCGGCGACCTCGCGCAGGCGACCAGCCCCTGGTCGCCGTCGGACTGGCGGGACACGCTGGCCGGGCTGGGCCGCCCGCACACCGTCGTCCGTCCGCTGACCCGGGGCTACCGGGTGCCCGGCGAGGTCCTCGACTTCGCCAACCGGCTGCTGCCGCTCATCGCCCCCGGTCTCGCCGCGGCGACGGCCGTCCGTGCCGAACCCGGGTCGCTGAGCATCCGCCCCGTGGCCGCCATCGCCGGCCCGCTCGTCGACGTGGTCGGCGGGCTGAGCGCCGTCCCGGGATCGATCGGGATCGTCTGCGCCGACGACGCGGCGGCCGACGTCGCCGCCGTCCTCAGCGACGGGGGGTTGCCCACCGCGGTGCTGACCGACGACGGCGACGAGGTGCCCCGGGTGGCCGTCGTCCCGGCCGCACTGGCCAAGGGGCTGGAGTTCGACGCCGTCGTCGTGGTCGACCCGGCGGCGATCGCGGCGGCCGAGCCACGGGGCCTGCACCGGCTCTACGTCGTCCTCACCCGGGCGGTCAGCACCCTCGTCGTCCTCCACCGGAACGACCTCCCCGCGCCTCTAGGGGATCACGCAACGCTCTGACCACGGCCTTCCCACTCGTCCGTCGCGTTCCGTCACGGGGTGGCTACGGACGGCGCGGGGGATTGTGGGACGCGTCGTTCTCTGTTGGGGTGATGCCCGAATCGGAGAGAGGAGGGTCATGGACCGGCGTGCCGGCACGCTGCGCACGTTGTGCGTCCTGGCCCTCAGCATCGCCCTGGGCGGAACCCTGCTCGCCGGACTGCTCATGCCGTGGGTGGGCGGCCCCGCGCTCGCCGCCCAGCAGTCGACCAGCCTCCTGGGCGATCCACCGGAGGAGCTCACCGACCACCCGCCGCCCGGGAACACGGTCATGCTCGCCGCCGACGGCGAGCTGATCACGTCCTTCTACCGCGAGAACCGTGCCCCGGTCGCCACCGACCAGATCGCCGAGGTGATGCGACAGGCGATCGTCGCCATCGAGGACGCCCGCTTCTACGAGCACGGCGGCGTCGACATCCAGGGCACCCTGCGGGCGCTGGTCAAGAACCTCGCGGCCGGCGAGGTCATGGAGGGCGGCTCGACGCTGACCCAGCAGCTGGTCAAGCAGACGCTGCTGCAGTCGACCGACGACCCGGCCGAGCGGGCGGCGGCCATCGAGGAGAGCGTGGGCCGCAAGCTCCGCGAAGCCCGGCTGGCCCTCGACCTGGAGGACCGGTACAGCAAGGACGAGCTGCTCACCCGCTACCTCAACATCGTCTATTTCGGGCAGAACGCCTACGGCGTGCAGCCGGCCGCGCACGCCTATTTCGGGGTGGACGCCGCGGCGCTGACGCTGAACCAGGCTGCACTCCTGGCCGGCCTGGTGCAGAGCCCGAGCCACGACGACCCGTTCGTCGATCCCGAGGCCGCCACGATCCGGCGCAACCAGGTGCTCGACCGCATGGCCGAGCAGGGCTACATCACCCCGGAGCAGGAGGCCGAGGCTGCCGGCGCGCCCCTCGGGCTCGCCCCGGCGCCCGCGCCGCGCCGCGGGTGCGTCGAGGCCAGCGTCGGCCCGTACGTCTGCGACTTCGTGCAGAAGTACGTGACGCAGACGCTCGGGATCAGCCAGCACGAGCTCGAGACCGGCGGCCTGGTCATCCAGACCACGCTCGATCCCGAGCTCCAGCGCTCCGGCGACGCCGCCGTGCTGAACACGCTGCCGCTGGACGACGAGCGGGTCGCGACCTTCAACGCGGTGCAGCCGGGCACGGGGCACCTGCTGGCGCTCAGCGTCAACCGGACCTTCGGGTACGACAAGAACGATCCGACCCAGGAGTCCTACAACCTCAACCGGGCGCCCAGCCGCGGAGCGGGCTCGACGTACAAGGTCTTCGTGGCCGCCGCCGCGCTCGCCCGCGGCTACTCGAGCGAGTTCACGCTGAACGCGCCGAGCCCGTACCGGTCCCGCGTGTACCGCGAGGAGGGTGGCCCGTACACCGTCGAGAACGCCGGCAGGTACCGGTCGATACTGGATCTGACCACTGCGCTCTACCAGTCGTCGAACACCTACTTCGTCGCCCTCGAGGACGTCCTCGGCAGCGTCGAGGAGCCGGTGCGGATGGCCGAGCGGATGGGGCTCTACCAGTTCGGCCAGGAGGCGCTCGCGCAGCAGATCATCGACGAGAACCGGGGCTCGTTCACGCTCGGCCCCGATGCCACGAGCCCGCTCGGGCTGGCGAGCGCCTACTCCACCCTGGCCGCGGGCGGGACGCAGTGCGACGTCCTGCCCGTGACCGCGATCCTCGACCGGTTCGGCGAGCCCCTGCTCGGCGACGACGGCGAGCCGCTGGTCCCGTCGGACAACTGCACGCCCGAGGCGGTCCCGGCCGGAGTCGCCAACACGCTCAACCAGATGCTGCGCAAGGACGTCGAGCCCGGGAACCCCGGCCAGACGGCGCCGGGCGCCTACGTGCGCGGCCACCAGATCGCCGGCAAGACCGGGACGGCGCAGGGCAACGTGTCGGTGACGTTCGTCGGCTACACGCCCGAGATCACCGCCAGCGTCATGGTGTTCAACCCCAAGCGGAACCAGAACGTCGGCGGCTTCGGTGGCGGCAAGGGCGCGACGATCTGGCGGGACGCGATGGCCCCGATCCTGGAGGCGCGCGGGAGCAGCGACTTCGCACCCGCCGATCCCGCCGTGGTCAACGGCAACACCAAGCCGGTGCCCGGCTGCGGCTCGGTGGCCGACTGCGTCCGGGCGCTGGCCGCGGCCGGCTTCCAGAGCACCACCCTGCGCGTCGACAGCGACCAGCCCGAGGGCGCCTTCCTGGGCACCAGCCCCGGGAGGGGCGGCCGGGCCGTCCCGCTGCAGGTCGTGACGATCCTGGTCAGCAACGGCGCCGACTACGTGGAACCTGCGCCGGAGCCACCGCCCGTGCCGGTCCCGCCGCCCCCGTCTCCGCCGCCCGCGCCGCCACCGGAGGTCCCTCCGGTCGAGCCCGAGCCCGAGCCCGAGCCCGAGCCCGAGCCCGACGAACCGATCCTCCCGGCTGCTCCGTCCTGGCCGGAGGACTGGCCCGAGTGGATGCCGCTACCGCGCGGTTGACCGACGCCCGAGCAGCTCGTCCAGCGACTGGGTCGCCAGCCAGCCGCTGATCACGACGAGGTGCAGCAGGAAGAGCCACAGCCCGAGCGCGACCACGCCGCCGACGACGTCGAGGCCGCCGAAGGGTGCGCCGAGATCCAGCGGCAGGGCGAGGAAGAGCACGAAGCCCTGCAGGAAGCCTGACACGCACGCCGCCGTGAACATGGCGCCGGCGACGAGCGCAGGCCAGCGCACCCGCCCGGCAGCCACCACACGGAAGCCCCAGGCCAGGGGCACGGTAAGCGCGGCCAGGACACCGTAGAAGCCGATGGCGATCCGGCCCACCGTCGGTCCCACCCCGCCGGTCTCGGCCAGATCGGCCATGACCGGCACCGTCAGCAGCAGCGGATAGAGCAGCAGCGGGGTCATGACGACGACCGGCAGGGCCGCCAGCCGTCCCTTCCAGCCCGTCAGGCCCTCGCGGCGGCCGCTGAATCGCAGCAGCGCGCGGCGCAGGCCCTCGCCGTAGAACGACATGGGCAGCAGCGCCAACAGCCCGCCCAGCAGCGACAGCTCCACCCCCGCGGACACCAGCCGCTCGACGGCGTCGGGAGCGCCGATGTCGGGGGGCAGCAGCTCGGCCAGGCGACCGCCCAGCTCGGTCACCCGCTCCGGCGAGGTCAGCCAGGTGGTGAGGGCGAAGGCCAGCACGAGCACCGGGACGACGGCGATGCCGGCGTAGAAGGTGAGCCCTGCGGCGATCAGCGCGAGATCCCGGCCCTCCAGCCGGCGACGCACGCCGCCCAGGAGCTCCGCGGCACCGCCCCGCGGACGGCGCGAGCCCGCAGGGCGCCCCGTCAGCGCACGTCCAGCAGGTGCCGGGCGGCCGCGTAGCCACCGAGGCCGCTGACCGCGCCGCCCCGGACGGTCCCGCCGGAGGACGCCGCCACGATCCTCGGGTGTCCGGTCGCGACGCCCCAGGTGCCGACCTCGTCCGTCGTCGCGGCCACCGGCCACGCCAGGTCGCCGTGGAAGATGTGCCCGCCCGGCATCGCGAGGGACTCCTCGACGTCCAGCGGGGAGGCGGCCTGCAGGCACGGCTCGCCGGCGGCGTCGGAGGCCAGGCAGTCCAGCAACGGCTCCTCGAGGTGCGCGTCGAGCTGGGCGACCACCCGGCGGACCGCCTCCCGGCGCGTGCCCACGGGGTCGGCGCGGAAGAGCTCGGCCGGGGTGTGCAGGCCGAAGAGGGTCAGCGTGTGATGGCCGGTCGCCCGCTCGACCGGGCCCAGGATCGACGGATCGCTCAGCGAGTGGCAGTAGACCTCGAACGGGATGACGTCGGGCAGCCGGCCGGCCGCGGCCTGCGTGTACGCGGCGTCGATCTGACCGGCCGCCTCGTCGACGTGGAGGGTCCCGGCGAACGCGGCCGCCGGGTCGGCCCCCGACCGCAGCCGGGGCAGCCGAGCCAGGACCATGTTGATCTTCAGCTGTGATCCCGACGGGCGCGTACCAGGCTCGCTGCCCGTGAGCTCGGCGAGGACGGTGGGCGCGGCCCCGCAGACCACGTGGCCGGCATCGACGGCCCGGGTGCCGCCGTCCCCGTCGGTCCAGTGCACCGTGACCCCGGACGTCGTCGTCTCCAGGGCCGTGACGGTGGCCCGGGTGACGATCTCCGCGCCGTCCCGGCGGGCGGCGGCCGCCATGGCGCCGCTGACGGCGCCCATGCCACCCACCGGCACCCGCCAGCGGCCCGTGCCGTTGCCGACGAGGTGGTACAGGAAGCAGCGGCCGGCGAGCCCGTCGGCGGCGTGCACGTCCGCGAACGTCCCGATCAGCCCGTCGGTGAGTGCGATCCCCTGGACGACGTCGTCGGCGAGGTGATCGCCCACCACGTCGGCGAGCGGCCGTTCCCGGAGGTCGTGCCACAGCTCCGGGTCGCGGAGTCGCCCGGTCAGCTCGCCGGGGGAGAGCAGCGGCTCGGTCAGCGTGGGCGCGAGGTCCTCGGCCAGTGCCGCCAGGCGGCCGTAGAACCGCTGCCAGCCCTCGAACTCCGCGTCGGACCCGGTCAGCTGCCGGAAGGAGGTCGCGGTGGCCGGGCCCTCGTCGCGCTCGACCAGCAACCCGGTGGAGCGGCCGTCCCGCTGGACCGCGGTGTAGGAGGCGACCGCCCGGTCGGCCAGGCGGACGTCGAGGGCGAGGTCGTCCACGATCCGGTCCGGCAGCAGGCTGACCAGGTAGGAGTAGGCCGACAGGCGGACGTCGACGCCGTCGAAGACCTGCCGGCTCACCGCCGCCCCGCCCACCTGGGGAAGCCGTTCCAGCACGAGCACGGACCGGCCGGCCCGGGCGAGATAGGCGGCGGCCACCAGGCCGTTGTGGCCCCCGCCCACGACCACGACGTCGTATCTGCTGCGCGTCACCGGCGGACGGTACCGAGCGGACGCCTCCACGTCATCGCGTGGTCGGGCCGGGGGAGGGCTCAGTCCTCCGGGCCTTCCTCCTCGCACTCCTCGTCGTGCTGGTTGGACGCCTCCTCGCCGGCGGCGTCGCAGTTGGTCTCGCCCCGGTCGAGGTCGGTGTTGTCGCCGCACGCCACGAGGGAACCGGCGACGAGGAAGGCCACCAGGGGTCGCTTCAGATTCATGCCCGGGGTATCGGCCGGGCAGCGCCTTCCGAAACGGATCCGCGCGGCGCGGTCGCGGGCTGGGACGCGGCCTCCGCGACGCGTGGGGCAGCTGGGGCAGGAGCCGATCCGCCGACCTGCCGGTGAAGTGGAACACCGAACAAAAAACATCATTGTCATTGTCACGAGCCGGTCACGACGCTTACGGTCTGTGTGTCCGTCGGGGCGTTCAGTCACTGGCAGCTCGACCCACCGGACGCCGTCGCGCCGGGTCCGTCCGGGATCCGAACTGGTCGGACGACCCGACGGGCAGCCCGTGGAAGAACCGGAGAAACGGAGAGCGCCGCGTCATGGCGTCCCCCCTCGGCCGTGCGTCCCGCACGTCGTCCCGCCCCGCGCTCGTCCGTCGCGCAGGCCTCGCCCTGCTCGCCGTCCTCGGCACGCTCTTCGTCACGGTTCCCGCCCAGGCTGCGCCCGCCGACTCCGCCGAGGCCGCGCAGCTCATCGCCGCTCGCGGGCACGAGCTCGAGGTGGTCACCGAGCAGTTCAACGATGCGCGGGTCGCCCTCGAGGCGCAGCAGGCGGGAGCCGAGGCCGCCGTCGCGACGATGGAGCAGGCCACGGCAGAGCTCGCCGCCGCCCAGCAGTCCGTCCGCGGCCTCGCCCGGACCGCCTACACCGGCGAGGGGCTCGGCTCCGTCCATGCCCTGCTCACCAGCGACTCCGCGGATGCGTTCGTCGACCGCATGGCCACCCTCCAGCTAATCGCCGGCCACCAGGGCGAGATCCTCGAGCGCGCCGCCGCGGCCAACGTCGCCGCCGCGCAGGCGCAGGCCGCCGCCCAGCAGGCCGCCGCCGAGGCGCAGTCCCAGTACGACTCGGTGATGGCCCAGCAGACCGCGCTGCAGGCGGAGGTCGACAGCTACCGGGCCGCCTTCTCACAGCTCAGCGCCCAGGAGCAGCAGACCGCGATCGCCGGCCACCACGGTGAGGACCGGGCCAGCCGCTCGGAGGAGCGCGAGCCCGCGGCCGCCGGCGCTCCCGTCGTGGCCAACAGCAACGCGGCGCAGATCGCCATCGACACCGCCATGGCCCAGCGCGGAGACCCCTACGTCTGGGCGGCCGGCGGCCCGAACTCCTTCGACTGCTCGGGCCTGACCGCCTACGCATTCCGCGCCGCCGGCATCGACCTGCCGCACTCCAGCCGGATGCAGGCCCAGATGGGCCAGCCCGTCTCCCGGGACCAGCTGCAGCCCGGTGACCTGGTCTTCTTCTACAGCCCGGTCAGCCACGTGGGCATCTACATCGGCGACGGGCAGATGGTGCACGCGCCGACCTTCGGCGACGTCGTCAAGGTCGCCCCGCTGATGAGCGGGTTCAGCGGCGCCCGGCGCATCGCCGTCTGATCACCCCTGCTCGGAGTCGATCATCGGCTGAGCGACCGCCGGCGCGGCGTGTCCGGCCGGGTCCCGTGCGCACAGGCGATGATCGACCAGGGCAGACGCGCGGCCTGCCCGTGGGGTACGAGATCTCACACCGCGGGCGGGCGTACCTCGGCTGACACCTCGGGGAGGATCGCAGGCGTGAACCCCCGCACCGCCGCCACCGCGTTCCGCATCGTCGCCGTCGCCGAGGCCCTCTCCTGGATCGGCCTGCTGATCGGCATGTTCGTGAAGTACGTGCCCCGGACGACCGAGCTGGGCGTGCAGATCTTCGGTCCGATCCACGGCGGAATCTTCGTGGCCTACGTCGTCGTCGCGCTCGTGACCGCACGGGTCCTCCGCTGGTCGGGCGGGACGACGCTGCTCGCGCTCGTGGCCTCTGTCCCGCCCCTGGCGACCGTCTGGTTCGAGCGCCGGGCGACCCGCACGGGGCAGCTGCCGCAGGGCGAGGCCGTTCCCGCCTGACCTGCGGCATGCCGGGGCGGCTCGCTACGGTCGCCGTCATGCCCGAGCCCGTCCTCGCGACCACCGCACGCGCCCTCCTGGCACGCACCGCCCGCGCGCAGCGGGAGGGCCGCGCGCCGAGCCTGGTGGCCGGGGTCGTCCGCGACGGCGGACTCGCCTGGTCGGCCGGGCGCGGGGCGGTGTCCGAGCTGCACACCGACGTGCAGTACCGCCTCGGCTCGATCAGCAAGACCGTCACCGCCGTCGTCGTGATGCGGCTGCGCGACGAGGGCCGGCTGCACCTCGACGACCCGCTGGACAGGCACCTGCCCGGCACGCCGTTCGGCGACCGGACCGTCGGCCAGTTGCTCTCGCACCTCGCCGGGGCCTCGGCCGAGAGCCCGGGCGGCTGGTGGGAGCGCACGCCGGGCGGCTCGCTGGCGGAACTCGGCCTGAGTGCGTACGACGTCGTCCTCGGCGCCGCCCGCCGCTTCCACTACTCCAACGTGGGCTTCGGCGTCCTCGGTGAGCTGGTGGCCCGGATGCGCGGCACGTCATGGGAGCAGGCCGTCACCGCGGAGGTCCTGGCCCCGCTGGGCATGGTCCGGACGACGCCCCGCCCGGTGGCGCCGGCGGCCGACGGCACCGCGGTGCACCCGTGGGCCGACGTCGTCCTGCCCGAGCCGGAGCACCACGCCGGGGTCATGGCCGCCGCCGGTCAGCTCTGGGCGCCCCTCGACGACCTGGCGAGATTCGCGGCCTTCCTCGTCGGGGACACCGGCGACGTCCTGGATTCCGCCACCCTCGAGGAGATGACCGTGCCGGCCGGCGTGGACTCCTCGGCGCCGGGCTGGTCGGCCTACGGCCTGGGTCTGCAGGTGCTGCGGATGGACGGCCGGACGCTGGTCGGGCACGGTGGGTCGATGCCGGGCTTCCTGGCCGGGGTGTTCGTCGACCGCGACGAGCAGACCGGAGCGGTGTCGCTCGCGAACGCGACGTCCGGGGTCGATGCGGTGGTGTTCGGGCTGCTGGCGGACCTTCGGGCGGCGGAGCCGCGGATCGTCGAGCCCTGGCGGCCGTCGCCGTCCCCCATCGAGCTCGACCTGCTCGGCGTCTGGTTCTGGGGGCCGTCGCCGTACGTGCTGCGGGCGTGCGGTGGCGGACTGCTGCACCTCGGCCCGCTGCCCGGCCGCACCGGCCGGGCCAGCCGGTTCACCGCGCGGGACGACGGCACCTGGGTCGGCCTGGACGGCTACTTCGCCGGGGAGACGCTGCGCATCGCCCCGGACCACCTCAACCTGGGCACGTTCGTGTTCACCCGCACCCCGTACGACCCCGAGGCGCCGGTACCGGGCGGGGTCGACGAGCGCGGCTGGCGCTGATGTTGTTCCCTCTGCCCCGGATCAGGGGCGGTCGAACGCGTCCATCGTGGTCTTCACGACGACGCCGTACGCCAGGTGCGGGACCAGGTCGCTGATCCAGTCGGTGGCCGACCAGGTGCGTGGGTCCGTGACCCCCATGACCGTCATCGGCCCGTTCGCGGCGACCAGCACGCCGGCCGTGGTGAGCAGCGTCCCGACCAGCGGCTGCGAGCGGAAGCCCGCCGTACGCACCAGTCCGACCACCACCCCGACGCCGACGCCTGCGACGAGCCCCATGAGAGGGCCGAGGCCCTGCTTCCGGTTCTTCCGCGTCTCGTCGTCCCCCGGGATCGACACGTGTGCGGTGTCGGCCAGCTTCTCCACCGTCTTCTCCGGGGTCGAGCTGCTGCCGCGCCCCCGCACGGCCATGTCGAGGTAGGTGACCGCGTTGAGCGCGGTGCTGCCGGCGGCGCCGGCCGCAGCGCCGCGCAGCATCCAGCCGGCCGTGCTGATGCCGCGCTTGCCCTTGCCGAACGTCCCGATCGGGGTCTTCTTCGCCATGTTCGGGCTTCTACCCGACGCGCCGGCCGGCACGCGCCGATCAGTCATCGAGAGCTCGTCCATGTGCGCCATCACCCGGATCGCCGGAGCGCTCTCGTCGGAACCGCGCAGCAGGCCGACCAGGTTGCCGGAGGCGTCGACGTCGATCTCGTCCGTCAGCGGCGCGAGCTCGCGGCGGCAGACCTCCCGCACCTCGTCCTCCTGCCCACCGGGGCCCTAGGCGTGCAGGAACTCCTGGAGCAGATCGCGGTCGGCGGGGGACACGGGTCTCCTCTGTCGGCGGACGGGACGGTGCAGCCCCTACCCCCGCGCCACGGGCGGGTAGTCCTCGCGCCGTCGGACCCGGTCAGCCCCGCCGTCGTCTCTGGAGGAGGAGCGCGCCCGCCGACAGCACGGCCAGGAGCGCGGCCAGCGCCCCGGCCGTGACGGGTGAGACGGCTGGTCCCGAATCCGCGGTGACGGTCCCGGCGGCGCCCGGGCGCGGACTCGCCGCCGGTGCCTCCGGAGGGCCGGCCAGAGCGGCGAGCTCGGCTTCCAGCGCCGGCGTGGCGGGTCGGCTGCCGTCGCAGAGGAGTGACGCGTACTGGTCGTCGGCCAGCGTGGCGAACGCCGTCCCACCGAGGTCGGCCGATCGGGTGGCGAAGACGACGAACGGGCCCTCGCCGGACAGCTCCAGCCCGCACGTCGCACCGGAGACGGGGGACACCACCTCCTGCTCGGCGGCGACGGTGCCCTTGAAGACGGTGTCCACCGCGAAGACGTGCAGCGCCGGATCGGCGCTGCTGACGACCGTCCCCCGGGGCTCCTCCCGGGAGACCAGCCGGGCGGTGAAGACGGCGTCGGCCCGCTCGACGTACTGCTGCGTCGTCTGCGGCACGCAGCTGCAGGCCGACGCGGGCGCCGCGGCCACGAGGCCGAGGGCCGTGAACAGGCAGCTCAGCAGCAGGATGGCGACGGGCCGGTGCACGGGCGAAGCATCCTCCGGGCCGGCCCGCCTGGCCAGGACCGCCTCGCGGTACCCGTGGACGGCGGTCAGGCTGGGGCCGTGGACGACGTCGACGCCCGGCTGCAGCAGATGATCGAGGGCCTGCTCGACCAGCGGCGCCCGGACGCGTCGATCTGCCCGTCGGAGGCGGCTCGGGCGGTCGATCCGGACGGCTGGCGCGATCTGATGCCCGCCGCCCGTGCTGCGGCCGGCCGGCTGGCGGCGGCCGGAGAGGTCGAGGTCACGCAGGGCGGCGCGGTCGTCGACGTCACCGTCGCGCAAGGGCCGGTGCGGGTCCGCCGACCGCAGTAGGACTCCGCGGTCCGGCGTCGATCCCGCGATCCCGCGACACAGGAAAACCGGAACGGAATCTGTACGGAAAATGGTTCCGGATCACTCCTTTCTCCCGAACACTTCGGGTCGGGGGTAGCGCCATGGACATCCGGTCCTTCTCGCGGGCAGCGGTGGTGAGCGTCGTCGGCGCCGTGCTGCTGCTCGTCCCCCTCGCACAACTGCCCGCGCAAGCCGCAGGGTCGCTGACCGTCACGCCGAGCCGGGTGACCGAAACGCCCGCGCACGTGCAGCTCAGCGGCCAGTGCCCTGGGTTCCATGACGACGGCGAATCCTTCTATCCCCCGACGCTGACCGTCACGCTGGTCGGCCAGGGGCTGTCCAAGGACATCGACCTGGTGGAGGGGGCGTTCGCCGACGAGCCGTTCGACCTGCCTGCCGCACTGACTCCCGGGGTCTACGACTTCAGCGGCCAGCTGCCTGCCGATCCCGAAGGCGGATCCAGTGCTGACTCCGACTTTCCCGCGTGCGACCCGACGGCGACGCTGACGGTCCTCCCGCGCCCCGACCCGGCGACGCTGACCGTGGACCCGGACCGCGGCGAGGCGGGTGACACCGTGGCCGTGGCGGGTTCCTGCCCGGACCCGGGGTCACGTGAGCTCGTCACGTTGTCCTTCGATGGCAACCCCGTGCAGCGCGCCGTCGCGGTGGACAGCTCGACGGGCGAATTCGGTCCCGTCGACGTCACGGTCCCCGACGTCTCCCCGGACAGCTACGAGGTCACCTCCGATTGCGGCGGTGAGCGATCGTTCGAGGTGCTCGCCCCCGAGATTCCCGCGACCTTGGAGCTCGATCCGCTCAGCGGAACGGTGGGCGGTGCCGTCACCGCGACCGGCACCTGCCCGGTGGCCGGCGAGCAGGTCACGGTCTACTTCGGCGACCGCGCCGTGGGCTCCGGCGCGATCGGGGCGGAGACCGGCGCGTTCGGACCCGTCGGGTTCGCCGTCCCGGACGCCGGCGTCGGCCCGGTCACCGTCCGGACCGACTGCGGAGCCGAGCGGACCTTCACGGTGACGCTGACGACGGTCGTTCCGAGCAGCCCCACGCCGTCCGTCGCCCCGGAGACACCGGAGACGCCGGAGACACCGGCGACACCGGAGACACCGGCGACACCGGCGACGCCGGCGTCACCGGCGACCGGGGGCGGTCCCTCGAGCCCGCCGACCACCGCCGTGCCGACGGACACCCCGGACGGGGTGCGCGTCGTGGTGCCTGATCTCCGGGGGATGACCGAGGACGAGGTGATCGGGGCCCTGGGCGGCCGGCTGGTGCTGGGCAATCCGACGGGCGGGGACGGACGCGTGCGCGAGCAGCTTCCGGCGCCCGGCACGCTGGTGGAGCCCGCCAGCGCGGTCCGGGTGCTGCTCGCCGACGATCCCCCGGCTCCCTTTCCCTGGTGGCTCGTCCCGCCGGTGCTCCTCGCCGGTCTGGCGGCGGCCGAGCGGACGCGCCGGGTCCGGCGACGGGCCCGCGAGGAGCGCTGGCTCGAGGAGCAGGTGCGGACGGAGCTGCAGCCACGGGGTGGTCTGCCGTCCCAGGTCCCCGGCCAGGCCGTGCCGGGGTTCGATCTCCGGGTCGAGGTTCGACGCCATCCGGCCCAACTGTGATTCCAGGAGGTGCCCCGTGCCCGTGCTCGAACTGACCTACCCGACGAGCGTCTTCCGCCTGTTCTGCGGTGACGCCGACCAGGACGTCGCCCTCCGGTCCATGGCCGATCGGCTGCCTTCCGACGGGCTGTCGCAGCGTCGCGTGCGCCGGCGGTTCGACCTCCGGCGAGCGACCTGCCGGCTCCTCGACAGCCGGATCCTGGAGGCTGCGGCCACGGCCCTGAACCAGGACGTGGCGAAGCCCCTCGTCGCGTGGCTGGGCACCTACCAGAACCTCCGCGAGGCGGCGGCGGAGACCCGGGGCGGCGAGGGGGAAGTGGTCGTCGTCCTCACGGAACCGGTCCCCTTCACGTCGGTCCAGGGCTCGGACGTCGCGGTGTACGTGGGCGAGGACGAGGTCGCGTCGTTCGCCTTCCGGCTGGAGCTCCACGTGGAGCTGGGCAAGACCTCGGTCGCGGTACGGGACGGCGCGATCGAGGAGGTCGTCTGCACCGTCTGCTGCGCCTCGGCCACGTTCACCCTCGAGGGGTGCCCGAAGCCGCTGTGGAAGCCGGAGCCCGTGTCCCTCCCCGACGTGCACCTGCCGGTCCGGCCGCCGTTCGTCGTCCCGCTGGGAACGGTGCCACCGCCCCGGACGCCGGCCGAGGAACCGATCCGACGGGCCGCCGGGCGCCCACCCGTGCCCGGGCGGGCCCGGCCCACGACGGGTTAGGGCCGGGGGGCGCCCCCGGCCGCGCGCTCCAGCAGCGGGCCGAGGCGGTGGTCGACGAAGCGGCGCAGGGCGAGCGCGGTGTCGGTGCGCTGCACACCCGGGATGGCGAGCACCTGCTCGGTGATCCGCCAGAGGTCGTCGGCGTCGGTGGCCACGACCTCCACCAGCAGGTCGGCCACCCCGGACAGGCCGGTGACCTCGACGACCTCGGGGATCTGGGCGAGCGCGCCGCTGACGTCGGCCAGGCTGCGCTGCACCACCTGCACGGTGACGTAGGCGCTCAACCGGTAGCCGAGCGCCTCGGGCCGTACCCGCCGGTCCAGCGGGGCCAGCACGCCGTTGGTCTCCAGGCGGGTCAGCCGGGCCTGCACCGTGTTGCGGGCGAGGCCGAGCCGCTGGGAGAGCGCCATCACGCTGGCGCGGGGGTCCTCGCCCAGGGCGAGCAGCAGTCGGGCGTCGGTGGCGTCCACATCGGCCATGGTGCTCAGTCTGACATGCGTGGACGTCCCACTACTGCCTCTTGTGCGCAACCATTCCGGGGGATCTTGCGCAGATCGATTCGGGAGTGGTGTTGTCCTCCCACCGGGGTGTCGTGCCACCATGTGTGAGTGGCGCCACACCCTGGCGCCCGCGACACGTCCACCGACCGCAGTCCGCCGGAGACCCCGGCCACCGCGGGAGACGGCGAGGAGACCACCGTGACAGCGTTGAGTCAGGCCACCGAGGTGGTCGATCCGGTACCCGGGGCATCGTCCCCCCATCTGCCCCGTCAGCCGGATCTGGTCCAGCTGCTCACGCCGGAGGGCGAGCGCGTCGAGCATCCCGACTACTCCCTCGACATCTCCGACGAGGAGATGCGCGGCCTGTACCGCGACCTCGTCCTCGTGCGCCGCTGGGACATCGAAGCCACCGCGCTGCAGCGCCAGGGCGAGCTCGGCATCTGGGCCTCGCTGCTGGGGCAGGAGGCCGCGCAGGTCGGGGCCGGCCGCGCGCTCCAGGACGGCGACATGGCCTTCCCGACCTACCGGGAGCACGGCGTGGCCTGGACGCGGGGCGTGGACCCCCTGCACGTCATGGGCCTGTTCCGGGGCGTCGACAACGGCGGGTGGGATCCCGTCGAGCGCAGGTTCAACCTGTACACGATCGTCATCGGCTCCCAGTGCCTGCACGCGACCGGCTACGCCATGGGCGTGCAGCGCGACGGTGCGGAGGACGCCGTCCTCGCCTTCCTGGGCGACGGCGCCACCAGTCAGGGCGAGGTCAACGAGGCGATGATCTTCGCCGCGAGCTTCTCCGCGCCGGTGGTCTTCTTCTGCCAGAACAACCAGTACGCGATCAGCGTCCCGCTCGAACGGCAGACCCGGATCCCGCTCTACCAGCGGGCCGCCGGCTTCGGCTTCCCCGGCGTCCGGGTCGACGGCAACGACGTGCTCGCCGTCCTGGCCGTGACGCGGGCGGCGCTGGCCGCCGCCCGCGAGGGGCAGGGACCCACCTTCATCGAGGCGTTCACCTACCGGATGGGCGCCCACACCACCTCCGACGACCCCACCCGCTACCGGCTGGCCAGCGAGCTGGAGGAGTGGAAGCTGCGCGATCCCATCGCCCGGCTGAAGGCACACCTGTCGCGCAGCGGCATCGCCGACGCGGAGTTCTTCGCCGGCGTCGACGCCGAGGGCGACGAGCTGGCCGCGCGCATCCGCAGCGGCACGGTCGACATGCCCGACCCTGCACCCAGCTCGATGTTCGACCACGTCTACGCCGAGCAGACGCCGCCGCTCGCCGCCCAGAAGGCCGAGTTCGAGGCGTACCACGCGTCGTTCGAGGGGGGCGAGCACTGATGGCCGAGACGTTCACCATCGGCAAGGCGCTCAACCTCGGCCTGCGCAGGGCCATGGAGGACGACGCCAAGGTCGTGCTCATGGGCGAGGACATCGGCAAGCTCGGCGGTGTCTTCCGGATCACCGACGGCCTGCAGAAGGACTTCGGCGAGGACCGCGTCGTCGACACCCCGCTGGCCGAGGCCGGCATCCTCGGCACCGCCGTCGGCCTGGCCATGCGCGGCTACCGGCCGGTGTGCGAGATCCAGTTCGACGGGTTCGTCTTCCCCGCCTACAACCAGATCGTCACCCAGGTCGCCAAGATCCACGCCCGCTCCAAGGGAAAGCTCCAGATGCCGATCGTCATCCGGATCCCGATGGGCGGGGGCATCGGCGCGGTGGAGCACCACAGCGAGAGCCCCGAGGCCTACTTCGCGCACACGGCCGGGCTGAAGGTCGTCGCCGTCAGCAACCCGGTCGACGCCTACTGGGGCATCCAGCAGGCGATCGCCCACCCCGATCCGATCGTCTTCCTCGAGCCGAAGCGGCGGTACTGGGAGAAGGCGGAGGTCGACACCGCCGCGACGCCGGAGCCGCTGTTCCGCTCCCGGGTCGTGCGCGGCGGAGACGACGTCACGGTGCTGGCCTACGGCCCGATGGTGAAGACCGCGCTGCAGGCGGCGAAGGCCGCGGAGGAGGAGGGCCGGTCGCTGGAGGTCGTCGACCTGCGCACGGTCTCGCCGCTCGACCTCGATCCGGTGTTCGAGAGCGTCCGGCGCACCGGCCGTTGCGTCGTCGTCCACGAGGCGGCCGTGACGCTGGGTCTGGGCGCGGAGATCGCCGCGCGCGTGACCGAGACCTGCTTCCACTCGCTGGAGGCGCCGGTGCTGCGCGTCGGTGGTTACGACACCCCGTACCCCCCGTCGAAGCTCGAGGAGGAGTACCTGCCCGACCTGGACCGGGTGCTCGACGCCGTCGACCGCTCGATGGAATTCTGAGGATGGGCATGCTCAAGCAGTTCAAGCTGCCCGACGTCGGCGAGGGGCTGACCGAGGGCGAGATCCTGCAGTGGCTGGTCGCCGTCGGGGACACGGTCACGGTCAACCAGCCGCTGTGCGAGGTGGAGACGGCCAAGGCCGCCGTCGAGCTGCCCTCGCCCTTCGCCGGCACGGTCACCGAACTGCTGTTCGAAGCGGGGACGATGGTCGACGTCGGCACGCCGATCATCACGATCGACACGTCCGGCGGATCGGTCCCGGCAGCCGCCCCGGCTCCGGAGCCGGCCGCCGGCGCCCCGGTCGCCGAGGCCGAGCCGGCCGCCGGGCTGATCGGTGGGTCGGCTCCGGGCGGGCGGACCGCGGTGCTGGTGGGCTACGGCCCCCGCACCACCGAGGCCCGCCGCCGCCCCCGCCGCGTCGACGCCCCGGCTGCCGGCGGCGCGTCCCCTGAGGCCCCGCTGCCCGGCGCCGACTACGGCTCGGGCGGCGGCACCCACCCGCCGCTGCTCGCCACCGCCCCCGACGCCGGCACCAAGCCGGTGCGGCACGGCGGTCTGGAGGTGGGCCGGCAGGCCGAGGCGCACGCCCTGCGCGGCGACGCCGCGGCCTCAGGCGGTGCCGCACCGGGCCGGGGTCGCCTGCGGCCGCTGGCCAAGCCCCCGGTGCGCAAGTACGCCAAGGACCTCGGCGTGGACCTCGCCGCCGTCACGGGAACCGGCAACGGCGGCGTCATCACCCGGGCCGACGTCGACGCGGTGGCCTCCCCCGAGCCCGGGGCAGTCATGGCCATGAACGCACCTCCGGGGGGTGGCGAGCAGCGGATCCCGATCAAGGGCGTCCGCAAGCACACGGCGGCAGCCATGGTGGCCAGCGCCTTCACCGCGCCACACGTCACGGAGTTCCTCACCGTCGACGTGACGCGGACGATGAAGCTGCGCACCCGGCTCGCCCAGCGGCCGGAACTGGCCGGCGTCAAGGTCAGCCCGCTGCTCTTCGTCGCCAAGGCGTTGCTGCTCGCGGTCCGCCGGCACCCGATGGTCAACAGTTCCTGGGACGAGGCGGCGCAGGAGATCGTGGTCAAGGACTACGTGAACCTCGGTATCGCCGCGGCCACCCCGCGCGGCCTCGTCGTCCCGAACATCAAGGACGCCGGACGGCTCTCCCTGCCCGAGCTGGCCGGCGCCCTGGCCGATCTGACGGCCACGGCCCGCGAGGGGAAGACCGCACCGGCGGACATGAGCGGCGGCACGATCACCATCACGAACGTGGGCGTCTTCGGCGTCGACACCGGGACCCCGATCCTCAACCCGGGGGAGTCGGCGATCCTGGCCTTCGGGGCGGTCCGCGAGATGGCGTGGGTGCACAAGGGGAGAGTGGTCCCGCGCCAGGTGACCCAGCTGGCGCTGTCCTTCGACCACCGGATCGTCGACGGCGAGCTGGGGTCGCGGTTCCTGGCCGACATCGGTGCGCTGCTGCACGATCCGGGGGCGGCACTGGCGTTCTGACCGGGGTCCGCTCGCGGAAGGGGATGCCCGTGGACCGGCGCCGGAGGGCACTCGTCCTGCTCCTGCTGTTCGTCGTGCTCACGGGCGTCTCGATCGCGGTGAGCGGGAGCCGGCCGCACCTCGACCAGGGCACCGCGCCGTGGCTGCTCCAGGTGGTCGGTCACCTGTGTGCACTGGCGGGCGGGGTGTTGCTGCTCGCTCCCGAGGAGGGGCGGGAGGACGCCGGGGTCCGACGGCTCGGCGCCGTCGTCCTCGCGGCGATCGTCGTCCTGGGGCTCGTCGATGCGATGACGCTCGCGGCCGACTCCGCAGGGGCGAACATCGGCGCCGGCCTCGTCCGCCTCGTCGGCCTGGTGGCGATCATGGTGGCGACCATCCGTCTCGCGCACGGTGTCGCTGCATCGAGACGCACCCGGTGACCGATCTCGACGGGCTGCTCCGCTTCGCCGCCCGGTCGCGACTCGCCGACGGCGGCTTCGGCTACCTCGGCGCCGACGGGCGAGTGCCGCCCGACCGGCCGGTCGAGACGTGGATCGTCGCGCGGATGACGCACGTCTTCGGGCTGGCTGCCCTGCTGGGCCGACCGGGAGCGGACGCGCTGGCCCGGCACGGCGTCGCGGCGCTGACCGACGGGCCGCTGCACGACCGCGCGCACGGCGGATGGTCCGCCGCCACCGACGACGACACGAAGACCGCCTACGTGCACGCGTTCGTGGTGCTGGCCGGCGCGACGGCCACTGCGGCCGGCATCGATGGCGGCCGGGTGCTGCTCGGCGACGCGCTGGACGTCTGGCGGACCCGGTTCTGCGACGACGACGCCGGCCTGGCCGTCGAGGAGTGGGACCGGGCGTGGACGCGGCTGGACGGCTACCGCGGCGTCAACGCCAACATGCACGGGGTCGAGGCGATGCTGGCCGCCGCCGACGCCGTGGACGACGCCGCCACGGCCGAATGGCTGCGCGACCGGGCGCGGCGCGCCACCGAGCGGGTCGTGCACGGCTGGGCCCGCGAGCGCGACTGGCGGCTGCCCGAGCACTTCACGCACCGCTGGGAGCCCGTGCTCGACTACAACCGCGAGCGCCCGGCCGACCCGTTCCGCCCCTATGGCGTGACGGTCGGGCACCAGTTCGAGTGGGCGCGCCTCGCGCTGCACGTCCGCGCCGTCGTCGACGACCCGCCGGCCTGGCTGCTGGACGACGCGGTGGACCTCTTCGACGCCGCAGCCGCGCGCGGCTGGGCGGCCGACGGGCACGACGGATTCCCGTACACCCTCGACTGGGACGACCGGCCGGTCGTCGGCGCGCGCCTGCACTGGGTGCTGTGCGAGGCCGTGGCCGCGGCGTCCGTCCTGGCGCAGGTGACCGGCGAGCCGCGCTACCGGGAGCTGGCCCGACGGTGGCGGGAGCACGGCGAACGCCGCTTCGCCGACCCGACGACGGGCAGCTGGCACCACGAGCTGACCCCGGCCGGTCAGGTCGCGACGGGCACCTGGACGGGGCAACCGGACGCTTACCACCTCGCCCAGATGCTGCTGCTCGACGGCCGACCGGTGCGCGGGAGCGTCGCGGCGACGCTGCGCTGAACTGCTCGTACAGGTGTCCGGCGGGGGTGCCCGGGGTAGGGAGCGGCGGTCACCATCGAGATCGAGGAGGGCCCCTATGGCCAGCGTGCAGGAGGCCGTCGACGTCGACGTGCCCATCCGCGTCGCCTACGACCAGTGGACGCAGTTCGAGTCCTTCCCCCAGTTCATGGGCGGGGTCGAGCGCATCACCCAGCTCGACGACACCCACACCCACTGGGTCACCAACATCGACGGCGTGAAGCGTGAGTTCGACGCCGAGATCACCGAGCAGCACCCCGAGGAGCGCGTCGCCTGGACGAGCACGAGCGGTGAGGCCAAGCACGCCGGCGTCGTCACGTTCCACCGCCTGGACGACGCCAGGACCCGGGTCATGATCCAGATCGACTGGGAACCCGAGGGCCTGGTCGAGAAGGCCGGCGCCGCCCTGGGCTTCGACGACCGGCAGATCAAGGCCGACGCGAAGAAATTCAAGGAGTTCATCGAGAGCCGCGGCACCGAGACCGGCGCCTGGCGCGGGGACGTCCAGCGCCCCAGCTGAGCACCGAGCCCCTCACGATCGACGGCGCCCGTCCCCTCTCCGGGGGCGGGCGCCGTCGTCGTCCGCGGTTCCGCGGCGCCTATTCCGCGTCGAGGTCCTGGGCCACCAGGCCGGCGATCCGGTCGAGCACGGCATGGTCGTCGCTGCTGACCACGACCTCGGCGCCCTGCTTGGCGCCGAGCGTCATGATCATCAGGGGCGAGCCGGCATCGACGGGGTTCCCGCCCGGGGTGGCCAGGGTGACCGGCACCCCGGCCTTGCCGACTGCCTCGGCGATCAGTGCTGCTGGCCGGGCGTGCAGTCCCACCCGCGATCCGACGGTGACGGTCTGACTGGGCATCGATCCTCTTCCTCGCTGCTGGGACGGGTGCTGGCCGGACGGGGTGGTCGTGAGCATGCCGCTCAGGCGCTCGCCGCGCGCGCCGGGACGTGGGCCGGGGTATGGGCGTGCTCCAGGTCGACGGCGTCCTCGGGAGCCTCCTCCGCGTCGGACCGCCCGATGCTCTTCGCGACGGTGACGGCGATGCCGCCCACGACGGCGCCGATGGCGATCGCCAGCAGCCAGAGCAGGAAGTTGCTGATCGCGAAGAAGACGAACACCCCACCGTGCGGAGCCCGTGCCTCGATCTCCAGTACCGCCACGATCGCACCGGTGGTCGCGCCGCCGAGCATCATCGACGGGATCACGCGGACGGGGTCGGCCGCAGCGAAGGGGATGGCCCCCTCGGAGATGAACGAGAGGCCGAGCAGCCAGGCCGCCTTGCCGTTCTCCCGCTCCGCGGGGGTGTAGAGCCTCGAGCGGAGGGCCGTGCTGAGCGCCATGGCCAGCGGCGGCACCATGCCGGCGGCCATCACGGTCGCCATGATCACGAACGAGCCGCTGGTCTGCGAGGCCAGGCCTGCGGTGGCGAAGAGGTACGCCGCCTTGTTGACCGGGCCGCCCAGGTCGAAGCACATCATCAGGCCGAGGATGATCCCGAGCAGGATGGCGGAGGAGCCGCTCAAGCCGTTGAGCCAGTCGCCCAGGCCCTCGAGCGCCGCGGCCAGCGGGCGGCCGAGCACCATCACCATGATGCCGCTGGAGATGAGCGTCGCCACCAGCGGGATGATCACCACGGGCTGCAGTCCGCGGACACCCGACGGCAGGCGCCAGCGGCTGATCCACAGCGCCACCAGGCCGGCGAGGATGCCGCCCACCAGGCCGCCGAGGAAGCCGGCGCCCACGGTCACCGACACCGCACCGACCACGAAACCGGGCGCGATGCCCGGGCGGTCGGCGATCGCGTAGGCGATGTAGCCGGCCAGGGCGGGGACCAGGAACGCGAAGGCCGCCTGTCCGAGGACGGTGCAGACCGCGCCCAGGTAGCCGAGGACCCCGAAGCGGAGCTCCTCGGTGCTCTGGCCGACCGGGAGGTCGAACAGCGAGTTGTTCAGCACCCAGCTGAGGGCGTAGCTCTGCCCCTCGGCGTCCGGGTTGCCGTTGACGATCTGGTATCCGCCGAGGGCGAAGCCCAGGGCGATGAGCAGCCCGCCGGCCGCGACGAACGGGATCATGTAGCTCACACCGGTGAGCAGCCAGCGGCGGATCTCCGAGCCGGTGCGCGCACCTCCGCCGCTCGACACGGAGGAGGTGTCGCCCGAGGCGGTGCCGGAGACGCGGCGGGCGTTCGGGTCGTCCGCGGCGGCCAGTGCCTCGCGGATCATCACCTCGGGCTCGTTGATCGCCCGCTTCGTCCCGCTCTGCACGAGCGGCTTGCCGGCGAACCGGCCCTGGTCCCGCACGCCCACGTCGACGGCGAAGATGGCGGCGTCGGCGGCGCGGATGACGGCCGGGTCGAGCGGGGTGGATCCGGAGGAACCCTGCGTCTCGACGTGGACGTCCACCCCGGCGGCCTCGCCGGCGGCGGCCAGCTTGTCGGCGGCCATGTAGGTGTGCGCGATGCCTGTCGGGCAGGCGCTGACGACCACGATGCTCTTCCGGGCGGCTGGTTCCGCGGCGGGACCAGCGGCCGGCGCGGCCGCGGTCGCCCCGCCGGTCGCGCCCGCCGGTCCTGCGGCGGGAGCGGGGGAGACGACCTCCTGCACCAGCGCGACGATCTCCTCGTCGGAGGCGGCGGACCGCAGCGAGGCCACGAACTCCGGCCGCACCAGCGCCCTGGCCAGGGCGGTCAGCAGGGTGAGGTGGTCGGCGTCGCCGTGTGCCGGGGCGGCGATGAGGAAGGCCAGGTCGGCCGGCCCGTCGGGGGCGCCGAAGTCGACCTTCGGGGAGAGGCGGGCGAAGGCGAGGGACGCCTCGGTCACCGCCGCCGACCGGCAGTGGGGGATCGCGATGCCGCCGGGCAGCCCGGTCGCCGCCTGTGCCTCGCGGGCCAGGACGTCGGCCTGCAGGGCGTCGGTGTTCGTGGCGCGGCCGGCGGCGGCGACCAGTTCGGCCAGCCGGCGGACGACCGCGGCCTTGTCGGCCCCGAGATCGGCGTCGAGCGCGACCAGGTCCGGAGTGATCAGTGCGGGCATGGGGTCCTCTCCCGGAGGAGTCAGAGGGCGCCCCGGCCGGCGGCCGGAACGGGGTTCGGGGCGGTGGGCGGGGGGGAACTGGTGCTGCCGGGCAGGCCGGCGGTGACCCGTACGGCGGAGCCGTCCACCCGGGCCGGGGTGGGAACGGCGGATCCGGGGAGCGACGCGCTCGCCGCTCCGTAGGCGACGGCGGTCCGCAGACGCTCGGCGGGGGGAGCGCCGGCGAGCGAGGCGAGCAGGTACCCGGCGAGGCTGCAGTCACCGGCGCCGACGGTGCTGCGGACGGCGATCTCCGGCGGGCGGGCCGACCACAGCTCGCCGTCGGCCGTGGAGAGGACCGCGCCGTCGCCCCCGAGCGTGAGGAGCACCTCGGCCACTCCGCGGGCGTGCAGCGTCCGGACGGCCTCGAGCATCGCCGCCGGGTCCCGCAGCACGTCGTCCTCGGTGAGGCCGGCCACCTGGGCCAGCTCCTCGGCGTTGGGCTTGAGCAGGTGGGGGGCGGCGTCACGCCCGGCGGACAGCAGCGCGAGCAGCGGCGCCTCGCTGGTGTCCACCGCGATGCGCGCCCCCGTGTCCCGGAGCGTTCGGACCAGGTCGGCGTACCAGTCGACCGGGGTCGACGGGGGGAGGGAGCCGGACAGGACGACCCACCGCGCAGCGGCGGCGTGCCCGTGCAGGATGCCGCTGAGCGCTGTCCGCGTCGCGTCGCTCAGCGCGGCGCCGGGCTCGTTGAGCTTCGTGGTCGTCCCGGCGGGATCGACCAGCGTGTAGTTCGTGCGCACCGGGCTGTGGACCGGCACGGTGGCGAGCTCCAGGCCCAGGGCCCGGAGAGCCGTGACGATCGGGTCCGACGCCGCTGCCGGGAGGATCGACACCACGTCCCCGCCCGCGGCGGCGAGGGCACGCGCCACGTTGACGCCCTTGCCCCCGGGCTCGGTGCTGCTGCCCGCCAGGCGGACGATGCCGCCCTGGGCCAGCGGCGCGGGCAGGTCCAACGTGCGGTCCAGGCTCGGGTTGGCCGTCAGGGTGACGACCCGGTCCGGCCTCCTCGGGCCGCTCACGCGAGCACGACCTCGACGCCGGCCTTCTCCAGCTCGGCGACCAGTCCGGGGTCGGCGCCCGCGTCGGTCACCAGGACGTCGACGTCCTCGATCGCGGCGTACCGGACCAGGTGCTCGCGGCCCAGCTTGCTGCTGTCGGCGAGCACCACCACGCGCTGCCCGGCCCGCACCATGGCGCGCTTGACCGACGCCTCCGCCTCGTCGGGCGTGGTGAAGCCGTGCTCGGCGGTGATGCCGTTGGCGCCCAGGAACGCGACGTCGACCCGCAGCTCGGCCAGCGAGCGCACCGTCGTCTCCCCGACCGCGCACTGGGTGACGCCGCGGACCCGCCCGCCGAGGACGTGCAGCAGGACGCCGCCGGTGACCGAGAGCCGCGACGCGATGGGCACCGAGGAGGTGACGGCGAGCAGCCGGCGGTCGGCGGGGAGGACTTCAGCGAGGGCGGCCGTCGTCGTCCCGCCGTCGAGGACGATGCTGCCCTCCGCGCCGGGCAGGAGGCCCAGCGCCGCCGCGGCGATCGCCCGCTTCTGCTCGCTGTGCGACCGGTGCCGCTCGCCGAGCCCCGGCTCGACCAGGGTCAGGGCTCCTGCGGGTACCGCGCCGCCGTGCACCCGCCGCAGCATCCCGGCCCGCTCCAGGACGGCGAGGTCGCGCCGGACTGTCTCGGTCGTGACGCCGAACTCCTCCGCCAGAGCGGCGACGGCGAGGCGACCGCGGTCGGTCACCAGGGCCGCGATCGCCTGCTGGCGTTCTTCGGGATAGAGCACGCCTGTCCTCCGGCTGGTGCGGCGATGCGTGTCCGAGCATGTGGCCTTGCGGCTGTGCTTGTGTTGTTTTACGTCCGTTCCGTTGACAAGTCAACAGGGATTGGTGACTCTGGTCACCAAGCCCGCGGGAGACCCCCGCCCCTCTCGTCCGCAGCGAGGTCCCCATGTCGAGCACCGTCTCCCCGCCCGCGTCCCTCGGGCCTGCCGTCCTCACGGGCACGCCCGTGGTCCCGGGGGCCGCCGTCGGTCCGGTGGTGCGCCCCTCGGGCGCGGTCCGCCTTCCGGCCGAGTCGGAGGCCGCGGTGCCGCAGGCCGATCGGGAGGCGGAGAAGGCCCGCTACAGGGCGGCCGCCGAACTGGTGGCCGAGCGGCTGAGCGCCCGCGCCGCCGCGTCGACCGGGGTGAGTGCCGAGGTGCTCAGCACGACGGCGGGGATCGCACGGGACCGGGCGTTGCGCACCACCGCCGAACAGCGGATCGAGGAGGGCGTGCCGGCCGCCGTGGCGGCCGTCCAGGCGGCCCAGCAGTTCATGGACATGTTCGCGGCGCTGGGTGGCCTGATGGCCGAGCGGGTACCGGACGTGCGCGACGTCCGTGACCGGCTCGTCGCGGAGCTCACCGGGCAGGGGGAGCCGGGCATCCCGGCGCCCGACGTGCCGTCGGTCCTGCTCGCCGAGGACCTCGCGCCGGCCGACACCGCCGGCCTGGACCCGGCACGGATCCTCGGGCTGGCCACCCGGCTGGGCGGCACGACGAGCCACACCGCGATCATCGCCCGCCAGCTCGGCCTGCCGTGCGTCGTCGGTGTCGGTGGTCTCGACGACGTCCCCGTGGGTGCCACCGTGCTGATCGACGGTGAGCAGGGAACGGTCACGGTGGACCCCGAGCCTGCGAAGGCGCGGGCGCAGGTGGATGCAGCGAGACTGGCCGCCGAGGCGCTGGCCGGTTACCGCGGACCAGGTCGCACGCGGGACGGGCGCGTCGTCCAGGTGCTGGCCAACGTGCAGGACGGTGCGGGTGCCCGCGCGGCCGCCGACGCGCACGCGGAGGGCGTCGGCCTCTTCCGGACGGAGCTGGCGTTCCTCGGGCGCGCGGCGGAGCCGTCGGTGGACGAGCAGGCCACCGGGTACGCCGAGGTACTGGCGGCCTTCCCGGGCCGGAAGGTCGTCGTCCGGACGCTGGATGCAGGCTCGGACAAGCCGCTGGCCTTCGCCACGCCGCCGGACGAGGCCAACCCGGCGCTCGGCGTCCGTGGCCTTCGGGTGGCCCGCCGGAACCCCCGGCTTCTCGAACGCCAGCTCGACGCCATCGCGGAGGCGGCGGCCCGGACGGCGTCGACGCCGTGGGTGATGGCCCCGATGGTCGCCACGGTCCCGGAGGCGGCCGGTTTCGCGGCCGCCGTGCGCGCCCGCGGCCTGGTTCCCGGGGTGATGATCGAGGTGCCCTCGGCCGCGCTCCACGCCGAGCGGCTGTTGGCGCACGTCGACTTCCTGTCCATCGGCACCAACGACCTGTCGCAGTACGCGCTCGCCGCCGACCGGCTCTCCGCCGACCTCGCCGAGCTGACCGACCCCTGGCAGCCCGCGCTCCTCGAGCTCGTCGCCCTGACGGCTGGCGCCGGTCGCCGCGCGGGGAAGCCGGTGGGCGTCTGCGGCGAGGCGGCTGCCGATCCACTGCTGGGCTGCGTCCTCGTCGGGCTCGGGGTCGGCTCGCTGTCCTGCGCGACCTCCGCCGTGGCGCGGGTGGGTGCCCGGCTGTCCACCGTCGACCTGACCGCCTGCGAGCGTGCGGCCGAGGCGGCGCTGGCCACCGACGACCCCCAGGCGGCCCGGGCGGCCGCACGGAGGGTCCTCGTCGGGTGATCACTCTCACCCCGAAGAGTGAGAGAACATCGGCCTTGCTTGAGTTCTACCTGCGATTCGTCGGAATAGAGTGGAGTAAGCCTGCATTGCTAAGGGAGCAGGCGCACCACTTCGATGAAAGAGGCAGTAGAGATGAGCAGCGTGACGACCCGGTGGCAGCAGCGTCGACAGGCGGCGCGTACCCGGCGGGCACTGAACCAGGCGCTCGCTCGCACGAGCAGCCCGGCGATGCGCGACGAGCTCCTCACCATCGCCAACCGCTGACGCGACGGCGGCCCCGAGCCGCTGACGCGATCGCGGCGCCCGGCCCCTGACGCGGGTGGCCGCCCGGTGCGGCACCGCTCCGGCAACGCGACCCCGACCTCCTCCGGAGGCCGGGGTCGTCTGCTGTCCGGGGGTGGCGGGTTCAGTGCACGGCGTGGACGACGGCGTGCCCCTTGCCGCGGCTCATCAGCGCCCGGTTGATCGGCAGGGTGACCACGAAGGCCACGGCGAGCGCCCCCGCCAGCGACACCCAGAACACGGCACCGGCGATGCCCGCCTCCATCGCCCCGGGGACCGTCAGCACCACCGCGTTGTCGACGATCTCCATGACGGCGATCGACACGGTGTCCGCAGCCAAGGCGACCCGTAGGGCGGCGCGGAACGGCAGGCCGGCCCGGAGGACGCCCCGCATCGTCAGGGCGTAGCCGAAGACGAAGGCCAGTGTCACCGCCAGGGCCACCGTGGCGGCATCGTGAAGCCCCAGCGACGTGCCGATGACCATGCCGAGCACCTCGCCGATCGCGCAGCCGGTGAGGCAGTGCAGGGTCGCCTGCCGCGCGGCCGCCCACGACACCCGTTGCGGACTGCTGTCATGCTGTAGCCGTGAGTGCACGGAATCGCGGTGCATGGAGGCCTCCTTGCGCTGCATGTACCCCTAGGGGGTATATGACCCCCGGTGTACTCCGCTGGGCGCCGCCGCGCAAGGCCCCCGCCGCCCACGACGCCGAGCGGGCCCGAGGGTGCTCGGCGTCACCTCTGCAAGCCCATTCACCCGACCGGGTGACGACGCTCAGGAACCGGTCGGTTCCTGCCGTTCCAGCACTCGTGCGCATCCACGGGACCTCCCTGCCTCGGGTCGCGTCCGTCCGGCGGGCCGCCCGGCCATCGGGGTCCCCTCCGCCCGGGCGCCGGCTGTGACGGGGCCGCTGGGCGAGGCGCGCGAGACCTCCGGCGCGACCACCGGAGGGCTGCTGCGGTACGTGCGCACGGTCGCGGGTGAGGAGGGGGTCGACCGCGTCCTGCTGAGCGCGGGACTGCCCTACACGGCCGACCAGCTCGAGGACCAGTCGCTGTGGTGGAGCTACGACACGCGCATCCGGCTCTTCGCCGCGGCCACCGAGGTCCTCGCCGACCCAGGGCTGCTGTTCAAGGTCGGCACGGCGGCGCTGCACAGCGGGCTGGCCCACTCGATGGTCATCCTGCTGCGGGCCATGGGCACCCCCCGGCAGGTCTTCCGGCAGCTGCCGCGGGCCGTCGCCAAGTTCAGCACGACGTCGACGATGGAGATCCTGGACGCGTCCGCCACCTCCGCGACCATCCGCTACACGCTGCACCCGGGTTACGAGCACTCACGGCTGGACTGCATCTACGCCCAGGGGCTCCTGAGCACGGTCCCGACGATCTTCGGCCTGTCCGCGGCGCGCATCACGCATGACGAGTGCGAGTCCGACGGGCACCCGGCCTGCCTCTACACCCTGACCTGGGACCGGCGCATCCGGCGGCCGCGCCGCCGGGAGAGCGAGCGCTCGGCCGACCTGGAGCTCAGGGCCCTGCGTGGGCAGCTGAGCAATCTCCAGTCGGCCGGCGCGGACCTCGTCGGCAGCGACGACCTCGACAGCGTGCTGCACCGCATCGTCGCCCGCGCCGCCGAAGCAGTCCTCGCGCCGGCCTACCTGCTGGCCGTCGACGCCCCTGCAGGCGGCGAGCCGCTGGTGCACAGCGTCGGCGTGCCCCAGGACCGGGCCGCCGGACTCGCTGCCACCCTGCTCGCCGGTGGGGACCTCGGTCAGAGCGCCGTCGTCGTAGAGGTGGCCTCGGCCCGCCGCTCGCACGGCCGGCTGGCCGCCCTGTACGGCACCTCCCCGGACACCAACTACGGCGCGATGGGCGACGAGGCCTCCTTGCTCACGGCGTACGCCGGCCACGCGGCTGCGGCGCTGGATCTGCTGTTCGCCCTGGACGGCGCTCGCCAGGAGGCGGTCCGCGCCAGTGCCCTGCTCGAGCTGGCCCACGAGCTGGCCGCTGCCGCGGACGCGGCCGCGGTGACCGAGGTCGTCGCCGAAGCGCTCCCGCGCATCGTCGGCTGCACCCGCTCCAGCCTCCTGCTCTGGGACCCGGGGGCGGGCGTCCTCCGCGCATCGGCGTCCTTCGGCATGACCGACGAGCAGACCGCCCGGCTGCACGGCGCCGAGCTGCGGCCCGAGGACACCCCGGAGCTGATCGGGATGCTCACCGACCGCTCGCCGCTGATCATCGACGACAGCACGAGCAGCCCGGCCCTCCGGGCGCTGTTGCAGGCGATCAGCAGTTCCGACGTCGCGGCCGTTCCGCTGCTGGCCGGCAGCACCTTCCTCGGCGTGGCGACGGCGGGCTGGCAGCCCGGCGAGGCGCCCCCGTCTCTCGCCGGTGACGTCCTCGCCCGCCTCCGCGGTGTCGGCGACCAGGCCTCCACCGCCCTGCAGAAGGCCCGGCTGCTCGAGACGGTGAGCCACCAGGCCACCCATGACGCCCTCACCGGCCTGCCGAACCGCGTGCTCTTCCTGAGCCGGCTGCAGAGCGAGCTGCCCGAGGCCCGGCACGGAGCACACCTGGGCGTGCTCTTCTGCGACCTCGACCGGTTCAAGGAGGTCAACGACGCGCTCGGCCACGCCGCCGGTGACGAGCTGCTCCGTCAGGTCGCGGCACGGCTGCGGTCGGCGCTGCGCCCGGGCGACACCGTCGGCCGGCTCAGCGGGGACGAGTTCGCGGTCATCCTGCCCGGCCTCGTCCACCCCGACGACGCCCACGGGTTGGCTGCGCGCGTCGCCGCGTGCTTCGCCGAGCCGTTCCGGCTCGAGGGCACCGACGTCACGGTGGGCACCAGCGTCGGCGTCGCGGTGCACGGCGACGGTGCGGTACGGACGGCCGAGCAGCTGCTGCGCGAGGCCGATGCGGCGATGTACCGGCACAAGCAGCGCAGCAGGCGCGGCGCCGGCACTTCCCGCGGCCCCGTCTAGAGGCTCGCCCCGAGCTCGCGAGGGCTGATGACCCCGTCCAGAGGCTCGCCGCGAGACTTGCGAGTGGTGAGGAGGACGGGAACCTCTCGGGGATGTTCTTCAGTCCCGCAGGCGGGCGCGCAGCGCGGCCTGCTCCTCGGCGCCGAAGCCGTGCGCGTCCAGCCAACCCAGCGGGCCGCCGTGCCGTTCGTCGAGCAGCGTCAGCACGCGGGCCATCGTCTCGGCCCGCGGCGTGTGGCTGGCGACGTCCCGCGTTCCCATGTCCTCGGCGTAGGTCGGTGACGCGGCCAGCTTCGCGACCAGGGCGTCGATGATCTCGGCGGTCATGGCGTAGTCGGCCACGATCTCCTCGTGCGGCACCCCCGCGACGGCCAGGGACAACGCGCAGACGACGCCGGTGCGGTCCTTGCCGGCGGCGCAGTGCACGACCGAGGCGCCGGAGGCCCGGGTGATCGCGCGGAGTGCGCCGACCACGTTGTCGGCACGGTGGTCGAGATAGCCCAGGTAGGAGCGCACGGCCGGGTGCTCGCCCTGGTCGTGCTCGGCGACCTGCCGGGGGAGCAGCGACTCCGTCCAGCCGGCCGGCAGATCCAGCTCGGCGTCGTCCTCCTCCACCGCGAAGACGTCGGTGTGGTGGCCGCGCTCGGGCAGCAGGCTGAAGTGCCGGTGTGTGACCTGCGGGACGTCGCGCAGCGGACCGCGGCCCTCGAGCAGGACCTCCGCGGTGGTGCGCAGGTCGATCACCTGACGCAGGCCGATGTCGCCGACCAGCCGCCGGACGTCGTCCGGGCTGAGGGTCTGCAGGTTGTCGCTGCGCAGGATCCGGCCGGGCACGGTGCGGCCGCCGTCGGTCGTGGGCAGCCCACCCAGGTCGCGGGTGTTCGTGGTGCCGTCGAGCCGCACCCAGCGGCCGGTGCGGGTGGAGGTCACCCGACGACGGTACGACGTCCGCGTCTCCGGCCCCGGCCGGAGCAGGGTGGCCGTCCTCGGGATGTCGGTCACAGCCACAGGATTCGACCAGGGTGTGGGGCGCGCCTACATGGGCACCTGATCACGCGCTCCTTACGGTGTGGTCCAGCCCACTTGTGCACTGACGCACACCCGAGGAGATCGCCATGTCCCGCACCAGTTCCCGGTCCGTTCCGCTCGCCGTGGCGGCGGCCGGCGTCCTCGCCCTCAGTACCGCCTGCGGCAGCCCCGGCGCCCCCGCCGGCGACACCGGTGGTGGCGGCGGAGGCGAGGAAGGTGCGCCGGTGCAGGTCGGCCTGGTCACGTCCATCTCCGGGCCGCTGGCCGCCTACGGCGAGCAGTACCTCCAGGGCTTCGAGGCCTGCCTGGACTACGCGACCGACGGATCCGGTGAGGTCGCCGGACGGCCCATCGAGATCATCGAGCGCGACGACGCCGGAGACCCGGCCAAGGCCGTCGCCGAGGTCACCGATCTGATCGGCCAGGGCGTGCAGATCATCGCCGGCTCGGCGTCCTCCGGCGTCGCCACGCAGGTGGCCCCGCTGGCCGAGCAGAACGACGTCCTGTTCATCTCCGGTCCGGCCGCCACCGACGCGCTCACCGGGATCAACGACAACACGTTCCGATCCGGGCGGCAGACCTACCAGGACGTGCGGACGGCGCAGTCGTTCATCGGCGACGCCGCGGGCCAGACCGTGCTCGTCTTCGCGCAGGACAGCGCGTTCGGCCAGGCCAACGTCGCCGCGGTGACCGCGGTGCTGGGCGAGGAGGCCGGGGCCACCGTGACCCCGCTGCTGGTGCCGGCCAGCGCGACCGACCTCACGCCGTTCGCCGCCCAGGCGCGGGATGCCGGGGCCGACCTGACCTTCGTGGCCTGGGCCGGCGAGACCGCGCCCGCCATGTGGCAGGCCATGGGCCAGCAGGGCGTGTTCGACGCGACCAGCGTCGTCACCGGCCTGGACCTGCGGGCCTCCTACCCGACCTACGGCGAGCAGGCCTCCCAGCTGAACTTCCTCTCCCACTTCTTCGCCGAGGCGGTCGACAACGAGGTCAGCCAGGCCATGGCCGAGCGGGTCGAGGAGGCCGGCGGCACGGTCGACATCTTCACCCCCGACGGCTGCAACGCGGCGCAGATGATCGTGCGCGCCGTCGAGGAGGGCGGCGACGACGTCGCCGGGATGATCAGTGCACTCGAGGGCTGGACCTTCGACGGCGCCAAGGGCGAGATCACCATCCGCGAGGAGGACCACGCCATGCTGCAGCCGATGTTCACGGCCACGCTCGAGCAGCAGGGCGAGGAGTTCGCCCCGGTCCTGGTCGACACGCTCGACCCTGAGGAGACCGCGCCGCCGGTCACCGCCGGCTCCTGAGCCGGGGAGCCGCGTGTCCATGAGCACCCAGCCGGCACCGGCCGCCCGCCCCGCTGCGGGCGCGCCGGTGCTGCAGGTCGAGGGCCTCACGTGCGCGATCGGTGGGGCGGTCATCGTCGACGGCGTCGGCTTCGACGTCGCCCCCGGTGAGTTCGTCGCCGTCATCGGGCCCAACGGCGCGGGGAAGACGTCGCTGTTCAACCTGCTCTCCGGCCTGCTGCCGGTGACCGGCGGAACCGTCACGCTGGCCGGTGCCGACATCACCCGCGAGAGCCCGTCGGCACGAGCCCGCAGAGGCCTCGGCCGGACCTTCCAGGCGTCGTCGGTGTTCGTCGGGCTCACCGTGCGGGAGAACGTCCGGCTCGCCGCCCAGGCCAAGCTGGGCGGCAGCATGCGGCCGTGGCAGCGGGTGCGGCCCGGCGACGCCGCGCAGGAGGTCGCGGGGCGCTCCCTGGAGCGGGTGGGCCTGGGCGCCCGGGGCGAGGACCTCGCCGGCGCGCTCTCGCACGGCGACAAGCGCAAGCTCGAGCTGGCCATCCTGCTGGCCACCGACCCCGCCGTCGTCCTGCTGGACGAGCCGATGGCCGGTGTCAGCATCGAGGACGTCGCGGGGCTGACGGAGGTCATCGCCTCGGTGCACCGCGAGGAGGGCAAGACGGTGCTGATGGTCGAGCACCACATGGACGTGCTGCTGGGCCTCGCCGACCGCGTCGCCGTCATGCACCACGGCAAGCTGCTCGCGCTCGACACCCCGGCGAAGGTGACCAGCGACCCCGCCGTGCAGCAGGCCTACCTGGGGGAGTCGCTGTGAGTGAGACGCCGCTCCTGCAGATGACCGACGTGCACGTGCGGCTGTCGGGCAGCCACATCCTGCAGGGCGTGGACCTCGGCGTCCGGCGCGGCGGGGTCACGGCCCTGCTGGGGCGCAACGGCGCGGGCAAGACGACGACGGTCAAGGCGATCCTCGGCCTCGTCCCCTCCACCGGCGTCGTCGAGTTCACCGGCGAGGACGGCCGGACCGAGCGGCTGTCGGGCCGGCGGACCCACGAGATCGTCCGCCGCGGGATCGGCTATGCGCCGGAGGACCGCGAGGTCTTCGCCGGGCTGACCGTCGCGGAGAACCTGACCCTGGCCGAGCGGCGGGACTCCGCCCACCACCAGGACCGCGTGTTCGAGCTGTTCCCCGAGCTGAAGCAGCGCAGCAAGCAGCTCGCCGGCACCCTCTCGGGCGGTCAGCAGCAGATGGTCGCCATCGCGCGCCTGCTGCTCAACGACAACCAGCTGCTGCTCATCGACGAGCCGACCAAGGGCCTGGCACCGCTGCTCGTGGCCGAGGTCGCCGACGTGCTGGCCCGCGCGGCCGAGGAGGTGACGATCCTGCTCGTCGAGCAGAACCTGACCGTCGTCCAGCGGATGGCGCACGACGCCGTCGTCGTCGACCAGGGCCGGGTGGCCTGGACCGGGTCCGCCGCCGCGCTGCTGGCCGACACCGAACGCACGCGAGAGCTGCTCGGCGTGGCCTCGAGCGGAGGTGCGCACGCAGTGGGCGAGCTCGCGAGCCCACCAGGGACGGAGCCACCGGGTGGCATGCGTCGGGCGAGCGCCGGCGAGGCGGGCGCATGACGACCGTGGTGCTCCTGACCGTCACCGGGCTGGGCCTGGCGGCGCTGTACTTCCTCGTCGCGTCCGGCCTCTCGCTGATCTTCGGCCTGATGGGCGTGCTCAACTTCGCCCACGGCGCCTTCCTCACCATCGGCGCCTACGGCACCTGGTGGGCGGCCGGGAACCTGCCCGGGGCCGGCTCGACGGGCTGGGGCTTCGTGCTGGCCGTCGTCTTCGGCGTCGCCGTCGGCACCCTGGTGGCCGCGCTGATCGAGCTCTCGCTGATCCGACCGCTCTACGAGCGGCACATCGAGCAGGTGCTGGTCACGGTGGGCCTCAGCCTCGCGCTGGTGGCTCTCGTGCGGGCCATCTGGGGCGCCGACCCCCGGCCGTTCCCGCGGCCGGAGTGGGCCCAGCGGACGACGTCGGTGCTGGGCGCCAACGTGCCCAACGACCGCTTCCTGCTGATCGCCACCGCGATCGTGGTGCTCGTGGCGGTGCTGGCCTTCCTGCGGTTCACCCGCGTCGGCCTGATCATCCGCGCCGGGGTCGAGAACCGGTCGATGGTCACGGCGCTGGGGATCGACGTCCGCAAGGCGTTCACCCTGGTGTTCGCGATCGGTGGCGCGTTCGCCGCGCTGGCCGGGGCGCTGGGTGGCATCTACCTCGGCTCGATCTCGCCGGGACAGGGCACGTCGCTGCTGATCTTCGCCTTCATCGTCGTCGTGATCGGCGGGATGAGCTCGATCACCGGCACGGCGGCGGCCGCGGTGCTGGTCGGCCTGGTGCAGCAGTTCGCGAACTACTACGCCGCGAGTGGAGTGGGTGACCTGTCGGTGGTGCTGCTGCTCGCGGTGGTGCTGCTGGCCCGTCCCAGCGGTCTGACGGCGAGGATGGCATGAACCGGATGGGTGTGCGGCGGCTCGCGCCGCTGATCGTGCTGGTGGTCCTGGCGTTGCTGCCCTACTCCACGCTGCAGGTGCCCGGTCTCTTCGACGGGGTGCTCAACAGCCCGGGCACGCTGCAGCTGCTGGCGCTGTGCCTGGTCTTCGGCGGGGTCGCGCTCTCCTTCGACCTGCTGTTCGGGTTCACCGGGCTGCTCTCCTTCGGGCACGCGCTGTACTTCGCCGCCGGCACCTACGTCGCGAACCTGGCACTGACCGAGCTCGGCTGGGGCCTGGGGGCCGCGATCGCACTCACCACCGTGGTGGGCATCGCCCTGCCCCTGCTGATCGGCAGCGTCGCCCTGCGCGTGTCGGGCATCGCGTTCTCGATGGTCACGCTGGCCACCGCCCAGGTCGGGTCGATCATCGTGCTGCAGGACCCGGGCGGTCTCACCGGCGGCGAGGAGGGCCTGGCGGTCGACCGGAACCCCATCCCGGACGCCCTCATCGGGGTCTTCAACACCGTCAACAAGTACTGGCTGGCGCTGGCCTACCTCGTCCTCGTGTACGTGGTCGTCACCTGGGTCACCAGCTCGCGGGCCGGGCGGGTCTGGCAGGCGATCCGGGAGAACGAGCGCCGGGTCGAGGTGCTCGGGCTGCGGCCCTACCGCTTCAAACTGCTGGTCTTCGTGCTGGCGGGGCTGCTGGCCACGCTCGGCGGCATCGTGCACCTGCTCCTGCTCGGTGGCTCGACCCCGCGGGTGACGACCGCCGACTTCACGATCGGCCTGCTCGTCATGGTGGTGCTCGGCGGCGCGGGCAGCCGGTGGGGCGCGGTGCTGGGCGGGGTGCTCTACACGTACCTGGACTCGCGACTGACCGACCTGGCTCAGTCGCCCGCCGTCCAGGACCTGCCGGCCTGGCTGCAGATCCCGCTGTCGGAGCCGCTGTTCCTGCTGGGGACGCTGTTCGTGCTCGTCGTCCTCTTCGTGCCCGGCGGCATCGCCGGTCTGGTGGCCCAGCTGAGGGAGCGCCGGGCCGGCCGGCGCCCGAGCGGAGACGACGGCCCCGCTCCGGGTCGCGTGGTCGAGCAGCTGCGCGACCAGGTCACCGCCGGTACCGGTGTCGGCGCGGGCGCGCGCCCGCACGACGGCGTCTGATCGCACACCCCGCGGCATTCGACCTCGCGGTATCGCCGCCGTCCACGCGGTATACCGCGGGGAGGAGCACTGCATGGCGAGGTCGACGACCCGGACCGGGTCGAGCGGGAAGTCAGCCGCCCAGGAGCAGCTGGTCGCAGACGTCGATCAGGCGCTGGCGGAGGACGGCGCCGAGCTCGGCGAATACTCGCTGGGCGGCGACGTATTCGGCCTTGCCCTCGGGGGTCTCGATCGCGACCGGCTCGTACCCGTGCCCGCTGAGGTCGTACGGCGAGGCCCGCATGTCGAGCTCCCGGACCTCCACGGCCAGCTCGAAGCAGTCCGCGACCAGGTCACCCGGGGTCGCCGGGCTGAGCTTGTAGGCCCACTTGTAGAGGTCCATGCCGGCGTGCAGGCAGCCGGGCTGCTCCAGCTCCGGCTGGGTCTCCCGCGTCGGCTGGAGGCGATTGCGGCCCACGGCGTCCGGCGTGAAGAAGCGGAACGCGTCGACGTGCGTGCACCGGATCTGGTGCGCCTCCACGACCTCGTCGGTCCCGGCCCGACCGAGCCGGAGCGGTATCGCGTGTCGGGTCCCCGTGTCGCGGTAGACCATCGCCCACTCGTGCAGGCCGAAGCAGCCGGTGGACGCCGGGCGGGAAGCGGTCGCGGCGAGCAGCCGGCGCACGAAGCGGACGGTGTCGCCGCGGTCGGCGGCGAAGGCGTCGGCGTCGAGGTGCACGGTCGCGCCGTCGGTCACGTACCAGCGCCAGTCGGAGTGCGGTGCCGGACCGGCGAGGGCGACGCCCGGTCCCGGGTGCCAGCGGCGCAGCCGCCCCGGTGTCTCGGAGTAGTAGGTGAAGAGGAAGTCCAGGACCGGGTGGGTCCGCCCCTGGCGGCGGCGCTCCCGGTGCGGCGTCGTCCACCGGTCGATCCGCGCCTCGTGCGCGGCCGCCCGTGCCGTCCAGACGTCCACCGGCAGCTCGCTCAGCAGGACAGGCACCGGCCCAGCGTAGGAGCCGCCGGAAAGGACGTTCGGCGGTGACCGATCGGCCAGTCGATCCCTAGCGTTGCTCCATGGCGGAGAAACCGTGGACGTGCAGGCTGGGATTCCACTCCTACGTCCGTGAGCACCCGCGCGACGAACGTCCACCCGGTGCGGGCGGTGGTGATGAGGTGTGCCGGCGGTGCGGCAAGCGCCGCGGGGAGCCGGGCATCCCTCTGTCCGTGCTCGGCGGTTGAGCGCCTCGGTCAGTCGGGGACGGCGCCGGTGAGCCGGTGCAGCCGCAGCGCGAGCTGCACCTCCAGCGCCCGCTCCGGCGAGGACCACTCCTTGCCCAGGAGCCGGCTCACCCGGTCCAGGCGCTGGGTGACGGTGTTGACGTGCACCCGCAGTGCCTCGGCGGCCCGCGCGGGGGAGCTCCCCGCGTCGAAGAACGCCTGGAGCGTGCCCTCGAGATCGGTGCCGCGCTTGACGTCGTAGTCCAGCACCGGCGCCAGGGTCGCCTGCACGAACCCGCGGACGTCCCGGCCGTCGCCGACGAGCAGGCCGAAGAAGCCCAGCTCCTCGGCGCTCGCCGCCCCCCCGGCCCGGCCGAGCGCGATCAGCGTCGCGGCGCACCGCGCCGCCTCCTCGTGCGCCGGGGCCATGGACGCCGGACCGCGCGCCGGTCCGGCGCCGCCGACGGTCACGGTCCCGGCCCCGGCATTGCCCAGTTCGCGGCGGACGGTGGCCGCCGCGGCCCCCGGCTCGAGGTCGGGCAGGCACAGGACGACGCAGCCGTCGTGCGTCCCCGCCAGGCCTCCCCGCGTCGCCGCCAGGTGCGTGGCCGCGGCCAGCGCCCGCGATCGGCAACGCTCCTCGACGCGGGCCACGACGACCGCGTGCGGCCGGTCGAGGTCGGCGCCCAGCCGGCGGGCGCGTTCGCGTACCCCGTCGGGATCGCGGACGGTGGCGCCCAGCAGCTCCTCCAGCAGTTCCCCGCGCACGCGGTTCTCCGCCTCCCCGGCCGTCCGCCGGATGAGCAGGAGCAGCGCGGTCACGAGGGCCGCGCGCTCGAGGATGCGCTGGTCGGCCTCGGACAGCTCGTCGTCCCGGTGCAGGACGAGGCCGCCGAGCAGCTCGCTGTCCACCGTCACCGCGGCGGTCCACCAGGTGCCGTCGCGCACGGTGCGCCCGGTGGAACGGGCGAGGGTGAGGGCGCCGGCGGGATCGGGCGGCAGCTCGGCGGCGGCCTCGTCGCCGGAGATGCCGCCGTCAGCCGGAGTCACCCGCCCCTCCTCGTCGAGGACGGTGATGCTGCCGCCCAGGGCCTCGGTCACGGCGGCCGCGACGTCCTCGACGCCGCCGCCGCGCAGGACGACGTCGATGAACCGGTCGTGCGCGCCCGCTGCCCGCTCGACCGACGCGGTGTGGGCGCGCAGTTCCCGGCTGGCCGTGGACAGCTCGTCGAGCGCGGCCCGTGTCTCCTCGAGCAGCCGGGCGTTGTCCAGGGCGATCGCCGCGTGCGCGGCGAGCGACCCCAGCAGCGACACCTCCGACCGGTCGAAGGTGCGCTCGGTCCGGTCCGCGGCGAACAGCACCCCGATGACCTGCGAGCCGCGGATCAGGGGGACGCCGAGGATCGCGATGAGCCCCTCGTCGTGGACGCCGTCGTTGATCTCGCTGGTGTGCCGGAACCGGGCGTCGGTGAAGTAACTCGCCGTCGCGTACGGCGCCGCCGTCTGGGCGACCAGGCCGCCCAGCCCGACCCCCATCGGCAGCCGCAGCGCCTGGAAGCGGGCGGAGACCGATCCGTCGGTGACCCGCATGTAGGTGTCGCCGGCGGCGGGGTCGTTCAGCGTCAGGTACGAGACGTCGGTGCCCAGCAGCTGACGGGCGCGCCGCACGATCGCGGTGAGCACGGAGTCCACGCCGCGCAGCGCGGCGAGATCGCTCGCGGTGTCGAAGAGCGCCGACAGCTCCGACTCACGACGACGGCGCGCCGCGAAGGCCTCCCGTACCTCCAGGGCCAGCAGCTTCACCCGCTCGAGCTCGGCGAGCTCGTCGCCGTCGGCGCCGGCGGCACGCGCGCGGACCAGCGGGCGCTCGTACTCGATCGCCGCAGCGTCCTCCAGCAGCAGCTCGAAGTACTCGGCCGCCCGGCCCGCGGCCGGACGTGGTCCGTCGCCGGCAGCGGGCAAGGCCGGGGACCGGGTCACGACCGGCATTCTCGCCGGTCGCGCGCTCAATGTGCGCTCCACCCGCCGTCCATCACCAGCGAGGTGCCCGTGACCGAGGCCGCGGACGGCGAGCACAGCCAGGCCACGGCGTCGGCGACCTCGGCCGGCTCGATCAGCCGCTTCACCGCCGCGGGGGCCAGCATGATCTGTCCGACGACCTGGTCCTCCGAGAGACCGTGGGCCTTCGCCTGATCGGCGATCTGGCCCTCCACCAGCGGCGTCCGCACGTAGGCCGGGTTCACGCAGTTGGAGGTGACCCCCTTCTCGGCGCCCTCCAGGGCGATCACCTTCGACAGGCCTTCCAGGCCGTGCTTGGCCGTGACGTAGGCGGCCTTGTAGGCGGACGCGCGCAGCCCGTGGATCGAGCTGATGTTCACCACGCGGCCCCAGCCCCGCTCGTACATGTGCGGCAGTGCGCCGCGGGCCAGCCGGAAGGGCACCTCCACCATCAGCCGCAGGATGTAGGCGAACCGGTCGACCGGGAACTCGTGCACCGGCGCCACGTGCTGCAGCCCGGCGTTGTTCACGAGGATGTCCACCGCGAGGTCGAGCGCGTCGACAGCCTCGAGGTCGGACAGGTCCACGGCCACGGCCGTGCCCCCCACCTCGGCGGCCACCGCCTTCGCCGCCTCCGCGTCGCGGTCGACGACGACGACGTCGGCGCCCTCGTCGCCGAGGCGAACGGCGCAGGCCCGTCCGATGCCCGACGCTCCGCCGGTGATGAGTGCGCGACGTCCGACCAGGGGACCGTTGATCGCCATGGACGAGACGCTAGGCCGCGCCTGCGACACCCCCCACGGTCACAGCGCACACAGCTTCCGGCCGACCGGTGGTGTTCCACCACACCATGGTCGGGGATGAGGGAGACGACTGATTCGATCGTCGTCAACCCGGTTCGGCACCGGGCATGGCTGATCCCCACATGGCCTGCGTCACATTCCGGGCGATCCGGCACATGGCCGTGGTGCGGCCAGCGACCTAGCGTCCTTCCGGAACGACACCTGCCCCTCGACGAGGAGAGACCATGTCCGCACCCGCGCACTCCCCGACGCGCTTCGGCCGCGTCGTCGGCGCGAGCATCGTCGGCACCACCGTCGAGTGGTACGACTTCTTCCTGTACGGCTCGGCCGCCGCGCTCGTCTTCGGACCGCTCTTCTTCCCGGAGCAGGACGACTTCGTGCAGGTCCTCGCTGCCTTCGCCACCTACGCGGTCGGCTTCTTCGCCCGACCCGTCGGCGCACTCGTCTTCGGCCACTTCGGTGACCGTGTCGGCCGCAAGAAGCTGCTCGTCATCTCGCTGATGATGATGGGCGGCGCGACCTTCCTCATCGGCCTGCTGCCCACCTACGCCACCGTCGGCGTGCTGGCCCCGGTCCTGCTGATCGTCCTGCGCCTCGTCCAGGGCTTCGCGCTCGGCGGCGAGTGGGGCGGCGCGGTGCTGATCGTCTCCGAGCACGGCAAGCCCGAACACCGCGGGTTCTGGGCCTCCTGGCCGCAGGCCGGTGCCCCGGCGGGCAACCTCCTGGCCACGGGCGTTCTCGCGCTGCTGGCCGCGGTCCAGTCCGAGGAGACCTTCCTCGCCTGGGGCTGGCGGATCCCGTTCCTGCTCTCGGCCGTACTGATCATCGTCGGGCTGTGGGTGCGGCTGTCGGTGTCCGAGTCGCCGGTCTTCCTCGAAGCGCAGCGGGCCGCCGCGGCCAAGGCGGCGGAGACCGGAGTGGCCGAGAAGGCGCCGATCCTCACCGTGCTGACGCGCTACAAGCGCGAGGTGCTCACCGCCATGGGAGCGCGGATCGCCGAGAACGTCTCGTTCTACCTGCTGACGGCGTTCAGCCTCACGTACCTGGTGAACGTCGGCGGGCTGGACTCCTCGTTCGCGCTCAACGCAGTGCTGCTCGCATCAGCGGTGCACCTGGTGACCATCCCGATGTGGGGCCACCTCTCCGACCGGATCGGCCGCCGGCCGGTCTACCTGTTCGGCGCCGCGGGCATCGGGGTCTGGGCCTTCGTCTTCTTCGGCCTGCTGGACACCGGCAGCTTCGGGCTCGCGTTCGTGGCCATCACGGTCGGCCTGCTGTTCCACGGCGCGATGTACGGGCCGCAGGCGGCCTTCTTCTCCGAGCTGTTCGGCACCAAGGCCCGCTACACCGGCGTCTCGGTCGGTGCCCAACTGGCGTCTCTGGTGGCCGGGGCACCTGCACCGCTGATCGCGCTGGCGCTGCTGGGCAGCTTCGAGGAGCCCAACGTGCTGGCCGTGGCGTTCTACCTCGTCGCGTGCGCGGTGGTCACCCTGATAGCGGTGGCCTCCTACGGCGAGACGGCCAAGCGTGACCTCGCCGAGGACAAGGCAGTCGTGCTGCAGAAGGAGCGCCGGTCGGTCGAGTCCGTCTGACCCGAATCCACGACCGGCTCCCCGTGGCGACTGCCGCGGGGAGCCCGTCGTCCGTGCTGGGCAGGCCCCGGCTGACGAGAGCCCCTGCGTCCCTCCGGGGATTGTCCGGTCCCTTCGTGGCGTTGCCGCAGAACCCCGAGCTGATGTCGCGGCTCCGGGCGGTGGGTGACCAGCTGCCCTTCGACGGCGCGCTGAGCCCAGAGCTCAGTCGGCCTCGTTGCCCGGCCGCACGATGCCGTCGTCCTTCTGGGCGTCGTCGTCGGTGGTGAGGGTGGCTCCGCCGTCAGCAGGGACGTCGGCGCCCTCGTGCTGGCTGCCGCCGGGGCCGATGTCGCTGTCGGTCGTGTCGGGAGAGTCGTTGTAGCCGGTCGAGTCGGACTCGCTCATGGGGTTCCTCGGTCTGTCTCGGTCGGGTCAGGAGCTGCCGTCGGGATCGGCGCGGTCGAGCAGGCCGACGTCGCTGCCCGGCTTGGCCGGTTGCTCGTCGTCATGGGCCGAATCGCGCTCGACGGCCTCCTCCCGCGTCAGCGGGACGTCGTCGAACGAGGAGCCCGAGATGCCGTCGTTCCCGGTGGGGGAGGTGGGCACGTCCTGCTGGATGCGGTCGCTGCCGGTGGGATCGGTCATCGTCGTCTCCTGTCGTGCCGTGCCTGCGATCGGTCGCCTCGACCATGCCCGGCCGTGGGACCCCGAAACGGCGACTGCCGCCGTCCCCGCGCAGGGACGGCGGCAGTCGGTCGGCGCCCGAGGCTCAGAACGCGGCCTCGGGCACCTCCATCAACGCGTTGTCGGTGTTCTCGACGATCGTCCGCTCCGACGTGAGCCGCGGCAGCACCTGGGTGCAGAAGAACCGGGTCGCGGCGAGCTTGCCCTCGTAGAAGAACCGGTCCTTCTCGCCGACCTCGCCGGAGAGGGCCGCGAGCGCGACCTCCGACTGGCGGACCAGCAGCCAGCCCGTGATCAGATCACCGGCGGCCAGCAGCAGGCGCGAGGTGCTCTGCGCGACCTTGTACAGGGAGTTCATGTCCTGCTGCGCCGCGGTCAGGTGGCCGAACATCGCGGTGAGCATGCCCTGGACGTCGGACAGCGCGGTACCGAGCAGCGCCCGCTCCTCCTTGAGCCGGCCGTTGCCGGCCTCGCCGTCCACCGTCGCCTGGATCTGCTCGGCCAGCCAGGTCAGCGCGACGCCGCCGTCCTTGACGATCTTCCGGAAGAAGAAGTCCTGGCCCTGGATCGCCGTGGTGCCCTCGTAGAGGGTGTCGATCTTCGAGTCGCGGATGTACTGCTCGATCGGGTAGTCCTGCAGGTAGCCCGAGCCGCCGAGGGTCTGCAGCGACTCGGCGGTGAGCAGCTGGGTCGCCCGCTCCGACCCGAAGCCCTTCACGATCGGCAGCAGCAGGTCATTGACCCGCCCGGCCAGCGTCGCCTGCTCGCCGTCGCCCTCGCCTGCGGCTTCGGCCTCGGTGATCTGGTCGCGGAAGCTCGCGGCGTAGAGGTACAGCGCGCGCATGCCCTCGGCGTAGGACTTCTGCAGCATCAGCGACCGGCGCACGTCCGGGTGGTGGGTGATGGGAACCCGCGGCGCGTCCTTGGACGTCGCGGTGAGGTCGGCACCCTGCACCCGGGTCTTGGCGTAGTCGCGCGCGACCTGGTAGCCGGCCGAGAGGGTGGCGATGGCCTTGGCCCCGACGAACATGCGGGCGTGCTCGATGACCTTGAACATCTGCGCGATGCCGTCGTGCACCTCGCCGACCAGCCAGCCCTGTGCCGGGACCGGCCCGTCGCCGAAGGTGAGCTCGCAGGTCGTGGAGACCTTGAGGCCCATCTTCTTCTCGACGTTCGTGACGTAGGCGCCGTTGCGCTCGAGGAGCTCCCCGGTCTCGAGGTCGACGTGGAACTTGGGGACGACGAACAGCGACAGCCCCTTGGTGCCGGCCTTCGCGCCCTCGGGGCGGGCCAGGACCAGGTGGATGATGTTGTCGGAGAGGTCGTGTTCGGCCGACGTGATGAACCGCTTCACGCCGTGGATGTGCCACGAGCCGTCGGCCTGCTGCACGGCCTTGGTGGTGCCGGCGCCGACGTCGGAGCCCGCGTCGGGCTCGGTGAGGACCATGGTCGCGCCCCAGTTGTGCTCGAGCATCAACTCGGCCATGCGCTTCTGGTCGGGGGTGCCCAGCTCGTCGAGGATCGCGGCGAACGCAGCACCCGATCCGTACATGAACGCGGCCGGGTTGGCGCCGAGGATCATCTCGAAGGCGCCCCAGGTCAGGGCGTGCGGTGCGCCGAACCCGCCGAGGTGCTCGGGCAGGTCGAGGCGGTACCACTCGCCGTCCTCGATGGCCTTGACCGACTTCTTGAACGACTCGGGCAGCGTCACCGAGTTCGTGGCGGGGTCGAACACCGGCGGGTTGCGGTCGGCGTCGACGAAGGACGCCGCGACGGGGCCCTCCGCCAGCCGGCGGACCTCGCTCAGGATCCCCCGGGCGGTCTCGGCGTCCATCTGCGCGAACGGCCCGGTGCCGAAGCGGTCCTTGGTGTCCAGGAACTCGAAGAGGTTGAACTCGAGGTCCCGGAGGTTGGCGGTGTAGTGCGTCATTGCGCTGGGCTCCCGTGCTCCGATGCCGACGTGCCGCGTAGTGCTACTCGCGAGTAACAACGCTATTACCCGTCAGTAGTAACGGCAAGCCTCACGGTGCGTTACACGCCGGTGGACGGAGACCTGACCCGGACGGGTCAGCGGGAGCGACGCCGCGCCCTCAGGACCAGACCCGCCAGCCAGACCAGCAGCCCGCCGAGGGCAGCGGCGACCAGCAGGGCGACGACCAGCGACGCGCGGACGTCCGTGAAGACCAGGCTGACGTCGACGGTCTGGGTGTTGAAGACGACGAACAGCACGAGCACGACCGTCACGAAGACCAGCAGCGCCAGCGCGAGCGTACGGCCGATCGTGCGACCGGCGCCCCCGGACTGCTTGGGCGCAGGCGGCGGTCCGTCAGGGCCGGTACCGGACACCGGTGGCGGGCTCGGGCGGTCACTCCCCGGCGAGCTGGGCGTCGGGTCGGATCCGGGGGCGCCGGCGGGGCGCGGGTCGGGAGTGCTCACGCCCTGAGTGTGCTGCTCAGGGCCGGTCGGCGCAGCCCGTCCGGGCGCCGGGCCTGCGTCGATCCGGTATCAGTTCGCGTCCGGCTCGGTCTCCGCGGGCGGGTAGCTCGGTCCCGCGATGCCGCTGGCCCGGCCCGGTTCACCACCCTGGGATTCCGGGTCCGCCGGTGGCGCCACCTCGCTGCCGAGGGGCTGGGCGTCCCGGTCGGGGCCGGCGTCGTTCTCGTCAGGCATGGTCACGATGTCATCGTCGCCCTTCGGGCGACGCCGGGCCAGCTGCCGTCGTCCCCCCGCTGGTCGGCCACACCCCCGACCGCGCCGGGCCGGGCCCCTCGATGATCAGGGAACCTGATCGCGGGGGGTCCTACCTCGCCGTCGACAGTGAGGTAGGACCCCGTTCGATCAGGGAACCTGATCATCGATGCTCAGTCGCCGAGTGCCGGGCCGGATTCGTGGCGGGGGTGGCCGGCGGTCCGCTCGCGCTGCTTCATCCGCGCCTCGTACACGTGCCGGTCCCCGTCGGCGAGCTCGGCGCGGGCGCGGGCGTCGAGCTCGCGAAAGGTCGTCCAGTAGTTCGCGTCGTAGTCCTCGACGATCTGGAACGTCCACCGGTCGGCGATGACGTTGCGGCCGACCAGGTCGCGGGCGAGGTCGTCGGCGAGGGCGGTGTGCCCGGCCTGTCGGAGGAGTTCGACGGCGTCCTGCAGCAGCAGGTCGGCCTTGCCGGTCAGCTGGTGGAAGCCGTACAGCAGGCCGCGGGCCTGCTCGACGGTCTCGAGTGCCTCGGAGAGCTTGCCGAGGCCCTCGACGGTGGTGTCGTCGAGGTCGGGCCGGGTCCGGTCGTTCGTCACCCGCCCATCGTGCGGGCCGGTGCAGTGCGCCGCCCGTCAGGCGGCCGTCAGATCTGGGCGATGCCGATGAGGCGCTCGGCGAGCTGTCGACCGTGGGACGCCGGGCCGTCGGGGCCGAGCAGTCCACCGGAGAGGTACATGCCGTCGATGATCAGGTGGATCTGGGCGGCGAGGTCCTCGCCGTTGCCCGGGACGACCTGCTCGGCGAGGCGCTCCAGCCGCAGGTGCAGCTCGAACTTGTAGTCCGCGGCAGCACTGCGCGCCGGGTGCTGCGGGTCGTCGTACTCGCTGCTGACGTTGGTGAACGGACAGCCGCGGAAGCCGGTGCGCGTCACGTCGCGTTCGACGGCGTCCACGACCGAGAGGAGGGCGGCGCGCGGGTCGCCCTGCAGGCGCACCAGCTCGGCATCGATGAAGGCGAGGACCGTGGCGGCCTTGCGCGAGAGATAGGCCCCGACGAGGTCGTCCTTGCTCTTGAAGAGCCGGTAGACCGTCATCTTGCCCAGGCCGGTCTCGCGGACCAGCTCGTCCATGCCGACGCTGCGCGAGCTGCGGCCGGCGAACAGGCGCTCGGCGGTGTCCAGGACGATCGCCTGGCGCTCGGCGCGGCTCCGGCGGACGGGAGCGCCTGCGGCAGCGAGGTCGTCGTCGGCGGCGAGAAGCGGGGCGGCGGTCACGCAGCGATGGTGCACCACAGGCGTGACGGAGCAGTTCGCGGCACGCCGACGGTTGTAGCTCTGGGTGACCAGAGGTGTGCGGGTTCCCCGGGGCGCCGGGGAGCGTTGGGGCCGGTGTGGCTACGGAGAGTGACGAAGGAGCCCTGTCCTCCTCGCACCTCGCGGGCCCGGTGCGAGCCTCGGGACGGGGCCGTCAGTTCCGGCGGATGCGTCGCGGGTTGGCCAGCATGCGGGCGACGGTCACGGTCGCCGGCTCGGGGCTGCGGGACTCCTCGGTCTGGGCCTCGGTGGAGTCGTCGGAAACTCGTACGTCGCGCTGGGTGTCCTCCATGTGCCCCAGCGTGCCCTCCGCAGGCGGTCCCGGAAACGCCCGGAGGCGTGATCTACCTCGCCTTGGCCGAGAGATGGGTCACTCCAGCTCGGCGTGCCGCGGGGGCGGGAGGCGGTCAGCGGAACGACTCGACCAGCGGATCCCAGAGGTCGAGCGGTGTCGGATAGGACGCGTACACGCTGAAGCGGTCGACCATTCCGTCGTAGCGCCGGCGCACGGCGGCCGCCACGTCCCCCGGCTCCGCCACGACGGCGAACGTGCCGAGGACCTCGTCGTCGACCAGGTCGCGCATCGCCGTCCACTTGTCCTCCCGGCGGCCCACCGACATTGTGTGCAGCTCGTCGGCGAGGGCGTCCCAGCCGTGCAGTTCGAGGACCGGCCGGTAAGCGGGAGTGCTCCCGTAGAAGGCGATCGTGGCCTTGACCGCGGCGACGGCCGCGGCGCGCTCCTGCTCGGTCCGGCCGGACACCACGAGCCCGGGCAGGGTGACGGCGACCCGGTCGCGGGTGCGGCCGGCGGCCGCCAGCCCCTCCTCGAGGGCGGGCAGCGTGCGCTCGCGCAGGTACCGCTCGGTGGTGAAGCCGTGCACCAGGAGCCCGTCGGCCACCTCGCCGACCAGGCGCGTCATCGCGGGCCCGACCGCGGCCAGGTAGACCGGAGGCGGCCCCCAGGTGTGCGGATCCGGCGCGAACATCGGCGTCATCAACGTGTGCCGGTAGTGCTCGCCCTGGAAGCGCAGCGGTGTCCCGTCCTGCCAGGCCGCCCAGATCGCCCGCAGGGCCGCGACGTACTCCCGCATCCGCGCGACCGGGGGGCTCCAGGGCATGGAGAACCGCCGCTCCACGTGCGCCTTGATCTGGGTGCCCAGTCCGAGCACGAACCGGCCGCGGGTGTAGCGCTGCAGGTCGTAGGCGGTCGTCGCCAGCGTCATGGGGGAACGAGCGAAGGCGACGGCGATCGCGGTGCCGACCTGGATGCGCTCGGTCGCCTGCCCGGCCGACAGCAGGGGCAGGAACGGGTCGTGGTCGACCTCGGACGCCCACACCCCGGCGTACCCGCGCGACTCCAGGTCACGGGCGGTGGCCGGGATGTCGTCGATCCCGGTGGACAGGAGTGCGGCGTCGAGAAGCACGGTGCGGGAGCCTGCCCTACCGGTCGCGATGCTGGCCAGAGCGGGTGGTCCGTGACCGGATGCTGCGCCAGCCGCACGAGGGCTGCATGCGCCGTCGGCTCGCGGAGGTGATGGTGGTTCGGGCGCACGCTGCAGCTCTTCATGGCCGTGCACCGGATGCGGACCTCCGCCCGCCCGGCCGGCGGAGCCGGCCAGCTGCAAAGATCCGGCGTCGCGACCTGCGGGCGAAGGAGAAGGCCGCCCAGGCCTGATCCCAGGTCAGGTGTCGGGGGTGTCCGCGCCCTCGCCCTGACCGGCGTCCTTGCCCTCGGCCGGTTCCTGCGGGTGCGGGGTTCGGCCGCCGGTTGCGTCATCGCCGGGCGGGTCGCCCTCGGCCCGTTCGGACGTGTGCGGCGTGCGACCGGGCTCGGTCATGGTGGTCCTCCTCGATCCGTCGGCTGTCCGGCCTGTGCCCCCGTCGCCGTCGTGGAAACCCCTGCTCAGACCACCGGCGTGGCGGCCGGCACCCGCGGCAGGAGCGCCTCGACGGCCTCGGCGTCCGGAAGTGCGCCACGGGCGCCGGGGCCGGTGGTGGACAGCGCCGCGGCCGTCACCGCGAACCGCACCGCCGCCGGCAGGTCCCGGTCGGTGGCCAGTGCCTGCGCCAGCGCGCCGCAGAAGCAGTCGCCCGCTCCGGTGGTGTCGACGGCCGTCACCGGCGGCGGGGGCTGGAGGAGCGCGGGAGAGCCGTCGCGGCGCACCACCAGCGCGCCGCGGGCGCCGAGGGTCACCACCACGACCGGGCCGAAGATGCTGCGGGCGAGGGCGACCAGCTCGACGGGCGTCCGGGCGCCGGCAGTGGCACCGGTGAGCTGCACCAGCTCGTGCTCGTTGGGGACCAGCACGTCAACGAGGGCCAGCAGCTCTTCCGGCAGGGGCTGGGGAGGTGCGGGCGTCAGGACGACTCTTCCGCCGGCCGCTGCGGCAGCGGCGTAGACCGTGTCCATCGGCACCTCGAGCTGCAGCAGCAGCACGTCGGCGCGGTGTACCGGATCGACGTCGACGTCGTCGGGGGTCAGCTCGGCGTTGGCGCCGGGGACGACGACGATGAGGTTCTCGCCGGTGCCCTCCTCCACCGGGATGGTGGCCGACCCGGTCGGCACCCCCGGCGTGCGGTGCACGCCGCTGACGTCCACCCGGGAGCTCGCCAGCGCGGCCAGCTGCCGGTCGCCGGCCGGGTCCTCGCCGACGCGGCCCACCATGTGCACGCCCGGCCCCAGCAGCCCCGCGGCAGCGGCCTGGTTGGCGCCCTTGCCGCCCGGCGCGAGGGTGGCGGAGCGGCCGATCACGGTCTCGCCGCCCCCGGGCAGCCGGCCGACGGCGACGAGGACGTCCTCGTTCAGGCTGCCGACGACGGTGCCGGGCACGGGGACCTCCGGGGACGCTGAGCGGGGAGATCACCAGTACCAGAACCTCCGTGCCGGGTCAGGACCGGTCCGCCCTCCGCTGCAGCAGGGGAACGGCGTACCAGCACACCGCGCCGACCAGCACGACGACGCCGCAGCCTGCGATGGCCGGCCACCGCCCGAGGACGACGTCCAGCACGAGCAGCACGGCGCTGGTGATGCCGACCAGGAGCAGCCCCAGCCCGACGAGCAGCGCCCGGTCGGCGAAGGCGACCAGCTGCTCCTTGAGCTGGCGCCGGAACACGGTGCGGTGGAAGGAGACCGGTGCGATGAGCACGACGGTCGCGCAGGCGGTGCTCATCAGGGTGATCGTGTAGACGGTCGTCGCGAACAGGCCGCGCTCAGCGAGGTCGGCGGTGAAGGCCAGGGCGAGCAGGAACGCGAACAGGATCTGCACGCCGGTCAGCACCACGCGGAGCTCCTGCAGCAGCTCGTTCAGGTTCCGGTCCAGGACCTGGTCAGGAGTCTCGCCGCGCGCCTGTGCGGTCTGCTCCACTCCTGGCCGTTTGGTCCTCACAGCGCTGCGGTACCGCGCCGGGAAGGACCTGACACGCGGAGGACAGCCATGGCCAGCGAGGACCCGGACACGGTGCGCGAGGGGTTCGGCGAGGTGGTGAACATGACCGCGGGCGAGCTGGAGAAGTGGCTCGGCACCGACGAGTCGCAGTCGGTGGGCCAGGATTCCGACGGGTCGGGTGAGTCGACCGGGCACGCATCCGGGCGGCGCATCGTCGACCTGCTCCGCACGAAGAAGGGCGACCTGACCTCCGACGACCTGGCGCACATGCGCAAGGTCCACGGCTACGTTCGACGCCACCTGGCCCAGCGACCGCAGAAGGAGGAGGTCGAGACCTCCCGGTGGCGGCATTCCCTGATGAACTGGGGTCACGATCCGCTGAAGTAGACCCGCTGGAGCAGATCCGCCGAGGACGAGGAGACCCCGCCATCCGCCGCAACGATCCCGCGCAGTACGACCAGCTGGCCGACGAATGGTGGCGGCACGACGGGGAGTTCGCGGCCCTGCACTGGCTGGCCGCATCGCGAGCAGAGCGCGTCCCACCGGCCCCGCACGAGGGGGCGGTGCTGGTCGACCTGGCGTGCGGCGGCGGTCTGATGGGCCCGCACGTGGCGCGCCTCGGCTACCGGCACGTCGGGGTCGACATCGGCGCCCGCGGCCTGGAGCTGGCCCGCGCGCACGCCGTGATCCCCGTGCGCGGTTCGGTCCTGGCGGTGCCGCTCGCCGACGGCTGCGCCGACGTCGTGCTGGCCGGCGAGATCCTGGAGCACGTGGAGGACCACGCCGGGGTCCTCGCCGAGTGCGCTCGGCTGCTCCGGCCGGGCGGGATCATCGTGCTCGACGCCCTCGCGGCCGGCTGGCTGTCGACGCTGGTCAACGTGCACCTGCTCGAGCGGCTGCCCGGTGGTCCGCCGCGCGGGCTCCACGATCCAGCGCTGTTCGTCGACCGCGAGCGCCTGCTCGAAACAGCCGACCGGCTGGGCCTGGAACTGCAGCTGGTGGGCCTGCGGCCGTCGATGCGCCAGGCCGTCGCCTGGAAGCTGGGCCGCCGGCGAATGGTGCGGATGAAGCCGATCCGCTCCACCGCGGTCGTCTTCGCCGGGTACGGGCACAAGCGCTGAGGCGGCGGTCGTGTTGGGCGCCACGTACCTTCGGGACATGACGCCGAGCCCGTGCGCCCCGGAGCAACCGTGACAGCGGCGGTCGTGACCGGGGTGGGCTCCGCACTCCCGGCGACCTTCGAGCAGGACGCCGTCTGGGACGGCTTCTTCGCCGATCACTACGAGGGCGTGCGTGCGGCGCGGCGCATCTTCCAGAGCGCGGGCGTGCAGCGCCGGCACGCGGTGGCCAGCCCGATGGACGAGGACCTCAGCCAGTGGGGGACCGGCGCCCGGATGGAGCGCTACGTCCAGGAGGCCCTGCCCCTGGGCAAGCAGGCGGTGGCGGGGGCGCTGGACGTGGCCGGGCTGGCCCCGGGCGACGTCGGCCTGTTCGCCGTCGCCACCTGCACCGGGTACGCCACCCCGGGGCTGGACATCCGGCTGGCCAGTGACCTCGGCATGCCGCCGGGCCTGCAGCGGCTGCTGGTCGGGCACATGGGCTGCTATGCCGCGATCCCCGGCCTGGCCGCGGTCAGCGACTTCGTGACGGCGCGGTCCCGCCCCGCCGTCCTGCTCTGCTGCGAGCTGACCAGCCTGCACGTCCAGCCGGCGCAGCGGGACCTCGAGCAGGTCGTCGCGCACGCGCTGTTCTCCGACGCCGCGGCCGCCGTCGTCCTCGAGCCGGGTGCCTCGCGCGGGCGCCGGGTGGCCGGGATGGTCGCCCGCACCGACGCGTCGACCGCGGACCACATGACCTGGGACGTCACCGACCTCGGCTTCCGCATGGGCCTGTCCCCCCGGGTCCCGGACGTGCTGTCCCGGCACGTCGGGGGCGTGGTCGAGGAGCTGCTCAGCGGTGCCGGCCTGCGTACCGAGGACGTCGCCGGCTGGGCCGTGCACCCCGGTGGGCCCCGCATCCTCGACGTCGTCCGGGACGAGCTCGGCCTGACCGAGGACCAGATGTCCGCCTCGCGCCGGGTGCTGGCCGAGCACGGCAACTGCTCGTCGGCCACGGTGCTCCTCGTGCTGGAGGAGATGGCCGACGTCGACGGCCCGGTCGTGGTGATGGCCTTCGGCCCCGGTCTGACGCTCTACGCCGCGCTGCTCATGCCGATATGACCTGCCACGGGATCCGTGAGGGCTTACGCTCTGTGACCTAGGTCACGGAGCGTGGGGAGGTGCCCCCGGTGCAGTCCCCGTCCCGGCTGGTCCGCGTCTTCCTCGTCGACGACCACGAGGTCGTCCGCCGGGGGGTGGCGGAGGTGCTGGAGGACGATCCCGGGATCACGGTCGCGGGCGAGGCCGGCTCCGTCGCCGAGGCGCTGGTGCGGGTTCCTGCCGTGCGCCCGGACATCGTCCTCATCGACATGCGCCTGCCCGACGGTGACGGTGCCGATCTCTGCCGCGGCCTGCGCGACCGGGTTCCCGGGCTGCGCTGCCTCGTGCTGACCAGCTTCGCGGAGCAGGAGGCACTGGACGCCGCCGTCCGGGCGGGGGCCTCGGGCTTCCTGCTCAAGCAGGTGCGGGGACCGGCCCTCGTGTCCGCCGTGCGCACGGTGTCCGGGGGCGGCACGCTGTTCGACGACGTGGCACCCGCGGTGTCGCGGGTGCGCGGCCCCGCGGCGGCGGGCAGCGATCGACTGAGGCTGCTCACCGACCAGGAGCGCACCGTGCTGCGGCTGATCGGTGAGGGGCTCACCAACCGCCAGATCGGTGCCCGCATGGGGCTGGCCGAGAAGACGGTGAAGAACTACACCAGTCACCTGCTGGCCAAGCTCGGGCTCGAACGGCGCACCCAGGCGGCGATCCTCGCGACGGAGCTGCGGGACCGCGCCGGGGGCTGAGTTCAGGCCGTCACCGGCGCCGTCCAGCGGATCTCGGTTCCCGAGGACGAGGAGACGCAGGCCAGGGCGCCACCCCGGCGCTCGGCGCGGTCGGCCAGGTTGGCCAGGCCGCTGCGCACGGTGACCGGTGGCAGCCCGCACCCGTCGTCGGTGACCACCACGCAGGCGGTGTCCCGGACCTCGATGGCCACGGTCACCCGCTGGGCCCGAGCGTGCCGGACCACGTTGGTCACCAGCTCGCGCACCACCGCGATCAGGTCCGCGACGAGGTCGGGCGGGAGCTCGTCGTGGTCGGAGCGGATCCGCAGGTCAGGTCGCAGCGCGTGCCCGTCGGTGACCGAGCGGAGCACCTCGGCCAGCCGGCTGCGGAAGGCGGCCGCCGATGCGTCCTGGGTCTCGTGCAGCTCGAAGATCGAGGAGCGGATCCGCGCGATCGTCCCGTGCAGGTCCTCCACGCGCTGCGACAGCGCCGCCGCGACGTCGCTGCGCTCGGACTCCAGCGAGCGGCCGAGCCGGTCCAGGGAGAGGGCGGTGGCGAAGATCCGCTGGACGACGTGGTCGTGCAGGTCGCGCGCGATGCGCTCGCGATCGGCCTGCACCTGCAGCCGCCGGGCGCGCTGCTGGGAGCGGGCCAGTTCCAGCGCCACCGCGGTGTGGGCCGCGAAGTCGGACAGCAGATCCAGCTCCTCGGGGGAGAACGGCCCGCGCCCCGTGGAGCGCATGGCCACCAGCAGCGCGCGGTTGGGAGCCCTGCCCACCGGGGCCAGCATCGCCGGTCCGAAACCCGAGGTCAGCTCGACGACGGCCGCGGTCAGCTCCGCGGCCGCCGGCGTCCGCGTGCCGACCACAGGCATGGTGTCGATGTCCGCGATCAGGCGGGGAACGCCTGCCTCCAGGGTCGCCCCGACGTAGGTGCCGGCCACGGGTACGCGGACGCCCTCGACGTCGTCGGCGGCAGCGCCGACGGCGGCGACGATGGTCATCGTCTCGGGGTCGTCGCTGCTCGGGGCCAGGACCCCGGCCAGGTCGGCACCGGCCAGCGTGGACACCCGCGTCGACACCGCGCGGAGCACGTCCTCCGGATCGGCCCCCGACAGCAGGGCGGTCGCCATCTCCGTGGCGGCCTGACCCCACGTGCGGCGGGCCTCGGCCTGCTCGGCCAGCCGGGCGTTCTCGATCGCCATCCCGGCGACACCCGCGAGGGCCTGGACGACCTCGGCGTCGGCCGGCGTGAACGGCCCACCGGTGCGTTTCTCGGTCAGGTAGAGGTTCCCGAAGACCGCGTCCCCGACCCGGACCGGCACGCCGAGGAAGGAGCGCATCGGCGGGTGTCCCGGCGGGAACCCCACCGAGGCGGGGTGCTCGCCGAGGTCGTCGAGCCGCAGCGTCGAGGGCTCGGCGACCAGGAGGCCCAGGATGCCGCGGCCTTCCGGTGGCCGGCCGATGCGGTCGCGGTCGTCGTCGTCCATGCCCACGATGACGAACCGGTCCAGCCGGAGCCCGTCCCCGGTGAGCACCCCGAGCGCCCCGTAGGTCGCGTCGACGTGCCGGACCGCCGCCTGCACGATGTCGTGCAGCGTCGCCTCCAGGTGGCTGCCCGAGGCGACGGCGCGCAGAGCCGCGGTGAGCGCCGGGACACCGCGCACGTCACCGTGCTGCCCGGCTGCGGCACCGCCGTCCGGCGGCGGGACCGGGGCGTCGGGCGGGGGCACGGCCCGACGGTAGGAACCCTGGCCGGGCTCGGGAAGCGGTTCGTGAGCGGCCGGTCCGCCCCGCGTCTCGGCGGGGGAGCGGTGCTCAGGCGCCACGGGCCAGCCGGCGGGTCAGGGGACGGGGAACGGCCTGCCGGAGCAGGGTCTTGCCGCGGGCGCCGACGACCACCAGATCGGCTCCGTGGGTGGCGGCGGTCAGGGCGTCGAAGACCGGCCGCTCCAGGACGGCCGTACGGCTCCGCCCGTGCACCCCGGTCTCCGCGATCGCCCGGAGCACCTGGGCATCCAGGCGGTCGTGCGCGGCCATCCGGGTGCGGAGGTGGATCCGGCTCGACCCCTCCAGGGGGTCGCCGCCGGGGTCGTCGAGCACGTGGACGGCGACGACCGTCGCCTCACGCCGCGCCGCCTCCCGGAGCGCCCACACCAGGGCGCCGTGGCCCGTCGCCGATCCGTCGACCTCGACGATCAGCCAGGGGCTCTGCCGGCGCGGCAGCAGGGGCGGCAGCCGCAGCGGCGCGACATCGGCGAGCGGCTCCTCGCCGGTCCGTGCCGGCGGGATCACGGATCCGGCGTGCGTCTCCGGAGCCTGCTCCGGGTCCCCCAGGTCGCTCATGAGGCGAATCGTGGCGGCGCGTACAGCGATCTCCCAGGGACCAAGGGCCCGAGCCGCAGCCGGAAACGCGTACCGACGTCGTTCCGTTGCTGGCTCCTGCGTGTCCGCACGCAGCGTGACTGAACCGGAACACCCGCGATCGCAAACCGCACGGGTTTACCACCGGACCCGTCGGCACACGTGACGTCACCCCGTGGAGGGGATGCACGACGGGCGACTCAAGGAAGGTCGTGCCCGACCCGATTGTCCAGGCATGAGCCTTCTCCGACGGCTGCGGGGCACCAGCCTGCTGACCCGCTTCGGTGCGGTCAGCCTGCTGCTCACGTTCGCCGTGGGGGCGGTGCTCTCCTCCGTGCTGAGCACCGCCATCGAGGAGCGCGCCCGCCAGCAGGCGGAGGACGCGGCCCTGATGGCGGTGCGCCTGGGACTCCAGCCGCTGTTCACCCCCGCCGACCTCGCCGGCGGGTTCGAGGCCGGGCGGCTGGCGGACGTGGAGGACGCCGTCGATGACGCCGCCGAGGAGCTCGGGACGGCGGGGCTCGCGCTCGCCGCTTTCGATCCGATCGAGCTGAAGATCTTCAACCGCGAGCGGACGATCGTCTACCACTCGGAGGACCCGGAACTCGTCGGGGAGACGTCGGGTTCGGGTGAGCTGGGCGCCGCGCTCGACGGCTACGTCGTCTCGGGCTTCGCGCACTCCGCCGACGACAGCGCCGGCAGCGAGGAGGGCACGCACCAGCTGCTCGAGGTCTACGTGCCGATGCAGTACGACGGCGCAGACCGGCCGGACGGCGTCATCGAGCTGTACCTGCCCTACGCCCCCGTGGCCGCGGCGGTCGCGGACGACGTCCGCACCATGACGATCGCACTGGCTGCGAGCCTGACGGCCTTCTACCTCGTCGTCTTCCGCCTCATCGCGTCGGCGTCGAGGAAGCTCCGCCGCCAGACCGAGGCCCTGCAGACCTCCGCCGAGCGGGACCGCCACCAGGCCACGCACGACGCCCTGACCGGCCTGCCCAACTGGGAACTGCTGCGCGACCGCCTCGACCAGGGCCTGGCCGCGGCCAGCCGCTCGGACGGCGAGATCGCTCTGCTCCTGATCGACCTGGACCGCTTCAAGGAGATCAACGACACCCTCGGCCACTCCTACGGTGACAAGCTGCTCTGCCAGGTGGGCCCCCGCCTCGAGTCGGTGCTGCGGGAGGGTGACACCGTCGCCCGCCTCGGCGGGGACGAGTTCGCCGTCCTGCTGCCCCTCGTGGACGGGGTCGGCGAGGCCGAGCAGGTGGCCGAGCGGCTGCGGGCGGCCCTGCACCGGCCCTTCGACGTCGGCGGCCACGACGAGGACCTGGCGCTCGACGTGGAGGCCAGCATCGGCATCGTCGTCTCCCCGTGGCACGGCACCGACACGGAGGTGCTGCTGCGCAACGCCGACATCGCGATGTACGTCGCCAAGGAGCTCAAGGCCGGTGCCGTGGTCTTCCAGGCCGAGGAGCACGTCACGGCCCCGTCGCGGCTGACGGTCCTGGGTGACCTGCGCCGGGCCCTGGAGGGCGACGGCGAGCTGTTCCTGAACTACCAGCCCAAGTACACCCTCGACGGCGAGCGGATCGAGGGACTGGAGGCGCTGCTCCGCTGGAAGCACCCGACCCAGGGCCTGATCCCGCCCGGCGACTTCATCCCGGCCGCCGAGGGCACCGGCATCATCCTGCGCCTCACCGAGCGGGTGCTCGACCTTGCGCTGGCCCAGATGCGCTGCTGGATGGATGCCGGGCACGCTGTTCCCGTCGCCGTCAACCTGTCCACCCGCTGCCTGCTCGACGCCGGCCTGCCCGATCTGGTCCAGCGGCTGCTCACCGAGCACCGGGTGCCGGCCGAGCTGCTGCGGCTCGAGGTGACCGAGAGCGCGGTCATGGGCGACGCAGCCCGCTGCATGGCGGTCCTGCAGCGCCTGCACGACCTGGGCGTGAAGCTCTCGATCGACGACTTCGGCACCGGCTACACCTCCATGGCCCACCTGCGCCGGCTCCCCGTCGACGAGCTCAAGATCGACCGCTCCTTCGTGCTGGGCATGACGACCACCGCGCACGACGCCGTCCTGGTGCGCACGGCGATCGACCTGGGGCACAACCTGGGGCTGACCGTCGTCGCCGAAGGCGTCGAAGGGGCCGAGCACGTCACGGCGCTGCGCGAGCTGGGCTGCGACATCGCGCAGGGCTACCACTACGCCCGGCCGATGGCCGGTGAGCAGATGAGCGAGCTGCTGGAGCGCGTCGGCACGATCCACGACGGGACGCTGCCGGTCGCCTGACCCGCGGATCGACGCCGCCGCCCCCGTCGATGATCAGGTTCCCTGATCGAAACGGGTCCTCCCTCGCGGTCGATGCTGAGGTAGGACCCCACACGGTGAGGGAGGATGCTCCGACGGCCGTTCTCGGACCATGGAGGACGACGAAGCGCGAGGGCCCCGGTCGGTCGACCGGGGCCCTCGCGCTTGCTCGCACACTGGAGCGGGTGACGAGAATCGAACTCGCACTGTCAGCTTGGGAAGCTGATGTTCTACCATTGAACTACACCCGCGGACGCCGGCCAGAGTACCTGGTAGCCGTCGGAGAGCGGGAGCAGACCCCCTGATCAGCGGCGCATCCCGGCGAGGAACCCGGTCGCCTCCGACCGCAGTTTCTCCCGCGATCTGCGACAGCCCCGTGATGTCCTCGCCGCCGGTCGCCAGGGACCACGACCCGTCCAGCGCCGCGGCGATCGGCGTCGACCAGGCTGTTCATCTCCCCGACCGTCGTCCCGACCGTGCCCATGCCCGCGGTGACGGCGTCGGCGGCCTGCCGGATCTGCTCGACCTGCCCGGTGACCCGCTCGGTGGCCCGAGCGGTCTGGTCGGCGAGATCCCCGACCTCCGACGCGACGACGGCGAAGCCCTTGGCGGCCCCACCGGCGCGGGCGGCCTCGATGGTCGCGTCGAGGGCGAGCAGCCGTGTCTGGGCGGCCACGTCGTCTCACCGCGATGATCTCCGTGATCGCGGCCGACGACTGCGGCAGCGAGGCGATCGTCTGCTGCGCCGTCCCGACCTCGGTGCTCGCGGCGGCCGCCGCCGCCCTGGGGCCGGACGCCGGCGAGCTCATCTCCGTGGAGGCCACCTGCTCCGACATCGCGAGGACGACGGAGTCGAACTCGTCGGCCAGGCGGAGACGGGAGGTCTGGGCCTCGGTCACCCGGCCGGCCGTCTCCTTGCATCGCCCCCCGTGCCCTGTTGACGTCCTGGGCGCTGGTGCGCAAGGCGCCCGGCAGGCCGCCCTCGAGCAGCGCCGGCGATGGAACCGCCCCTCGGCCGCCGACGGGAAGCGCCGCGGAGCACTACCGCGCGAAGGCGCCGGAGACGTCGAGCGTCCGGTTCGGCGCATCGTGCAGCGTGGGGAGCTCCGGCACGGTGTCCATCGCCGGGTCCAGGCAGCTGCGGGCCTCGAGGTCGCCGCGGGCCGCCGCCTCGCAGGTCGGGGTCAGCGCGCGGACGAAACGATCCGGGTGGGTTCCGTCGGAGTCGTCGGCAGCCGCCTGCCCGGAGGGGACGTGCACGACCCACTGCGCCCCGTCCGCATGGGGAAGTCGGACGGGGCGCAGCAGCTCGGGGCGGGGTCAGATCGCGACCCCGGTACAGGACGACGAGCAGTCGGTCGACCAGATCGAGCCGAGCCGGCCGAACTTCGCCGAGCTGACCAGCCGCTCACCCGCGGGTCCGGACTGCACGACCGGCGAGGTGTCGGGCGTCGAGCCGCTGTCCGACGCCCCGTCGTCCGGGGTGGCGCCACCCGGCGTGCTCCCACCCGGCGCGCTGTCCCCGGGCGACGTGCCGCCCGGCGTGGAACCACCCGGCGTGCTGCCCGACCCGTCGGGCGCGGTGCCGACGGTGGCCGCGTAGGTGAGCGCGTCGCTCAGCACCGTGGACCGGCCGTCGGGGGCGAAGACCGACACGTCGTAGACACCGGCCACCCGCGCAGGAACCCGGAAGGTCACCTCGGTGGTCGTCGCGCGGATCACCGTCGCGGCGGCCGTGTCGCCGATGCGCACCGAGGGGCCGGCCGGCAGCGCCTCGCCGGTGATGGTGACGATCGTGCCGCCGGCGACATCCACCACGTTCGGGCTGAGCGAGGTGATCCGGAACTCGCCGACCGAGGGGTAGGTCGTGGTCCCGGGGACCGGTCCGCCGGGCGTCGAACCGCCGGGCGTCGAGCCGCCAGGGGTGGAGGTGTCCGGGTTGGAGGTGTCCGGCGTCGGACCCGAGCCGGGCGACGTGCCGCCGGGCGCCGTCGGCGCGAGGGGCGCGGACGGCGTGCCGGTCCCCGGGTCGGAGCCGTCCGAGCCGCTGTCCGGGGAGGCGCCCGGCGTGGTCCCGGGTGCGGTGCCCGGCGTAGTCCCGGGGGCGGTTCCGCCACCCGAGCCGCCACCCGAGCCGCCCGGCGTGCTGGCGCCGGAGTCCCCGGTGCCCGGGTCGCCCGGGGCGGTGCCCCCGCCCGGCGAGGTCGGGGTGGTGTCGGTACCGGGCGGCGTGGTGGCGCCGGGGGTGCTCCCACCCGGCGTCGACCCGTCGGGAGCCGACCCGCCGGGAGCGCTGCCCGGCGTCGATCCGCCCGGTGTCCCCGGAACGGGCACGGCGGTGCCCACCAGCAGCGGAGCGGCGTACATGCGGCCGACCGGGCTGCCGTCGCGGAGGGTCTGGACGGTGAGGACGTAGCGGCCGTCGCCGAGCTCCATGCTGGGCGAGAGACCCACGCCGTCCAGCCCGGCGAGGGTGCCGAGCGGGAACACCGCGTCGCCGGCGTCGTCGGTGGTCACGGTGACCCCGTCCAGGGTCACCGGCTTGTCCGACAGCGCCCAGATCGAGCCGCCGTACTCCATGCCGAGCCCCAGGACGACCTCGTAGTCACCTGCCGTGGTCGGGCCCGTGACCCCGATGGCCGGGGTGACCACGCCGGCCGGTGCGGTCATGGAGGCGAAGGCGTAGGTCGCCTTCTCCTCGGCGACGGCGGACAGCCGGGCGAGGCTGAGCCGGCCGCCGGTGACCGACTTGCCGGTGAAGGCCGGCTTCGGGTCGACGTCGGCCAGCAGGGCGCGCTTGATCTCGGCCGCCGTCGCGGTCGGCATCGCCTCGCGGTACAGGGCGACCGCGGCGGCGACGATGGGGGAGGAGAACGAGGTGCCGTCCGCCAGGGCGTAGCCGCCGGTGTTGGAGGTGACGACGACCCGGGAGCCCGGGGCGAACAGGTCGACCGATGCCGCGCCGTAGCCGGAGAAGGAGCTGACCGTGTCGCCGGCGGTCGAGGAGCCGACGGTGACGAGGTTCCAGTCGGGGAGGCTCGCCGGGTACACGAGGTTGGTGTCGCGGTTGCCGCTGTCGTTGCCGGCCGCGGCCACCACGAGCACGTCGTGCGCCGCCGCGTAGGCGACCGCCGACCGGAGCGCGTCCAGCGCATAACCGGAGATGTACCCGCCCCAGGAGGCGTTGATGACGTCGGCGCCGTGGTCGACGGCATAGCGGATCGCCTCGGCGCCCGCCAGCACGTCCACGGTGCTCCCGCCGCCGATGACCAGCGGCATGATCGTGACGTCCGGTGCCACGCCGGCCAGGCCCTCGCCGTTGCCCGCGCGCGCCCCCACCGTGCCCGAGACGGACGCGCCGTGGCTGCCGTAGCTGCCGTTGTCGATGTCGGCGCTGTTGGTGTACCAGTTCCAGCCGTGGCAGTCGCCGGCCTTGCCGTTGCCGTCGGTGTCCGCGGACCCGCAGGACTCGTCGGGGTTGACCCAGAGCGAGCCGGCGAGGTCGGGGTGGTCGGAGTCGAAGCCGGAGTCGACGACGGCGACGATCATCCCGTCGCCGGTGCCGGTGTCCCAGCCCTCGGCGGCGTCGACGTCGGCGTCCGCGACCACGGGGCTCTGCCCGTAGGCGTTGGTGCCGGTGTTCTCCAGGTGCCAGCCGTAGGAGGGGAAGAAGGGGTCGGTGACCGTGGCGGCGACCGGGACCTGCGGGGAGAGCTCGACCGCCGAGACGCCGCTGACGGCGGCCAGGTCCTGCGGGACGAGGCCGTCGGTGGCGACGAGCGCGCGGCCGTCGGACAGCGTCTGGGCGCTGACGACGCCGTCGACGCCCCCGAGACCGGCCAGCAGCTCCGGCGACGTCGTCCCGGAGGTGGCGGTGAGCACGTAGCGGGTGAGGCCGTCGCCCGGCCCCCAGTCGGTGATGACCGGCAGGGCCGGGGCAGCCACTGCGGAGAAGGCCGCAGCGCCCCCGTAGCCGGCGACGGCAGCCGTTGCCAGGACCATCGCCTGGACCCGCTTGCTCTTCATGCTGTCTCCCGGACGTCTTCCCGCCGGACCGTCCGGTGGCGCCCGCCCCCGTGCACGGGGGCGGACCTGCGTCTTCCCGGCTCCAACGGCGCGTCCGGGACGGCGGTTGAGAGGCCTGACCGGAGGTTCGCCCGGAGGAGTGAGGACGGCGGTCCCTAGACTCCGCGCCATGCTGCTGAGCGACCGCGACATCACGGCCGCGATCGCCGAGGGCCGCCTCGGGATCGAGCCCTACGACAAGGCGCTGGTGCAGCCCTCGAGCATCGACGTCCGGCTGGACCGGTTCTTCCGGGTGTTCAACAACGCCCGGTACACCCACATCGACCCGGCCCAGCAGCAGGACGACCTCACCACCCTGGTCGAGCCCGTCGGGGACGAGCCCTTCGTGCTGCACCCGGGGGAGTTCGTGCTCGGGTCGACGCTGGAAGTCGTGAGCATCCCCGACGACCTGGCCGCGAGGCTCGAGGGAAAATCGAGCCTAGGCCGTCTCGGATTGCTCACCCATTCGACGGCCGGCTTCGTCGACCCGGGCTTCTCCGGGCACATCACCCTGGAGCTCTCGAACGTGGCGAACCTGCCGATCACGCTCTGGCCGGGGATGAAGATCGGCCAGCTCTGCCTGTTCCGGCTGACCAGCCCGTCGGAGCACCCGTACGGCTCGGCCGTCTACGGCTCCCGCTACCAGGACCAGCGCGGCCCGACGCCGTCCCGCTCCTACCGGAACTTCAGCCGCGCGGAGACGCGGCGTCCCTAGCCGCGCCGCGGCGCTGCGTCCCTAGCCGCGCGGCGGCGCGGTGTCCGAGCTGACGTGGGCGATGACCGGCGCCTCGGCCCCCGCCGACTCCAGCACGTCCGTGCCGGTCGGGGATCCACCCGGGACGGGCCGGTCCACCTCGTCGTCCACGTACACCTGCCGGGTGGCGAACCAGCCGGCCACGGCCAGCACGGCGACGCCCGCCAATACCAGGACGAACATTCCGGTGTAGCCGCCGGTGACGCCGCGCAGGACGCCGACCAGCAAGGGTCCGAACCCCGCGAGGACGTAGCCCCAGCCCTGGACGACGGTGGACAGGGCAGCGGTCGTCTCCGGGGTGCGGGCCCGCAGCCCGATGAGGGTGAGCACCATCGCGAAGGTGCCCATGCCCACGGCGATGAGGGTCATCCAGAGCCAGGGCGCCGTCGTCGGTGACCGCCACAGGCCCAGCCAGCCGACCACGTAGGCGACGACGAACGCGACGAGCAGGGGCCGCTGCAGGCGTGGGCGCACGGTCAGGGACGGGATCACCGCGCTGAGCGGAAGCCCGACGACGGAGTTCAGGCCGAGCAGCAGGCCGGCCGTCGCCGCGCTCAGTCCCGAGTCGCGCAGGTACTGGGCCGACCAGCCGATGACGATGTAGGCCTGCAGTGCCTGGACGCCGAAGAACACCGTCAGGGCCAGCGCCGTCCTGCTGTGCACCAGCGCCCGCATGCGGACGGCGGTGTGCGTGCTCCGTGAGGCGCCGGGCGTGGCCCGGATCCCGAGCCACGCGGCCGCGGCGACCAGTGCCGGGACCGCCCACACCCCGAGTGCCCAGCGCCAGCCCCCTCCGCCGGCCGCGTCGGCGATCGGCTGGGCGGCGACGGCCGCGGACGCGCCGCCCAGGCCCAGGGCGGTGCTGTAGGCGCCCACGAGCAGTCCCGTGCGCCCGGGGAAGTACCGCTTCACCAGGCTGGGCAGCAGGACGTTGCCCAGCGCCCCGCCCACCATGGCCACCACCGTGCCGGCGAGGAACAGGGAAAATTCGCCGGCGAGGCTGCGCAGGACGAGTCCCGCCGCCATCGCGGACAGTGCCCCGGCCAGCACGTGGGAGTCGCGGAACCGGGCCGACAGCGCCGGCCCGGCGAAACCGATGGCGGCGAAGCACAGCACCGGCATGGAGGTGATCAGGCCCGCGAGCCCGCTGGAGATGCCGAGGCCGTTCTCGATCTCCTCGAGCACCGGGCCGACGCTCGTGACCGCCGTCCGCAGGTTCAGCCCGGTCAGGACGATCGCGACGGCGATCAGCGCGAGACCCCGGCGATGGCTCGTCTCGGACGGAGGAGCGGTGCGGGTCACCGGAGGATCGTCCTCCATCCGCGCCGTCCGTCGTCCCCCGGGTCGTGAGCCGGCGTAACGATCTTTCCGGGGCCGGAACGACGACGGCGCGCGCTCCCGAGGGAGACGCGCGCCGCCGTTCTCGGCCTCCTCGCAGGGGCCCGCCGCGAGCTTGCGAGCGGTGGGGGGCGAGGAGGTCCTTTCTCAGGCGGTCGGGCCGTGCTCCGTCGCCGCGGAACGGTTGCCGGCGACGTCGTCGACCGCCGTCCCGACGTCGGGACCGGACTCGGCGCCCTGTGCCCCGACGGCGACCGGGGTCATCGAGCGCAGCAGGATCTGGCTGACGTCGAGGACCTCGACGTGCTCGCCCGCCTCGCCGTTCTGCTTCTTGGATGTCAGCGCGTCGCTCAGCATCGTGATGCAGAACGGGCAGGCCGTGGAGATGACGTCGGGGTCGAGCTCGAGGGCCTCCTCGGTGCGCTCCATGTTGATCCGCTTGCCGATCTTCTCCTCCATCCACATGCGCGCGCCGCCGGCGCCGCAGCAGAAGCCGCGGTCCTTGCAGCGGTGCATCTCCTGGGTGGAGAGGCCCTGGACGGAGTCGAGGATCTCCCGCGGAGGCGTGTAGACCTTGTTGTGCCGGCCCAGGAAGCACGGGTCGTGGTAGGTCACCTTGCGATCGACCGGCGTGACGGGCGTGAGCCGGCCCTCCTCGATCAGCTGACCGAGCAGCTGCGTGTGGTGCACGACCTCGTAGTGGCCCTCGAGCTGCGGGTACTCCCTGCCGAGGGAGTTGAAGCAGTGCGGGCAGGTGGCGACGATCTTGCGCATCCCGGGCACGCGACCCTCGAAGACGCCGTCGAGGGTCTCGACGTTCTGCTGCGCCAGCATCTGGAACAGGAACTCGTTGCCCATGCGGCGGGCCGGGTCGCCCGAGCAGCTCTCCCCGTTGCCGAGGACGGCGAACTCGACGCCGGCGATGTTGAGCAGCTCGGCGACGGCCTTGGTGACCTTCTTGGCACGGTCGTCGATGGCGCCGGCGCAGCCGACCCAGAACAGGTACTCGATGTCGTAGTCGAGCGGGCCGTCGGCAACCGTCACCTCGAAGTCGAGCTCCTTGATCCAGTCCTCGCGGACGTTGCCCCCCATGCCCCAGGGGTTGCCGCGGTTCTCGAGATTCTTCAGCATCACGCCGGCCTCGGAGGGGAAGCTCGACTCGATCAGCACCTGGTAGCGGCGCATGTCCATGATGTGGTCGACGTGCTCGATGTCGACCGGGCACTGCTCGACGCAGGCGCCGCAGCTGGTGCAGCTCCACAGGACGTCGGGGTCGATGACCCCGCCCTCCTCGAGCGTGCCGACCAGCGGGCGGTGGGCCTGGGCGTCGTTGGTGCCCTCGATGCGGGCGTACCCGGAGGCCCAGACCTGCTCGTCGCTGGGCTTGAGGACGTCGTAGTCCGGTGCGGTCTCGGACGCGGTCTTCTCACCGAGGAGGTAGGGGGCCTTCGCGTAGAGGTGATCGCGAAGATCCATGATCACCATCTTGGGGCTGAGCGGCTTGCCGGTGTTCCAGGCCGGGCACTGGCTCTGGCACCGCCCGCACTCGGTGCAGGTGGTGAAGTCCAGCATCCCCTTCCAGGTGAAGTCCTCGATCTTGCCGCGGCCGAAGACATCGTCCTCGCCCGGATCCTCGAAGTCGATGGGCTTGCCGCCGCTGGTCATCGGCTGCAGCGGGCCGAGGGCGACGCTGCCGTCGTCCTCGCGCTTGAAGTAGATGTTGAAGAAGGCGCTGAACCGGTGCCAGGCGACGCCCATGTTCAGGATCCGGCTGATGACGACCAGCCAGGTCAGGCTCACCACGATCTTGACGAAGGCGACGACCGTGAGCAGGTCGGGGCTGTCGGGCAGGACCGTGGCCAGGGCGCCGGAGACCGGGTGCGACCAGGCGGGGGCGTCGGTCAGGTCGGAGGAGACCTTCAGGGCGCGGATCAGCAGGATGGCGACGCCGACGGTGAGGACGACGGCCTCGACGAAGTAGCCGCGGCCCTCGTTGGTGCCGGCGAAGCGGCTCTTCCGGCCCTGGCGGCGCGGGTGGTCCTTCTGGCGCCGGTAGATCAGGTAGAGGATCCCGAGGATCGTGCCGGTGCCGATGAGGTCGGCGAAAAGGTTCCACAGGAACCACTCGCCGATGATCGGCAGGTGGAAGGCCGGGTTCCAGACCTCGCCGAACGCCTCGACCAGGGTGAGGAAGAGGCCGTAGAAGCCGACGAAGACGAACCAGTGGGCGGCGCCGATGGCCGACCACTTGAGCATCCGGGTGTGGCCCAGCGACTCGATCGCGAGCGTCTTCAGCCGGTTCTTCACCGGGCCGAACCGCGTGCCGTCGGGCTGACCGGTGCGGATGATCCGCACCATCGCCCGGACGGCCCGATAGGCCATCACCGACGAGACGATCAGGAACAGGACGCTGATCGTGCCGAGGACGATCTGCAACGGGCCCGTCATTCTCTTCCTCCCGCGTACGCCTGACGGCGTCGGCCGACTCCCGTCCGCCCTGCGGCGGCGGGGGCACCAGGTGGTGCGCGAGCCGTCGTCCGCACCGGCCGGAGCCGGGGGGCGGATCGCATGCGGGCACTGCTGTCCCGCACTGGGTCGCACGATAGCTGGCGCGCTGCGAGGCTACTCGCCGGTAACCATGGGCGCCGCGCCCAGAGATCGCCGGCGCCCGCGGGCGTCCTGCCCACCGGCGGCTCGTGGCTCCGTTCCTGATCGCCGTCGCCGGCTCCGGGCCGCCGTCCTCGGGCTGCATCCCGGGGACGGTGATCCGAGGGTGAGGACGGCGGAACCGCGGGGCCCCCCGTCGCACTCGGCGCCGACACACCGGTTCTCGCCCGCCCGTACTACTGCGCATCGTGCAGTACCGTTCGCTCCGCCACAGCGGAACGGGACGTGGAGGTGCGGCAGTGGACGCCAGTCAGCTGCTCAAGGGCGTGCTCGACGTGGCCGTGCTCGCCGTCGTGCGCGATGCCGACGGCTACGGCTACGACGTCGTGCGCCGGTTGCGCAACGCCGGGCTCGACGAGGTGGGTGACGCGTCGGTGTACGGCACGCTCCGCCGCCTCTACCAGGCCGGGGCGCTGACCTCCTACGTCGTCCCGAGCGACGAGGGACCGCACCGCAAGTACTACGCGATCAACGACAGGGGGCGCACGGTGCTCGAGGACTCGACCAAGACGTGGAGGACGTTCGCCGACACCGTCGACGCTCTCCTGGCCGGCCCGGGGGTGGCGGCATGACCACGGCGACCGACTCCGCGGTGACCCGGCAGACCCAGGACTACCTCGCGGCGGTCGAGCACGAGCTCGCCGATCTGCCCGCGGAGGACCGCAGCGCGCTGCTGGAGGACCTCGCGCTCCACCTCGAGGCTCTCGCGCAGGAGGACGACGACCGTCCGGTCGCCGTCCGCCTGGGCCCGCCGGCCGACTACGCCGCTGATCTCCGGGCCGCCGCCGGCCTGCCTCCTCGCGGGAGCAGCGCCCGGCCCGAGACCGTCGGACTGCGCGAACGGCTCGAGGGTGTCCTGTCCTCGCCCCACGTCGCCCGGACCGCGCGCGAGATGCGTCGCCTGCTCGGCGAGTTGCGACCGGCGTGGTGGGTGCTGCACGGCTACCTGGTGGTCCTGCTGCCCTGCCTGCACGAACGGGACGGGGTGAGCGACTTCCCGGTGCCCGCGCCGCTGGACGATCACCTGCTCGGCGCCGTGCTCGTCCTCGCGGCGGTCGCCGGGTCCGTGGCGCTGGGCCGACGACGGCTGCTCCGCCCGTGGGGGGTGCTCGTCGCGGCGGCCGGTGTCGTCCTCCTGTTCTTCACCTTCGTGGCGTGGGACAGGTCCGAGGTCTCCCGCGGGGCGAACCTGGACGCGGCCGGTTTCTCCCCGCCGGAGCAGGCGGTCGGCGAGTACCCGCTGCTCTCGCGCTACGGGCCGGTGACCGACGTGCTCCCGTACGCGGCCGACGGCACGCCCTTGGAGGGCGTGCTGCTCTACGACCAGGACGGCCGGCCGCTGCAGGTGGGCTTCCAGGAGTGGTGGGCGGACGGTTGCCGGCGGGTGCTCGAGCCCCCGCGCGCAGCGGACGGCGGACCGGTCTCGTGGTCCTTCCCCCAGACCTACGAGCTCGACCGGGCGCTGGAGCCGAACGCGCTGGGCATCGACGGCAGCCCCGTGCCGACGAGCCAGTGCGACGCGGAGCTGCTGCGGCCGGAGCTCCCTCTGCCGCAGTTCTCGTCGCCGGCGCCGTGAGCCCGTAGTCGTCCGCGCGGTGTGGTCGTCGTCCTCCCGGTGTGCCGCGAGGAGGACCGCCTTCCGACGCGGACGACGGTGGTCACCCGGCCCGGCGACGTCCCAGATCGCGTGCGGTCGCGCTGAATCGGCGTCTCGTCGGGCCTGCGGTCGAGACGAGTTCCCGGAGGCGGGTCTCGAGGCGCGCCCACGGTGGACCGAGATCGGCGTCGGCGATCCGGACGACGCGGATGTCCAGGCCTCGCAGCTCGTCCTCGCGCCGTTTCTCCTCCCAGAGCGCCCGCTCCGGGGATTGTCCGCGCCACGGGTCGGTGTACTTGACCTGCCCGTCGAACTCGACCGCGACGGCCGCCTCCTCGAACCAGGCGTCGACGACGGCCACGAGGCGTCCGCCTGTCCGGATCTCCACCTGGAGCTCCGGGGTGGGCAGTCCGGCGCCGAGGATCCGCAGCCGGCCACGGGTCTCCAGCGGCGACTCCGCCCGGCCGTCGGCAAGGGACACGGCTCGGACCGCGTTCAGTCCGCCGGGCCAGGATCGCGCGGCCGCAGCGGCGCTCCGCAGCTCGCCGCCGGTGAGTTTCCGCGAGAGAAGCGCGGCGTCCATCGCCACGACGCTGTCGTCGAGGCCCCACTCGCGGGCGCAGTCGATGAGGGTGCGGGCCGCTGACGTCACTCTCAGGGGCCCGCTCCGCTGGATCTCACCGATGCGGAGCGGAGCCTGCTTCAAGAGAAATCCTCGGCCCCGGCGCCAGACATCGGCATCGGTCAGGCGAACGGTGCCGGCGATGTCCCGCCGGAGCGGCAGGCCGTGCAGTCGTGCGGCGGATGCGTGACTCGCGACAGTGGTGGGCCGCCCCAGCTCGAGAACCACGGCGAGGCAGTCGATCCGGTGGCGTGCAGATGCCGATCGGGCGCGGTCGAGCGCATCCGGCGTCGTGTAGATGCCGCGGCGCAGTCGCACCCAGGTCCCCGACCGGCACAGCCTCCGGACCTCAGCGTGCTCGTATCCGGCCTCTCGGGCGTCGACCGCGGTGAACAGGCCCAGCTGCTGGTCCGCTCGGGCGCGCAGGATGGGGTGCACGGCGGAAGTGTGGAGCCTCGCGCCCCCTCGTGGGTGGGCGTGACGGTCGCTGTGGATGGGCCCGGCCCTCGTCCGCCGTCCTTCGCTGCTCGTCCGCGCGGTGTGGTCGTGATCCGCGTCGTGTGCCGCGGGGAGGAGTGCCATACGGCGCGGGTGACCGATGGGGGAGGGTGTCGGGAGAAGGCGGTCGGCCCCGGGAACACCGCCAGAAGCCCTGCCGTTAGGGTGGGCAGGAAAGTTGAGTGGACCTCGCGCAAGGCGCTCGACTTCCCGGTAGACCACCCCGCACACGAACGGAAGAGAGGCCATCCCCATGGCACGAGCGGTCGGTATCGACCTCGGCACCACCAACTCCGTCGTCACCGTCCTGGAGGGCGGCGAGCCGACGGTCATCGCGAACTCCGAGGGTTCGCGCACCACCCCGTCCGTCGTCGCCTTCGCCAAGAACGGCGAGGTCCTCGTCGGCCAGTCGGCGAAGAACCAGGCGGTCACCAACGTCGACCGCACCATCCGCAGCGTCAAGCGTGAGATGGGCACCACCTGGAAGTCCGCCGACATCGACGGCAAGCAGTACACCCCGCAGGAGATCAGCGCCCGGGTCCTGCAGAAGCTCAAGCGGGACGCCGAGACCTACCTGGGCGAGCCGGTCACCGACGCCGTCATCACCGTCCCGGCCTACTTCGAGGACGCCCAGCGCCAGGCCACCAAGGAGGCCGGTGAGATCGCCGGCCTCAACGTCCTGCGCATCGTCAACGAGCCGACGGCGGCCGCGCTGGCCTACGGCCTGGACAAGGGCGAGACCGAGCAGACGATCCTCGTCTTCGACCTCGGTGGTGGCACCTTCGACGTCTCCCTGCTCGAGATCGGGGACGGCGTCATCGAGGTGAAGGCCACCGCCGGTGACAACCACCTCGGTGGTGACGACTGGGACCAGAAGGTCATGGACCACCTGGTCAAGACCTTCAACGCCTCCAACGGCATCGACCTGTCGAAGGACAAGCTGGCCCTGCAGCGTCTCCGCGAGGCCGCCGAGAAGGCCAAGATCGAGCTGTCCGGCGCGCAGTCGGCCAACATCAACCTGCCCTACATCACCGCCGGCGCCGAGGGTCCCCTGCACCTGGACGTCACGATCACCCGCGCCGAGTTCCAGCGGATGACGCAGGACCTCCTCGACCGTGCCCGCGCGCCGTTCAACCAGGCGATCCGGGACGCCGGCATCTCCGTGGGCCAGATCGACCACGTCGTCCTCGTGGGTGGATCGACCCGCATGCCGGCCGTCAGCGACCTGGTGAAGGAGCTGACCGGCGGCAAGGAGCCCAACAAGGGTGTCAACCCCGACGAGGTCGTGGCGATCGGCGCTGCGCTTCAGGCCGGCGTCCTCCGCGGTGAGGTCAAGGACGTCCTGCTCCTCGACGTCACCCCGCTGTCCCTGGGCATCGAGACCAAGGGCGGGATCATGACCAAGCTCATCGAGCGCAACACCACGATCCCGACCAAGCGCAGCGAGATCTTCACGACGGCCGACGACAACCAGCCGTCCGTGCAGATCCAGGTCTTCCAGGGCGAGCGCGAGATGGCCGCCTACAACAAGAAGCTCGGCATGTTCGAGCTGACCGGTCTGCCTCCGGCGCCGCGCGGCGTCCCGCAGATCGAGGTCGCCTTCGACATCGACGCCAACGGCATCGTCCACGTCCACGCCAAGGACCTCGGCACGGGCAAGGAGCAGTCGATGACCATCACCGGCGGCTCGGCGCTGCCCAAGGACGACATCGAGCGGATGATGAAGGACGCCGAGGCGCACGCCGAGGAGGACAAGAAGCGCCGCGAGGAGGCCGAGACCCGCAACCTGGCCGAGTCGCTGCAGTACCAGACCGAGAAGTTCCTGGCCGAGAACGGCGACAAGATCCCGGCCGAGAAGAAGGACGAGCTCGGCGAGGCGCTGACCGACCTGCGAAGCGCGCTGGGTGGCTCCGACATCGAGGCCATCAAGACGGCGCAGGAGAAGGTCGCCCGAGTCTCCCAGGAGGTCGGCGGCGCGCTCTACGCCCAGAACGCCGAGGCCGGTGCCGAGGGTGCGCCCGGTGCCGAGGCCGGCGAGGGTGGCGCGTCCTCCCCGACCGCTGACGACGACGTCGTCGACGCCGAGATCGTCGACGAGGACACCGACAAGCGGTCGTGACGACGCGGGACGAGGATGCGCCGCGGGTCGTGATCCGCGACAAGCGGCGCATCGATCCGATGACCGGAGCGGTCCGGGTGCCGGCCGGCGACCAGCCGGCCGGCACCACCCCCGATGCCGCCGCCCCCGCTGCGCACACCCCAGATGCAGCCTCCCGAGAGGAACAGATGAGCGAGCACGAGACGCCGGTCGTCGAGGAGCCGACGCCGAGCCAGCCCGAAGCCCCGCCGCCCGGTGGGGACCTGGAGAAGCAGCTGGCCGAGCGGACCGAGGACCTGCAGCGGGTCACCGCCGAGTACGCCAACTACCGGCGCCGGGTCGACCGCGATCGCACCCTGGTCGTCGACCAGGCGGCCGAGCGGTTCGCGCTGCAGCTGTTCCCGATCGTCGACGACATCGAGCGGGCCCGTGACCACGGGGACCTGACCGGTGCCTTCAAGGTCGTGGCCGACCGGGTCCTGGGCCTGCTCGAGGGCCTCGGGGTCGAGGCGTTCGGCACGGCCGGCGACCCGTTCGACCCGTCGCTGCACGAGGCGGTCCTGCACGACACGTCGCCGGAGGTCGCGGTCCCGACCGCCACCACGGTGCTGCGGCAGGGTTTCCGACGCGGTGACCGGGTCCTGCGGACGGCGATGGTCGGTGTCAGCGAGCCGGAGAACCCGGCACCGGCCGCGCCGGCGGCGCCGACCGCCACGGACGAGACCAGCGCTCCGGCGTCCGACTGATCCAGAGAGGGGGCGCCCGATGAGCACCCGGGACTTCATCGAGAAGGACTACTACGCCGCATTGGGCGTCCCCAAGGACGCCGATGCGTCGGCGATCAAGAAGGCCTACCGCAAGCTGGCGCAGGAGCTGCACCCGGACAAGAACCCGGGCAACGCCGAGGCCGAGGCGCGGTTCAAGGACGTCTCCGAGGCCTACGACGTGCTGTCGGACACCAAGCGGCGGACCGAGTACGACGAGGCCCGCCGGCTGTTCGGGGGCGGCGGCCGGCCGGGCGGCTTCCCCGGCGGGTTCCCGGGCGGGGGCGGCGGCCAGCCGTTCGACCTCGGTGACCTGTTCGGCGCCGCGGGCGGCGCCGGGCCGGCCGGTGGCCGCGGTGCCGGCGGGCTCGGCGACATCCTCGGCGGGCTGTTCGGCGGTGCGGCCGGGGGTGGCGCGCGCGCCCGCAGCCAGGCCGCGTCCGGCCCCGCCCGCGGTCAGGACGTCGAGACCGAGGCCACGCTTTCCTTCGACGAGGCGGCCCTCGGTGTGACCGTCCCGCTGCGGATGCAGAGCCCGGGCACCTGCCCGACCTGCGCCGGCAGCGGCGCCAAGCCGGGTACGAGCCCGCACACCTGCCCGGTCTGCCAGGGCGCCGGTGTGACCAGCCGGAGCCAGGGGGCCTTTGCCTTCTCCGAGCCCTGCCGCAACTGCCGCGGCACCGGCTCGGTCGTCGACGACCCGTGCCCGACCTGCGCCGGCAACGGCGTCACGACCCAGACCCGCACGATCACCGTCCGCATCCCGGCGGGGGTCAAGGACGGCCAGCGCATCCGGCTGGCCGGCAAGGGCGCGCCGGGACGACGGGGCGGGCCGGCGGGCGACCTCTTCGTCGTGGTCCACGTCTCCGAGCACGAGCTGTTGGGGCGCAAGGGCGAGGATCTGACGCTCACCGTGCCGATCACCTTCGCCGAGGCCGCTCTCGGGACGACGCTGACCGTGCCGACGCTCGACGGGAACGTCTCGCTCAAGGTGCCGGCCGGTACCGCCAGCGGGCGCACCCTGCGCGTCCGGGGGCGGGGCGTGCACGGCAAGGGTCGCTCCGGCGACCTGCTCGTCACCCTGGAGGTGGCGGTGCCCTCCCGGCTGACCCCCGCGCAGCGCAAGGTCATCGAGAACCTCGCCGAGGAGATGGCCGAGGACCCGCGCCCGCAGATCACCGCCGCGGTGCAGGCGGGAGGTGAGCGGTGAGCAGCTCCCACGACGGCGTCCGCGCCGTCGCCGAGGACGCTCCGGTGTTCGTCATCTCCGTGGCGGCGCAGCTGGCCGGCATGCACGCGCAGACGCTGCGCCAGTACGACCGGCTCGGGCTGGTCAGCCCCGGCCGGACGCCCGGCGGTGGCCGCCGGTACAGCCCGCGGGACGTCGCCCTCCTCCGTGAGGTGCAGCGCCTCTCGCAGGAGGACGGCGTCAACCTGGCCGGGATCAAGCGGATCATCGACCTCGAGTCGCAGGTCGAGGCGTTGCAGGCCCGGGTGCGCGAACTGCTGGAGGCGCTCGACCTGTCCGAGGCCCGACTCATGGCGGCCGAGGCCGCCGTCCCCGCCGGGTACCGGCGCGACCTCGTGCCCCGGAGCAGGCAGAGTTCGGCGCTGGTCGTCTGGCGGCCGCGGAGCGATCGGTGACCGGTTGGTCGGACGACGGCGACCCGCGCGCCGGCGATGCCCATGAGGCCTTCGTCCGGCTGGAGCGCGAGGTCGGTCTGCTGCTGCGCCGGGCCCGCGCCATCTCCACCCGCCTGGCCGGCGAGCTGCATCCCGACCTCGACGGCGCGGCGTACGGTCTCTTGGCGCTGCTCCAGGACTCCGGCCCGTTGCGGGCCAGCGACCTCGTGACCCGGCTGGGCCTGGACAAGAGCACGGTCAGCCGCCAGGTGGCCCACCTGGTCGATCTGGGACTCGTCGACCGCGCGGCCGACCCCGTCGACGGGCGGGCCCAGGTGCTGACGCCGTCGGCCGAGGGCTCGGCCCGCCTGTCCCGGATCCGTGAGGTGCGCCGGGCCCGCTGGGAGTCCGACCTGGGCGACTGGCCGCCGGCCGATGTCGCCCAGCTGGCGGAGTTGCTCGCCCGGCTGAACCAGCTCGGCGAGGCCCGCGAGGCGACGGGCTCCTGACTTCGGTGCGAGCCGTCCCACGGGCCTCCACCCGCCCGGCTGACGCCGCCCTCCCTCTCAGGCATTGGAACCTTCACCTGCGTTCTGGCGCTGCGATGCGCAGGTGAAGGTACCTATGCCCACGGCGGGCTACTGGTCGAGTGCGGCGTCGAGGGTGATCTCGGTGCCGGCCAGGGCCTTGCTGACCGGGCAGCCGACCTTCGCCGCCTGTGCGGCCTGTTCGAACCCGGCCGCGTCGAGGCCGTCGACCTCGCCGCGGACGGTGAGCGTGATCCCCGTGATGTGGGGGGCGCCGTCCTTCTGCCCGAGGGTCACGTCCGCGGTCACCTCGAGGGCCTGCGGGGTGCCGCCGGCCTTGCCGATCTCGCTGGACAGGGCCATCGCGAAGCAGGAGGAATGCGCGGCAGCGATGAGCTCCTCGGGGCTGGTGGTTCCCCCGGCCTCCTCCGCGGCGCGCTTGGGGAAGGACACCTCGTAGGTGCCGACCTTGGAGCTGGAGAGCTCGACCTGGCCGGAGCCCTCCTGCAGGGTGCCGTTCCAGGCGGTGCGTGCGGTGCGAGTAGGCATGAGGCCTCTTCCGTGCCGGGCGCCGCCAGCTCCTGGACGGCGCGTCGACCAGCCCCTACCCGGTGAGCTGCGGGCTCAACGCATTCAGCAGACGGCTTCCCCGCGGTTGACCCGCTCGGTCAGCAGACGCAGCCGCTGCATGAGCTCGTCGAACTCTCCGCTGTCGAAGCCGATGGCGCCGATCATCTTCTCGGAGATCGCGAACGCCTTCTCGCGGAGGGCGCGGCCCTCGTCGGTCAGCGCGATGGCGACCGAGCGCTCGTCCTCGACCCGGCGGTGCCGGGTGACCAGTCCCGCGGCGGTCAGCCGCTTGAGCAGCGGGGACAGGGTGCCGCTGTCGAGGGCCAGGCGGGAACCGAGCTGCCCGACGGTCTGGTGGTCGGACTCCCAGAGCAGCATCATGACGAGGTACTGGGGATAGGTCAGGCCGAGGGCGTCGAGCATCGGCCGGTAGCGCGCCGTCACTGCCCGGGAAGCGGCGTACAGCGCGAAGCACAGCTGGTCGTCGAGCGCCACACTCGGTGCCGGCAGAGCGGTCATGTCCTGAGTCTAGGTCGCACCAGCGCGTCTGCCACGACGGCCGCACAGTTCCTCGCTCGGCGGGGGCACATCCGGCGAGGGGGTCGGACCCGGCTAGGTTGAGCGGAACAGACTCAACTTCGCCGTCGTTGCACTGGTCGCCACGCGCTGCCGGGGTCCCGTCCGGCGGTCATCCGAGCCACGAGAGGAAGAGCGTCCCCGACCATGGAGAGCAAGCTCACGACCCGCTCGCAGGAGGCCATCGCAGCGGCGCAGCGCCTCGCCGTCGCCCGCGGCCAGGCGGCGCTCGAGCCGCTGCACCTCCTCGCCGCGCTGCTGGAGCAGTCCGACGGCATCGCCGGCCCGCTGCTCACCGCCGTCGGCGCCGACCCGGTCGACGTCCGGGCGAAGGCCGAGGCGGCGCTGCGCCGCATGCCCAGCGTCAGCGGGGCCACCGTGCCCGCCCCGTCGCCGTCCCGGGAACTGCTCCGGGTCATCAACGACGCCGGCGAGCAGGCCGGCGCCCTCGGTGACGAGTACATCTCCACCGAGCACCTGCTGGTCGGGCTCGCCGGCTCCGACGGTGACGCCGGGGACGTCCTGACCGGGTCGGGTGCGACCCGCGACACGCTGCTGGCCGCCTTCCGCACGGTCCGGGGCAACCGCAAGGTCACGACGCCGGACCCCGAGGGCACCTTCCAGGCGCTGGAGAAGTACGCCGTCGACCTCACCCAGCGAGCTCGGGACGGCAAGATCGACCCGGTCATCGGCCGGGACACCGAGATCCGGCGGGTCGTCCAGGTGCTCTCCCGGCGCACGAAGAACAACCCGGTGCTCATCGGCGAGCCCGGCGTCGGCAAGACGGCCATCGTCGAGGGCCTGGCCCAGCGGATGGTGGCCGGTGACGTCCCGGAGAGTTTGAAGGGCAAGCGCCTGATGGCGCTGGACCTCGGCTCGATGGTCGCCGGCGCCAAGTACCGCGGCGAGTTCGAGGAGCGGCTCAAGGCCGTGCTCCAGGAGATCACCGACGCCGAGGGGCAGATCGTCACGTTCATCGACGAGTTGCACACGATCGTCGGCGCCGGCGCCACCGGCGACTCCGCCATGGACGCCGGCAACATGATCAAGCCGATGCTCGCCCGCGGTGAGCTGCGGATGGTCGGCGCGACGACGCTCGACGAGTTCCGCGAGCACATCGAGAAGGACGCCGCGCTCGAGCGCCGCTTCCAGCAGGTCTTCGTCGGCGAGCCGAGCGTCGAGGACACCATCGGCATCCTGCGCGGGCTCAAGGAGCGCTACGAGGTGCACCACGGTGTCCGCATCACCGACACGGCGATCGTCGCGGCCGCCACGCTGTCGGACCGCTACGTCACGGCCCGTTTCCTCCCCGACAAGGCGATCGACCTCGTGGACGAGGCCGCCAGCCGGCTCCGGATGGAGATCGACAGCCGGCCGGTCGAGGTCGACGAGGTGGAGCGCGCCGTCCGCCGGATGGAGATCGAGGAGATGGCGCTGTCCAAGGAGGACGACGCCTCCTCGATGGAGCGGCTGGCCGCACTCCGCGAGGAGCTCGCCAATCGCCGGCAGGAGCTGGCCGAGCTCACCTTCCGCTGGCAGCAGGACAAGACCGCCATCGAGCGCATCCAGCGGATCAAGGAGGAGCTCGAGTCCGTCCGCACGGAGGCCGAGCGGGCCGAGCGCGACGGCGACCTCGCACGGGCCGCCGAGCTGCGCTACGGCCGCCTGCCCGAGCTGGAGCGGTCGCTGACCTCGGCCGAGGACTCCGTGGCCAGCGGCGACTCCATGCTCAAGGAGGAGGTCGGCCCCGACGACATCGCCGAGGTCGTCCAGGCCTGGACCGGCATCCCCGCGGGCCGGCTGCTCGAGGGCGAGACCCACAAGCTGCTGCGCATGGAGGACGGGCTGGCCGCTCGCGTCGTGGGTCAGCCCGACGCCGTCCGGGCGGTGTCCGACGCGGTGCGCCGGGCCCGCTCCGGGGTCTCCGATCCCGATCGGCCGACCGGTTCCTTCCTCTTCCTCGGTCCGACCGGTGTCGGCAAGACCGAGCTGGCCAAGGCGCTCGCGGAGTTCCTGTTCGACGACGAGCGGGCCATGGTCCGCATCGACATGAGCGAGTACTCGGAGAAGCACTCGGTGGCCCGGCTGGTCGGCGCGCCGCCCGGATACGTCGGGTACGAGGCGGGCGGCCAGCTCACCGAGGCGGTGCGGCGGCGTCCGTACACCGTCGTCCTGCTCGACGAGGTGGAGAAGGCCCACCCGGACGTGTTCGACGTGCTGCTCCAGGTGCTCGACGACGGCCGGCTCACCGACGGTCAGGGCCGCACGGTCGACTTCCGCAACACCATCCTGATCCTGACGTCGAACCTGGGTTCGCAGCTGATCGCCGACCAGTCGGTCCCCGAGGAACGTCGGCGCGAGGCCGTGATGAGCGTCGTCCGGACGCACTTCAAGCCGGAGTTCCTCAACCGGCTCGACGACGTCGTGGTCTTCCGGGCCCTCGGCAGCGAGGAGCTGACCGGGATCGTCGACATCCAGGTCGGCGTCCTGGCGCGGCGGCTCGCCGCTCGGCGGCTCACCCTGCGGGTCACCGATGCGGCGAAGGAGTGGCTGGCGCTGGGCGGGTTCGACCCCGTCTACGGCGCCCGTCCGCTGCGGCGGCTGGTGCAGTCGGCGATCGGCGACCGGCTGGCCAAGGCGCTGCTGGCCGGCGACATCCGCGACGGCGACGAGGTCGTCGTCGACCGGCCGGCGGACGTGGCCGACGGCGACGGCGGACTGAGCGTCACCCGCGGCTGAGCCGGTGGTCCCTGGCCGGACCGTGACACGACCGGGCGACGACACGCGCCGGGTCGCTGGCCGCTGCCCCGGGTGTCCACCATGATCACGAGGAACCGGTACCAACGGGAGGCGGAAGATGACGTCAGGACAGAGCGGTCCCTACGGGGACCCCGGCGAGCAGGGGCAGGGCGGTCCGCCGCAGGGGTGGAACCCCCCGCCGTCCCAGCCTCCGTACGGCCAGCCGCCCCAGGGGCAACCGCCGTACGGGCAGCCGCCGTACGGCCAGCCGTCCCAGGGCCAGCCGCCGTACGGCGAGCAGTACCCCGGGTACGCCCCGGCGCCGTCGGCGCCGACCGGCTACGGCGCGCCCACCCCGATGGAGCGGCCGACCACGGTGCGCGTCGGCATCGGTGCCCTGGTGGCCAGCCTCGTGCTCGGGCTCATCCAGTCGATCGTGACCTTCTCCGACATGGAGGGTCTGATCGAGCAGTCGATGCTGGAGTCCACCGATGCCGCGATCACCGAGGACCTCGTCCGGACGGGCATCGTCATCGGCGTCGTCATCACGCTGATCATCCTGGGGCTGCAGGCCCTCTTCATCTGGTTCGCCTGGCAGGGCCGCAACTGGGCACGGATCGTGATCTGGGTCCTCGGCGGTCTCAGTGTCCTGTTCGGGCTGCTGGGCCTCGGGGCGGGCACCGGCCAGAGCACCGGCTTCCTCACCTCGCTGGGCTGGTTCTCGCTGATCCTCACGGCGGTCGGCATCGTGGCGCTGGCGCTCAAGCCGTCCAACGAGTGGTACCGCTACCGCGGCTGGCAGCGGGCGAACGGCCAGGGCTGACCGATCGTCACCGGCGGTGCCACGTGTACGTGGCGCCGCCGGCGACGCCCCTCAGGCCGGGGTGCGCAGCGTGGGCATCCAGGCGCCGGTCGTGCGTGCCAGCAGGCTCGTGACGGCCGCGACCGAGAGCACCAGGACCAACAGCGAGGCGACCGTGATGCCGGCGGTGACGACCACCTGGAACAGCGTCAGCAGTGCGAGCAGGCCGCTGGCGGCCAGCCCCGTCCACCGGGCCCAGGGGCGGCGCCGGGGGAGGAACCAGGCCGACAGGGTCAGCAGCAGGCCGAGCACCAGGTTGGGGATCAGGGACATCAGCACGAACTGCCGGGCCTCGTCGCGGGCGACGTCCGCCTCCCGGGCGATGCGGTCGACGGCGGAGTCGTAGCCGTACCAGAGCAGTGCGGCGTTGGTGAGCAGCAGCGCGGCGAGCACGCCCATCGTGATGACGGCGACGCGTACGGACGGCGGCACCACGGGGCGCGCGGCCTGCCCTTCGGCGGGGGACTGATCGATCGGCACGGCGCCAGCGTGGCAGAAGCCCCTGGCAGGCATGCCGAACGGCGCGGACCGGTTGTGCACCAGACAATTCTTCGCCGAATCGAATCCGGATCCGGGGCGGTGCCCGAAGACAGGGCGTGACCACGTCCACACAGACTCCGGCCCTCGCACCGGACGAGCGACCCGAGCGCCCCCGGGGCCGCCGCGTCCTCGCCGCGCTGGCCGGCCTGCTGGCCGCGGCGGTCGCCCTCGGCGTCGCGGAACTGGTCGCCGGGTTCGTCGGTCCCGCCTCGTCGCCGGTGATCGCCGTCGGCGACGCGGCCATCACGCTCACTCCGGAGGCGGTCAAGGCCTTCGCGATCCGGACCTTCGGCGAGAACGACAAGATCGCGCTGGTCGTCGGGACCCTCGTGGCGATCGCCCTCTACGCGCTGGCCGTCGGCCTGGTCGGGCTGCGCAACCGGCGGCTCGGCGTCCTCGGGATCGCGCTCTTCGGCGCCATCGGCGTCCTCGCGGCCCTCACCCGCCCCGCGGGCGGACCGCTCGACGCGCTCCCGTCCCTGCTCGGCGCGGCGGCCGGCATCGCCGCCCTGCTCGCGCTCCTGGCCCCCCTCACCGTGGCGGTGGTCCCACCGGCCGAGCAGCCGCCCCCCGCGCCCGGTGATCACGCCGACGAGCGCATCGTCGAGAGACTGCGCGAGGTCCTCGGCTCCGGCGACCGCAAGGGTGCCGGTCTCGACCGCCGCCGCTTCTTCCTCACCAGCGGGGTCGCCCTCGGTGCGGCTGCGGTGACCGGCGGCGGTGGCCGGCTGCTCCAGCAGCGCTTCGACGTCGCCGGCGACCGGGCCGCCCTCGCCCTGCCGGCCCCGGCTTCGCCCGCCGAGCCGCTGCCCCCGGGGGCCGACCTCTCCGACGAGATCGACGGCCTGACCCCGCTGTTCACCGACAACGGCGAGTTCTACCGGGTCGACACCGCGATCACCGTTCCGCGCATCCGGCCCGCCGACTACCGGCTGGAGATGGCCGGCATGTTCGACTCCCCGCGCAGCTACACGCTCGCCGACCTGTTCGAGCGCGACGACCTCATCGAGCGGGACATCACGCTGACCTGCGTCTCCAACGAGGTCGGCGGCGGACTGGCCGGCACCGCCCGCTGGATCGGGGTCCCCCTGGCCGCGCTGCTGGAGGAGAACGGCATCCGCTCCGGCAGCGACCAGTTGCTGTGCCGCTCCGAGGACGGCATGACGATCGGCGCCCCGACCCGCAACGCCCTCGAGGTCGAGGACGCGATGCTGGCCTTCGGGATGAACGGCGAGCCGCTCCCGGTCGAGCACGGCTTCCCGGTGCGGATGATCATCCCCGGCCTCTACGGCTACGTGTCGGCCTGCAAGTGGCTGGTGCGCATCGATGCCACGACCTTCGACGCCGTCGACGCCTACTGGACCGAGCGCGACTGGGCGGCCGAGGGTCCGATCAAGGTCGCTTCCCGGATCGACACCCCTGCGCCGCTGCGCGAGTTCCCGGCCGGCCGCCGGGCGATCGCCGGCATGGCGTGGGCCCAGACGCGGGGGATCTCCCGGGTCGAGGTGCGCGTCGACGAGGAGGACTGGGCGGAGGCCGAGCTCTCCCCGCAGGTCGACGCCGACCTGTGGCGTCAGTGGGTTCTTCCCTACGACTTCGCCCCCGGCCGGCACCAGGTCACCGTGCGCGCCACCGGCGCCGACGGCGAGGTGCAGACCGAGGAGCGTGCGGCGCCCTTCCCCGCCGGCTCCAGCGGTTGGCACTCCATCCAGGTGGTCGCCGGCTGACCCACCTTCCCGGCCACCCGGCCGGACCCAGACCCGTCCCGGCACCCGCCGGTGGCGAGATACTCCGGACCGCTCCCGCGGGCCGGCGCACCACCCGCCCGCGACAATGCGGTCGCACGGACAGGACAAGGAGCACCATCACCGTGAAGAGCAACCTCCTCACCCGCGGCGTCCTCATGACCGCCGTCTCCACCCTCGCCATCACCTTGAGCGCCTGCGGCTCGGACGAGCCGGCCGAGGACACCGGCGCGGCCGCCGACACGAGCACCAGCATCGAGAGCGAGGCCCCCGAGAGCAGCGCGATGCCGACCTCCGACGAGCCGTTCGGAGAGGGCTGTGCCGCGGTTCCCGCCGAGGGCGAGGGCAGCTTCACCGGGATGACCGACGACCCGGTCGCGACCGCCGCCAGCAACAACCCGGCGCTGTCCACGCTGGTGCAGGCCGTGACCGCCGCGAACCTCGGCGACACGCTGAACACCACCGACGACATCACCGTGCTGGCCCCGGCCAACCCCGCCTTCGAGGCCGTTCCCGCCGACGCGCTCAACGCGCTGCTGGCCGACACCCCGCAGCTGACCACGGTGCTGACCCACCACGTCATCCCGGGCCGCCTGGCCCCCGACGAGCTGGCCGGCACGCACACCACGCTGAACAACGACGAGGTGACGATCGAGGGCTCCGGTGAGGACTTCTCCATCGCCGCCGACGGCACGGTCGTGGGCATGGAGGCCTCGGTGATCTGCGGCAACGTGCAGACGGCCAACGCCACCGTCTACATCATCGACCAGGTGCTGGCCCCCGCCGCCTCCTGATCGGTCCGGCCCAGGGCCGTCGTCCGACTCCGGTCGGACGGCGGCCCTGCGCCGTCTGCGGGGCCGTGTCTAGGGTCGGTGGCATGACGGCTCCCGCGACTCTGCCCGACCGTGACCGGCTGCTGGAACTCATCGTCGAGCTCGCCGTGGTGCACGGGAAGGTCACGCTCTCCTCGGGGCGGGAGGCCGACTGGTACATCGACATGCGCCGGCTCACGCTGCACCACGAGGGCGCCCCGCTCGTCGGCCGCGTGATGCGCCAGCTCACCGGTGACCTGCGCTACGACGTCGTGGGTGGCCTCACCCTCGGGGCGGACCCCGTCGCGACGGCGATGCTGCACGCAGCGGCCGGCGGCGAGGGGTTCCTCGACGCCTGCGTCGTCCGGAAGGCCGGCAAGGCGCACGGCCTGCAGCGCCGCATCGAGGGCCCCGACGTCGAGGGCCGCGCCGTGCTCGTGGTGGAGGACGTCTCCACCACCGGCGGCAGCCCGCTCACCGCGGCCGAGGCCCTGCAGGAGGCCGGCGCCGAGGTCATCGGCGTGGCCGTGATCGTCGACCGAGGCGGGCGGGCGGCGGTCGAGGAGGCCGGCTTCGAATACCGCGCCGCCTTCACCCTCGCCGACCTCGGCCTGGACTGACCGCATCGTTGACCTGATCATCGTCGGGACCGCCTACGGTGTGACGGTGACCACCGTGACGGCGGCGTGGGTGGGCGAGCTGCAGGACGCGCTCGGCCCCGGCAGCGTCCTCCTCGATCCCGACGTGACGGCGCCCTACGCCCGTGACCAGGCCATGCTCGCCCCGGCCGGCACGCCCGCGGCCGTCGTGTTCCCGCGCAGCACCGCCGACGTCGTCACGGTGATGCAGGTGGCCTCCCGGCACGGCGTCCCGGTGGTCCCGCGCGGCGCGGGCTCCGGACTGGCCGGCTCCAGCAACGCCGTCGACGGCGCGATCACGCTGGTGATGACCCGGATGGACGCAGTCCTGGAGGTGTCGCCCGCCGACCGCCTGGCCGTCGTCCAGCCCGGCGTGGTGAACAAGTCGCTGCGCGACGCGGTCGCCGGCGCCGGCCTGTTCTATCCCCCCGACCCCTCCAGCTACGACTGGTGCACGATCGGCGGCAACCTCTCCACGAACTCCGGCGGCCTGTGCTGCGTGAAGTACGGGGTGACCACCGACTACGTGCTCGGCCTCGAAGTCGTCCTCGCCGACGGGCGGGTGCTGCGAACCGGACGGCGAACGGTGAAGGGCGTCGCCGGCTACGACCTGGCCCGGCTGTTCGTGGGCTCCGAGGGAACGCTGGGCGTCATCACCGAGGCCACGCTCGCGCTGCGCCCCGCGCCGCAGCGGCCGGTCACGCTCGCCGCCACCTTCGCGACGACGGCGCAGACCGGCGAGGTCGTCGAGCGCGTGGTCACCACCGGCCTGGTGCCCAGCCTGCTCGAGGTCATGGACAACACCTGCATCTGCGCCGTCGACGACCTGCTGAAGGCCGACCTCGACCGTTCCGCGCACGCGCTGCTGCTGGCGCAGTCCGACACCGGCGGGGAGGCGGCCGCGCGGGAGATCGAGGCCCTGGCGCAGCTGTGCCGCGAGGCCGGCGCGGAGTTCGTGCACACCACCGACGACGCCACCGAGGGCGACCTCCTGCTGCAGGCCCGCCGGATGGCGCTCCCCGCGCTGGAGCAGCTGGGCAGCACCCTGATCGACGACGTCGCCGTCCCCCGGTCCCGGATCGCCCAGTTCCTCGACGGCTGCGACGCGATCGCTGCCGCCCGCGCGCTCACCATCGGCGTGGTGGGGCACGCCGGCGACGGGAACATGCACCCGACGATCTGCTTCGACCCGGCCGACGCCGACCAGCGCGAGCGGGCCTTCGCCGCCTTCGACGACATCCTCGAGCTGGGGCTGTCGCTGGGCGGCACGATCACCGGCGAGCACGGCGTGGGTGCGATCAAGGTCGACTGGCTGGAGCGGGAGATCGGCCCCGTCGCGATCGACGTGCACCGGGCCATCAAGGACGCCCTCGACCCGGCGGGTCTGCTCAACCCGGGCAAGGTCTTCCGCCGGGCCGGGGTTCGCGACCTCGCCGCCGTGGGGGATCTCGGCAGCCGCTGATCTGCCGGGTGTCGGTCCGGGGTGACACCCTGTCGGCGTGGAACGGCTTGTGGTCATCGGCGGGGACGCCGCAGGGTTGTCGGCGGCCGCCCAGGCGCGGCGCCTGCGCGGTGCCTCCGAGCTCGACGTCGTCGTCCTGGAGCAGGGCCCGGAGATCTCCTACTCCGCCTGCGGCATCCCCTACTGGATCGGCGGGCTGGTCTCCGACCGCGACCGGCTCATGGCCCGCACCCCGGCCGACTTCGCCGCGCAGGACGTCGCGGTGCGCACCGACACCCGGGCCGAGGGCATCGATCTGTCGGCGGGGGAGGTCGTCGCGGCCGGTGGGGAACGGCTGGGCTACGACCATCTGGTCGTCGCCACCGGCGGCAAGCCCTTCCGGCCGCCCGTGCCGGGCCTGGACGCCGACGGCGTGCACGGCGTGCACCGCCTCGCCGACGGTGCCGACATCCGGGCCGCCATCGCCGCGGGAGCGAAGCGGGCCGTCGTCCTCGGCGGTGGCTACATCGGCCTGGAGATGGCCGAGGTGCTGCAGACCCGCGGCCTCGAGGTGACCGTCGTCCTGGCCGACCCTCTGCCCATGGCGCAGCTGGACGACGACATGGGGGAGCGGGTCTGCGCGGCGATGTGCGGGATGGGCATCGACGTCCGACCGAACCAGCCGGTCCGCGAGATCGAGCTGGGCGTCGACGGCGCGGTGCGCGCGGTGCGCACCGACGAGGCGGCCTACGACGCCGATCTCGTCGTCCTCGGCCTGGGCATGGGCCCGGAGACGACGCTGGCGCAGGAGGCGGGACTGGCCCTGGGGACGACGGGCGCGATCGATGTCGCGCACACCCAGCGCAGCCGCTCGCATCCCGAGGTCTTCGCCGCGGGAGACTGCGCCCAGACGTTCCACCGGATCACCGGCGAGGCCATCCATGTCGCCCTCGGCACGCACGCCAACAAGCAGGGGCGGGTGGCCGGCTCGGTGATCGGGGGCAGACCGGCCCGCTTCGCGGGCGTCCTGGGGACGGCGATGACGAAGGTGGGCGACCTCGAGGTCGCGCGCACCGGGCTGTGTACCACGCAGGCCGAGGAGGGCGGGTACGACTACCGGACGGAGCTGATCGAGTCGTCGACCCGGGCCGGCTACTACCCGGGGTCGGCACCGATCACCGTCAAGATAATCACCGAGCGCGGTTCGGGCCTGCTGCTGGGCGCCCAGATCGTCGGCGGGCCGGGCAGCGGCAAGCGGATCGACGTCTTCGCTACCGCCGTCTGGGCCGGGATGACCGCCGAGACGCTGGCCGGGTCCGACCTCTCCTACGCCCCGCCCTTCTCGCCGACTTACGACCCGGTGGTGGTGGCCGCGCGGGTGGCCAGCCGCATCGAGCAGGGGTGAAGGCCGCGGCGGGGGACGGTGGGCGGGTCAGGGCAGTGCGGCGGGGGACGGTGGGCGGGTAAGGGTGGCCGACCGCACGTACGGTGTCGAGCCGCCGCCGACCGACAGCGAGGTGCGGCAGGCCGACTGGTACGGCGAGGACCTCTCCGGTCAGGAGCACACCCGGGTCGCGTTCGTCGGCGTCGATCTCACCGAGGCCACCGACGCCGGCGCGGTGTTCACCGAGTGCACGTTCCGCGACTGCCGCTTCAACCTCTCGCAGCACACCGACGCCGCGTTCCTGAACTGCACCTTCACCGGCTGCTCGTTCTTCCAGGCCACGTTCACCGACTGCAAGCTCGTGGGCTCGATGTTCGACCGGTGCACGTTCGACCTGATGACGGTCGAACGGGGTGACTGGTCGTTCGTCGGCCTGCCCGGCGCCGACCTCGCCCGCGCGACGTTCACCGGCACCCGCCTGCGCGAGGCCGACCTGACCGGGCTGCGCGCATCCGGGGCCACGTTGCGCCATCTCGACCTCTCGGCCGCCTGGCTGCACGACGCCGATCTCAGCGGTGCCGACCTGCGCGGCAGCGACCTGAGCGCCGTCGATCCGCGCACCGTCGAGCTGGCCGGAGCGCAGGTCGACGTCACCCAGGCGGTGGTTCTCGTGACGACCCTGGGGCTCAGCGTCCGCCCCGACGCCCCGTAGTGACCACACCGGCGCGATACTGATCACCGACGTCCAGTGCCGTGCACCAGCAACGCAGCCGAGGAGTGCCCCGCATGCCCATCGCGACCCCTGAGGTCTACGCCGACATGATCCGCCGGGCCAAGGAAGGCGGGTTCGCCTACCCGGCGATCAACTGCACGTCCTCGGAGACGGTCAACGCGGCCCTGCGCGGGTTCGCCGACGCGGGCAGTGACGGCATCATCCAGTTCTCCACCGGAGGTGCGGAGTTCGGCTCGGGCACCCGGGTGAAGGACATGGTCACCGGCGCGGTGGCGCTGGCCGAGTTCGCGCACGTCGTCGCCGAGAAGTACCCGGTCAACGTCGCGCTGCACACCGACCACTGCCCCAAGGACAAGCTCGACTCCTACGTCCGCCCGCTCATCGCGCTGTCGAAGGACCGGGTGGACGCCGGCCAGGAGCCGCTGTTCCAGTCGCACATGTGGGACGGCTCGGCGATCGAGCTCACCGAGAACCTCGACATCGCCGAGGAGCTGATGGAGAAGTCCGCGGCGGCCAAGATCGTGCTCGAGCTGGAGATCGGCATCGTCGGCGGCGAGGAGGACGGCGTCGTCGCCGAGATCAACGAGAAGCTCTACACCGCCGACGGCGACTTCCTGCGCACCGCCCAGCAGCTGGGCCTGGGGGAGCGGGGCGTCTACCTGCTCGCCGCGACGTTCGGCAACGTGCACGGCGTCTACAAGCCGGGCAACGTCAGGCTCCGCCCCGACGTGCTCGAGCGCGGTCAGGCGGCCGTGGCCAAGGAGTTCGGTCTCGGTGACGGCGCCAAGCCGTTCAACCTGGTGTTCCACGGCGGCTCGGGCTCGGCCCTCGAGGAGATCCGGGAGGCGCTGTCGTACGGCGTCGTGAAGATGAACGTCGACACCGACACCCAGTACGCCTTCACCCGGCCGATCGCCGGCCACATGTTCACCAACTACGACGGCGTCCTGAAGATCGACGGCGAGGTGGGCAACAAGAAGGCCTACGACCCGCGCAGCTACCTCAAGGCCGCCGAGACCGGCATGGCCGCCCGCGTCGGCGAGGCGTGCGAGGACCTGCTGTCGGCCGGTCAGTCGCAGGGCGGCTGACGATGTCGCACTCCCACGGGAACCTGCTGGGTGAGCCCCCGGCGACACTCCTGCCGGCCACGCCCGAGGCCGACGCCGAGCTGGCGGAAGGCGCCACCGCGGCCGAAGCCGTCGCCCACCACCCCACGGTGAGCGCACTGTGGGCCACGCTGGCCGAGGAGGCGCTGAACCGGCCCGAGCGACAGCTGGCCGACACGATCCAGGCCTACGCCTACGCCCGTACCGGCTACCACCGCGGGTTGGACGCGCTGCGCCGCAACGGCTGGAAGGGTTTCGGTCCGGTGCCGTGGTCGCACGAGCCCAACCGCGGGTTCCTGCGCTGCGTGACGGTGCTCGCCAAGGCGGCCGAGGCCATCGGCGAGCACGACGAGCAGGAGCGCTGCACCCAGCTGCTGCGCGACTGCGACCCGACGTTGTTGGCCTGATCCCTCACTATCGGTAATTCCCGGTCCGGCCGGGGCGGGCGGCTGAGCTGTGCGTTCGTGGCAGAGGTTTGCCCGGCGAGTGTGATGGTCATCACTGTGAGTGCACGGCGCCCCCCGGCGCCCGCACGAACGGAGACAGCGCATGGCCACCCTCCTGTGGATCCTCGCCGTCGTACTCGTGGTCGCCGGCATCGTCGCGATCGTCCGGAAGCAGTTGCTGTGGGGCATCGTGCTGATCGTCGTGGGCCTGCTGGTCGGGCCCGGCGGGGTGAGCGTCTTGACCTGATCGCGCAGAAATGGCCATTTCTGCCCGACGGGTGCACCCCCTCCGGCCGGGTGCGCCGCAGAAATGGCCATTTCTGCAGGCTCAGCGGTCGCCGAGTTCGGAGTGGAGAGCGGTCAGGGCGTCGGTCAGGGCGCTGAACTCCTCCCCGCCGGCCATCAGGCGCATGAGGTCGGAGGCGTCGACGTCGTCGCGGGTCAGCGTGCCGGCGACCGAGCCGTGGGCCAGCAGCAGGAACCGGTCACCCACCAGGTGGGCGTAGCGGGGGTTGTTCGTCACCAGCAGCACCGCGAGGCCCTGCGTGCGGGCGGCGACGATCGCCTGCAGCAGGAGCGTCTGCTGGTTCACCGTGAGCGGCGCCGCCGGCTCGTCGACGATCAGCGCCCGGGCGCCGAAGTGCATGGCCCGCGCGATGGCCAGGCTCTGCCGCGCACCGGCCTGAAGGGTGCTGGCCGGCTGGTCGGGGTCCAGCTGCGTCACGCCGACGCGGGCCATGGCCCGCACCGTCGTCTCCCGCGCCCGCTCGACGTCCAGCCGGCGCAGCGGCCACACCCCGCGGGTGGGCTCCGCGCCCAGGAAGAAGTTCCGCCAGATCGACAGCAGCGGGGCGACGGCGAGGTCCTGCCAGACCGTCGCGATCCCGGCCGCGCGGGCCTGGCGCGGTGAGCGGAAGCGGACCGGCTCGCCGCTGAGCAGGAGCTGCCCCTCGTCGTGCGGAGTCAGCCCCGACAGCACCGAGACCAGGGTGGACTTGCCGGAGCCGTTCTCCCCGAGGACGCAGGTGATCTCCCCCGCCGGCAGCGTCACGCTGACTCGCGACAGCGCGGCCACGCTGCCGAAGTGCACGCTGAGACGCCGCAGCTCCAGCTCCGGGAGGGCCGGCGCGGTGCGATGGACGGGCTCGGTCACGGGCGCTCCTTGCTCGTCACATCCGTGCCCGTGGGCGCTCTGTTTCCCCGTGACCTCGCAAGCCCGGTCACGACCGGGGCACCGCCTTCAGCCGGCGGCGCACGACGCCCGTGGCCAGGAGCGCGACCAGCAGCAGGACGCCGAGGAGCGCGCGGAACCACAGCGGATCCCACCCGGCCAGCACGATGCCCTCCCGCGAGACGGCGTAGAGGATCGCGCCCACCGAGGCGCCGATGGCCGACCCATAGCCCCCGGTGAGCAGGCAGCCGCCGAGGACCGCCACGACGATGAAGTCGATCGCCGTGCTCAGCACCGGCGAGCCGACCGCGACCCCGCCGATGCGGACCAATCCCAGGGTGCCGATCAGCCAGCCCGCCGACGCGGTCAGGCAGAACAGGGCGAGCGTCGTCCGCCGGACCGGGACGCCGAGCTGGCGGGCCGCCGTCCGGGCCCCTCCGCTGGCGAAGACGGCGTTGCCGAACCGGGTACGCCACAGCGCCCACGTCGCCAGAGCGGTGACCCCGACCCACCACAGCAGGGCCACGCGGAAGCGGCCGTCGCCGACCTGCACGGTCGAGCCGAAGACGGCGACGGCGGCGTCCCAGCCGGGGGCCTCCTCCACCTCCGCGAGCCGCCCCGACCCGGCCACGGCCAGCGTTCCGGCCTGCGACACCCCCTGCAGGATGAGGAAGGTCGCCAGGGTCACCAGGAAGCTCGGCAGGCCCGTGTTCACCACCAGGACGCCGTTGACCAGGCCGACGGCCAGGGCCGCGGCCAGCGAGGCCGACAACGCGGGCCAGAGGCCCCAGCCGGCCTGCTGGACCAGCAGCGCGGTGAGCAGCGGGCTGGCGACGGCGAGGACACCCACCGACAGGTCGAACTGCCCGGCGATGAGCAGGAGGCCGACCGCGACGCCACCGATGCCCAGCAGCGCCGCCGTGTTCAGCACGCTGGCCAGGCCGCCGGTCGTGACCAGAGCCGGCGCCTGCAGGCCGAACACCACCGAGACGACCGCGAGGCCGACCAGGGCGGGCAGGCTCGGCCGGGCCAGCGCCCGCCCCAGCAACCGCCCGCCGCGCGAGGACCCGGCCCGCGCTCCCGACGTGCGCTGCCGGTCCGACATCACCGGCATGCCTCGCGGCCGAGCCGGAACCCGGTCGAGGGACAGGACGACGGCAGCGGAACCTCCTCGGGCGGTGGGGTTCGCTCCAGTGTCCACGAGGCGCCCGGCCCCTGCCGGAGCCCGCCGCGGCCCCGCCCTGGTTCAGGGCTGGAGCCGCCAGCGGACCCGGTCGTCGGCGTACCAGGTCCAGCGGTGCACCGGACGCGGAAAGGGCACCCCGTCGCGGACGATGCGGGCCGGGTCGGAGGCGATCTGGAGGGCCCGGCCGCTGGTCTGACGGGTGGGCCGCAGGGGCTGGAGCATGACCGTGACACCGATCGTGTCCACCGCGCGCCAGTCCGGGCGGACGTCGATGCGGGTGATCTCGCCGTCGGCCACCTTGATGTCGTCGTGGTGCGCCTGCAACCCCAGCCGACGGCTCAGGGAGCGGCGTCCGTCACCGGCGGCCTCCACGCGGCCGTGGTGCAGGAGGACACCCCCGTGGTCGTCCCGGACCAGGCAGAGGTCGCGGGGCTGCCCGGTGCCGACGCCGATGTCGCGGGCCAGGGCGAGCGACGCCTTGTCCGACGCCGGCTCCCAGGCCACCGGCACGCGTGCGGTGCGCTCTGCCTTGAGCAGGACGGTGAGGACCGCCGAGAGGCCCGCGACCGGGCCCCGCACGCGCAACGAGTCCGCGTCCGCGGCGGCGGCGACGTCCTCCCGTCGGGGGGCCTGGCCGGGCTCCAGACGGCGGAGGTCCAGCTGCACGGCGGCCATGCGGATACCCTGCCATCTGGCCCCGGCGGGAACCGCCGGGTGCCGCTCCACCCCCGACGCACAAGGAGAACCAGGACCCGATGCCGGCTGTCGTGCTGATCGGTGCCCAGTGGGGCGACGAGGGCAAGGGCAAGGCCACCGACCTCCTCGGTGGCCGCGTCCCCTACGTCGTCCGCTACCAGGGCGGCAACAACGCCGGTCACACGGTGATCACCCCGGACGGCGAGAAGTACGCCCTGCACCTCATCCCGTCGGGCATCCTCACGCCCGGCTGCACGCCGGTCATCGGCAACGGCGTGGTCATCGATCCCGAGGTGCTGATCGGCGAACTCGCCGGACTGGAGGAGCGCGGGGTGGACACCTCGCGGCTGGTCATCTCCTCGGACGCGCACTTGATCATGCCCCACCACCGGGCCCTCGACAAGGTCACCGAGCGCTTCCTCGGCAAGCGCAAGATCGGCACCACCGGCCGCGGCATCGGCCCCGCCTACGGCGACAAGGTGGCCCGCGTCGGCATCCGCGTGCAGGACCTCCTGGACCTCTCGATCCTCCGGCAGAAGCTCGAGGGCACGCTCCAGGAGAAGAACCAGATCCTGGTCAAGGTCTACAACCGCAAGGCCATCGACGTCGACGAGGTGGTCGCCGAGTACACGCAGTACGCCGAGGCGCTCAAGCACCGCATCGTCGACACCCGGCTGCTGCTCGGCCAGGCACTCGACGCGGGCGAGTGGGTGCTGCTCGAGGGCTCGCAGGGCACGCTCCTCGACGTCGACCACGGCACCTATCCGTTCGTGACGTCGTCCAACCCGACCGCGGGCGGCGCCGCCGTCGGCGCAGGTGTCGGCCCGACCCGGATCGAGCGGGTCGTCGGCATCCTCAAGGCGTACACGACCCGCGTCGGCTCGGGCCCCTTCCCGACCGAGCTCTTCGACGCCAGCGGCGAATACCTGCGCAAGCAGGGCGGGGAGGTCGGCGTGACGACCGGCCGCGACCGCCGCTGCGGGTGGTTCGACGCCGTCGTCGCCCGGTACGCCAGCCGGGTCAACGGCATCACCGACTACTTCCTCACCAAGCTCGACGTGCTGTCGGGTCTGGACACGGTGCCGATCTGCGTCGCCTACGAGATCGACGGCGTCCGGCACGACGAGATGCCCATGACGCAGACCGACTTCCACCACGCGAAGCCGGTGTACGAGGAGATGCCGGGCTGGGTCGAGGACATCCGCCACTGCCGGACGTTCGACGAACTACCGAAGAACGCCCAGGCTTACGTGCAGCGGCTGGAGGAGCTCTCCGGGGCCCGGATCAGCGTCATCGGCGTCGGCCCGGGCCGCGACGAGAACGTCGTCATACGGGACCTGATTGGTTGATGCTCCGCATCAACCACCGCGGCCAGGAGCCGTCCCCTGCTGCGATGAGCCGTTGCCGGCCGTTCCTCAGGGAGGCCTCCGGCCGCCCTTCGTCGCGGCCGCCTCGCGGGGCGGCTCGCCTATTGTTCCGCGGCTCTCTTCCGGCCCGGCTTGGTCCTCGCGGCTCTGCGGCCTTCCTCGGGGACCCTTCGGGCCCCCTCGTCAGGCCGCGGCGGCGAGCGCCAGTTCGGCGATGGCCACGGCGGCGTACTCGGGGAAGTCGGTGATCAGGCCGTCGACGCCCAGCGCGAGCAGCTGACGGGCCACGCCCATCGCGTCGCCCAAGGCCTCGGGGACATCGCCGATCCGGAGGTGCTCCGGCAGGAACGCGTTCTCCGCCCGCAGCGTCCAGGTGAAGACCGTCAGCGCCGCGCGGTGGGCCTCGGTCACCAGCGGGGAGCCGCCGCCCGTGGCACTCCGCAGCACCCGCTCCACGCTCGGCCCCACGCCCTGGGCGTAGGTGCTGATCTCCCGCAGCCCGGCGGGGGTGACCATGCGGTCACCTTCGGCGAAGTCGTTCACCAGCTGGACCATCTCCGGGCCCTGCTCACCCAGCCGCGCGCGCAGCTCGCGCAGGACGGCGGCGTCGAAGGACTGCAGCAGCACCGAACCCCGCGCGTCGGTCGCGTCCAGCCGGCGGAGCTCCTCGGCGACCAGCTCGGCCATGGGCAGGCCCTCCTCGGCCGACCAGCCCGGGTGCTTGAGCTCGGCCAGTACCCGGATCTGGCGCTCGGCGGTCGACCGGGTCCGCGCCAGGTCGATCACCTCGGCGAGGGTCAGGATGCCGAACCGGCCGTCGTAGGCGGTGTTCAGCGGGCGGAACTCGGGCATGCGCTCCACCGCGCGCAGCGTGCGCAGCTCGGCGAGGGTGAAGTCCTCGGCGAACCAGCCGGTGCACGGGGCGCCGTCCACCTCCTTGGTGGTGCGGCGGTCGGCGAACTCGGCGCGGCTGCCGACGTCGGTGGACCACGAGAGCTCGCTCTCGTGGCGGACGACGAGGGCGCCGTCACGGCTGACCACGACGTCGGGCTCGATCAGCTCTGCACCGAGGTCGATCGCCAGCTCGTAGCTGGCCACCGTGTGCTCGGGGCGGTAGGCGGGGGCACCGCGGTGCCCGATGACGACAGGACGGGGAAGGCGGGTCGCTGGTCGCACTGCCAGCGACTCGGTCGCGCGCATGTCCGTCACAGAACCTTAATCGGATGACTACGGGGTGAACTGAAGCGAACGCGTCTCACACAATTCGACAGACACAACGCTGACCAGCGCTGCACCATTCGCACCGTGACGGATCTCTCATCGCTGGGCTGGGGCAGGTGTGACGCAGTGCAATCCGGCACCGTGCTCGGACGGGTGGCGCGTATCGACCGAGGTCGGCTGACCGTGCTGACCGCCGACGGCGAGCGGCGCGTCGTCCCGGGGGCTGCGCTCCACGCCACCGACGGCACCGGTCCCGCGGTGGGCGACTGGGTGACGGTGCGCGGTGAGCTCGCCGTCGAGCTCCTCCCCCGGAAGAGTGCCTTCGTCCGGACCGTCGCCGGACGGAGGTCGGCCGCGCAGGTCGTCGCGGCCAACCTCGACCTGGTCCTCGTGGTCGACGCGCTCACCGGGGAGGCCCGGATGCGGCGCATCGAGCGCTATCTCGCCGTCGCCTGGAGCAGCGGGGCCACGCCGGTCGTCGTCCTCACCAAGGCCGACCTCTGCGCCGACGTCGCCGCCGCGGTCGAGGCCGTCCGCGAGGACGCCCTCGGCGTGGACGTGCTGCCCGTCAGCTCGGTGACCGGGGAGGGGCTGGCCGAGGTCCGCGCGCTGCTCGGGCCGGGCCGGACGGCGGCGATGGTGGGTCCGTCCGGCGTCGGGAAGTCCAGTCTCGTCAACGCACTGGCCGGGCGGACGGTTGCCGGGACGCGCGAGATCCGCGACGACGGCCGGGGGCGGCACACCACGACCGCCCGCGAGCTGCACCTGCTGCCCGGCGGGGGCCTTCTCGTCGACACCCCGGGGATGCGGGAGCTGGCGCTCCACGACGACGCCGACGGGGTGGAGGCCGCCTACGCCGACGTCGCCGAGCTGGCCGCCGGGTGCCGGTTCCGCGACTGCGGCCACCGCGGCGAACCGGGGTGCGCAGTGGCGGCCGCGATCGACGACGGCCGCCTGGACCCCGCCCGTTTCACCGCCTGGCGCAAGCTCCAGGCCGAGACCCACCGGCAGCTGCTGCGCATCGACGCCCGCGCCCGCGCCGAGGAGCGGGCCCGTCTGCGCAGCTTCCACCGGGGCCTGAGGGAGCGGCCCAACCGCCTGCGCTGACGGGGGCTCGGTAGTTTCGGCCCCGTGCGCGTGCTCGTGATCGGCTCCGGTGCCCGGGAGCACGCCCTGTGCGTGGCTCTGTCGTCCGACCCCGCGGTGGGCGCGCTCGCCTGTGCGCCCGGCAACGCCGGCACCCGAGCGCTCGCCGAACCCCTGGCCGTGGACGTGGCCGACCCGGACGCGATCGCCTCGGTCGCCACGGCGTGGTCGGCCGACCTCGTCGCGGTCGGGCCCGAGGTCCCGCTGGTCGCCGGCGCCGCCGACGCCGTCCGGGACGCCGGCATCGCCTGCTTCGGCCCCTCCGCGCAGGCCGCCCAGCTGGAGGGCAGCAAGTCCTTCGCCAAGCACGTCATGGAGGCGGCCGGCGTACCCACGGCACGGGCCTGGCCCGTGGGCGGGACCGCGGAACTGGAGACCGTGCTGGACGAGGTGGGGGCGCCGTACGTCGTCAAGGACGACGGCCTGGCCGCCGGCAAGGGCGTCCTGGTCACCGACGACCGCGCCGCCGCCGTCGCCCATGGTCACCGGGTGCTCGACGCCGGTGGGGCCGTGCTGGTCGAGGAGTACCTGGACGGGCCCGAGGTGTCGCTGTTCGCGATCACCGACGGGACGACGGTGCTGCCGCTGATCCCTGCCCAGGACCACAAGCGCCGCGACGACGGCGACGGTGGCCCGAACACCGGCGGGATGGGGGCCTACGCGCCGCTGCCGTGGGCGCCCCCTGGACTGGTCGAGGAGGTGCTCGGCACGGTGCTCCAGCCGACCGTCGACGAGATGGCCCGCCGCGGCGAGACCTTCAGCGGACTGCTCTACGCCGGTCTCGCGCTGACCTCTCGGGGGATTCGGGTGGTGGAGTTCAACGCCCGGTTCGGCGACCCGGAGACCCAGGTCGTGCTCCCCCTGCTGGAGACTCCGCTCGGCGGGCTTCTGCACGCCGCCGCGACGGGCACCCTCGCCGGCCACCCGCCGCTGCGCTGGCGGGACGGTGCGGCAGTGACCGTCGTCGTGGCCGCGCCCGGCTATCCGGAGGCGCCGCGGACGGGCGACCCCGTGACCGGCGCCGACGGCGAGGGCGTGCTGCACGCCGGGACGGCGCTGGCCGCGGACGGTTCGATCGTGTCGGCCGGGGGGCGGGTCGTGTCCGTCGTCGGGCTGGGCCCCGATCTCGCGGCCGCCCGGCAGACCGCCTACGAGCGCCTGGCCGGCGTCCGGCTGGCCGGCGGGCACTGGCGCACCGACATCGCGCTGGCCGCCGTCGAGGGGCGGATCACCGTCGGGTGACAGCCGCGTGAGCATCGCAGGGAGACGCCCGGAGCCGACAGGGAGTGAGCATCGCAGCGAGCGCCGGCGAGCGAGGAGCGGAGCGACCGCGAAGGCGACTGGCGGCGCCGACCGAGGAGCGGAGGGCGGCGCGGAAGCCGACCAGTGATCTCAGCCAGCCGTGACCGCCGGCCGGGCCCGCTCCGGGCGGGGCTCGGGCGGCCGGGGGCCCTCGTGCCGACGGCTGAGGTAGGTGCCGGCGACGTTCACGCAGGCCACCGTCGGGACGGCGATCAGCGCGCCGAAGATGCCGCCGACGAGCAGGCCCGCCGCGATCGCCAGCACGACCGCCAGTGGGTGCACGTGTACGGCCCGACCGAGCAGCAGCGGCTGGAGGACGTGTCCCTCGAGCTGCATGACCGCGATGACGATGGCCAGGGCGATGAGTGCGGAGATCGGTCCCTGGGAGACCAGGGCGACGAGCACCGCGACGGTGCCGGCGAGGAACGATCCGATGATCGGGATGAACGCGCCCAGGAAGACCAGAGCGGCCAGCGGGATCACCAGCGGGACGCCGAGGATGGCCAACCCGATGCCGATGCCGACGGCGTCGACCAGGGCCACCGCGACCGTCGCCCGGACGTAGGAGATCAGGGTGCGCCACGACCGGCGGGCCGCCTCGTCCAGATAGGCGCGGGAGCCGGCGGGGAAGAGGCCGACCAGCCAGAGCCAGATCGACCGGCCGTCCTTGAGGAAGAAGAACAGCGTGAACAGCGCCAGGACGAGGCCGGTGAAGACGTGGCCCACCGTGGTGGCGGTCGTGAGGGCGCCGGAGGCGATCGTCTCCTGGTTGGCGACCAGCGCTTCCTGCGCCTGGGCGACGGCCTCCTCCAGCTGACCGCTGGTGATCGGGAAGGTGCGGACGACGAACGACTGCACCTGCCCGATGCCCTCGCTGACCTGCTCGGCGAGGTCGCTGAAGCCGGCGCTGATCTGCTGGACGACCAGGGTGATGATCCCGGAGACGACTGCGAGCCCGACCACGAGCATGGCCGACGCCGCCAGCGATCGGGGCCAGCCGCGCTTCACCAGCCCGGCCGCCCCCGGCTGCAGGAGCGCCGCCAGCAGCAGGGCCACGATCACCGGGACGACGACGACCGCGATGTGGCTGGCGGCGTAGAGCAGGACGTAGAACCCGGCGATCACGACGATCAGCCGCCAGGACCAGGCCGCCGCCGTCCGCAGACCGAAGGGGACGTCGTCCTCGGCCGCCGCCCGGCGCGGGGGGGCCGTCCGCGCGACCGGGCGCCGTGGCCGGCCGCCCTCGGGTGTCGTGCGATCGGGCGGGCCACTGACTCCACCGGGGCCGGTCACGCCGTCGAGGTCGGGAGCGCCGGCCTCGGGGCTGCCCAGCGGAGGTCGCGTGGACCCCCGGGCGTCGCCGTCCTCGCTCGGATCGTGGTCGACGTCGACCGCCTCGGGCTCCGCCTGGTCGGGGTGGGGGTGCCAGGCGTGGGGATCGTGTTCCCGCGCGGCACGGATCCGCTCGCGGGCGCGGGCGGTCAGGTCACGGGCGCGGCCGCGCATCGTGCACCTCCGCTCGGGCGTCAGGGTCCTGGAAGAACATCGAAGCCCCACAGAGGGGACCCCGCCAGCCCTGCGGGAGGATGGTCCCGTGGTGCGACGAGCTGAGCAGAGCCAGGCGGTACCCGCATGATCGAGCGCTACACGCTCCCGGAGATGGGCCGCGTCTGGAGCGACCAGCACAAGTACGAGCTGTGGTGCCGCGTCGAGACCCTCGTCCTGGAGGCGCACGCCGCGGCCGGACGGGTCCCGGCCGACGTCGTCGATCCGGTCCGCAACGCCCCGCCTCCGACGCCCGAGCGGGTCGCGGAGATCGAGGAGACGACGCAGCACGACGTCATCGCCTTCCTCACCGCCTGGGCGGACAACACCGAGCCCCGCTCGGCGGCCGCCTACGTGCACCACGGCATGACCTCCTCGGACCTGCTCGACACCGCGCTCGCCGTCCAGCTGACCGACGCCACCGACGTGCTGCTGGCCAAGGCCGACCGGTTGGTGGCGGCCCTGCGCGACCACGGCCTGGCGCACCGGTCGACGATCAAGGTCGGGCGGACGCACGGCGTGCACGCCGAGCCCGTCGTCTGGGGCCACCGGGTGGCCGACCTCGCCTTCGCGGCCGCGCGGTCGCGGGACCGGCTGCGGGCAGCGCGCGACGCCGTCGGCGTCGTGGCCATCTCCGGCGCCGTCGGCACGTACTCGCTGATCGACCCGTCCGTCGAGGGGGCGGTGGCGTCGGCGCTGGAGCTGGAGCCGGCCGACGCCTCCACCCAGGTCGTGCTGCGCGACGGCATCAGCGAGTGGGTCTCGGCGCTGGCGATCATCGCGACGGTCTGCGAGGCGATCGCGCTGGAGGTCCGGCACGGCCAGCGCACCGAGGTGCGGGAGCTGTCGGAGGCGTTCGGGTCGGGCCAGAAGGGCTCGAGCGCGATGCCGCACAAGAAGAACCCGATCCGCTCCGAGCGCATCGCCGGGCTGGCGCGGGTGGTGCGCGCGGCGATCGTGCCGGTGATGGAGGGCATCCCGCTCTGGCACGAGCGCGACATCTCGCACTCCTCGACCGAGCGGGTGTTCCTGCCCGACGCCGCGATCACCACCGACTACCTGCTGAACATGACCGCCGGGCTGGTGGAGAACCTCGTGGTCGACGCCGACCGGATGCGCGCGAACCTCGAGTCCACCGGTGGGCTGATCTACACGTCGTCGGTGCTGCTGGAACTGGTCGAGGGCGGGCTGTCCCGCGAGGACGCCTACGCGCTCGTGCAGACGGCGGCGATGGAGACGTGGAACTCGGGTGTCCCGTTCCGCGAGACGCTGCGGGCGCGGGCGGCCGCGTCCTCGGTGGCGCTCGACGAGACCCGGCTCGACGAGATCTGCCGGCCGGAGCAGTACGTGGCCAACCTCGGCCCGCTGTTCGACCGGCTGGCCGCGCTCTCATGACCGTGGACCTGCCCCTGGTGGCCCGGGGGAAGGTGCGCGAGATCTACGACGCCGGCGACGACCGGCTGCTGCTCGTGGCCTCGGACCGGATCTCGGCCTACGACCACGTGCTGCCCACGCCCATCCCCGACAAGGGCAGGGTGCTCACCCAGCTCTCGGTGTGGTGGTTCGAGCAGCTGACGCCGGTGCTGGAGCAGTTCGGGGCGTCGCACCACCTGGTGTCGGCGGTCGACGTGCCTGCGGAGGTCGCCGGCCGCGCCATGCTGGTGCGGCGGCTGGACATGCTGCCGGTGGAGTGCGTGGCCCGCGGCTACCTGTCCGGCTCGGGCACGGTCGAGTACTCGCGCACCGGCTCCATCCGGGACGTCGCCCTGCCTGCGGGGCTGGTCGAGGGCTCGGAGCTGCCGGTGCCGGTGTTCACGCCGTCCACCAAGGCGGAGGTCGGGGAGCACGACGAGGCGATCGACTTCAGCGCTGTGCAGGGCGCCGTCGGAGCCGGCCGTGCCGCGGAACTGCGGGAGCTGACGCTGGCGCTGTACTCGCGGGCGGCGGAGATCGCGCTGGGGGCCGGGATCATCCTGGCCGACACGAAGTTCGAGTTCGGGATCTCGCCCGAGGGCGGGCTGGTGCTCGGCGACGAGGTGCTCACCCCGGACTCGTCCCGCTTCTGGCCGGCAGCCACCTGGGAGCCCGGCGCCGTGCAGCCGTCGTACGACAAGCAGTACGTGCGCGACTGGCTGACGTCGTCCGGCTGGGACCGGGCCTCCCCGCCCCCGGAGCTGCCGTCCGCCGTCGTCGAGGCCACCCGCGACCGCTACGTCACCGCCTACGAGCAGCTCACCGGCCGCCGTTTCGGCTAGCAGGTCGCGGCCCCGCGCGAGCATGGGTGGTGCCGGACCGGCCCGTCACCTACGGTCTCGGGGCCCGGAGCGTCCCCGCGACCTCGCCGGTCTCCGCCTCCCCCCTGGAGTTCCTATGGCCCTCGACCTGGTTCTGCGACGTCTCGCCGGTCGGGGGAAGCTCCTGATGGTCACCGCCATCACGAGCGCGCTGGTGCTCGGCGGGCTGACCTGGGCCCCTCCCGCGTCGGCCGCCGTCGGGGTGCCGGTGACGTATCCCGGGCACTTCTACGACTCGTCGGTGACCAACCCGAGCGCGGACAAACCGCAGAGCAAGCTCTGGTACCACGACGGCTCCTGGTGGGCGCTCATGGTGGAGGCCGGCGGCACAGCGGTGACCATCCACGAGCTCGACCGCGCCACGCACGTCTGGAACAACACCGGCACGATCGTCGACGACCGTCTCAACAGCACCGGTGACGCCCTCTGGAGCGGCAAGGACGGACGGCTCTACGTCGCCAGCCGCGTCAAGGGGACGGGGACCGGTGCGAACCTCGAGGTGACGGCCTACACCTACGGCAACGGGGCGTGGTCCCTCGTTCCCGGCTTCCCCGTTCCCCTGGACACCAAGGGCGGTTCGGAGTCGGCCACGATCGACCAGGACTCGCTCGGCCATCTGTGGGTCACCTACACCCAGGGCTCGAAGCTCTGGGTGGCGCACTCGACCGACGGGGGCCGCACCACCTGGACCCCGGGATTCGTCCCGAACGTGCCCGACGCGGCGATCGCGTCCGACGACATCTCGGCGTTGATCGCGTTCGGCTCCAGCATCGGCGTGCTGTGGTCGGACCAGCAGTCCGGCGCTGTGCGATTCGCCATCCACGACGACGGCGCCGCCGACACCGCCTGGCGGGTGGAGGACGTGCCGCTCCTGGCAGGTCTGGCCGACGACCACATCAACATCAAGCAGCTCACCGGGGACGCGCAGGGCCGGATCTTCGCCGCCATCAAGACCTCCGCGGACGAGGCCGCTTCCCCGAATCCGGACGACACCCTCGTCGGCGTCCTCACGCGGACGCCCGGGTCGAACGGGGCAGGGAGCTGGGCGCTGGCCCCGGCGGGCACCGTCGCCCAGGGGTACACCCGGCCGATCATCGCCATCGACGCCGAGAATGCCGAGCTGTACTTCCTCGCCACCACGGGCGTCGGCGGCCCCGACATCGTCTACAAGAAGTCGCCGCTGTCCAGCGTGAGCTTCCCGACCGGTCCCGGGCAGCTCTTCATCGACGCCAGCTACTCGGTGAACAACGCCTCCGGCGCCAAGGACCCGGTCGACTCCACGACCGACCTGGTCATCCTCGCCGCGTCGGGGGGCCAGGACAGGTATGCCCACGCCGAGATGGAGCTCGCCGGGGGCGGCGACGGCGGCGAGCCGGAGCCGGAGCCGGAGCCGGATGCTGCGCCCACGGTGGTGTCGACGAGCCCCGGCTCCGGCGCCACGGGGGTGGCCGTGACCGCGAACGTGACCGCCACCTTCAGCGAGGCCGTGACCGGGGTGAGCGGCACCAGCTTCACCCTTCGTCCCACGAACGGCACCACAGCCGTGGAAGCCGCCGTCAGCTACGACGCCGCCACCAAGGTGGCCACGCTCGACCCGGGCAGCAGCCTGGCCGGTGGTACCTCGTACACCGCGACGCTGTCCGGAGCCATCACGGACAGCGCCGGCCAGCCGCTCGACCCGAACCCGACGACCTGGAGCTTCACCACGGCCAGCGCGTCGGGCGATTCCAAGGAGCCGACGGTGAAGGCCAGGACCCCGGCTGCCGGCGCCACCGGCGTCTCGCTCGGGGTCAACGTCACCGCCACCTTCAGCGAGGCGGTGACCGGCGTGGACTCCAGCACGTTCACGCTGCGGAACAAGGCCACCGGGCAGCCGGTCCCCGCCGTGGTGTCGCTCACCAGCACCACGAACAAGTACATGCTCAACCCCGACAAGAACCTGGCTGCCGACACGCGCTACGTGGCCAGCCTCAGCTCCGGGATCCGGGACCTCGCGGGCAACGCCCTGACCCTGACCGAATGGGAGTTCCTCACCGGTCCGGCGCCGAAGGTCTCCTCACGGACGCCTGCCGCGGGCGCGACCGGCGTCAGCCGCACCGCCGACATCACCGCCACGTTCAGCGAGCCGGTGATGAACGTCACCACCGGCACCTTCACGGTGCGAGTCGGCACCGGTACGGCGATCACCGCCACGGTCACGCGAAACGGCACCACGAACCAGTGGATCCTGGACCCCGGGGTGACCCTGGCGGCGAACACCAAGTACACGGTCACGCTCACCGGCGGCCCGAGCGGGATCACCGACCTCGCCGGCAACCCCCTGAAGACCGTGAAGTGGACATTCACCACCGGGGCTACCTGATCCGGGGCTGAGTAGCAGGGCGGGCAGCGGGTGGGGCGCATGGCGCCCTCCCCGCCCCCGGTACCCTCGTCGGCGTGTCCCGGGTGGTCGTCGACGTCGTCCTGAAGCCGGAGATCTCCGACCCCCAGGGTCAGGCGGTGCTCGGAGCGCTGGGCCGGCTCGGTCACGACAGCATTCGCAGCGTCCGCCAGGGCAAGCACTTCGTGCTCGAGGTCGACGGCACCCCGGACGAGGCCGAGCTGAAGCAGATCGCCGAGACGCTGCTGGCCAATCCCGTCATCGAGGACGTCGAGCTGCAGCTCACCACCGACTGAAAGAGCAATCGTGCGCATCGGTGTCATCACCTTCCCGGGCTCCCTGGACGACGTCGACGCCGCCCGCGCGGTGCGGCTGGCCGGTGGTGAGCCGGTTGCCCTGTGGCATGGCGACCACGACCTGAAGGACGTCGACGCCGTCGTCCTCCCCGGTGGCTTCTCCTACGGCGACTACCTGCGCGCCGGCGCCATCGCGGCGCGTGCGCCCCTGATGCAGGACGTCGTGACGCAGGCCCGCCAGGGCCTGCCCGTGCTGGGCATCTGCAACGGCTTCCAGGTCCTGTGCGAGGCCGGCCTCCTCCCAGGTGCGCTGACCCGTAACAGCCACCTGCACTTCCGCAACCGCGACCAGGTGCTGCGGGTCGAGCGCGCGGACACGACGTGGACCCAGGACTACGAGACCGGCCAGCACATCGTCATCCCGGTCAAGAACGGGGAGGGCCGCTACGTCGCCGCGGATGCGGACCTCGACCGCCTGGAGGGCGACGGCCGGGTCGTGTTCCGCTACGTGGGCGGCAACCCCAACGGGTCCAGCCGCGACATCGCCGGCGTGACCAGCGGGGACGGCCGGATCGTGGGTCTGATGCCGCACCCGGAGCACGCCGTCGAGGACCTCACCGGTCCCAGCACCGACGGTCTGGGCTTCTTCACCAGCGTCCTGAAGGCCGCGGTGAACGCATGACCAGTGCCTCGGAGGGGCTCTCCGACCTCGACACGGGCCCGGGGCGGCTGGCCAACCGGCTCGACACCGTCGACCTGGCGGCGAGCACACCGGACGACGAGCAGCCCTACGCCGAGCTCGGGCTCGAGGCCGACGAGTACGCCCGGATCACGGACATCCTGGGCCGCCGCCCGACCACCGCCGAGCTCGCGATGTACAGCGTCATGTGGAGCGAGCACTGCTCGTACAAGTCCAGCAAGGTCCACCTGCGGCAGTTCGGCGACCTGCCGCCCAGCGACGCCCTCCTCGTCGGCATCGGCGAGAACGCGGGTGTCGTCGACGTGGGTGACGGCTACGCGGTCACCTTCAAGGTCGAGTCGCACAACCACCCGAGCTACGTCGAGCCCTACCAGGGCGCGGCCACCGGCGTCGGCGGCATCGTCCGCGACATCCTCACCATGGGCGCGCGGCCGATCGCGGTCATGGACAGCCTGCGCTTCGGCCGGGCGGACGCCCCCGACACCGCGCGCGTCCTGCCGGGCGTCGTCGCCGGGGTCGGCGGCTACGGCAACTGCCTGGGTCTGCCCAACATCGGCGGCGAGCTGCTCTTCGACGACTGCTACGCCGGAAACCCGCTGGTCAACGCGCTGTGCGTCGGCGTCATGAAGCACGAGGACGTCCGGCTGGCCAAGGCCGAGGGCATCGGCAACAAGGTCGTCCTCTTCGGTGCCCGCACCGGCGGCGACGGCATCGGCGGCGTGAGCGTGCTGGCCAGCGAGACCTTCGACGCGGAGGGCCCGGCCAAGCGGCCGTCAGTGCAGGTCGGCGACCCGTTCACCGAGAAGCTGCTCATCGAGGCCTGCCTGGAGATCTTCGCGGCCGACCTGGTCACCGGCATCCAGGACCTCGGTGGCGCCGGCCTCTCCTGCGCGACGTCCGAGTTGGCCAGCGCTGGCACCGGCGGCATGCACGTCGACCTCGACACCGTCCCGCTGCGCGACAGCACCCTGACGCCCGCCGAGATCCTGATGAGCGAGTCGCAGGAGCGCATGTGCGCCATCGTCGAGCCGGCCAAGGTCGCCGACTTCCTCGCCGTCTGCGAGAAGTGGGACGTGCTCGCGACCGTCATCGGTGAGGTGACCGACGGCGACCGGCTCACCGTCGACTGGCACGGCGAGCGGATCGTCGACGTCCCGCCGCGCACCGTCGCGCACGAGGGTCCGGTCTACGAACGCCCGATGCGCCGCCCGGCCGACCTCGACGCCCTGCAGGCCGACGACGCGGCGAAGCTCCCCCGTCCCACGACCGGCGCGGAGCTGCAGGCGCACTGGCTCGCCGTGGTCAGCAGCCCGGACGGCGCCGACAAGACCTGGGTCACCGAGCAGTACGACCGCTACGTCCGCGGCAACACGGTGCTGGCCCAACCCGAGGACGCCGGTGTGGTCCGCATCGACGAGGACAGCTCCCGCGGCATCGCGCTCTCCCTCGACGGCAACGCCCGCTACGCCCGGCTGGACCCCTACGCCGGCGCCCAGCTCAACCTCGCCGAGGCCTACCGCAACGTGGCGGTGAGCGGCGCCAAGCCGCTGGCGGTCACCAACTGCCTGAACTTCGGCTCCCCGGGGGAGCCGGAGGTCATGTGGCAGTTCGCCGAGGCCGTCCGCGGCCTCGCCGACGCCTGCCGCGAACTGGGCCTGCCGGTCACCGGGGGCAACGTGAGCCTCTACAACCAGACCGGTGACGTCGCCATCAACCCGACGCCGGTCATCGGTGTCCTGGGCGTTCACGAGGACGTCCGCACGCGGGTGCCGAGCGGCTGGCGGACGGCGGAGGAGACGGTCCTGCTGCTCGGCGAGACGAAGCCGGAGTTCGGCGGCTCCGCGTGGGCGGACGTCGTGCACGGCCACCTCGGCGGCCGGCCGCCGGCGGTCGACCTCGCCGCCGAGCGCGCGCTGGGCGAGCTGCTGGCCGCCCTGGGCCGTGAGGGCCTGCTCGGCTCGGCGCACGACCTGGCCGACGGCGGCCTCGCACAGACCCTCGCCGAGTCCGCGCTGCGGTACGGCGTCGGCGCCCGCCTCTCCCTCGGGGACGATCCGTTCACGGCGCTGTTCAGCGAGTCCACGGCACGGGTCGTCGTCACGACGTCGGACCCCGGCGGCGTGAAGACGACGGCGCGGTGGGCCGGGGTGTCCGTGACGGAACTCGGGACGACCGGCGGGGACGCCCTGACCGTCGACGGTCTGCTCCACCTGCCGCTCGCCGAGCTGCGCGCCGCGTGGACGGCCACCCTGCCGGCGCTGTTCGGGGCCCCCGAGGTCACGGTCGGCTCCGTACCGGCGGGCACCGTGCCGACGAGCTGATGCCGGCCCCGATCCCGGCCGGCGAGCTGCGCGCCGTCCTCGAACCGGTGGAGGCCTGGCTGGACGGGGCGGCCGAGCAGCCGCCCCGCGCGGTGGTGGGCGCCGCGGTGAAGACCACGGCCCGCTGGCTGGCGCAGCAGGTGCCCGGCCGATCGGTGGAGCTGCGGGTGCCGCCGCACGTCGCCGTCCAGTGCATCGAGGGGCCCCGGCACACCCGGGGGACGCCGCCGAACGTGGTGGAGACCGACGCCGCGACCTGGTTGCGGCTGACCAGCGGCCGGCTGACCTGGGACGCCGCCGTCGCCGACGGGAAGGTCACCGCCAGCGGCAACCGCGCGGACCTCACCGGACTACTTCCCCTGTCACCGCTCCTCAGGTGACACCGCGGCCAGGAGCCGTCCCCCGATCGGTGGAGCCGCTGCGTCGCGCCTGCGCGGAACCCTCCGGGCCACCTCCGGGCCCCACTCGGCGCGACAACTCATCAAGCACAGCACTGCGCCCCGCCCGCTCGAGAGCGGACGGGGCGCAGTGGCCGTACGGGTGATCAGCCGCCGAACAGCGCGCTGGCCGCCTTCACGGTGTTGTACAGCCCGTAGGCCAGCGGGACGCCGACCAGTGCCCACGCGAAGGCGATGAGCCCCGTGGACGTGTGGGTGGGCTGCTGGTTCTGGGTCGAGGCGGGAGAACTCATCGGACCGTGCTCCGTTCGGGTGCCGCGGCTGCGGTGGGGACGTCGGTGGGCTTGGGCTCGAACCACTTGTCGGCAACCGGCTTGATCAGCAGGTTCGCGACGAAGCCGACGGCCAGCAGACCGACCATGATGAACAGCGCCGGCCGGTAGTCACCGGCGGTGAGCTGACCCGGCGTGCCACGGGAGTCGAGGACGCCGTTGATGATCAGCGGACCGGCGATGCCGGCGGCCGCCCACGCGGTCAGCAGCCGGCCGTGGATGGCGCCGACCTGGTACGTGCCGAACAGGTCGCGCAGGTACGCCGGGACCGTCGCGAAGCCACCACCGTAGAAGCTGATGATGATCGCGGCGGTGACCACGAAGATCCAGGTCGCCGTGCTGCCGAGGGTCGCCAGGATGATGTACAGCACGATGCCGACACCCAGGTAGACCATGTAGATCGGCTTGCGCCCGATGTAGTCCGAGGTCGAGGACCACACGAACCGGCCCGCCATGTTGAACAGCGAGAGCAGCCCGACGAAGCCGGCCGCGGTGGCGGCCAGGACCGTGGAGGTCTCGCCCGTGCGGAAGAAGTCCTGGATCATCGGCGCGGCCTGCTCGAGGATGCCGATGCCGGCGGTCACGTTGCAGAACAGCACCGTCCAGAGCAGCCAGAACTGCGGCGTCTTGATGGCGTTGTTGGCCGAGACGTTCTCGGTGGTGACCAGCGACTTGGCCTTGACCGAGGCGGGGTCGAACCCGTGGGGGCGCCAGTCGGCCGCGGGCACGCGGATGATGAACGCGCCGAACATCATGAAGACCAGGTAGATCAGGCCGAGGGTGAGGAACAGGCCCGCGACGGCATTGCCGCTGGGCACCGTGCCGGCGACGGCCGGGTCGTAGCCCGGGTCGTACCAGTTCATCAGCTGGCGGGACAGCGGCGAGGCGATGAGCGCGCCACCACCGAAGCCCATGATCGCCATGCCGGTGGCCAGGCCCGGGCGGTCGGGGAACCACTTGATCAGCGTGGAGACCGGCGAGATGTAGCCGATGCCCAGGCCGATGCCGCCGAGGAAGCCGTAGCCGAGATACAGCAGCCACAGCTGCTCGGTGTAGATGCCCAGAGAGCCGACGAGGAAGCCGCTCACCCAGAAGACGGCCGAGGTGAACATGGCGGCGCGGGGGCCGTTCCTGTCCACCCAGGTGCCGAAGAGGGCGGCCGAGATCCCGAGCATGACGATCGCGATCGAGAAGATGATCCCGATCTGGGTGAGCCCGGTGTCGAAGTGCTCGACCAGGGCCACCTTGTAGACACTGGTCGCGTAGGCCTGGCCGATCGACAGGTGGACGGCGAGAGCCGCCGGCGGGATCAGCCAGCGGTTGAAGCCCGGCCGAGCGACGATGCGCTCACGTGCCAGGAAGCTGGGTACTGCCACGGAACGACCTCCGAGGACGGGAACGCTGCGGCCGGTTGGACGCAACCTGGTCGCGCACTGTGACGTTTATCGCGACCGGTGGCACGGTACGTCGGCCGTCAAGTACTCGCGCGTACAACACCCGACCGAGACATGCGCGTGACTGAGAAGATCTGCGGTCGGGGAGCCCCTCCGGCCCCATCTGCCCCTCCCGCCTAGGCTCCCCGCATGGCTTACGAGGTGAAGGGTGTCGTCGCCCGAGGCAAGGGCGCACCGGTCAGCATCGAGACGATCGTGGTTCCCGATCCGGGGCCAGGCGAGGCCGTGGTCGACGTCCAGGCGTGCGGGGTCTGCCACACCGACCTGCACTACCGCGAGGGTGGCATCAACGACGACTTCCCGTTCCTGCTCGGCCACGAGGCGGCCGGGATCGTCTCCGCGGTCGGCGAGGGCGTGACCGACGTGGCGGTCGGTGACTACGTCGTCCTCAACTGGCGCGCTGTGTGCGGTCAGTGCCGGGCCTGTCTCAAGGGCGAACCGCAGTACTGCTTCGACACCCACAACGCCGCGCAGAAGATGACCCTCACCGACGGCACGGAGCTCAGCCCGGCCCTCGGCATCGGCGCGTTCGCCGAGAAGACGCTGGTCCACTCCGGTCAGTGCACCAAGGTCGATCCCGCCGCGCCGCCGACGGCGGCCGGCCTGCTCGGCTGCGGGGTCATGGCCGGCGTGGGTGCGGCCATCAACACCGGCGCGGTGCAGCGCGGGGAGACCGTCGCGGTCTTCGGCTGCGGCGGCGTCGGTGACGCCGCGATCGCCGGCGCGAAGCTGGCCGGTGCGACGACGATCATCGCCGTCGACATCTCCGACCGGAAGCTGGAGTGGGCGCGGAACATGGGCGCCACCCACACGGTCAACTCGAAGGAGAGCGACCCGGTCGAGGCGATCAAGGCGCTGACCGGCGGCTTCGGGGTCGACGTGGCGATCGACGCCGTCGGCCACCCCAAGGTGTTCGAGCAGGCCTTCTACGCCCGCGACCTGGCCGGCCGGGTGGTCATGGTCGGCGTGCCGACGCCGGACATGACCATCGAGCTGCCGGCCATCGAGATCTTCGGCCGCGGCGGGGCGATCAAGTCCTCCTGGTACGGCGACTGCCTGCCCAGCCGCGACTTCCCGATGCTGGTCGACCTCTACCTGCAGGGCCGCTTCGACCTCGACGCGTTCGTCTCGGAGACGATCGGGCTGGAGGACGTCGAGGAGGCCTTCGAGAAGATGCACCGCGGCGAGGTGCTGCGCAGCGTGGTGGTCCTGAAGTGAGCACCCCCCGCATCGACAATGTCGTCGTCTCCGGCGTCTTCAGCCTGGACGGGCAGGACTTCGACGTCGACAACAACGTCTGGCTCGTCGGGGACGACGACGAGGTGCTCGTCATCGACGCCCCGCACGACGCCGCCCCGATCGTCGAGGCGATCGGTGGCCGGAAGGTCACCGCGATCGTGCTCACCCACGGGCACAACGACCACATCACCGCCGCGGTCGCGCTGCGCGAGGCCACCGGCGCGCCGATCTGGTTCCACCCGATGGACCGGATGCTGTGGGACGTGGTGCACCCGGACACGGAGCCCGACCGGGACCTCGTGTCCGGCACCCGCTTCACGGTGGCCGGCGCCCAGCTGGTCGCCCTGCACACACCGGGGCACTCGCCGGGCAGCGTGTGCCTCCACGCGCCGGACCTGGCGACGGTCTTCACCGGCGACACCCTCTTCCACGGCGGACCAGGAGCCACCGGGCGCTCGTTCAGCGACCGGCCGACGATCGAGCACTCGATCCGCTCGGAGCTGTTCACCCTGCACGGCGACACGGTGGTGAAGACAGGCCACGGCGACGACACGACCATCGGCGCCGAGGTCGGCAACCTCGCCTGACGCCTCCCCCATGGCAGATATGGCCATTTCTGCCCTGGGGGTCCGGCGGTGATGTGTTCCACCGCGGCCCGTGCGCCCGGGCCGGTACGGTGGGGAGGTGCCTCGCGGTGATGGACGGCTGACGCACGACCTCGATCCCCTGTCTCCTGGTCCCCAGGACGCCTGTGGCGTCTTCGGTGTCTGGGCACCGGGGGAGGAGGTCGCGAAGCTGACCTATTTCGGTCTGTACGCCCTCCAGCACCGCGGTCAGGAGGCGGCGGGCATCGCGGTGTCCGACGGGGCCTCCGTCGTGGTCTACAAGGACCTTGGGCTGGTCAGCCAGGTGTTCGACGAGCCGACCCTGGGCAGCCTGCGCGGCCACATCGCCGTCGGCCACACCCGCTACTCCACGACCGGTGCCTCGACGTGGGAGAACGCCCAGCCGACGTTCCGCACCACCTCGGCCGGCACCGGCCTGGCGCTGTGTCACAACGGAAATCTCGTGAACACCGCCGAGCTGGCCAGCAAGGCCGCCGACGCCGGTGTGCCGGGGGCGTTCGTGGCCACCAACGACTCCGACCTGGTCACCGCCCTCATCGCCGCCCGCCCCGACCTCTCCGTCGAGGCGGCCGCCATGGAGGTGCTGCCCCAGCTGCGAGGCGCCTTCAGCTTCACGTTCATGGACGAGGACACCCTCTACGCCGCCCGCGATCCGCAGGGCGTGCGCCCGCTGGTGCTCGGGCGGCTCGAGCGGGGCTGGGTCGTGGCCAGCGAGACGGCGGCACTGGACATCGTGGGCGCCTCGGTCGTGCGCGAGGTGGAGCCGGGCGAGCTGATCGCGATCGACGAGAACGGGCTGCGCAGCCAGCACTTCGCTCCTGCCGACCCCAAGGGCTGCGTCTTCGAGTACGTCTACCTCGCCCGCCCCGACACGACGATCTCCGGCCGGGGCGTGCACGCCGCCCGTGTCGAGATCGGGCGCCGGCTGGCCAGGGAGCACCCGGTGGAGGCCGATCTGGTCATCCCGGTGCCGGAGTCGGGCACCCCGGCCGCGGTCGGCTACGCCGAGGCCTCGGGCATCCCCTACGGCCTGGGCCTGGTGAAGAACTCCTACGTCGGACGCACCTTCATCCAGCCCAGCCAGACGATCCGGCAGCTGGGCATCCGGCTGAAGCTGAACCCGCTGCGCGACGTCATCCGTGGCAAGCGGCTGGTCGTCGTCGACGACTCGATCGTCCGGGGGAACACCCAGCGGGCGCTGATCCGCATGCTGCGCGAGGCCGGCGCCGTCGAGGTGCACGTGCGGATCGCCTCGCCGCCGGTGAAGTGGCCGTGCTTCTACGGCATCGACTTCGCCAGCCGGGCCGAGCTGGTCGCCAACGGTCTCGAGATCGACGGCGTGCGCGCCTCGATCAACGCCGACTCCCTCGGCTACGTCTCCGAGCAGGGGCTGATCGCCGCGACCGAGCAGCCCGCCAGCCGGCTCTGCACGGCCTGCTTCACCGGCGAGTACCCGATCCCGCTGGGCGAGTCCGAGGTGTTCGGCAAGCACGTGCTCGAGGGCATCGGCCGGACGCCGCTGCCCATGGCGGCGGCGATGCCCCGCGTGGACGAGCAGCGCTCCGTCAGCGGCTGGACCGGGCAGCAGGCCGGCAGCGCCAGCGTCCCCGGCGGGGCCGAGGACGCGCTCAGCCGTCCATGAGCGAATTCACCTACGCGGCGTCCGGCGTCGACATCGACGCGGGAGAGCGCGCCGTCACGCTGATGAAGGCCGCGGTCGAGAAGACCAACCGCCCGGAGGTGGTCGGCGGGCTGGGCGGCTTCGCCGGGCTGTTCGCGCTGGACACCGCCAAGTACCGCCGTCCCCTGCTGGCCTCCTCCACCGACGGGGTCGGCACGAAGATCGCCCTGGCCCGGCAGCTCGACCGGCACGACACCGTGGGCATCGATCTGGTCGCGATGGTCGTCGACGACCTCGTCGCCTGCGGCGCCGAGCCGCTGTTCCTGCAGGACTACGTGGCCTGCGGCAAGGTCGTCCCGGAGCGGATCGCCGCGATCGTCACCGGCATCGCCGCCGGCTGCACCCAGGCGGGCGCGGCGCTGGTCGGCGGGGAGACCGCCGAGCACGGCGACCTCATGGACGCCGACGAGTACGACCTGGCCGCGACGGCGGTCGGCGTGGTCGAGGCCGACGCCGTCCTGGGCCCGGAGCGGGTGGCCGACGGCGACGTCGTCGTCGCGATGGCCTCCTCCGGTTTCCACTCCAACGGCTACTCGCTGGTGCGCCGGGTCGTGAGCGCGGCCGGGCTCGACCTGCACGCGACGCCGTCGGGGCTGGACCGGCCGCTCGGGGAGGAGCTGCTCGAGCCCACCCGGATCTACGCCCGCGACTGCCTGGCGTTGGTGACGGAACTCGGCGTGGAACGCGTGCACGCCTTCGCGCACATCACCGGCGGCGGGCTGGCCGGCAACACCGCGCGCGTCGTCCCCGAGGGTCTGGAGGCGGTGCTCGACCGCGGCACCTGGGCGCTGCCCTCGGCGGTGCGGCTCATGGAGGAGCACGGCGTTCCCCGCGAGGAGTCCGAGCGCGCCTTCAACTGCGGCGTCGGCATGATCGCCGCCGTCGCGCCGGAGGTCGCCGACGCGGCGGTCGCCCAGCTCGGCGGAGCCGGCATCCCGGCGTGGATCGCCGGGGCGGTCCGGCCGCGCACCGGTCAGAGCGCGGCCTCCCTGGTGGGCACCTACCGCTGACGACGGGGACTTCCGGTTCAGGGAGCCCCCGATCGCGCGCGAGGACACCGCAGCTCCGGGAGAGCTGCGGCGTCCTCGATCGGGCCGCTGACGATCAGCGGCGTCAACGCGGGCTGGCAGCCCAGTCGTCGTCCCCGTCGCCGTCGGCCCAGCGGTCGGCGTACTCGTCGTCGTCATCGTCGTCGTCGGTCGTCGCCCGGGCAGGGGCGGTGTACGACGACGGACCACCGGTGAGTTCCTTCTGCAAAGCAGAAAGGTCGGTGTTCGGTGAGCTGTACTTGAGCTCACGGGCCACGCGTGTCTGCTTGGCCTTCGCTCGGCCGCGCCCCATCGGCTCGACCCCCTCGCTACGGAGTGCGGGAGTCCAGCCCCCGGGCTGGAACGGCCCGCGTGGCGACCCCGACTGAGTGACAATGTCTTGGACAACCTTACGACACGGATCGGCGACGGGCACACGTCCCTCCCCCTCAGGCGCGGCACGTCCCCCGTGTGGGTGCCGTGGGCCTGGCGGGCAGTAGGTCGAGCCGCCTCGGTGCCGGGCGTGCTGCCGGGACTTCCCGCCCGGGCGTCGGCGATCTGGAGGTCGTGGTGCGGGGGCGGGCCCCGTGGACGACGCGCATGGAGTCGACCATCGGCCTCTGCACGACCGAACACATCGGCCGCAGCGATCCTGGACCCTCGCTGGTGGGGCCTGCCGGACTCAGCCGGCTTGCGTGGCCACGCTTGCCTGCTCGTGCTCGCGTTGTTCGAGGACGGTGATCGCGGTGGCGGTGAGGCTGCGCTCGACGTGGCCCCGCATGAGCTCGCGCGCTCCGGCTGCCTCCCCGGCCGTGATCAGCTCGAGGAGCTCGTGGTGTTCGCGGTGGTCGCGAGTCCGCGGCTCGTCTCCGGGCGGGAGGTCGAGCCCGAGGCTGCGGTAACGGTCCCCCTTGTCCCAGAGGTCGTCGAGCGTCCTCACGAGGACGTCGTTGTGCGAGGCGATGTACAGGGCGCGGTGAAACGCGCGGTGCGCCCTGAGCCCCTCCTCGCCCCGAGCCCGAGTCACCGGCAGCAGGCGGGCGGCGGCAACGCGGAGGGCGGTGACATCGGCATCCGTGCGGCGTCGTGCCGCGAGCTCGGCGGCAGTCGGATCCAGCGACAGCCGCACCTCGAAGAGGTGGCGGGCCTCGGTAGCGTTCACCGCAGCGACCCGCGCGTTCCGGTGGGTGTCGAGGATGATGAAACCCTCGCTGCTGAGCCGACGAATCGCCTCCCGCAGTGGCGTCAGACTCATGCCCAGTGCTCGAGCGAGATCGTGCTGAGCCAGGCGCGAGCCGGGTGGCAGGTCGCCACTGAGGATGCGGGCCCGTAGCTCCGCGTAGGCCACGTCACCCTTGCTCGAGAACACGGTGCCGCTCGTCATGGCCTTCGCCTCTCGTGCAGACCCGATTCCCGTGCGCGGGGTTGCGATAGCCTAGCATCCGTTACACATTATGAATTCCAACGATGGAGAACGCAGTGAAGATCGTCTCGGTGCACGAGGGCGTCGTCCCCATCAGCTCGTCCATCCGCAACGCCTGGATCGACTTCAGCACGATGGACAGCTCCATCGTGGCGGTGGTCTCCGACGTCGTGCGCGACGGCGAACCGGTGGTCGGCTACGGCTTCAACTCCAACGGCCGCTACAGCGCCGGCGAGATCCTGCGGCGGAGGATCGTGCCGCGACTGCTCGCCGCCGATCCGGAGTCGCTGCTCGCCGAGGACGGCCAGCTCGATCCCTCGCGGGCCTGGGACGTGGTGATGACCAACGAGAAGCCCGGTGGGCACGGCGAGCGATCCGTCGCCGTCGGCGTGATCGACATGGCGCTGTTCGACCTCGCCGCCAAGATCGCGGGGCAGCCGCTCTACCGGTGGCTCGCCGACCGCTACGGCGACGGGAACCCCGACGAGAAGGTCTTCGTCTACGCCGCCGGCGGCTACTACGCACCCGGCAAGACCCTGCGCGACCTGCAGGAGGAGATGCAGCGCTTCCTCGACCAGGGCTACCGCGTGGTCAAGATGAAGATCGGCGGCGCGGACCTCGCCGAGGACCTGCAGCGGATCGAGGCCGTCCTCGAGGTGCTCGACGGCGACGGCTCCCGCCTGGCCGTCGACGTCAACGGCCGGTTCGACCTCGCCACCGCGCTCGAGTACGGCACGGCCATCGAGCCCTACGGCCTGTTCTGGTACGAGGAGATCGGCGACCCGCTGGACTACCAGCTGAACGCGGTCGTCTCCGAGCACTACCGCGGCCCCATCGCGACCGGCGAGAACCTGTTCTCCCTCCAGGACGCCCGCAACCTCGTTCGCTACGGCGGGATGCGTCCGGACCGCGACTACATCCAGGTGGATCCGGCCCTGAGCTACGGTCTGACCGAGTACCTGCGGATCCAGGAGATGCTCGTCCAGCACGGCTGGTCCTCGCGGCGCTGCATCCCCCATGGCGGGCACCAGTTCTCTCTCCACATCGCCGCAGCGCTCAAGCTGGGAGGAAACGAGTCCTACCCCGGTGAGTTCCAGCCCACCGGCGGATTCGCCGACGGCGCCGTCGTCGAGAACAGCTACGTCGGGCTCACCGAGACCCCCGGCATCGGCTTCGAGAGCAAGGTCGCCTTCTACGGCGTGCTCCGCGCGCTCCACGCCTGACGCGCCCGCGATGGACCCCGCCCCAGCGGCCGCGCACCGACCTCCACACTGCCGTGGCGAGGAGCACGAGCAGGTCCGCAGGAACGACCCACCTAGGCCCGAGTGATCAGCGGGGGAGGCGGATGGCCGCCAGCCGCCCCACCGAGCGCATCCGCTCCTCGGCGAGACGATCGGCCGCGACGGCGGGCGAGACGCCCTCCTCGTCGGCGGCGCGGAACACCTGCAGCGCGATGTCGAAGATCCTCATCGCCTTGGCCTGCGCGCGCTGGAACGAGAACCCGTGCCGCTCGTCCTCGACCTGGATGACCCCGCCGGCGTTCACCAGGTAGTCGGGCGCGTAGAGGATGCCGCGGCCGCGCAGCTGCTCGGCGACGTCGGGCGTGGCCAGCTGGTTGTTCGCCCCGCCGCAGACCACCCGCGAGGGCAGCGCCGCCACCGTCCCCTCGTCGAGGGCGCCGCCCAGCGCGTTGGGGGAATAGACGTCGTGCGGGGTGCGGATCAGGGTGGCCGTGTCGGGCGCCGCCGTCACCTGCGGGTGCCGGGCCTGCACGCGCGCGACCGCAGCCGGGTCGACGTCGGTCACCACGACCTCCGCGCCGTCGTCGACCAGGCGGCCGATCAGGTGCGAGCCCACCTTGCCGGCGCCGGCCACGGCCACGGTGCGACCGGCCAGCGACCGCGAGCCCCAGCAGTGCTGCGCGGCCGCCTGCATGCCGAGGAAGACGCCGTAGGCGGTGAGGACCGACGAGTCGCCGCAGCCGCCGTAGGCCTCCGAACGGCCGTGGGCGAAGCGGGTCTCCCGGGCGACGACGTCGAGGTCGGCGTTGTAGGTGCCGACGTCGCACGCCGTCAGGTACCGCCCGCCCAGCGCCTCGACGAAGCGGCCGTAGGCGCGCAGCAGCGCCTCGGTCTTGTCGGTCTGCGGATCACCGATGATCACTGCCTTGCCGCCACCGAGGTCCAGGCCGGCCAGGCTGTTCTTGTAGGACATCGCCGCCGACAGCCGCAGCGCGTCCTCGACGGCCGCCTCCTCGCTGGCGTAGGGGTAGAACCGCGTGCCGCCGAGCGCTGGGCCCAGCGCCGTGGAGTGGATCGCGACGATCGCTCTCAGCCCCGATCGGGCATCGCTGCAGAAGACGACCTGTTCGTGACCCGAGCTCAGTATCTCCACGCCCAGGAGCCTAGATCTCCTGCGGTCGGTAGTCCGTTCCGCGGGCCCCCCACCCCACCCGTGCGCGGGTCCGTCCGCACCGGCGCGCCCGTGCGGGCATGATTCGGCGAGGAACACCGGCGGGGGCGGAGGAGCTCCCGCGAGCACAGGAGGACTCCATGGCCCGACCCCACCGTCTGCTGGCGATCGCGGTGGCGGCACCGCTCCTGCTCGCCGCCTGCACGACCGACGGCGGCGACTCCGGCGGCAACGGTGCCAGTGGTGGCGGTGGGGGAGGTGGCGGCGGCGGTGACCTCGCCTTCTCCGTGATCACGCACGGCTCGGCGGGGGACGCGTTCTGGGACGTCGTCCAGAACGGGGCCGAGGCCGCGGGCGAGGACCTCGGGATCTCCGTGGACTACCAGAGCGACGGCGACCCCCAGCGGCAGGCGCAGCTCATCGACGCGGCCGTGAACCAGGGCGTCGACGGGATCGTGGTCTCGATGGCCAACCCCGACGCGCTCCAGGACTCGGTCGAGGCGGCCGTGGACGCCGGCATCCCGGTCGTGACGATCAACTCCGGCGGCGAGCGGTCGGCGGAGTTCGGTGCCATCGGGCACGTCGGCCAGGACGAGGCGATCGCGGGGCGGGGCGCCGGGCAGGAGCTGGCCGCCTCGGGTGCGACCAACGTGCTGTGCGTGGTCCACGAGGCCGGCAACATCGGTCTGGAGCAGCGCTGCTCCGGCGCGTCGGAGGGCCTGGGCGCCGCGGTGACTCCGCTACAGGTGGACATCAACGACCTGCAGGGCGCCCAGTCGACGATCACCTCGCAGCTGCAGAGCGACCCGACCATCGACGCCGTGCTCACCTTGAACTCCGCCGTCGCCGCGGTCGCGGTCGCGGCGGCCGCCGACGCCGGCTCGGACGCGCAGGTGGCGACGTTCGACCTCAACTCCGACGTCATCGCGGGCATCCAGGACGGCGACATCGCGTTCGCCGTGGACCAGCAGCAGTACGAGCAGGGCTACCTGCCGATCGTGATGCTGAAGCTGTACGCGGAGAACCTCAACACCGTCGGCGGGGGGCAGCCGGTGCTCACCGGCCCGGGGATCGTCGACGAGAGCAACGTCGACGAGATCGCCGACCTCGCTTCGGCCGGCACGCGCTGAGCACGCGCGAGCAGACGGCCGGGGCGCCGCGGACCCCCGCCGAGCGGCGGGCCGACGAGCGGCTGGCCGTGGCCGGGCCGCTGCGCCGGCTGCTGGTGAAGCCGGAGCTCGGCGCGCTCATCGGGGCGGTCGCCGTGTTCACCTTCTTCGCCGTCCAGTCGGAGGTCTTCCGCTCCGCGCGCGGGGTGGCGAACTGGCTGGACCCGGCGTCGACGCTCGGCATCATGGCCGTCGCGGTGGCGCTGCTGATGATCGGCGGCCACTTCGACCTGTCGGCCGGTGTCATGGTCGGGACGACGGCACTGACGGTGGGCGTCGTCGCCGTCGAGTTCCGGCAGAACCTGTGGGTCGCGATCGGCGCCGCCCTGGTCGTGGCCCTGGCGATCGGGTTCGCGAACGGCTGGCTGGTCACCCGCACCGGGCTGCCCAGCTTCATCATCACGCTCGGCACGTTCCTCATGCTCCAGGGTCTGAACCTCGGGCTGACCAAGCTGTTCACCAGCACGGTCACCGTCGGCGGCATCGACGAGGTCCCCGGATACGCCGCCGCAGAGTGGTTGTTCGCCTCGCGCCTGAGCATCGCGGGCACGGAGTTCCGGGTGGCCATCCTCTGGTGGGCGCTGTTCACGGCGCTGGCCACCTGGGTGCTGCTGCGCACCCGCTTCGGCAACTGGGTGTTCGCCACCGGCGGGGACGAGGTGGCCGCACGCAACGTCGGCGTCCCGGCGCGGCGCACCACGATCACCCTGTTCATGACCACGGCGGCCGCGGCCTGGTTCGTCGGCGTCACCCTCGCCGTCCGGCTGACCTCCGTGCAGGCCAACACCGGTATCGGGCAGGAGCTGATCTACATCGTGGCCGCGGTCATCGGTGGCTGCCTGCTCACCGGCGGCTTCGGTTCGGCGATCGGTGCGTCGCTCGGCGCGCTGATCTTCGGCATGACCCAGCTCGGCATCCCCTACCTGCGCTGGGACGCCGACTGGTTCTACTTCTTCCTCGGCGCGATGCTGCTGCTCGCCGTGCTGGCCAACCGGCTGGTCCGTCGCTACGCCGAGGCGGCCCGACGATGAGGGGCGTGCGATGAGCGGGACCCCGTCCCTGCTGGAGCTGCGGGACGTCGGCAAGGACTACGGCTCGGTGATCGCCCTCGACGGCATCAGCACGACCGTCCGCGCCGGAGAGGTCACCTGCGTGCTGGGGGACAACGGCGCTGGGAAGTCGACCCTGATCAAGGTCCTCTCCGGCGTGCACCGGCCGGACCGGGGCGAGGTGCTGCTCGACGGGCAGCCGGTGACCTTCGGTGCTCCCCGGGAGGCGCTGGACGCCGGGATCGCCACCGTCTACCAGGACCTCGCGATGATCCCGCTGATGGCGATCTGGCGGAACTTCTTCCTCGGTGCCGAGCCGACGCGGGGATGGGGCCCGTTCCGGCGCTTCGACGCGGCCGCCGCCCGGGAGACGACCCGCCGGGCGCTGGCCGAGATGGGCATCGACCTGCGCGACCCCGATCAGCCCGTGGGCACCCTGTCCGGGGGCGAGCGCCAGTCCGTGGCGATCGCCCGCGCGGTGCACTTCGGTGCGCGGGTCCTGATCCTGGACGAGCCGACGTCGGCGCTCGGGGTCAAGCAGGCCGGCGTCGTCCTGCGGTACGTGGCCCAAGCGCGCGATCGCGGGGTGGGCGTCGTGCTGATCACCCACAATCCGCACCACGCCCATCCCGTCGGCGACCGTTTCCTGCTGCTCAACCGGGGACGCAGTCTCGGGACGTTCGCCAAGGACGAGGTGGACCGGGACGAGTTGACCCGGCTCATGGCCGGCGGCGCAGAGCTGGACGAGCTGGCGCACGAGCTGGAGCGCCCACCCGCCTGACCCGGGATGTCGACATACCGACAGTCGCGGGACGGTCACTAACCGTTCTTGCGACGGTGCCTCACGTGTTCCGCGTGTTGCCTTTGTGACTCATGGTGGTGCTGCGACTCTCGCTGGGCACCACAGCCCACCCTCTTCCCCAGGGAGCGCAAACCATGTTCCAGCGCCGTCGATCCGGACCGGCGACTCCGTCGGTCCCCGGGCGATCCCGTGCCCGCCGGCCGGTCGCGGGCCGCCGGGCGAGCCTCGCGCGGAACGCCCTCGTCGCCGTCGTCACCGGCGTCGTGCTGATCGGAACCGCCGGTCCCGCCTCCGCCGTGCCCGCGCCGCCGAACCCGACCGACGACCAGCTGGGTGCCGCGCAGGCCGAGCAGGACGCCGCCGCCGCCGAGGTGGGCCGGATCGCCGCCCTGGTGGCCGGCGCCGAGGCCGAGCTGGAGAAGGTGGGCGTGCTCGCGGAGGCCGCGGGAACGGCCTACATGCTGGCCGAGGACGCACTGCTGCAGGCGCAGGAGGTCGCCGACCGGACCGCCGCGGAGCTGCAGGCCGCGGCCGACGCCGTGGCGGCGTCCCAGGCCCGCATCGCGCTCTTCTCCCGGGACAGCTACATGAAGAGTTCGCAGCTGAGCACGACCGCAGCCCTGCTGGACTCCGCCGGTCCCGGCGAGCTCATCCAGAACGCCGCGATGCTCGACTACGTGGCCGACAACCAGGTCGACGTCCTCGGCCAGCTCGAGGTCGCGAAGGTGACCCAGGCCAACGCCGACTCCGCCGCCCGGGCCGCACGCGACGAGATGGCCGCCGCGGAGGAGGCCGCCGAGGTGGCCAAGCTGGAGGCCGACCGCCAGCTGGCCGCCCAGCAGGGCGCCTACGAGCAGGTGGCCGCACAGAAGACGCAGTACGAGGCGCAGCTCCAGACCGCGCAGATCCGGCTGCTGGAGCTCCAGGGCGCCCGCAACGCCTACCAGCAGTGGGTCGCCCAGAGGCAGGCGGAGGAGGCAGCCGCCGCCCGCGCCGCACAGGAGGCCGCCGCGCGCGCCGCGGCTGCCGCTGAGGCGGCCAACAGAGGCGGTGGCGGCGGTGGCGGCGGTGGTGGTGCCAGCAGCGGCGGTGGCGGCGGCAACTACGTCGCGCCGACCTCGGGCCGGGTGAGCAGCTGCTACGGCGCACGCTGGGGCGTGACGCACTACGGCGTCGACATCGCCGCGCCCATCGGGACGAACGTCTACGCCGCCACCTCTGGCGTGGTCCGGCGCGCGGGCCCGGCCACCGGCTTCGGTCAGGCCGTCTACATCCTGGGGGACGACGGCTACGTCACCGTCTACGGGCACGTGCACCGGTACTTCGTCTCCTACGGGGAGCGCGTCTCCGCCGGAGAGGTGATCGCCGAGGTCGGCAACCGCGGCCAGTCGACCGGTCCGCACCTGCACTTCGAGGTGCACTCCGGTGGGCAGCTCTACAGGAACCAGCTGGACCCGGTCCCCTGGCTCAACGCCCGGGGCGTCTACATCGGCGGCTGCGGCGGCTGAGGAAGCCCCCTCACGAACAGCTGCGGCCCGCCACCTCGGGGATGAGTGGCGGGCCGCAGTCGTGCTCGGGTCCGTTCAGCTGGTCGGGGCGGCGGGCTCGGTCGAGTCGACCTCGAGGCCGCACTCGGTGGCGAGGTAGGTCTGGACGTTGGTCGCCGAGGTCGTCAGCTCGCCGATGATCTCGGTGCTCCGCTGCTGCAGCTCGGCCGCGCTCGCCGGGTCGGTCACGTCGACGTCGGCGAAGGCCTGCGCGAACTGCTCGATGCCGTCGGCCAGCGCCGCCCAGTCGCTCTCGAGCTCGCTCGGGGGCTCGATCGCGCGGACGTCGTCGGCCGCCTGCTGGAGAGCGGTGGCCAGGGCGGCCGGGTCGTCGCCGCCGCCGGTGAATGCCGGCTCCACCTGCTCGAAGGCTGCCTGGGCCTGGCTGCAGAACTCCGAGTCGGACTCCGAGTCGGACTCCGCGGCGGTCGTCTCGGCGGCGCTGGAGCTGCTCGCGCTGCTCTCCGACGACGCCGCGTCCTCGCCGTCGGAGCCGCCGCAGGCGGTGACCAGGACCACGGCGGCGGCGAGGGAGAGCCCGTTGCGGGCCATGGTGAGGGTTCGGCGCATGGGCGCGAGGTTAGTCGCCGGATGCGCCTGCGCCCAGCGGTCCGGCTAACGTGCCCAGCGTGGACGCCCCGGCCGACCCGCGCGCCTCCTGGTTCCTTCCTGCCCCGGGAGAGCTGCCCCGGACGGCGGACCTGGAGCCGCTGGTCTCCCGTGTCCTGGCGCCCAACCCGTCGGGGATGACGCTCGACGGCACCAACACCTACGTCGTCGGGGCGCCCGGCAGCGGCCAGGCGGTGCTGGTCGACCCCGGACCCGACGACGCGGCGCACCTCACCGCGGTCGAGGCCGTGCTGGCCGCGCGTGGCGCCCGCTGCGTCGCCGTCCTCGTCACCCACCACCACGGCGACCACGCGGAGGCGGCCCTGCCGTGGGGCGGCCGCTTCGGCGCGCCGGTCGCCGCGGCCAGTGCCGCGGTGGCGGGGGCCGGCGGCCGCGTGCTCGACCACGGTGAGCGCCTGGGCCTGGCCGGCACGACGATCGACGTCGTCGCGACGCCCGGGCACACCCGCGACCACCTGGCCTTCCGCCTGGAGTCCGGCGCCGTGCTCGTCGGCGACCACGTCCTGGGCCGCGGCACCTCGGTGGTCACCCACCCGGAGGGCGACGTCGTCGCCTACCTGGAGTCCCTGCGCCGGGTGCACGACCTCGGTCCGAGCGCCCTGTACTGCGGGCACGGGCCGGAGCTCACCGTGGACCCCGGCGCGGTGCTCGACTACTACCTGGCCCACCGCGCCTACCGCGAGCACCAGCTGCTGACGGCGCTGGCCGCCGGCGCCGGGTCGGTCGAGGAGCTGGTCGCGACGGTCTACGCGGAGGTGCCGCGGCAGCTGTGGCCGGCGGCGACGCAGTCGACCCGCGCCACCCTGGCGAAGCTGCAGGCCGAGGGCCGTGTCGAGACCTCCACGGGCGACACCGTCCGCCCGGCATGAGGAACGTGCCGATCCTCTCCGCGGCCGACAGCGAGCGCGACCAGCGCCGTGCGGCGGCCGCGCTGGCCGCTGCCGGACTCCGCGCGGGCGACCGGCTGCTGGTGTCGGCGGCCGCCTCGCCCGCCCTGCTGGCCGTCGTCCTCGGCGCCCTGCGGACCGGGATCGTGCCCGTGGTCTCCGATCCCGGCCTGCCGCCGGCCGAGCGGGCGGCGCTGGCGGAGGACGCCGACCCGGCCCTGGACGTCGGCGCCGAACCGGCCCGGCTGCTGACCGGAACCGCCGAGGTCGACCTCGCCGACGTGCCACTGGCCCGCCCGATGCACTACACGTCCGGGACGACGGGCCGGCGCAAGGGTGTCTGGTCCGGCGTGCTTTCCGAGGACGACGCCCGCGCGCTGGCGGCCGAGGAGATCGCGCTCTGGGACTTCGGGCCCGGCGACCGGCACCTGGTGCTCTCCCCGCTGTACCACAGCGCGCCCCTGCGCTTCGCGATCCACACCCTGCTGGCCGGCGGACAGGTGCTGCTGCCCGGCCCTTTCGACGTCGCCCGGGCGGCCGCCGCGATCTCCACCCTGCGACCGACGACGACGTTCTGCGTGCCGACCCACCTCCAGCGGCTCCTCGGGCACGGCGATGTCGACTGGTCGTCGTTCCGCCGCCTCGTGCACGCCGGCGCCCCCTGTCCGGCACCGCTCAAGCGGGCGGTGCTGGACGCCGCCCCGGAGGACAGCGTCTGGGAGTTCTACGGCTCCACCGAGGCGCAGTTCACCGTGTGCTCGCCCGAGGACTGGCTGGCGCACCCGGGCAGCGTCGGACGCGCCCGGCCCGGCCGCCGGCTGGAGACCGACGAGCGGGGCCAGCTGTGGTGCGCCGTGCCGCCGTGGGCGCGCTTCGAGTACTGGCTGGCGCCGGAGAAGACCGAGGCGGCCTGGCGCGGCGACCTGGTCACCGTGGGCGACCTCGGCCGGGTGGACCGGGACGGCGTGGTGTGGCTCGACGGACGGCGGGAGGACCTGGTCATCTCCGGTGGCGTCAACGTCTACCCGGGAGAGGTCGAGGCCGTGCTGGACGCCCATCCGGACGTGGTGGAGAGCGCGGTGTTCGGGGTGCCGGACGAGGAGTGGGGCCAGCGGGTCGCGGCGGCCTACGTGGGCCGCGCCGATCCGGGCGACCTGGGCGCCTGGGCGCGGGAACGGCTGGGGGCGGCCAAGCGGCCCAAGGTGCTGCACCGGCTCGACGACCTTCCTCGCACCTCCACCGGCAAGGTGCGCCGGCTGGACCTGCCCGGGGTGCTGGGCCTGGAGGGGGTGCCGGGCCAGTCCGATGGCTGAGGAGTGGGATGTCGTCGTCGTCGGCGCGGGGACCTCCGGCTGCGCGGTGGCCGCCCGGCTGGCCGATGCGGGCCGGCGGGTGCTCCTGCTCGAGGCCGGAGCCGACCACCGGCAGCCCGGGGACTTCCCGGCCGAGCTCCGGGATCCCGCCACGATGCGGGCGTCCGTGCCCGGTCACGAGGCCAACTGGAACCTCGAGGCGGAGCTGGTCCCCGGCCGGATCACGCGGGTTCCGCGCGGCCGGGTGACCGGAGGCTCGAGCGCGCTCTACGCCGGCTCGTTCATCCGCGGCACGCGGGCGGACTTCGACGGCTGGGCCGCGGCCGGCAACGACCTGTGGTGCTACGACGCCGTCCTCCCTGCCTTCTGCCGGCTGGAGGCCGATGCCGACTTCGGGAGCCGCCCGGGCCACGGGGCGGACGGGCCGGTGCCGGTCCGGCGACCGCGCGACGGACATCCCCTGGCCGACGGCTTCGCCGCGGCCGCCGAGGAGCTGGGGCACCCGGGCGAGCCGGACAAGAACGGCGACGGTCCGCCGGGCTACGGGCCGGTGCCGCTGACCGTGTCCGGGGGCGTCCGGGTGAACACCGCGATGGCCTACCTCTCGCCCCGCCGCGGACGGCCGGGACTGACCGTGCGGGGCGGGGTGCGCGTGCGGCGGCTGGTCGTCGAGGCCGGCCGCGCAGTCGGGGTGGAGACGACCGGCGGCGTCGTCCGGGCCGGTGAGGTCGTGCTCTCGGCCGGCGCCGTCGGATCGCCCCAGCTGCTGCTGCTCTCCGGCATCGGCCCGGCCGACCACCTGAGGTCGGTGGGGCTGCCGGTCGTCGCCGACGTGCCCGGTGTCGGCGCGGGCTCCACCGATCATCCGCTCGTCTACCTGGGCTTCCGGCCCGCCCGGCCGGTGCCGCTGCTCCCTGGACGGCTGCCGCTGCACGGCGTCCTGCACGCGACGTCGGAGGGGGCGACGCGGCCCGGGGACCTGGAGCTCCTGCCCTGGCTCGCGCCGTTCGGCCGGATCACCGGATCGGCCCCGCACGAGGACGAGCTGGCGATCGGCGTGGGGCTGCAGCAGGGGAGCAGCCGCGGCCGGCTCTCGCTCACGACCGGCGACCCCCTCCGGCAGCCACGCCTGCAGTACCGGTACCTGACCGAGGAGGCCGACCGGCGGCGGATGCGGGACGGCGTCCGGCTGGCGGCCGCGCTGTTGCGCGCACGCGAGCTCGCGCCACTCGTGGCCCCGGGCGGCGGGGTGCCCACCGCGGTCCTCGACCGCGACGAGGAGCTGGACCGGTGGGTGCGGGCGCACCTGACCACCGCGGTGCACCTGGCCGGCACCGCCCGCATGGGCCCGGACGACGATCCCGGTGCCGTGGTCGACCAGTGGCTCCGGGTCCGGGGGGTGGCCGGTCTGCGGGTCGTCGACACCGCGGTCATGCCGCAGGTGACCTCGCGCGGCCCCGCGGCGACCGCGGTGATGCTCGGCGAGCGGGCCGCCGAGCTGATGGTGGGCTGACGGCGCGCCGGGGCCCGAGCCGGCACGGTCAGTCGAAGGGGAACCCGGGGGCGTCGAAGGGGAACTGCCCGGCGGGCAACTGGTCCGGCGGAGGCACCTCGGGCGGCGGAGGTACCTCGGGCGGCGGGGGAGCCTCGGGCGGCGGGGGAGCCTCGGGCGGCGGGGGAGCCTCGGGCGGCGGGGGAGCCTCGGGCGGCGGGGGAGGCGGGCGCCGTGGCGGCGGCGGTGGCGGTGGTGGGGCCGGGTCGATCAGCGGGATGCCCGGGGGCGGGAAAGGCACCGGCGCCTGGGCGGTCAGGACCGGCAGCATCGCGGCCCGCCAGATCGGCGCGGCGAGCCGGCCGCCGTAGCCGCCGAGGTCCTCGTTCCGTTTCGGGTTGAGGACCATGACGCTCGCCGCGTACTGCGGAGTGTAGCCGACGAAGGCGACCGAGAAGCGGTCCTGGCTGGTACCGGTCTTCCCCGCGATCTGGTGGCCGGGGATCGCGGCCCGGGTGCCCGTGCCGATGGGCAGGGCGGTGTCGCCGACGAGGATCTGGTTCAGCGTCGTCGCGACGTCGGGACGCACCGCCTCGGGCGTGCAGCTGCTGCCGACCGGCAACGGCGCGCCGTCCGGGCCGGCCAGGGGAGCGCCGTCGCGGTCCAGGATCTCGGTCACCGGGGTGGGGTCGCACTGCGTGCCGGAGGCGGCGAGCGTGGCGTAGGCGTTGGCCAGGGCGAGTGGGCTGGTCGCCTCGGCGCCGAGGGTGAACGAGCCGCGGTTCTCGGCGACCACCTGGTCGGCCACGGGGTCGAGGGAGAACAGGCCCATCTCCTGCGCCGTCCGGACCGGGCCCTCCACGCTGCCCAGCTGGTCCTCCAGCGCCACGAAGTAGGTGTTCGACGACCGGATCAGGGCCTCGGTCATGTCCAGCGTGGCGGGATAGCGGCCGGCGTTGCGCACGACGTACGGCGCCCGTCCGTTCTTGTACACCCGCGACACGTAGGGGTCGCTGGTGGTGATCGTGTGCCAGGGCGGGATCCCGCGTTCGAGCGCGGCGGCGGCGACGAAGACCTTGTAGGTGGACCCGGCGCCCTGGCTGGCCACCAGGTTGAGGTTGACCGATTCCTGGGTGGGGTCGGCCGCGTCGTAGCCGAACCGGCGGTTGACGCTCATGGCCAGGACCTTCCCGGTCCCCGGCTCCACCGCGGTGAACATCCCGGCCAGCGGATCGTCCAGGGCGAGGTTCGCCACGACCGCCTGGTCGCCGGCCACCTGCAGGTCCGGGCGCAGCGTCGTCCGGATCGTGAGGCCACCGGTCTCGAGCTGCTCCTGGGTGAGCCCGAGCGTGCCGGTCAGGTGACGCTGGAGGTAGTCGCAGAAGAACGCACCCACCAGGGCGTCGACGCAGCCGTTGGGCGGCGGCTCGGTGGGGTTGACCTGGACGGGCTGACCGAGGAACTCGGCGAGCTCCTGGGCGGTGATGTGGCCGAGCGCGTGCATCCGCTGCAGCACCTGGTCGCGCCGTTGCACCGCGGCCTCGGGGTAGGCCACGGGGTCGTCGTTGGTGGGCGTCTGCACCAGCCCGGCGAGCATCGCCGCCTGCGGCAGCGTGAGATCGGCGGCGTTGACGCCGAAGTACCGCTGCGCCGCGGCCTGGACGCCGTAGGCGCCTCGGCCGAAGTACACGATGTTGAGGTAGCGGGTGAGGATCTCCGCCTTCGAGTACTGACGCTCCAGCGCGAGGGCCAGCCGGGCCTCGCGGAGCTTGCGGCCGATGCTCTCCTCCGTGGCGGCCAGCCGTTCCTCCGGCGTCGTCGCCGTCTGCAGCAGGGTCTGCTTGACCAGCTGCTGGGTGATCGTCGAGCCGCCCTCCATGACGCTGCCGGCCATCAGGTTGCGCATCAGGGCCCGGGCGGTGCCTTCGACGTCCAGCCCGCGGTGCTCGTAGAAGCGGGAGTCCTCGATGTCGACCAGGGCCTGCTTCATCACCTCGGCGATGGCGTCGGCCGTCACCGGCGTCCGGTTGTGGCGGTAGAAGTGGGTGATCAGGGAACCGTCGGCGGCCAGGACGACGGAGTTCCCCGCCGGGGTGCTGTCGCCGAGCTCGACCGGCAGGGGGGCGAGCAGGTCGGCGTTGGACCGGACGACGAGGCCGGGGCCGAGGAGCCAGGGGAGCAGGAGCGCGGCCACGAGCGCACCGGCGATCGGGACGGCCACGAGGAGCAGCAACTGGGCGGCATGCAACCGGGGACGGTCCCGCCCGGCCATCGACACCTCCGCCCTTGCCGCCACATGCGGACGGCACGGTTCCGAGCATGGCCCTGACGCGGACCGCGAGCCAGGGGGTCGAGCGCCGTGGAGCCGATCGGGAGCGCCGCTTGCGGTGCGTGGATGGCCGGCCCACGCAGCGTGAGCCCAGGCCACCTCGGCCTGGGTCGCGCAGGCCGCGTCAGGCGGTCGCCGGCTGGAGCACCTCGTAGTCGTCGAGCCGGAACGTCCGCATGGCTTCCTGGTACTCCCCGACGCTGCCGGACCAGTTGTTCGTGATGTGCCCGTCGGCGGTCTTGTACCAGCTGGTGCAGCCGCCGGCGAAGGCCGTGCCGCGCAGCGTCTCCTGGAGGCGGTCGTTGAACCGGTGCATCGCCTCCCGTCGAACGTCCAGGGCGACGGCCGACGTCTCGGCACGGGTGCGCAGTGCCTGGAGGACGTAGTCGTACTGGCACTCCAGCATCAGGATGATCGAGTTGTGGCCCAGGTTGGTGTTGGGGCCGTACAGCAGGAAGAGGTTGGGGAAGCCGCTGACCGTGGTGCCGAGGTAGGCACGCGCCCCGTCGTGCCAGACATCGCGCAGGGACCGCCCGTCCCGGCCGGTGATCTCCAGGTCGCCGAGGAACGACAGGGTCTCGAACCCGGTGGCGTAGATGACCACGTCGAGCTCGTGGACGGCGCCGTCCCGGGTGCGGAGACCTTCGGGGACCACCTCGGCGATGCGCTCGGTGACCAGTTCCACGTTGTCGCGCATCAGCGCGGGGTAGTAGTCGTCGGCGACGAGAACCCGCTTGCAGCCGAGGGGATAGTCGGGCCACAGCTTCTCGCGGAGTTCGGCGTCGGGCACCTGGGTCTCCAGCAGCTCCCTCGCGATGCGGTAGAACTCGTCGAGCACCGGGTTGGCGTCGAGCTTCATGGCGCCGACCCAGCTCTCGTGCTCGGCGAAGAAGGCCTCCCGGCTCTCCAGCAGCCGGGCCGCGCCGCGGTACAGCTGCCGCTCGTCCTGGTCGTAGGCACGGTCCATCCGGGGTACGTGGTAGTTCGCCGAGCGCTGGAACACCGTCAGGGAGGCCACGTCCCCGGCGATCTGCGGCACGATCTGGACCGCGCTGGCCCCGTTGCCGACGACTGCCACCCGCTTGCCCGCGAGATCGACGTCGTGGCGCCACTGGGCCGAGTGGAACGAGGCGCCCCGGAAGCTCTCCCGCCCCTCGATGCCCTTGAACGACGGCCGGTTGAGCTGGCCCCAGGCGCCGACGAACACCTCGGCGACGATCTGCTCTCCGGCGGTCGTGCCGATCAGCCACCGGCCACGCTCGTGATCCCACTCGGCGCGGTTCACCTCGGCGTTCAGCCGGATGTGCGGGGCGAGGTCGTACCGCTCGACGAAGGACTCGACGTTCTGCCGGATCTCCGGCTGCTGCGCGTAGAGGCGGGTCCAGTCGGGCTGCTGATCGTCGAAGGAGTACCAGTACAGGTGGGACTGCACGTCGCAGGCGGCGCCGGGATAGGTGTTCTCGCGCCACGTCCCCCCGACCGCGTCGGCTTTCTCCAGGACGACGAAGGAGGACTTCCCCTCCTTCTTGAGCTTCGCCGCCATGCCGAGCCCGCCGATGCCGGCGCCCAGGATCGCGATCGTGTACTCGGTCATGACACTGCTCCTGGGATGATGCGTGGACGGGATGTCGGGCGCCGGCCGGGTGTGATCTGGGTCATGAAGCTGCCAGCTCGGCGGTGAAACAGTCAAGGGATGTGTTTCATGGGCCCACCGGATCCCCCTCCGGACGGCGCGACGCCGGAGGCGGCCGCCGACGGGCCGGCCGATCCGCGGCCCCGGAGCGACGCCGGCGCCGACGACTGGCCCGAGCTGGCGCGGCGGGCGCAGGAGCTGGCCGCCCGGTGGGTGCACGACGGCCGGCGCCTGGACATGCGGGGCCTGTCCGCGGAGCTCGGCGTCTCCCGGGTCACCCTGTTCCGGCACGTCGGCGGGCGGGAGGTGCTGCTCGGGAGGGCTCTGTGGCTGCTGACCGAGCGGACGTTCGCCGCGGCGGAACGTCAGTGGGAGCTCGGCCCGGAGGGTCTGCGGTCCACGGGGGTCATGCGCCTGTTCAACCAGCGGATCGCTGCGGCGCCCGGCCTGCGCCGGCTCCTGGACGACGAGCCCGCACTCGCGATCCGGGTGCTCACCGACCCACGAGGCGCCATCCAGCCTGGCGTCGTCGCGGCTGTCGAGGCGCTGTTGCGGCGCGATGTCCAGGAGGCCGGTCTCGAGCTGATCCTCGAGCCCGGGGCGCTGGCCTTCGCTCTCGTGCGGATCGGCGAGTCGTTCCTGTACGCCGACGTGCTCGCCAATCGGACACCCGACGTCGACATGGCCGACCGGCTGCAACGAGCCCTCATCGAGGGCAGGGCCTGACGCGCGTGCGGGCGCGGTCGGGGTGGCCCGCCACGGGCGGACCACCCCGACCGCTCGCGCTCAGGACATCGCGTGCTTGCCGAGGAACTGCAGCGACATGGGCAGGAACTCCTCGGCCCGCTCCACGCCGAGTGCGTGGCTGGAACCCGGGCCGGTGAAGAGCTCGAACCGGGCGCCGGGAATGCGCTCGGCGACCGCGCGGCCCTGCCACGGCGGTGTGAGCAGGTCCTGCTCGCCGGCGACGACCAGGGTGGGGACGGTGATGTCCGTCAGCCGGTCGAGCGTGTCGTGCAGCAGATCGGCGTCCCACTGCTCGGCGGTCGCGGCGATCTGCGCCGGCGTGCTCGGGAACAGCGGCAGCAGTTGCTCGACCAGGGCGCCGAACTCGGGGCTGTTCAGCAGCTCGGGTGAGAACGCGATACCGAGCGCGCCCAGCGCCGCCTCCATGTCACCGGTCCGCCACGGATGCGCGAGGCCGGTGATGACCGCGCGCTGGAAGCCGTCGGTCCGGCCCCACGTGCACAGCAGGACGAGCGAGGCCACCCGCTCGGGCGCGAGCAGGGCCAGCTCCTGGGCGGTGGCGCTGCCCAGGGAGTACCCGAGCACGTGGGCCCGCTCCACGCCGAGCGCGTCCAGCAGGCCACGCGCATCGGCAGCCAGCGTCGGCACCGTCATCTCGGCCGTTCCGCGCTCGGAAGCCCCGAGTCCCCGCAGGTCGTAGGTGATGACGCGATAGCTGCCCGCCCACACCTGTGCGGCCTCGGCCCAGAAGCCGAGGGACTGGCTGGTGCCGTTGATGATGAGCAGCGGTTCACCTTCCCCGTACTCCTGGACGGCGACCGAGATGTCGCCGACCTCGACGGTGCGCGCTGCGTGGACGGTGGGTGCGGTCAACGGGTCTCCCGGATCTCGTTCCGCCGCTCCGATGCGGCGAAGTGCCCGGGACTCCACCACACCGGGCCCCCGGGCGGCCAGCCCCCCGGGGCGAGACGGCGGGATGCGCAGCGGCCGGACCCGGGGGTCAGGTCGGCGGTTCGGCGGGCAGGTTCGCGGTGGAGCGCTCGACGTGGAGTGCGACCAGACCTGCCTGGAGCGTCCCGACCCCTCGGCTGGTCGACAGGTCGAGACCGGTGAGGGTGGCGATCCGGTCCAGCCGCTTGTCCAGGGTGTTGGGGTGGACGTGCAGCGCTTCGGCGGCCTCCCTGCGATTGCGCTCGTGCGCGAGCCAGCAGCGGGCCGTCTCGAGCAGGTCGGGGTGGGCCGACAGGGGGGCCAGCAGCTCGGCGAGCCGCTCGCGCGCGGGGCCGGGGCGCGACAGCTGGTACTCCAGGACCAGGTCGTCGACGGAGTAGACCCCGGGGCGCCGGCCGAGCACGCGGACGAGCTCCAGGAGGTCGCCCGCCTGCGCGGCCGCATGCGGCACCCGGTCCACCGTCGGCGCCGGTACCCAGACTGCGGTCGGTCGGGCGCCGGCCGCCCGGGCCAGGAGGTCCACCGCGCGGGCCGTCTCCGCCGGCCCCGGCAGCGACGTCCCCGTGCCCGGCAGCAGCACCAGGCCCCCGGCCGGGGACAGCGACGCCAGCGCGGCCGATCGTCCCGGCAGCCGGTCGACCGCTGCCTGCACGCGCCGCACCTTCCGCCGTCCGGCGACGTCGACGTCGACGGCCTCGTCCTGCTCGTCGTCGGTGGGCCCCAACTGCAGGGCCACCACCAGGTAGCCATCGGCCAGCACGACGCCCAGTCGCTGTGCGAGCACGTGCGGGGCCGTGCCTTCGAGGACGCCCTGCACCAGGTCGCGCCAGGCAGAGCCCTCGTGGTGCTCGATGGAGCGGCGTTCGGCGTCGTAGGCCTCGGTGACCGCCTGGAGCATGGCCTGCAGGTAGCGCTGGAGGTACGGGGTGAAGGCGGCCACCTGCGCCTCACGGCCGGGCGGCACCTGTTCGACGAGCATCTGCCACGTCACCTGGTTGCCGATGACGTAGGCCATCAGGACCGCGTCCAGGGGGACGCCTTCCTCCGCTCGCCGGGCTGCGCCCGCGCGAGCGGCGGTGAGCTCCCCCGAGGCGGGGAGCCGATCCTCGCGGCAGCAGCGGATGAACGCGGCCATGTTGTCCCGGCACACCTGGGCGATCTCGCCGCGGAGCTGCTCGTCGGGGAGCCGGCGGTAGAACGGGATCCCCTCCACGAAGCCCGCGACCATGCGCCGGACGGATTCGCCGAGCCGCCGGGAGACGGCCTCCACCAACTCCGGTGGAGGCGGCACGGGGGACTGGTCCAGCAGGGCGGGGACGGGGCTGCTCACGGGCTCCTCGACGGTCGTTCTGAGGACGGACGGGCGGTGTGACCCGTCACACACAACGGGCTGCAACTGTAGGACCGCAACCACTGCCCCCCGTACGGGGGCCCTCGACACACTTCCTGCACTCGCGGCCGGTCGTGTCGCGTCGAGGAGGAACACGTGTCCCGACCCCCCCGGTCCCGTCTCGCCGTCCTGTCCGCCGTGGCATGCCTGTCGCTCGTCGCCGCCTGCGGCGGGTCCGACGCCGAGACCGCGAGCGCCGGTTCCGAGGCCGACAGCGAGCTCGTCGCGCAGGCGAAGGCCGCCGTCGAGCAGAACCGGCAGGGCACCGACCGTGCGCTGCCGGAGAGCGGGCCGGCACCCTTGTCCGACCAGAACATCTGGGTCATCTCCTGCACCGAGGCGGGCGAGGGTTGCTCGGCTCCTGCGGCCGGCGCCAAGGACGCCGGGGAGCAGCTCGGCTGGGACGTCACCGTCTTCGACGGCAAGGGCACCCCGGACGTCTTCGCCCAGGGCATCCGCACGGCCATCGCGGACCAGGCCGACGGCATCATCCTCGACGTCGTCGACTGCGTCGCCGCGAAGGCTCCCTTGGAGGAGGCCAAGGCCGCCGGGGTCAAGATCTTCGCGTTCTACTCGCTGGACTGCGACGACCCCCTGCTCGGCGGTGGTGAGCCGCTGTTCGACGCGGAGATCCTCTACGAGGAGGGCATGACCTACGCCGAGCAGGTGGAAGACGTGTACTCCAAGAGCGTCGCCGACTACGTCATCGCCGAGACCGAGGGCAACGCGAAGATCATCCAGTTCATCGAGGACGACATCCTCGTCGGGCAGCACCTCTACAAGGGCTTCGAGAAGCACATCGAGCCCTGCGGCGGCTGCGAGATCGTCAAGCAGATCCCCTTCACGCTGACCGACCTCGTCACCGGTCAGCTGCAGGGGAAGGCCGCCGCCGCGCTCACCCAGCACCCGGACGCCAACGTCATGTACGTCCCCTACGACGCGGCACTGACGCTCGGCATCGCCCAGGCCGTCACGGCCTCCGGTCGGGACGCCGACATGCTCGTCACCGGCGGCGAGGGTCTCTCGCCCAACCTCGGGTTCGTCCGCGAGGGCAAGGGGCAGGACATGATCGCCGGCGCTCCCGCCCGATGGGTGGGCTGGGCCGCCATCGACGGCATGAACAGGCTGCTGCAGGGCGAGGAGCAGGTCGACGCCGGCATCGGCATGCAGACGCTCGACTCCGAGTCGACGCTGCCGACGGAGACCTCCTTCTACGACGGCAACGTCGACGCCGACGGCAAGCCCACGCAGGACTACGAGGCCAACTACCGCACGATCTGGGGCCTGTCCTGAGCGACGCGACCGGAGGCGCGCAGGACGTCGTCCTGCGCGCCTCCGGGCTGAGCAAGACCTTCGGTCCGACCACCGTCCTCCGGCAGGCGGGGCTCACCGTCGGGCGGGGCGAGGTGCACGCGCTCCTCGGTGGCAACGGATCGGGCAAGTCGACGCTGGTGAAGCTGCTCGCCGGCGTCCACCGGGCCGATCCCGGGGGCTCGATCTCGATCGGGGACGTCGAGACGCCCGCTGATTCGTGGTCGGCGGAGGTGGCCAAGAAGCAGGGGCTGCACTTCGTGCACCAGGACCCGGCCGTCTTCCCGGCCCTCACCGTCGCGGAGAACATCGCCATCGGCCGCGGGTTCGTCACCGGGCGGACCGGTCGCATCGACTGGGGCGCGACCCGGCGCCGCACCGCCGAGGTGCTCGACCGTTTCGCCATCCCGGCGACGCCGGACATGCCCGTCGCCGCCCTCCGCCCGGCCGACCGGGTGATGATCGCCATCGCGCGGGCCCTGCAGGACCAGGAGGGCGCCCGGGACGGCGTCCTCGTGCTCGACGAGCCCACGGCGTCCCTCCCGGTCACCGAGGTCGAGGTGCTCCTGTCGGCGCTGCGCCGGTACGCCGAGGCGGGCCAGACGATCGTCTACGTCAGTCACCGGCTGGGCGAGGTGCTCGACTTCGCGGACGAGGTGACCGTGCTGCGCGACGGGAACGTCGTCGGCTCCCGGCCGGTGCCGGGCATGACCGAGGACGGTCTGATCGAACTGATCGTGGGGCGCCCGCTGGACCGGGTCTTCCCCGAGCCCCGCACGACCCGGCGCCAGGACGTGGTCCTGTCGGTGCGCGGCCTGGCGACCGGTCCGCTGCGGGGTGTGGACCTGGACCTGCACCGCGGGGAGGTCCTGGGCGTGGCCGGGCTCCTCGGCTCGGGGCGCACGGAACTGCTGCGGTCGCTCTTCGGCGACCTGCCGGTGACGGCCGGCGAGGTGCTCCTGGAGGGGAAGCCCCTGCGGCCCCGGGGGCCGCGCCAGGCGATGAAGGCCGGGCTGGCGATGGTGCCGGAGGACCGCGGCTCGGAGGGGCTGTTCCCCGGCATGTCGGTCCGGGAGAACCTCTCGGCCGCCGTCGTCCCGACGTACTGGCGCAGAGGGCGGCTCCGGCACCGCAGCGAGCGGGACGACGCTCAGCGGCTCGTGCAGCAGTACGCGGTCAAGCCCGCCACCGACCTCCCACCCGCGGGCACGCTGTCCGGCGGCAATCAGCAGAAGGTCGTCCTCGGGCGCTGGCTGCGGCGGGAGCCGACGATCCTGCTCCTCGACGAGCCGACCCAGGGCGTCGACGTGAACGCCCGCGCCGACATCTACGCCCACGTCCGTGCCGCGGTCGACCGCGGGACCGCGGTCCTGCTGGTGACCTCGGACTTCGAGGAGATGTCCCACGTCGCCGACCGGGTGGTCGTGCTGCGCGACGGCGTGGTGGCCGCCGAGCTCCACGCGCCGGACATCACCGAGCAGCGGCTGACCGAGCTCTCCTACCTGACCGCGGAGGTCCCCGCATGACGACCACTCCCGCTCGGACGACGCCGGACCAGGGGGCGCCCGACCCGGCCGGACCGGTCCGGTCCGAGACCGCCGTCGACGGGCCGCCGGCGCCGCGGACGGCCCGGTTCATGCCGTTCCTCGAGCGCTACGCCCTGCTGCTCCTCCTCGTGCTGCTGTGCGTGTTCTTCAGCGCCTACGGACCGACCAGCGAAACCTTCCCGAGTCCGGCCAACCTGCGCAACATCCTCGGCAACGAGGCGGTCATCGCGGTCACGGCGCTCGCGTCGATCATCCCGCTCACCTGCGGGCAGTTCGACCTGTCGGTGGGCTCGGTGGTCGGGCTCTCCTCCATCATCACGGCGAGCATGGCCGCCGAGCACGACCTGCCGGTCGCGGTGGCGATCCTGCTCGGCGTCCTCTCCGGCTGCGTGGTGGGGCTGGTCAACGGCGTGCTCGTGGCCAAGATCGGCGTCAACGCGCTGATCGCCACCCTGGGCACGTCCACCCTGGTGGCCGGCCTCATCTCCCTCTACACGGCCAACCAGGTCATCAGCATCGGCATCCCCGAGAGCATCACGGCGCTCGGCTCGGGGACCTGGCTCGGGCTGCCGCGCACCGTCTTCTCGCTGGCCGTCGTCGCGCTCGCGGTCTACTACCTGCTCACCCACACGCCCTACGGCCGGTACCTGGCGTCGGTCGGGGTCAGCCCCGGCTCGGCCCGCCTCGTGGGTCTGCGGGTCGACCGGTACGTGCTCTCCAGCTTCGTCCTGTCCGGCGCGCTCGCCGGGGTGGCCGGCGTCCTGCTGCTGGCGCGCGCCGGTACGGCCAACCCCCAGGTGGGCCCGGGGTTCACCCTCGCCGCCCTGTCCGCGGCGTTCCTGGGCGCCACCGCCATCAAGCCGGGCCGGTTCAACGTGCTGGGCACGCTGCTGGGTGTCCTCTTCGTCGCCGTCAGCGTCAACGGGCTGGTGCTCGCCGGGGCCGCCGACTGGGTCCAGCCCACGTTCAACGGCGCGGCGCTGCTCGTCGCCGTCGCCCTGTCCACCGCCATCGCCCGGCGCCGCGCCGGCACATGACCATCCAGGAGGAGAACGCCATGCCGCAGGTCCAGACCGTGAAGGGCCCTGTCGACACCGCAGAGCTCGGCCAGACGCTCATGCACGAGCACGTGTTCGTGCTCAACGCCGACGTCCAGCAGAACTACCCGGAGGAATGGGGGAGCGAGGACGACCGGGTCGCCGACGCCGTGCAGAAGTTGAACCGGCTCGCCGGGGTCGGCGTCCGCACCATCGTCGACCCGACGGTGATCGGGTTGGGCCGCTACATCCCGCGCATCCAGCGGATCGCCGAGCAGGTCGACCTCAACATCGTCGTGGCCACCGGCTGCTACACCTACGACGACGTCCCGTTCTTCTTCCACTACCGTGGGCCGGCCCTCAACGAGGCCGTCGGTGCCGAGGTGCCCGACCCGATGGTCGACATGTTCGTCGGCGACATCGAGAACGGCATCGCGGGCACGGGCGTGCGGGCCGGCTTCCTCAAGTGCGCCATCGACCACCAGGGCATGACCGCCGGTGTGGAACGGGTGATGCGCGCCGTCGCCAAGGCCCACCGCCGCACCGGCGTCCCGATCACCGTGCACACCCACCCCGGCAGCCGGCAGGGGCTCGCGGTGCAGAAGGTCCTCGATGACGAGGGCGTCGACCCACGGCGCGTCGTCCTGGGCCACAGCGGGGACACGACGGACGTGGACCACCTCAGCGAGCTGGCCGACGCCGGGTTCATCCTCGGCATGGACCGGTTCGGCATCAACCTGGACACCACGTTCGAGGCCCGTGCCGACACGGTCGTCGAGATGTGCCGGCGCGGCTACGCGGACCGCATGGTGCTCTCGCAGGACGCCTCCTGCTACATCGACTGGCTGGCGCCGGGCGTCATGGACCTGCTGCCGCAGTGGCACTACACGCACATCCACGAGGAGGTGCTTCCCTACCTGCGCGAGCACGGGGTCAGCGACGAGCAGATCGAGACCATGCTCGTGACCAACCCGCGGAGCTACTTCGAGAACGTCGGGACGTACTGATGGTCCTTCGACCCTTCGACGAGACCGGTGTCGAGCGCGATGCGGCCGGGATCAAGCGCTACACGGAGCTGCCCGACTCCGTCGTCGCCATGCTCCGGACGTCGGTGGAGCGCGATCCCGACGCCGAGGCGGTGGTCGAGGTGGACGGCCCCCGCCTCACCTACCGGGAGCTGTGGGACGCCGCCGCCCGGGTCGCCGGCGGGCTGCGCGCGAGCGGCGTCGGGCGTGGCGACCGGGTGGCCATCCGGCTGGGCAACGGGATCGAGTGGGTGCTGGGTTTCCTCGGCACGCTCATGGCCGGCGGCGTCGCCGTACCCGTGAACACCCGGTTCACCGACGCAGAGGCGCAGTACGTCGTCGATGACAGCGGCGCCCGGGTGGTGCTGCGGCCCGGCGCGGCGCTGCCCGACGGCGAGCCCTACGCGGCCGAGGACCTGCGGAGGCAGGACCTGGCCGCGATCTTCTACACCTCCGGGACGACGGGTTTCCCCAAGGGGGCGATGACCAGCCACGAGAACTTCCTGACCAACTCGGAGAACGCCCGGCGGGTGGTCGGCCTGCCTGGGCACGACCCGTCGCTGCGCAACCTCATCTCGGTGCCGCTGTTCCACGTGACCGGATGCAACAGCCAGCTGCTCCCGACCCTCGAGGGTGGCGCTGCGGCAGTCATCATGCCGGTCTTCGACGTCGGGCGGTTCCTGCGCGTCATCCCCGAGGAACGGATCGCCATCGTCACGACGGTTCCCGCGATCTTCTGGCTGGCGATCAGTCAGGAGCAGTTCGCGGACGTGGACGTCAGCGGCGTGCGATTCGCCACCTACGGTGGGGCGCCGATCGCGCCGGAGCTCGTGCAGCAGATCAAGCGCAGCTTCCCGGCTGCCCGCGTAGGGAACGGCTTCGGCCTGTCGGAGACCTCCTCGATCTCCACGTTCCTCCCGCACGAGTACGCCGACACCCATGCCGACTCCGTCGGCTTCCCGGCCCCGGTCGTCGACCTCGACCTGACCGACGTCGACACGACCACGGGCGTCGGCGAGCTGCTGATCCGTGGCGCCCAGGTCGTGCAGGGCTACTGGAACAAGCCGGAGGCGACCGAGCAGGCGTTCGCGGAGGGCTGGCTGCGCACCGGCGACCTGGCCCGCATCGACGACGACGGATTCACCTACATCGTCGACCGGGCGAAGGACATGATCAACCGGGGCGGGGAGAATGTGTACTGCGTCGAGGTCGAGAACGCCCTGGCCGCGGCGCCCGGCGTCTTCGAGATCGCGGTCGTCGGCGTGCCCGACCCGATGATGGGGGAGAAGGTCGGCGCGGTCGTGGTGCCCACGCCCGGCACCGAGTTCGACGTCGAGGTGTTCCTCGCCCACGCCCGCGAGCACCTGGCCGACTTCAAGGTGCCGCAGTTCGTGGCGGTGCGCCCGGGCGCCCTGCCGCGCAATCCGGGCGGCAAGGTGCTCAAGCCGGTGCTGCGCAGGGAGACCGACTGGAGTCCGGTGCAGCGGTGACCGGGCCGTCCCGGCGGCGCGCGCTCGCAGCCGCCGGGACGCCGGGGTCAGCGGACCGCGGGGATCTCGTTGGTCGTGGTGGCCGGGAGCGACGCCCACGCGTCGGGGTGGGGCCGGCCGGCGTCGACGACCCAGGACGGCGTCGGCGAGGGCACGCCGGCCGCGCGGGTCTGCGGCCTGGCGCTGAGGCTCACGATCAGGGCGAGGAGCACGAGCAGTCCGACAAGGACACCGCCGATGACCAGGAGCGTGGAGAGCATGAGGAGAAGGTATGCGGGGGACCGATCCGTGTCATGCGACCCGCTCCAGCAGATATCACCGAAGATAAGCGCAGGATTGCTCATCATTCGCCGCTTGACGGCGCAGCTCTGACGTCGGTTTCGGCACATGCCGACATCTCGCTCCTGGGCCAGGTCGCCGCCGGTACCGGCGGGCCGAGCGGTGGGGACTGCGCGGCGACCGCGCTCGGTGTCGTACCGCCGCGACCCGGGGTAGGACCGCCGGATGCGGACCGGAGCACGGCTGGGGGCGACGGTGGCCCGGGGGGCCGGCCGGCTGGTGGCGGTGCCCCTCGGGGCGATCGCCCGGTGGCGGGACGGCAAGCCGATGCACCCGCGGGGCGCGGTCTTCGACGCCGTCCTGGAGCGGCAGGGCGGCCCCGTCGAGTGGGGCGTCCCCTGGCTGGACGCATCGGGGACCGACGCCGCGGTCGCGCGGCTCTCGCGCGGCGCGGGTCTGCCGGAGCCGCTGCCGGACGTCCTGGGGCTGGCCGTCCGGGTGTCGGGGGACGCCGGCCCGATCGACCTCCTGCTGAGCACCACCGGCACGGGGCCGATCACCCGGTTGCTGCCCGTCCTGCGGCGGAACACCGCGGCGGTCCACTCCTCGATCATGGGTTACCGCTCCGACGCCGGGACCCTGCGCCTGGCCGCGTTCCCCGAGGCCGAGCAGTTGCCGTCCGAACCCCGCGCGCTCGCCCGCGAGGTGGCCCGGAACGGCGTGCGGTTCAGCGTCGCCGCCGCCCGTGGCCTCGGGCCCTGGCAGCCGTTCGCCCGGCTCACGCTGACCGCGCCGCTGCCCTCCCTCGATCCGGACGTCCGCTTCGACGCCGTCCAGAACCCACCGCCGGGCCTGGTGCCCGACGGGCCGATGGCCCGGTTCCGGGCCCCCGCCTACGCCCGGGCCCGCGCGGCGCGCGGCCCCACGCCGGAGAGCTGAGGGCGGTGCCGGCGTCGTGCCGCGCTCGCGGGCGGCTGCGGCCGGCCGTTCCCGCGCCCCGGCGCTGACCCGAACGCGGTCACCCGGTCACCCGATGGGGTTGCCCACGGGTTGGCCCACGAAGGCGGTGGGTAGGGCGGACCAGACCGGCTCGAACATCCTGGCCGGGCGCTGAGACCGTCGAGCAGCACGCCGTGCTGTCGCAGTGCTCGACCACACGAGGAGCCGGACGAACCCTGTGATGCCCGCCGACCCCCCTGAAACCAGGGGGTCGCTCCACCGGGGCGGCCCCGTCCGCGTGGCGACGATCCCGTTCGCCGACCCCTACGTCGACGCCGTGCTCCCACCCGACGTCCTCCGGGTCGGCCCCTCGGGCGAGGTCAGCCCCTGGCTGGATCACGCGTACCTCGCCGCACACGCCGCGGAGATCGACGTCCTGCACCTGCACACCGGGCCGGCAAGCTCGACGGCTGCGGCCGTCGAGTGCTGGGCCGAGACCGTCCGGCGACTCGGGGTCCCGCTGGTGGTCACCGTGCACGGGCTCGGTGCCCGGGCCGGGGACGGCGGCTGTCCCGGGAACCCGGCGATGGACGCGCACCTCGAGGCGGTGCTGTCGACGGCCGAGGTGGTCTTCACGCTCACTCCGGGCGCGGCCGACGAGATCGCCGAGCGGTACGGCCGCACGGCCATCGTGGTCGCGCACCCCGCGGTCGCCGCCCCGGATCCGGACGTGGGTGCCGAGCGAGGGCTGGTGGGCCTGCGGCTGGGGCGGGTCTCGGCCGCCGTCCCCGATCCGGGGGCACTGGTCCGCGCCACGCTGTCCGGAGCCGTCTCGGGGGGCGGAAGGCTCCGGGTGCTCGTCGACGCCGCGGACGAACCGTGGGCCGGGAGCGAGGCGCGCAAGCTGGCGGCCCGCGGGGAGCTGGAACTCCTCGTCCACCCGAGCAGCGAGTGGCCGGCGCAGTTGCAGCAGCTGCACGTGGCGGTGCTGCCCGAACCGTGCGGCCACCACTCCCGCGACCTGGAGATCTGCCGGGACGTCGGGACCCGCGTCGTCGCCCCCGGTTGCGGATGGTTCGCCGACCAGTGGTCCGACGTCGTGTCCTACGGCAGCCACGAGCAGGGCCGTCTGGACCCCGTCTCGCTCGCCGCCGCCATCGGCGCGGCGCTGATCCGCCCGATGCCACGTCCGGCCGACTGCGACTGGCGGGAGGAGCAGCGCGCCGCGGTGCGCCAGGTGCACGCCGACGTCTACGCCCAGGTGGCGGGGGACCGCAGCTGGGTCTGAGGAAGGATCTTGTCCGCCTCCTCCTCGCACGCTCGGAGTGAGCCTCGGGAGGGGGCCGGACCCGGGTCGGGCCGCAGATGTGATGGTGTGTGGGCAGGGGCGGGGTCGAACCGCCGACCTCTCGCTTTTCAGGCGAGCGCTCGTACCGACTGAGCTACCTGCCCCTCCCGGTGTCTCCACCGGAGAGCGACCCTGACGGGACTCGAACCCGCGACCTCCGCCGTGACAGGGCGGCGCGCTAACCAACTGCGCTACAGGGCCTTGCTGGTCGTGCGTGCCCCCAACGGGGTTCGAACCCGTGCTACCGCCTTGAAAGGGCGGCGTCCTGGACCACTAGACGATGGGGGCTCGTAGTTCGCCGGGGGCGGAGGAAACAATACATGGCCCTCCGGGCCGCCCGTCGCGGGGTCCGTGCGCGCCTTCCTCCGGAGCGCCTGCGGGGCTGCGTGACCGTCAGCCGAGGGAGGCGGTCAGCTCCACGGAGTCGCCGGTCACGCTGGAGCACTCCAGCTCGAGCGGGCCGGCGACGACCGACTCGCCCTCGCCGCAGGAGACGCTGGCGCCACCCACGCTCAGCGAGGCCCGACCGTCCTGGACGCCGCCGAACGTCAGCGTGGTGCCGAGGATGTCCGCCTCCGCGCCGTCGCCGGCCAGCGTGACCGTGCACGAGCTGGTCGAGCAGCTGACCCCGTTGGCGGTGAAGGAGCAGGCGGACAGCGGCAGCAGCAGCGCTCCGGCAAGGAGCGTGGCGGCAGCGCGGGAGGCCGCCGAGGTCGAAGACATGCCCCGAGGGTAGGTGGACGCCGTCACTCCATCGGGGATGCGGGCGTGAGGATGCCGTCGGGGAGTGTGGCGCCCTCCGTGGTCGGGACGTCGTCTGCCGGCGCGAGGCTGCCCTCGTCCACCGCCGGCAGGGTGTGCCGCTGGATCCTCACCTCGGTCTCGCCCAGGCCGCCGAGGACGATCTCGTCGTAGGCCTGCAGTCGGCCGGTCTCCGCGTCCAGGTAGAGCACGGTGCACGTCAGCGGCTCGGGGAACTCGCCCTGCAGGCCGCGGAGGCCGGCGCCGCCGGTGGAGCCCTGCACCATGAGCAGGGTCCCGTCCTCCATCTCGGTGACTTCCCGATCGTGGGTGTGGCCTGCCAGGACCACCGGGACGGCACCGTCGAGAGGGCCGGCCTGCCTGGGGTCGTGGACCATGGCGATGGCCGGTGGGTCCGGCAGCTCCTCGATGACCTCCACGAGCGCCTCGCCGGAGCGGACGAGCACGTCCTCGCCGGCCTCGTCGTCTCCGGTGCTCTTGTCGGGGGTGAACCGGGGGTCGGGGATCCCGGCCACCTCGATGCCTGCGACGGTGACGGTCGAGCCGGCCAGCACGGTCGCATCGGGTTGCTCGGCGATGAGCGCGGCGGTGGCCGCCGAGTCGTGGTTGCCGCGGATGTAGACGTAGGGCACGCCGAGGGAGCCCACGGAGGTGATGAGCTGGTTCTCCGGCTCGCTGCCCCAGTCGGTGATGTCGCCGGTGTCGAGCACGCCGTCAACCGCGAACTGGTCGACCACCTGCTCCATGAGGTCGAACCCGGCCGGGTTCAGGTGCAGGTCGGACACGTGCAGCAGGACGACGCTCTCGCCGTCGCCGCTGGGGACCGGCAGCGAGGAGAGGGCGGAGTAGAGGGTGCCGACGTTGCCGACGATGTCCTCGAGCGAGGCCCGGTAGGCGTCGAAGCGGGCGACGATGTCCTCGGCGCTGCCGATCAGGCTGGTGGCGTTGACCAGCAGGCCGGTGTAGGTCGGCTGGGAGAGCGCCTCGGGGCGCCAGGTCGCGGCGCCCAGGCCGCCCGTCCCGAGCAGGAGGACGGTGGTGATGCCGGCGGCGATCAGCGGTTCCCGACGGCGGCGGGTGATGACCAGGCTGGTCAGCGCCGCACCGGCGAGCGCGAGGCCCGCGGTGGTCCACACCAGCCGGACGATGGCGGACTGCAGGTCCTCGCTCACCCGGTCGACGACGCCGGCCAGCCGTACCGGGTCGTAGGCGAGCGCCTGGGCGCGGTCCTGGTCGACGGCCTGCAACGCGACGTCGAGCCGCAACGGGCCGTCGTAGACGTCGACGGCGATGGCGCCGAGCGGTGGGACGGCGACCGACGCGCCGCCACTGGCCGGCTGGAACGCCAGCGTGGCGTCGAAGGGTCCGATGGGGGCCGAGATCCGGCCGAAGACCAGCACCGCGATCAGGGCGCCGGCGAGGGCGGTGGCCACCCGCAGCGCCCATCGCCCGCCCACCCGGGCGCGTCCCGCCCAGGGGGAGGGCTCCACCTGGGTCGGTTCGCTCATCGCGCTCACACTACTGAGCCGCGACGGCTCCCGGGGGGCGGAAGATCCAGCGCAGGGCGATGAATCGGATCAGGCCGATGAAGCCGGTGACCGCGACGACGAGGCTGATCTGCACGAGGGGGTGCGCCGCGCCGACGCTCGCGTCGAGCCAGCCGAGCGCGACGCTGGTGGCGACCAGCCCGAAGAGCGAGACGCCGCCCGCCTCGACCTGGGCGGCCAGCCAGCCGACTCGCTCGTCGGCCCGGAAGGTGAGCCGGCGGTGCAGCTCGTTGGCGAGGACCGAGGAGACGACCGTGGCGACGACGTGCGCGGGCAGGTAGCCGTACCGCTCCAGACCGAGGAACAGCAGCGCGTACACCGCCGTCGAGGAGCCGCCGACGAGGACGAAACGGATGAACTGGCCGAGCGTGTCGTCGCGCCGGGCCTGCTCGGCGGCCGCGTGCGCCACCTCACCCACCTGGTGCGCGGGACCGTGCGAGGGGTCACCGACGACATCGGTGGCCCCAGGGCGGCGGCGCAGCAGGGAGGGGCAGGTCACGAGGATCCTCTCGAAGGATGTGGCGCGGGGACAAGGCTCCTCTTCGGCTCGGCCCTTGTCACGCCAGAACATGCCCGGTCACCCTGACGATTCCTTGTCGCTTCCGTCACGATCGGCTGATGGCCGCGGGCGTCGCCGGTGGATCGAGGGGGTAGGGGAGCGCTCATGAGCCTGATGGGGATCCTCGACCGGGTTGCCGACGTAGATGCCTTCGACAAGGTCATCGAACCCGCGCGGCGGGCGGTGAACGCGGCCCTGCGACCCCAGTCGGTCAAGGACCTGCTGCACGGCACGTGGCTGGGCCATGCCCTGCACCCTGTGCTGGTGCAGGTCCCGGTCGGCAGCTGGATCTCGGCCGGTCTGCTCGACGCGATCCCGCCGATGCGGCCGGCCGCGACGGTGCTGATCGGCACCGGCGTGGCCGCGGCCGTGCCCGCCTCGCTGTCCGGCGCGGCCGACTGGTCGGAGCAGGACACGGGGGTGCGGCGCCTGGGCGCGCTGCACGCGGTGGCCAACAGTGCCGCCCTGGGGCTCTACGTCGGTTCCCTCGTCGCCCGCGGCAAGGGCCGCGGCACGCTGGGCCGGGTGCTGTCCTACGCGGGGCTGGGCCTCGCCACCGGATCGGCGGCCATCGGAGGCCACATGTCCTACGCGCAGTCCTCGGGAGCCTCGCACTCCGCGACCGCGGCCCGGGCGCTCACCTCCGACTGGATCGACCTCGGCCCGCTCGACGACCTGCCCGAGGGGCGTCCGGCGCTGCGGACGGGCAAGGGCGGCAGCGTCGCCGTCCCCCTCGCCGCCGTCCGTCGCGGGACGAAGGTCGACGTCTTCATCGGCGCCTGCTCACACCTGGCCGGCCCGCTGTACGAGGGCGGGGTCGAGGACGTGCGGGGCCGGGAGTGCCTGGTGTGCCCGTGGCACGGCTCCGCCTTCGACCTGGACAGCGGCTCTCCCCGCCGCGGCCCGGCGGCCAACCCGCAGGAGAAGCTCGAGGTCCGGATGGAGGCCGGCCGGGTCATGGCCCGGCTGCCCGCGCGCAACCGGTAGCGCCCCGTCCACGTCCTACGCTGCGCCTCGTGAGGCGGACGGTGGTCGCACTGCTCGTGGTGGTGGCCGCAGGGTGCGGGACGACGGTCGATCCGGTCGAGCCGGCACGGACCGAGGATGCGGCCGCGCCGTCGGCCGAGCCCGTTCCCGGCCTGCAGGCCGAGGCGGTGCGGCTGCGCACCGACGAGGCGGTCGGCGGCCGGTTCCAGGTGCGCGTCACGAACACCGGGGACGAGGCGTTCACGGTGACCGCCGTGGCGCTCGACTCACCAGGGTTCACCGCCCTGCCGGCCGCGACGCGGACGACGGAGTTCGCGCCGGGGCGGGTGATCGATCTGCCGACGGCGTACGGCGAGCCGGTGTGCGATGCGGGTCCGGTGCCGGCCGCGGCGCAGTTGAGCGTCGCGCGCCCCGGTGGCGTGACGGAGTCGGTGCGCGTGCCGCTGGCGGCCGAGGCGCTCGTCCTCATCCACGAGGAGGAGTGCGCGGTCCGCGCCGTCGAGAAGGTCGTGCACGTCGCCGTGACCGGGCTCGTCGACGACGGCGACGCTCTCTCGGGTTCGTTGACGCTGACCCGGCAGGCGGGGAACGAGCCGGTCGTGGCGACGACGCTGTACCGCAGTGTGCTGGTCGACGTCGCGGCCGAGGGCCTGCCGCTGGAGCTCGCCGGGGACGAGCGGAGCGGAACGACGGCGGTGTCGTTCACCCCGGCCACGTGCGACCCGCACGTCCTGTCGGAGACCAAAAAGCCTTACGTCTTCCCGCTGACCGTGCAGGTGGGGGACGACGACCCGGTTCCGGTCGACCTGCCGCTGGACGAGGCGGCGCGCGACCAGCTCGCCGCGCTGGTGCAGCGGGTCTGTGCCGATGCGTGAGACGCCGCGGCAGGAGAAGCAGAAGCCGGCCCGGCCGCCCCGGGGGGAACGGGTCGGCCGGGCCGGGGTCGTATCCGCCGGGTCGTGCGCCGGCGGAAGATTCCGCAGCCGGGTGGCAGGCGACGTCGCCCGGCCACCCGACCGGAGCGGTGATGACCGTACGTAGTCGCCGACCGGCCGCGGCATCCCCCGAACGAGTGCAATGCGCGAGACGGTGGTGACGGAGCGCACACCATCGGCGGTTCGATCGAGCGCTGCCTGGGCACCGGGGAGCGGTGTTCTTCCTCTTCTCCAGCCGGCTGGGTTGTCTCGGGTCGCTGCTGCTGTCCGCCCTGCTGACCCTGGTCCTGCTGCTGGTGTTCGACGTCCTCTGATGCGTTCGCGGGTCTGGTCAGCCGCTGGACCCGGAGAGGTCGAGTTCGCGGCAGGCGGCGGCCAGCACAGCTTCCCGGACGCGGTCGAGGGTTGCCGAGCGCAGCTTCCACTGCTGCCAGTACAGGACGACGTGGACTGCGCCGGCCGGGTCCAGGTCGACCAGGTCGGTCGTCACTCCTCGCGCCTGGAGGTCGGGCACCATGCCCCAACCCAGGCCGAGGGCGATCGCGGCGACGAAGTCCGCCGAGGCCGGTACGTAGTGCACCGGCGGGGCGACGTCGCTGCCGGCCCGTGCGTGCAGGTAGCGGTGCTGCAGGTCGTCCTTGCGGTCGAAGACCACGACGGGGGACCGGGCCAGCGCCTCGGGCGTGGGGCCGGCGGGGAACCAGCGTCGCGCGAAGCCGGAAGTGGCCATGGGCCGGTAGCGCATGCCGCCCAGGCGGGTGGAGGTGCAACCGGGCACCGGCTGGGCCTCCGCGGTCACCGCCGCCATGACGGTTCCCGCGCGCAGCAGGGCGCCGGTGTGCTCCTGGTCTTCGCGGTACAGGTCGAAGCAGACATCTCCCGCCAGTGGCGCCAGGGCGGGCAGCACCCAGGTGGCCATCGAGTCGGCGTTCACCGCGATCGGCAGCGCGGGCACGCGCCCGGGCGAGGGATCACCCCCGAGCTCGCGGGCGACGTCGGCAGTCAGGAGATCGATCTGCCGGGCCGCGCGCAGCACCGCCTGCCCGGACTCGGTGACCTGCACCGGCCTGCTCCGCACCAGCAGGATCCGGCCGGTCGCCACTTCGAGGGCCCGCAACCGCTGGCTCACCGCCGACGGGGTGACGTGCAGTGCCCGGGCAGCGGCTTCCAGGGTGCCTTCGCGGACGGTGGCGTCCAACGCCCGTAGGTGGCCGAGGTCGAGCTCCATGAACAGCAACGCTAATGCTCGGTAAGAATCCTTAGCTGGACCGCCGATATGGCGCCTTCTAGCGTCGACGCGTGCTGACCTCTGCCGCGCTGCTCGCCGTCGCCTCGGGGCTCGTGCTGGGCCTGGGACTGATCGTCGCCATCGGCGCCCAGAACGCCTTCGTCCTGCGGCAGGGGCTGCGCCTCGAGCACGTGGCCGCCGTGGTGGCGGTGTGCGCCGTCTCCGACATCGTGCTGATCGCCGCAGGCGTGTTCGGCGCCGGCGCGGCCGTGTCGCGGGTGCCGTCGCTGATCCCGGTGGTGTGCTTCGCCGGGGCGGCGTTCCTGCTCGGCTACGGCGTCCTGGCCGCGCGACGGGCGTTGCGGCCCGGCGCCTTGTTGCCGGACGCCGGCGGCGCCCGGGCCGGGCTGGCGGTGACCGTCGGCACCTGTCTGGCGCTGACCTGGCTGAACCCGCACGTGTACCTGGACACGGTCGTGCTGCTGGGCTCGATGGCCTCGACCTATGGCGAGCACCGGTGGCAGTTCGCCGCCGGTGCGGCTCTCGGCAGCGCCGTCTGGTTCACCGGCCTCGGCTACGGCGCCCGCCTGCTCCGGCCGGTGTTCGCCCGTCCGGCGGCGTGGCGGATCCTCGACGGCGGCATCGCCGTCGTCATGGTGGCCCTTGCCGTCTCCCTGGCCGTCCGCGGCGCGAGCGGCGCCTGAGATCCGTGGCCCACCGCGCCCACCGGGGCCTCTGGTGCATGCAGAACATGCGGCGGCTGTGATCACACGGCAACCTTCGACTACCAGTCCCCGGTCGCAGCTACTCCTTCGGTCGTGACCAGTGAGCGGTCATGACCTCGACCGCCCGCTCGAGCGACATTCCGGCGACGTCGTCCTCCGGTACACCGGCAACGTGGATGAGCTGGTGCACCAGACTCGCCGGCAGCGCCTGCGCAGGAGGCTCGATCGTGGCGGCCCCACGGTCAGGTAGCTGCTTGTCGCGGAGGCACGCCCAGAACTCCGCCTCGGTGACGTCGAGCTGTTCCGTGAGGATGTGCTTCCACAGGCTGAGCACGTACGTGGTGTTGTCGGCTGGCCGAGAGATACGGGTGCGCAGGATCCGGCCGTCGGGCAACGTCAGCTCGTAGGTGATGTGGTGCTCAACTTTGCCACCCCGCGCGTTTCGGACCTCGTCCCAGCCCTCGGTCTTGCAGAAGCGGTTATGGTCGCGCCGGCTGGCCGCGCCGTCGCTCACGCGGAGACAAGCGCGCGGGCAGAGTCCTTGGCGGCGTCGGTGCGCCCGACCAGCCAGTCGCGCAGCTGGTCGTCGTTGGAGAGCTCAACGAGTTCGACGATGCTGCGGTGACCGGCGTGGTTTGGGGCGGCGTGCAAACGATCGTTCCAGTCCTCGGCGTACTCGCGAAGTCCGGCGATGAGGTCGTCGATGGCCGCGTCGAAGGAGTCGGCGTCGCCGTGCACTGGCACGCCGGGTACGAATGCGGCCCAGCCGCCACCTTCGGACACCACCACTGCCTGGGAGGGCAGTAGCCGCCGGAGCTCAGCGGCGCGAGCGTCGGCGGTCAGCACCACGAACAGTTCCTTGTCCCGGGCAACGGTGGTGACAACGCCTTCATGTGCGGCATCCAGGACCCAGCGCAGCTTCGAGCGAGCCTCGGTGAAGCTGTCGAAGTGGCGCAGAGCCATGCTGTCCTCCTCGGCCTGGGGCGTATCCCCATGGCCCTTGTCGGTCGTCCCGGGGCGTCTCCCCGGTCCTCACGGTGTCCCCATCGTTCCCTGCTGTCCGCCATTGACCACTGGCGTCTCAGTGTGTCCAAGTACATCAAGTACGTCAAGTACGCGCTTGTTCCACAGGGCTTGCAGCATGTGCACTACCTGAAAGGGGCGACCCGGCCTTCGGGCGGCAACGATCCACGGGGTGCCATAGGAAGGGCCGTGCTCCAGGACTGCGGGGCGAGGCGCTGTGAACAACGGGTGTCGTTTTTTGCCGCCACTCAGGATGTGCCGGCCGACTGGCATGGCCTTCGCGCCGCTCTTCACAGGGTGGCCTGGGTCGATGCACGAACGGCCGAGCTGCAGCCTCGTCAGCGCGCGGGTGTCGACCTCGGGCCGCGACTCCAGATCAGCTTGCCTGCCTGAACCCACCCGCCCGGGTGTCACATTGGCCGCCTCCAGAGACACACGCGAGAGTCGTCCGGGCGTCCGCCATCAGCGAGCTACCCGCCGCGGCGGTGGCCGGGCTGTCGCCTGCGGGCCCGCTTCCAAACGGATCGGCGCAGCGCTCGGCGGTAGCCTCACACCGGGGTGGCGAGGCCGCCGGAAGTCTCACGCGTTGTCTCGTGGGTTCTCTGGAGGGTTTCTGCACCCACCGGGCCTCTAGCTCAATTGGCAGAGCAGCGGACTTTTAATCCGCGGGTTGTGGGTTCGATCCCCACGGGGCCCACCGCGTTGACCTGGGCGTTTTCCCTTCGTCGGAGTCTCGGCTGCTGGCCGCGCCCACACGGCGCCCACACGCGCGTCCGTGGCTGCCCGCGCGGCGGCGTCCATCCGGTCGGCCAAAGCGGCTAGGTCGTCGTCGAACAGGCCCGAGTACACGTCCAGCGTCATGGCCGCCGAGGCGTGCCCGAGCATCCGCTGGACGCTCTTGACGGTCGCGCCGCTGGCGACGGCGAGAGAGGCGGCGGTGTGCCGGAGGTCGTGTGGGGTGACGTCGCTCAGCCCGGCCGTCCGGACCGCCGGATCGAAGACGGCCCGACGCCAGTTCCGCAGCCGCAGCACCGTGCCGCTGGCCGTGGTCCTCAGCAGGTCGTCGCCCTGCTTGCCCTCGCAGTGGCGGGCCAGCGACTCGGCGAGGGTCGCGGGCAGGGGCACGGTCCGCTGCTGATGGGTCTTCGGTGTGCCGAACTCCAGCCGCCCGCCGACTTCGGTGACCGCCTCGGCGATGGTGAGCCGGCGCCGGAGGAAGTCGACCCGTCGGACCCGCAGGGCGGCCATCTCGCCGAAGCGCAGTCCGGTGTAGGCGAGCAGCCGTATGACGTCCCCGTCCTCACCCGCCGCGTCGGCGAGCCGCTCGACCTCGTCATGGTTGAGGAACCTCGGCTCCTGCCGCGTCACTCGGGGCAGGGGTACGCGCTCGGCCGGGTTGCGGGGGATGCGCCCGTCGCGGACGGCGAGGCCCAGGAGGAGTGAGAAGACGCGGTGGGCCTGGCGGACCGTGCCCGGGGCGGATCCCTGCGTCAGCAGCTCAGCCACCCAGACGGCGACGTCGGCGTGGGTGACGTCGGCGAGCCGGTACCGACTCCACGACGGCAGGACGTGGGTCCGCAGGAGGTTCTCGTACCGGTAGAGGGTGCTCGGCTTGACCCCGGTCTGCGAGGACAGCCATCGATCGGACCACTCCTCGACGGTGATCCGGCCTCGGACTGGCGCCGTCCACGTTTGCGTGACCATGGCTGACGTAGCCTCATCCAGCCAGCGCTGCGCATCTACCTTCCGCGCAAAGCGCCTCTCGTGCTGACGGCCGCCTGGGTCGCGATACCGGGCGCGATAGCGGGTTGAGCCGTCGCTGAGCGTGATGCGGGTGATCGAGCCGTCCATGAGGACCTCCGTAGCGAGGTATGCGTCTCTCAGCGTGCCGGACGCCTCTGACAACGGGCCGCCCTCGTCATCCCGGACATGATTATGCCGCTCTCCCCTGAGCAGCATAGTTCGCGCAAACTCCCGTTCTGAGCTGCATGTATAGGCGTGAAGTGTCGTTGGTCGAGGACGGCGCGTTCTGGGTGTCTTGCGGACTTTCTGCGGACTATGTGCGGACCGAGATTGTGAGACAGTCCGCCCGTCAGCCCCGCGCCTGGTCTGGGGGGCGTGACCGCTGTGGCGCCGGGGCGGCGGCCTGGTCCACTACCGCGCAGGTCAGTCAGGAGCCCGGTGTGGGATGACTTGGGTCAGGCCTGCCTGGGCGGGACGGCGCGGAGCTGGCGTGGGTCGGCCGGCAGCGTGTTCCAGGTCTCCTCGGTGCGCACCACCGGCATCTCCCGCAGGGTGATCCGTTCCCGGAAGAGCGCGAGCGTCTCGCCCAGGCCGGTGGCCGAGGGGGCGAGGACGGCATGCAGCTCGAGCTGGTGGGCGGCGGCGGCGACGCGCTGGCAGGCGGCGTAGTCGTCGACCTCGGACCTCAGGTCGGCAGCGGAGAGTCCCACGGCGGCGACGTTGTGGGGGTTGGTGAGGTCGAGCACCGCGTCGACATCCACGGTGACGGTATAGAAGCGGCGCGGCTGCACAAGCTCGACGGGGATCCCGTAGGCCTCGACCAGGTGCCTGTAGGCCTCGGCGGTGACTGACGTCGGTGGACGGCCGAGGTAGATGACGGGAAACGTCTCTCCCCAGCGTCCCTGGTCGCCGCCGGCGAAGGCGTCGCGGTTGACCGCCGCGTGTCGGTAGAAGGTGCCGTGCACGCTGATCGGTGGCACGGCCGCGACGCGTTCGGCGATGGAGCGCTGCACGCCTTACCGAACCTTCGACCCGCCGGCGAGGCGCTGCACCAGTCGCAGCACGGTCTCGAAGTCGCCTGCCTTCAGTACGTCGATCGGGCGGCGGTCGCCTAGGGCGCGTTGTCGGGCGTGCAGCCAGATGTCGATGCCTTCGGGCTTGTAGACGTCGGAGAGCTCTGCGATGACGTACTGCAGCTCCAGCAGCCGGTCGCGCTTGGTGCCCTCGGGCCGCGCGGCGCCGGCGGCCCATTTCTGCACTGCGCGCTCTCCGGCGCCGACGATCTCCCCGATCTCGGCGAGGGTGAGCGCGCGGCGCGTGTCGGCCACGACATGGCGGTAGACGGGGGAGTCTCCGGCCGGGTCGTGCGACGCAGGCTGGGACGCCGCCGCCGCGGCGGTGCGGGTCGGGCTCATCTGACTGGTCTCCTTCTGAGGCAGCGCCGATCGGTCCGTTCGGCCTGCGAGGTAGACGCTATACATCCTCACCGTTCGCCGCTAGGTACATCGTCAAGTTCGTGCTAAGGTTCACCCCGCAAGCGTCACAGTTCGGTAACTCTGTGGTAGGAGACTCACCGATGGATCTGTTGATCAGGGCCGGTCGCGGTGACCACCTGCTCGTCAAGGATCTGTGCGCCCCGGCCGCCAGCGGACTGTGGCCCCTGCGGGAGCTGCCGCTCACCGGGGTGGTTGCCGATGCGCAGGTGGCGATGGAGCGGCCGGGCCTCCGGGAGACTGCGGATGCAGCCGGGGTGCCGTTCTTGGTCGACCCGCTCACCCCGCTGCTGGCCGATCAGCAGTCGCCGAGCAATGGCTGGGCGCGACTGCCGTACGCCACCGCAGACAAGCTGACCCCGGCAGACCTCGGCCACCACGAACTGCAGGACGAACTGGTCGACCAGGTAATCGGCTTCCAGCGCGAGCAGGGCGCTACGGTGCTCATTCCGCCCTACGTCTACGTCGACCGGCGAAACAGCGCCTGGCTGGAGGTCAACCGCAGCCTGTTGATCCGGACCGCCCGCTATCTGGAGCGCGAAGACATCGACCTGCCCGTCGCGCCGGTCTTCGCCGCGTCCCTGCACCAGTTCGGCCCCCAGTCCACCTGGCCGGCCGGGCTGGACCCGTTCCTCGCTACCGCTGATGAGATGAACACCCGCTACGTGGCGCTGTCGATGTCCTGGTCCAAGCAGCGGACCGCCAGCTACGACGCCATCGCCACGCTGATGACCGCCACCCAGCACGCCGCCGCCGGACGGCGGGTGCTGTCCTGGCGCCAAGGCCTCTACGGTGCAGCCCTTACCGGCGTGGGAGCCGCCGGCTACGAGACCGGTCCCGGGCACGGCGAGGCCGGCCACTTTCCCCAGTTGCTGGCCCGCAGGCGTCCCAGCGACAAGCCCCGCACGGGCGGCGGCGAGGCCAACGTGTACTTCACCGCCTTCGGCCGCAGCCTCGACCGCAGCCATGGCCAGAAGCTGCTCGAGAACCGGCTGCTACGGGCCACGCTGGTCTGCCCGGAGAGCTCCTGCTGCCCGGACGGCGCCAGCAGCATGATAAACAGCTGGCGCGAGCACGCCGTGCGCGCACGCCACCGCGAACTGTCCGAGATCGACCGCATGCCCGCCTCGCCCAGCTGGCGACTCAACAAGATCTCCCGGGATGCCGAGCAAGCCGCACTGTCCACCCGAGCGGGGAACGACGTCCTCGCCGAGGCGGGAATCGGCTGGCGGCTGCCCACCGACACCTACCGGCATCTCTCGGACGTGGCCGCCGACATCCGCGCCAACCTCGGCCGGCGAGTGGCGTGACCAGGACGGGCGGTCACCGTCGACTCCGGCGCCGGGCAGGGTGAGCGCGTACTCGTAGCGGCCGTCCGGGGCGAGCAGCCGGCCGCACCGTGGTGGCCGGGACTGGGTGGGCGCCAGGGCGCTTAGCAGGCGCTGGACAGCGGCGAGGGCGACCCGGTTGGCCAGTGGCGCCGGCAATCGCAGCGGCTCGGTCTCGGTGCCCGGATCCTGCTGGTCGTCGTCCTCCCACGTGCCCAGGCGCAGCAGGATCTCTTCCAGGGCGCGCAGCGGGGCCAGCGGCTCGCCGTCGAGGTCGACGACGAGCGGGATGCGCCGCCCTTGACGGGATTTGCTCGTTCGGTCCGGGCTGGCCGGTCGGCTGCTCAGCCACGGGGGGACCACCGCTCGGCCGCCGACCGGCCGGTCAGGCCGGTGACCCGGCCGATGTCGGCCCACGAGGCCCCGGCCGCGACGGCGGCGCGCACCGCCTCGTCCAGCGCGCGGGCGGCGGCGGCCTGCCCGGCGGCGGCCGCCTCGACGTCCTCGAGGGCTTGCCATCCGGCGATGTGCCGGCGCCACTCGGCGATGACCTGCGTCTCGTCGGCGGCCTCCAGGTCGGCCCACGGACCGGCAACGACCAGCTGCCGCGCCGCCGGGTCGGCCAGCTCCCATGCGGTCACGCGGGCCCAGGGGATGCCGCGCCAGCCACAGGTGCAGCCGGCGACCCAGCCGACCACCTCCGCGTCCGGACGCCACTGGTCGGCCTCCTCGATCACCTCGCAGTGCACCGGGTCGCCGGCGTCGGCGGGCATGATCCCGTCATCGCCGATGACCGTGCCGTCGGACCAGACGCCCTCGGCGGTGGCACCGTTGCGGTAGGTCAGCCGGACCCGGTCGCCGTCGCAGGGCCCGTCGTCGGGCCGGCGGGCGATCAGCACCCCGCGGGCGCTGGTGGTGCCGGCGCCTTGCGCGCCGTCGGCGAACAGCGGCACCACCCAGCCCTCGTGCTCCTGGCCGCCCACGACCGGGCCCATCCATCCCATCGCTGCTCCTCTCGGTGATGCGAGCGTCGCCGTTCCGGCGCCGCCGGAGCCTGTCCCGGCCGGCTTCTGTGCACGGCCGTCGTCGTCCACAGACAGGGCTGGCCACACGGCCGCACCGTCTGCCGGGAGTCCGACGCGGCTTCGCGCCCCGCCCAGCCGCCCTCCGCCGGGCGCGGGGCTATCGGCGGGGGGACTGGTCAGCTTGTGCGTCGATCCAGGCGCGCAGGTCGACGCGGCGGTAGAGGACGCGCCGGCCGAGCCGGAAGCTGTTCGGGCCGGTGCCGAGGTGTCGCCAGTACCGGAGAGTGGCCACCGGCGCGCGCAGCACGTCGGCGGCCTCGGTGATGGTCAGCAGCTCCGGCTCGTGGCCGGCGGTGGGGTCGGGCATGGCTGGCTCCCCGGAAGTCGTCGGTGGCGGTGCCTTCACCACAGAAGGCGCCATTTCGGGCCCGCTGGTGACACCTCACAGCCAGCCTTTTCTGACGGGCTCCGGTTCTTCCCCTGTACGGCCACCGGTGGGGGGCACCTGCTAGCGACGGAGACCGGCCGGTGGACAGCCTCCCGGTACTACGGCCGGGTTCGGCCCCGTCCCGATCAGGGGGTCTCCCCGGACCGCCTCCTGTTCGTCTCCGGTTGATCCCCGGTTGTCGCTCCGCGGCCCTGTCCCTGACCGGCCTGCGCCGCCCGCGCTTGGGAACCACGTTCTGCGGATGGCCTTCCTCCGGTTCTCCTCCTGTTGTCCTGCAGCCAGCCGGTGCAGGCCCGGGCATCGGGACGCTCCCGCGCAACCGGTCCCTGTGGACGATGGCTCCTGTCCACAACATCGGGACCGACACCATCGGGCGGGCGCTGGCCTGGCCACGCTCGACTCATGGCGCACGACACCGCACCCGGGGCCCGGCGGGACGGCAGTGCCCGTGGCCGGTCCCTCTGGTCTCTCCGCGACGTGTCGGGTGATGGGGCTCGCTGACCGGTGGGCGCGCCGTCGCCGTCGTCGCGCCGGGGCCGGTGGGGTGGGCCAGGAGCACACATCGGGCCACGCTGCGCGCGGCGCCGGCTGCGCCGTCGTCACCGTCCGCCTGCGGCGGGCTGTCCTTGCTGGTCCCCCGACCCGTCCGGCAGCTCAGCGTAAGGGCCTCCCGCGCCGTCTCCTCCCGACCGGACCAAGATCCTTCCGCCCTTCGGGCGCTGCGCTGCGGAAGCAGTCTTGGTCCGGTCGTCCCCCGCCGTCGCTCCCGGCCCCTGAGCAGAGCTCTGTGCCGGACGGGCCGGGGGAATGGGTGGCAGGACACCTGTTCCGCAGTCCCTTCCGTACCGGCTTCGGCTCCAGTTCCGGGAGGGTCCAGATGACCAGCACCAACAGCACAACCAGTAGCAGCCGCACCGGCAAGGACGAGCGGGGTAGGCGCGCCCGCCTCAGCGAGCCGCAACGGGAAGCCGCCGACGCCGCGCGCGCAGCGAAGATCGCCGCCCTGCACGACCAGATCGGCGAGCAGGTCGAGCAGCTGACCGCCGATCCGCAGTGGCGGGCGATGCTCGATGCCGCCGCGAAGTTCCACACCTACAGCCTCAACAACCAGATGCTGATCGAGCTGCAGGCCGCGCGGCTGGGCATCAGCCCGACCCGGGTTGCCGGGTTCGGCACCTGGAAGGCGCTGGGCCGCAGCGTGGTCAAGGGGTCCACCGGGCTCGCGGTCCTGGCGCCGTGCACCTACACCCCCAAGAACACCGACCCCGGCCAGGCGGCACCCGCCGCCGCGACGGCGACGGGCACGGCGAGGGAGCCGGCCGGCGGGGACGCCGACCAGCGTGCCGGGGCGCGGGTGCTGCGCGGGTTCCGGGTCGCGCACGTCTTCGACATCTCCCAGACCGACGGCGACCCGCTGCCCGACATCGTCCCCGAGCTGCTCACCGGTGACGCCCCCGCCGCCCTGTGGGACGCGCTGGCCACCCAGGTCGCCGGCCACGGCTACACGCTCGTCCGCGAGGCCTGCGAGCAGGCCAACGGCCTCACCGACCCGGCCGCCCGCACCGTCCGCGTGCGCCCGGACGTCCCCGAGGCGCAGGCGGTCAAGACCCTCGCTCACGAACTGGCGCACATCGAGTGCGGGCACACCGCCGACGACTTCGACTACCGGGGGTGCCGCGGGCGGGCCGAGGCCGAAGCCGGGTCGATCGCCTACATCGTCACCGCCTGGGCCGGGCTGGACGCCGGCGCCTACACCGTCCCCTACGTCGCCGCCTGGTCAGCCGGGGACACCGACATCGTCCGCGCCGCCGCCGCGACGGTGACCGCCGCCGCCCGCCGCATCCTCGACCACCTCGACGGCGCCGAGAGCACCGAGAACGCCGCACGGGGGACGGGGACGCCGCCCCGCCAGCCGGACCGGCCGGGCCGACCGCCGGTGCCCGCGTCTCTTGCCACCACCTGAGCGGGGAGAGCGCGACATGGCCGCCACCAGCACCCCACCGAGAGCACCGCCACCCCACAGAAACATCGAAGGAGAACCCACGATGACCACGACAGTTGCCGCCCTGACCACCGGCCGGGAGAGTAAAGGTGGCCAAGTCGACAGGGCTGGCCCGGAAGCGGGTCGCCAAGGCAGCCGTGGTCCCCCGGCTGGACGGCGACCCGCCGCAGTCGCCGTTGCCGGGCCGCCCCTGGACCAGGCCGCCGCCGCCCTCGTCGCGGCAGCGGCGGAGGGGCCGGGCGGTTCCCCCCATGCCCTGACCCGCGCCAAGCAGGCGAGGCAGGAAGCGGAGAAGGCCGCCGCGCTCCTTGCTGAGCTGACCGCTGCCGTTGACCCGATGACTAGGTCGACGCCCTGCCGAAGGGCCCATGCGGCCGCCGCGGCGGGGAGCCACGTTCGCCGCAGGGCCTCGGTAGCCTGCGTGGCGGGTCAGCGGGGAACATGCTCCCCGACGCCCTCGGACGGCGACGGCGCAGGCTGGCCGCTCGCCGCTAGCCCGGTGACCGGGTCGAGCAGAACCAACCCTCGGGTGCCCGTCCGGCCCGCGGCGCGGGGGCCGCAGACGACGACCTCGGCGCCGGCCCGTCGCGCGGCTCGCAGTGCCGCGGTGAGGGCCGGCGTCCGGGCACGGACTGGGCGGTAGGTGACCACGTGCGCGGGCGCCGGCCGCCCGCCGAGGGCGGGGGTGATCCGGCCGAGCACCGCTGCCGCATCGCGCTCGCGGCGCCGGCGTGCGACCTCGTGCAGCGCTGGGTCCAGAGACAGCCCGGTACCAGGCAGAGGGACGAGGAGCAGAAGGGGCCGGTCCCAGTCGCGCGCCAGGCGGACGGCGTGTCGAACGGCGCGTACCGCCTCCAGATCGTCGGTGACGACCGCGGCCACCGGCCCCGGGATGGCCCGTGTCACCTCCGCCGCCTGGCGTCCGGCTCGCGCTCGGTGTCCCCAGGCGCCTGCCGCTGCGACGCACGACCCCAGACCGGCTGGAGCGCGGCGATCTCCTCGTCGGTCGCGACGCGGAACGGGGGCGTGACCGGTGCCTGGAACGCCTTCCGCCCCTGTCCGCGGGTGGCCCGGAGACTCAGGTAGATCGAGATCCCGATGATCGTGGTGATCACGGCGAGGCTGATGGTGGTCGGGATGTAGAAGAGGTCGACCTTGAGCATCATCTTGATGCCGACCCAGATCAGCACCAGGGCCAGGCCGATCTTCAGGTAGATGAAGCGGTGGATGAGGTCGGCGAGCAGGAAGTACATCGCCCGCAGTCCCAGGATGGCGAACGCGTTGGCGGTGAAGACGAGGAACGGCTCGTCGGTGACCGCGAAGATCGCCGGGATCGAGTCGACGGCGAAGATGACGTCGGTGATCTCGACCAGGACCAGCACCGCCAGCAGCGGGGTGGCCATCAGGAGGCCGTTGCGGCGGATGAGGAAGCGCTGCCCGTGGTAGGCGTCGGTGGTCGGGACGTAGCGGCGGAACAGCCGCAGCGCCTTCGACTTCTCCGGGTCGAGGTGCTCGTTGCGCTGGCGGATCATCTTGTACCCGGTCCACAGTAGGAACGCGGCGAAGATGTAGAGGATCCAGCTGAAGCTGGCGATGAGCACCGACCCGCCGGCGATGAAGATGCCGCGGAAGATCAGCGCGCCGAGGACCCCGAAGAACAGCACTCGGTGCTGGTACTCCCGGGGAACGGCGAAGTAGGTGAAGATGATCGCCCAGACGAAGACGTTGTCGACCGCCAGCGATTTCTCGATCACATAGCCGGCGAAGTACTGCTGGCCGAACTCGGCGCCGTAGGCGGACCAGATATAGGCCCCGAACGCGAGCCCGATGGCCACCCAGATCGCCGACCACACCGCGGCCTCGCGCACGCCGATGACGTGGGCTTTGCGATGCGCGAACAGGTCCACGGCGAGCATGGCGACGATGCCGCCGAGCACGGCCAACCACAACCACAACGGGACATCCATGCGGAGACTCCTGCCTCGGTCGGTACTGCTGACCTGAGGTCTCTCCCGGCACCTCGGCGCGGTCGCCGGGCGCCCGCTACGCCGAGTCCCTCCGGCGGGACCGTACTGACGGCAGAAGCGTCGCTGGGGATACTCCCCTCCTGCACACGAGTGAAGCACACTTCAGCTATCGACGTCGAGGGACCACGGCGAAGGGGGAACACATGCCTGAGGACCGCCGTCGGTCCTGGACGTTCCTGACCAACCACGGCCACGTGCTGCTAGCTGTGATGACCAGGCACGTTGGTCGAGGACCTGCGATCACAGCGTCTGACGTGTAGATGGGCGAAGGCCTCCCGGTGTGGAGTGGAGCTGTTGAGGAACCGCTCCGCCACCAGAGGAGGCCTTCGTGGCCCACGCTACCCATGTCAACGCTGCCCTGACGCCTCGTGCGCGACTCCGTCTTGGTCAGCTGGTGATCGACCACGGCTGGCCCCCCGCCCGCGCAGCCGAGCGTTACGACGTCTCGTGGCGCACCGCGCAGAAGTGGGCCGAGCGCTACCGCGACGAGGGGCCCGCGGGGATGTTCGACCGTTCCTCGGCGCCGCATCGTCAGCCGAACCGGACGCCGGCCCCGGTGGTCCGCAAGATCGTGCACCTGCGGTGGAAGCAGCGGCTGGGACCGGTAGAGATCGGCGACCGGCTCGGCATGGCCTCCTCGACCGTGCATGCGGTCCTGGTTCGCTGCCGGATCAACCGGCTCACCCACATCGACCGCGCGACCGGCGAGGCGATCAGACGCTACGAGCACGAGCGCCCCGGCGACCTGATCCACGTCGACGTGAAGAAGCTCGGCAGGGTCCCCGATGGTGGCGGGTGGCGCTACACCGGCCGGGAACAGGGGTTCAGGAACCGCGCGAGGACCGTGGCCCGCACCGGTGCACCCAGGAGCAAGTACCGCCAGCCGTTGATCGGCACGTGCTACCTGCACACCGTCATCGACGACCACTCCCGGGTCGCCTACGTCGAGGCGCGCGACGACGAGACCAAGGAGACCTCGGTCGCCGTGCTGCGCAACGCCGTCGCCTGGTTCGCTGAACGAGGTGTCACCGTGCACCGGGTGCTCAGCGACAACGGCGGCGCCTACCGCTCCTTCCTGTGGCGCGACACCTGCGCCGAGCTGGGCATCACGCCGAAGAAGACACGGCCCTACCGCCCACAGACCAACGGCAAGATCGAGCGCTTCCACCGAACACTCACCGAGGGCTGGGCATTCAAGAAGTTCTACAACTCCGAGTCAGCTCGGCTCGCGGCTCTGCCAGCATGGGTCCACCAGTACAACCACCACCGGCCCCACTCAGCGGTCGGGAAGGCGCCACCCATCACCAGGTTGAACAACCTGGCAGGGCATCACAGCTAGGGCGCGTCTCCTAAGTCGTTAGCCACATGGTGATGGCCCGGAGGACGACGGCTCCTCGGTAGACGGTGGCGAGCCTGTCGTAGCGGGTGGCGATGCCACGCCATTGCTTGTGGTCGTTGAACGAGCGCTCGATGACGTTGCGGCCCTTGTAGGTGATCGGGTCGAAGGCCGGTGGTCGGCCACCGGCCGAGCCGCGGCGAGCGCGATGTCTGACCTGGTCAGACGGTTGCGGGATCACCGCGGTGATACCGCGCTCGCGAAGCATGGTCCTGGTGGCGCGAGAGGAGTAGGCCTTGTCGCCGATCAGCGCTGTGGGGCGGGTGCGTGGTCGGCCTGGCCCCAGTCGGCGCACCGCGAGTTGAGCCAGCAGCGGCTGCAGCATCGGGGAGTCGCCGGCCTGCCCGGGTGTCAGCGCGATGACCAGCGGTCTACCGCGGCCGTCGACGAGCTGGTGAATCTTGGTGGACAGGCCGCCCCGGGAGCGTCCGATCGCATGATCGGGCGGTTCTTCCCACGGGTTCTTGTAACTCGGCTCAGCCCCCTGTGTGGCGCACCGGACGACGGCCGGCGGGCTCCTCCACCCGACTGGCGTTGGTCGCGTGCTGATGGGCCCGGTTGATGGTGGAGTCCACGCTGACCATCCAGTCGATGTCTCCCGCGGCCTGCGCTTCGGCGAGCAGCCGGGCGTGGATCTTGTCCCACGTGCCATCGGTGCTGAACCGGTGGTGCCGCTTCCACACGGTCTGCCACGGGCCGAACGAGGCGGGCAGATCACGCCACGCGACCCCAGTCCGGAACCGGTAGATCACCCCTTCCACGACCTGGCGGTGATCGCGGAAGGGCCGCGATCTCACGCCGTCCGAGGACGGCATCAACGCCTCAATCCGCTCCCACTGAGCGTCGGTCAGCACTCGATCGCGAGACATATCCGCAGCAAATCAGCCCCACCACGCTCAACTTAGGAGACACGCCCTAGCCGTCGCCGCCGACCCCGACGCCCGGGTTGCGGAGATTGCGGCGCGGGTCCGCATCACCGAACGCGCCACGCTGTCGATCTTGCGCGACCTCGAGGCCGAGGGATACCTGGTTCGTGCCCGCCGTGGCCGCCGCACGCACTACGCCCTCCGGCCGCACCAACCCTTCCGCCACCCCACGACCGCCGACCACGAGATCGACGAACTGCTCGGCCTCTTCACGCCAGGTCAAGCCGCCGAACCGACCCGCCGGGCCGTAGCCGGTCCAGCGACCCGTGGCGGGGCCACCGGAGTGCCGCCGGGCCCTCCCTGATCGGATGGCACCTGTGTCGGCGGGATCCTGCCCGGATGATCCGATTGCCCTCCAGACCGACCTTGCCCGACCTTCTCCTCGCAGTGATCCACAACGGCCGATCCGGGCACTGCCGGCGTTTCAGCTGCTCTCCGGGGCCCCGCCGGGGCGGTCGAGCTGCCGGTTACCACCGTGGCCTCCGCGGCCGACCAGGATGAAGGCACCGAGGGCACCGGCGACGGCCGATCCCGCGAGGATGCCGATCTTGGCCTGGTTCACCAACAGAGCGTCGTCGTAGGCGAGTCCGGCGATGAACAGCGACACGGTGAATCCGATCCCGCCGAGAGCGGCAACCCCCCAGACCGTCCGGAACCCCGCGCCTGCCGGAAGCGTTCCCCAGCGGGCTCGCACGGCTAGGTGGGCCGCACCGGCTATGCCGAGGACCTTGCCGACAACGAGCCCGGCGACGATCGCCCACGCGAGACGGCTGCCCACCGCTTCTCCGAGCACGCCGCCGCCGAGGTCCACCCCGGCGTTGGCGAGGGCGAACAGCGGGACGATGACGTAGGCGGTGACCGGGTGCAGCCGGTGCTCGACCGCGACAAGGACCTCCCGCCCGTCGACCGGCCGGGCCGGAACCAGCAGTCCGAGGGCAACCCCCGCGATGGTCGCGTGCACCCCCGAGTTGAAGACAGCGACCCAGGCGACACCGGCGAGCGGGACCTGGATCCACCACCGGGCCAGGCCGGCGCGCCAGGCTGCGGTGACCAATGCCAGAGTGAGCGCGGCGGCGCCGAGCCAGCCCAGGGCGATGTCGTCGGAGTAGAACACCGCGATGACCGTGATGGCGATGATGTCGTCGACGATCGCGACGGACAGCAGGAAGAGCTTCGCGCTCGCCGGCACGCGGTCGCCCAGCAGCGCCATGATGCCGACCGCGAAGGCGATGCGGTCGCCATCGGGATGCCCCATCCCGCCCGCGCCGGCCCGCCGCCGACCACGGCGAGGAACAGCGCAGCCGGGAGAAGCACACCGCCGAGCGCGGCCACGGCGGGCAGGGCTGCCGCGCGCCGGTCGCGCAACTCCCCAACAACGAGTTCGCGCTTGATCTCCAAGCCGACGACGAAGAAGAACAGCGCCATGAGCAGGTCGTTGACCCAGTGCTGCAGGTCCTCAGTGATCGCGAAGGGCGCGGCGCCGATGGTCAGCTCCCGGTGCCAAAAGGAGTCGTAACCCTCGCCCGCCGCGCTGTTGGCCCAGATAAGGGCGGCCGCGGTGGCCACTAGGAGGACCAGGCCGCCGGAAGCCTCAGCGTGCAGGAACCTCTGCACCGGCGAGAGAATCCGCGTGAACCGTCCGCCGTCCCCTTCGACGCCCACCTAGCCTTCTCCCGTCCTGCCGTTCCCGTTTACGACAAGAACCCCGCGAGGTTCCCGCGACCGGGGTCGGAATCTCAACCGCCCGAACTCCGCGGGGAGGTCTCCCGCTCATCCTTGCCGAGGGACGCGGGATCCCGCCGGGATGCGCCACGTGCCCGGTCTGGTGCTCGGGGACCCCAACACGTGACCGCAAGGGACAGCAAGGTGGGAATCTCCCGCGTGCCCGGGCCATACCCCGTGTGCACATTGGAGAACCAGGTTGACGCCGATGAAGCCCAGGATGGCGGCCAGTCCGTAGCCCAGGTGCACCCGCCTGCCGAGCGCGCCCCCGAGGACGAAGTACAGCGCCTGAAGCAAGCGTTGGTGGCGATCACCAGGAATGGGTCACCGATGATGTCGTACACGCCCGGATTGCAGAGATCGCGGCGCGGGTCCCGCATCATCGAACGGCCAGATGCTCACCCCCATGGGATCCTCGTCGTCTCAAAGGGAATGGTCGAGCGGGCCGATGACCGGCTGCACTGGGTCCGCCGCGTGACCTTGCCGAAGAGCACGGCCAATGCCGAACCGCGGCTTGCCGCCCAGGTCCTGGCCACCCTGCGCAACACCGCACATCAGCCTCCACCGACGCACCGACGCACCGACGCACCGACGCACCGACGCACCGACGCACCGACGCACCGACGCACCGACGCACCGACGCACCGGAGCGACCAGCATCGCCACTGCCTGGCGAGCGACCACCTAGCTAGCGCCGGATCCGTCTGGCGACCTTGATCACAAAACGAAGAGACCAACCTTTCCGAGCCCCTGCCGCGGGTTGCCGCTGAAGGCCTGTCGGCGCGGCGTGACTACTTCAGCCCGCGCCGGATCCGGCCCGCGGAAAGACCGACGAGCCTGGCAACCACCATCGCGATGTAGAAGAGGCCGGCCAGCTGCTCGAGCATCACCACGCTCCTCGCGTGATCCTTCACCGGGACGATGTCCGACAGCCCCGTCCCGGACAGCGTCGAGAAGGACAAGAACAGCAGCTCCGTCCAGGACCGCGGCTCGTTCGGTGCCACTGCGGCGATGAAGCTGCCGGGGTCGAGGGCCTGCACCACGACGAAGGTGTGCGCGAACGCCCAGGCGAGCAGGGTGAAGACCGCGCTGATGGCGAACAGCTCGTCCGTGGTGACCACCTCGTCGGCGAGCATGTAGGCCAGCATGCTGGCGGCTGCGTAGAAGTACAGCACCGCCTCGAACCCGGAGCTCCAGGCATTGAGCCCAGGGCTGCTCACAAAGACCTGCGCCACGAGCAGCACCGTCGCCGGCGCCGCCACCAGGAGCACGACCCACGACAGCATCGGGGTCGCGCGGACGGCGATCACCACCAGCCCCAGGACCAGGAAGCCGAAGATCGCCAGCAGCGCCCCGCCGGCGACGCTGTCCTCCAGGAACGGGTAGAGGAGGACTCCCAGGATCTGTGCACCCAGCAGCGTCGCGCACGGCGTATCGCGGACGAAGCGGATCACTCGCATTGACGGAGGCTAGCCAGCGAGGTCTTCGCCTCCACGGAGAACGGGCCTCACCGGTGGTGGCGGCTGCTGTGCCCCGCCGCCACGAGAGGTCGGACGCCCGGCGATCCGGCCCGGGTCACCGCCGTTCGCCGGAGTCCGGACCTCGGTCGGTGTCCGCCGTCGCCTGCCGCTGCGACGCACGACCCCAGACCGGCTGGAGCGCGGCGATCTCCTCGTCGGTCGCGACGCGGAACGGGGGCGTGACCGGTGCCTGGAACGCCTTCCGCCCCTGTCCGCGGGTGGCCCGGAGACTCAGGTAGATCGAGATCCCGATGATCGTGGTGATCACGGCGAGGCTGATGGTGGTCGGGATGTAGAAGAGGTCGACCTTGAGCATCATCTTGATGCCGACCCAGATCAGCACCAGGGCCAGGCCGATCTTCAGGTAGATGAAGCGGTGGATGAGGTCGGCGAGCAGGAAGTACATCGCCCGCAGTCCCAGGATGGCGAACGCGTTGGCGGTGAAGACGAGGAACGGCTCGTCGGTGACCGCGAAGATCGCCGGGATCGAGTCGACGGCGAAGATGACGTCGGTGATCTCGACCAGGACCAGCACCGCCAGCAGCGGGGTGGCCATCAGGAGGCCGTTGCGGCGGATGAGGAAGCGCTGCCCGTGGTAGGCGTCGGTGGTCGGGACGTAGCGGCGGAACAGCCGCAGCGCCTTCGACTTCTCCGGGTCGAGGTGCTCGTTGCGCTGGCGGATCATCTTGTACCCGGTCCACAGTAGGAACGCGGCGAAGATGTAGAGGATCCAGCTGAAGCTGGCGATGAGCACCGACCCGCCGGCGATGAAGATGCCGCGGAAGATCAGCGCGCCGAGGACCCCGAAGAACAGCACTCGGTGCTGGTACTCCCGGGGAACGGCGAAGTAGGTGAAGATGATCGCCCAGACGAAGACGTTGTCGACCGCCAGCGATTTCTCGATCACATAGCCGGCGAAGTACTGCTGGCCGAACTCGGCGCCGTAGGCGGACCAGATATAGGCCCCGAACGCGAGCCCGATGGCCACCCAGATCGCCGACCAGACCGCGGCCTCGCGCACGCCGATGACGTGGGCTTTGCGATGCGCGAACAGGTCCACGGCGAGCATGGCGACGATGCCGCCGAGCACGGCCAACCACAACCACAACGGGACATCCATGCGGAGACTCCTGCCTCGGTCGGTGCCTTACTACCCCGCCGTTGACGGGAGGTTCGTCGACGTTCGGTGCAGGCTGACCGGTCCGGACTGCCCCGGGTGCGTCGCGATCGTATGTACCGGAGGCCAAGGCCTCTGAAACGGCCGGGGGTTGGATGACGCCTGGCCGCCATGTCACCGCCAGCGGGCGACTCCCACGCTGTAGGGCTCGGCGGCACGGCCGTCGAACTCGTCGCGACGCACAGGCGCCCGCGGCCCTCGGCGTGTCCCTACCTCCACCGCAAGCGCGAGAGCTGGAACATTGACATTCGGCTCGCAGTCGACGATCGCCATGAACGATCAACAAGATGGCACCTGCACGATTCCTTGCCCCCGAGTGAGCTGCTCCAATAAGTGCTCAGATCTTCACGAGAGAACGGCACGAATGCTACCTTCGGAGGTAGCTCGGGCCCCGCTTCGCGGGGCCCATCGGCGTTTCTAGGGGTGACTCGTTGGTCATTGTCGGGTGGCGTTGAAGATGCACGGCGGAATGAAGATTTACGCCGGCGCGCCGGTGGCTGCCCGGCACTACGTGGAGGCCGACCGCGGCCGGGTCGACGACTACTACCTCACCGAGGGCACCGGCGTCGCCCGTCGCTTCACCACAACGGATGGTCGCGTGGCCGAGCTGGGGCCGCTGACCGGCGACGCCTACGAGACCTGGGTGGCTGGCCGCGACCCGAAGACGGGTGAGCCGAGGGGGCAGCTGCGCACCGATGAGCACGCCGTTCGGTTCGCCGAGGTGGTGGTCAACGGCCCGAAGACGTGGTCGCTGGCCGCCGCGCTGGACCCGGACATCGCGACGGCGTACGAGGCGGCGCAGGACCGCGCCGCCGAGCAGATCATCGCCTGGCTCTCCGAGCACGCCACCACCCGGGTCGGCCCGCGCGGCGGGCAGGTGCAGATACCGCTGGAGGTGCTGGAGGCCGCGACGGTTCGGCACTACACCTCCCGGGCGAACGACCCGCACTGGCACCTGCACCTGCAGTTCCTGTCCCGGGTATTCGCCGCGGGGAAATGGCGCGGCTTGCACACCGTCGGCGTCCGCGACTTCTTGGGCGCGATCAACGGGATCGGGCACGCCGCGATGGCGTGTGACCCGGAATTGAACGCCGCCTTCGCCGCGCACGGCTACCGGAAGGGCGCTACGGGAGAAATACTGGAGCTCGCCGAGTACACGGGTCCGTTCAGCGCCCGGCACGCCCAGATCGCCCGGAATGTGGACCGCTACGAACGGGAATGGACCGCAGCGCACCCCGGCGAATCCCCCGGGCCGGTGCTGCGCCGAGCCTGGGACGTCCGGGCGTGGGCCGACGGCCGCCCGGACAAGATCACTGCCCAGCCCGGGGTCGGGCTGGAGGAACGCTGGCGGGCCGAGCTGTCCGCCCTCGGCTACCGCGACCCGGGAAAGCCGGTCGACCTGGCCCCCACCCCGATCGGGGCCCTCGATCGAGACGAACTGGTGCAGCGCGCGCTGGCCCGGCTCGCGGCCGGGCGGTCGGCGTGGAACGCCGCCGACATCCGGGGCGAGGCCGAGCGGCTGATCGCCGCCGCAGGCGTCGTCGCCGACGCCGGGGTGCGCATCGAGCTGGCCGAAGACCTCACCGCCCGCGCGATGGACCGGTGCGTGCCGTTGCTGGACCGCGACGGGGTGCCCGAGCACATCCGCGCCTGGACCTCCCAGCCGGTCCTCGACGTCGAAGCCGACCTGACCACCCGGCTCGCCGCCCGCGCTGCGCGCGGCGTGCCGGACACCGTCCCGGCACTGCCGGTCGAGCGCGTGGCCGCCGCCGGCCGGCTGGATGCCGGCCAAGCCGCGGCGGTCGCCGCGCTCGCCGGCGACCGGCCCCTGGTGGTGGTCGAGGGCGCCGCCGGGGCGGGCAAGACCACCACCCTGTCCGCCACCCGCGACCTGCTCGAGGCACAACATCGCCGGCTCGTGGTGGTCACCCCCACCCGCAAGGCAGCCAAGGTGGCCGCCTGCGAGGTGGGGACGGCCGCCGGGTCGGCGGCATCCCTGGCCTTCCAGCACGGCTGGCGCTGGAACGACGAAGGGCGTTGGACCCGGCTCACCGCCGGCCAGGTCGACCCGGCGACCGGCCGTGTGTACGCCGGGCCGAACGAGGCCGCGCAGCTACGGCCCGGGGACCTGCTGCTGGTCGATGAGGCCGGGATGCTCGATCAGGACACCGCCCGCGCCCTGCTCACCGTCGCCGACGAGTGCCGGGTCCGGGTGGCGCTGCTCGGCGACCGGCACCAGCTGTCCGCGGTCGGCCGCGGCGGCGTCCTAGACCTCGCCATCGGCCAGGCCGACCCCGGGGCGCACCTGACACTCGACTCCGTGCACCGCTTCACCCGAACCGACGAGGAAGGCCGCACAACACGCGACACCGGCTACGCCGAGCTGACCCTGGCCATGCGCACCGGCGAGGACCTCGGCGCCGTCTTCGACGCCCTCCTCGCCCGCGGCCAGATCCGGCTGTTCCCCGACGCCGCCGCGCTGCGCGACGCGCTGGCCGCCACCGCCGCCGAGTCTTATGCCGCAGGCCGACCGGTGGCCGTGGTGGTGGACACCCGCGACCAGGCCGCCGAACTCAACACCGCCATCCGGGAACGGCTGGCCGTCGCCGGCCGGGTCGATGACCGAACGGTGGCCGTCACCGGCGCCGGGGAGCGGATCGGCGCCGGGGACCGGATCGCCACCCGGCGCAACGACCGTCACCTCGACGTCGCCAACCGCGACACCTGGGTGGTCACCGCGGTCGGCCGCCGCGGCGGGCTGCTCGTCACCCCTGCTGTCACCCCCACCGGCACCGTCCCCGGGAACGGGTCCGGCGGTGTCACCCCGGCCGGCCTAGGGACCCGCGTACTGCCCGCGGACTACGTCACCGAGCACGTCGAGCTCGCCTACGCCTCCACCGCGTACGGCGTGCAGGGCGACACCGTCACCGCCGCGCACGTGGTGGTCGGCGAGCAGACCGGCGCCTCCTCCTGCTATGTCGGGATGACCCGCGGCCGAACGGCGAACACCGCCCACCTCGTCGCCACCGACGCCGACCAGGCGCGGGGACAATGGATCGCCGTGTTCGCCCGCGACCGCGCAGACCTCGGCCCCGCGCACGCCGCCCAGCTCGCCGCCGCCGAGGCCGCCCGGTACGCCACTCCCCGCCCGCTGGAGCAGACGCTCGCCGACCTGCACTCTGCGTGGACGGCCGAGCAACGCTGCCTCGACCGGCTCGCCCACGACCTGCCGCGCCGGGACGCGCTGCGCGAGATCGTCGCGCTCGAGTCCGCCCACGCCGACCGGGCCGCCGCGCTCACAGATGCGTATCGGCAGACAGGGATCGACGCCCGCCACGCGACGGCGCGGGCCGACGCCAGCGGCGCGGTCGTCACCGCCGAGACCGACCGGATCCGCGACACGCTGCTCGGCAGCTGGGACACTGGGCGTGACGCCGCCCGTGACGCCGCGCAGGTCGTGCTCGATGGTCCCGGCCGGCTCCGGCTGCGGCGGGCGGCGGTGAACCGGGCCGGCGAGCAGCTGGTCGACTGGGCGGACGCCTGGCGGCCCTACCTGCCGGCCATGCCCACCGACCCGCAGCAGCTCGCGCGCCTGGCTGACCGGTCCGACGACCGACCGCGGCTGTGGACTGCCTTCGACTCCTACGCCCGCCACCACGCCGAACACGCCCATCCGGAGCACGCTCAGTTGCGCGAGACCGCAGCCACCGCCCAGGAGACCCACCGGCACGCCGGGGCCGCGCTGGCCGACGCCCGCCGTCAGCACGAGGACCGGCTCGCCCGCTTCGGACCTCTCGCCCGAACCCTCGACCCGGCGGAGCGACTGTCCGACACCGACCGGGCCATCACCGCCGCCCGAGCAGAACTGGCCGCCGTCGGCGCCCGCGTTGCGCGTCTGACGGCCGAGCCGGCTCTTCTCGCCCAGCCGGTCGACCGCCTCGCCCAGGAGCGGGTCACCTGGCGTGCACACCAGGACGCCGACCCGAACCCACACGGATCGGCCGCCCCGCTGCTGACCGCCTCCGAACCGGGTGTCCGCCGCCCGCGGCCCGAGGATCTTCAATACATCTCGCCGCACCGCGCCCCGGGGCGGGGCATATCGCGCTGAACGGGCGGCCCTCCCCGAGCCTCCGACGACGGGGCTGAGACTCGGCCGCCAGCGTCGACGCTCCGTCGCCCAGGCGGGGGTGGGTGCCGCGAGCCTACGGCGCTCACCACCACGCGGATGGTTCACCGGCGGCGTGCGGATCAGTGGGGGCACTTCGCCCGACAGCCGCCCACACCGCGCCCACAAGACGCCCACAGAAGGGCCGTCCGCGACCAACGTCGACCGAACGCAGCAAACGGTATTTCTGCTGGTCAAGACACAGTTCCGCGGAGAATGCGCTGATCAGAAGAGCGTCTCTTGGGAACTTTTAATCCGCGGGTTGTGGGTTCGATCCCCACGGGGCCCACCGTCGCTGGTGCGAGCTCGGCTGATCCTCGACACCCGTCGCGGCCGTTGTCCGCCTGCCGCAGACGACTCCCCGCCACCTCATGTGTAGCAGCTTTCAGCGGCCCTCATGAGCCGCAAAAATTCGTTCTAGGGTCGCGCATCTCAGATCGGAGCTGATGCCGTGAACCCCTTGACCACCAGCGCGTTCGCGCTTCCCCATCACCTCGCCGCCAAGGCCGACCCGGCCCTGATCGCCGACGACGAGCAGCACTTCGCGGCCATCGCCGACAGCCTGGGGCAGTCGGTTGCCGACCTGTCCGACCGCCTCGACGCCGAACGCAAGTCACCTGGCGGCAGCGGCCAGGAGGCGCTGGACCGCGATCTGGAGATCCACCGACTCGCCGCCCGCCTGCGCGCCCTGCGCCGCTTCGGCCTGGACCTCTGCCTCGGGCGGATCGTCTCCGCCGACGACCCCGAGCCCGTGTACGTCGGACGGCTCGGCCTCACCGACAGCACGGGCCGTCGGCTGCTGCTCGACTGGCGGTCCCCGGCGGCCGAGACGTTCTTCGGCGCGACCCACGCACGTCCGATGGGTCTGACGAGTCGCCGCAGGTACCGCTGGACGCGTGGCCGGATCACCGACTACTGGGACGAGGTGTTCACCCCGGACGGGCTCGAGGGGCACGCCGCGCTCGACGACCAGTCCGCCTTCATCGCCAGCCTGGGCAGCAACCGGTCGGCCCGGATGCGCGACGTGCTCGGCACCATCCAGGCCGACCAGGACGCCGTCATCCGCGCGGGATCCGCCGGCGCTCTCGTCGTCGACGGCGGCCCGGGAACGGGCAAGACCGTCGTCGCCCTGCACCGCGCCGCGTACCTCCTCTACGCCGACTCCCGCGTCGGCCACCACCGGGGTGGCGTGCTGTTCGTCGGCCCGCACCAGCCCTATCTGGCCTACGTCGCCGACGTCCTCCCCAGCCTCGGCGAGGAGGGCGTGCCGCTCTGCACCCTGCGCGACCTCGTCCCCGAGGGCGCCGCAGCCGGGGTCGAGGCCGACCCCGAGGTGGCCCTCCTGAAGTCGTCCGCGAACTGGGGGACGGCGATCGAGGCGGCGGTCCGGTTCTACGAGGAGCCGCCCGACGAGGCGATGACGGTCGAGACGGACTGGTCCGACATCCGGCTGAGCGCCGACGACTGGGCCGAGGCCTTCGGGGCGCCGGACCCGGGCACCCCGCACAACGAAGCGCGCGACCGGGTCTGGGACGAGCTGCTCGCGATCCTGGTGGACAAGCACGACGGCGACGAGGAAGACAGCCTGCTCCGGAGGTCGCTGCAGGGGAACAGGGACCTGCTGGCGACGTTCGACCGGGCGTGGCCGCTGCTCCGGGCGACCGATCTCGTCGGGGACCTGTGGTCGGTGCCCGCGTACCTGCGAAAGTGCGCGCCCTGGCTCGGCTCCGACGACGTCCGGAAGCTCCAGCGCGGGGAGGCCCAGGCCTGGACGGCGTCCGACCTGCCGCTCCTGGACGCCGCACGGCAGCGACTCGGCGACCCGGAGGCGTCCCGGCGCAGACGCCGGCACGACGCCGCCGTCGCCGCCGAGCGCGAGCGCATGGCCGACGTCATCGACCACCTCATCGAGGCCGACGACGACGGTCTGGGCCTGGTGCAGAGCCTGCGCCACGGGGATCTCCGGGACGCCCTGGTCGACGAGACGGCGCTGCCCACCGCCGACCCCGATCTGCTCGCCGGCCCGTTCGCGCACGTCGTCGTGGACGAGGCCCAGGAACTGACCGACGCGGAGTGGCAGATGCTGCTGCTCCGCTGCCCGTCCGGAAGCTTCACCATCGTCGGGGACCGCGCCCAGGCCCGGCACGGCTTCGCGGAATCGTGGCGGGAGCGGCTCGAGCGGGTCGGGATCGACCGGGTCGACCTGGCCTCGCTGAGCATCAACTACCGGACGCCGGCCGAGGTCATGGCCGAAGCCGAGCCGGTCATCCGCGCCCTGCTCCCGGACGCCAACGTGCCGACCTCCATCCGCAGCACCGGCGTCCCCGTCGTCCACAGGTCTGCGTCGGACCTCGGCCCGATCCTCGACGCCTGGCTCGCGGAACATGCCGACGGGATCGCCTGCGTCATCAGCGCTGGTGACATGGGGGATGGCACCTTCCGGGCGACGTCGCGTGTCCGGTCGCTCACCCCGGAGCTGGCGAAGGGGCTCGAGTTCGACCTCGTCGTCCTCGTCGACCCGGACGCGTTCGGCTCGGGCATCGAGGGAGCGGTCGACCGCTACGTCGCGATGACCCGGGCGACCCAGCGACTCGTCGTCCTCACGAACACCTGACGCGGGGGCGGCGTCAGGAGCCGACGTAGGCCGCGAGGTGCTCGCCGGTGAGCGTGGAGCGGGCCGCGACCAGGTCGGCCGGCGTGCCCTCGAACACGATCCGGCCGCCGTCGTGGCCGGCGCCGGGGCCGAGGTCGATGATCCAGTCGGCGTGGGCCATCACCGCCTGGTGGTGCTCGATGACGATGACCGACAGCTCGTCGTCGACGAGCCGGTCGAGCAGCCCGAGCAGCTGCTCGACGTCGGCCAGGTGCAGGCCGGTCGTCGGCTCGTCGAGCACGTAGACGTTCCCCTTCTCCGCCATCTGGGTGGCCAGCTTCAGCCGCTGCCGCTCACCGCCGGACAGCGTCGTGAGGGGCTGGCCGAGGGTGAGGTAGCCGAGGCCGACGTCGGCGAGCCGGTCGAGGATCGTGTGGGCGGCCGGCGTGCGCGCCTCGCCGGCGCCGAAGAACTCCTGGGCTTGCGCCACCGACATCGCGAGCACCTCGGCGATGTTCCGGCCGCCCAGCGTGTACTCCAGCACCGACGCCTGGAAGCGCCGTCCCTCGCACTCCTCGCAGACGGATTCGACGGTGGCCATGACGCCCAGCTCGGTGAAGATGACGCCGGCGCCGTTGCACGTGGGGCAGGCGCCCTCGGAGTTGGAGCTGAAGAGCGCCGGCTTCACGCCGTTGGCCTTCGCGAACGCCTTGCGGATCGGCTCCAGCAGGCCGGTGTAGGTCGCCGGGTTGCTCCGGCGTGAACCGCGGATGGCCCCCTGGTCGATGACCACCACGCCCTCGCGGCCGGCGACCGAGCCGTGGATCAGGGAGCTCTTGCCCGAGCCGGCGACGCCCGTGAGCACGCACAGAACGCCGAGCGGGACGTCGACGTCGACGTCCTGCAGGTTGTGCGTCGACGCGCCCCGGACCTCCAGCGCGCCCGACGACGGACGCACCGAGCCCTTGAGGGTCGCCCGGTCGTCGAGATGGCGTCCGGTGATGGTGTCGCTGGCCCGCAGCTGCTCCACGGTGCCCTCGAAACAGACGACGCCGCCCTCCGTGCCGGCGCCGGGGCCGAGATCGACGACGTGGTCGGCGATCGCGATCGCCTCGGGCTTGTGCTCCACGACGAGCACGGTGTTGCCCTTGTCCCGCAGCTGGAGCAGCAGGCCGTTCATCCGCTCGATGTCGTGGGGGTGCAGGCCGATCGTGGGCTCGTCGAAGACGTAGGTGACGTCGGTGAGGGACGAGCCGAGGTGCCGGATCATCTTGGTGCGCTGCGCCTCGCCGCCGGACAGGGTGCCGGCCGGCCGGTCGAGGGAGAGGTAGCCCAGCCCGATATCGGAGAACGAGTCGAGGAGGTGCTGCAGTCCGGCGAGCAGCGGGGCCACCGACGGCTCGTCGAGCTTCCGCACCCAGTCGGCCAGGTCGCTGATCTGCATCGCGCACAGGTCGGCGATGTTCTTCCCCTGGATCTTCGAGGACCTGGCCTCCGGGCTGAGCCGTGTGCCGGCACACTCGGGGCAGGGCTGGAACGTGATCGCGCGCTCCACGAAGGCGCGGATGTGCGGCTGCATCGCGTCGACGTCCTTGGAGAGCATCGACTTCTGGATCTTCGGGATGACGCCCTCGTAGGTGAGGTTGATGCCCTCGACCTTGATCTTGGTCGGCTCCTTGTAGAGCAGGTCGTGCATCTCCTTCTTGGTGTACTTCGCGATCGGCTTGTCCATGTCGAAGCCGGCGCCGCTGAAGATCCGGCCGTACCAGCCGTCCATGCTGTAGCCGGGGATCGTCAGCGCACCCTCCGCCAGGGACTTGCCCTCGTCGTACAATGCCGTGAGGTCGAAGTCGGAGACCGAGCCCATGCCCTCGCAGCGCGGACACATGCCGCCCATGTAGACCACGTCGCGCACCACGTTCTTCTCGACCCGGCCGCCGGCCTTCTCGGTGCTCATCACCCCGCTCGCCTTCCGCGTCGGGACGTTGAACGAGAACGCCGTCGGTGGACCGATGTGCGGCGTGCCCAGCCGGCTGAAGAGGATCCGGAGCATCGCGTTGGCGTCGGTGGCGGTGCCGACGGTCGAGCGGGGATTGGCGCCCATCCGCTCCTGGTCGACGATGATCGCCGTGGTCAGCCCCTCGAGCAGGTCGACCTCGGGCCGCGACAGGGTCGGCATGAACCCCTGCACGAAGGCGCTGTAGGTCTCGTTGATCAGCCGCTGCGATTCCGCGGCGATGGTGGCGAACACCAGCGAGCTCTTGCCCGAGCCGGAGACCCCGGTGAACACCGTCAGCCGGCGCTTCGGGATCTCGACGGCCACGTCCTTGAGGTTGTTCACCCGCGCGCCCTGCACGCGGATCAGGTCGTGGGTGTCGGCGACGTGCGCCGCGTGCGGCTGCGTACCGGTCGTCGTGGCCGTGCGCATGTGTCTCCCTCGGTGCGGCGGGCGGTGTCCCCCCAGCTAGGACGTCGCCCGGCCGCTCAACTGAGCGCCTGGATGTGGATCATGTTGCCCGCCGTGTCGCGGAGGCGCGGTCGCGGAGGCCGTACTCAGCCGCGCGAGGCCGCGCAGGTGCTGCTCGGTGGCGGGCGTGCTGGTCATCCGGAGGAGCGTGCCACGTCCCGCCGCGATCCGGTTCCCCCTTCCCCCCGCCGAGCGAGATGCGCCGATTGACGGGGTGTATCGATTGACAATCAATAGGTATCCCGTGAGAGTCGATCGCATGACGCACTTGCGCCGCGTGGTGCTCCCGCTCCGGACCCTGCTCGTCATCGTCTTCGTGGCCCTCGTGGTCGCCCAGATCTGGGGCGTGCCCGGGCTCCTGCCGGATCTCGCCGAGCCGACGCTGGAGCGATCGGCCATGAAGGTGGCGATGGCGACCGTCTCGGTGCTGGCTCTGGTGTGCGTCCAGGTCGTGATCGTGTGCACCTGGAAGCTGCTCACCCTGGTCACGAACGACCGGATCTTCAGCGCGAGCGCGCTGCCGTGGGTGAACGGCATCGTGCGGGCGACCGTCGTCGGCTGGGGAATGCTGCTGGGCGCCTTCGTCTGCAGCTACTACTTCATCGTCGACGAGGTCAGCGACGATCCGGCACTGCCCGCCCTGCTGCTCCTGCTGCTGCTCGTCGGAGCGGTACTGGGCCTGCTCATGGTGGTGATGCGGGCGCTGCTGCGGCAGGCGACGACGCTGCGGGCCGACATGGAAGCAGTCATCTGATGCCCATCGTCGTACGCATCGACGTCGAGCTGGCCAGACGCAAGATGAGCGTGGGCGAGTTCGCCGAGCGGATCGGGCTCACGCCGGCGAACGTCGCCGTGCTGAAGAACGGCCGCGCCAAGGCCGTCCGCTTCAGCACGCTGGAGGCGATGTGCCGGGTGCTCGAGTGCCAGCCCGGCGACCTGCTGGAGTGGGTGCCGGACGAAGAAGTTGCGGCGAGGCGGTGACCAGCCGGAGCGGCACGCAGACCGTCGACGTGCTGGTCGTCGGGGCCGGTCTCGCCGGGCTGCACACCGCGACGCTGCTGGCCGAGCGGGGCCACGACGTGCTCCTGGCCGAGCGGCGCCCCAGCCTGGCCGGTGCCATCCGCACCACGGGGATCTTCGTCCGGAAGACGCTGGACGACTTCCAACTGCCGCCGGAGTGCCTCGGACCGCCGATCCGCCGGGTGGTGCTCTACCCGCCGGGGCTGCGTCGCCCGGTGACCCTGGACAGCGATCGCGACGAGTACCGGGTGGGGGACATGGCGCCGCTCTACGCGGCAGCGGCCGTGGCCGCGGCCGACGCCGGCGTGCGGATGGAGCTGGGCACCCGCTACGTCGGGCGGCGGGCCGACGTCTACACGTTGGACGGGCCGGACGGGCCCGTCCGGGTCCGTGCCCGGTACGTCGTGGGTGCCGACGGCGCCCGCTCGCGGGTCGCCCGCGACCTCGCCCTGGACCGCAACGACTCCCTGCTGGTCGGTGCGGAGGAGGTCTTCGCGGTTCCTCGTAGCGCCGAGCCCCCTGCGTTCCACTGCGTGCTCGACCCGTCGCTGGCGCCCGGGTACCTGGCCTGGGTGGTCAACGACGGGCAGCACGCCCACGTCGGCGTGGCCGGCTACGCGCACCGTTTCCCCGACGGCCTCCGCCGGGCCGTGGCGCGGTTCGGCGCCTCGGCGCCCGGACTCCACGGCGTCGACCGCCCCGCCGAGGTGGAGCGACGGGGCGGGCCCATCCCCGTAGGCGGACTGCTGCGCCGGATCAGCTGCCCGCTGGGACTGCTCGTGGGAGATGCGGCGGGCGCGGTCTCCCCGCTCACCGCCGGCGGCCTCGATCCCTGCCTGCGGCTGTCCGAACACGCCGCGGACGTCCTCGACGAGGCCCTGCGATCCGGGCGGGCGGCCGCGTTGGCCCGCTACGACGGGGCCGAGCTGCGGGCCTCCTTCCGCGGACGGCTCGCATTGCGCCGCGGACTGGCGCAGGTGCGCACACCCGCCGTCGCAGCGGCGGCGTTCTCGCTGCTGCGCACCCCGGTCGGGCGGGCCGCGGCCCGCCGCATCCTCTTCGGCGATCGATCCTTTCCCACCCGCACGGTGGCGTGACCCGGCGTCGACGACACGCCGCGGCCGGCCGGCGTGGCCGGGGTCGTCGGCCCGGCCGGAGCGGGGCGCCACGCTCGGCGGGGACCGAACCTGTCGACATGTCATCCGGTCGGACGGCGGGTCACCGGCTCCTTCGGTGGCTTCGGCAACGATTCGGGAACGCGACGTCTCCGGCCGGTCGCGGCACCCCGTCCGCCGACCCGCCCCGGCCTACCTTCTGGGCACACCGCGCACACGGATGGGCGCGGTGGCCGGCGCACTTCCCCAGCGTCGGCCGCGTTCCAGGGAGTGGTCGTCAGTGAATGCTGCGTCGAGCAGTGGTGTGTCCAGCAGTGGAGTCGTCCTCGGCGGCACGGTCCGCCAGGGCTGGTGGCTGGTCGACGAGGAGGCCGGACCCGGCCGGATCGTCGCCGGGCCGTTTCCCGACCGTGCCGAGGCCGACTGGGCCGCCGGTGCCCTCGTGGAGCATTGCCCGGGCGAGATCCGTCCCGTCTACGGCATCCGCCGTCCCGACGGAGGGCTGGGCCGTCGTCCCTCGCCGCAGGACTGGGCGTGGCTGGCGCACCTCGGCGAGCAGCTCGACCGGCTGCCGGAGGACTGGGACGCGGGCTTTCCCGACGACGATCCGCTGGCGACCTTCGTCGTCGAGGTGACGGCGGCTCTCGCGGAAGCAGGCCTCCAGCTGCACGACACCACCGGGGCCGGCCGTGAGGTGGGCGGGGCCTGCCTGAGTCCCGAGCCCGGGCTGGGCGGCATCGTGGTCACCTGGCGCCAGCACGACCGGATGAGCGTCGAACAGGTCCACGGCTCCGCGGCCGACGGGCCGGTGCAGCAGGTGATGAACCAGGCACTGGCCGAGGTGCTCCGCCTCCGCGGCTTCGTGGTCACCGACTTCGCGGGCGGTAGCGGCCACGTAGTGCGCCCGGCAGCCTGATGCGCGGGACGCCGGCGTCAGGAACCGACGGTGCCGAGCCGGCTCGCCACGACGGGCGGGATCACAAGGGGACGGCGACTGCGCAGCCGAGCCGGGAGACGCTGCCCGGGCGCGGACGAGGCCGCCGTGCTCGTTCGATCGGGGCGGGCGGGCAGGTCGATCACGGCGTCTCCTCGGTGCTCCGGTGGACTCCGAGGATCGCCGAGGGGTCTGACATTCCGGCGGGAACGAGCTGCCGGCTTCCTGGGAGGCGGCCCCGTCACGCGCGAGGTGGTCCGGGTTCTCACCACCGACGGAGAGGCGCCGATACGAGGCGTTGGGGGAACGCCGACCTCCCGGTCCGCCGACCCGGCAGACTGCCGGCGTGAGCGACATCCCCACTGTCCGCCGGCAACCGCGGTCGCCGGCCGACCGGCCGCTGTCGCCCTCCCGCGGAACGGGCGAGCACGGTGACTGACACCGGGGGAGCGACAGCGGACCACGGCGGACGCACGATCTCGGGCCTCGAGGACGACGCGATCCTGGTGCCAGGGGAGACGTGCTGGCGCATCGAGCGAGCAGACCGGCACACGGTCTTCATCGACGCTGCGGACTACTTCGCAGCGCTCAAGCAGGCGGTCCCGCGCGCGGAGCGGCGGGTGCTGTTCATCGGCTGGGACTTCGAACCCCGCATCCGCCTGGACCCGCGCGCTCCGGGCCCGGCGCGGGACGACCGGCTCGGGCGGGTGCTCGAGGCGGCGGTGCGGGGCAATCCCGAGCTCGAGATCGGCGTCCTGCAGTGGGGCCTGGGGATGCTGGAGTCGCTGCGGCGCGGAGTGCTGCCGGCCGCGCTGCTCGATCGCAAGGCGCCCGAGCGGCTGCGTTTCACCGTCGACCACCGTCACCCGCTGGGGGCCTCGCACCACCAGAAGATCGTGGTGATCGACGACTGCCTGGCCTTCGCCGGCGGCATCGACGTCACCAGTGACCGGTGGGACACCTCCGAGCACCTCGACCGGCACCGGCACCGGCACCGGCCCACGTCGCGGCGTCCGACCGGTCCGTGGCACGACGTGACGAGCCTGGTCTCCGGCCCCGCGGCACGCGCACTGGGCGATCTGGCCCGCGAGCGGTGGGAGAGCGGCACCGGGAGGCATCTCGAGCCGATCGACGACGTCGAAGCCTGCTGGCCCGAGGGTGTGGAGCCACTGCTGACCGACGTCGACGTCGCCATCTCGCGCACCCGCCCCGCGCACGGCGGCAGGGAACTCGTGCACGAGATCGAGTTGCTCTGGCTGGCGGCGATCGCCGCAGCCCGCGAGACCGTCTACATCGAGAGCCAGTACTTCGCCAACCGCCGGATCGCCGAGGCGATCGCCGAGCGGCTGGGCGAGGAGGACGGTCCGGAGTTCGTCCTGGTGAACCCGGAGTCTGCCGACGGCTGGCTGGAGGAGAAGGCGATGGGCACCGCCCGCGCGCGGTTGCTGGACATCGTCCGGCAGGCCGACGTGCACGACCGCTTCCGCATCCACGTGCCGGTGACCGAGGGCGGCCGGCCGGTGTACGTGCACGCCAAGGTGATGGTGGTGGACGACCGGCTGCTGCGGATCGGCAGCTCCAACCTCAACAACCGCTCCATGGGTCTGGACACCGAGTGCGATGTGACCATCGAGGCCCGGAGCGACGATCCGCGCCACGGCGAGCTGGCCGCCACCGTCCTCGGGATGCGCCACCGGTTGCTCGGCGAGCACCTCGGCGTCGAACCGGACGCGGTGGCCTCCGCGGTCGAGGCGCACGACGGATCCCTGGTGCGTGCGGTCGACAGCCTGCGGACACCGGCCGGGCGGTCACTGCGGCCGCTCGAGCCGCCGGAGCAGCACGTGGTCGATCGTGTGCTTGCCCACACCGAGCTGCTCGACCCCGAGCGCACACCCGACCGCTGGAGCCGGGTCAGGCGAGCGTTTCCGCGACGCCGGGGCCGCCCCGGTCACTGAGCGATGTCGACCCGGCGCGCTGCCGGACGGCCTCGTCTGTGTCACGATCCGACCGGTGGAAGGCGAATGGACATCCGGGATCGCGCTCATCTCCAGGACCGGTGAGGTGCGATGAGCGATCTCCGCGCGCAGCCCGTCGACACCGGGCCGGAGTCCGGGACCGGGCTCAAACGGCCGGTCTTCTACGGTTCGCTCATCGGCGTCTCGGCGGTCGCGTTCTGGGCGATGCTGAGTCCGACCGCGGCCGCGGAGACCATCGGGGCCCTGGTGGGCTGGACCTCGGAGTGGTTCGGCTGGTTCTACATCGCCTTCGCCACCGCCGTGCTCGTCTTCGTCCTGGCCATCGCCTTCTCCCGCTACGGGAAGGTGAAGCTCGGGCCGGAGCACTCCGCCCCGCAGTTCGGCACGTTCGCCTGGGCCTCGATGCTCTTCGCCGCCGGGATCGGTACCGACCTCATGTTCTTCGCGGTCGCCGAGCCGGTGACCCAGTACCTGGCCCCGCCGGTCGGCGACGGGGAGACCGTCGAGGCCGCTCGCGAGGCGACCGTGTGGACGCTCTTCCACTACGGCGTCAGCGGCTGGGGCATGTACGCGCTGATGGGGATGGCGCTGGCCTACTTCGCCTACCGGATGAACATGCCGCTGGCCATCCGGTCCGTGCTCTACCCCATCTTCGGCAGACGCGTGCACGGCGCGCTGGGCGACGGGGTCGACATCGCGGCGGTCCTGGGCACGATCTTCGGTGTCGCGACGTCCCTGGGGATCGGCGTCGTCCAGCTGAACTACGGGCTGTCCGTGCTCTTCGGCATCCCCGAGGGCCGGGCCGCGCAGATCGGGCTGATCGTGCTCGCCGTGGCCGCGGCGACGGTGTCCGCGGTGAGCGGGGTGGACAGGGGCATCAAGCGGCTCTCCCAGCTCAACGTCGTCCTGGCACTGGGGCTTGCCGGCTTCGTCCTCGTCACGGGAAACGCCGCCTTCCTGCTCAACGGGCTGGTGCTCAACGTCGGCGACTTCGTCAGCGGATTCCCCGAGTTGACGATGCAGACCTTCGCCTACGACCGTCCCGACGCGTGGCTCAACAGCTGGACGCTGTTCTTCTGGGCCTGGTGGATCGCGTGGGCCTCGTTCGTCGGGCTGTTCCTCGCCCGCATCTCGCGCGGGCGGACGATCCGTCAGTTCGTCGCCGGGACGCTGATCATCCCGTTCAGCTACATCCTCATGTGGGTGTCGATCTTCGGTAACAGCGCCATCGACCGCATCCGGCAGGGCGATGCGGCGTTCGGCGAGACGGCCATGAACACGCCGGAACGGGGCTTCTACACGTTGCTGATGGACTACCCGGCCTTCCCGTTCATCGGCGCGATCGCGACCTTCATCGGCCTGCTCTTCTACGTGACCTCGGCCGACTCCGGCGCTCTGGTGATGGCCAACCTGTCGTCCCGGCTGAAGCGGCCCCAGGACGACGCCGCCGGCGGTGTCCGGATCGTGTGGGCGGTGGCCACCGGCGTCCTCACGGCGGCGATGCTCCTCGTCGGCGGGGTGCCCGCACTCCAGAACGCCACCATCATCATGGGGCTGCCGTTCGGGTTCGTGATGGTGCTGGTGATGGTCGGGCTGTACCGGGCGTTGCGCAACGAGGCAGACCGCGCCGTCAGCCGGCACCGGGTCGGCGCGTCCCGCCGACCGGCCGCCCGACGCCGGGCCCGGCTGCGGCGGCGCCGGGAGGCGGTGCCCACCGGCAGGGAGCGGGCGGACCAGTACCTCCACGAGACCGCCCGCCCGGCTCTGACCGAGGTGGCGGCCGAGCTGCGGACGCGGGGCCTGGAGTCGGAAGCGCGCTGGGTCGTCGACGGCTTCGGTGGCACCTACGTCGAGCTCACGGCGGAGGGCGACGGTGAGGCGTTCTTCCGCTACCGCATCCAGCCCAGGGACGTGCCCCGACGGGGGACGGGTGCCCGCCCGTCGGCCGACGCCGGCAGCCCCCGGCTCGACGTGCACCTCGGCCCGCGTGGCCACGGGACCGGCGTCGTCAGCTACGACGTCATGAACTACACGCACGCCCAGCTGATCGACGACGCCCTCGAGCAGTACGAGCGGCACGTCGAGGCCCGGACCGGGCTGGTCTGAGCAACCTCAGTCGAGGAACTCCTCGATCACCGGAGCGAGTTCGCCGGCCTCGGTGACGAGGGCGATGTGGCCGCCGTCGTACAGGTGCAGGCGCGCGTCCGGGATCAGCCGGGCCATGATCCGGGCGTTCACCACCGGGATGATCGGGTCGTCGTTCCCCGCGACGATCAGCGTGGGCTGCCGGATGAGCCGCAGGAACGGCAGGCTGCTCCAGCCGGTGCTGGCCGCCAGCTGGTAGTAGTAGCCGCGCCGCGGGCCCAGCCGGGACGCCGAGTGCAGCGCGCGGGCGGCCCGGGCGGGGTCGTCGCGCATGGTCCCGCCGTAGATCTCCCCGGCGATGCTGCGGGCGTATTCGGGATCGCGGTGCCGCCGCGGGGTGAGCATCTTCGCCAGCACCCGGGGGTCGGCCGGCACCATCAGCGACCCCGTGCCGGTGGCCGCGAGGACCAGGCGGCGGACCCGCCGGCGGTGCTGGACCGCGAAGTGCTGCGCCAGGCCCCCGCCCCACGACAACCCCAGGACGTCGACCGGGTCGTCGAACCCCAGCCGGCCGAGCATGCCGCTCACCACCGGACTGAACGTCGAGAGGTTGTAGGGGACGACCGGCCGGGGGGACCCACCGACGCCCGGCACGTCGAAGCGGATCACGCTGCGCCGCCGGTCGAGGGCGTCGACGAAGGGCTGGAGCACCTCCAGGCTCGCGCCGATCCCGTTCATGAGCAGCAGGGCCGGAACGCCAGCGTCCGTCCCGCGGCGCACCGACACCCGCAGGGTCCGGCCGCCCACGGTGACCGTCCGGACGACGTCCCCGCGCCCGGGGGACGGCGATTCGGGGCTACTTGTCGAAGACATAGGTGCCGGGCGCCTCCGCCAGCTCCTCGAGCCCGGACGGCGGAGCGACCTGGTCCCCGGACCGCTCGCCCAGCCAGGTCATGTAGTCCGGCCACCAGGAGCCCTGCACCGTCTCGGCCTGTGCCAGCCACTTCTCGGGGTCGGCCGGGGTGTCGGCGGCGACCTGGAAGGTGGACTTCGGGTTGCCCGGCGGGTTGACCAGCGAGGCGATGTGGCCGCTGGTGGACAGGATGAACCGGTTCCCACCGCCGAGGAGCTGGGTGGACCGGTAGCAGGCCTGCCACGGGCAGAGGTGGTCGGCGATCCCGGCGGTGATGTAGGAGTCGACGGTGACCTTCGACAGGTCCACCGGCGAGCCGAGCATGGTGGCCTTGCCCGGCTCGGTGAGGGCGTTGCCGATCGCGATGTCGATGAAGTCGCGGTGCAGCGCGGCGCTCATCCGGGTCGTGTCGGCGTTCCAGAACAGGATGTCGAAGTTCGGCGGCGGCTTGCCCTGCAGGTAGTTGTTGACCCAGTAGTTCCACACCAGGTCGTTGGGCCGCAGCCAGGCGAAGACCTCGGCCAGCTGGGCGCCGTCCAGGTAGCCCTTCCGGCGGGACTTCTCGGTCGCGGCCTTCACCGACTCCTCGTCCATGAGCGCGGAGACGGTGCCGGCGCGGGACCAGTCCAGCACGGTGACCGCGTAGCTGGCGGCGGCCACCCGGTCCTGCTGCCCGATGGCGGCCAGGTGCGCCAGCACCATCGCCGTGATGATCCCGCCGGAGCAGAACGCCTGGAGAGCCACCCGCTCGCTGCCGGTCGCCCGCTCGACGGCGTCCATCGCGTCGAGGATCGCCTGACCGTAGGTGTCCAGGCCCCACTCGGCGTGCCGCTCGTCGGGGTTGCGCCACGACATCATGAACACCTGCTGGCCGCTGCTCACGTAGTGCTCGACGATGCTGCGGCCCGGCGCGAGGTCGGCGATGTAGTACTTGTTGATCGTCGGCGGGACCATGATCAGCGGCACCTGGCGGACGGTCTCGGTGGTCGGGGTGTAGCGGATCAGCTCGAACACCGGCGTGCGGACGACGACCGCGCCGGGGGTGGACGCGAGGTCCTCGCCGACGGTGAAGGCGTCGGGCTCGACCATCGAGGGCACGCGGGGCGGGCTCGCGAGGTCGCGGACGAATCGCCCGAGGCCCTTGACGGCGCTCTTCCCGCCGGTGTCGATCGCGGCCTTCAGCGACAGCGGGTTGACCACCGGGACGTTGCTGGGGGCCAGCGCGTCGACCAGGTTCGTCGCAGTGAACCGGATCCGCTCGTCGTCCTGCCAGTCGAGGTCGGCGTCCTCGATGAGCTCCCAGGCGACGCGGGCGGTGGCCAGGTGGGCCTGCATCGCCCGCCGCAGCAGCGGGTTGCCGCTCCAGGCGGGGTCGGCGAACCGCTTGTCCTTCTTGCCGGGGGCCAGCTCGGACCGGCCTACCGCCACCTTGCCCAGCTCCCGCGCCAGCTCACCGCCGCGGCGGGCGACCGTGCCCGGCTGCCGGGCGAGCGCGGTGCCGAACCGCAACGCCGTCCCGGCGGGCGGCACCAGGCGGCGCAGCGGGCCGCGGGCGGCATCGATCAGCACCATGTCCAGGCCCATGACGGCCTCGGTGGCCTCCTCCGGAGGGTCGGCCGGCCGCCCGGCGGCAGCCTTCGCGGAGGTGCCCTTCTCGGGTGCTTTCGGGTCGGTCGCGGGCTGGGCCATCGATGACTCTCCTTCGAGCGCTGCGCTGCGCCGGGCGCGCTCGGGGACAGCAGGCACGCCGTTCCCCCAGCGCAGGTGTGACGCCGTTCACTGAACCACAGCGCCCGGTTCGCGGCAGTCCGGTGCGGAGACGGCCGTCAGGAGGTGGACGCGGCCGGATCGCGCTGGTGCCGGATCGCCATGAGCAGGGCCGGCCGGCCCAGGGCCAGGCCCGCGCCGAGCATTCGTCACACCGACTCCGGCACCAGCTCGGTCCGCGGCGCGGCGTTGGGCGCTCGCCGCCACGACCGGTTCCGTCGCCAGAAGACGTAGGTGCCCAGCCCGATCGGGATGGGCAGCACGAAGGTGAGCGCCCGGAAGACGAGCACTGCGGCGGCCACCAGCGCGTTGGGCCCGCCGGCGGTGGAGAGGCCGGTGATCAACGCCAGCTCCACCACGCCGAGCCCTCCGGGGGTGAGCGGGACCGCCGTCAGCAGCCGGGCGAACGCGAAGACGGCGAGCGCCTCGGCGAGGCCCACCTGGTCCGCGCCCACCCCGACGAAGCGCAGCGCCAGCAGCAGCACCAGGAACAGTGACAGGTGGCTGACCACCGTGGCCAGGGTGATCCAGTGCCAGCGCGCGCGGAGCAGGAGGACGGTGCGCCGCCGGAACTTCGTCGTCGCCAGGTCCCAGCCGGTGACCGGACCGCGGCCGAGCAGGCGGCGCAGTGCGGACGCCGCCCGTGCCGCGCCGACGCCGAGCCGGGCGGCCGCGGCCTCGCTGCGCAGCAGCATCCCCAGGGCCAGGACGGCCGCGATGAGCGCGGTCACCCCCAGCAGCCCCGCGATCAGCCGGCCGGTGGTCGGGGGCGCGGAGAAGGCGAGGAGCACCAGGGCCAGCACCGGCAGCCCCAGCTTGGCGAAGTTGTTCCACAGCCCCGAGATGAGCAGGGACACCGAGGTGCGCGACCGGGAGAAGCCCCACGAGGAGTTCATCGCGTAGGTGAGCCCCAGCGCGATCGCGGCGCCGCCCACGACGGTGTTGGAGACGGCGGTCGAGGTCTCGGTGGAGACGGTGGCCTGGCGGAAGGTCAGTCCGGGTGTCGTCGTCATCATGAGGAACTGGTAGGTGGCGAGGTTCCACATCGCCGCCAGCAGCAGGAGGCCGACCTCGATCCACGTCATGGCGCGGACCGACGTCCACACGTCGGAGAGGCTGGTGAACTGCGGGAGGAACCAGGCGAAGACGGCCACGACCAGGGCGAGCGACAGCGCCGGCCCCAGCCATCGCCGCCAGCCGGCCCGGCGGGTGCGCGGCACGTCGGGTCCGGTCCGCGACTCCACGGCGGTCATCGGCCACCGTCCCGGGTGGCGGGCGGGTCCAGGTACAGCCGGCCGCCGCTCTTCTCGTGCACCAGCGCGCGCAGCTCGTCCCGGGGGACGGCGCCCAGCCCCTGGGTGGCGACCGCCAGCGGCTCCCCGCGGTTCTCGCCGAACAGCGTGAAGAGCACGGTGATGCAGCCGCCCTCGAACAGGTAGTAGCGCCGGCCCACGTACTGCGGGCTGACCTGGGTGACCCGCTCGAGCCGGCGCATCTCGGGCCGGTCGCTGGGGATCTCCGTCGCACCCTCGGTGTCGCAGGACTCGGTGAGCCGCACCTCGATGGCGTGCGTGCCGTCGCGGTCGGAGTCCAGCCAGAAGCGCGCGGAGCCGCGGTCGACGTCCATGTCGGAGAAGTGCCAGCCCAGGGGCATGCCCTCCAGGCACGGCACCCAGGAGGCGCTGGGCACCGACTGGGCCATGAGGACGACGCCGTTGGACGGCATGCCGTCGTCCCCCTCCTTGCAGGCGACCAGCTCGGTGCTCAGCGTGCCGAGCTGCACGCAGCCGGGCAGCAGGAGCACGCCGAGGGAGGCGAGCAGGACCGGGAGGGAGCGGCGGGCGGGCCTCACAGCGGTGACCCGAGGATGGTGACGGTGATCGCGGCGACGACGACGGCGCCGACGAGGGTGACCAGGGTGAGGCCGGCCCGGCGCCAGGTCCAGCGCTGGATGCGGACCGGGGGCAGCCGGTAGGGCAGCAGGCGCAGGAAGTCCGCGTGCAGATCCCGCCCCTGCTGGCGCAGCATCCGGCGCAGTTGGGTGGGCATGGTCAGGCCGCGGGTTGCGGCGAACGCCTCGGCGATCTCCTCCTCGGAGAACTGCAGCCGGGCGCGGCGGTAGACCCGCTCGGCGTCGGTGCGCAGGGCGAGGACGAGCAGCATGTTCGCGAGGTCGACCGCCTGGCGCCACGGGCTGGGGCGCACCTCGGCGAAGGCGGAGTCGATCAGGAACAGCGTGCCGTCGCGCACCAGCAGGTTGGCCGGCTTGATGTCGCGGTGGGCCATGCCGATGTCCCACATCCGGCGGACGATCGACAGGCCCTGGTCGATGACCGAGTCGTCGACCTCGGCCTCCCCGGCCTCCTTGGCGCCGGCGATGAACTCGGTGGCCAGCAGGTACTCCCGTTCCGGCGTGATCTCCACGATGCCGAGCGGGTGCGGCACCGGAAGACCGGCGTCGGAGAACAGCCGCAGGATGTAGTCCTCGTACTGCACGAGCCGGCGCACGCTGTGGAACGGCTTCTCGTCCTCCAGGCGCCCGTAGAGCAGGGTCCGGCCGAGCTTGTACCAGCGGTCGGAGCGCACGTGCGTGGCCGCGTAGAGCTTGCCGAAGATGCAGCTCTCGTCGTCCGAGATCGAGGAGTCGGCCTTCACGCTGATCTTCAACGGAGTCGAGCCGCCCGATCCGGACAGGCCGAACGGGGTGACCTCGCTGGCCAGGACACCCAGCTGATCGTGCAGGGCCCGGACGATGGCCTCCCCGCGCTCGCCCGAGACGTCGAGGTGGGCGGGGCGCGATCGGCTGTAGCGCACCGGGTAGACAGAGTTCGGTGTCATCAGCCGGAAGGCGGCCAGCGGCGCGGCCACCCCGAGCACCACGCCGGCCAGGATGCCCGTCGGGTGGTCCTGCGCCAGGTAGAGGCGCGACGCCGCGGTGACCGCCAGGAGCCCGCCGACCGCCCACTTCCCCCGCGTCCGCCACGTTCCCGGCGGGATCAGGGCGTAGACGGTGCTGACCAGGAAGGCGGCGAGGACGGTCATGGGCAGCGACGGCATCGAGAAGCCCGACCAGTCGCCGATGATCTCGACCTCGTAGGGCCGCGGCCGCTGGAGGGTGTGCGCGAGGAACGCGCCCAGGTTGGCGACCAGGAGACCGACGGCGACCCACACGAACAGGTGCCGCCACCGCCGGAAGACGACCAGCAGCACCAGGTTGGTCAGCCACAGGACGTGGATCGCCTTCGCCGTCGCCAGCACGCCGGCGACCTCCGCCACGCCTGTCAGCCCGGGGGATCGCACCTCGCTGATCGCCTGCAGGATCCGGGTGTCGATGACGTCGAACACCGTGATCGTCCCGGTGACGACGACCACGGCCCATGCGACGAGGACGACGGCGCTGAGGCTCAGCCAGAACTTTCCGGAGGCGTTGAGGGCTCGAGGGAGCGGAGGCGGTTCCCCCGAGGGGCGGCGGCGGCTGCGGACGCGCGCGATCGCCGGGGGAGCGGGCCGCGGGACCGGGACCGAGCGCCCCGGTCCGGGCGGGGCCTGCGGCAGCGACGCCATGTCGGCAGATGCTGCACCTCGAACCGGATCAGGACCATCCCCTTTCGTCCCCGTGCGGCGTTACCGTGACCACCGCCCGCACCCAGGGGGAAGGAGACGTCTGTGCGACGTCGGCCTGCCGGTCTCGTGGCGGTGCTGCTGCTGGTGCTCATCGCCGCCTGCGGAGCCCGGCCCGAGGAGCCGACGGTGCCGAGCGGGACCGTGCGGTTCGCCTCCTACGACTTCCCGGAGAACCAGATCCTGGTGGAGGTCTACGCCGAGGCCGCCCGTCGCGCGGGGGTGCCGGTCGCCGTCCAGCACGGGATCGGCACCCGGGAGGTGGTCGCGCCGGCCCTGCAGCAGGAGGTCGTGGACGTCGTCGTCGACTACCTCGGCACCGCGCTGCTGTTCGCCCGCCCGGCGTTCCCCGATCTGCCGGAGACGCCGGAGGGGATGCACGCGGTGCTGTCCCGGACGCTCGGCGGGCGCGGGGTGCTGGTGCTCGACATCGCGCAGGCCGAGGACCAGAACGGGTTCGCCGTGACCAAGGCGTTCGCCGCAGAGCACGGCGTGAATCAGCTATCCGACCTCGTCCCGCTGGCGCCGGACCTGGTCTTCGGCGGACCGCCCGAGTGCCCGGACCGGCCGCTGTGCCTCCTCGGGCTTCAGGAGGTCTACGGCCTGGACTTCGGCAAGGTGATCAGCATGCCGTCCCGGGCCGCCACCGTGGAGGCGCTGCTCTCCGGCTCCATCCACGTGGGCCTGCTGGAGACGACCGACGCGCGGTTGGCGGTCGCTCCGGTGAAGCTGCTCGTCGACGATCTCGCGCTGCAGCCTCGGGAGAACGTCGTCCCCCTGGTGCGTGCGGCCGTCGCCGACCGGTGGGGTGCCCGGCTCACCGACGCCCTCGACGACACGAGCGCCCTCCTGACGACGGGCGACCTCGTCCAGCTCAACCGCTGGGTGGAACTCGACGGGCTGACTCCGGAGGAGGCCGCGGACCGCTGGTGGGGCTGAGCTCCGGCGCGGATCAGGCGCGGGTCGTCAGACGATCGCGCCGATGCCGGTGATGGCGCGGCCGACGATCAGCGTGTTCACCTCGCGGGTGCCCTCGTAGGAGTAGATGGCCTCGGCGTCGGCGACGAAGCGGCCGACGTTGTGCTCGAGCAGAATGCCGTTGCCGCCCATCAGCTCGCGGGCCCAGCCGGCGGTCTCCCGCATGCGCACGGTGCTGAAGGCCTTGGCCAGCGACGCCTGCTCGTCGGTCATCCGCCCGGTGTCCTGCAGTTGGGAGAGCCGCATGCACAGCGCGGCCGATGCGGTGATGTTGCCGAGCATCCGGACCAGCAGGTCCTGCACCAGCTGGAAGCTCGCGATCGGCTTGCCGAACTGGGTGCGCTCGTTGGCGTAGCGCAGGGCGTGCTCGTACGCGCCGCGGGAGCAACCCACCGCCGACCAGGCCACGCCCGCCCGCGTCGTCCTCAGGACCTTGGCGGTGTCCTTGAAGCCGTTGGCCTCCTGCAGCCGGTTCTCCTCGGGCACGCGGACGTCCTCCAGCGTGAGGACGGCGTTCTGGACGGCGCGCAGCGCGATCTTGTCCTCGAGGTCGACGGCGGAGAACCCCTCGGTGCCCTGCTCGACGACGAAGCCCAGCACCCGGGAGGTGTCGACGTCCTGGGCCCAGACGATCACCAGGTCGGCGAAGCTGCCGTTGCCGATCCACTTCTTCTGGCCGTTGAGCACCCACGTGTCGCCGTCCCGGCGGGCCGTCGTCCGCAGGCCGCGGGCGACGTCGGAACCGGAGTCGGGCTCGGTGAGCCCGAAGGCGCCGATCAACTCCATGCGCGCCATGGCGGGCAGCCAGCGCTCCTTCTGCTCCTCGGAGGCGCACAGGTGCATCGAGCCCATGGCCAGGCCGCCGTGCACGCCCATGAAGGTGGAGACAGAGGGGTCGCCGCGGGATAGCTCCATGGCGATCATCCCGTCGAGGAGGGCCGACTTGCCGGGGGAGCCGTAGCCGGAGAACTGCGTGCCGGCGATGCCCAGCTTCGCGAGCCCGGGGATGATCTGGCGGGGGAACTCGGCCCGCGTCCAGTACTCGTTGATGATCGGCTGGACCTCGGTGTCCATGAAGTTCCGCACTCGGTACAGCAGCGCCCGGTCGTCGTCGTCGAGGAGCGCCTCGAGGTCGTAGAAGTCCGACGTCACTGGCCTCGTTCCGGCGGTCACGCCCGCCCCCTACCCCGCGGTCCGCGCGGCAACCGGCAGGTATGCGCGGCCGCCCTCCGGGAACGACCGGGTCCCCGTGCCCCGATCCATCGCACACCAGACCGTCGACGAGCTGGGTGGACCGGGGAGCGTTGACGGGAGTCGTCGAGCGGCTGCCTGTCGCGCGGACCGGTGACCGGCCCCCGACGAGCCGCTGACAACGACAGAACGGGCCGGTTCCCCGCGGTGGGGCCGGCCCGTCCTGTCGTCGTCAGCTCAGGTCGTCTGCTTGGGCTTGGGGTCGTCGCGGGCGTCGAGCTGGATCTCCTTCTCGGCCCTCGGCACGCCCTCCTTCAGCTCCTTGGTCCGCTCGATCTCGGCGTCCATCTCGATGCCGAAGAGCAGCGCGAGGTTGATCAGCCAGAACCAGATCAGGAAGATCACCACGCCGGCCAGTGCCCCGTAGGTGGCGTTGTAGCTGCTGAAGTTGGCCACGTAGAAGGCGAACGCTGCCGAGGCGACGACCGCCACCAGGATGGCGACGCCGGCCCCCGGGCTGACCCACTTGAAGCCGCGCAGCTTCACGTTGGGCGTCGAGTAGTAGAGGACGGCGATCATCAGCGCCAGGATGACCAGCATGACCGGCCACTTGGCCCAGGTCCAGACGGTGAGGGCGGTGTCGCCCAGTCCGATGGCCTGCCCGATGGCGTCGACCACCGGGCCGCTGAGCACCAGCATCGCGACGAGCACGGCGGCGAACAGGATGCCGATCAGGGTGACCAGCAGCTGCAGCGGCTTGAGCTTCCAGATCTTGCGGCCCTCGGGCGTCTCGTAGACGACGTTGGCGGCGCGGGTGAACGCGCCGACGTAGCCCGAGGCCGACCAGACGGCGCCGGCGAGACCGAGGATCAGGGCGAAGCCGACCGGAGCGCTGTTCCCGGCGATCTGCTCGATCACCGGGTTGAGGGTCTCCGCCGCGGACTGGGGAACGACCGCGGTCAGCGCGTCGGTGAGCTGCTGCGGAGTGGTGAACAGGCCGACGATGGAGGCCAGCGCGATCAGTGCCGGGAACAGCGCCAGGACGCCGTAGTAGGTCAGCGCCGCGGCCCAGTCGGTGAGGTTGTCCTCGCTGAACTCCTTCAGCGTCCGCTTGATCGTCCCGCCGGTCGTCGGCTTGGGGTCGGCGCCCGTGGGCGCGTAGTCGGCACGCGTGCCGCTGATGCTGTCGTTGTCCGGGGCGGGGTCGCCTGCGGGGCCGGTGTCGGCGGCGCGGTTGCCGGAGAACTGCGTCTCCGTGGTGCGGCTCGAGGAGCCGGTCGATCGAGCCATGGAGTTCCTCCGTCGGGGCGGGAAGTGATCGCGCTCTGGATGCCCCGGATGATCTGCTTCCATGCCGGACGCGCCGGTAACGGTTCGGACGCGGCGCTGCCGGTTCAGCGGATGCCGGACACCGGCGACCATTCGCCGGCACGTGCGGTGGCCTCCTCGACCCCGGTGAGCGGGTCCGTCCGGCGGCCGGCGCCGCCACGACGGTCGGCCACCATGCCGACGACGGCGACCGCCATGACGGCGAGGGTGGCGAGCGCCCCGATAAGCGCTACACCGGTGTAGGCACCGTCGCGCGGGAATCCGGTCGCGGGGTCGTGGCCGGCCGCGATCAGGGTGACCGCGACCGTGCTGCCCAGCGCCTGCCCGACCGCCCGGGCGATGGAGTTCACGGCGTTGGCCACGCCGGTCTCGTCCTCGTGCACGGCCTGCACGACGAGCGCCGGCAGGGCCGCGTAGGCGACGGTCACCGACAGCTGGGTCAGCACGCCGGCGACGACGACCAGCCATGGCTCGCCGCGGAGGAAGGCCAGCAGCAGGAAGCCCGCGACCCCGGTGGCGGCGCCGGCCAGCAGCGTCGGCAGGGCGCCGAGCCGGGTCACCACCTTCCCGGCGACCGGCGCCACGGCGATCCCGACGACGCCGCCGGGCACCAGGTAGAGCACCGACGCCTCGAGGACGGAGGCGCCGAAGCCGTAGCCGGTCGCCCCGGGTGGGGTCTGCACGTACTGCAGGACGGCGAGGAACGAGGCGAACAGCGCGATCCCGGTCATGAGCCCGGCGACGTTCGGGACGATGGTGCGCCGGTCGGCGAGCATCGCCGGGCGCAGGAGCGGCTGCGCCGTGCGGCGCTGCAGGACCACCCAGCCGGCGAGCACCAGGACCGAGCCGGCCAGGCAGCCGACGACCCCCGGTGACGCCCAACCCCACGCGTTGCCCTGCGATACCGGCAGCAGGAGCAGCACCAGGCCGGCACCGAGGACCAGCGCTCCCCACCAGTCGACCCGACCGGAACCCGAGGACGGGCGATCGGGCAGCAGCCGGTAGGCGAGGACGAGGGACGCCAGGGTGACGCCGAGGCCGATCCAGAACGGCCGCCGGTAGTCGCCGCCGTCGCCGACCAGCAGGCCGGTGGCCACCAGTCCCGCCACGCCGCCCACGGCGAGCGTGCTGCTGACGATCGACATGGCCACGCTGAGCCGTGCCGCGGGCAGCTCGCGGCGCAGCACGCTGATCGACAGCGGGAACAACCCGTAGGAGGCGCCCTGCAGGATGCGGCCGACCAGCAGCAGCGGCAGGGACGTCGTGACGATGGCGAGCAGCGTGCCCAGCGCGACCGCCACGAGGATGCCCAGGATCACCGGCCGTTCGCCCCGCAGGTCGCCGAGCCGGCCCAGAGCGGGCGTCAGGACGGCAGCGGCCAGCAGGTTGGCCGTGAGCACCCAGCCGGCGGCCCCGGGGGACACGTCGAGCTGGTCCTCGATCGTGCCGAGGACGGGGACGACGAGACTCTGGAGCAGCGACAGCGTGGTGACGCCGAGGGCCAGGGCGAGGACCAGCAGCCCGGGCCGGACGGCGGTGCCCGGGGTGGACGAGGGGGAGGACCGGGACACCCATCGATCAGACCACGCGACCGGAGCCCTCAAGTTGGCTCGGACAACGACCGATGGTCGTGAAGCTGGTCACACTCCGTCAGGTGAAGTACCCAACTCGACGATTGAGACCTCGGTTCACGGGGGACAGAGTCTTCCGATGACGTGCGCCGCCCCTGTCCCGGCGGCGCATCCGACTGCAGGGGGAGAGCGAAGATGATGTTGTGGCCGGCCGTGACCCTGATCGGGTTCCTGGTTCTGACGGCCCTGGTCATCGCGATGGGCACCCGGTCCACCGCCCGCTACGAGGCCGAGCGTGCCGAGATGGCTGACCGTCCCCGGCACGGCGCAGGCGACCCGGTGCGCGCCGCCGCATAGCCGACCGAAGGAACGACCGAAGCCCCGCCGCTCCGTCCGGAGCGAGCGGGGCTCGGTCGTTCTCGAGCACGTGGTCGTTCTAGAGCACGTGCGAAGGCGTGTCCAGCACCGTGCGGTCGAGGGACTCCAGCAGGCCGAAGCGGTGGTTCACCCGCGGCAGCTCCCAGCGCCAGAAGTACCTGGCCGCCTGCCGTTTGCCCTCGTGGAAGTCGCTCGCCGCGCCCTCGCAGGCCAGCGCCTGCTCCAGCCACAGCCACGCGACGACGATGTGCCCGGCGGCCTCGAGGTAGACGTGCGAGTTGGCCAGGGCCAGGTCCGGCTCGCCGGTTCCCCAGAGCGTCGCGGTCACCGCGCCCATGCGGGCCACCGCGGCGTCCAGGTCGGCGGCGAAGCCGGCCCACTCGCTCCCCGCCGCGCGGGCCGTGGTGGCCGCGATCGTCTCGCCCAGCAGGGCCAGCCCGGCACCGCCCTGCATCACGACCTTGCGTCCCAGCAGGTCGAGGGACTGGACGCCCTGGGTCCCCTCGTGGATGGGGTTGAGCCGGTTGTCCCGGTAGAACTGCTCGACCGGGTAGTCGCGGGTGTAGCCGTAGCCGCCGTGCACCTGGATGGCCAGGTCGTTGGCGGCCAGGCCCCACTGGGAGGGCCACGCCTTGGCGATCGGGGTGAGCATGTCCAGCAGCAGGTGGGCGCGGCTCCGCTCCTCCTGGGTCTCCGCCGTCTGCTCCTCGTCCACGAGCCGCGCGCAGTAAAGGCCCAGGGCCATGCCGCCCTCGACGTAGGACTTGGCGGCCAGCAGCATCCGGCGGACGTCGGTGTGCTCGATGATCGGCACCATCGGCGAGGCGGGGTCTTTGCCGGCGGGCGGGCGGCCCTGGGTGCGGGTGCGGGCGTACTCCAGCGCGTGCAGGTAGCCGGTGTAGCCGAGGACGGTGGCGCCGACCCCGACGCCGATCCGCGCCTCGTTCATCATGTGGAACATGTAGGTCAGGCCGCGGTGCTGCTCGCCCACGAGGTAGCCGACCGCGCCGGCCCGCCCGCCGGGCGTGTGCACGCCTTCACCGAAGTTGAGCAGGGTGTTCGTCGTCCCGCGGTAGCCCATCTTGTGGTTGAGCCCGGCGAGGACGACGTCGTTGCGCTCGCCGAGCGAGCCGTCGTCGTTGACCAGGAACTTCGGGACGATGAACAGCGAGATGCCCTTCACCCCGGGCGGTCCGCCGGGGATCTTGGCCAGCACCAGGTGGACGATGTTCTCGGTCAGCTCGTGGTCGCCGCCGGAGATCCACATCTTGTTGCCGGTGAGCCGGTAGGTGCCGTCGTCCTGCGGGACGGCCCTGGTGGTGATGTCGGCCAGCGACGACCCGGCCTGCGGCTCGGACAGGGCCATGGTCCCGAACCAGCGGCCCTCGAGCTCGGGCCGGACGAAGGTGTCGATCTGCTCCTGGCTGCCGTGGGCGAGCAGCAGCCGCGCGTTGCCCATCGTCAGGAACGGATAGGCCGACGTGCCGACGTTGGCCGCCTTGAACCAGGCGAACACCGCCTGGCCGACGGTGTGCGGCAGCTGCATGCCGCCGTACTCCTCGTCGAACGAGCCGGCAATCAGCCCGGCGTCGGTGAACACCTTCAGCGCCTTGGACACCTCCGGGATCAGCACGGCCTTGCCGTCGACCATGTGCGGCTCGTTCTCGTCGGCCGTCCGGTTGTGCGGCGCGAAGTGGTCGGTGGCGATCTGCTCGGCCAGGTCCAGGACCGCGTCGAACGTCTCGCGGGAGTGCTCGGTGAACCGGGAGCGCTTGGTGAGGGACTCGACGTCGAGCCACTCGTGCAGCAGGAAGTCCAGGTCGCGGCGGGACAGGATCAAAGAGGTAGCCACGACCGTCAGCGTAGGCGGAACGGGCGACGCCAGCGGGCGCGTCCCGCCTGCTCCGACCAGTGGACCCGGGTGACCCGGCTTGCTCCTGGGAACGGGCCGTCCGGGTCCACTGGTCCGTGGCGTCAGCTCGGCGCGTCCCCGGGCCGGCCGGCCGGAGGCGGGACGGACGTCGGAGCGGCGGTGCCGGCGGCGTGCACGACCTGACCGGCGGCGTCGTCCTCCGGCGGGGTGCCGGCCTCCTCCTGCCGGGCCTGGATCCCCGACTTGGTGCTCAGCGCCAGTTGCGGCAGGAACAGGAACACGAAGAAGCCGATCGCGACCACGCACGCGGCGATGAGGAACACCACGTCGATCGAGTCGGAGAAGCCGACCTTGAAGGGCAGCGCCAGCACGGCCGGCAGCTCCTGGATGAAGGACGTGTCCTCGAGGCTGCCGCCGTTCCCGGCACCCAGCTGCTCGAACCGGGGGGCCAGCTCGGGGTTCGCCCGGGCCGCGTCCTGGACCGCGCTACCGATGTCCTGCGGCAGCCGGGTGAAGAGGATCGACAGGAAGGCGGCCGTGCCGATCGTGCCGCCCATCTGCCGGAAGAACGTCACCGACGACGTGGCGACCCCCATCTCCCGCGGGGAGACGGCGTTCTGGACGGCGAGGATGACCGGCTGGAAGTTGAAGCCGAGGCCCAGGCCGAGCATGACCATGAACGGCACCAGCGTCCACACCGAGGTGTCGGCCCCGACGACGAACGACATCGACAGCAGTGCGGTCACCATCAGCGCGATGCCGACCAGCGGGAAGATCTTGTACCTGCCGGTCTTCGAGATCGCGATGCCCGAGCTCAGCGCGCCGGCCATGATGCCGGCGACGAGCGGGATCATCTGCAGCCCGGCGACGGTCGCGCTCGAGCCCTTGACGATCTGCAGGTACTGGGGGAGCAGGAGCAGGCCGCCGAACATGCCGGCGCCCATCACGACGCTGCCGATGCCGCTGACGGCGAAGGTCCGGTTGCCGAACAGCCGCAGGGGGAGCAGCGCGTCGTCCCGGTAGGCCCGCTCGGCGAGCACGAACAGGGCGAAGCCGACGGCGCCGATCGCGTAGCAGGTCAGGGCACGGCCGGAGGACCAGCCCCAGATGCGGCCCTGCTCGGCGATGATCAGCAGCGGCACCAGGAACGTGATCAGGGCCAGCGCGCCGGGCCAGTCGATCCGGTGGTCGCGGCGCTCGTGCGGCAGGTGGAGGACCCGCCAGACGACCGCGAAGGCCATCAGACCCAGCGGCACGTTGATCCAGAAGATCCAGCGCCAGCCGTCCAGCCCGAGGATCGAGGACTGCCCCGCCAGGAACCCCCCGATGACCGGGCCGAGCACGCTGGACGTGCCGAAGACGGCCATGAAGTAGCCCTGGTACCGGGAGCGCTCCCGCGGCGGCACGATGTCGCCGATGATCGCCAGCGCCATGGACATGAGGCCACCGGCACCGATGCCCTGCACGGCCCGGAACGCGGCCAGCTGGTACATCGAGTCGGCGATCCCGCAGAGCGCGGAGCCGACGACGAAGACGGTGATGGCGAACAGGTAGAACGGCCGCCGCCCGTAGATGTCCGACAGCTTCCCGTACATCGGGGTGGCGATCGTCGACGTGATCAGGAACGCCGTCGTCGCCCAGGCCTGCAGGTCGTAGCCCTGCAGGTCGTCGGCGATGATCCGGATCGCCGTCGCGACGACGGTCTGGTCCAGCGCGGCCAGGAACATCGCGACCATGAGGCCGACGAGGATCGTGACGATCTGACGGTGGGTGAAGCTGCCGCTGGCGTCCGGTGCCGCGGCCGCCGCGCGGGCACCCCTGCGCTCGGCCGCGGTCGTGCGGGTGGACTGGCTCATCGGTTCTCTCTCGCGGGGTCGTGGTCGGCGGTGCCGGGGAGCGTGGCCGCCATGTCGTCGAGCAGGCGGCCGAACAACGTGGTCAGGGTGGCGACGTCCGCGGGGTCCCAGCCGGCGGTGACCCGCTCGAGGTGGGCCTCCCGCTCGCGCCGGAGGGCGTCGAGGGCGGCATGGCCGGCCTCGGTGACGACGAGCCGGCTGGCCCGCCCGTCGGACTCGTCGGCGCTGCGCCGCACGAGCCCCTGCTCGACCAGGGCGGCGACGTGCCGGCTGACGGTCGACGGGTCGGCGTGCACGAGCTCGGCGAGGGCGCCCTGGCGCAGCGGCCCCAGGCGCTCGAGCGGGAACAGCAGCACGAGCGCCGCCCGATCGCGACCGTCGGTCGTGGACATCTGCGACTTCAGCGCGTGCACCAGCCGCATGAACCGTGGCAGCTGCTCGGACAGGGCGCGCACCAACGCGTGCCGGTCGGCGGGGGCGGACATGCGACTCCGGAGGACGACGAGGATCGGGCGCGGACATCTCGTTGCACGATGCACGCAATAAGTTGCAGACTACACCGATCCGGATCGGCGGACGGGCCGGGCACCCGCGGTGGGATCCTTGGGCCCCACCGGACCCATCCGATGCCCGAGAGGAACGCGAGCCCGACCGTGAGTGCCCCCACCGACGACCTGAGGGAACGGCTGTCGGCGCTCACGGTTCTCGACGAGCACCGGCTGCGCCGCCGGCTGGACGGGCTGCGGAAGACCCGCGACCCGCAGGCCCGGGCGCGGCAGCGTGAGCGGATCGTCGCCGACGTCGCCGCCGCCGAGCTGCGCATGGCCCGGCGCCGGGCCGCCGTCCCGGTGGTCGCCTACCCGGAAGAGCTGCCGGTCAGCGCCCGGCGGGACGACATCGCCGCCGCGCTCCGTGACTCCCAGGTGGTCGTCGTCGCGGGCGAGACGGGCTCGGGGAAGACGACCCAGCTGCCGAAGATCGCGCTCGAGCTCGGCCGCGGGGTGCGCGGCCGCATCGGGCACACCCAGCCCCGCCGGATCGCCGCGCGCAGCGTCGCCGAGCGGATCGCCGAGGAGCTCGACAGCCCGCTCGGCGAGGCCGTCGGCTACAAGATGCGCTTCAACGACCAGGTCTCGGACTCGACGCTGGTCAAGCTGATGACCGACGGCGTGCTGCTGGCCGAGATCGCGCACGACCGGCTGCTGCGCCAGTACGACACGATCATCCTCGACGAGGCGCACGAGCGGAGTCTCAACATCGACTTCCTGCTGGGCTACCTGGCCCAGCTGCTGCCTCGGCGTCCCGACCTCAAGCTGGTGATCACGTCGGCGACGATCGACGTCGAACGCGTGGCTGCGCGCTTCGCAGGACTCGGCGAGATCGGGCATGGCGCGGGCGCGCCGATCATCGAGGTCAGCGGCCGCACGTACCCGGTCGAGGCACGGTACCGCCCCGTCGTGGACCCCGACGACGAGGACGCCGATCCCGACCGCGACCAGGTCAGCGCGATTCTCGACGCCGTCGACGAGCTGGTGGCCGAGGGGCCGGGCGACATCCTGGTCTTCCTCGCGGGCGAGCGGGAGATCCGCGACACCCAGGACGCGCTGAGCGAGCGCGACCTGCGCGGCACCGAGATCGTCCCGCTCTACTCGCGGCTGTCGGCCGCCGACCAGCACAAGGTCTTCGCCCCGCACACCGGACGGCGGATCGTGCTGTCCACCAACGTTGCGGAGACCTCGCTGACCGTCCCGGGGATCCGCTACGTGATCGACCCCGGCACCGCGCGGATCTCCCGGTACAGCCATCGCACGAAGGTGCAGCGGTTGCCGATCGAGCCGGTCAGCCAGGCCTCGGCCCGGCAGCGCTCGGGGCGGTGCGGGCGGCTGGGCCCGGGCGTCGCCATCCGGCTCTACACGGAGGCCGACTTCGAGGCCCGGCCGGAGTTCACCGACCCGGAGATCCTGCGCACCAACCTCGCCTCGGTGCTGCTGCAGATGGCCGCCCTCGACCTGGGTGCCGTGGAGGACTTCCCGTTCGTCGACCCGCCGGACCGCCGGGCCATCGCCGACGGCCTGGCGCTGCTGGAGGAGCTGCACGCCCTCGACGAGCAGGGCAAGCTCACGCCGACCGGACGGGCGCTGGCCGCGCTGCCGCTGGACCCCCGCATGGCGCGGATGGTGGTCGAGGCGAACGAGCGGGGCGTGCTCGACGAGGTGCTGGTCATCGCCGCCGGCCTCACGATCCAGGACCCGCGCGAGCGGCCCACCGAGCACCAGCAGGCGGCCGACCAACTGCACGCCCGGTTCGCCGACGAGAACTCCGACTTCCTGGCCCTGCTCAACCTCTGGCGCCACCTCGGGGAGCAGCAGGAGGCGCTCAGCGGCAACCAGTTCCGCCGGACGGTGAAGCGCGAGTTCCTGCACTACCTGCGGATCCGCGAGTGGCAGGACCTGCACGGCCAGCTCCGCGGGACGGCGAGACGGCTGGGCATGACGGTGGGTGAGCCCGCCGCCGAACCCGACGAGAAGGGCATCCACGCCGCCCTCCTCGCCGGCCTGCTCTCCCACGTCGGCCTGCAGCTGGAGCCCGACAAGAGCAGTTATGGCCATAAACGCACCTCGGAGGGTGGGCGGCGGGGGAGCCGCGAGTACCTCGGCACCCGCAACACCCGGTTCGTGATCGCCCCGGGCACCCCGCTGGCGAAGAAGCCGCCGCGCTGGGTGGTCGCCGCCGAGCTGGTGGAGACCAGCCGGCTGTTCGCCCGCACCGTCGCCCGCATCGACCCCGAGACCGTGGAGAAGCTGGCCGAGCACCTGGTCAAGCGCCAGTACAGCGAGCCGCGGTGGGACGCCAAGCGCGGCTCCGTCGTCGCCACCGAACGGGTCACGCTGTACGGGCTGCCGCTGGTCGTCGGCCGACGGGTGCAGTACGGCTCGATCGACCCGGTCGTCTCCCGGGAGCTGTTCATCCGGCACGCGCTCGTCGAGGGACAGTGGACCACCCACCACCGGTTCTGGGCCGACAACCTGCGGGCGATCGAGCGGGTCGCGGCGCTGGAGGAACGCGCCCGCCGCCGGGACATCGGTGTCGACGACGAGACGCTGTTCGAGCTCTACGACGCCCGCGTCCCGGCCGACGTCGTCTCCACCCGGCACTTCGACCGGTGGTGGAAGTCCGCGCGCCGGGACCGCCCGGACCTGCTCACCTTCACACCCGACATGCTCACCAACGCCGCGGCCGCCGGGCAGGTCCGCGTCGAGGACTATCCCGACCAGGTGGAGCTCACGCAGGGCCTCACGCTGCCGCTCTCCTACGCGTTCGCCCCCGGGGCGGCCGAGGACGGCGTCACCGTCGACGTGCCCCTCGCCGTCCTCGACGGCGTCGCCGCGCGGACCTCCGGGGAGTCCCTCGCCTTCACCGTGCCCGGTCTGCGCGAGGAGCTGGTGACGGCGCTGCTGCGGACGCTGCCCAAGCAGCTGCGCCGAGGACTGGTGCCGATCCCGGACCGGGTGCGCGAGGTGCTGCCGAACATCGACCCGGGGGAGCCCCTGCTGCCGGCGCTGGAGCGGGAGCTGCGTCGCGCGACGGCGGTGACCATCCCGCCGGACGCCTGGGCGCCGGAGCAGGTGCCCGGCCACCTGCGGGCCACCTTCCGGGTGCTCGACGACCAGCAGCGCACCCTCGCCACCGGCAAAGATCTGGCGGCGCTCAAGGCGAAGGTCGCGCCGCAGGCGCGGGCGAGCCTCACCCGGGCCGCATCGGAGTCCGAACGCACCGGGATGACGAGCTGGGACCTCGGCACCCTCCCGGCGACGGTGGAGGTGCGGCAGGGAAGCAACGTCGTCACCGCCTACCCCGCGCTGGTCGACGAGGGTGCGACGGTCGGCGTGCGCGTCGTCCCGACCGAGGTCGAGGCGGAGCGGCTGACCAGGCGCGGAGCCCGGCGGCTGCTGATCCTCGTCGCCGGCTCACCGGTCAAGCAGGTCGTGAAGTCCCTGTCGCCGCGCTCGCGACTGGCGCTGCAGTTCAATCCCGACGGCGAGATCCCGGACCTGGTGGCCGACTGCGTCGACGCGGCGGCCGACGAGCTGATCGCCGCGGCCGGCGGCCCGCCCCGGGACGAGGCGGCGTTCAGCGCGCTCGTCGGGACGGCGAAGGGTGAGCTGCACCGGTTGACCGTGGACGCGGTGCAGAAGGTCGAGGCGGTGCTCACCGAGGCGCGGGAGGTCGCGGTGGCCATCGGCGCCGCTCCCGGACGACGGGTGCCGGAGGCGGCCGTGGCCGATCTGCGTCGTCAGATGACCGGCCTGCTGCACCGGGGATTCGTGGCCACCGCCGGCCGGCGGCGGCTGCCCGACCTGGTGCGGTACCTGCGGGCGATGGCCTACCGGCTGGAGAAGCTGCCGGCGAACGCGGTCCGGGACGAGCTCGCGATGCGCCAGGTGGCCGCGGTCAGCGAGGAGTACGAGCAGCTGCGCGCCCGGATGCCGGCCAGCGGCGCTCCCGACGACCCCGTGGCCCGCATCCGCTGGATGGTCGAGGAGCTGCGCGTCGGGCTCTTCGCTCAGGGCATCGGCACGCCCCGTCCCATCTCCGAGCAGCGCGTCTACAAGGCGATCGACTCGCTCAGCGCCTGAGGTCTTCTCCGCCGCACCCGACCGCGCGACCATGGATCCCGCCCCCGAGGGGAGATGCCGTGGACGCCTTCATCCGCTGGTCGGGTCTCGGATTCGTGGCCTCCGGTGTGCTGGTGCTGCCGGTCGCGTGGCACCCCGACATCTTCGACACGGGCTTCGCGGCCGCCGCGCGAGAGACGCTCTGGGGGCCGGGGCACGCCGCCGGACTGGCGGTCGTCGCGCTGAGCCTGCTCGGGCTGGCCGGCTGGGGCGCGCGGCTGGGGAGCCGGGCCGGCCGCCTCGGTGCGGCCGGTGCGGTGTTCACCGTGGTCGGCCTGGTGGTCACCGCCGGGCTGGCGGCCGTGGAGGCGTTCGTCTTCCCGGTGCTGGCCATCGAGGAGCCCGCCCTGCTCGACCTCGACGGGCCGCTGCTCGGTTCCCTGGCCATCCGGGCGGTCGGCGGGCTCGCGCTGCTCTGGTTCGTCGGCCTGGCCTGCGTCGGGGTGGCGAGCGAACGATCCGGCGTGCTCCCGAGGGGTCCCGGCTGGCTGCTGGCGGTCGGCGCCGTGTCGTTCGCCGCCTTCGAGGGGCCGTTCGTGCCCGTGCTCGGTCAGCTGTCGGTCGTGCTCTTCGCGGCGGCCCAGATGTGGTTCGGCATCGCGGTGGCCGCGGGCCGGACACACTCGGGGCCGGCCGTGGAGCCACCGCACGGCGAGCGCGCGATCAGCCGCCCGTGACGGTGGAGTCCGCGCCCGGGTCGTTCTCCTTGAGCAACGCGGAGATCCGCTGCCGGGTGACGCCGAACAGCGCCGCGATCCGGTTGATGCTCACCTGCTCACCCTGGAGGGCGGCTGCCTGCTCCCGGCGCCACACGTGTCCGGCTGCCGACAGCGACGCGAGGACCGTCGAGATGCGCTCCACGACGAGCGGGCGGGCTTCGCCGGTCACCAGTTCCAGCCATGGACGTCCGTCCCGCCGCTCGCGCAGCAGGGTCTCTGCCCGGACCCGTGCCTGCACGAGCTCTTCCACGCACTGGTCGAGCTCGACGACGAGAGCCTGGAGGGCACGCTCGGCCGCCGCCTCGCCAGCGGGGACGTCGTGCGCCGTCGTGCCCATGTGTGGGTCTCCTCGTCAGCCGGAACCAGGTTGCACACTACCTGACCGAACGGCTGTTGCATGCAATAGGGGTGACATGCAATTGCCCTTTCATGCAATAGCCCTTGCGCATGTGGTCGCGATCCTGTTCAGTTGTGTGCAACGGAGTCGAGCAGATCGGTCGACGTCGTCCAGCCAGCAGAACGGATACGCCGCCATGTCCAGCCGCGACGCCAGCATCGAGCTTCCGCCGATCCCGCCCAGCGTGACCGTGTCACGGCACCTCGTCCTCGAGCTGCTGCGCGTCTGGGACGTCCCCCACGACCGGCAGGACGCGGCGCTGCTGGTGACCGAACTCGTGTCGGACGTCGTCGACCACGTCGAGGGCCGGGCCAGCCTGACTCTCGAGCTCGGGCTGGCCGAGGACCGGCTGCGCATCGCCGTCGTCGACGGCTCCTCGGTGCGCCCCGTCGTCCACGAGCTGCCGATGGACCGTCCCCGCGGGCGCGGGATGCGGATGGTCCAGCTGATCGCCGACCGCTGGGGCGCCGAGGACCACCGCGGCGGGAAGAGGGTGTGGTTCGAGCTGCGGGCCCCGACTCGCTGACCGCGGGGATGTGACCCGGGCACTGGTTTGCCGTCGACGGCGATCGGGGACGGGCTGCGGCACGGCATGTTGGCGACAGAGAGGAACCGCGTGATGAGCGAGCCCACCGGAGACGTGCACGCCGCTGGGGAAGGTGTCTCCGACGAGGAGATGGTGGAGACCGTCGCCGGCCAGACCGACAGCGCGTCGGAGAACGCCGACACGGCGGGCAAGGACTGGAACGGCGACCCGAGCGAGGCTCCGGCTCCGACCGACGAGGCCTGAGGCGCAGCGGATGCCGTCCGGCCGGTGCGCAGGGGCACCGGCCGGACGGCATCCGCACTGACAGACTGCCCGGATGGGTACGGAGACCTCCTCGACCGTGGGGCCGCCGGCGCGCAAGGCGGCCCCCGTCCTGCGCCCCGCGCGCACGGTCGCCCGCTGGGCGGTGCGCCACGGGTTGCCGGCCGTCTACCTCGAGCGCGGTGCCCGTCGCGGCGATCCGGTCGGGCGGCTGCTGCGGGACCGCTCCGTCCGTGACCAGCCGTACGGGCTCTACGAGGAGCTGCGCGCACGCGGCGCGGTCTCGCCCGGCAGCATCGGCCTGGTCACCACCTCGCACGCCGTCGCCTCGGAGCTCCTCCGTTCGGACCGGTTCGGCGTCGGCTGGGACCGGTCGCAGGCGCCCCGGCTGATCCGCTGGGCGCTGGCCTTCGGCGACGAGCTGGACGCCGCGGGCGTGGCCGAGCCGCCGTCCATGCTCGTGGTCGACCCGCCCGACCACACCCGGTTCCGTCGGCTGGTGAGCCGGGCGTTCACCCCTCGTGCCACCGCAGCCTTCGAGCCGGTGGTCCAGCGCACCGCCGACTCCCTGCTCGACGCGCTGGAGCGACACCCCGGTGCGCACGGCGGCGAGGTCGACCTGATCACGACCTACGCCGCGCAGCTGCCCGTGCTCGTCATCGCCGACCTGCTCGGCGTCCCCACGGAGCGCCGGGAGGACTTCCTCCGCTGGGGCGCTGCGGCGGCGGCCACGCTGGACCCAGGGTTGCCGTTCCGGCGCTACGTGGCCGCCGAACGGGCGCTGCGAGCCATGCACGCCTTCCTGCGGGAGCACTTCGCGCGGCTGCGCCGCGACCCCGGAGAGGACCTGGTCAGCCGGCTGGTCGGTCTGCCGGACGACGAGGCGCTGACCGAGCGGGAGCTGCACGCGACCGTGATGCTGCTGCTGGGCGCCGGCTTCGAGACCACCGTCAACCTGCTCGGCAACGGCGTCGTGCTGCTGGACGCCCACCATGAGCAGTGGGACGCCCTGCGCGCGGTCCCGGCCGGCTGGGACGGCGCCGTCGAGGAGATCCTCCGCCACGACAGCCCGGTCCAGATCACCGGCCGGACGGCGAAGGAGAGCGGACCCCTCGCCGGGCGGGAGGTGCGCGCAGGCACGCGGGTGACCGTCCTGCTCGGGGCGGCCAACCGGGACCCCGAGGTGTTCGACGCCCCGGCCCGGTTCGACGTCGGCCGCGTCAACGCACGGGACCACCTGGCCTTCTCCGCGGGGATCCACTACTGCGTGGGTGCGGGCCTCGCCCGGCTGGAGGGCGTCGTGGGGCTGCGGACCCTGAGCGAACGCTTCCCGGCCCTGCGCGTCAGCGGCCGGCCGATCCGGCGCGACCTCCAGACCCTGCGCGGGTTCGAGGCCCTCCCCGTCACCCTGCGGGGGTGAGCATCCCGGCGCCGACGGTGGCGTTGGTGGCCTCGTCGACCAGGATGAAGCGGCCGGTCACCCGGTTGCGCGTGTAGTCGTCGACGAACAGCGGCTGGGTCGCCCGCAGCCGCACCCGGCCGATGTCGTTGAGCCCGAGCTCGCCGGCCTCGGTGTCGCGGTGCAGGGTGTTGACGTCGAGCCGGTAGGCCAGCTCTTTCACCGCGCCCCGCACGGTCCGGGTGGTGTGCTTGATCGCGATCCGCTGCCGGGGCCGCAGCGGCTCGTCGGCCATCCAGCAGACGAGGGCGTCGACGTCCTGGGTCGCCACCGGTGCGTTCGCCGGGCGGCAGATCAGGTCGCCGCGGGAGACGTCGACGTCGTCGGTGAGCCGCACGGTCACCGCCATGGGTGGGAACGCCTCCGCGACCGGGCCCCGGGGCCCGTCGATGGCGGCGATCGTCGTCGTCAGGCCGCTGGGCAGCACCTGCACCTCGTCGCCGGGCCGCAGCACCCCGCTGGCCACCGTCCCGGCGTAGCCGCGGTAGTCGTGGAAGGCATCCGACTGCGGGCGGATCACGTACTGCACCGGGAACCGGGCGTCGACCAGGTTGCGGTCGCTGGCCACGTGCACGTGCTCGAGGTGGTGCAGCAGCGTCGTCCCCTCGTACCAGGGGGTGTTGGCCGAGTGGGTGACGACGTTGTCGCCGTTGAGCGCGGAGATCGGGATGACGGTCAGGTCCGGCACGTTCAGCTTGGCGGCGAAGGCGCTGAACTCGTCGCGGATGGACTCGTAGACGTCCTCCGACCATCCGACGAGATCCATCTTGTTGACCGCGACGACCAGGTGCGGCACCCGCAGCAGCGAGGCGAGGAACGCGTGCCGGCGGCTCTGCTCGAGCATCCCCTTGCGCGCGTCGACCAGGACGATCGCGAGGTCGGCCGTCGAGGCCCCGGTGACCATGTTGCGCGTGTACTGAACGTGCCCCGGGGTGTCGGCGAGGATGAACGTCCGCCGGGGCGTGCTGAAGTACCGGTAGGCGACGTCGATGGTGATGCCCTGCTCGCGCTCGGCGCGCAGGCCGTCGGTGAGCAGCGCGAGATCGACGTAGTCCCCCTTGCTGGCGCGTTCGACCGCCTCGTACTGGTCCTCGAAGATGGCCTTGCTGTCGTAGAGCAGCCGGCCGATCAGCGTGCTCTTCCCGTCGTCGACGGAACCGGCGGTGGCGATGCGCAGGATGTCCTTGCGGGCGAAGGCGAGGTCTGCGGCGCCCGCGGGCAGGGTCGAGGCGCTCATCAGAAGTACCCCTCCTTCTTGCGGTCCTCCATGGCGGCGTCGCTGACCTTGTCGTCGCCGCGGGTGGCGCCGCGCTCGGTCATGCGGGTCACCGCGATCTCGGCGATGACGTCCTCGACCGTGGTCGCCTGCGACAGCACCGCGGCGGTCAGGTTCGCGTCGCCGACGGTGCGGTAGCGGACGGTCTCGCGGCGCACCTGCTCCCCGTCCCGGGGACGGATGAACTCGTTGACGGCGTAGAGCATCCCCTGCCGCTCGACGACGTCCCGCTCCTGCGCGAGGTACAGCGCGGGGATGGCGATCTCCTCGCGGAGGATGTACTGCCAGATGTCGAGCTCGGTCCAGTTCGACAGCGGGAACACCCGGATGGACTCGCCCAGGTGGATCCGGCCGTTGTAGAGGTCCCAGAGCTCCGGCCGCTGGTTCTTCGGGTCCCACTGGCCGAACTCGTCGCGGAAGGAGAACACCCGCTCCTTGGCGCGGGCCTTGTCCTCGTCGCGGCGGGCCCCGCCGAACAGCGCGGTGAAACCGTGCTCCTCGACCGCGTCGAGCAGCACCGGGGTCTGGATGCGGTTGCGGGAGCCGTTCGGCTCCTCCTTCACCGTCCCGGCGGCGATCGCGTCGGGCACCGACGCCACGACGAGCTGAACGCCGAGCTCGGCAACCCGCTTGTCGCGGAACTCCAGCACGTCCGGAAAGTTCAGCCCCGTGTCCACGTGCATGACCGGAAAGGGGATGCGGGCCGGCGCGAAGGCCTTGCGGGCCAGCTCCAGCATCACGATCGAGTCCTTGCCGCCGGAGAACAGCAGCACCGGCCGCTCCAGCTCGGCGACCACCTCGCGGATGACGTGGATGGACTCGGCCTCCAGCGTCTCGAGCTGGCTCAGCCGGTAGTCGGGCGTGCTCATGCGCTCAGGCTCCGGTGGTTCGGCATCAGGACGACCAACCGCACCGGCATGGTGCGGATTCCCGTCCAGTGTCCGCTATCGCGTGGAGCACACCGCCGCCGGCTTGCTCAGTCCCGCTCGTCGACGGCGGTCGCGTCGCTGGGCCGGCGCGGCGGTGCGTGCCGGCCGGTGGAGTCGGTGATCGAGCCGAAGTAGGCGTCCACCTTCTCCGGGCGGGGCATGACGAACACCCCGCGAGCCTCGACCAGGATCCGGTCCGGGTCGTCGGCCAGCGCGATCGTGCCGGTGATGACGCACTTGCGGCCCGCGCTCTCGGCCACCCGGGCGCGCAGCGCCAGCTTCCTCTCCAGCGGCAGCGGGCCGCGGTAGTCCAGCTCCAGGTGGGCGGTCATGCCCCACAGGCCCGCGGCCGCGGCCGCGGAGCCGAGCAGCTGGTCCATGAACAACGCACTCATGCCGCCGTGCACGAAGCTGGGCGGTCCCTCGTACGCCACCCCCAGGGTCACCTCGGCGGCGACCCCTTCGCCGTCCCGGCGGACGGCGAGCGGCGGGGCGAGCGCGCTGCCGATGCCGGTCACCGGGTTGAAGACCCGGCGGCCCGTCGTCAGGTCGTCCAGCGCGGGCAGCTGGGAGGCCGTCCGCCGGGCGACGGCGAGCCGCTCGGTGGCCTGGCGCACCAGCTCGGCGGCGGCACGCACCTCGGCGGCGGCGACGGTGGTGGTCACCGAGACCTCGATCAGCTCGCGCAGCGCCGTCCCGAGGTCGGCCGCGGCGGCGAGCGGTTCGGCGTCGGGGATGGTCCCGCTGTCGCTCGGAGTCACCTCCGGATCGTGACAGGGACGCTAGGCCGGCTCCCCGCCACCCCCGTGGCGGGGGAGGTCCGGCGACCCGGAGCGGGGCAGTCGGACGGTGAACGTGGCGCCCTGGCCGGTGCCCGTGGCCAGGTCGACAGAACCGCCGTGCGCGGCGACGAGCGAGGAGACGATGGCCAGGCCGAGGCCCGTGCCTCCGGCCTTCGCCACGCCGTCCTCGCCGCGGGCCCGGGAGGCGTCGGCCCGGAAGAAGCGCTCGAACGCGCGGGCGGCGTCGGCCGGGTGCAGGCCCGGTCCCTCGTCGGCGACCCGCAGCACCAGCGCGTCCCCGTCGTCGTCCGCCTCGGCGACCGACACCGTCACCCGCACACCCGGCGGCGTGTGCGTGAGCGCGTTGGTCACCAGATTGCCGACGACCTGCCGCAGCCGGCCCTCGTCACCGATCACCACGGGGACGTCGGTGAGCGACTCGTCCAGGTGCAGGCTGATGGGCCGCTCGGGTTGGACGGCCTTCGCCGCGTGCACGGCGTCCCCGGCGACCTCGGCCAGGTCGACGGGGGCCAGGGTGAGCGGGCGCTGCTGGTCCAGCCGGGCGAGCAGCAGCAGGTCCTCGACCAGGAGCCCCATCCGGCCGCCCTCGGCCTCGATCCGCTCCATCAGCCGGGCGACCTCCTCGTCGCTGCGCACGGCCCCCTGCCGGTAGAGCTCGGCGAAGCCCCGGATGGAGGTCAACGGGGTCCGCAGTTCGTGGCTGGCGTCGGCGACGAAGCGGCGCATCCGGTGCTCCGACCCCCGGGCGGCCTCCTCGGACGCCTTCTGCGCACGGAAGGCGCTCTCGATCCGCGAGAGCATGACGTTGAGGGCGGTGGACAGGCGGCCGACCTCGGTCCGCTGGTCACCGGCGGGCACGCGCTGGGAGAGGTCACCGGCCGCGATGGCCTGCGCCGTCCGTTCCACCTCCGCCAACGGCCGGAGGCTGTTGCGCACCAGCAGATAGCCCGCGGCGCCAAGGAGGACGAGGAGGGCCAGGCCGACGACCAGCTCGATGCGGACCAGCCGGGAGATCGCCTTCTCGTCGCCTTCGAGACCGACGCCGACGACCAGCATGTACCCGCCGGGCAGTTCCCCCGAGGCCATCCGCCAACGTTCGCCGTCGACCCAGACCGTGAGGGGCCGCTCGTCCTCGCGAAGCCTATCGACTGCCTCTCGGCTCAACCGGGGCAGCGCGTCGCCGTCCGGGCCACGGGGCTCGCCGATGACCACCGGCTCGTCGCTGTCGGGAACGAGACACGCGACGTAGAAGGAGCTGGGTTGCGGATAGCCGTCCTGGAGGCAGGCGCCGACCAGTTCGGCCCGCTGGTTGTTCTTGACGGTGGCGCGCAGTTCGTCGTCCCGCTGCTGCTGCAGGTAGTCCCGCAGAAGGGACGTGGTGGCGAAGCCGGTTGCCAGCAGGGCGACGCTCAGCAACGCCACCATCAGCGCGACGAGGGTGACGCGGAGCGGGACCCGGGGACCCGACGGCGTGGCGGAGCTGCTCACGCCATCACCGGTTCGCTCCCGCGGGGCGCTCCGCTCCTCTCCGCTCACGTGCCGCGCGGCAGCCGCAGCGTGTAGCCGACGCCGCGGATGGTGTGCAGCAGACGCGGCTCCGTGGTGTCGATCTTCCGGCGCAGGTAGGAGATGTAGGACTCGACGACGTTGGCCTCGCCGTTGAAGTCGTAGTTCCAGACGTGATCGAGGATCTGGGCCTTGGACAGCACCCGGCCGGCGTTGGCCATCAGGTAGCGCAGCAGCTTGAACTCCGTCGGGGACAGGCTGATCAGCGTGCCCGCCTTGATGACCTCGTGGCTCTCCTCGTCCAGCTCGATGTCGGCGAAGGTGAGCCGGGGCGCCTCGGCCGCGGCCTGCTGGGCGCCGGCGGTGCGCCGCAGCACCGCCCGGATGCGGGCGATGACCTCGTCGAGGCTGAACGGCTTGGTGACGTAGTCGTCGCCGCCCAGCGTCAGCCCCGAGACCTTGTCCTCGGCGGCGTCGCGGGCGGTGAGGAAGAGGACCGGCGTGTGCCGGCCGTTCTGGCGCAGCCGGCGGACGACGCCGAAGCCGTCCATCCCCGGCATCATGACGTCGAGCACCAGCAGGTCCGGGCGGAAGGAGTCCGCCAGCGCGAGAGCCTGCTGGCCGTCCGCGGCGGTGGCGACCTCGAACCCGGCGTACCGCAGGCTGGCCGAGAGGAGCTCGCGGATGTTGGGCTCGTCGTCCACGACGAGGAGCCGGGCCTCCGGTGTGGTTCGGGTGGTCCCACCGGGAGACTGCGAGGTGCCGGCCACGGTTCCTCCGGTCGGGCGAGCGGGTGCCGTCGTCATGCCCCGAGGGTGGCGTTCCCGGCTGCGGTCGGTCTGGACGCTACCTGTGAAATCCCTGTGCCCGACTCCCTCGGGCATAGGAAGCTATTCATACGTCTCGGACCCGCTGAACGCTGGTAAAGCCTCCTATGCCCAGGAGTCAGCCGGCGGGCGCCATGCAACCAGCGGCTTCCGCGCTCCGGTCCGCTCCTCGCTCGACGTCAACGGCGCCTCCGCGGTCGCTCCGCTCCTCGCTCGCTGGCGCTCGCTGCGATGCTCACTCCCTGTCGGCGCCGGCCTCGCTGCGATGCTCCCGCAGCTGTCAGCCGCCCATGGCTCGGCCCCGGCGCCAGTAGCCGATCGCATGGTGCTGGGCCCGTCCCAGTCCCCAGCGGCTGCGCAGGTCCGCGCGGATCGAGCGGACGGCCGCGGACTCGGCCGCCACCCAGGCGAACACGTCGTCCCCCTCGGGCCGGTCGAGACCGGCGACGGCGTCGACCAGCAGCGTGCTCTCCCCGGGAGCGACGCCGCTGCGGTGCAGCCAGCGCACGGTGACGCCGGCGGGTGCCGGCAACGGCTGCTCCTCCGTGGCGTCCGCGACCTCGACGAGGGCGAGTCCGCGAACGGTGGTCGCCGCCTCGGCGAGGATCCGCGAGATCGCCGGGAGGGCGGTCTCGTCCCCGGCGAGGAGCAGGTGCCCGGCCGGTCGCTCGCCCAGCGACGCGGCGCCGCCGACGGCCAGCAGGGCGCCGGGCGCCGCCGCGGCGGCCCAGGCCGCCGCCGGGCCGTCACCGTGCAGCACGAAGTCGATCTCCATCTCGCCGACGCCGGGATCCTGCCGGCGCGCGGTGTAGCTGCGCAGCGCGACGCCGTGGCTGCCCTGTGGCCAGACGATCCGTCCGTCCTTGGCCACGCGCGGCCACTCGGGGGCCGGGTCGCCGACGCGGGGCACGAGCAGGTTGACCGTCGGGCCGGCGGCGGCCGGGGAGCCGGAGAGGGCCACCCGGCGGACCGTCGGGGTCACGTCCCGGACGCCGACGACCGTCAGGACGTCGACCGGACGCAGCCCGCCGGGCGCGAGGCCGTCGGAGGCGGGGGGCGTGGTCACGGCACGCCAGCCTAAACGGGCCGACCCGGCCAACTCCGGGGGAATGGAGTCGACCGGGCCGGCGATCGAGGACGGAACCGGGAGTCACGCTGGGTAGCGCGATCTCCCGTCGGACCAGCGTGGACGCCGATCCGGTTGCCGTCGTCGTCGACGCTACGTGACGAAAGCGGCCCTGCAATGGCCCCTTGGGGTGAGGTCGCGTCCCGAACGGGTGATCGTGCGCCCGGCCGCGGCGATGTGTGTGCCGCGACGCCCGGGGGCAGGGCAGTGGCGAGCACGTACCGGACGGAGGAGGGACGTCATGGCAGAGAAATTCTCGAAAGGTGACCACGTCACCTGGCAGAGCCACGGCAGCACGACGGAAGGCACGGTCGAACGGAAGATCACCGAGGACACGGAGGCGTCCGGGCGCACCGTCCGGGCCAGCAAGGACGAGCCGCAGTACGAGGTCCGCAGCGACAAGAGCGGGAAGACGGCGGTCCACAAGCCCGCCGCCCTGCACGAGGACTGACCAGCCGCCCGGCTGCGTCCGGGCCAGAACCGAAGGAGACACCGTGACCGAGTCCGGCGGCGAGTTCGCCTCCCAGCGGAGCACCAAGCACAGCCCGCGGGTCGACGAGGAGATGGAGCACGAGATCCAGGGCTTGCTCAAGGCCGAGCGAGCCACCCGCGCCGAGGAGTGGCGCGAGGTGGAGCCGGTCGCCGAGGGCGACCCGGACATCGACGCCGACCCCGCGGGCACGCAGGTCGGCGGCACACCGGTCGGGATGGACGCCGACGCGGTGGTCGCCCGCGCCGAGCTCGCCCGCTGGCTGGACCGGGCGGACTTCCCCGCCACCGGCCCCCAACTCGTCGAGGCCGCCCGCGACCACCGGGCCCCGGACGTCGTCGCCACGGAGCTGGAGAAGCTACCGGCAGGGGAGACCTTCGAGCGGATCGGCGACGTGGTGCGCGCCCTCGGCTACCCGACCGAGACGTGATCCGAGGCGGGAGGACGCCGGCTCACGAGCCGGCGTTCTCCCGCGCCTCGTTGTCCGAGATCTCCTCGGCCCCCCGGCGGCGGAACAACTTCGAGCCGGGGAACCCCTTCACGATCTGCCGCATGTCCTGGACGGTGTCCACCAGGTCGTGCACGTCGGTGCCGACGTTCGCCAGGTTTTCCAGGACGGGCAGGATGTCCTCGTCCAGGTGGATCACCAGCTGGGGCAACCGGTCGATGAGCGTGATCAGGGCGTCGACCTCCCCGGGGTCGAACGAGGCCGCCAGCCGCCTGATCGACGGCGCCAGGGCGGTCAGCGCCGGCTCGTAGTCGGCGAGCAGCGGCTCCACGCGCCCGACCATCACCTCGGCCCGTCCGACGATCGAGTCGGCGCGGGCCGCCGTCCCGTCGACGGCCTCGATGGCCGCGTCGGCCTTGGCGCGGGTGTCCCCGACACCCTCGATGGCCACGTCGGCCTTGGCGCGGGTGGCCGCGACGCCGGCGATGGCCTCGTCGGCGTTGGTGCGGGTCCGGTCCACGCCGGCGATGGCCTCGTCGGCCTTGGCCCGGATCAGTTCGACGCCGGCGATGGCCTCGTCGGCGTTGGTGCGGGTCCGGTCCACGCCCGCGATGGCCTCGTCCGCTCTGGCCCGGATCAGTTCGACGCCTTCGATGGCCTCGTCGGCCCGTGTGCGGGTGGTGTCCAGGCGACTGATGGCCTCGTCGGCGCGGTCCACGACCGCGTCGACCCGGTCGAGGACGCCCGCCACCCGGCCCAGCAGCTCTTCCATGCGGCCGACCGCCGCGCCGACCCGGGGGATCAGGTCGAGCGCGTCGGAGAGACCGTCGCGCACACCTCCCACGGCGTGCAGGAGATCGGACGGACCCGGCACCGAGGGCAGTCTCACCGGCCACACGCTACGCAGGAGGACGGTGGCCCACTATTCGGTTGAGTGCCTCGTTCGCCCGTCCGGGGGTGCCCGGTGCCGCGCGTCCGGCCCTCTCCCCGCCCGTGCCCCCGTATCGTCGGTGACGGGCCGGAACGACGGCCGGCGACGGGGCAGGACGACGACGAGAAGGTGTCGACACCGGTGGGGGAACAGCCGACGCGGGACGCTGGTGGTTCCGGCGTCCCCCGTGGCGTCCCGGGACGCACCCGCCGCGGCCGGGACGGCGAGCAGGGCGGCGCCCAGGCGGTGACCGTCGAGCAGCTGCTCGCCCGTCAGGGCAGTGGCTCCGTCAGCCGTCGCCGAGCCGCCCGCCGGGTCGAGGACCCTCCGCTCCGGGCTCCCGACGAGCCGCCGCCCGTCGTCCGGGACGGGCTGCCGCCCGTGCCCGGTGGCGGCGCGGCCGCGCGGCAGGGCGGGCTGCCGCCCGTTCCGGGAGCCGGCCGTCCCGCGGCACGGGCCGGTCTGCCTCCCGTGCCCGCCGCGCCGTCGTCCTGGGAGCCCGACGGCCGCCCCTCCCGGAAGAGCGGCCCTGTTCCCCCGCTCCCGGGTCGGTTCCCTCCTCCGGCCGACCGCGACCGGTCGCGGCCCCGACGACCCGCCCGCCCACCCGCTGGCCCCGGGCGCCGGCGGCTGACCCGCGTGCTGACGGCGCTGGGTGTGGTCGTGGGCGTGGTGCTGCTCTACCACCTGGGGCTGTACTTCTACGTGGACCAGAAGATCGATCGGGTCGACGCCCTCGCGGTCGACGGGCCGGAGATCCTCGCGCCGGTGCTGCAGGCCGGCGACGAGACCTATCTGGTGGTCGGCAGCGGTGTACCCGGCGAGACCGGCGCGGCATCGGTCGCCACCCTGCTGGCGTCGGTCTCGGCCGAGGGCGACCGGGCGGTGCTGGTCAGTTTCCCGCCGACGGCGCTCGTGGACACGCCGGCCTGCCGCACGCCGGACGGCTCACTGCGCAGCCCGACCACGGAGGCCTTCGCCAGCTCCCTGCTCGAGGGCGGCCCCGGGTGCATGGTGCGGGCCGTCCAGCAGCTCTCCGGTCTGCGCGTCGACCACTACCTCGGCGTCGATCTGGCCGGCCTCCCCGGGATGGTCGACGCCCTGGGCGGGGTCCCCGTCTGCGTCATCCCGTCGCAGGCGACCGAGGCCGCGGCGACCCCCTTGCCGGCAGGGTTCTCGGAGGTCTCGGGCGAGGCGGCGGCCGGGTACCTGCAGCCGGGTGACAGCGGTACCGACGTGGACGGTACCGCCGTCGCCGAGCGGGCCCAGCGGCTGCTGACCTCCACGCTGCGGGCCGGGATGTCGACCGCCACGCTGGTGGACCCGCTCGCCCTCAACCGCTTCCTCAACCGTGCCGCGGAGGCGCTCACCGTCGACGAGCAGACGACCCTCGGCGACCTCCGGACGCTGGCTGCCAGCCTCGGCGACCTGTCCGGCGACGCGGTGCAGCGGGCCGGCCTGCCGGTGGCCCAGGTCGGCTACGTCCCGGCCGGCACCGACCAGGCCTACGTGCTCCTGGACGGCGCGGGCACGCGCGCGCTGTTCGACGCGGTCATCGAGGGCACCCAGGTGCCCGAGGAGTTCACCATCGGCCCGGAGGCGCCGGGCGCACCCGCGGAGGAGCCCCCGGCCGCCGATGTCCCGCCGCCCGCCGAGGCTGCGGCGCCGACGGGCACGGGGCCGACCGTCCCGCCGTCGTCGGTGGCGGTCGACGTGCTCAACGGCACGGGGACGACGGGTCTCGCGGCGACCGTCGCCGACCTGATGCGGGCACAGGGCTTCGCCGTCGGCACGGTCGGCAACGAGTCGGGGACGGTGACCGAGACCGTCGTCCGCCACGGGCCGAACGTCCTGGAGCAGGCGCGCACGGTGGCGGCCGCCGTGCCCGGGGCGGTGCTGCAGCCCAGCGACTCCATCGGCGACACGGTGCAGCTGGTCATCGGGCCGGGGTACTCGACCGTCGTCCCCGTGACGATCGCTCCCGTCCCCGAGACCGCAGCGGCGGCGGATGTCAGTGAGCCGGCCGCGGCCGAGCCGGAGCAGGCGCCGGTCACCTGCTGAGTGGTGGGCGACCTGTTCACGCGCTCGTCGCGTGGACGGCCCGGCGAGGGGTACGGCTCGCGCATGTCGATGATGCCGCCGCCGTTCAGTGCCGACCCGTCCGACGAGGGGATCCCCGCCGCCGATCCGGGAGCCGGCGCACCACCACCGGCGCCGGGCTATGGCGAAGAGAGCGGAGAGCCCGACGTGTTACTGCCCGAGGACGGGCCGTCGGACGACGCCAGGGTGACGGAGCGGGACGAGACGACGTTCCGCACGCCGGACCCGCGGGAGGTCGGACCGGACGACGAGCGCTGAGCAGCTCAGCCGAAGCGGCCGGAGATGTAGTCCTCCGTCGCCTTCTCGTCGGGGTTGCTGAAGATCTTCTCGGTCGGGTTGAACTCGATCAGCCGGCCGGGCTGGCCCACCCCGTTGAGGTTGAAGAAGCCGGTCTGCTCGCTGACGCGGGCGGCCTGCTGCATGTTGTGCGTGACGATGACGATCGTGTACTTGTCCTTGAGCTCGGTCATCAGGTCCTCGATCGCCAAGGTGGAGATCGGATCCAGGGCCGAGCACGGCTCGTCCATCAGCAGGACGTCGGGCTCCACCGCGATGGCGCGGGCGATGCACAGCCGCTGCTGCTGCCCACCGGACAGGCCGGAGCCGGGCCGGTCGAGGCGGTCCTTGACCTCGTTCCAGAGGTTGGCGCCCCGCAGGGAGGACTCGACGAGGTCGTCGAGGTCGGCCCTCTTCATCTTCGCGTTGTTGAGCCGGATGCCGGCCGCGACGTTGTCGTAGATGGACATCGTCGGGAACGGGTTGGGGCGCTGGAAGACCATGCCGATCTGCCGGCGGACGTCGACCGGGTCGACGTCGGCGCTGTAGAGGTCCTGGCCGTCCATGACGACCTTGCCCTCCACCCGGGCGCCGGGCAGCACCTCGTGCATCCGGTTGATCGAGCGCAGGAACGTCGACTTGCCGCACCCCGAGGGGCCGATGAGCGCCGTGACGCTGCGCGGCTCGATCGAGACGGTGACGCCCTCCACGGCGAGGAAGCTGCCGTAGTAGATGTGGAGATCGGAGACGTCGATCCGCTTGGCCATGAGGTTCTCCAGATCCTGGTCAGCGACCGGTCTTGGGGGCGAAGAATCGGCTGATCAGACGGGCGATGACGTTCAGCCCCATCACCAGGACGATCAGGATGAGAGCGGCGGTCCAGGCCCGGTCGATCGCGTACTCCGGCGGGACGCCGGGCTGGGTGAGCTGGTAGTAGGCGTACACGGGAAGCGTCGCCATGCGCCCGTCGAAGGGATCGAAGTTCGTGGCGTTGGTGATGCCGACGGTCACGAGGAGCGGTGCGGTCTCGCCGATGACGCGGGCGATCGCGAGGGTGACGCCGGTGGCCAGCCCGGCGATCGCGGTCGGGAGCACCACCTTGATGATCGTCCGCCACTTCGGCACGCCGAGGGCGTAGGCGGCCTCGCGCAGCTCGTTGGGGACCAGCTTGAGCACCTCCTCGGCCGACCGGACGACGACCGGGATCATCAGCACCGACAGCGCCACCGCGCCCGCGATGCCGAGCCGGACGCCCGGGCCGAAGAAGATGACGAAGAGCGCGTAGGCGAAGAGCCCGGCGACGATCGACGGGATGCCGGTCATGACGTCGACGAGGAAGGTGATCGCCCTCTTCAGCCGGCCGGTGCCGTACTCCACGAGATAGATGGCGGTCATCAGGCCGATCGGCACCGAGATCGCGGTCGTGAGGGCGGTGATGACCAGCGTGCCCATGATCGCGTGGTAGGCGCCACCGCCGTCGCCGAGCACGCCGAGCAGCGACCACGTGAAGAACTGGCCGTCCAGTCGCTCGATCCCCCGGCGGAGGACCTCGTACACCAAGCTGATCAGCGGCACCATGGCCAGCCCGAATGCGCTGCCCACCAGGCAGGTGACCAGCCGGTCGGTGGCCCGGCGGGGGCCCTCGACCCAGCGGGACAGGGCGTACAACCCGACCGTCCCGAGGACGACGGTGTAGACGACGAACGTGGCGACGTTCAGCGCGCTGAGCGAACCCAGGACCACGGCGCCGACGGCTCCGCCGGCGAAACAGGCCCAGGGTGCCCACCGGGGCAGCCGGCTTCCCGGCGGCCGGCCGGGTGACGGCGGCTCCGTGCCCACGGTGGGGGAGGACGTGGGTGTCGTCGCCGTGCTCACGAGTTCGCCCCGGAGAACTCCGCACGACGGTTGACCACGTACCGGGCGAGCATGTTGACCGCGAAGGTGATCACGAACAGGACGAGTCCGCTGGCGATCAGCGTGTTGACCGCGAGCCCCGTCGACTCGGGGAAGTCCAGCGCGATGTTCGCCGCGATCGTCGACGGATTGCCGGAGCCGATCAGGTTGAACGTGATGCCGCCGGACACCGAGAGCACGAGCGCGATCGCCAGGGTCTCCCCGAGCGCGCGGCCCAGCCCCAGCATCGCGCCACCGATGACCCCGGACTTGCCGTAGGGCAGGACCGCCATCCGGATCATCTCCCAGCGGGTGGCGCCCAGGGCCAGCGCCGCCTCCCGGTGCAGGATCGGGACCTGGCGGAAGACCTCCCGGGCGATCGCGCTGACGATCGGCAGGATCATGATCGCGAGCACCAGGCCGGCCGTGAACATGGTGCGCCCGGTCGCCGAGGTCGGTCCCGCGAAGAACGGGAGGAAGCCGAGGTTCTCCTCCAGCCACCCGTAGAACGGGACGAGCCGGGGGGCGAGCCAGTAGATGCCCCAGAAGCCGTAGACGATGCTCGGGATCGCCGCCAGCAGGTCGACCAGGTAGCCCAGCCCCTGAGCGAGCCGGGGCGGAGCGTAGTGCGTGATGAACAGGGCGATGGCCACCGCCAGAGGAGTCGCCACGATCAGCCCGATGGTGGCCGCCAGCAGAGTGCCGAACAGCAACGGGGCGACGTAGGACACCAGGCCGTCCCCGCCGGGGATCTCCTCGGCCGGGGCGGTGAACGCCGGGAAGGCCTCGACGAGGAGGAAGATCGTGACCCCGGCGAGGATCGCCAGGATGAGGATGCCGGCGCTCCTCGCCCCGCCGGCGAAGAGACGGTCGCCGAGCCGCGACGCCGGCCGTGGCCGGCTCGACGGGCGCTCGCGGGTGGCCGTCACCGATGCTCCGTCCGGATCGTCCGCGCGGTGTCCCCGAGGGTCATGGGTGCCTGCTTCATGCCGATCCCGCCGCGGTGACGGCGTCGATCGCCGTCAGCGCCTGGTCGCGGAGAGCATCGGAGATCGGGGCGGATCCCGCCACCTGTGCGGCCGCCCGCTGCCCTTCCTCACTGACGACGAACGTCATGAAGGCCCGCACCAGCTCGGCGACCTGCGGGTCGTCGTACTCGATGCAGCCGATGTGGTAGCTGACGAGGACGATCGGGTACTGCCCGGAACCGGTGGTGTCCCGGGCTATCTCGATCGCGTAGTCGTACTCACCGCGCCCCTCCAGCCGTCCGGAGTTCTCCACGACGGCCGCCGCAGCTTCTGCCGACGGCGCGACGAACTCCTCACCGACGCCGATGCGGGCGACGCCGAGGTCACCGGCCTGGCTGAGGTCGGCGTACCCGATGGCGCCGTTCCCGGCGCTGACGGCCCCGACGACACCGGAGTTCCCCTGCGCGGCCTCCCCGCCCGCGACGGGCCAGTTGCCGTCGGGTTCGTGGGGCCAGGCATCCCCAGCGGCAGCGCTGAGGTACTCGACGAAGTTCTCCGTCGTGCCGGACTCGTCGCTGCGGTTGACGGGCGTGATCGCGAGGTCGGGCAGGTCGACGTCCGGGTTGTCCGCGGCGATCGCCGGATCGTCCCACCGCGTGATCTCCTGGTTGAAGATCCCGGCGAGCGTCTCCGGCGAGAGGTTCAGCGCCTCCCCGTCGGCGAACACGCCCTCCAGGTTGTAGACCACGGCGATGGGGGAGATGTAGTTCGGCAGCTCGAAGATCCCGGCCGGCCCGCATCGCTCGTTCGCCTGCGCCAGCTCCTCGTCGTCCAGAGCCGCATCGGATCCTGCGAAGTCCGTCCCCCCGGCCAGGAACTGCTCCCGGCCGCCTCCGGAGCCGACCGGGTCGTAGTTCACGGTCACTTCCGGCTGCACGCTGGTGAACGCGGCAGTCCAGCCCTGCATGGCGGCCTGCTGGGCGCTCGAGCCCGCCCCCACCAGGGTTCCGCTCAGTGCCTCCTCGCCGGTACCGGTGAGGCCCCGCTCGTTGACTGCCGCGCAGCCGGTGACGGACAGGCCCGCGGCCAGCAGGAGGGGTGCCAGCGAACGGAGGCGCGCGCCAGGAGACCCCACTCAGCTGCCTTTCGTCGATGAACCGATCATGACCGCAACGGTGAACGACTGGTGACCGTAGGCGGCACAGGTTGACGCCCGACCCACAGTCGATGAACGGAAGATGAACGAGAGCGGGAACGCCTTGATCCACGGCTCGCGACGGCCGGGTCGGGTGACCGGCCTCACGTCACTCCGAGGGGGCCTGGAGCAGGTAACCGGAGCGGCCGACCGTGGTGATCAGCCGGGGTCGGCGAGGGTCGTCGCCGAGACGCCGGCGGAGGCGGCGCATGTGCACGGAGACGGTGTTGGACGCCGACGGCGCGGTTCCTCCCCACACCGCCTCCCAGAGCTGCACCTGGCTCACCACGCGCCCTTCGTGCGCCATGAGGAAGTGGAGCAACCGGAACTCCCGCGGCGGCAGAGGGATCAGCGAGCCGCGCAGCCGGACCGTCCGCGCGTCGGGGGAGAGCTCGAGCGGGCCGCAACGCACCACGTCGCCGTCGCGGGCCGGCGAGGCGGGACGGAGGGCGGACACCAGGGCCAACAGCTGGGCGGCACGGTACGGCCGTGCGACGCACGCCACCGCTCCGGCTTCCAGCGCCGCGCCCGCGAGCTCCGGGTGCTCGCCGTCCACGGCCACGATCACCGGCAGCTCGCAGCAGTGGTCGAGCAGGTGCACCACTGTCGGCGCGGGGACGTCGGCCAGGTCGGCGCGCAGCAGCACCACGTCAGGACGCGTCGCCCCGGCGACGAGGAGCCCCTCGGCGGCCGACGCGCACACACGGACGTCGAGCCGTCCGTCGACGTCGTCGAGCAGGCCGGTCGCCTGGGGATCCGGGTCGATGACCAGCAGCAGGGTCCGGGCGCGGGACGCGGCCACGTCCCAGGCCGGCTCGGCCTTCAGCAGTGCGGTCGCCGTCGACCGGAGGTTGTCCATGGTGCTGGGCAGCAAACCGGCAGCGGGTGTTGCCCGGGGGTCCTCGGTGTGAACGCCCGCTGAACATCGACGGTGATGACGATGACGGCCGGTCCGCCGCCGGTGGCCGGGGCCGTCCGGGGCACTCACCGTGGGGACGCGAGGTCGACAGGCGTGTCGGCAACGTTCGCCGTCCGTTCACCTGACGCGGTGCACCGGTTCACCGCTGCTCCCTAGCTTTCGAGCCGTCCGTCCCGCTGCCTGGCAATCGGCCAGGTGGAGACAGAGAGGCTCATCCGTTGACGACCAGCACCCTGCGCCGCCGTTCCGTGCCCGCGGCCGCCGTGCTCGCCCTTGCCCTTGCCCTCAGCGCCTGCGGTGGCTCCAACGAAGAGGAGGCCGGTGGCGGCGACTCGGCCCTCTCCGGCGACGTGCTCTCCGACGGTTCCTCGACGGTTGCACCGCTGACGTCCGCGGCAGCGGAGTTCTTCGCCGAGGAGGAGCCGGGTGTCAACGTCTCGGTGGCGACGTCGGGCACCGGCGGCGGCTTCGAGGTGTTCTGCCAGGGCACCACCGACGTCTCCAACGCCTCTCGCCCCATCAGCGACGAGGAGATCGCCATCTGCGAGGAGAACGGCGTCGAGTACACGGAGCTGACCGTGGCGCGCGACGCGCTCACCGTCGTCACCTCCGCCGAGAACGACTTCATCACGTGCCTGACCACCGAGCAGCTCGCCACCCTGTGGGGCCCCGAGGCCGAGGGGACCATCACGACGTGGGACCAGATCGACCCGTCGTTCCCGGCCGAGCCGATCGAGCTGTACGGCCCCGGCACCGACTCGGGCACCTTCGACTACTTCACCGACGAGATCAACGGTGACGAGGGTGTGAGCCGCACGGACTACAACGCCTCGGAGGACGACAACGTCATCGTCCAGGGCGTGTCCGGCTCGCCGAACGCGCTCGGCTACTTCGGGTTCACCTACTTCGAGGAGAACGCCGACTCGCTGAAGGCGATCGAGGTCGACAGCGGTGACGGCTGTGTCGCACCGAGCGCCGAGACGGTGCAGGACGGCTCCTACACCCCGCTCGGGCGCCCCCTGTTCATCTACGTGAACGACGCGTCGTACAGCGAGAAGCCCGGGGTGGCCGCCTTCGTCGACTTCTACGCGCAGAACGACTCCGACATCGCCGAGGCCGCTCAGTACATCCCGCTGAACGACGAGCAGCGCGGCGAGCTGGAGTCCGCCGTCGGCTCGATCAGCTGAACCCCCGCAACCCAGCGGCAGGACGGGAAACGACGAGGCAAGGAGTGTCGTGAGCAGCATCACGGCAACAGGGGGGCCCCCGGTGTCGGGGGCCCCCCGCGGGCGGGGCCCGGAAGACGGGCGGCGCTCGCTGACGCGGCAATCGCCTCGGTACGGGGAGCGCACCGTCATGGTGGTCCTGGCGGGAGCATCGCTCCTGTCGGTGCTGGTGACCGTCGGGATCGTGCTCTCGCTGCTCCTGCCTGCGCTGTCGTTCTTCCGCGAGGTCAGTGTCTCGGAGTTCCTCTTCGGGACCCGGTGGACGCCACGGTTCACCGGACAGGAGTCCTACGGGGTCCTGCCGCTGATCACCGGCACGGCGTGGACGACGTTCATCGGCCTCCTCGTCGCGATCCCGTTCGGCCTCGGCGCGGCGGTATATCTCGCCGAGTACGCGCCGTGGCGCGTCCGCAAGGTGCTCAAGCCCGTGCTCGAGGTGCTCGCCGGCATCCCCTCGGTCGTCTACGGCTTCTTCGCGCTGACGTTCGTGGCGCCGTTCGTGCTCGACGACCTGCTGGGCCTCGACGTCGGCACCTTCAGCGTGCTCTCCGCGGGCATCGTCCTGGGGATCATGATCATCCCGACCGTGGCCTCCTTGTCCGAGGACGCCATGTCCGCGGTGCCCGACTCCCTCCGCCAGGGCTCGTTCGCCCTCGGGGCGAACAAGATGCGGACCACGCTGCGTGTGGTCTTCCCGGCCGCGGTATCCGGCATCGCTGCGTCGATCGTCCTGGCACTGTCCCGTGCGGTGGGCGAGACGATGATCGTCGCGCTGGCGGCGGGGACGCAGGCCCGCATGGTCGGTGGTCCGACCGAGTTCGGGCAGACGATGACCGGCTTCATCGCCCAGACGGCGACGGGGGAGAGCACTCCCGGGACGCTCAGCTACAACACGCTCTTCGCCGTCGGACTCCTCCTGTTCGCGATCACCTTCGTGATCAACATGATCAGCATCCGGCTGGTCCGCAAGTTCCGAGAGGCCTACTGATGGCGACCATCGGCCAGATCGCCACCCGGCCGCTCCGCGCGGAACAGCACGGTGAACGGAGCCTCGCCTCCATCGCCTTCCTGGTGACGCTGTGGCTGGCCCTGGCCTTCGCGGTCCTGTGCCTGATCACCCTGCTCGTGACGTCGTTCCTCGACGGTGTCGGGCGCTTGGACGGCAACCTCTTCACCCAGTACTCGTCGCAGGTGCGACCGGAGACGGGTGGCGCACGGGCGGCGATCTGGGGGACCGTCTGGGTCATCGGCCTGACCGCGGTCCTGGCGATCCCGCTGGGCGTCGCCGCGGCGGTGTACCTCGAGGAATTCGCCGACCCGGACCGCTGGTACAACCGCCTGGTCGAGGTCAACCTGCAGAACCTGGCGGCTGTGCCGGCGATCGTCTACGGCATGCTGACCGCAGGCCTCGCGCTCACCATCGGGCTGCGTCGCGGGGTCGTCCTCGCCGGCGGGATCGCCCTGGCGCTGCTGATCCTGCCGGTCATCATCATCACGACCCGGGAGGCGCTGCGCGCCGTGCCGGCGGAGATCCGCCAGGGGTCTCTCGCCCTCGGCGCGACGCCCCTCATGACCGTCTGGAAGCAGACGCTGCCCTCGGCGGTCCCTGGTGTGGCGACCGGGACCATCCTCGCGCTCTCCCGAGCGCTGGGGGAGGCCGCGCCGCTGCTCCTGCTGGGCGCCGTCGTGTTCATCCGGTTCGACCCCGACGGGCTGATGTCGGGCTTCACGACCATGCCCGTGCAGATCTTCAACTGGGCCAGCCAGCCCCAGGCAGAGTTCCGCGAGCTCGCCGCGGCCGCGATCATCGTGCTGCTCGCGATGCTCCTGCTGATGAACGCCGTCGCGATCCTCATCCGCAACCGCTACCAGAGGCGTTGGTGAGATGCCCGCCCCCGCTCTGCACGCACACCCCCACACCACTGGACGGATCATGACCAGCACCCAGACCTCGACCGACGCGCCCGCGGCGTCCGGCGCCGCCGTGGCCCCGGAGGGCTCTCCCCGTCCCCATGTCGAGACCCAGAGCGGTACCGGACGCCACCTCTCGGAGACGCCGGTTCCCGTCATCGAGTGCGAGAACGTCGACATCTACTACGGCGGTTTCCGCGCCGTGAACGACGTGTCCCTGGTCTACGGGCAGAACGAGATCACCGCGATGATCGGGCCGTCCGGCTGCGGCAAGTCGACGGTCCTCCGCTGTCTCAACCGGATGAACGACCTGATCCCGGGCGCTCGGGTGACCGGACGGGTGTCCTACCACGGCCAGGGCATCTACGACTCCGACGTCGATCCGATCGAGGTCCGTCGCCGGATCGGCATGGTCTTCCAGAAGCCGAACCCGTTCCCCAAGTCCATCTACGACAACATCGCCTACGGCCCCCGGGTCACGGGCATGCAGGTCGAGTCCATGGACGACCTGGTGGAGCAGGCGTTGCGCGCGGCGGCCCTGTGGGACGAGGTGAAGGACAAGCTCAAGCAGTCGGCCTACGGGCTGTCCGGCGGCCAGCAGCAGCGCCTGTGCATCGCGCGCACGATCGCGGTACGGCCAGAGGTGATCCTGATGGACGAGCCGTGCTCCGCCCTGGACCCGATCGCCACCGCGCGCATCGAGGACCTGATGGAGGATCTGCGCAAGGACTACACGATCATCATCGTCACCCACAACATGCAGCAGGCAGCCCGAGTGGCCGACCGCACCGCGTTCTTCACCGCGCAGGCGGCGGAGGGAACGGGTGATCGCACCGGCCAGCTGGTGGAGTTCGACCTCACGACCAAGATCTTCTCCAACCCCGCCGACAAGCGGACCGAGGACTACATCTCCGGCCGGTTCGGCTGAGTCGTCAGCCGGCCGGGCACAGCCTGGGCAGCCGTTGACATGCCACCTCCGCGGGACCGGCGTGGACACCGAGATGGAGGACCGATGAGTGGACGGAACGACCGTCCCGCGGGCGAGAGCAGCGACCGAGGACCTCACGAGAAGGTGGCCCGGCACGCTGCCGACGGCGGGGACGCCGGGTCGGTGGGCGCCCTGGACGGCGTCGCGGCGGCCGGTGGCAGGGGCGCCGTGAGCGACGGCAAGCGCGGCAGCCTCATCCCTGAGGAAGCCCCGGACCCGAGCATCGGCCCGGACTGAGCCGCAGGGCGCGAGGGACGTCGGCCGGCATGCCTCTCGTCGTCGCTCAGGGGACGCATCTGCTCCCAGAGCCCTCACACCGCCTCTCTCGCCCGACGGCGCGGCCGCGATGCCCCCGGAGGGCACCGACACCTGCTGCCCGGCGTAGCGGGTCGGTCAGAGCGGTCCCGGCGCCAGGAGACGTCGACGGCGAAACGCCGGAAGCCGCGGCTCTCGTACAGCCGGACGGCTGCGGCGTCGTCCTGCTCCACGTACAGCAGCACCTCACCCAGTCCGCGGCCGCGCAGGTGCCAGGCCGAGGTCGGTGAGCGCCCGCCCCAGCGACATGCCCTGGGCGTCCGGGTCGGTGCCGGGCACGTAGATGTCGATGCCGGGCACGTAGATCTCGCCGACCGGCTGATCGGCGACGTCGCCGGCTGTGCGTCCAGTTGCTCTCCGCAGGCGGATCCCGCACGTACTCCTCGCGGGTGAACGGGAGGGGGCGGCGGGTTCACCGGAACTCCGATCCGTGGCCACGTGCGCGTCGATCGGGCTTCTTAACGTCCCGGGCGCCCCCACTGACAACGCCGAGGAGCCACGATGTCCGTATCCACCGGACCGATCATCGATCAGTCGTCCGACCCGGACGATCACTCGTCCAACCCCTCGCACGGTCGACACTTCGCCGAGATCGTCGACGCCCGGCTGTCCCGCCGCTCCGTCCTCGCCGGCGGCATGTTCGCCGCGGCCAGCTTCCTGACGACCAGCATCGCCGGCGCCCCGACGGCTCTCGCGGCACCACGCGGACGCGGTCGCGGGCCGGGGACGGATGGCGCGTCGCTGCTGGGCTACGAGGCGGTCCCGCTCGGCTACGGAGACGAGGTCGTCGTCCCGCCGGGATACTCCGCCACCCCGTTCCTCCCGTGGGGCACGCCGATCCTCGGCAGCTTCCCCGACTTCCGCCCCGGCACCCCGCCCATCGTGCCCGGCGGCAACACCGCCGAGGACCAGGCCCAGCAGATCGGGATGCACCACGACGGCATGCACTTCTTCCCCCTCGACAGGGGCGGGCGCGAGGGCAGCTCGCGGGGGCTGCTCGCGGTGAACCAGGAGTACACCGACGAGTTCTACCTGCACACCGGCACCTACATCGAGGACTACACCGAGGTCGCGAAGGGCGAGTACACGGCCGAGATGGTGCTCAAGTCGCAGAACGCCCACGGCGTCAGCGTGGTGGAGGTCAAGCGAGCCGGCAGGAAGTGGAAGGTGGAGCGCTCGGCCCTCAACCGCCGCATCACCGCCAACACCGAGATGCGCTTCGCCGGCCCCGCGACGGGCAACGAGCTCGTCCGGACCGGTGCCGACCCCGAAGGCACGTCCCCCCGCGGCACGATCAACAACTGCTCGCACGGCGTCACCCCCTGGGACACCTACCTCACGTGCGAGGAGAACTTCAACGGCTACTTCGCGATCCCCGAGGGGAGCACGTTCGACCCCGAGACCACCGCGCTGCACGAGCGCTACGGCGTGGGCGGCGACCGCTTCAACTGGGGCCTCCACGACGCCCGCTTCGTCGTCACCCCTGACGGAGCCCACGAGCCCAACCGTTTCGGCTGGGTGGTGGAGATCGACCCGTTCGACCCCGCCTCGACGCCGGTCAAGCGGACTGCCCTCGGCCGGCTCAAGCACGAAGGCGCCTTCGTGCAGACCGCCCGGGACGGCCGGGTTGTCGTGTACATGGGCGACGACCAGGTCAACGAGTACGTCTACAAGTTCGTCAGCGCCGCGACCTGGGAGGCGTCGCACAGCGCCGGCACGAGCCCTCTGGACGAGGGCACCCTCTACGTCGCCCGGTTCGACGACGACGGCAGCGGCACCTGGCTGCCGCTCGTGCACGGCCAGGGCCCGCTGACCGCCGAGAACGGCTTCGCGGACCAGGGCGAGGTGCTGGTCAAGACCCGGCTGGCGGCCGACGCGGTCGGCGCTACGCCCATGGACCGGCCCGAGTGGACCACGGTCGACCCGATCACCGGCACGGTCTACCTGACCCTCACCAACAACGCCGGCCGGGAGACCCCGAACGCCCCGAACCCGCGAGTGCAGAACCGCTGGGGCCAGATCGTCCGGTGGGAGGAGGCGGGCGGCGACCACACCGCGACCACGTTCGCCTGGGAACTGTTCCTGCTCGCCGGACCTCCGGAGTCGGGTGCCACCATCGAGGGGCAGGACGCCTTCGGCTCGCCGGACGGCCTCTGGGCCGACCCCGACGGCCGGATCTGGATCCAGACCGACGGCACGCAGCCGCTGGCGGCCAACGACCAGATGCTGGCCGCCGATCCGACCACGGTGGACGAGAACGGCGTCCCGGAGATCAAGCGGTTCTTCACCGGGGTGATCGGTTGCGAGGTCACCGGGGTGATCACCACGCCCGATCAGCGGACCATGTTCGTCAACATCCAGCACCCGGGCGAGGACGGCGGCAGCACGTGGCCGCAGACCGACGAGTTCGACACTCCCCGGTCGGCCACCGTGGTGATCACCAAGGACGACGGCGGGGTCATCGGCACCTGAGCCACTCCTGCGCCGAGTGACAGCGGCGCCGTGACCGGCTGCTCCGTCCGGTCAGCGGTCACGGCGCCGCCCCCATGGACAGACCGCGCTCGCCCCGGTCGGCGCGGGCGCAATGCACGGAGCAGGCCCTGCTCCCCCGACGACCTGGAGGAACTCGATGAACCTCGGACCCATGGAGATCGGTCTGATCCTCCTGGCCATCCTGCTGCTGTTCGGATACAAGAAGCTGCCCGACGCCTCGCGATCGCTGGGGCGCTCGCTGCGCATCTTCAAGGGCGAGATGAAGGGCATGAAGGACGACGACGCTCCCGACGGGCAGGCGACGGGCGCCGCCCCGGGGCGCGGGACGATCCTGCCCGCGGCGACTGTGCCCGGCCATCCGGCTGACGTCGGGACGTCGGGGACCGCTGCCCCAGCGAACCGGACACCGTCGGCCGACGTCGACGGCGCCCGCTGAGCTCGGACAGGTGGGGGCCATCGGGCGTCGCCGGCGCCGTGGCGGCACTGGCCGGGACAGCGCGGCCACGATGACTCTCGTCGCGCACCTCACCGAGTTGCGCACGCGCGTCGGCACGTCGCTGCTGTTCATCCTCCTGGGCACCGCACTGGCCTTCTGGTGGTACGAGCACGGGCTCGGCGACGTCATCCGCGCCCCGTACTGCGGGCTCCCGGAGGACCTGCGCTACAACGACTCGGATGGCGGCTGCGGACTGCTGATCACCGACGTCTTCGGTGGCGCGCTCATCCGGCTGAAGATCAGCTTCATCGTCGGGATCGTCCTGTCGGCTCCGTTCTGGCTGTTCCAGCTGTGGCGCTTCGTCACGCCCGGGCTCGAGCGGAACGAGAAGTTCTACGGAGTGTCCTTCGTCGCGGCGTCCTCGGCGCTGTTCGCCCTCGGTGCCGCACTGGCCTACGTATCACTGGCCGCCGGCCTGCGGCTGCTCCTCGGCCTGGCCGGCGACGGTGCCGTGATCGCGCTCACCGCGCAGGACTACATCGGCTTCGTCCTCTCGCTGCTCCTGGCGTTCGGGGTCTCGTTCGAAGTGCCGTTGATCGCCGTCATGCTCAATGCGGTCGGCATCCTGACCTACGCGGCCCTGGCGAGCGCCCGTCGCTGGATCTTCTTCCTGACCGTCGTCTTCGCCGCCTTCGTCACGCCGACGCAGGACCCGTTCACGATGCTCGTCATGGCCGGGCCCATGGTCGTGCTGTTCGAGATGGCCATACAGCTCGCCCGGCTGGTGGACAAGCGGCGCGCGCGACGGGCGGCGGTCGAGTCCTTCCACGACCTGGATGACGACGCGGCATCCCCACTGGACCCTGCACCGTCCCGGCTCGACGGCCGGCCGGCAGCGGCTGCGCCCGGGCACGTGCAACTCCTCCCGTCGGCCGGCCCGGCGCAGTCGAGACAGGGTGAGCGATGACTGCCCCCGCCCGCAGGAGCGACCGCGCTTCCAGCCACCGACCTCCTGCCCCGGCAGACGGTCCCCGTCGGGGCACGAGATCCCGTGCCGTGCTGACCCACGTGTAGGAGGTTCCTGGTGTTCGACTCGATCGGCTGGGGCGAGATCGTCGTGCTCGGCCTGGCAGCTCTCTTCATCTTCGGCCCGGAGCGGCTTCCGGACCTGGCGAAGGACGCCGCGGGGGGCCTGGAGCGGGTGCGAGCAGCGGTGTCCGGTGTGCGCGGTCAGTTCCACGACAGCCTCGGCGACGACTTCGCTCACCTGCGCGAGGTCGACCTCCGGAGGTACCACCCCAGGACGTTCCTCCGCGAGCACCTGGTGGGCGAGGACGACGGCCGGCCGGCGCCCCACGCCGGCGCGACCACGAACCGTCGGGTCCCGACCGCCCGTCCCGACCGTTCCAGCCCCGCATCCGTCGATCTCGACGCCACGTGAGCCGACGTCAGGCGCCAGGAGCGCGCTGCCAGGAGACGTCGACGGCGAACCGCCGGAAGCCGCGGCTCTCGTACAGTCGGACGGCCGCGGCGTTGTCCTCCTCCACGTAGAGGAGGACCTGATCCAGTCCGCGGCCGAGCAGGTGCGCCAGGCCGAGATCGGTGAGCGCCCGCCCCAGCGACATGCCCTGGGCGTCCGGGTCGATGCCGAGCACGTAGATCTCGCCGACCGGCTGATCGGCGACGTCGCCGGCCGGGTGCACCTTGGTCCAGTGCGAGCCCAGCAGGACGCCGCCCTCGTCCGGGGCCCCGCGCCAGGCCATGAGGAAGCCGTCCGGGTCGAACCACGGCTCGGCCTCGCGCAGCTCCAGGTCCGCCCGGGTCATCCGGCCCTGTTCGGGGTGCCAGGCGAACGCGCGCGCGTTGACCCGCAGCCAGGCCTCCTCGTCGCGGCCCGGGCGGAACGGCAGCACGCGCACGTCGTCGGGGAGCGCGGGCCGGGGGCCGGGCTCGATGGAGTCCAGCGGCATGCGCATCTGCAGCAGCACCCGCGCCCGGTCGAAGCCGTGCGGGGCGAGCAGCTCGGCCGAGCCGGGCAGGTCGCCGTGCGCCCAGATGCTCAGCGGCCGGTCGCCCGCGAGGTCGAGCAGCTGTCGCAGCAGCGCCGTCCCGAGGCCGCGGCGCCGCCGGTCGGGGTGCACGACCAGCTCGGCGGTCCCGTCGTCGAGCCGCGCGTAGCCGGCCAGGGTGCCGCCGTCGTGGACGACGACGTCGTGCCCGCCGGGGGAGCCGTGCTGCAGCCGCAGCTCGGCCTCCTCGGAGACCGGCCGCACGCCGTCGGCGACGGTGGCGGCGCGCAGGAGGGTGAGAACGGCGGGGACGTCGGTGTCGCTGTCGGAGCTCACCCGAGCATCAGACCAGCTCGGCGTCGGCCCTGTCGCCGGAGGTGGCCCCCCGGGCGGCCTTGGCGGCGGCGTCGGCGACCTGCCGGTCGAGCTTGTAGCCGACGTTGCGGACGGTGCCGATCAGGGCCTCGTGCTCGGTGCCCAGCTTGGCGCGCAGCCGGCGGACGTGGACGTCGACGGTGCGGGTGCCGCCGAAGTAGTCGTAGCCCCAGATCTCCTGCAGCAGCTGGGCCCGGGAGAAGACCCGGCCCGGGTGCTGCGCGAGGTACTTGAGCAGCTCGAACTCCTTGTAGGTGAGGTCGAGCGCGCGACCGCGGAGCTTGGCCGAGTAGCTGTGCTCGTCGATGACCAGCTCGCCGGCCCTGGTCACGCCGCCGTCGCCGCCGCCGTCGGCGGGCGTGGCCGCGGCCAGCCGCCGGGCGGTGGCCCACTTCAGCCGGGCGTCGACCTCCGCGGGGCCTGCGGTGTCGAGCAGGACGTCGTCGACCCCCCAGTCGGCCGACAGCGCCACGAGCCCACCCTCGGAGAGGACGGCGATCAGCGCGCCGGCGACACCGGTGGAGGAGAGCAGGCCGCAGAGGGTGCGGGCCTGGATGAGGTCGTGGCGGGCGTCGACGAGGAGCACGTCCCCGGAACTGGCCATCGAGTCGCCGTCGAGCAGGCTGGACAGCTCGGGGGCGACCACACGCACCTGGTGGCCGAGCAACCCCAGTGCGGGCAGCACCTCGGTCGTCGCCTGCCGGGCCGCCGTCATGAGCACGAGTCGCATCAAGTCTCCTTCGAGGGGAGTCATCGACGGCGCTGTCGAGGTGAGACGGCAGGATAACGGACGGCACGACGGCGAGGGCGCGTCCGCGGGTGCTCCGGCGCAGCCGCCGTCCGAACCGCCGTCCGAACCGGCGACGGAACCGCGCTGGACGCCAGGCGTCTGCCACGATCGACCCGTGACGTCGCCGGCGCCCCCGACCGCCCTCCCCGGGCGGGTCCACCACCTCCAGCCGGCCGCCCTCACCGTGCTCGCGGTCCTTCTGCTGGTCGGGTTACCGGAGGTGCTCGGCGACCGGGGCCGGCTGGCTGCGGTGCTGGTCCTGCAGCTCGGCCTGGTCCTCACCTGGGTCGTGGTGACCGGCATCCAGGGATTCGCCGGCTCGCTGACGGTGGGCGCCGCGGCCGCGGTCGCCGCCGACCTCGTCCTCGTCCTGCCCGAGCGGCCGGCGCTGGGCGACCTCCTGGTGGTGCTGGGGCTGGGCTTCCTCGCCGCCGTCCTGCAGCAGATGGTCCGCACGCCCCGGCAGGACCTCGTCGCGTCCCTCTCCGGCTCGGCGTTGCTCCTCGCCTCAGTCGGCGCGCTCGCCGCGCTGCTGCTGCTGGGCCGCACGCCCGAGGGCCACGACCGGGCGCTCGTGGCGCTGCTGGCCGTCGGGGTCGCGCTGCTCGTGGGGCACCTGGTCGACCTCGTCCTGCCCCGGCCCTCCCTGGCCACCGGCGTCCCCCGCGGACTTCTCGGCCTCTCGCTCTCGGTGGCGGCCGGGGCCCTCGTGGCCTTCCTCGGACGGGACGTCGGCGGCAGCGCCGGCGCGGTGCCGGCGCTGGTCCTCGGCGCGGCCCTCGCCGGCGTCACGGCGATGATGGCGCTGGTGGCCAGCTACGTGGTGGTCGAGGTGACCGCTAGCGGCGAGGACGACCGCACCGCGCTGCCCGCCTCCGGCGCCGACCCGTCGCCGTCCCCGTGGGCGCTGTCGGTGGTCCAGGCCGTGCTCCCCTTCGCGGCGAGCGCCCCGGTGGCACTGGCCCTCCAGGCGGTGCTGTGAGCACTCCCGCGTGAAGGCGCTGCTGGTCGTCACCGTCCTGCTGCTCGGTCTGGCGTACGTGGCCGACCGGGTGCTCGAACGCTGGGCCGAGGGGTACGCCGCCGAGCAGCTGGTCGAGCAGGCCGACCTCGCCGGGGCGCCCGTGGTGGACGCGCGCGGTTTCCCGTTCCTCACGCAGGTGATCGGCGGCCGCTACGACGACGTGCGGATCTCCCTGACCGCCGAGCAGCTCGGGCAGCCGGAGGGCACCCGTGCCGACGTCGTGCTGCGCGGGGTCCACGTGCCACTGTCCGGCGTGGTCTCCGGGGCGGTGGAGGAGATCCCCGTCGACCGGATCGAGGGGACGGCGACGCTCTCCTACGCACTGCTGTCCGAGCAGCTGGGCCCGGGCACCGAGCTGACCCGCGAGGGCGACGACCTGCGCGTCACGCGGACCGTGGAGCTCATGGGCCGGGAGTTGCCGCTCACCGCGGTGGGCCAGGTCCGCCTCGACGGCGGGGACCTCGTCGTGGACGTCGACCGTGCGTCCGCGGCGGGGGACGAGGTCCCCGGCTTCCTCCTGGACCGCGCCGTCGACCTCCTGGACCTGCGCTACGAGGTGCCTGCGCTGCCCTTCGGGTTGCAGCTCACCAGCGTGCGTCCTGCCGAGGGCGGCGTCGACATCCGGATCGAGTCGACCGACACCGTGCTCGCGGCCGTGGAATAGCCGCTCGGCACGCCCGGTTCCTGCGGGGGATGAGTGGGATGGGCGCCGTCGTCGACCGGCTCGGCCGGGTGCGGACGTGATCGGCTACTCTCGCGGCGTGGGCACCCTGCTGACCTCGCGACGCACAGTCGACCTGTGCCGCGTCGGCAGCTGCCTCTGTCCGACCCCCTGAGGTCGGTTCCGACCGTCCAGACGCGCCCTGTCCGCCGTCCGAAGGTCTTCCCAGCAATGACCGCACCGTCCTGCCGCACCCACGTGCGGCGGTGAGCTGCACCTGATCCACCACCGATCTACGGAGGAACCACCATGAGTCGTGCCGACGTGCTCGTCACCGCCGACTGGGCCCAGGAGAACCTGGGCGCGCCCGGCCTCGTCTTCGTCGAGGTCGACGAGGACACCAGCGCCTACGACGGCGGACACCTCGAGGGTGCCGTCAAGCTGGACTGGAAGAAGGACCTGCAGGACCCGCTGCGCCGCGACTTCGTGAACAAGGAGGCCTTCGAGGCCCTCCTGTCGGAGAAGGGCATCAGCAACGACGACACCGTGGTGCTCTACGGCGGCAACAACAACTGGTTCGCCGCCTACGCGTACTGGTACTTCAAGCTCTACGGCCACGACCAGGTCAAGCTGGTCGACGGCGGCCGCAAGAAGTGGGAGCTCGACGGCCGCCCGCTGTCCAAGGACGCCGTGCAGCGCCCGGCCACCCAGTACAAGGCCAGCGAGCCCGACCTGTCGATCCGCGCCTTCCGCGACGAGGTCGTGGCCTCGATCGGCTCGAAGAACCTCATCGACGTGCGCTCGCCCGACGAGTTCTCCGGCAAGATCCTGGCCCCGGCCCACCTGCCGCAGGAGATGGCGCAGAAGGGCGGACACGTCCCGACCGCGAAGAACATCCCGTGGAGCAAGGCGGCCAACGAGGACGGCACGTTCAAGAGCGACGAGGAGCTGGCGAAGCTCTACGCCGAGCAGGGCTACGACGAGAGCAAGGCGACCATCGCCTACTGCCGGATCGGCGAGCGCTCGAGCCACACGTGGTTCGTGCTGCGCGAGCTGCTCGGCAAGTCCGACGTCAAGAACTACGACGGCAGCTGGGTCGAGTACGGCTCGCTCGTCGGCGTCCCGATCGAGAAGTGAGCTGACATGTGCGGCGCTCCGCAGCAGGGCGGTGCCCTCGCGGGCATCGATCTCAGCACCCAGACGGTGATCCAGGGTCAGGTCTGGCACGACGGCGCTCCGGTGGCCGGTGCCTACGTCCGGCTCCTGGACGCCACCGACGAGTTCACCGCCGAGGTGGTGACCAGCCCCGAGGGTGAGTTCCGGTTCTTCGCCGCCCCGGGGGAGTGGAAGGTCCGGTCCCTGGCCCCCGTGGGCAAGGGCGAGCGGGTCATCTCCGCCGAGGTCGGCCTGAACGAGACGACGATCGTCGTCGGATAGCGGACGGCTCAGTCCGCGCCCGGCGGCAGGCGGTTCGGTCCCGCCTCCGCCGGGCGCGGGCCGTCCTCGGGATAGGCGCGCACGGCGACGACGGCGACGTCGTCCTCGCCCGCCCGTGGCACCAGCCGGGTCAGCACCGTGTCCAGGAGCTGGTCGAGCGGCTCGCGGCCCACGTCGCGCAGCGCCTCCTGCAGCCGGGCCCATGCCCTCGTCCAGATCGCCGCCCCGGCGCTCGACCAGGCCGTCGGTGACCAGCAGCAGGGTGTGCCCGTCGTCGAGCTCGACGGTGTGGCCCCGGCGCGCGGTGGCCGGATCGACGCCCAGCATCAGGTCCGGCGGGGTCTCCAGCACCCGCGAGGTGCCGTCCGGGGCCAGCAGCAGCGGGGGGACGTGCCCGGCGTTGCTCCAGCGGACCACCCGGGGGCCCGTCACGGGGACGTCCGGGTGGCGCTCCACCCGGGCGAGGATCGCGGTGGCCAGGGTCGAGACGGCCAGACCCTGGGCGGCCCGGTCGAAGCGACCGAGCGTGGTCGCCGGCGGCTCCTCGTTGTCGTAGGCGAGGGCCCGCAGCAGGCCGCGCAGCTGGCCCATCGCGGCCGCGGCGTCGCTGCCATGGCCGACGACGTCACCGATGGCGAGCATCGTCGCGCCGTCCGGCTGGAGGAAGGCGTCGTACCAGTCGCCGCCGACCTGGGCCTCGTGGCCGGCCGGCTGGTAGCGGACGGCGACGTGCAGGTGGTCGGGCTCCGGCGGCGGGGTGAGCAGCGCCTGCTGCAGCCGGTCCGACAGCGCGCGCGAGGCGGCGGCCTCGCGGGCCAGCCGGTCGAGCTCGGCCGCCTGCTGCTCGGCCGCCCGCCGCTCCGTGAGGTCGCGGAAGGAGACGACGACGCCGGTCACCTCGCCGTTCTCGACGGTCGGGACGGCGATCAGCTCGACCGGCACCGCGGTCCCGTTCTTGCGCCAGAACACCTCGTCGTCGGCGACCACGGTCCGGCCGACCCGGAAGGCCTGCCAGACGGGGCACTCCGCCCGGGGATAGGGCGTGCCGTCGGCCCGGTGGTGGTGGAGGAGGGCGTGCTGGTCCTGTCCGCGCTGCTCGTCCGGCGGGTAGCCGGTGATGCGGACGGCGGAGGGGTTCACGAACTCCACGCGCCCGTGGACGTCCAGGCCGTAGATCCCGTCGGCGACGTTGGCCAGGACCCACTCGTAACGGGCGAGAGCGCGTGCGAGCTCCTCCTCGGCCGTCCGCACGCGAGCCTCCTCAACCGGGGGACCGGTCCCGATCGGCGCGGTGGTCCCGAACCGTGTCGATCATAGGTTCGCCGGCTCTGCACGATCGCGACCACCGTCCCGCCGTCGGAACCGCTGCTGTGCTCCTGCCCGGGCCGTGGAGCCGGACGTGCGGTCCGGCCGGCGCCCGCGGCGGCGGTGCCCGCCGGCGGCCAGGACGACGGCGAGGGCCAGGACGCCGCCGCCACCGGTGACCACCTGAGGCGGCCGGCCGCGACGTCATTACCGTGGAGCCCATGGTCTCTGCCTGGGTTCTCGCCACCCTGGCGTCGCTGGGCGCGGTCGCCTGCGCCGCCGGGGCCTACCGGCTCGCGCGCCGGCCGAAGGGAGCCCGGCGATGACCGGCCCCACCGAGCTGCCGGTCCCCGACACCGCCGACGTCCGCACCGGCCCCGAGGTCTCCGACGAGCTGCTCTCGGTGCTGCCGCTGCTGGGCGAGTGGCACGGCGAGGGGCAGGCGGCCGGCGCGGCGGGTGACCACCGGTTCGGCCAGTGGATCCGGTTCAGCCACGACGGACGCGGCTTCCTCGCGTACGAGTCGCGTTCCTGGCAGCTCACCGACGACGGCGCGATCGTGGGCCCCGGCGTCCGCGAGTCCGGTTTCTGGCGGCCCCGCGGCCGGGACGACGTCGAACTGCTCGTCACGAACCCGGACGGGCTGGTCGAGCTCTACGTGGGGCAGGCACGGACGACGACGAGTTGGGAGCTGACCACCGACGTCCTGGCCCGCACCCCGGACGCCGCGGAGGTGAGCCGCGCCGTCCGGCTCTACGGGATCGTGGAGGGCGCGCTGATGTACGCCATCGACCGCGCCGGACCGGACGGCCCGCCGCGCCCCTGGATGTCCGCCCGATTGGAACGCCTCCGCTGAACACCACGCCATCGCCTGCCCGACCCACCACCCCATCGCCTGCCCGACCCACCACCCCACGACACGTCGCCGACGCCTACGTCGAGGCGGTCAGCGACCTCGACCCGATCGTCGCGACGAGCCTGGGCAACCGTCCCGGGAACGACCGTCTGCCGGATTTCAGCCCGGCGGGCCTGGAGGCCGAGGCCGAGCTGGCGCGGACGACGCTGGCGGAGCTGGAGCGCGTGCTGGCTGCCGATCCGGTGCTGGCCGAGGACCCGATCGAGCGGGGCTGCGCCCGCCTGCTGCGGGAGCGACTGGGGGCGGAGCTGGCGGCGCACGAGGCCGGCGAGGGCTACCGGGCGCTGTCCAACCTGTTCAGTCCGGTGCATTCGGTCCGCCAGGTCTTCCTGATGATGCCGTCGGCGACGGAGGAGGACTGGGCGGTCCTCGCCCGGCGGATGGTCCGGGTACCCGAGGCCTACGCGGGATTCCGCGCCTCGCTCGAGGAGGGCGCCCGGCGCGGGCTGTTCGTCGCGCCGCGCCAGGTGCGCACCGTCGTCGGACAGCTGGACGAGTGGCTGACCGGGCCGTACTTCACGACCTTCGCCGCGACCGGGCCCGACTCCCTGCGCCGCGAGCTGGACGCGGCGGCCGCGGCCGCCGACGGGGCGGTGGCGGCGATCCGCGACTACCTACGCGACGAGTACGGACCCCGCGCCGGAGGGACGCCGGACGCGGTCGGCCGTGAGCGCTACGCCGTCGCCGCGCGACGGTGGACCGGCTCGGACCTCGGTGCCGGGGCCGGGCTCGAGGACGCCTACGCGTGGGGCTGGGCCGAGCACCGCCGGATCCTGGCCGAGCAGCGCATCGAGGCCGAGAAGGTCGTCCCGGGTGGGACACCGATGGAGGCGATGCGCTGGCTGGACGTGCACGGTCCCGCCGTCGACGGCGTGGAGGCGATCCGCCGGCGGCTGCAGGCGATGATGGACGAGGCGATCGAGGCACTGGACGGCACGCACTTCGACCTCGCCGCGCCCGTGCGGAAGGTCGAGGCGATGATCGCCCCACCGGGCAGCGCGGCTGCTCCGTACTACACCCGCCCCGCGCAGGACTTCTCGCGTCCCGGGCGCACCTGGCTGCCCACGCTGGGCCGCGAGCGATTCCCGCTGTGGGACCTGATCTCGATCTGGTACCACGAGGGCGTTCCGGGTCACCACCTGCAGCTGGCCCAGTGGGCCTACGTGTCCGGCGAGCTCTCGACGTACCAGACGTCGCTGGGCTCGGTCGGCGCCAACGTCGAGGGCTGGGCGCTGTACGCCGAGCGGCTGATGGACGAGCTGGGCTACCTGACCGACCCCGCGGCGCGGCTGGGCTTCCTCGACGCCCAGCAGCTGCGCGCGGTGCGGGTGGTCATCGACATCGGCATGCACCTGGGGCTGCCGGTCCCCGACGACGCCGAGGGCTCCCTCGCCGACCACCGCGGCCGGCCGTGGACGCCGGAGCTGGCGCGGGCGTTCCTCGGGGAGAACTCGGGTGCGGCCCCGGCCTTCCTCGACAGCGAACTGGTCCGTTACCTCGGGATCCCGGGCCAGGCGATCAGCTACAAGCTGGGTGAGCGGGCCTGGCTGGAGGGCCGCGCCGCGGCGCAGCGCACCCGTGGCGACGAGTTCGACCTCAAGGCATGGCACATGGCCGCGCTGTCACAGGGTTCGCTGGGCCTCGACGACCTCGCCGCGGAGCTGTCCCGGCTGTAGTTCCTGGCGGCCCCGCTCAGTCCCCGGCGTCGGACGACGTCGGGGCGGGCGCCGTCGAGGGTTCGGTCGACGGCAGGGGCTCGAGGTCGCCCGGGAGCGTCGTGTCGGCCTCGCAGTCGGCGAGGTCCTCGCGCACGCGGTCCTCCAGCGGCTGGAGCGCCCGGATCGCCTGGTTCACCCCGGCGATGTCGAGGTCGGCGGCGGATTCCCCGAGGCCGCGGATGGCGTCGATCACGTCGCGGGTCTCGTTCACGACGCGCAGGCACGCCTCGTTCACGGTGATCTCCGCGTTCGCGCCCGGCGCCTCGGACGGCACGTCGTCGGCGGGCGCGGCGGCCGGGGGGTCGCCGGCCAGGAGGTCGGGCGGCGGGCTCTCGTGCAGCAGTCCGAGCGCGATCGCCCCCAGGAACAGGCCCACGACGAACGTGATGCCGGCCAGCCACCAGGAGCGCATGCCGCCCGAGCGTCCGCCCGGGGCACTGCCCTGCGCGGTTTCCTCCGGCACACTCGCCGTTGCCTTCCCGGACATCCGGTCGTCCCTCCGCCTGCGGCTCCCCGCTGGGGGCCCTACCCTTCCGTAGCACAGCTAGTCGGGTGCCCCGCCCCGGGTTGGGAGGCCGTGGTGACCGCACCGGCGCCCGTACGGGACGCCCTGCGGGTGCCCGGCGCCGTGCTGGGGGCGTTCGGCCGGGGCTTCCGGTCCGCCGTGGTGACCGGGCGCTGGTTCGTGCTCGTGACCTGGCTGGTGGTTGCCGTCGCGGTCGTGGTGCTGCCGGCGCCGTCGGGCGGCGGGGGCGGCAACGACATCGGCAGCCTCCTGCCGGCCGACAGCGAGGCCGTGGCGGTGCAGCAGCGGTCCATCGAGCAGTTCGCCGTCCCGGTGCTGTCGGAGACCGCCGTGGTGGTGCACGATGCCGGCGGGCTCAGCCCCCTCACGCGGGCCGACGTCGCGCTGTGGGCGCTCCAGCACACCCAGGCCTCCCTCGAGGGGAATCCACCCACGGCCGACGGTCAGATCGTCGCCGCCGTCCCGGTGCCCACGTCGACGCCCGACACCGCCGTGACGTACCTGTACGTCACCGGGGGCACGTCGCTGTCCGACAGCACGGCACTCGCCCGCCAGTACGCCGCCCACTTCCGCAACCAGGCGTCGGTGGAGTCCCACGTCGTCGGGATCACCCCGGCGCGGATCCAGCAGGCGTACCACCTGGAGTCGTGGCTGCACGTGTTCGAGGTGGTCACCCTGGTGCTCATCGCGGTGGTGGTCGGGCTGACGTTCCGGTCGGTGGTCGCACCGCTGGTCGTGCTGCTCGCCGCGGGCATCGGCTACCTCGTCGCGGTGCGCGTGCTGAGCACCGCCGCGGCCATGCTCGGGTTCGCCCTGCCCGACCAGCTCCAGCCGTTGACGGCGGCGCTGCTGATCGGCGTGGTCACCGACTACTGCGTCCTCTTCTTCTCCGGTATGCGCCGGCAGCTCGACCGCGGCCTCGGTCCGCACGACGCGGCTCGGCGGACGGTGCTGCGGGAGGGGCCCATCGTGGCGGTGGCCGGCCTCACGGTGGCCGCCGGGACCGCCGCCCTGCTGGTGGCCGAGTTCGACCTGTTCCGCGCCTTCGGGCCGGCGTTGGCGCTCACCGTCGTCGTGGGGGTCGTCGTCTCGCTGACGTTCGTACCGGCGGTGCTCGCCGTCCTGGGGCCCCGGCTGTTCTTTCCGTCAGCGATCCACGAGAGCGGCGCGACGATCGACCGCCGGGCCGGCCGGGGTGCGCGGTGGATCGCGCGCACGGCCTCGACCAGCCGTGGGGCGCTGGTCGCCGTCCTCCTCGGCGTGGCCGTACTGGTGCCCGCGGCGCTGCCCCTGTCGGACCTGCGGCTGGACCTGTCCTTCGCCTCCGGTCTGCCCGACGGGGACCCGGTGCAGCGCGGGTCGGCGGTCCTCGAGGAGTCCGGCGTCCGGGGGGTGGTGGCGCCGACGGAGATCCTGGTGGAGGGGGCCGGCGTCGCCCAGCAGCGGGCGGCCCTGGAGCGCTTCCAGGAGTCGCTGGCCGACCAGCCGGGGGTCGCCGAGGTGTTGGGCCCCACCCAGAACCCGCTCTCCGACGAGTACGGGATCGTCTTCTCCCGTGACGGCGACGCGGCGCGGTTCGTGGTCATCCTCGACAGCGATCCGCTCGGCGCCACGGCCATCGGCGATCTCCAGCGGATCCAGGACCGCCTGGACGTGCTGCTGGCCGAGGCGGGGGTGGCCGGTGCGACGGCGGGTGTCGCCGGCCAGACGGCAGTCGCCTCGGAGCTCGCCGTCATCACCCAGGAGAATCTCTGGCGGACGCTGCTCGCGGCGCTGGCCGTCGAGTTCGTGATCCTGGCGCTGTACCTGAGGGCGCTGGTCGCCCCGATCCTGCTGCTCGCGATGAGCGCCCTGGGGGTCGCGGCCGCGCTCGGGCTGACCGTCCTGGTCTTCCAGGGCCTGCTCGACGACCCCGGGCTGACCTTCTACGTGCCCTTCACGACCGCCGTGCTGCTGATCGCGCTGGGCTCCGACTACAACGTCTTCGCGGTGGGTTCGATCTGGGAGGAGGCAGGGCGCCGGCCGCTGCGTGCGGCGATCGCGGTGGCCATGCCGGCCACCGCCCGGGCGATCAGCGCTGCGGGGGTGATCCTCGCGGGTACGTTCGCGATGGTGGCGCTGATTCCGCTCGACAGCTTCCGCCAGGTCGCCTTCATCATGGCGGCGGGGCTGCTGATCGACACCTTCCTCATCCGGCCCGTGCTGACCCCTGCGGTCCTGTCGTTGCTGGGCCGGGCCGGCAGCTGGCCGAACCGGCGCATCCGTACGTCGGGCGACCCGCTCGACGCCGACGAGCAGGCCGCCCTCCTGGACGAGTGGCAGCCGGACGCGTCGGTGGCCGGGGAGCGGGAGACGACCGCGGTGGGCGGAGGGCGATGAGCGACGGACAGGCAGCGGACGCCGGGACGACGTCGCGCCGGCGCCGGCCCCGCGCGGCCACGGTCGCGTCGGTGGCCGGGGTGGTGCTCGGCGTCCTGCTGCTGCTGTGGGGGGCGGACTGGCTGGCACGGCGTGCCGCCGAGACGCTGGTGGCGCGGACGCTGCAGGAGCAGACCGGCACCTTCGACCGGCCCTCGGTGAAGGTGCGCGGCCCCTTCTTCCTCCCGCAGGTGCTGCGCGGACGGTACGCGGAGGTGGACATCGTGATGCACGGCGTCAGCTCCGGGCCGCTGCGGATCGAGACCGTGGAGGCCGAGCTGCGCGACGTCTACCTGTCCTTCCACGACCTCCTGTACCGCAACACCGACCAGCTCGTCATCGCCGAGACCGAGGCCGAGGCGCTGCTGACCTACGAGGACCTCAACCGGTACCTGGAGATGACCGGGCGCCCGCTGACGGTCGAGGACGCCGCGTCGGGGGAGCTGCGGGTGACCGGCTCGGTGGACGTCCTGGGGGCGACGCTGGACGCGTCGGCCGACGCCGCGATCGGCGCCGACGACGGCGCGCTGGTGGTGGAGCCGACGCGGATCGGCGGTGTCGACGGGCTGGACCGGGTCAGCGAGCTGCTGCTCGGTCAGCGGTTCACCTTCCGGGTGCCGCTGGATCCGCTGCCGTTCGCGCAGGAGATCACCGACATCGAGCTGGTCGAATCCGGCGTCGTCGTGGACGTGGCCGGGAGCTGGATCATCGTCGACCGCTGACCGGTCCTCCGGCGATCGGGTCGTGAGGCCGGGCCGGGGCGGCCTCGATGCCGGGAGTGGCGAGCAGGTCGGCGACGCAGGCGGCGCTGCCACCGACGTAGCTGCTGCGCAGGTCGACGTCGGTGACGACGCACCAGGCGCGGTCGGCCGGCCACCAGAGGTTGGCGCTCTGCTCGTGCGGCTCGGGTGCCAGGTTCCGGACGGCGTCGTGCGCCGCGCCCCGGACGAGGACGACGTCCCGCCCGCCGCGGAGCAGGAGCCGGGGCGGCACGTCGGGCGAGGGGAGGTCGTAGCCGAAGCCGTCCCATCTGCCGAAGAAGCAGGTCGCGGGGGTCGTGGTGTGCCGGACCAGCACGTGGACCAGGCGATCGGCGAGTGCGACGGGGAGGTGTCCCTCGCTGGGGCCGTCGTCCCAGACCGGCGGCTGGCTGTCCACGGGCCCGCGGGTGATCGCGTCCCACTGCATCAGCGGGTGGGCGACGGTGCCGTTGTGCCCGGCCGCCTCGGTCCACGGGACCTCGAGGTCGTCGTCGCCGTCGTAGCGGACGGCCGGGTGGAAAACCCGGGCGTAGTCCTCGAACACCGCAGGGACGAGCGCCGCCACGGTGCCGGACTCCCCGCGGCGGCGGGCGGAGGAGAACCACACGCCGAGGGAGACGTCGGTCTCGATCGGAAGTCCGCCGAGATCCACGCTGGAGAACCTACCCAGGGAACGGACAATCCCCGGGCTGCTCCGCGGCGCGGTCCTCCGGAGAGGAAGCTGCACGCGGGCCGACTGGACAAATGTCGGCGGCCCGGGGATCGGGTGACTGTCCGGTTCTCGCTCGCCGCCGTACGACGGACGGGCGATCTGCCGTCGCTCAGACTGTCGTCTGAACGGGCGGCCCATCTGGACGGCGGCTAGCGGACAGCCACCTCACGAGTCCTGTAGCTATGCAAAGTTACGGACCACCTCCTCTCTCGTGTACGACGAAAGTACGTCGATCCGGGAGGGTCGGCAACGAGGATTTTCAGCCGTCAGCGGACGGCCCGACCGTCCGTCCCGGTGGGCGGGCGCCTTTCCAGTCCGGGTCGTGGTCCGCCTGGTCGTCCACCGTCTCGTAGGCCGGAGGGTGGGCGTCGCTCTCGTCCCCCAGCGGGACGTCTCCGACGGTCCGGCCCGGAGGTGGCGCGCCCTGCCAGTCCGGATCGTGCTCGGCGCGGTCGTCGACGGTCTCGCGTTCGTAGACGTCGGGGATCCCGTCCTGGTCGAGGTCGACCTGCTCGTCGGCGTAGATGCGCTTGTACCGGCGGTTGCGGAGCCGCAGCACGACCGCAGCCAGCAACGCCGCGGTCAGCGTCCCGACCAGGACACCGACCTTGACGACGTCGTCGCGCTCGGAGCCTTCCCCGAAGGCGAGCTCGCCGACCAGCAGGGACACGGTGAAGCCGATGCCGCCGAGCAACGCCAGCCCGATGACGTCCGGCCAGCCGAGGTCCTCGTCGAGCTCGGCGCGCGTGAATCGAGCCATCAGCCACGTGGCGCCGGTGATGCCCACCGTCTTGCCCGCCACCAGGCCGACCATGATCCCGAGCGCCACGCTGTCGGAGAGCGCTGCGCCCAGGCCGGACAGCCCGCCCACGGTGACCCCGGCGGAGAAGAAGGCGAAGATCGGGACGGCGATGCCGGCCGAGATCGGCCGGATCCGGTGCTCGAGGTGTTCGGCCAGCCCGGGCCCGGCGGCCGGGCCCCCGGCGGCCTCGCTGCGGAGCACCGGGACGGTGAACGCGAGCAGCACGCCGGCCACCGTGGCGTGCACGCCCGACTCGTGCATGAGCACCCACGTCACCAGTGCCAGCGGCAGCAGCAGCCACCAGGAGCGGATCCGCTTCTGCACCAGGAGCCCGAAGATCGCCAGCGGGATGAACGCGAGCAGAAGCGGGACCACCGAGAGGGCGGCGGTGTAGAAGAACGCGATGATCGTGATGGCCAGCAGGTCATCGACGACGGCCAGCGTGAGCAGGAAGGTGCGCAGGCCGGCCGGGAGGTGGGTGCTGATCACCGCCAGGACGGCCAGCGCGAACGCGATGTCGGTCGCCGTCGGGATGGCCCAGCCGCGCAACGCCCCGTCGCCGGCCCCAAGGTTGATCAGGACGTAGAAGAGCGCCGGCACCGCCATCCCCCCGACCGCGGCGGCCACGGGCAGCGCGGCGCGGCGCGGGTCGCGCAGGTCCCCGGCGACGAACTCGCGCTTGAGCTCGAGCCCGACGACGAAGAAGAAGATCGCCAGCAGGCCGTCGGCCGCCCAGGTGCCGAGGGTGAGATTCAGGTGGAGGGACTCGGGGCCCACCTCGGTGTCGCGGAGCGACTCGTAGGCCCCCGCCCACGGGCTGTTGGCCCAGATCAGCGCGATGCCCGCACCGATCATCAGCAGGATGCCGCCCACGGTCTCGCGGCGCAGGACCGCGGCGATGCGCTGGGCCTCGGTCCAGGAACCTCGGCCGAAGAGGCGGGCGGGTGTCGTCACGGGGGCGGCTCCAGGCAGAGTGGGGTCGGGTCGGACGTTGCCGACCAGACTTCCCGGCGCACCGGGGCCCAGGCTACCGGGCGCGGGCGGCATAGGCTCAGCGAGTGGGACACGGGCACGACGGCGGGACTCCGGTCGAGGCGCCCCTCGCCGAGCGGCTGCGCGCCCGCGGGCTCCGGCTGACCGCGCAGCGGCAGCGCGTCCTGGCGGCGGTGAGCGCCCTGGAGCACGCGACGCCGGAGGCGATCGGCGCCCGGCTGCGCGAGGAGGCCGGGCCCGGGGGCGCTGCGCCGGACACCTCCACGGTCTACCGGAACCTGGAGCTGCTCGAGCGGCTGGGACTGGTGTGGCACACGCATCTGGGCAAGGGGGCGCCGGTCTACCACGCCGCGGAGCACCCCCATCTGCACGTGGTGTGCCAGTCGTGCGGCGAGATCGCCTCGGCCGCACCGGACCTGCTCGACAGTGCCGCGGAACGTCTGGCGGCCGAGCTGGGTTTCACCGTGGACGTGGGGCACGTCGCCCTGTCCGGGACGTGCCGTGCGTGCCGTGGACGAACCGGATCGGAGCCCTCATGACAGCCTCACCCCTCCTCTCGCGTCCAGGCGCGGTCATGGTGGAGGGCGGTTCCGTCGCTGCCCACTACGGCGACCCGCTGCGCGAACAGCGGCTGCTGGCCGAGGGAGCCGGACTGGTCGACCGCGGCGACCGCGACGTCCTGACCGTGCCCGGTGCCGACCGGCTCAGCTGGCTGCACAGCATCACCAGTCAGCACCTCGACCGGCTGGCCGACGGCTCCGGCAGCGAGGCGCTCGTGCTCTCGCCGAACGGCCACGTCGAGCACCACCTGGCGATCGCCGAGCTGGGTGGGACGACCTGGGCCGACGTCGAGCCCGGCACCGGGGAGGCGCTGCTGGCCTTCCTGCAGAAGATGCGGTTCATGCTCCGTGTGGAGCCGGCGATGGTCACGGCCGACTGGGCCGTGCTGAGCCTCGTGGGGCCGGAGGCCGCCGAGGTCCTCGCGGTGGCGCAGCTGCCGGTGCCGGACCGCGAGTACGAGGTGCGCGCCCTCGACGCGGGCTTCGTGCGCCGCATGCCCCCGATCGGCGACGGCGGCGCGACGGTGTTCGACCTCGTCGTCCGCCGGGGGGAGATCGACGCCACGGTGGACCGGTTGGCGGCGCCCTTGGCCGGCGTCCAGGCCTACGAGGCGCTGCGGGTCGAGGCCCGCCTCCCCCGGTTCGGCGTCGACACCGACCACCGCACCATCCCCAACGAGCTGCCGTGGCTGCGCACCGCCGTCCACCTGGAGAAGGGCTGCTACCGCGGCCAGGAGACGGTGGCCCGCGTGCACAACCTGGGCCGGCCGCCGCGGCGGCTGGTCCTCCTGCACCTGGACGGCGTCAGCGAGGTGCTGGCCGAGGCGGGGAGCCCCGTGCTCGCCGGCACCCGCGAGGTGGGCCGGGTGGGCAGCGTCGTCCGCCACTTCGAGCTCGGCGTCGTCGCCTTGGCGCTGGTGAAACGGTCGGTCGGAGCCGACACCGCGCTCGCGGTCGGCGACGCCGTCGCCGCCGTGGACCCGGACGACCTCGTGGAGGAGACCGACGACACCCTGGCGGCGGCCCGCGACCGCGTGCGCGCGGTCCGGTCTGCGACGATCGGCCGGTGACCTACAGCACGCTCATCACGGTCGCCCCGACGGGCGCCGAGTCGGCGAAGGCCGACGTCCCGGCGTTGCCGGTGACGGTCGAGGAGGTCGTGGCGGCTGCCCGGGACTGCCAGGCGGTCGGCGCCTCCGTCATCCACCTGCACGTCCGCGACACCGACACCCGCCCGACCCTCGACCTCGGCCGGGTGCGCGAGGTCGTCGCCGGGGTGCGGGACAGCACCGACCTGATCGTGCAGCTCTCCACCGGCGGCGCGGTGACCGACCCGTTCGACGCGCGGCTCGCCGTCCTGGACGCGGAGCCGGATGCCGCGTCGCTGACGCTGGGCACCGTCAACTTCGGCCGCGACGTCTTCGCCAACCCGTGGGACCTGATCGTCGAGCTGCACACGCAGATGCAGCAGCGCGGCATCGTGCCCGAGTACGAGGTGTTCGACCTCGGTCAGCTCGCCACCCTGGAACGGCTGCTGGACCGGCACGGCCTGCCGCACGGCGGACACGTGCACGTGGACCTGGTGATGGGCGTCCCCGGTGGCATGCCGGGGACGGCGCAGGCGCTCACCGCCTGCCTGCCCCTCCTGCCGCCCGGAGCCACCTTCGCCGCGACCGGCGTGGGCCGGACGTCGCTGCCGGTGATGCTCGCCGCGCTGTCGGCCGGGGGACACCTGCGGGTGGGCATGGAGGACACGCTCACCTACGCTCCCGGCGAGCCGGTCCGCGACAACACCCAGCTGGTGGCCCGGGCGGCGGGACTGGCCCGTATCGCCCAGCGCCCGCCGATGACCACAGACGACGCCCGAAGCCTGTTGGGGATCAAGCCGATGGAGATTGTCTCGTGAACGAGCTCGCGAGTTCACCGATCAGCAGAGCAGTCCGGCGAACGCCGGCGACGAGCGCCAGCGAGGAGACGCTGTGAACGAGCTCGCGAGTTCACCGATCAGCAGAGCAGTCCGGCGAACGCCGGCGACGAGCGCCAGCGAGGAGACGCTGTGAACGAGCTCGCGAGTTCACCGATCAGCAGAGCAGTCCGGCGAACGCCGGCGACGAGCGCCAGCGAGGAGACGAAGTGAGTCCGAAGCCTGCTCGCGCCGGGGGTGCCGCCGTCGACGCGCTCCTCCAGCCCGCCTTCCTCCAGAACGCGACGACGCAGCCGATGTCGGAGGTCCGGCGCCTGCGGCGCGAGGCCGAGCAGCAAGAGGTCAACCTCTCCTACACGCGGCGCCTGCTGCAGGGGCGGCTCGACATCGTCCGCCGCGAGCTGCAGCGGCGCGCCGAGGACGACGGGCGTTCGCTGGTCGACCTGCTGCCCGAGATCCTCTCCGAGAAGGGGCGTGGTCCCGCGCACGGTCTCGGCCGGCACCAGACCGTGCAGCCGCAGGCGCCGGAGGAGTACGAGTCCTGGGTCAACGCGCTCACCTCGGGCATCGACGTGTCCGCCATCTCGACCCTCACGGACGCCAAGCTCGAGAAGGCGGCCCGCGCGCTGGCCGAGGCGGAGGTCGACCTGTCCGAGCGTCGTCGCGGCGTCCAGCAGGTCATGGACGGGCTGGCTGCCGAGCTCGGCCGCCGCTACCGGGACGGCGAGGCCGACGTCGCCGCCCTGCTCGCCGACGAGGGCAGGCACTGAACGCCGAGCCGGCCGGCGGGGGCAACGCCTGGCCGGACAACCCTGTCCTGGTCGAGGTGTGGCGGTCGGGGTTCCTCGAGTCGGTGCACCGTGGGTCGCTCGTCGTCCTGGACGCCGCCGGAGAGGTGACCTTCGCCGCCGGCGCGGTCGAGCGGCCGACCCTTCCGCGCTCGTCGAACAAGCCGGTGCAGGCGACGGCCCTGCTGGCGGCGGGCTGGGCTCCCCGGTCCGCGCGCGAACTGGCCATCGGTGCCGGCTCGCACAACGGTGAGGACGGCCACCGCGAGGTGGCCGCCGGGATGCTGGCGGCCGTGGGACTCGCACCGGACGACCTCGGCTGTCCGCCGGCGCTGCCGCAGCACATCGGCACGGAATCGGAGTGGATCGTCGCCGGTCGTGCGCCGGAGCGACTGGCGATGAACTGCTCGGGCAAGCACGCGGCCATGCTGTCCGCGTGCGTGGCCGCCGGCTGGCCGACGTCCGGGTACCTGGAGCGCGACCACCCGCTGCAGCAGGCGATCGAGGCGCGGCTGGCCGAGGCCGCCGGAGAGCCGGTGACGGCCGTCGTCGTCGACGGGTGCGGCGCTCCCCAGCACGCGCTGTCGGTGACCGGACTGGCCCGTGGCGTGCTGTCGCTGGTGCAGGCCGAGAAAGGGACGCGCGAGCGCGCCGTCGCCGACGGGATGCGGGCCGAGCCCTGGTTCGTAGCCGGCACCGGCCGCGAGGACACCGAGCTCATGCAGGCCGTCCCGGGTCTGCTGGTCAAGGGTGGGGCGGACGGGGTGCACGTCGCCGCCGTGCCCGACCGTGGTGCCGTGGCCTTCAAGCTCGACGACGGCGGAGACCGCGGGCGCACGCCTGCGCTGGCGGCGGGTCTGCTGCGGCTCGGGCTGCCCGACGACGTGCTCGCCCGGTGGTTGCTGACCCCCGTCTCCGGCGGTGACGGCGTGGTCGGAGAGGTCCGCGCCGCACCGGAGCTCGGCCGCTGAGCTGCGGCTTCGTGTGATCCGATTCACGGCGGTCTGCTAGCAGCTCCGCTTGCAACAGCTAGCACCCCGGCCTATCGTCGTAACCGTGCAGACCCCCGGTGAGTTCGTCCGTGAGCAGGTGACGACGGTCCGCTCGACGGTGGATCGGGTCGCCGGCAGCGTGGCGGAATCGGTCGCGGACGCCTCCGGCGTCGCCGGCGTCAGCTCGCAGGTGGGCGACTTCATCCGTGAGCAGCGCAGTGCTGCCCGGGTGTCGCTGCGCGAGCTGGCTCGCACCGCAGGGGTCAGCAACCCGTACCTGTCCCAGGTGGAGCGGGGGCTCCGCAAGCCGTCAGCGGAGATCCTCGCGTCGATCGCCCGGGGTCTGAAGATCTCCGCCGAGTCGCTCTACGAGCAGGCAGGGATCCTCGACCGGCGCGCCGGCAACCCGGACACGGTGGCGGCGATCCGGTCGGACGAGTCGCTGTCCGAGCGCCACAAGGCGGTCCTGCTCGAGCTGTACGAGACGTACGTGCGCGAGCACCGGGCCGCAGCCCCGACCTCTTCCCAGCCCGCAGCAGAGACCCGAACCTCCAAGGAGTCAGCATGACCCCCACCCAGACCGTGAAGCAGTACGGCGAGACCGCCGTCAAGCTCTACAAGACCCAGCTCCTGGCCACCATCGGCGCCGGCGACCTGGCCGTCGAGCGGGCCAGGACCGTGCTCGACCAGTTCCGTTCGAAGGCCGAGGCGCTGCCCGGCGAGGCTCAGGTCCAGGCCGACCTGGCCGTCAAGGAGGCCCGGACCCGGGCCACCGAGGCTGCCGGCACCGCCCGGACCACGGCGCACCAGCTGGCCGTCGCCGCCCGTCCGGAGGCGCTGCGCAGCACCGTCGCCGGCCTGGTCGAGACCGCCCGCACCCAGGCGCTCGCCACCGTCGAGACGCTCGCCGAGCGTGGCGCCGAGGTCGTCGAGGAGCTGCGCCAGCAGCCGGGCTTCCGCCGCGTCGTGCGTCGTGCAGAGCGGGCCGTCGACACCGTCGAGGACGCTCTCGAGGACGTGCTCGAGGACACCGCTGAGGCCGTCGTCGAGGCGTCCAACGAGGTGACCTCGGTCGCGCAGAAGACCGCCGACAAGGCGACCAAGGTCGCCGCGAAGGCCGAGGACAAGGTCGAGGTCGCCGCCGAGGCGACCAAGACCACCGCCGAGGAGGCCGTCGAGGCCCCGAAGGCCAAGTCGACCACCGTCAAGGCGGCCGCGCCGGCCAAGAAGAGCACCCCGGCCGCCCGCAAGTCGCCGGCGAAGTCCACCTCCGCGCGCGTGTCTCGCGCCCGCACCGCCAAGCCGGCCAACCCGACCGCGGTGCCCGCCAAGAAGAGCTGACGTCCCGGACGTCGGACCACCGACCAGGGCCCCGGAGCTGCGACACGCGCTCCGGGGCCCTGTCGCGTTCGAACCGTCCCGGGGCAGGGGCTGTCGGCGGCCACTGATCCGGTCGTGTGCGTGCCCCCGGAATCGCGGCCGGACGCAGGTAGGCTTCCGGCATGGCGATGTTCGAGGGGTGGGTCCTCCTCATCCTCGGTTGGGCCGGCCTCGCTCTGACCGCCTGGGCGTTCGTGGATGCCTTGATACGGCCGGCGGCCGGCTTCGTCGCCGCAGGCAAGCTGACCAAGCCCGGCTGGGCGGCGATCACCGGCCTGTCGGTCGTCGCCGTGTACTTCTTCGGCCTGTTGAGCTTCCTGGGCCTGCCCGCGATCATCGCCGCGATCGTGTACCTGGTCGACGTGCGACCGGCCGTGCGCGGACTGCCGCGCGGCAACAGCTGGTGACCCGCTCCTCCTGAGCGCTGCTCCCGGGGCGCCGTCAGTCCGACGGCATGAGGAGCCAGAGCACGAGGTAGGCGATGAACTGCGGGCCGGGAAGCACGCAGGACAGCACGAACGCCAGGCGGAGGCCGTTGCGGGAGAGCCCGTAGCGGCGTGCGATGCCGGCGCAGACCCCGGCGATCACCTTGTTGCGGGAGTCCCTGCGGAGCCGGTACGGGGTGGGCGTGGTCATGCCGCGACCCTACGGTCGTGGACATGGATCTGCGTGCGGTGCGCGGCGACATCACGCAGGTCGACGTGGACGTGGTCGTGAACGCGGCCAATCCCGGACTGCTCGGCGGCGGCGGGGTGGACGGTGCCATCCACGCGGCCGGAGGGCCGTCCATCCTCGCCGAGTGCCGGGCGGTCAAGGAGCGTCTGCCGGGCGGGCGGCTGCCCCGCGGGCAGGCGGTCGCCACGACGGCCGGACGGCTGCCGGCCCGCTGGGTGGTGCACACGGCCGGACCGATCTGGTCGGCGAGCCGGGATCTCTCCGAGGTGTTGCGCTCCTGCTATGTCGAGAGCCTCCGGGTGGCCGACGGGCTGGGCGCGCGCACGGTGGCGTTCCCCGCCATCTCGGCGGGAATCTACGGCTGGCCCTTGAGTGACGCGGCGCGGCAGGCGGTCATCGCGGTGCGGTCGGCGTCGGTCGAGCATGTCCAGGAGGTGCGGTTCGTCCTGTTCAGCGACGAGGCTCTGGCCGCGTTCGAGGCGGCGCTGACCGGCTGACGTCAGCGACCGAAGACGCCCGCGGGTGGCTCGGGCGAGGCGACGGCATCGACGTCGAGGACGGGCCGCGCGGTGCCGACGAATCGCTCGAGGTCGTCGTCGTGGACGACACGGGACGGCATGGGTTCCCGGGCGCAGCGGCGGACGTAGTCGGCGATGGGCAGTTCGGCGTCGGAGGCGACCGCCACGAGGTTGCCGAACCGGCGGCCGCGCAGGATCCCCGGTTCGCCGAGGAGGCAGACGTTGCCGAACACCGCGCGCAAGGTGGCGACCTGCGCTCGGGCGAACTGCAGCGGGGGGCCGTCGGCGACGTTGGCGACGTGCACGCCACCCGGACGCAGTGCACGGTGAGCCTCCGCGGCGAACTCGGCGCTGGTGAGATGGGCGGGTGTTCGCGCGCCGGCGAAGACGTCGCAGATGACGACGTCGGTGCTGGCGGTGTGCAGGGCGGCGAGGCCGACGCGGGCGTCGTCGGCGCGAACCCGGATGCGGGCGCCGCGGGGGAGCGGCAGGTGCTCGCGGACCAGGTCGGTGAGCGGCTGGTCGACCTCGACGACGCGCTGCCGTGAGCCCGGGCGGGTGGCCGCGACGTAGCGGGGAAGGGTGAGGGCGCCGCCGCCCAGGTGGACGATGTCGAGCGGGGTTCCCGATTCGGCCGCGAGGTCGAGGACGTGGCCCATCCGGCGGACGTACTCGAACTCCAGGTGCGTCGGGTCGTCGAGGTCGACGTGGGACTGCGGGGTGCCGTCGACCAGGAGCATCCAGGAGCCGTTCCGGTCGGCGTCGGCGAGCAGCTCCGCGGTGCCGCCGGTGACGGGGGTCGGGCCCGGCGGCGTCGGCATCCGGCTGTCGGGCCGTCTCATCGGCCACGGAGGAGTGCTTCGGCGGCCGGGTCGCCGTCCACGGTCACGTCCGCAGGGCGTCCCCAGAGGTGCAGGAGCAGCTCGTGGACGGGGGCCCGGAGGTGTGCGTCCTCGGTGCCGGTCTGGTCGGTCGTGACGGTGACGGCCCCGCGGACGACGCGGACCGACCAGGTGCGGCCGGTGTCGGAGCCGGTGACGGCGACCGACGCGTCGGCGCTCGACAGCGGCTCGGTCGGTGCCCACCGGGGGAGCACCACGGTGAGCAGCTCGTCGACGCCGTCCTCGGCGAGGGCGGTGTCGACGGCGACGTGCGCGACGCCGGCCGCCGATTCGAGGTCGCACCGGTGGACGAGGAGCTCGTGCGCCTGCCGCCGCGCCCAGGATGCGGCGACCTTCTCGGCGGCGGGGCTCATGTGCCAGGCGGGGGCATCCGCTGGTGTGCTGCGCAGCGCCGCCACGAGGTCGGCCAGGCCGGCGGCGTACCACTCGAGCAGTCCATCGGTCGGCGGCGACTTCATGGCCCCCGGCGGGGGACGCTCGGTGTGCCCGGCTCGCAGGATCGCGGTCGCCCAGCGGTGGACGGTGCCGAGGTGGCCGACGAGGTCAGCCGCCGTCCATGCGGGGACCCACGGCACGTGGACGGCCAGGCCGCCGCGTGCCGGGGTCAGTCCGGCGGCGAGCTCCTGCGCCAGGATCCCGACCCGCTCGCCCTCCTCGATCACGGACTCGATGCACCGCTGCCGCAGCGTCTCGCCGCGGAGCCGGATCATCCCGTCATCCTGCCCGAAGCGCCGGCGCACCCCGTGTCGCCCTTCCGGCAACCCGCGGCACCTCGTCAGAAGGGTGCGGGGTCGTTGGTGCGTTCTTCGGCGGTGGCTGATCGGCCGAGGACGAGTTCGCGGAGGCTGAGTGGTGGGGGCCGCTCGGGTGGTTTCGGTGGTTTCGGTGGTGCGGGGTCGTCGTTGCCGTAGCGGGGCGGGTGGGTGGTGATGCGGTCGCCGCTGGGTGTGGTCCATTCGATGCCGCCGTCGGGGAGGCGGTGCATGGTCCAGCCGGGTGCCTGGTGGCTGAGCCGGTGGTGGTGGCGGCACAGGCAGCAGAGGTTGTCGCAGCTGGTCGCCCCGGCCGGGTAGGGGGTGTTGTGGTCGAGATCGCAGCGGTCGGCGCGGGCGCGGCAGCCGGGGAAGCGGCAACGCCGGTCGCGGGCGCGGACGAACCGCTGCAAAGAGTCAGAGGGCTGGTAGCCGGGGCTTTCCGGTGGTGGGCCGAGGCCGAGGCCGGCGGGTGGGTGGGTGCAGGGAGTGCGGCCGGTGCGGCAGGCGCGGCGGGTGCAGGTGGCCGCGCGGCGGGTCTCGGCCGCTGAGGCGAGGGCGAGCAGCTGCCCGGAGAGCTCGTCGATGATGGCGATCTGCGGCAGGCCGGCCAGCGCCGTGCCGGCGGTGGAGCGCAGATTCAGCAGATCGCCCAACCAGGCCGACGCCAGGTCGGCCGCGACGGCCTGACGGCCATCGGTGGATTGCGCCCGCGCCGGGTCCGGAAACCCGGGCTCGGGTTCTGTTGGCTGCGGCTCTGTCCGCTCGAACGTCGCCGGCTTGGACTCCGCAGGCTCGGGCTCTGTGCTCACGGGCTCGGCCGCCTCGGGTGCGGCGCGGTCAGTTCCCGCGGCGACAGCGGCTGGTTCGCCGGCCGGGATCCCGTCGCCCCGGCCGTCGTGGTCGCCGACGTCGTCTCCGGCCTCGTCTCCGGCCCCGTCGTTGTGACCCTCGTGATTGTGGCCCTCACCGTTCGAGCCCTGGTCGTCCTCGGCCTCGCCCTCAGCCGGGATCTCGGCGTTCGGGGACTGAGTGGATGCGGGCCGGGGCAGCAGGCTCAGGGCGTAGGCGAGTTCGCGGATCAGCGCCGCGGGGACCGGCTGGCCGTCGACCTCGCCGGGTTCGTCGCCGCCGGTGAGCGTGCCCACCGAGGCGACGATGTCCAGGTGCGCCTGCACCGGCGGGCGGTCGGGATCGTTCGGGCGCAGGATCAGGTCGACCAGGCAGTCCAGCTTCCGCTGGTCCAGGGTGCGCTCATCCCTGGGGAACGTGCACGCCTCGGCGTACTGGTGCAGCGCGCTCTCACACGCCCGCAGCACCGGCAGCGGCATCGAGGCCGCCAGCGTGCCCATGCCGTCCTCACCGGCGTAGCCGCGCACCGCCCGCTGCCCGATCGCCGTGGCCAGCCGCCGGGTGGCCGCCGTGGCGTCCACGCGCAGCACCGCCCGCTGCGCCGAGGCGCGCAGCTGGCCGACCGTGCGGCCCGCCGCCCCGGCCAGCAGGCCGGCCTCCACCTCCGCGCGCACTCCGTCATCGCTCAGCGGGGCCAGCACCTGGATCAGCATCCGGGCGTGTGTCCAGGAAATGGTGCCGGCCTCCAGTGCGGCCACCGTGGCCGGCAGCTGCTCCACCAGCGTGACCGAGTCCGTCAGCAGCACCGTGGCGGCCTGGGAGGACAGCCCGAGGGCGACCATCACCTCATCGACGGCCCACTCGCTCACCTGCGTCAGCATCGCCGGCCGGGCCGCCCGCGAGGCCGCCGCGGCCGCCCCCACCTCGTCATCGGGCCGGTCCAGCGCCGCGGCAGGGCGGGCCGCGGCGAACGCCGCCAGCGCCCGCACCTGCACCGCCGCCTCCCGCCACTGCACCCGATGCGCGGCCTTCGCCCGCGCCAGATGCCCCGCCCCGACCTCCAGCAGACCGGCGAACGCCGCCAACTCCGGCTCCACCGCCCCGGACTCCGGCTCGCAGTCCGTCACCGCTTCCGGCCCGGAGCCGGCCACCGTGCCCGTTGTAACCACCACGGCGTCCGGCTCGGCTTCCTCCACGGCCTCCGGCTCGGCGACCGCCACGTCGTCCGGGTCGGTGTCCGGCACCGTGCCTGACTCGAGCCGCGTGGCCGCGGGCGTGGTGCGGTGCGAAGGCAGCTCGATGAGTAGCGTCGAGCGGGGCGCGAACGACTGGATCAGACCGGGGGCGTCGGCCAGGGCAGCGCGCAAGAGCGACTCGAAGACCGAGGGTCGGTCCTCGACACTCGCCTGAGCAGCACCGAACATGTGTTCGATCATAGTGGAGCCTCGCGGCTCCGACCAGCGGGAACGCTTCTGTGGACAAGCCCGTCACCTGTGGACGAGTAACCGCCTCAGATCGGTGCCACCGCCGACCATCGCACCGTGACCTCGCCGTGCCGCCACCGCCGTGTCGACCCCACCATCGGCCAGCCCTGGGCCGCCAGGGCCTCGACCGCAGCCACCCAGCGCTGGCGCGGGCCGAAGGTGGACAGCCCCGCGGCCGCGGCCCACGTCGCGTCGAACGCCCGCAGGAACTCGTGGACCGGCTGACCCGGAACGTTGTGGTGGATCAGCGCCTTCGGCAGACGCTCGGCGAGGTCCGACGGCGTCGAGATGTCCGCCACCCGCGTGGAGAGCGTGAGCGTCAGGGGGCCGCCGGCGTCCAGCGCCACCCATGCGGAGCGCCGTCCCCACTCGTCGCAGGTGCCCTCGACGAGGACGCCACTTGGCCCGAGCGCAGCGCACATGGTCTCCCAGGCGCGTGCGGCGGACCGCTCGTCGTACTGCCGGAGCACGTTGAACGCCCGCACCAGCACCGGCTGGAGACCGGCGAGCTCGAAGCCGCCCACCCGGAAGTCCACGCGGGGCGGATCCCGGTCGGCCCCCACCGCCGCGACGCGCGCCGGGTCGATCTCCAGGCCCACCACCTCGAGCCGGCCCACCTCAGGGCTCAGCCGCTCGACCAGCTCCAACGTCGTCACCGCGGACGAGCCGTACCCGAGGTCGACGACCAGCGGTCGCGCGGAGTCGCGCAGGCGGGGCAGTTGGGTGGCGAGCAGCCAGCGGTCCACCCGCCGAAGACGGTTGGCGTTCGTGGTGCCGCGGGTCGGCAGGCCGAGGGCGCGGGCCCGGCCGGCGGCCAGTCGGGGTGCCTTGCGCTGCGACGAAAGGGACAGCGATGCCCGTCGCTTGTGATCGCTCCCAGCCTCGCTCACCGGTCCGGAGGGTAGTCCCGGTTAGCGTGGTGTCGTGCAGGTTCGACGCGACGTCCGGCTGGCGGACCTCACCACCCTCGCCGTGGGCGGTCGGATCGACCGTCTCGTCGAGGTCGAAACAGCCGTGGAGCTCGTCACCGCCGTCCGGGAGGCGGACGAGGCCGGCCGGCCGTTGCTCGTCCTGGGTGGCGGCTCGAACGTCGTCGCACCCGACGAGGGCTGGCCCGGGGACGTCGTCCTGGTTCGCGCACGTGGCATCGAACGGTTCGGCAACGCGCTGACCGTCCAGGCAGGCCACGACTGGGACGCGCTGGTCGCGTACACGGTCGAGAACCGGCTGGCCGGTGTCGAGGCGCTGTCCGGCATCCCCGGCTCGACGGGCGCCACGCCGATCCAGAACGTGGGCGCCTACGGCCAGGAAGTCGCGCAGACGATCACGGCCGTCCGCGTCTGGGACCGGGCCGAGAAGGCCGAGCGCACGCTCACGCCGGCCGAGTGCGGGTTCGCCTACCGCGACAGCCGGCTCAAGCGCGATCCCGTCCGGTTCGTCGTCCTCGACGTGACCGTCGATCTGCACCCGGGCGACGAATCGCGACCGGTCACCTACGCCGAGCTCGCCCGCACACTGGGCGTGGAGATCGGCGCCACCGCTCCGCTGGCCGCCGTCCGGGAGGCGGTCCTGGCGCTGCGCCGTGGCAAGGGCATGGTCTGGGATCCCGCCGACCCCGACAGCCGCAGCGCCGGATCGTTCTTCACCAACCCGATCGTGCCGTCGGAGCAGGCGCTCGAAGGCTGCCCGAGTTGGCCGGCCGGTGACGGCATGGTCAAGCTCAGCGCCGCGTGGCTCGTCCAACACGCCGGCTTCGGCCGCGGCACGCGGGAAGGACGCGTCGGGACGTCCTCCCGGCACAGCCTCGCCCTCACCACCGAGGACGGCGCGACGGCGGCCGAGCTGCTCGCCTTCGCCGACCGGATCGTCGCGACGGTGCGCGAGAAGTTCGGCGTCACCCTCGAGCGCGAGCCGACCGCCGTCCGACCCTGACTCGGTCAGCCGGGCAGGAGCTCCTGGTACAGCCCATCGGGATAGGCGTAGGTGCGCCCGGCGGTGACGATCGCGTCGAAGATTGGGTGGATCACCGGCCAATCGGCGTCGATGGCGCCGCGGATGTGCACGGGACGACCCTAGGCCGCTCCCGGGTATGCCCGCGCACGTTCGGGAACGGTGATCCGCCTACTCCCGCGCGACCTTGTGCTGGGCGGCCTGGGCCAGCGGTCGCACGATCATCAGGTCGATGTTCACGTGGTGCGGCCGGGTGATGACCCAGGCGATGCAGTCGGCGACGTCCTCGGCCACCAGCGGCTCCCGCACCCCCCGGTAGACCGCGTCGGCCTTGTCGGCCGACCCCAGTCGATTGAGCGAGAACTCCTCCGTGCGCACCATCCCCGGTGCGATCTCCAGCACCCGGATCGGCTCCCCGTTCAGCTCCAGCCGCATGGTCTCGGCCAGCGTGTGCACCCCGTGCTTCGCCGCCGTGTACGACGCCCCGCCCTCGTAGGACACCAGCCCCGCCGTCGAGCTCACGAACACGACGTCAGCCGCGCCGGACGCCCGCAGCGCCGGCAGCAGCGCCTTGGTCAGCCGCACGGTCCCGAGCACGTTCACCTCATAGGTCTGCGCCCACGAGTCCAGATCGGCGGCCTCGACCCGGTTCGCGTCGAACGCGCCACCGGCGTTGTTCACCAGCACGTCCACCCGGTCCAGCGCCCCCGCGAAGGCCTCGACCGAGGACGGGTCGGTCACGTCCAGCGGCAGCGCCCGCCCACCGATCGACGCGGCCAGCGACTCCAACCGGTCCATCCGCCGGGCCCCCAGGACGACGTCGAAGCCCTCCGCCGCCAGTCGCGTCGCGGTGGCCGCGCCGATCCCGCTGGAGGCTCCGGTGACGACGGCGGTGCGCCCCGAACCGGGGAAGCGGTCGTCGGGACGGCGGTGGGTGGAGTGGGGCGACTCGGTACCGGGCATGAACGCCATCCTGGCGCTGTTGCAGGATGAACAGTCGACGGGGGGCTCGGAAAGCCCCCTTTTCAGCGGATCGAGAGCGGGGAGGTCGCACGTGCCCGCTCGCCGCTTCCCGCGCTCCGCCATGCCCCGGCGCGTGGCCACCCTCTCGGTGCACACCAGTCCGCTCGACCAGCCCGGCGCCGGCGACGCGGGCGGCATGAACGTCTACATCGTCGAGGCCTCCCGCCGGCTGGCCGCGCGCGGCGTCGAGGTCGACATCTTCACCCGAGCGACCTCCAGCGACCTCCCGCCGGTCGTCGAGATGAGCCCGGGCGTGACGGTCCGTCACGTGAGCGCCGGCCCGTTCGAGGACCTCGGCAAGGAGGAGCTGCCCGCGCAGCTCTGCGCCTTCACGGCCGCCGTCCTGCGCGAGGAGGCGCAGCACGAGCCGGGCTACTACGACGTCGTCCACTCCCACTACTGGCTCTCGGGGCAGGTCGGCTGGCTGGCCCGCGACCGCTGGAGCGTGCCGCTGGTCCACACCGCGCACACCTTGGCCAAGGTCAAGAACGAGGCGCTGGCCGACGGCGACCGGCCCGAGCCGCGCGCCCGCGTGATCGGTGAGGAGCAGGTCGTCGCCGAGGCCGACCGGCTGATCGCCAACACCGAGGAGGAGGCCCGCCAGCTGGTCCGCCTCTACGGCGCCGACCCGGCCCGCACCCTCGTCGTCCCGCCCGGCGTCGATCTCGAGCGGTTCTCTCCGGGCGGCCGGGCTGCGGCCCGCCAGGCGGTCGGCGCCCCTACGGACGCCGTGGTGCTCCTCTTCGTCGGGCGGATCCAGCCGCTCAAGGCCCCCGACGTCCTCCTGCACGCGGCCGCCCGCCTGCTCGCCGACGAGCCGGCGCTCCGCAGCCGGCTGCGGGTCCACGTCGTCGGCGCCCCCAGCGGGTCCGGTCTCGAGGCCCCCGAGCAGCTGCACAAGCTCGTCGCGTCGCTCGGCATCGCCGACGTCGTCACCTTCTTCCCCCCGCAGCCGCCCGACCGTCTTGCCGAGCACTACCGGGCCGCCGACGTCACCGTCGTCCCCAGCCACAACGAGTCGTTCGGGCTGGTGGCGCTCGAGGCGCAGGCCTGCGGCACCCCCGTCGTCGCAGCCGCCGTCGGTGGGCTGCGCACCGCCGTCCGGAACGGCATCTCGGGCGTGCTCGTCGACGGGCACGACCCCCGCGACTACGCCACCGCCGTCCGCGCCGTCCTCGCCCGCCGCGAGCTGCTCGCCGCCGGTGCCCGCAGGCACGCCGGATCGTTCTCCTGGGACCGGACGGCCGACGCCCTCGTCGACGCCTACACCTCCGCCGCGGAGGAGATGGGCCGGGCGCCGCAGCAGGTGCGGCGCACCGTCGGCCCGCTCCGCGCTCTGCCCGGTGTGCAGGTGGCCCGATGACGGAGCGGATGGTCGCCGACCTCGACGCGGTGATCGAGCAGACCCTGCGGGACGGTGAGCTGGTCCACGAGCACCCGGCCCCGGGGAGGTGGCTGATCGACCTCCCCGGGACGAAGAAGCTCAAGACCGTCTGCGGCCTCATCGTCGGTGAGCACGCGCTCCGGGTGGAGGCCTTCGTCTGCCGCCAGCCCGACGAGAACCGCGAGCAGCTGTGGACCTTCCTGCTGCAGCACAACGCCCGCATGTACGGCGTCGCGTACTCCGTCGACAGCGTCGGTGACGTCTACCTGACCGGACGCCTCCCGCACGCCGCCGTCACGCCGGACGAGCTCGACCGGATCCTCGGCTCGGTGCTCAGCTACGCCGACGACCACTTCAACGCGATGCTCGAGATCGGCTTCGGCACCTCGATCCGCCGCGAGTGGGACTGGCGGGTCAAACGCGGGGAGTCGTTGCGCAATCTCGAGGCATTCGCCGCGTTCGCGGACCCCACGCGCCGGTCTTGAGTTCTCCGGAGGAGCCGCCGCCCGGCTACGCCCGGCGCTGGTGGGTCCTGGCGACCATGACGGTCTGCCTGCTCGTGGTGATCATGGGGAACACCATCCTCAACGTCGCCCTGCCCACCCTGCAGCGTGACCTCGGCGCGACCCACGGCGAGCTGCAGTGGGCCGTCGACGGCTACATCCTGGTGTTCGCCGGGCTGCTGTTCTCCTGGGGCGTCGTCGGTGACCGGATCGGCCGGCGCAAGGTCCTGCTCATCGGGCTCACGATCTTCGCCCTCGGGTCCGTGCTCGCCGCCTTCAGCAGCAGCCCCCTCGAGCTGATCGCCTGGCGCGCGGTCATGGGTGTCGGCGGGGCGGCCGTCCAGCCGACGACGCTCGCCGTCATCACCAACGTCTTCCCGCCCCGGGAGCGCGGCCGCGCGATCGGCATCTGGGCCGGGACCGCCGGCATCGCCGTGGCCGGCGGGCCGCTGGCCGGCGGCGCGGTCCTCGAGCACTACTGGTGGGGCTCGGTGTTCCTCGTCGGCGTCCCGGTCGCGCTGCTCGGCATCGTGGGCGTTCTCGCCGTCGTGCCGGAGTCGAAGGACCCGTTCCCCGGCCGGCTCGACGTCCCCGGCGTCCTGCTGTCGATCGTGGCCCTGGCCGGCCTCGTCTACGGGATCATCCGCGGCGGCTCCGGAGCGGGGTGGACGACGCCCGGCGTGCTCGTGCCGCTCGTCGGCGGGGTGGTCCTCCTCGCGCTGTTCGTGTGGCTGCAGCGGCGCTCGACGCACCCGGCGCTCGACGTCTCGCTCTTCCGCAACCCCGCCTTCTCGGCCGCGGCCGGCGCGCTCGGGCTGAACTTCTTCGCGCTGCTCGGCGCCACCTTCTACCTCGTCTACTACCTCCAGGGCGTTCGCGACTACAGCCCGCTGCAGAGCGGTGCGGCGCTGATCCCCGTTGCCCTCGGCATGGCGATGATGGCGCCGCGCAGCTCGGGGCTGGCCGAGCGGCACGGGGCCAAGGCGGTGTGCGCCACCGGGTTCCTGCTGATCGCGCTCTCCTTCGTCGGCATCCAGTTGCTCGACCTCACCTCGCCGGTGTGGCTGCTCCTGCTCGTGCTCTCGGTGCAGGGCGTCGGCATGGGCGCGGTGATGGCCCCGGCCACCGAATCGATCATGTCGGTCGTACCGCGGGAGAAGGCCGGCGCCGGCGCGGCGGTCAACAACTCCGTCCGCCAGGTCGGCGGCGCCCTCGGCGTAGCGATCCTCGGCTCGGTCCTCGCCGCCTCCTACTCGGCACACCTCGGCAGCACCGTCGACGCGCTCCCGGCCGGGGCCCGAGCCGAGGCCAGCCAGTCCATCGTCGCCACCCTGGAAGCCGTCCGGGAGGTCCGGAACGGTGGGGACGGCGACGCCGCCCGGGCGGTGGCCGACGTCGCGGGACCCGCCCGCGAGGCGTTCGTGGCCGCCATGCACGTCACCGCGGTGTTCACCGCCGTCGCCGCCCTGGTCGCGGCGGCCGTCGTCCTCCGCTGGCTGCCCGGCCGCCGCGGGGGCGAGGCATCCGTCACGGACTGACGCTGAGCGCCCGATCACGGCTGACGCTCATGGCCACGCACGCCGAGAAAGCAGCTCGTCCGCGCCGGCGGGATCATCGCCGGCGCCGTGGCGAGCTCCGGGCGGCAGTGGCCGTCCCCGCCTGAGGAGCAGGGACGCTGCCCCGCCGATAGCGTGGCGGCGATGCCGGACAGCAGGCCCGCGCTGGAGCGCCGCGCACGGGTGCTCATCGGGGTGGTGGCCGCCTCCGCGCTGGTCTATCCGCTGCTGGTCAGCGCCGTCCAGCTGGTCGTCGCTCAGCTCTTCGTCGTCGACGTGGGGGCGATCGTGCTGTGGCTCGCGGTCGGCGTGGCCTGCAGCGTGGCCCTCGTCGCCGCCGCCCGGTGGGGCGCCGCGCGGCGGGTGCGCAGCCCGTGGCTGCTGCTCGGCCTGGTGCCCCCGCTCCTGTTCGAGCTCTGGCTGGTCTGGCCCCGACTCGCGTCTTGAGGGCGGTCCGGCAGGATGGCGGCGTGACTGGAACTCTGGTGCTGCTCCGCCACGGTGAGAGCGAGTGGAACAAGGCCAACCTCTTCACCGGCTGGGTGGACGTGCCCCTGACGGAGAAGGGCCGGGAGGAAGCCGCGCGAGGCGGTCACCTGCTGGTCGAGCACGGCCTGCTGCCCGATGTCTCGCACACCTCGCTGCTACGGCGGGCGATCATGACCGCCGAGCTGGCGCTGCACGAGGCCGACCGGCAGTGGATACCGGTCAAGCGGTCGTGGCGGCTCAACGAGCGGCACTACGGCGCGCTGCAGGGCAAGGACAAGGCCGCCACCCTCGCCGAGTTCGGCGAGGAGCAGTTCATGACCTGGCGCCGGTCCTACGACACCCCGCCGCCCCCGATCGACCCCAGCAGCGAGTTCAGCCAGGACGGCGACGCCCGCTACTCGTTCCTGCCGCCGGAGGCCCGGCCGACGACCGAGTGCCTCAAGGACGTCGTCGTCCGGATGCTGCCCTACTGGTACGACGCGATCGTCCCCGACCTACGGCTGGGCCAGACGGTGCTGGTCGCCGCCCACGGCAACAGCCTCCGCGCGCTGGTCAAGCACCTCGACGACATGGGCGACGACGAGGTGGTCGGGCTGAACATCCCGACCGGCGTCCCGCTGCGCTACGACCTCGACGACGACCTGCGCCCGGTGAAGCCCGGTGGCGAGTACCTCGACCCCGACGCCGCCGCAGCGGCCATCGAGGCCGTCAAGAACCAGGGCAAGAAGTAGGAGTTGTCGCGCCGAGTGGGCCCCGGAGGTGCCCGGAGGGGTCCGCGCAGGCGCGACGCAGTTGCTCAGCTCAGCAGGGGAACGGCTCGTGGCCGCGGTGCGGTCCGGAGGACCGCAATGTCATGGCTGCGAGACTTCGGGCACGTGGCGTTCGCCCGTCACCAGGTAGACCACCCGGCGGGCGACGCCGACGGCGTGGTCGCCGAAGCGCTCGTAGTAGCGGCCGAGCAGGGTGATGTCGATGGCCGTCTCGACGCCGTAGGGCCAGTCGTCGGAGAGCAGCTGACGGAACAGTCCCCGGTGCAGGCGGTCCATCGCGTCGTCGTCGGTCTCCAGCTCGCGCGCCGCCTCGACGTTGCGAGTGGCGATCACGGTGCCGGCCTTGGCCACCAGCATCTCCGCGACGTGCCCGGCCTCGAGGAACGCCGGCCGCACCTCCTGCGGGACGGCGTGGTCGGGGAAGCGCATCCGGGCCACCTTCGCGATGTGCTCGGCCAGGTCGCCCATCCGCTCGAGGTCGCTGGCGATGCGGGTCGCGGTGACGATCGAGCGCAGGTCGGTGGCCACCGGCTGCTGCCGCGCCAGCAGGGTGAAGCAGCGCTGGTCGATGCTCTCCCGGGTGGCGTCGATCTGCTCGTCCCCGGCGATGACGAGGTCGGCGAGCGCGACGTCCGCGTCCAGCAGGGCTGTCGTGGCCGTGCTCATCTGCGAGCCGACCGTGTTGGCCATCTCGACCAGGCAGCTCCGGATGTCCTCGAGCTCCTCGACGTAGCTCTCGCGCATGTCTGTCGTCCTCCCGTTGACCGTTGTATCCGAGGGTAGGACTCGCCGCGAGTCTCCATCCGCGCCGCCTGGTGAACGGCTGCCCACACCCAGGTGAACACTGACCCGTACGAGCGGGTGATCACCCCGGAATCGGCCTGCCGGGCCGCGGACGGACCTAGCATCGGGTCGTGAGTCCGCTGGTCGCCCTGGTGGTCGGCCTCGTCCTGGGCGGGGTCGCGGTCGCCGCCGTCATCCTGAGTCGCCGCCGCACCTTCGACGGCCCGGCCCCCGACGACGTCGGCGGCCTGCCCGAGGCGGCCTTTGCCCGCCGGTTGCTGGACCTCATGGACCCCGCGGTCGTCCTGGTGGACGTCGACGACGCCATCCTGCTGGCCAACCCCTCCGCCCGCGCGCTGGGCATCGTGCGGGGGAGCCGGCTGCTCGTGCCCGAACTGCTCGGCCTGGTACAGGCCGTGCGCGCCGGAGGCAGCCGCCGGGCCGACGTCCGCCTGCCCGGTGACCTCGTCGGCTCCGGCCCCCGGCTCATGGGCGTGCACGGGGTCCGGCTGCACAGCGGGACGGCGCCCCTGCCCGGCCCGGTCGCCCTGGTGCTCCAGGACGTCACCGAGACGCGGCGCACGGAGGCGGTCCGCCGGGACTTCGTGGCCAACGTCGGGCACGAGCTGAAGACGCCGGTCGGCGCCCTCGCTCTGCTGGCGGAGGCCATCGAGCAGGCCGCCGACGACCCGGAGGCCGTGCAGCGCTTCGCGGGCCGCATCGCCCGCGAGTCCGATCGGCTGGCCCGGCTGGTGCGCGAGCTCATCGACCTGTCCCGGCTGCAGGGTGGCGAGCCACTGCCGGAGCTGCTGCCCGTCGAGGTCGACGACGTGATCGCGGAGGCGGTCGACCGGACCCGCACCGCAGCCAAGGCGAAGGACCTCGAGATCGCCGTCGGCGGGCATGCCGGCCTCGTCGTCCGCGGCGTGGAGAGCCAGCTGGTGACGGCCGTGACCAACCTGCTGGCCAACGCCGTGGCCTACAGCGAGGGGGAGAACCGCATCGCCGTAGCGGCGCGGGCGCGGTCCGGGTTCGCCGAGATCGCGGTGACCGACAGCGGCGTCGGCATCCCGCGCAAGGACCGGCAGCGGGTCTTCGAGCGCTTCTACCGGGTCGACCAGTCCCGGGCCAGCAGCACCGGGGGCACCGGCCTGGGCCTGGCGATCGTCAAGCACGTCGCGAGCAACCACGGCGGATCGGTCGCCGTGTGGAGCGAGGAGGGGCTCGGCTCCACGTTCACCCTGCGGATCCCGCTGGCGGCCGGAGCGACGGAGCCGCTCGACGCCCACCCCCCGAAGCCTGCTGCGCCCGTCGAGAAGATGGAGATCGAACGTTCATGACCCGTGTACTCGTCGTCGAGGACGAGGAGTCCTTCTCCGACGCGCTGTCCTACATGCTGCGCCGCGAGGGGTACGACGCCGTCGTGGCCGCCAACGGCCCGGACGCGCTGGCGGAGTTCGACCGGGCGGGCGCCGACATCGTCCTCCTCGACCTCATGCTGCCCGGCCTGCCCGGCACCGAGGTCTGCCGTGCGCTGCGCAGCCGCAGCAACGTCCCCATCATCATGCTGACGGCCAAGGACGGCGAGATCGACAAGGTCGTCGGCCTGGAGCTCGGTGCCGACGACTACGTGACCAAGCCCTACTCGGCGCGCGAGCTCGTCGCCCGCATCCGGGCCGTGCTGCGCCGGCGTGGGGAGGCGGCCGAGGCGCCGTCCGCCGACGGCGTGCTCGAGGCCGGACCGGTGCGGATGGATGTCGAGCGGCACGTCGTCGCGGTGGACGGCGAGCAGGTCTCCCTGCCGCTCAAGGAGTTCGACCTGCTGGAGTACCTGCTCCGCAACGCCGGACGCGTCCTGACCCGCGGCCAGCTCATCGACCGGGTCTGGGGTTCGGACTACGTGGGTGACACCAAGACCCTGGACGTCCACGTGAAGCGGTTGCGGGCCAAGGTCGAGCCCGACCCGGCGAATCCCAAGTACCTGCTGACCGTGCGCGGGCTCGGGTACAAGCTCGAGGCCTGAGGTTCAGCCGTTCTTCAGCTCGTCGATCTTCTCCGACGCCTTGGCCTTGGTGAGGTTCTCGGGGACGTCCTCGTCCGACTGGCGGGCGAGCGTCTCCAGGTAGCTCTTCTGGGCGCCGGTGGCCGGCTCGTCGCCGGTGACCCAGTCGGCCGGGTCCTTCTCCGGCGACGCGGCCGGCTGGGTCGTCGTGTCCGGTGTGCTCGCGTTCGATTCGCTCATGTGTTCGATGCTAGGCCGGGACGGGGATCCGCGCCTCCCGGGCGGGGGCGGCCGCGAGCTTCCGGCCGGTCCGGTAGACGTGCACGCTCCCGCAGGCCGGGCACTCCACGTGCAGCGCGATGTGCGTCGGGTGGTTGGTGACCGATCGGATCCGCCGGTCGGCGACCAGCTCGTCGGTCCGGGTCGCGGGGCAGGTGATCAGCAACATGAGCAGAAGAGTGCGCGCGACCGCGGCCAGGGACGAGTGGCAGGAGTGACCGCTATCGCAGGTTTTCTGCCATAGTGTCCGCATGACCGTTCCGGACCGTCCACTGGTCGTCTCGTGCGTCGTCACCGACGGCCTCGTCGGCAGCTTCGGCATGGGCGTGGCCTGCGAGATCTTCGGCTACGACCGCCGCGCCCTGGGGCTGCCGCGCTTCGATTTCGCCCTCGTCACGGAGCGGCCCGGGGTCGTCCGCACCGACCTCGGCATCCCGATCACCGTCGAGCACGGCCTCGATCGGCTGGCGGATTCGGACATCATCACGATCACCGCCTGGGAGCTGTTCACCCGTGAACCGACGCCCGCGCTCGTCGAGGCCTTCCGCGAGGCGCACGCCCGGGGCGCGGTGATCGTCAGCCAGTGCACCGGGGCCTTCGTGCTGGGCGCGACGGGCCTCCTCGACGGGCAGCGGGCGACCACGCACTGGAAGTACGCCGGCGAGTTCGCGGCGCGCTTCCCGGCGATCGAGGTCGACCCTTCCGTCCTGTACGTCGACAACGGACAGCTCATCACCGGCGCGGGGACGGCCGCCGGGGTCGACGCCCTGCTGCACCTCGTGCGCAGGGAGTGGGGAGCCGCGGCCGCCAACGCGCTGGCCCGCGAGATGGTCGTGCCGCCACACCGGGACGGCGGGCAGGCGCAGTTCATCGACGCGCCCGTGCCCGCCTGCGAGGACGACCTGCTCGGCGCCGTCCTCGAGTGGGCCACCGGTCACCTGGCCGAGGAGATCAGCGTGGAGCTGCTCGCCCGGCGAGCGCTGATGAGCCCCCGCAGCTTCGCCCGGCGGTTCAAGGCGACGACCGGGACGACTCCGCACGCCTGGCTGCTCGGCCGGCGGCTGGCCGCCGCCGAGTCGCTGCTCGAGGAGACGGACGCGCCGGTCGAGGAGATCGCCCGGCTGGTCGGCTTCGGCACCGCGGCCGGCCTGCGAGAGCAGTTCCAGCGCCGTCGCGGCGTCTCACCACGCGCCTACCGGCAGACCTTCCGGGCGGCCGGCACGGCCCCCGCGTCAGCCGCCGGTACGGCGCCGGTGCAGCTCCACCGGCACCGGCCGGGGGCTGGCGGGATGGGGAGCGACCAGCCCCTGGTCGAGGCGGAGCTCGGCCAGCCTGCGTAGTTCGGCGAAGGCGGCCTCGCCGAGCAGCTCGGTCAGCTCCGGCGCGTAGGTTTCGACCAGCGGCTCGGGCGAGACGTGCGCCAGCGGCGCGCCCGTGCACCACCAGTGCAGGTCCGCCCCGCCCGGACCCCAGCCCCGCCGGTCGAACTCCCCGATCGTGGACACCAGCACGGTCGTGCCGTCGGGGCGTTCCACGTGCTCCTGCTCGCGGCGCACGGGCAGCTGCCAGCAGACATCGGGCTTGGTGGTCAACGGGTGCACGCCGGTCCGCAGCGCCATCCGGTGCAGCGCGCAGCCCTGTCCACCCGGGAACCCCGGCCGGTTGAGGAAGACGCAGGCGCCGTCCACGACGCGGGTGCGCAGCGACCCCTTGCCGCTCTCGTCGTGCGCGCTGTCCTCCTCGGTCCAGGCCGCCCGGCCGACGGGGGCCAGCTGCCAGTCCTCGTCGGTGAGGACGGCGACCGACGCGGTGACCCGCGCCAGGTCGTCGTCGTCGGTGAAGAAGGCCCCGTGGCTGCAGCAGCCGTCGTCGGGGCGGTCCTCGACCACGCCCGCGCAGCCGCGGCCGAAGATGCACGTCCAGGCGGAGGTGAGCCAGGTCAGGTCGGCCCGGACGACGTGATCGGGGTCGGCCGGGTCGGGGAACTCGACCCACTCGCGGGCGAAGCCGAGCGGGACCTCGGCGGGGGGAGCGTCCGGCACGCGGCCAGCGTAGGCCGTGTGATCCGGGCGCCCATCCTCGCTGCCGATGCCGCCGTCGACGCCGATCTCGAGCAGGTCGCCGGCCGGCGCCGCGACGCCGTCCTCCGGCTCGGTGAACTGTGCCTCGAGCACCTGCCCGGCTACTGGCGCGGCCCGATCGGCTGACCGGCAGACTGCTGCCATGCGACTCGGGGTGCTGGACGTCGGCTCGAACACCGTGCACCTGCTCGTCGTGGACGCCCACCGCGGCGCGCACCCCACGCCGATGCACGACGACCGCTGGCTGCTGCGTCTGGCCGAGCAGATCGGGGACGACGGCCTGCTGTCGAAGGCGGGGGAGAAGGCCCTCCTGCACGCGGTGCAGGAGGCCTGCGACCAGGCCGAGAAACAGGGCTGCGAGGAACTGCTGGCGATGGTGACGTCGGCCATCCGCGAGGCGGCGAACGGCCTCGAGGTGCTCGACCGCATCCGCGAGCGGACCGGCGTCGACCTGCAGGTGCTGACCGGTGAGGACGAGGCCCGGTTGACCTTCCTGGCCGTCCGCCGGTGGTTCGGCTGGAGCGCCGGACGGCTGCTCATCCTCGACATCGGCGGCGGGTCCCTCGAGCTGGCCAGCGGCATCGACGAGGACCCCGACGTCGCCCTGTCCCTCCCGCTCGGCGCCGGCCGCATGACGCGGCGGTTCCTGCCGGAGGCCCGGCGCGGCGGGCGGCCGGACCTGGCGGCGCTGGACGAGCTCGACGCGTACGCGGCCGGGCTGATCGAACCCGCCGCGAAGAAGCTGCGGAACGCGGGCACGCCGGATCTCGTGGCGGCCACCAGCAAGACCTTCCGCACCCTCGCCCGCCTGACGGGGGCCGCCCCGTACTCGGCGGGGCTGCAGGTGTCGCGCGAACTCTCCACCGACGGGCTGGGGCAGCTGGTCGGCTTCATCTCGCGGATCGAGAGCTCGGCGCTGGCCGAGCTGCGGGGGGTCTCACCCGACCGGGCCCATCAGGTTCCGGCCGGCGCCGTGGTGGCTGCCGCCACGATGCGTGCGCTGGACGTACGGTGCGTGAGGATCTGTCCGTGGGCGCTGCGGGAGGGTGTCATCCTGCGCAGGCTGGACTCGTTGGGAGGGGTGTGATGGCCGAGCCGGACTGGAACCCGGACACGGGGGGACGTTCACTCGCCGAGATCCTGCGCGAGGCCGGCATCGAATCGGCCAACCGGGCCGCTCGCCGCCGCACCTGGGACGACCCCGAGGAGACCGGTATCCGCCAACGGCGGGCCGAGGCCGCGGCGGCCGACGGCGCGGCCGGCCGGGCCGGGTACGGACGCCGTCGCAGCGACCAGGGCGATGCCTACTCCGGGGCCTCGTCCGACGCCCGCCCCCCGGCCGTCGAGCGCCGGCAGAACCCCGAGCGCAGGCAGCCGCGGCTTCCCGTTCCCGGCGCCTCCACGGCGGCCATCCCCGGTCTCCGCCCGGACCGCAAGCCCGGGGTCCCGGCCTCGTCCGCGATGCCGAGCGCCCCGGTGCCCAGCATCGGAGCTCCCCGGGCGCCGTTGCACAGCCAGCCGGTGCCGGCGCTCGACCGACGCGCGGGCCAGCCGATCCCGCAGCGGGCCTCGTCCCGGTCGCTGCGCGAGCCCGACCACCCGTCCACCGGCCCCATCCCCGTGGTGCGGGCCGATCAGCTCGACCTCGACGACCTCGACGCGACCCCTCGGGAGAGCGCGCTGGCGTGGTTGCGTTTCGCCGGCGAGCTGGTCATCGCCCTCGCCGTCGGTGTCGGCGTGTACTTCGCCGCCACCGTGCTGTGGGAGATCGTCCCCCACGTCGCCGTCCTGCTCGCCCCCCTGGCCGTCACCGGGCTGGTCACCGGAGTGGGCGTCTGGCGCCAGAAGCAGGGGCGGGAGCCGATCGGCGCTCGTCTGCTCGCCGTCCTCGTGTTCGCCGGCACCCTGCTGACGATCGCGCCGGCCGCCGGTCTGCTCGCCGCCGGGTCGTGAGCCGGGTCAGACGGCCGGTTCCTCCTCGTCCTCGCGGGCGAACTCCTCCACGATCGCGGCGCTGAACGCGTCCAGGTCGTCGGGCTTGCGGCTGGTGATCAGGTTCCCGTCGACGACGACCTCCTCGTCGACCCAGTCGGCGCCGGCGTTGCGCAGATCGGTCTGCAGCGACGGCCAGGACGTCATGCGGCGACCCTTCACCACGCCGGCCTCGATGAGCACCCAGGGTGCGTGGCAGATCGCCGCGACCGGCTTGCCGGCGTCGAAGAACGAGGTCACGAAGGCGACGGCGTCGGAGTCGGCGCGGACGAAGTCGCCGTTGATGACGCCGCCGGGCAGGACCAGTGCCCCGTAGGCGTCGGGGTCGGCCGAGCTGACGACGGCGTCGACCTTCCTCGTGTCGCCCTTGTCGATGTGGTCGTAGGCGGTGATCGAGCCGCTCTCGAGCGAGACCAGCTCCGGCTCGGCGCCCGCCTCCTCCAGCGCCTGCCACGGCCGGTCCAGCTCGACCTGCTCGACGCCGTCCGTCGCCAGCACGGCCACCTTCATCCCGTTCAGTTCTCCTGCCATGCGGCGGCGGCTACCCGGGGCCCGGACACGGCACACACGCGCGCACTACGGTTTCCCGCGTGATCACCCGCGTCGGAACCGCGCTGCAGCACCTGCTCAGGCGGGCGGCTGCGTCCGGGCGGGACCCGGTGGAGCTGGCGCGCGAGGTCGTCGCGGCGGGCTGCCTGGTGGAGCTCGAGAGCGACGACGTCGCGCTCGTCGAGCGGCTAGGCGGCGCCGGCCTGTCGGCCTCGGTCGAGGTGACCGTTCCGGTGGACCGCTTCGGTCCCGCCCCCCGCGCCGCTGCGCTCGCGGCGGCGGCGGGGCTCTCCGTCGCCCTGACCGGACCCGCCGAGGCGGTGGAGCGGGTCGACCTGGCCGGCGCTCGCGTGGTCGTCGCCGCGGACGAGCCGGGCGCCGAGGACCGGTGCCGGGCGCTCGCGGGCCGTCGGGTCCGGCTGGTCGCCCGGCGCCGGCGCGGCTCCGCCGACCTCTCCTTCGTCCGCTGCCTCAACGTCCTGTTGGCCGGGGAGGGGCACCCGGGCATCGCGGTGTCCGATCCCCGGCTGATCGCCATCGCCGGTGAACGCGCGGCCTGGAACGGCCGCACGCCCGACAGCTGGGAGCTCGTCATGCCCTACGGAGAACTGGTGTCCGAACGACGGCGCCTCGTCGCGGCCGGCTCCGTCGTCCGTGTGAGCGTCAGGGGCCGTTCGTGAGCGAGCTCGCGAGCTCAGCGGACGAGCAGAGCACCGCCACCGGACGCCGCGGGCTGGCCATCATCGGCGGCGGCAAGATCGGCGAGGCCCTCCTGTCGGGCCTGGTCCGCCGCGGGGGTCCCGACGGCATCCTGGTGTGCGAGCGCAGTCCCGAGCGGGCCGCGCAGCTGGCCCAGCGCTACGGGGTCGGGACGGTGGACCTGGGTGAGGCGACCGTCCGGGCGCGGGTGCTGCTGCTGGCGGTGAAGCCCCAGGACATCGACGTCCTGCTCGGCCGGCTGGCCGAGCACGTCGACCCCGGCCACCTCGTCGTCTCGGTGGCGGCGGGCGTCCCGACGACGCGCCTGGAGTCGGCCCTGCCCGGAGGCGTCCCCGTCGTCCGGGTCATGCCGAACACCCCGGCCCTGGTCGACGAGGGCATGAGCGTGCTCTCGGCGGGCGCGCATGCGGGGGAGGAGCACCTCGACGAGGCCGAGGCGCTGCTGGCCGCGGTCGGGCAGGTACGCCGGGTGCCGGAGAGCCAGCAGGACGCCGTCACGGCGCTGTCGGGCAGCGGGCCGGCCTACTTCTTCTACCTGGTCGAGGCGATGGTCGACGCGGGGATCCTGCTGGGTCTGCCGCGGGCGCTGGCGGCCGACCTCGTGGTCCAGACCGCGCTGGGCGCCGCGGTGATGATGCGCGACTCGGGGGAGCACCCCGTCCAGCTGCGCGAGGCCGTGTCCAGCCCGGGGGGTACGACGGTCGCCGCGATCCGGGAGCTCGAGCGGCACGGCGTCCGGGCGGCGCTCATGGCCGCCATCGAGGCCGCGCACGCCCGCTCGGTGGAGCTCGGCAGGGATCATGACGAGGGCCCCCGCCGGGACAGGACCTGACGGACGAGGGCTGTGGGGTGAGTGCGACCGGTGCGACGGCGAGCCGGGCACGTTAGCCCACATGTCGACACGACGCCAGCACTGTCCGTCATCGGCCAGTGACCGTGTCGCGAAACGCGCCGCGCAACAGTTCTCACGTGTCGCACTGGTGTAGTTCTGCCGAGGACGGACCGGTCCGCCTGTTCGATTCAACCATCGCACCAGTCACGTCCGTCCCCTTACGCTCTGTGGCAGCACATGCGTGTTCAGTTGCCGGTGGGGAAGCCGGCGCCACGACATGAGCTAGGTCCGGAGACGAAGACATGACCATGCCCCAGCGTGCCAACGCCCCCCTGATGTCCCGTCCGGGCGTGCCCGGCCCCCGGCCCATGGGCCGCCCGATGGCCGCGACGATGGCTCGGCCCGTTCCGGCCCAGCACCCGGCCGCCATGCCGCTCGGCCGCCCCAGCGTCCCCGCCCCCCGCGCCGCGGTCACCTTCCTGACCGTGGCGGAGGTGGCCGCGATGATGCGCGTCTCGAAGATGACCGTGTACCGCCTGGTCCACGCCGGTGAGCTCTCCGCCGTCCGCGTCGGCCGTTCCTTCCGCGTGCCGGAGCGGGCCGTGCAGGACTACCTGCGCGACGCCTACACCGACATCGCGTGACGACAGCGGCGGGAGCATCGCAGCGAGGAACGAGCGAGGAGCGGACCGGCGCGCGGAGTCGCGCCGTAAGCATCGCCTGAGCAGACAGTCGTCCCCGGTAGAGCCGCCCGCGGCAGCGTCGCCGCGGGGTGGCTCGGGTACGCTCGGTCGCCGGGCGACACCGGGCAGGTTCCCGCTGTCGCGTACGAGCTGATCATTTTCTGCGACGACGTCGGGAGTACCACGTGGGTTCGGTCATCAAGAAGCGGCGCAAGCGGATGGCGAAGAAGAAGCACCGCAAGCTGCTGAAGAAGACGCGCGTTCAGCGACGCAACAAGAAGTGAGCTGACGCTCGTGCCGCCCGCGGTCGTCCTCGTGACCGGCGTGAGCCGGTGGCTGGGGGGCGCGCTGGCGGCCGAGCTGGCGGCCGACCCCTCGATCGGGCGGGTCATCGGCGTGGACACCGTCCCGCCGTCCCAGGAGATGCTCCGCCGGCTCGGGCGCACCGAGTTCGTGCGGGCCGACATCCGGAACCCGCTGATCGGCAAGGTCATCGCGGCGGCAGCGGTCGACACCGTCGTGCACATGAACATCAGCTCCACCCCCGCCGGGTCCGGCGGGCGCGCGCCGATGAAGGAGCTCAACGTCATCGGCACGATGCAGCTGCTGGCCGCCTGCCAACGGGCACCCTCGGTCGCCCGTTTCGTGCTCAAGTCGACCAGCGCCGTGTACGGCGCCTCCTCCCGCGACCCCGCGGTGTTCACGGAGGCCATGCAGGCGCGGCGGGTCCCCTCGGGCGGCTTCGCCAAGGACAGCCTCGACATCGAGAGCTACGTGCGCGCGTTCTCGCGCCGCCGTCCTGACGTCGACGTCGCCATGCTGCGGTTCACCAACTTCATCGGTCCGCGGATCGACTCCCTGCTCAGTGGGTTCTTCCGCATGCCGGTGGTCCCCACGGCCCTGGGCTACGACGCCCGCGTCCAGCTCCTGCACGAGGACGACGCCCTGGCCGTGCTCACCCGCGCGACGACCGGCTCCTTCACCGGCACGGTCAACGTCGGTGGCGCGGGCACGCTGCTGCTGTCGCAGGCCATCCGGCGGCTGGGACGCGTGGAGGTCCCGCTGCCCTCGCCGGCCCTCGGCTCGGTCGGCCGGCTGTCCCGGCGGTTCGGCTTCGTGGACTACTCGCCGGAGCAGATGCGCTTCCTCAACTTCGGGCGGGTCGTCGACACGACGGTCCTGCGCGAGCAGTTCGGCTACACCCCCCGCTACACGACGGAGGCCGCGCTGGCCGACTACGCCCGCACCGTTGCGCCGGTGATCTCACCGCGACTGGTGCACTCGGTCACGTCCAGCATCCGCTCGGCGCTGCAGCATGCCGGCGACACCGCGACCGCGGTCGGCGACCGGCTCCGCCCGGCGCCTCCGACCCCTGGGCTGCGGGCGGTGCGCGATGCCTGAGGCCCGCGTGATCCCCCTCCGTCCCGACGACGACGAGCCCTACGTCCCGCCGGCGTCCCCGCCCGGTTGGGAAGAGCAGCTGGCCGGTGGGCTGGAGTTCCTGCGTCGCCGGGTGACGGGGGAGTACGAGACCGACGAGTTCGGCTTCGACCCCGACCTGACCGACCACCTGCTGCTGCCGATCCTGCGACCGCTGTACGAGAAATGGTTCCGGGTCGAGAGCCAGGGGCTGGAGCACGTCCCGTCACAGGGCGGCGCCCTCGTGGTGGCCAACCATTCGGGCACCATCCCGGCCGACGCGCTGATGACCACCGTGGCGCTGCACGACGACCACCCGGCTCGGCGGCGGCTGCGGTTGCTCGGCGCGGACCTCGTCTTCGAACTGCCCTTCATCGGGACGATGTCCCGCAAGATGGGCACGACGCTGGCCTGCAACGAGGACGCCGAGCGGCTGCTGACCAACGGCGAGCTGGTGGGGGTGTTCCCCGAGGGGTTCAAGGGCATCGGCAAGCCCTTCCGCGAGCGGTACACCCTGCAGCGGTTCGGCCGCGGGGGTTTCGTCACAGCGGCACTGCGGACGGGCGTCCCGATCATCCCGTGCGCGATCGTCGGGGCCGAGGAGATCTACCCGATGATCGGCAACGCCAGGACCGCGGCGCGCCTCCTGGGCCTGCCCTACCTGCCCATCACGCCGACGTTCCCGCTGCTGGGTCCGCTCGGGCTCGTGCCGCTGCCGTCGAAGTGGCTGATCGCGTTCGGTGAGCCGATCGAGACGGCGTCCTACGGCCCGGCCGCGGCCGAGGACCCGATGCTGGTCTTCAACCTGACCGATCAGGTGCGCGAAACCATCCAGCACTCGCTCTACCAGCTGCTGCTCCAACGGGAGAGCGTCTTCGGCTGAGCCCCCGACGAGTGGGGGCCGGAGGCTCCCCGAGGAGGGGCTCGAAGCCGCGGCACCGAGCGATAGGACCTGCGGTCGCGCGGATGCTGACCTGGGTCGCCTGCGAGGTGCCGTGAGGAATGGGGGCCGAAGGCTTTCTGACGATCGGCGGCAGCGGCTCGACGCAGCAGGGGTACGGCTCCTGGCCGCGGTGCGGTCCGGAGGACCGCAACGTGCTCAGAACGGGAGCTTCTGGCGCCGTCGCAGGGCGAGTGCCCCGCCGGCGAGGCCACCGGACAGTGCAGCCGCGGCGACGGTGGGGACGCCGATCTTCGCGGCCTTCCGCCCGGTGCGGTAGTCGCGGATGGTCCAGCCCCGCGCCCTCGCGACGGCCCGGAGCTCGGTGTCGGGGTTGACCGCAACGGCCGTGCCGGTGAGGGAGAGCATCGGCAGGTCGTTCGCCGAGTCGCTGTAGGCGGTGCAGCGGGAGAGGTCCAGGCCCTCCCGCTCGGCGAGGGCGAGGACCGCCTCCGCCTTCGCCGGCCCGTGCATGAGCTCGCCCACCAGCCGGCCGGTGTACTTGCCGTCGACGATCTCGGAGACGGTGCCCAGTGCCCCGGTCAGCCCCAGCCGGTGCGCGATGATCGAGGCCAGCTCGACCGGCGTCGCGGTGACCAGCCAGACCCGCTGACCGGAGTCGAGATGCTGCTGAGCCAGCGCCCGCGTCCCGGCCCAGATCCGGTCGGCCATGAGCTCGTCGTAGATCTCCTCGCTGGCCTGCACGATCTCCGACACCGGACGTCCGGCGACGAAGGCGAGCGCGTTCTCCCGGATGGTGAGCATGTCGTCGGGATTGCCCTCGTTGCCGCCGATGCGGAACTTCGCCTGCTGCCAGACGAACCCCAGCATGTCCCGGCTGGAGAAGTACTTGCGGGCGGCCAATCCCCGGGCGAACCAGAAGAGCGAGGCGCCCATCATCATCGTGTTGTCGACGTCGAAGAACGCCGCGCCTGTCGGGTCGGGACGCACCGCCGGAGGTGCCGCGACCTCGGCCGCCGCAGCAGAAGCCGCACCGGCGACGTGGGCGCGGGTTTCCTCGTCCAGCCGGGACTCCGCGCGCGCGGACCGGCGGCCGCGGATCGACACTCGCGGCACGACAGACCTCCCAGCGATCGACTGCCACCCGGGCTCGGGAGCCCGACGTCCCGACCCTAGTGGGGCCGGCGACACAGGGTCCCGGGGGTCAACAGCCGACCGTCACCAGGGGAGGCGCGCACACCTCGATCGGCCCCAGCGGCGGCTGCTCGATGATCGGTGGCGATGACGTCGTGCCGTCGCTGCCGGGCAGCGGCAGCGACGGCAGCGCCGGATCCGGCAGCCCTGGCGTCGTCGGCGTCGTCGGCGTCGACGGGGCCGGCACCGGCGCCGGGAGTCCGCCGTCAGGGGCCGTGCTCGGCGGGACCGTGGGGGATCTCGGCGTGCCCTCCGTCGTGGGCGTCTCCGGCACGGCGCCGGTGGTCGGATCGGTGCCCCCGCCACCGCCCGGGACCGCCGGCGGGGCGGTCTCCGGAGCGGGGCAGGGCGCGGGCACCGGGCCGAGGGAGTCCGCTCCCGCGACGGCCGGACCGGCCGGGCAGGTGAAGGCGGCCTTCAGGCCGTCGGTGCGCGCCCCGATCTGGGCCAGCAGTGTCAGGGACTGCCCCACCGCCTCGGACGCCTCCTCGGGGATGCGGGGCTGCAGATCGGCGAGCTCGCCGGCCTGACCCGTGGCCCACCGGGCCAGGTCGTGCAGCGGCTGCTCCTCGCCGGTCCCGACCGCGCGGTCGGTGAGCCAGACGGCGGCGTCGGTCGTCTGCTGGTCCATCGTCCGCAGCGTCTCGATCACGAGGGCCGGGTCGGCGCCGGCAGCGGAGACCGTGTCGTCGCCGGACCCCGCGGGGGTGGCCGGCAGGGCCGTGCCGCCCTCCCCGACCAGGGCCGCGACTTCGTCGAGCCGGGTGCTGGCGAAGTCGAGCAGCGTCCGGCCGCGGACGTCGCCGGCCAGGGCGAGCTGGGTCTGCTCGGTGCCGCGCTTGAGGTCGTAGAGGACGTCACCGGGGCGGGCGCCGTCTGCGACGGCGACCAGGCCGGCCAGAGCGGTCACGGTCAGGGTCGCGCCGGCCAGGCCGGCGGTGAGCCGGTTGCGCCACCGCGCGGGCGCGGCGGCGGGTGCGCGGACGGCCAGCAGCCGCTGGAGGCCGGAGGCGGGAGCCGGCTCGGGCGTGCGGACGGCGGCCATCGCGACCAGACGGGCCCGGGTCTTCGCCTGGAAGGCGGGATCGGGCTCGCCATCGAGATGCGGCGCGAGCTGGTGCAGCCGCGTGACGAGGGCGTCCTCGCGGTCGTGCACGCTCACCTGGGGCCTCCGGACGTCGATCCTGCGGGGACGCCACTGCCCGGCGCACCCCGCTGCACCCGATCCAACGAGCGGCCAGGGTATTCGGTTACGGCCCCGACGATTCGATCTCCGGTCATCGCAGACCGTCCGGCAGGAGGCCCGCGAGACGGCGGACCGCCCGGTGCTGGAGCGCCTTGATGGCGCCGTCCTTCTTGCCCATGATCTCGGCGGTCTCCGACACCGACAGGCCGTGGATGAAGCGCAGCACGATGCACTCCTGCTGCTCGCTGCCGAGCTGCTGCACGCAGGCCAGCAGTTCCCGGTTCGTCAGGTGCTGGACGACGGCGTCCTCCGGACCGTCGGTTGCCCGGTCGGCGTCCCGCATGTCCGCCGTCGTGACCTCCAGCCGGTACCGGCTGCTCTTCACGTGGTCCCGGATGATGTTGCGAGCGATCGTGACCAGCCACGCGCCCACGTCACGGCCCTGGAAGGACAGGGAATCGATCCGGCGCAGGGCCCGCACGAAGGTCTCGCTGGTGACGTCCTCGGCGGTGGCGCGGTCCCCGACCCGGTAGTACACGTACCGGTGCACCATCGACACGTAGTGGTCGTAGAGCCGCCCGAACGCCTCCGCGTCGCCCGCCTGGGCCTGGTGGACCAGTGCCCAGACGTCCACGCCCTCGGGTGCGGGCAGGAGGTCGATCCCCAGTGCACCGACGTCCTCGACCTCCTCGACGTCCTCGTCGACGACCGGGGCGGGCACCTCCTGCACCACGTTCGGTGCCGGGAAGGCCTCCGCGCTCGCCCGCGGGTACGGGGTCGGCCGGGGTCGGGGGGCCGGCCGCGGGTGCGGGGAGGGTCTCGGCGACGCCGTCGGAGGCGCGGCGGCGCGCGACCGCTCCGCGTCCAGGGGGTGGGGCATGCGGGCGATCGACCTCCTTGCCGGCCCGCGTACCTGGACGTCTTCCCCCGGCGCGCCCGGCGGGGAACGGGCGCGCGATGCTGCAGGGCCGACCCCATGGTGACAACATCGCCACAGCCCGTCCACGCCAGCCTGCCGGATCACACCCGGAAGTGCCTCCCGGTGGCCGGCGATGAGCACCACTCCAACGGAGGAGATGTGGAAGAGGCAGGCACGTCGCTGGCCGAGCTCGTCCGGGCCGCCGCCCGCAGGCGCCCCGACGCGCCCGCGGTGGTGGCCGGGGAGCAGCGGCTCACCTGGGCCGAGCTCGACGCCGCCGTCGACCGCGCCGCGGCCGGCTTCGCCGGACGGGGTCTCGCCCCCGGCGACCGGGTGGCGATCCAGCTGCCCAACGGGCTGGCCTGGCTGCGCGCCGCGCTGGGTGCCTTGCGGGCCGGGCTGGTCGTCGTCCCGGTGAACACCGCCTACACCGATCCCGAACTCGAGTACGTCCTCACCGACTCGGGTGCCGGCCTGCTCGTCGCGGCGACCGACCGGTCGCCAATGGCCGGCGTGCCGGTCAGCCCGGGCCCGCCGGACGCCGACGGCCCGCCGCCCGAGGTGGCGGCGGACCCGGCGGCGCCGTCGTTCCTGGCCTACACCAGCGGGACGACGGGTCGTCCCCGCGGCGCCATCCTCGCCGCCGCCGCGCTGCGGGCCAACCACGAGCAGTGCCTGGCGATGACGCCGCCGCCGGTCCGCGAGGACGACCGCGTGCTCCTGGTCCTGCCGCTCTTCCACGTCTACGGCCTCAACGCCGGCTTCGGGCTGGTCGCCGCCACCGGTGCCTGCGCCGTCCTGCAGGAGACCTTCGACCCGCGCGCGTCGCTGGCCCTGATGGCCGAGGAGCGCGTGACGGCGGTGCCCGGTGCGCCGCCGATGTACCAGGCCTGGCTCGCCGCCGCCGACGCGGCCAACCGCGACGATCCCGCCCATCCCGACGCCGAGCTGCGCCGGGGGTTCGCCGCGATGCGGATGGCCTCCTCCGGCGCGGCGCCGCTGCCCGAGGAGGTCTGGTCGGCCATGCGGGACCGCGCCGCGGTGACCGTCTGGGAGGGCTACGGCCTCACCGAGGCCGCACCGGTGGTGGCGAGCACCCTGGCCACCGGACGGGCCAAGCCGAACTGCATCGGCGGGCCCCTCCCCGGGGTGGAGCTCGAGCTGCGGGACACCGCCACGACCGGGCACGACGGTCAGCCCGAGGACGACGAGCCACTGGAGGGCCCCGGGGAGATCTGGATCCGGGGCGCCAACCTCTTCGCGGGCTACTGGCCCGACGGCGCCGACGGCCCGGACGCCGGCGGCTGGCTGGGCACCGGCGACCTCGCCTATCGCGACGCCGACGGTGACCTGCACCTGGTCGACCGGCGCAGCGACCTCGTCCTGGTGAGTGGGTTCAACGTCTACCCCGCCGAGGTGGAGCGCGTCCTGGACGCCCACCCCGCCGTCGCGGAGAGCGCCGTCATCGGCGTGCCCGATCCCACAACCGGGGCCGCGGTCCGCGCCGTCGTCGTCGTCCGGCCGGGCGCGCGGCTCACCTTCGAGGAGCTCCAGTCGCACGCCGCGGAATCCCTGGCCCGGTACAAGGTGCCGACGTCGGTGCACTTCCTGCCGGCGCTGCCCCACTCCCTGACCGGCAAGGTCAGCCGTGCCCGGCTGCGAGAGCTCGGCCTCACCGGGACCGACGGCGCCGGGGTGGACACCGAGGTCGTGGTCGCCGGTGGCTGACAGCACCCCCCGCCTCCAGCTGCTCACCCGGGCCGGCTGCCACCTGTGCGAGACGGCCGCCGAGACGCTGACCCGGATCGGCGCCGAGGCCGGCCTGGTCCCGGAGGCGATCGACGTCGACGCCGATCCGGAGCTGCAGGCCGAGTACGGGGACCGGGTGCCGGTCGTGCTGCTCGACGGCCGCGAGCACTCCTACTTCACCGTGGACGTCGTCCGGCTGCGGCAGGACCTCGGACTCGCCTGACACGGACCCAGGCATAGGTACCTATACCTGTGTTTTTGGTGCCCAGACGCATGTATAGGTACCTATGCCTGGGCGCGGGGGCAGGGGGGTCCTTCCGCACTCGGTCGGGGGTTTCCGTGGGCTCGTTCAGCGTGGTCTCCACCACAGCGGCACCCGTACGGGCCGGTCAACGGCCTCCACGGCCTCCGACGACTTTGTTCCTGCGTTCACAAGCGGCTACCGTGGCGAACGCAGGCGAGTGCCGCCTGCGTCCCCTGATCCCCGCGCCCTGTACGGGCGCGACCGCTGTGGAGAGCCCGTGATCCAGCCGCGGCCCCGGACGATCCCGGAGGCCACCGTCGCCCGCCTGGCCGTCTACCTCCGGGTGCTGACAGCACTGGCCGACGGCGGCCGGAGCACCGTCTCCTCCGGGGAACTGGCCGCGGCGGCCGGGGTCAACCCGGCCGGGCTGCGCAAGGACCTCTCCCATCTCGGCTCCTGCGGCGTGCGCGGGGTGGGCTACGAGGTCCGCACGGTGCGCGACCGCATCTCCCGCGTGCTCGGTGTCGAGCGCTCCCGAGCCTGCGTGCTGGTCGGCATGGGCAACCTCGGGTCGGCGCTGGCGGACTACGCCGGGTTCGGTTCCCGCGGGTTCGCGTTCGTCGGCCTGTTCGACGCCGACCCCGCCCGGATCGGTCAGTCGATCGGCGGGCACACCGTGCGCCAGATGGACGAGCTCGAGGACGTCGTCGCCGCGACGCAGGCCTCCATCGGGGTCATCACGACACCGGCCGAGGTGGCCCAGTCGGTCTGCGACCGGCTGGCCACGGCCGGGGTGAGGAGCATCTTGAACTTCGCGCCGGTCACCCTCGCCGCGCCGCCCGGGATCGACGTCCGCAAGGTCGACCTGTCCGTGGAGCTGCAGGTGCTGGCCTTCCTCGGCCAGCAGCGGCTCGTCCCCGCTCTCGACGACACGGCTGTCGGGGAACCGGCGTGAGTCTCCTGGCGGTGGGCGTGTCCCACCAGACCGCTCCCGTGGCGCTGCTCGAGCAGTTCGCCATGGGCCCCGACGACCGGGTCAAGGCCCTGCACGAGCTGGTCGAGAGCATGCACGTCACCGAGGCGCTGGTGCTCGCGACGTGCAACCGGATCGAGGTCTTCGCCGAGGTCGAGAAGTTCCACGGCGGCGTCAGCGACGTGAGCCGGGTCCTCGCCCGCCAGGCCGGCGCCACGGTCGAGGAGCTCTCGCCCTACGTCACCGTGCACTACGAGGACCAGGCCGTCGCGCACCTGTTCACCGTCGCCTCGGGGCTCGACTCGATGGTCGTCGGCGAGACGCAGGTGCTCGGCCAGCTGCGCGCGGCCTACGCCCTCGCCCGCGAGGAGGGGACCGTCGGCCGTGCCCTCCACCCGGTGGCGCAGCGCGCCCTGCGGGTCGGCAAGCGGGTGCACACCGAGACGGGCATCGATCGGGCGGGCGCCTCGCTCGTCTCCGTCGCGCTCGACCGGGCCGAGGAGTCCATCGGCAGCCTCGACGGTCGCCGGGTCCTCGTCGTCGGCGCGGGGTCGATGGGCGCACTCGCGGCCACCACGCTGGCCCGTCGCGGGGCGGCGGTGGTCGTCAGCACCCGCACCGAGGCCCATGCCGCCCGGCTCGCGGAGGCTGTCGGTGGCCGCGCCGCGGCTCTCGACGACCTCTCCACCGAGCTGGCGGGCGCCGACGTCCTGGTCACGTGCACCGGTGCGACGGGGCTCGTCGTCGCCACCGACGTGGTCGCCGACGCCATGCAGGGGCGAGGGGAAAGGCCGCTCGTCGTCGTCGACCTCGCCCTGCCGCGGGACGTCGACCCGGGCGTGGCTGCGCTGCCCGGCGTGCACGTGGTCGATCTGGCTCTCCTGCAGGGTGAGCGCGCCGCCACCCCCGGGCGGCCCACCGCCGGCCCGGTCGCGGCCGACGACATCGCCGCCGCCCACGCCCTCGTCGAGGCCGAGACCGCCCTGCTGCGCGCGGAGCGGCAGGCCGCCGAGGTCGCGCCCACGGTCTCGGCGCTGCGCAGCCAGGCCGCCGAGGTCGTCGACGCCGAGTTGCTGCGGCTGTCCACCCGCCTGCCCGCCCTCGACGCCCGCGACCGCGCCGAGATCGCCCGCACCGTCCGCCGGGTGGTCGACAAGCTGCTGCACGAGCCGACCGTGCGCGTGAAGGAGCTCGCGGCCACCCCGGGGGAGACCGACTACGCCGGAGCCCTGCGGGCGTTGTTCGGGCTCGGCATCGACTCGCCCGTCCAGGACCTGGCCGACGCGGTCACGGTCGACCCGGACCTGCGGGCGGGGGAGGCGTCGTGACCACCTCTACCGTCACCGCCACCCTGCGCCTGGGCACCCGGGGCAGCGAGCTGGCGCGCACCCAGTCCCAGGCCGTCGCCGACGCCATCACCGCGGCGACCGGCGCACCGGTCGAGCTCGTGCCGATCGTGACCGAGGGCGACCGCTCGCCGGCCGCCATCGCCCAGCTCGGCGGCACCGGCGTGTTCGTGGCCGCGATCCGTCGCGCGCTGCTCGAGGGAACCGTCGACCTGGCCGTGCACAGCTACAAGGACCTGCCGACGGCGGCCGAGCCGGGGCTGACCATCGCCGCCGTGCCCCGCCGGGAGGACCCGCGCGACGCGCTGGTCGCCCGCGACGGACTCACCCTCGGTGAGCTGCCGCCCGGGTCGAAGGTGGGCACCGGCGCGCCCCGCCGCGTCGCCCAGCTGCGGGCCCTGGGCCTCGGCCTGGACGTCGTCCCGATCCGGGGCAACGTCGACACCCGCATGGGCCGGGTGCGCGGCGTGGGCGAGCCGGGCGACCTCGACGCCGTCGTCCTCGCCCGGGCCGGACTGACCCGGCTGGGCCGCCTCGGCGCGATCACCGAGACCCTCGACCCGCTCCAGGTGCTGCCGGCCCCGGCCCAGGGAGCGCTGGCGGTGGAGTGCCGCACCGGCGACGCCCGCACCCGGGAGCTGATCGGCCGGCTGGAGGACGCCTCCGCCCGTGCCTGCGTCGCGGCCGAGCGCAGCACTCTCGCCGCACTCGAGGCCGGCTGCAGCGCTCCGGTCGCCGCCTACGCCGAAGTGGCCGAGGGCGAGCACGGCCCCGAACTGTTCCTCCGCGCCTCCGTGACCGCGATCGACGGCAGCGACGCCGTCCGCGGCTCGGTGAGCGGCCCGCTCGCGGACGCTGCCGCCCTCGGGCGGGCGCTGGCCGACGAGCTCCTCGACCGCGGTGCGGCCGAGCTCATGGCGGTCCGGTCATGACCCGCCATCCCATTCAGACCCCCGCACAACAGGCCCTTCGGGCCAGGATCAGGAGCACGCGATGACGCGCTTCCGCAAGACCGCAGGCCACGCCGGCCGGGTCGTCTTCGTCGGAGCAGGCCCGGGTGACCCCGGCATGCTCACTGCCCGGGCGACCGCGGCGCTCGCCGAGGCCGTCCTCGTCCTCGTCGACCCCGACGTCTCCGTCGCCGTCCAGGACGCCGTCCGGGACGCGCACCCCGGCACGGAGCTGAGCCCGGCCGTGGGCGAGCCGGCCGAGGTGGCCAAGGCGGCTGTCGAGGCGGCCAAGAAGGGCGCGGTCGTCGTCCGGCTGGTCGCCGGTGACCCGTACGCCACCGACGCCGTGGTCAAGGAGGTGCTGGCCGTCGGCCGCACGTCGGTCGCCTTCGACGTCGTTCCGGGCGTGGCGACCGCGACCGCCGTTCCCGCCTTCGCCGGGGTCGCCACGGGCGGCACGACGGTCACGGCCGACCTCCGCAGCGGGGTGGACGTGACGGCGCTGGCCGCCGCGACCGGCTCGACCGGCGGCACGCTGGTTCTCCAGGGCGCCGTCGAGGACCTGCCCGACGCCGCAGCACGGCTGGTCGAGGGCGGTCTCTCGGGTGGCACCCCGGTCGTCGTCACCACCGGGGGCTCGGGGACGGCGCAGAAGAGCGTCGTCGCGAAGCTCGCTGCGGTGGCCGAGAAGACGGCCGGACTGGACTCGTTCAGCGGCCCGGTCGTGGCCACCGTCGGCACCGCCGTCGACAAGCGCGCCCGGCTGTCCTGGTGGGAGAGCCGGCCGCTGTTCGGCTGGCGGGTGCTGGTGCCGCGCACCAAGGACCAGGCCGGCGAGATGAGCGACCGGCTGCGCGCCTACGGCGCCGTGCCGGTGGAGGTGCCGACGATCGCCGTCGAGCCGCCGCGCAGCCCGGCGCAGATGGACCGCGCAATCAAGGGCCTGGTCACGGGCCGGTACGGCTGGATCGTGTTCACCTCGGTGAACGCGGTGAAGGCCGTGCGCGAGAAGTTCGCCGAGCTCGGCCTCGACGCCCGCGCGTTCGCCGGCGTCAAGGTGGCCTGCGTCGGCGAGCAGACCGCCGAGACCGTGCGCGCCTTCGGCATCCAGCCGGAGCTCGTCCCCTCGGGCGAGCAGTCCAGCCAGGGCCTGCTGGCCGACTTCCCGCCCTACGACGACGTCTTCGACCCGATCGACCGGGTGCTGCTGCCCCGCGCCGACATCGCGACCGAGACCCTCGCCGCCGGGCTCCAGGAGCGCGGCTGGGAGATCGACGACGTGACCGCGTACCGGACCGTCCGGGCGGCCCCGCCGGCCGCGTCGGTCCGCGAGGCGATCAAGGGTGGCGGGTTCGACGCGGTGTGCTTCACCTCGTCGAGCACGGTGCGCAACCTCGTCGGCATCGCCGGCAAGCCGCACGCGAAGACCGTCGTCGCGGTCATCGGCCCGGCCACGGCCGCCAGCGCCCAGGAGTTCGGCCTGCGCGTGGACGTGCAGCCGGAGACCGCGGCCGTCGGCCCGCTGGTCGACGCGCTCGCCGAGTTCGCCGCGGCCCGTCGCGCCGAGGAGGAAGGGTCCGACTCGTGACCGCCGGGTTCGCCCGCGGGCGTCGGCTCCGGTCGACGCCCGCGCTGCGGCGGCTCACCGCGCAGACCCGGCTGGCCCCCGCCGACTTCGTGCTCCCCGTCTTCGTCAAGCAGGGCATCGACGAGCCGGTCGCGATCAGCTCGATGCCCGGCGTCGTCCAGCACACCCTGGACTCGCTGCGGAAGGCCGCGCACGAGGCGGCCGACGCGGGCATCGGCGGGCTGATGCTGTTCGGCATCCCCGGCGACAAGGACCCGGTCGGCTCGCAGGCCGACGCCGCCGACGGCATCGTCAACGTGGCGCTGCAGCAGTTGCGCGCCGACCTCGGCGACGAACTGGTGCTCATGGCGGACCTGTGCCTGTGCGAGTACACCGACCACGGGCACTGCGGCGTGGTCACCCCGGCCGGCGTCGTCGACAACGACCCGACCCTCGACCGCTACGCGGCGGTGGCCATCGCCCAGGCGCAGGCCGGCGCCCACGTCATCGCGCCCAGCGGGATGATGGACGGCCAGGTCGCGGCCATCCGGCGGGCCCTGGACGGCGCCGCGTACACCGAGACGCCGATCCTGGCCTACGCCGCCAAGTACGCGTCGGGCTTCTACGGCCCGTTCCGCGAGGCGGCCGAGGGGGCGCCGCAGTTCGGCGACCGCTCGACCTACCAGATGGACCCGCCCAACGCCGACGAGGCGCTGCGCGAGGTGGCCCAGGACCTCGCCGAGGGCGCCGACGCCGTGATGGTGAAGCCGGCGTTGCCCTACCTCGACATCATCACGCGGGTCGCCGACGCGGTGCACGTGCCGGTGAGCGCGTACCAGGTCAGCGGTGAGTACGCGATGGTGGAGGCGGCCGCCGCGAACGGCTGGGTCGACCGCGAGCGGGCGATCCTGGAGACCCTCACCGCCATCCGCCGTGCGGGGGCCGGCACGGTGCTCACCTATTGGGCCGTCGAAGCGGCACGCCTCCTGCGGTGACCGCCTACGTCGAGCAGGGGGGCACCTGGCGGCCGTTCTGGATCGTCGCGGCCGCGATGGTCGCCTTCCTGGTGCTCGACGTCGCCCTGCCGGGACCGGACATCGCTCCACTCGTCTGGGTCGTGGCGCTGGTCGTCGTCCTCGGGATCGTCGCCGTCGGCACGCTGTCCGGCCGCCGGGTCTGGACGGTCCGGGTGGACGACGGCGCGCTCTCCGTCGGGCGCGAGGAGGTGCGGCTCGCCGACATCGACGTCGACCACCTGCGCGCGGTCGACTCGGGGGTCGACGCCGGCGCGCCGGTCCTCGGCGGCGGCTGGTCGCTGCCGCGGGGCCGCACCGGGCTGCCGCTGAGGTTCACCGACGGGCGGACCGTCCTGGTGCCGACCCGCGATCCGGCGGCGCTGCACGAGGCGCTGGTGGTCCGTGTGGCCGACACCTCCGACACCCGTGACAGTTCGTCAGGATCAGAGGGGACACTGGGCTCGTGACCTCGCTGGACAGCACTGCCTACACCTACGAGGCCCCGGTCTCGGCCGGCCTCTTCGCCCGTGGACGGACCATCATCCCGGGCGGGGTGAACAGCCCGGTCCGCGCGTTCCAGGCCGTTGGAGGCACCCCGCGGTTCATGGCCGAGGGGTCCGGTCCCTGGATCACCGACGCCGACGGCCGCCGCTACGTCGACCTGGTCAGCTCCTGGGGTCCGCTGCTGCTGGGCCACGCGCACCCCGCCGTCGTCGAGGCGGTCACCGCCGCAGCCCGGCGCGGGCTGTCCTTCGGCGCCCCGACCGAGGGCGAGCTCGACCTCGCCGAGGAGATCCGGTCGCGCGTGGCCCCGGTGGAGCGGGTGCGGCTGGTCAACTCCGGCACGGAGGCCGTGCTCTCGGCCGTCCGGCTCGCCCGGGGCACCACCGGCCGGCCGCTCATCGTGAAGTTCGCCGGCAACTACCACGGGCACGTCGACGCGCTCCTCGCCTCGGCCGGCTCGGGCGTCGCCACGCTGGGCCTGCCCGACACCCCTGGCGTCACGACGGGCGCCGCCGCCGACACCGTCGTCCTGCCCTACAACGACGTGGCCGCGGTCGAGGCAGTGTTCGCCGAGCGGGGCGGCGAGATCGCCTGCGTCATCAGTGAGGCCGCCGCGGGCAACATGGGCGTCGTCCCCCCGCTGGACGGCTTCAACGCCGAGCTGCGCCGGATCACCGCCGCCCACGGCGCGCTGCTGATCCTCGACGAGGTCATGACCGGCTTCCGCGTCTCGCGCTCGGGCTGGTACGGCCTGGACCCGGTCGACGCCGACCTGTTCACCTTCGGGAAGGTCATGGGCGGCGGGCTGCCCGCCGCCGCCTTCGGCGGCCGGGCCGACCTCATGGACTCGCTCGCCCCGCTCGGGCCGGTCTACCAGGCCGGCACGCTGTCGGGGAACCCGGTGGCCGTCGCCGCCGGGCTGGCCACGCTGCGGCACTGCACCGACGAGGTCTACGCCCACTGCGACGAGGTCGCCGCCGTCCTGCGCGGCGCCGCGAGCGCCGCGCTGTTCGCCGCCGGGGTGGCCCACCGGGTGCAGCAGGCGGGCAGCATGTTCTCGATCTTCTTCGTGCCCGACGAGCGGCAGGTCCGCGACTACGACGACGCGAAGACGCAGGACGTCGCGCAGTACACCGCCTTCTTCCACGCGCTGCTGGCCCGCGGCGTCTACCTGCCGCCGTCGGCCTTCGAGGCGTGGTTCGTCAACGCGACGCTGTCGGGCGAGGCCCTCGACCGTGTCCTCGAGGCGCTGCCGGCCGCCGCCCGTGCCGCGGCGGAGGTGTCGGGGTGACGGAGAGCACCGTCGTCCACCTGCTCCGGCACGGGGAGGTGCACAACCCCGCCAAGGTCCTCTACGGCCGGCTCCCCGGCTACCGCCTGTCGACCACCGGCGAGGCGATGGCGCTCGCGGCGGCGGAGTGGCTCGCCGGCAAGGACGTCGCACACCTGGTGTCCAGTCCGCTCGAGCGGACGCAGCAGACGGCCGCGCCGATCGCCGAGAAGTTCTCGCTCCCGGTCGCGATCGACGAGCGGATCATCGAGGCGGGCAACGCCTTCGAGGGGCTCGTGGTCGGCGTCGGGGACGGTGCCCTGCGCGTTCCGAAGCACTGGTGGAAGCTGCGCAACCCGTTCCGGCCGTCCTGGGGGGAGCCCTACGTCGAGATCGCCGCGCGCATGCTGGCCGCCGTCGAGGCCGCCCGGGACGCCGCCCGCGGGCACGAGGCCGTGCTGGTCAGCCACCAGTTGCCGATCTGGACGCTGCGTCTGCACCTGGAGGGCCGGCGGTACGGGCACGATCCGCGCCGCCGCCAGTGCGGCCTGGCCAGCGTCACGTCGGTCGCCTACGACGGCGACCGAGTCGTCGGCGTCTCCTACGCCGAGCCCGCCGGCGGCACGCCGGCGGACGCGGTGCCGGGCGCATGAGGCGGGCCCTTCCTGCGCTGCTGGTGGCGCTGTTCCTCACCGGGTGCTCCTCCGGGCCCGACGCCGTCGACGTCAACGACGGCGGCGAGTTCCGGTTCGTGGAGGCGACGCCGACGGGCGAGGTCATCCCGCCCGACGAGCGGGCCACCGCGCCGGAGTTCTCCGGCACCCTGCTGGGCGGCGGCGAGTTCTCGTCCACGGAACTGTCCGGCGACGTCGCCGTCCTCAACTTCTGGGGCTCCTGGTGCCCGCCCTGCCGGGTGGAGACGCCGGAGTTCCAGGAGGTCTACGCCGACGTCCGGGACGACGGGGTGCAGTTCCTCGGCCTGAACGTGAAGGAGACCAGCGAGCAGTTCGCCCTGGCCTTCGTCGACCGCTTCGGCATCGAGTTCCCGTCGCTCTACGACCCGCGCGGGGAGGTGGCGCTGGCGTTCCGGGACTACCCGGCGACCGCCATCCCGTCCACGATCGTGCTGGACCGCGAGGGCCGGGTGGCGGCGGTGTACACCGGCGAGGTGTCGCAGGAGGACCTGCGGGGCGTGCTCGACCTGGTGCTCGGGGAGGTCTGACGTGGGGGACACCTTCGCCGGGCTGGTCACGGACGGACCGCTGCTCCTGGCGGCTGCCGTGGCCGCGCTCGTGGGGCTGGTCAGCTTCGCCTCGCCCTGCGTGCTCCCGCTCGTGCCCGGCTACCTGTCCTACGTCACCGGGCTGGTCGGCTCCGGTGCGGCGGCGGCGCCCAGCTCCAGCGGGTCGGGCGGGACGGCGACGGCGGTGCGCACCGAGGTCCCCCCGCGGGCGCGGATGGTGCTGGGCGCGTCCCTGTTCGTGCTGGGCTTCACCCTGGTCTTCGTCGCGTTCGGTGCGGCGTTCGGCGGCCTCGGCCGGCTGATGCTCGAGCACGCCGACCTGCTCAACCGCGTCTTCGGCGTCGTCACGATCGTCGTGGGCCTGGCCTTCCTGGGCTGGCTCCCGGTGCTGCAGCGGACGAAGCGGATCTCCGCCCGCCCGGTGGCCGGCCTCGCCGGGGCGCCGCTGCTCGGCATCGTGTTCGGCCTGGGCTGGACCCCGTGTCTCGGGCCGACGCTGTCGGCGGTCTACTCGCTGGCGTTCTCCGAGGCGACGGCGACGCGCGGCGCCCTTCTCAGCGTGGCCTACTGCATCGGGCTCGGGGTGCCGTTCGTGCTCGTCGCGCTCGGTGCGCGGTGGGCGGTCGGGGCCACCTCGTTCCTGCGCCGGCACGCGCGCTCGGTCACCCGGTTCGGCGGAGCAGTGCTGGTGCTGGTCGGGCTGCTCCTGCTCACCGGCGCGTGGACCGAGATGATGGAGTGGCTGCGGTCCTGGCTGGCCGCGACCGGGTTCGCGGAGACGGCGCTGTGACCGTGCTCGTTCCGCCGCGCGACACCCGGGCTCCCGCGCCGTCGCCTTCGGCTCCGCGGCGGGGCGCTGGGCTGCTCCCGCGCTGGTGGCGGCGGCTCACCGCGATGCGCACCGCGATCGTGCTGCTGTTCCTCCTCGCGCTCGCCGCCGTCCCCGGGTCGCTGCTCCCGCAGCGGTCGCTGTCGCAGAACAGCGTCAACCAGTACTTCATCGAGCACCCGTCGCTCGCGCCGGTGCTGGATCGGCTCTACCTCTTCGACGTCTTCAGCTCGCCCTGGTTCGCCGCGGTCTACCTGCTCCTGTTCGTCTCGCTGATCGGCTGCGTCCTGCCGCGCGGGCTGGAGCACTACCGGGCGATGCGGGCGGCGCCGCCGCCGGCTCCCCGCAATCTGCTGCGCCTGCCCGACTCCGGCCAGCTGCCCACCGTCCTTCCCGCGGAGCAGGCGCTCGACGTCGTGGAGGAGGAGCTGCGGGTCCGCCGCTTCCGCGTCGTCCGCCGCCGGGGGGAGCTCTCCGCCGAGAAGGGCTACCTCAAGGAGACCGGCAACCTGCTGTTCCACCTGTCGCTGGTGGCGCTGCTGCTCGGCCTGGCCGGCGGGAAGCTCTGGGGGTACGAGGGCAGCATCCTGGTGACCGAGGGCCAGGGCTTCTGCAATTCCTTCCAGCAGTACGACACGTACTCGGCGGGTCCGCTGGTCGACAGCGGCGACCTCACCCCCCTGTGCGTCGACCTCGAGGACTTCCGCGCGGAGTACGAGGACAACCTCACCGCGGCCTCCTTCACCGCCGACATCGGCTACGGCGCTCCGGGGGAGGAGAGCCGGACGACGACCATCGGGGTCAACGACCCGCTGCGCCTCGACGGCGACCGCGTCTACACCACCGGACACGGCTTCAGCCCCACGTTCACCGTCACGCGGCCCGACGGCACCTCGCTCGACGACGTCTCGGTGCCGTTCCTGCCGTCGGACCAGGCGACGATGGCCAGCCAGGGGGCGCTGAAGGTCCCCGACCTCGGACCGGACGGCGAGGACCAGTTCGCGGTGGAGGGGTTCTTCGCCCCCACCGGACTGGTGCAGGGCGGGGTCCTCACCTCGGTGGACCCGCGGCCGCTCGCCCCGCAGGTGGCGATCGTGGCCTACCAGGGCTACCTGGGGCTGGACTCCGGCATCCCCCAGTCGGTGTACTCCCTGGATGCCTCGCAGATCGACCGGGGCCGCCTCACCGAGGTGGGCTCGGCGAACCTGTCGGTGGGCGAGTCGACCACGCTGCCCGACGGCACCACCATCGCCTTCACCGGCTACCGGCAGTTCGCCGCCTTCCAGTACTCGCACGATCCGGGCCAGCTGTGGGTGCTCGGCTCGTCGATCGCCCTGCTCACCGGTCTGCTGGGCATGCTGCTGCTCCGTCGCGAGCGGGTCTTCGCCCGAACCACCGCCGCGCCGGGCGACGGCGGTACCGTGCTCACGCTGGCCTCGATCACGCGGGGAAGCGGCGAGAACGCTCCCCGGTTCGCCGCTCTGACCGACGATCTCTCGGACGCGCTCTCCTCGCGTCGACCCGCACCCGAACCGGAGGACCCCCCGCGTGTCTCCTGACCAGCTGGCCTCGCTGTCGGACAACCTCTTCTCGATCAGCATCGCCCTGTACTCGCTGGCAGTGGTCGCCTTCAGCGCCCAGCTGGCCTTCGGCCGCCGGACGGCGCGTACCCGGCAGCTGGTCGGCGCCGGCGGTCCAGCCCTGGAGATGCCGGCCGGGACGTCGGCGCCGGCCGAGAACGGCCGCGGACGGCGCTGGGGAGCCCTCGCCATGGGGCTGGCAGCGCTCGGGGCGCTGGCCCACGGAGCGGTGCTGGTCACCCGCGCTCTGGCCACCGACCGGTTGCCGTTGGGCAACATGTACGAGTTCTCCACCGCCGCCGTCTTCGTGGCGGTCATCGCCTACCTGGTCCTCGCCCTGCGGGCGCCGGGCCTGCGGCACATCGGGCTGTTCGTCCTGGCCCCGGTCGTGCTCGCGATGGTGCTGATCGGGTTGTTCCTCTACGCCGAGGCCGGCCCGCTGGTCGCCGCTCTGCGGTCGTACTGGCTGGCCATCCACGTCAGCACGGCCGTCATCGGCTTCGGCGTCTTCTTCGTGAGCGGCATCGCCAGCGCCCTCTACCTGGGAAAGATCGCGCACGAGGAGCGGATCACCGCGGGGCAGAAGCCCGGAGGCCTGCTCTCGCGGCTCCCGGGCGCGGCGGCGCTGGACCGCGTGGCGCACCGGACCGCCGTCTTCGGTTTCCCGATCTGGACCTTCACCGTCATCGCCGGCGCTATCTGGGCCGAGGCGGCATGGGGCCGGTTCTGGGGCTGGGACCCCAAGGAGACCTGGGCGTTCATCGCCTGGATCGTCTACGCCGCCTACCTGCACGCCCGCACGACGGCGGGCTGGCGCGGCAAGCCCGCGGCCTGGGTGAACGTCGTCGGCCTCGCCGTGATGATCTTCAACCTGACGTTCGTGAACATGGTCTCCACGGGACTGCACAGCTACGCCGGAGTGAACTGAGCGCCTCGTCGCTCACGTCGGGTGATCGATCGCGAGGACGGGGCCCTTCTCAGATCCTGCGGGTTCGTGCTTCCATGCCCCGGTTGCGACCGTTCCACGGAGTCACAGAGGAGTTCACTGTGGGTAAGCATGCCGCGCCGGAGGGGGCATCGGCGGATCCGATCGTCACCGAGGCTCTCGCCCGTCGGCCCGGTGACGCCGTGCACCATGCGGCCGCGGAAGGCCCGGTCGGCTGGCCGGGGGAGCGGGCGCCCGAGGGCGGCCGCGTCGGTTGGCCGGGCGATCTTCCGGGGGCCACCGCGGAGACCACCGTGGCCCGTCGGAGCTGGCGCCGGCTGTTCGCGCCGACCAGGGTCGCCTGAGGTCAGGCGGGGGAGCCGTCGTCCCTTCGGGTGCGACGGTCCAGTTCCCGCAGGAACTCCGGGTCGTCGTCAGGGGCGAGCGGCCGGGTGGGCCGCTGCGGACGCGGGCCTCGCGGCGGACGCGGCGCGCGCAGGCCTCCACCCGGACGTCCGGGGGCCGCAGCCGCCCGCATGACCAGCACGACGACCGCCACAGCGATCACGAGAACCACCAGGAACACCACGATTGACCCCCTCGTCGGCATCCAGCGTACGTCCGCGGCGATACTCGGTGCCGAACGGACGATTCCAGCAGGGCCGCGCCCGGGACGGAGCACCGCCATCGACGCCGTGGACCAGCAGCTGATCGACCTGCTGCGCGCCAACGGCCGCGCCAGCTACGCCGAGCTCGCCCGCCAGGTCGGCCTCTCCTCACCGGCGGTGCACGAGCGCGTCGGCAAGCTGGAGGCGGCCGGCGTCATCACCGGATACCGGGCCGTCGTGGACCCCGGCTCCGTGGGACTCGACGTGACCGCGCTGGTCAGCGTCATCGAGAGCGACATGGTGGACGACACCGGCGTCGAGGCGGCCATGCGCGAGGTCCCCGGCATCGAGGACTGCTGGCGTGTCGCCGGCAGCGAGGGCTACGTGCTGAAGGTCCGCGTGACCGACATCCCGGCACTCGAGGCCACCATCGATGCGTTGAACCGGATCAGGGGTGTGGCCCGCACCCGCACGACCGTCGTGCTCTCGACCAAGTGGGAAGGCCGTCATGGCTGACAGCAGCACCGTTCCTCCGAGCCCCTCAGGAGGCCCGGCGACGCCGCCGAAGATCCTGCCGTGGCTGCTCGTCTACACCGTCGGCCGGCTGGCCATCGCCGCTGCCCTGGTGCTGATCCTCTGGATGGTCGGTCTCGGCAGCTTCCCCGGCCTGCTGTTCGGGCTGCTGCTGTCCATGCCCGTGTCCTACCTGCTGCTGCGCCCCTCGCGCGACCGGCTCACCGAGGCCCTGGCCGCGCGCAGCGTCGCGCGCAAGGCCGCCAAGGACGACCTGCGCACCCGGCTGAGCGGTACGGAGTAGGTCAGCTGCTCAAAGCGAGCCCCGCACCCAGTAGTACGCCGGTGGCGAGGGTCACCAGTCCGGTGCCCTGCAACGCTCCGATGAGGGCGTGGCCCCGCGCTCCGGAGAGAACGGTACGTACCGGTGGAACGGAGAGCGGGGAGGCGACCAGGGCGAGCAGGACCCACGGTCGCCCGACCCCGACCGCGGCGACCACCGCGAAGACGACGACGAAGAGGCCGGCGAAAGTCAGCCGCGTGGCGCGGTCGCCGAGGAGCACCGCGAGGGTGCGCTTGCCGGCGACGGCGTCCCCGTCGATGTCGCGCAGGTTGTTCACCACCAGGATCGCCACGATCAGCAACCCGGTCGGCACCGCGACGGCGAATGCCAGTCCGGGCAGCGTGCCGGTCTGCACGTAGGTGGTGCCGACCACGGCGACCGGACCGAAGAAGACGAAGACGAAGACCTCGCCCAGCGCGCGGTAGCCGTAGGGGAGCGGCCCGCCGGTGTAGGTCCAGGCCGCGGCGATGCAGACCGCGCCGACGGCGACGAGCCACCAGCTCGACAGGGCGGCCAGCGCAAGGCCGGCCACGCCCGCGACCGCGAAGGCCAGGAGCGCCGCCACGAGCACCTGCCGCGGCGCGGCCGCCCCGGAGCCGACCAGCCGCATCGGTCCCACCCGGTCGGCGTCGGTGCCGCGCGTGCCGTCGGAGTAGTCGTTGGCGTAGTTGACCGCGACCTGCAGGGCGAGCGCGACCACCAGGGCCAGGAGCGCGGCCCCGAGGTCGAACCCGTCCAGGGCGGCGGCCGTGCCGGTGCCGACGAGCACGGGGGCGACCGCGGCCGGGAGGGTCCGCGGCCGGGCGCCGGCGATCCACTGGGCGGGGGTTGCCACTCAGACCTCCTGGGTCAGCGCCGCGACCGCGCGGCGGTCGGGCTTGCCGGTGTGCAGGAGCGGCAGCGCGTCGAGGACGTGCAGTTGCCGGGGGGCGGCGGGTCCGCCGAGGCGGGCCGCGACCCACTCGCGCAGCGCCGGCAGGTCGGGCGTGGCGCCGGGCGCCGGCACGACGGCGGCGACGACGCGCTGACCCCAGGTGGGATCGGCCCGGCCGAAGACCACGGCGTCGGCCACGGCCGGGTGCTCGCGCAGGGCGGCCTCCACCGCGGCCGGGGCGACGTTGACGCCGCCGGAGACCACCACGTCGTCGAGACGGCCGGTGACGCTCAGCCGGCCGTCCGCGTCGAACGTGCCGGCGTCGCGGGTGCGGAACCAGCCGCCGGCGAAGGCGTCGTCCGTGGCGGCCGGGTCCAGCCGGTAGCCGAGCGCGAGGGTGGGGCCGGTCAGCTCTATGCCCCCACCGCCGGGTCCTGCGGGCCCGTCGGTCACCCGCACCCGGACGCCGTCCAGGGGCTGCCCGTCGTACACGCAGCCGCCCGCCGTCTCGGTCATGCCGTAGGTGGTGACCACGGCGATGCCCGTGTCCCGCGCCTGTCCGAGCAGGGCGGCATCGGTGGCCGCCCCGCCGACGAGGACGGCGTCGAAGGCGCGCAGCGCGGCGGGTTCCTCGGCCAGCCAGCGGCGGAGCTGGGTGGGCACCAGGGAGGTGTAGCGGCGTCCGACGGGCAGGCGGGCCACCGCGGCGGACAGCGGCTCGTCCTTGGCGAGGACCTCGGGCACGCTGCCGGAGAGCGCGCTGCGGCAGAGCACCTGCAGCCCGGCGATCGCCGACACCGGCAGCGCGAGCAGCCAGCTCCCCGGCCCGCCGAGGCGGGCGTGCGTCGCCGAGGCCGAGGCCTCGAGCGCTGCCGCCGACAGCAGCACCGCACGGCCGCTGCCGGTCGAGCCCGAGGTGACGACGACGAGGTCGGCGCCGGGCTCCAAGGGCTCTTCGGGCCGCAGCGCGGCGCGGGCGGCGGCGGCGACCGCGGGCGGACCGTCAGGGAGGACGGCGAGGGGCGCGGTGCCGGCGAGCGCGGCCCGCACCGCGTCGGGGGAGAGCTCGGCCGCGGGCACGACGGTGAGGTGCCTGGCCACGACACGGGAGCCTACGTTCGCGCCGAACTAGGCTGACCACCGTGATCACGGCCGTGTACCGGGTGCCGCTGCGCACCCGCTTCCGCGGCATCGACGTCCGCGACGGCGTGCTCCTGCGAGGCCCGGCGGGATGGGGCGAGTTCTCCCCGTTCTGGGACTACGACGTCGAGGAGAGCCGCCGGTGGTGGGCGTCGGCCGTCGAGGCGGCGACGCAGGGCTGGCCGGCGCCGGTGCGCACCTCGGTGCCGGTGAACGTCACCGTGCCGGCGGTCGACGCCGAGCGCGCGCACGCGATCGTCGCCGCCTCCGGCTGCCGGACGGCCAAGGTGAAGGTGGCCGAGCCGGGTCAGTCGGCGGCCGACGACCTCGCGCGGGTGGAGGCGGTCCGGGACGCCCTCGGGCCGGCCGGTGCGATCCGGGTCGACGCCAACGCCGCCTGGGACGTCGACACCGCGGTCACCCGCATCCCCGAGCTGGACCGCCTCGTGGGCCTCGAGTACGTCGAGCAGCCGTGCGCGACGCTCGAGGAGCTCGTCGCGCTGCGGCGCAGGATCGCCGTGCCGATCGCGGCCGACGAGGTCGTGCGCCGATCGGCCGACCCGCTGCGCGTGGACCTGCGCGAGGCCTGCGACGTCGTCGTCCTCAAGGTGCAGCCGCTCGGCGGGGTGCGGGCGGCGCTGCGCGTCGCCGAGGCGCACGGCCTGCCGTGCGTCGTGTCGTCGGCGCTGGAGTCGTCGGTCGGCATCGCCGCCGGGGTCGCGTTGGCGGCCGCGCTGCCGGAGCTCCCGTTCGCGTGCGGCCTGGCCACCGTCGCGTTGTTCACCGACGACGTCACGTCGTCGCCCCTGCTGCCGGTCGACGGCGCGCTGCCGGTGGTGCGCCCCGAGCCCGACCGGCTGTCCTGCGTCGCCGCCGACGAGGACACCGACGCCCGCTGGCGCGCGCGGCTCGACGCGGTGCGCGCGTGAACCCGGCCACCGCGTTCGCCCGCGTGCTGGTGGACGAGCTCGTCCGGGGCGGCGTCACCGACGCCGTCCTGGCGCCCGGCTCGCGGTCGGCTCCCGTCGCACTGGCCCTGGCGGCCGCCGAGCGCGACGACCGGTTGCGCCTGCACGTGCGCATCGACGAGCGGACGGCGGCCTTCCTCGCCCTCGGCCTGGCCAGGGCCTCGGGCCGGCCGGTGCCGGTGCTGACCACGTCGGGGACGGCGGCCGCCCACCTGCATGCAGCTGTCCTGGAGGCCGACGCCGGCGGGGTGCCGCTGCTGGCGCTCACCGCTGACCGGCCGCCGGAACTGCGGGCGACCGGCGCCAACCAGACGATCGAGCAGGCCGCCCTCTACGGCGGCGCGGTCCGCTGGGCGGCCGACGTCGGCGTCCCCGAGGTGGGCCGGGAAGCGGAGCAGAACCGGTACTGGCGGTCGCTGGTCGCCAAGGCGCTGCTCACCGCCGCCGGTGCGCTGTCGGGCGACCCGGGGCCGGTGCACCTGAACCTCGCGCTGCGCGAGCCGCTGCTCCCCGACGACGACGGCGAGCTCACCGGCCGCTGGGCGGGGCGGCCGGACGGTGCTCCGTGGACGGCGGCCGGCCCGCCGGCATCGACCGAGCGGCGGGCGTCTTCGGGCCCGTCCCGCACCCTGGTCGTGGCCGGCGACTGCGCGCCGGCACTCGGCCGAGCCGCCGCAGAGCTCGCGGACGCGTGCCGGTGGCCGGTGATCGGGGAGCCGTCGAGCGGGACGTGGTCGTCCGAGGGCGTCGTGCGCGGTGGCGCCCTCCTGCTCGGCGTCCCCGGCTGGCTGGACCGGCACCGGCCCGAGCGGGTGCTCGTGGTGGGGCGGCCCACCCTGTCGCGGCCGGTCTCCGCGCTGCTCGCCGATCCCGCCATCCGGGTCGAGACGGTCGCGGCGGCGCCGCGCTGGGCCGACGCGGCCCGGTCCAGCGGACACGTGTCGACCGGGCTGCCGGTGGCCGGCGGTGCGATCGCGGAGGGATGGCGCGCGTCCTGGTCGTCGGCCGCTGCGGCGGTCGGCTCCTCGGTGGACGTGGTGCTGGACGAGGCTCCCGGCCTCACGGCCGCGCGGCTCGCCCGCGACGTGGTCGCCGCGCTTCCGTCCGGTGCGCTGCTGGTGCTCGGGTCCTCGACGCCGGTGCGCGACGTCGACCGGCTGGCGGTACCGCGCGCCGACCTGACGGTCCTCGCCAACCGCGGGGTCGCCGGTATCGACGGGACGATCTCGACCTCGGTCGGTGCGGCGTCCGTGCACGAGGGGCCGGCGTTCGCGCTGATGGGCGACCTGACGTTCCTGCACGACCTGACCGGGATGCTCCTCGGTGAGGGGGAGCCGGCGCCGGACCTCACCGTCGTCGTCCCCGACAACGACGGCGGCGGGATCTTCGCCCAGCTGGAGCCCGGGGAGGACCGGCACGCGCGCGACTACCGCCGGGTGTTCGGCACGCCGCACGGCCGTGACCTGGTCGCGGTCGCACAGGCGCTCGGGTGGGCCGCGACGCGGGTGAGCTCGGCCGACGAGCTGCCGGCCGCGCTGGCGCTCGGCGGGCCGCGGGTCGTCGTCGTGCGCACGGACCAGCGGGCCGAGGCGGCCCTGGCCGTCGAGCTGCGCGCCGCCGCGACCGCGGCGCTCCGCGGCTGACGCTACCGACCCGTCAGCCTTCGAGCGCGGCCTGGAAGGCGGCGAACTTCGACTGGGTCTCGGCCAGCTCGGCGGCCGGGTCGGAGCCGGCGACGATGCCGCACCCGGCGAACAACCGGGCGCTGTCCTCGCCGACCAGCTGGGCGCAGCGCAGGGCCAGCCCGAACTCACCGTCGCCCCGGGAGTCGAGCCAGCCGACCGGCCCGGCGTAACGGTCGCGGTCCATGCCCTCGAGCTCGGCGATGACGTCCGCGGCGTCCGGCGTCGGGGTGCCGCACACGGCGGCCGTGGGGTGCACCGCGCCGACGAGCTCCAGCAGGCCGGCCCGGCCGCGCGCGCCGGTGCGGCGCTGCGTCCCGGTCACGTCGCTGGCCAGGTGTCGCACGTTGGCGAGGGTGAGCAGGTCGGGCTCCTCGGGGGCGTCCAGCGCCGCGCAGTAGGGCTCGAGGGCGCGAACCAGGGAGTCGACGGCGAGCGCGTGCTCGGCCCGGTCCTTGGCGGAGCCGATCAGCGCCGCGGCCAGCCGCTCGTCGTCGGCACCCGCCCCGCGCGGGGCGGTGCCGGCCAGCACCCGGGCGGAGAGCTCCCGGCCGCTGCGGCGCAGCAGGAGCTCGGGGGTCGCACCCAGCAACCCGTCGACGGCGAACGTCCAGCAGTCGGGGAATCGGGCCGCCAGGCGGCGCAGCAGGCGCCGTGGGTCGAGCGGGACGTCGGCGGAGACCAGCAGGTCGCGGGCGAGCACGACCTTCTGCAGCTCCCCGGCGTCGATGCGCGTCACGGCCTCGGCGACGGCCGCGCACCAGGTGGCCGGGTCGAGGGCGCCGTCGGCGTAGCGCAGCCGCGGCGGGGGGCCGTCGTCGAGCGCCTCGGGATGGAGGACGTTGCGCGGATCGACGTCGCCCACCGTGGTCAGCCAGGCGACGCCGTCCCGCCGGCCGAGGACGACCTGCGGGACGACGAAGACCGACGTCCCGGCGGCGGGGTCGAACGCGATGCTGGCGAACAGCACGGGACCGGAACCCGCCACGTCGAGCTCGTCGTCGGTGTCCAGGCCGTCGGTGTACGCCGTCCACCAGGCGGCGGCCTCCTCCAGCGCCCGCGGCCCGCTGACCTCCAGCCGGGCCGCCTCCCCACAGCCGACCAGACCCTCGCCACGGCGCACCCACGACAGGGCGCCCTCGACCGGCAGCCGGTCGAGCAGCTCGCCGGTGGCCTCCGTTCGGACCGTCGTCACCGTGCACGCGGCGGCTGCCGGGGAGGTCAGGGCGGCCGCGGTCACTTCACCAGCCTAAGAGCCTCTGTAGCGTCGGCGCCGTGGGAGACCGGCGAGAGAACGCACACACCCCGGGCGTCCGCGCGGGGCTGGACAAGCGGCCCGCCGACGTCGCCGCCATGTTCGACCGCGTCGCGCGCCGCTACGACGTCACGAACACCGTCCTCTCCGCCGGTCTCGACGCCTCGTGGCGCCGGGCGACGCGGGAGGCGCTGGGCGCGCGCCCCGGCCAGACCGTCCTCGACGTCGCCGCGGGGACGGCGGTGTCCACGGTTGAGCTGGCCGCCGGTGGGGTCACCGCGATCGCGTGCGACTTCTCCCAGGGCATGCTCCGCGCCGGCGCCTCGCGGCCGGTGCCGAAGGTCGCCGGGGACGCGATGGCGCTGCCGCTCGCCGACGAGAGCGTCGACGGCGTCGTCATCTCCTTCGGCCTGCGCAACGTGGCCGATCCCGACGCCGCCTTGCGCGAGTTCCGCCGGGTGACGCGGCCGGGCGGCGCGCTGGTGGTCTGCGAGTTCTCCTCGCCCACCTGGGCGCCGTTCCGCACCGTCTACACCGAGTACCTGATGAAGGCCCTGCCGCGGATCGCCCGTGCGGTGTCGAGCAACCCGGAGGCCTACGTCTACCTGGCGGAGTCGATCCGCGCCTGGCCCGCCCAGGCGGAGCTTGCGGCCCGCGTGCAGGAGGCCGGCTGGGGCGACGTCGCCTGGCACGACCTGACCGGCGGCATCGTCGCGCTGCACCGCGCCCGCCGGGTCTGAGTCGCGAGAATGTCAGACCCCGAACGTATGTTCGACTCATGATCAGCACCGAGCTCTACCGCAGCCCGCTGGAGGGGCTGCTGGTCGACCGGCTGCTCGAGGAGCGGCCGGCGGTGACGCGCCTGCCGGTGGAGGTTCTGTCGGCGGAGCAGGCTGCGGCGGAGCTGCAGCGGCTCCAGGCACGGAAGGCGATGGATGCCGCCTACGAGGCGGAGTTGGTGATGGCGCTGGCCGGCGAGCGGCCGGATACCGATGATCCGCCGCCGGGGCATCCGGGGGCGCGGCGCCGCGGCATGGGCTCGCCGGTGCCCGGGACGAGCGAGTTCCTGTCCGACGAGCTGGCGCTGGTGCTGAACACCTCCCGGGTGTTTGCCGCGGCGGTGCTCACCGACGCCTGGCTGCTGACCGAGCGGATGCCGGCGGTGCACGCCGCGCGCGTGGCAGGGGAGCTGGACCCGTATCGGGCGCGGCTGTTCGCCGACGTCCTGGGTCCGGCCAGCGACGAGGTGATCGCCGCGGTGGTGCCGGCCGTGCTGCCGGAAGCCGCCCGGTTGTCGGCGGGCCGGCTGCGCCGGCGGCTGATCGCCGCGGCGGTCGCGGCGGACGAGGAGTTCGCCGAGCAGCGGCGGATCGAGGCGCAGCGGCGGGCCGAGGTGCGGGTCCGCCCGACGGCCGACGGAATGTCGGTGCTGTCCAGTGAGGTGCCCTCGCCGATCGCCGGGGCGATGTGGTCGGCGATCGACGCGGCCGCGCAGCTGGCCCGCACGGCCGGTGATGACCGGCCGATCGGGGTGCTCCGGGCCGAGGCGCACGCGGCGATGGTGCTGCGGCCCGACGGTGGGGCGGAGCCTGGGTTCACCGCCCACGTCACCGTGCTGGCCCCGCTGCCCGCACTGTGCCCCGGCAGTGCCGGCGCGGTGGACGCCGAGCTGGGCCCGGCGGTGGACGGTAGCCCGATCACCGCCGCGCACCTGCGCGAGTTGCTCGCCGAGCTGAACGCGCTCGGGGTGCGGGCCCCTGCCGGTGGCAGCCTGACGCTGGCGGTCACCGGCGCCGACGGGGCGCTGCTGGCCACCACCACACCCGGAGAACTGGCGCGGCTGGCCGCCCGCGGCTGCCCGGCCCACGGTGGCCCGGAGGCGCGGTGTGACTGCCCGGTGCTCACCGCGCCGGCCGACGTCGCGGGCTACCAGCATTCGGCCGCGCAGGACCGGTTCCTCGAGGTCCGGGACCGGACCTGCCGGCAGCCCGGCTGCGCCCAGCCCGCTGGGCGCACCGACGCCGACCACGTGCTGGCCTACGACTGCGGCGGCCGGACCGGCTGCGACAACCTGTGCTGCCTGTGCCGCACCCACCACCGGCTGAAGACCTTCGCCCGGAACTGGCGCTACGAACTGCTTCCGGACGGGACGCTGCGGGTCACCACGCCGAGCGGGATCACCCGCATCACGCGGCCGCCGGGCCTGAGGGAGCCGTTCGAGCAGCGGGCGCTGCCGGCGCCACCGCCGGTCGACCGGCCGGACGAGCCGCCGCCGTTCTAGTGCCTCGCCGGGTTCTCTCTCGCCAGCGTCCGACAGATGACCGTCGATCTCTTCGCGGGAGTGGCAGTCGCCGACTTCGAGCGGTCGCTGGCCTGGTACGAGCGGCTGATAGGTGAAGGACCGGCGTTCGTGCCGAACGACGTCGAGGCCGTGTGGGAGCTCGCCGAGAATCGGTACCTGTTCATCGAGGTCCGGCCGGAGCACGCCGGCCACGCGGTGCACACGGTCTTCGTCGACGACCTCGACGCCCGGATCGAGGCCATCGCCGGCCGTGGAATCGAGCCCGCGGAGCGGGAGACCTACTCGAACGGCGTTCGGAAGGTGACCTACCGGGATCCCGACGGCAACGAGATCGGTTTCGGCGGCGGACCGGTCGAGTAGAGCGACCGGGGTTCCGATCGGTGCCGTCCGGTTCTAGCCTCGGTTCATGACGACCCCGCCGCCTCCACCGCAGCCGCCGGGTCCCGCGCCGTCGCCGACGGACCCGATCCCGCCGCCCGTACCGGCCCCGTACCCGACGCCGGATCCCACCGACCCGACGGCGCCGCCGCCGGCACCGGCGCCCGAACCCCTCTAGGACTCGCCGTGGGGGTGCGGCGCTTCGCGGACCGCCGAGAGGCCGGGCGAGCCCTCGGCGAGCGGCTGGCCGAGAGCCCCTCCGGCGGACACCCGCGCGACCTCGTCGTGCTCGGCCTCCCGCGGGGCGGCGTCGTCGTCGCGGCCGAGGTCGCCGCCGTCCTCGGGTCACCGCTCGACGTCCTCGTCGTCCGCAAACTCGGGCTGCCGCGACAGCCGGAGCTGGCGATGGGGGCCATCGCGGCCGTCGGTGACGTCGTCGAGACGGTGTGGGTCGACGCCGTGCTCGCCGCGGTCCACGTCGACCCGGAGGAGATCGAGGCCGTCCGGCACCGCGAACTCCTCGAGCTGCGCCGTCGGGAGACCACCTACCGGGACGGCCGCCCGCCCGCCGCGCTGACCGGCCGGGCCGTCGTCCTCGTGGACGACGGGCTGGCCACGGGCGCCACGATGCACGCTGCGGTCGTCGCCGTGCGGGCGCGGCTGCCCGCGACCCTCGCGGTCGCCGTGCCGATCGGCTCACCCAGCGCCTGCGCCGCACTCGAACCGCTCGTCGACGAGGTGCTCTGCCTGGTCGCTCCGGACACGTTCCGCGCGGTCGGGCAGGGCTACGCCGAGTTCGGCCAGACCACCGACGAGGAGGTCCGGCGCGCGTTGCGCGGCAGCCCGCACGAGGTGTGACCGATCGCATGGCCGGGGGGTGCTGTCAGGTTCCTCACAGCCGGGCCTAGACTCGGAACCAGTGACCTTGTGAACCATTTCACAAGGTCTCGGAAGCCTTGAGGGAGGCGCCGCGTGCCCGGCAGGACGACCGCAGCACCACTCGGCGCCGATGCGCGCGCCGACGTGGTCGTGGTCGGCGCGGGGCCGGCCGGGTCCAGCGCGGCCTGGTGGCTCGCGCAGGCAGGGCTCGACGTCGTCGTCCTCGAGAAGGCGGCCTTCCCCCGCGAGAAGGTCTGCGGTGACGGGCTCACTCCGCGCGGCGTCAAGGCGCTGGCCGACATGGGCGTCGACACCTCCGGCTGGGTGCAGCACTTGGGTCTGCGCGTTCACGGCGGGGGCCAGGTCGTCGAGGTCGACTGGCCGCAGCTCTCGTCCTGGCCGCACCGCAGCCTGGTGTGCCGCCGCAGCGAGCTCGACGCCCGGCTAGCCGCGCACGCCCAGGCTGCGGGGGCGCGCCTGCACACCGAGGTCACCGTCACCGACCCCCTGCTCGACGAGGCCGGGCGGGTCGCCGGCGTCCGCTTCACCAGCGGTCCGGGCAAGGAGCCGGGGGAGATCCACGCACAGCTCGTGCTCTCCGCCGAGGGGCTGTCCGGGCGCCTGGCCAAGTCCCTGGGACTGGTCCGCCGCGAGGACCGGCCGCTCGGCGTCGCCGTCCGCCGGTACGTCGCCAGCCCGCGGGCGACCGACGACTACCTCGACATCTCCTTCGACCTCGCTCCCGAGGGCCCGACCGCCGAGTCCATGCCCGGCTACGGCTGGATCTTCGGGATGGGCGACGGCACCGCCAACGTCGGCTTCGGCCTGCTCGACACCCGGCGCTCCGACGGCGGCGACCACCGCGAGGTGCTGCGCCGCTGGCTGGACACCTTTCCGGCCGAGGATCACCTCGGCGAGGAGTACGCGGTGACCCCGCTGCGGGGGGCGGGCCTGCCCATGGCCCTGCACCGGCAGCCGGCCTACACCCGGGGCCTGCTGCTCACCGGTGACGCCGCCGGCACGGTCAACCCGTTCAACGGCGAGGGGATCAGCTACGCCATGGAAAGCGGGCGCATGGCCGCGGAGACGGCGGCCGAGGCGCTGGCCCGGCCCGCCGGTCCCGCGCGGGAGTCGGTCCTGCGCCGGTATCCCGAGCGGCTGCGCGCCGCCTACGGGCGGCACCACCGCCTCGGCGTCGGCTTCCTCGCCCTGCTCAGCCGCCCGGACGTCGTCCGGTTCGCCACGGCGCACGGCCTCAAGCGGCCGGCGCTGGTGAATGCCGCGCTGCGGCTCATGGGCAACCTCAGTGACGGCCGGGACGGCGACGGCGTGGACCGCGCCATCGCCGTCCTCACCCGCCTGGTGCCGGCGGTCTGACGTGCGCCGCCCCCCGTGTCTCGACACGCTCCGTAAGCGTTCCGTGCCTGCCCGGAACGTGATCGTCCTCACCGTAGGGTGCCGCTGATGCTCTCGAACTACGTCCCGATCGTCGGGCTCTTCGCACTGGCCGCGGCGTTCGCGCTGTTCTCGGTCACCGCTGCGCCCTTCATCGGTCCGCGCCGGTACAACCGGGCCAAGCTCGACGCCTACGAGTGCGGCATCGAGCCGGTCGACCAGCCGCTCACCGGGGGCCGTTTCCCGGTGAAGTACTACCTGACGGCGATGCTCTTCATCGTCTTCGACATCGAGATCGTCTTCCTCTATCCCTGGGCCGTCGCCAACGACGCGCTCGGGGTGTGGGGCCTGGTCGCGATGGTCGTCTTCATCGGCACCGTCTTCCTCGCCTTCGCCTACGAGTGGCGGCGCGGCGGGCTCGAGTGGGACTAGGGGACATCTGATGGGACTCGAGGAGAAGCTGCCGAGCGGCGTGCTGCTGACCAGCGTCGAGAAGTTGGTCAACTGGACGCGCAAGTCGTCGCTGTGGCCGGCGACGTTCGGCCTGGCCTGCTGCGCCATCGAGATGATGGCGTCGGGTGCCGGCCGCTACGACCTGGCCCGCTTCGGCATGGAGGTCTTCCGCGCCTCGCCACGCCAGGCCGACCTGATGATCGTCGCGGGGCGGGTCAGCCAGAAGATGGCCCCGGTCCTGCGCCAGATCTACGACCAGATGCCCGAGCCCCGCTGGGTGCTCGCCATGGGCGTCTGCGCCAGCTCCGGCGGCATGTTCAACAACTACGCGATCGTCCAGGGCGTCGACCACATCGTCCCGGTGGACATGTACCTGCCCGGCTGCCCGCCGCGGCCGGAGATGCTCATGGACGCGATCCTCAAGCTGCACCACAAGATCCAGCACGAGCCGCTCGGCGCGAAGCGGGAGCGCGCGCTCGAGCGGGCGCGCGAAGACGGCACGGCCGAGGACCTGCACGTCGAGATGCCTTCCACGGTGCGCGTGGACAAGAAGGCGCGGCGCGCGTACGAGGAGGCCGCGGCGCAGGGACGTACCGGTCAATTCCTCATCGAGCAGCGCGACGGCAACGCCGTCCTGCTGCCGGAGGAACGTCCTGCTGGTCTCGGGAAGGCGTGGCGATGAGCGCCGCGAACACGACGGGCGAGCGAGCATCGCTCCAGGCTGGGGGCACCTCCCGCTTGCGGGGGACAGCGACCGAGGAGCGGAACGAGTCCGGAGTGGAGCAATGAGCAACGACGGGGGAGAGATCGTCCCCGGCCGCGAGGAGGCCGGCTACGACGCGAGCACGGCTCCGAGCGGCGGGTTCCGCAAGGGAGCCTTCGGCGTCACCGGCAGCGGCGACACCTCCGGCTTCGGTGGCCTCGTCCGGGTGGAGCCCGGCGGCGCGGTGGCTCTGCACTCCACCGACCGGCCGTACGGTGGCTGGTTCGACGAGGTCACCGACGCGCTCATCGAGGCCGTCGGCGAGGCGACCTACGACGCCGCCGTCCACCGCGTGCTGGTCGACCGTGGCGAGATCACCTACTTCATCGCCCGGGAGCACCTGCTGACGCTGGTCCAGGCGCTGCGGGACGACGAGGCGCTGCGCTTCGAGCTGTGCAGCAGCGTCTCGGGAGTCGACTACCTCGACAGCGGCGGCCCCGCCGTCGACCCCGGCCGGCCGAGGCTGCACGTCGTCTACCACCTGACCTCGATGACCTATCGGCGGCGCATCCGGCTCGAGATCGCCGTGACCGCCGAGGACACGCACGTGCCGTCGGTGACGGGCATCTACCCCACGGCGGACTGGCACGAGCGCGAGACCTGGGACATGTTCGGGATCGTCTTCGACGGCCACCCCGCGCTGACCCGCATCCTGATGCCCGACGACTGGGACGGCTTCCCGCAGCGCAAGGACTACCCGCTGGGCGGGATCCCCGTGGAGTACCACGGCGCCACGATCCCGCCGCCGGACACGCGACGGAGCTACCGATGAGCCGGGATCTGACGTCACGCGGTGATCGTCCCGCCGCGAACACCCGGAGGGCGTACCGATGAGCACCACGTACAACGAGGCCGACCCGTACGCCGGTTCTCGCGAGACCACCGAGGGCCGCGTCTACACCGTCACCGGTGGCGACTGGGACCTGACCTTCGCCGATCCGCACGGCGAGGAGCGCCTCGTCGTCAACATGGGGCCGCAGCACCCCTCCACCCACGGCGTCCTGCGGCTGGTCCTCGACCTCGAGGGCGAGACGGTGACCAAGGCGCGGGTGGTCATCGGCTACCTGCACACCGGCATCGAGAAGAACACCGAGTACCGCAACTGGACGCAGGGCACGACCTTCGTGACGCGGATGGACTACCTGTCCCCGCTGTTCAACGAGGCCGGGTACTGCATGGCCGTCGAGAAGCTCCTCGGCGTCGAGGTGCCGCAGCGGGCCCGGACGATCCGCGTCCTGGTGATGGAGCTCAACCGGATCGCCTCGCACCTGGTCGCGCTGGCCACGTTCGGCATGGAGATGGGTGCCCTCACCGGCATGACCAACGGCTTCCGCGAGCGGGAGATGGTCCTCGACCTGCTCGAGGAGATCACCGGCCTGCGGATGAACCACGCCTACATCCGCCCCGGCGGCCTGGCGCAGGACCTTCCCGAGGGCTCGGTCGAGAGCATCCGTGAGTTCCTGAAGATCTTCCCCAAGCGGGTGGCCGACTTCCACCGGCTGCTCACCGGTCAGCCGATCTGGCAGAACCGGCTCAAGGACGCCGGCTACCTCGACCTCACCGGCTGCGTGGCGCTGGGCATCACCGGGCCGGTGCTGCGGGCGACCGGTCTGCCCTGGGACCTGCGCAAGGTCGAGCCGTATCTCGGTTACGAGACCTATGACTTCGAGGTGCCGACCGCGGACACCTGCGACGCCTGGGGCCGCTACCTGGTCCGCATGGCGGAGGTGAACGAGTCGCTCCGGCTCATCGCCCAGGCGCTGGACCGCCTCGAACCCGGTCCGGTCATGGTCGAGGACAAGAAGATCGCCTGGCCCGCGCAGCTGTCGCTCGGCGCCGACGGCATGGGCAACTCCCTGGACCACGTCCGCCACATCATGGGCCAGTCGATGGAGGCCCTGATCCACCACTTCAAGCTGGTCACCGAGGGCTTCCGCGTGCCGGCCGGTCAGGTGTACGTACCGATCGAGTCGCCCCGCGGCGAGCTCAGCTACCACGTGGTCAGCGACGGCAGCACCCGGCCGTGGCGCGTGCACGTGCGCGACCCCAGTTTCGTGAACCTGCAGGCCACGGCGGCGATGAGCGAGGGCGGCATGATCGCCGACGTCATCGCGGCCATCGCGTCGATCGACCCCGTGATGGGAGGAGTCGACAGGTGAGTGCTCTCCCTGGTTCGGCCGAGGGGACGGCGGTGACGGGCCTGGACTCGACGCCCGTGGACTCCTCGCCCGAGGCCCTCGCCGACCTGCCCCCGCTGACCGAGCAGACCCGCCTCGAGGCGCGGGAGATCATGGCCCGCTACCCGGTGGCTCGCTCCGCGCTGCTGCCGATGCTGCACCTGGTCCAGTCGGTGCAGGGCTACGTCTCACCCGAAGGCGTCACCTTCTGCGCGGAGGAACTCCGGCTCACCAAGGCCGAGGTGGGCGCGGTCGCGACCTTCTACACGATGTACAAGCGCCGTCCCACTGGTCGGCACCTGGTGAGCGTCTGCACCAACACGCTGTGCAGCGTCCTCGGCGGCCAGCGGATCATGGACGCGCTGTCGGCCGACCTCGGTGTCCACCACGACGAGACCGCCGCCGATGGCTCGATCACCCTCGAGCACGCCGAGTGCCTGGCCGCCTGCGACTACGCGCCGGTCGTCACCGTGGACTACGAGTTCTACGACCAGCAGGACGTCGAGAGCGCCCGCGAGCTGGTCGCGGCCCTCCGCCGTGGCGAGAAGCCCGCGCCGACCCGGGGCGCCCCGCTGACCGACTTCAAGGGCATCTCCCGGCAGCTGGCCGGCTTCTCGCAGTACGAGGACCCCTACGAGATGGCCGCCGCCGTCGACCACCACGGCGACTACAGCCCGACGCTGATCGGGCTGCGGCTGGCCGAGGAGCGGGGGGAGTCGGCGCCGGCGATGCCGCGGACCACGCCCAGCGAGGCCCCGGACGCCGGAGAGCCGGCTGAGACCGTCGCGCCCACCGGCCGGACAGGAGCCACCCCCGGCGAGGAGGCGGCCGACGCGCGCGTCGCCGCCGCGGACACCCCGGCCGAGAAGGCCGGTGCGGCCGGTTCGCACCCCGACGCCCCGGAGCCCGCCGGCCGGCGGCTGCCCGACGGCCGTGCCGGCACCGACACGCCGGCCGGCCAGGAGCCGGGCACGAGTGGTCAAGGCCCCGCCAGTCCACCCCCGGCCGCCCAGGGCCCCGCCGAGGCGCCCCGCACCATCGAGGGCCGGTCCACCCCGAAGCGGAAGGACTGAGCCATGCCTCTCACTCCCGTGCTCACCACCCGGTGGGGCGCCGACAGGTCCTGGCGCCTGAAGACCTACGAGCGGCTCGAGGGCTACGCCGCGCTGAAGCAGGCGCTGCGCATGGCGCCCGACGAGCTCGTCGCCCTGGTCAAGGACTCCGGCCTGCGCGGCCGCGGCGGCGCCGGCTTCCCGACCGGCATGAAGTGGAGCTTCATCCCGCAGCCCAAGCCGGGGGAGGCCCCCACCGGACCGGCGGCGATGCCGAAGTACCTCGTGGTCAACGCCGACGAGGGCGAGCCGGGCACCTGCAAGGACCTGCCGCTCATGATGGCCGACCCGCACTCGCTCATCGAGGGCGTGATCATCTCCGCCTACGCGATCCGGTCGCACTTCGCCGTCATCTACGTGCGCGGCGAGGCGGTGCACGCCCACCGCCGACTGATGTCCGCCGTCGAGGAGGCCTACGCCGCGGGCTACCTCGGCAGCGACATCCTCGGTTCCGGCTACGACCTTGAACTGGTCGTGCACGCCGGCGCCGGTGCCTACATCTGCGGCGAGGAGACGGCGCTGCTGGACTCGCTCGAGGGGTATCGCGGGCAGCCGCGGCTCAAGCCGCCGTTCCCCGCCGTCGCCGGGCTCTACGGCGCCCCGACGGTCATCAACAACGTCGAGACCCTGGCCAGCGTGCCGTTCGTCGTCCGCGGCGGCGCCGACTGGTTCAAGGACTTCGGCCCCGAGAAGTCGCCCGGCCCGAAGATCTACTCGCTGTCGGGCCGCGTCGTCCGCCCCGGCCAGTACGAGGCCCCCATGGGGACGACGATGCGCGAACTGCTCGAGATGGCCGGCGGTGTCCGCCCCGGCCACGAGCTGAAGTTCTGGACGCCGGGCGGCTCGTCCACGCCGTACTTCACCGCGGAGCACCTCGACGTCCCGCTGGACTTCGACTCGGTCGCGGCGGCCGGCTCCATGCTCGGCACCACCGCGCTCATGGTGTTCGACGAGACCGACTCCATCGTCGAGGCCACCCTGCGGTTCACCGAGTTCTACGCGCACGAGAGCTGCGGGAAGTGCACGCCCTGCCGCGAGGGCACCTACTGGCTGGTGCAGATCCTCGAGCGGATCGCGCACGGCCGCGGCACCGCCCAGGACCTCGACATCCTGATCGACACCTGCGACAACATCCTGGGCCGGTCGTTCTGCGCCCTCGGTGACGGCGCCACGAGCTGCATCACCAGCTCGCTGAAGTACTTCAAGGACGACTACGTCGCCCTGCTGCCCCCGGAGGAGCAGGCCCGGCTGGGCCGCACCCTCCGCATCGAGCCCGTGAAAGTTGCCTCATGACGCTCACCAGCCCCGATCCTGCGCCCGCGGTCCCGCCGGGAACCCCGGGTCCGCACACGCCGCCCGACGCCGTGCACTGCACGATCGACGGCTTCGAGGTCGCCGTTCCCAAGGGGACGTTGATCATCCGGGCCGCCGAGCAGATCGGCGTCCAGATCCCCCGGTTCTGCGACCACCCGCTGCTCGAGCCGGTCGGCGCCTGCCGCCAGTGCCTGGTGGAGGTGGAGGGCCAGCGCAAGCCGGTCGCCTCCTGCACCATGCCGGTCACCGACGGCATGGTCGTGCAGACCCAGCTCACCAGCGCCCAGGCGGACAAGGCGCAGCAGGGCACCATGGAGCTGCTGCTGATCAACCACCCGCTGGACTGCCCGGTCTGCGACAAGGGCGGCGAGTGCCCCCTGCAGAACCAGGCGATGAGCAATGGTCGCGCCGAGAGCCGGTTCGTCGACGAGAAGCGGACCTACCCGAAGCCGCTGCCGATCAGCAGCGAGATCCTGCTCGACCGCGAGCGCTGCGTGCTCTGCGCCCGCTGCACCCGGTTCTCCCAGCAGGTGGCCGGCGACCCGTTCATCGAGTTGTTCGAGCGCGGCGCCCTGGAGCAGGTCGCCATCTACGAGGACGAGCCGTTCGAGTCCTACTTCTCCGGCAACACCACCCAGATCTGCCCCGTCGGTGCGCTCACGAGCGCCCAGTACCGCTTCCGCGCCCGCCCGTTCGACCTGCGCAGCGAGGACAGCGTCTGCGAGCACTGCGCGTCGGGCTGTGCCCAACGCAGCGACTACCGGCGCGGCAAGACCACCCGCCGGCTGGCGGGCGATGACCCGGCGGTCAACGAGGAGTGGAACTGCGACAAGGGGCGCTACGCGTTCCGCTACGTCACCGCGAACGAGCGGCTCACCACACCGCTCGTCCGCCGGGACGGCGAGCTGCAGCCGGCCTCCTGGCCGGAGGCCTGGGCCGCCGCGGCGGCCGGGCTCGCGCAGGCCCGAGCGGACGGCGGGGTCGGCGTCCTGCCCGGCGGCCGGCTGACCGTCGAGGACGCCTACGCCTACGCCAAGTTCACCCGTGTCGCGCTGGCCACCAACGACGTCGACGCCCGCGCCCGCGCGCACTCGGCCGAGGAGCTCTCCTTCCTCGCCGCGGCCGTGGCCGGGACCGGCCCCGCGACCGGGGCGGTCACCTACGACGACCTCTCCGCAGCGCCCGCCGTCCTCCTCGCCGGCTTCGAGCCGGAGGAGGAGTCGCCGATCGTGTTCCTGCGGCTGCGCCGCGCCGTGCGCACCGCGAAGACGCAGGTCTTCGACCTCGCGCCGCTGGCGACCCGCGCCGCGGAGAAGCTGCAGGCCACCGTGCTCGCCACCCTCCCCGGGGCGGAGGCGCAGTCGCTGCGGGCCCTGGCCGACGGCTCCTGGGGAGGCCCGGCGCTCGAGGCGCTGCGCCTGCCCGGCGCCGTCGTCCTCGCCGGTGAGCGGCTGGCCGAGGTGCCCGGCGCCTTCTCTGCCCTGATGACGCTCGCCCGCGCCACCGGCATCCGGGTCGCGTGGGTGCCGCGCCGGGCGGGGGAGCGCGGGGCGGTCGAGGCCGGCGCGCTGCCCACCCTGCTCCCCGGCGGCCGGGGGGTCGGCGACCCGGCCGCGCGCGCCGAGGTCGGCGCGCTCTGGGGCGCCGAGCTGCCGGCCACGCCGGGACGTGACCTGACCGGCATCCTCACCGCCGTCCGCGACGGGGAGCTCCCGGGCCTCCTCGTCGGCGGGGTCGACCCCTGCGACCTGCCCGACCCGGCCCTGGCCGAGACCGCCCTGGCCAGCGCCTCGTTCGTGGTCAGCTTGGAGCTCTTCCCGAGCGTGGTCACCGAGTGGGCCGACGTCGTCCTGCCGGTCGCCGCGGCGCCGGAGAAGGCGGGAACCTACCTGGACTGGGAGGGCCGTCCGCGGGCCTTCGACGCCACCTTGCACGGCACCGGCCGGCTGACCGACGGTCGCGTCCTGCAGGGGCTGGCCGACGAGATGGACGTCGACCTGCGGCTGCCCACCCCCGAGGCGGCGCGCGCGGAGCTGGCCGCGCTCGGGGCCGTCCGCCGGCCCGGCAACGGCCGTGCCCGCCCGACCCAGGGGCTCGAAGTCCCGCCGCCCGCTGCGCCGTCCCTCGGCGCCGACCAGGCCCTGCTGGCCTCGTGGCGGCAGCTGATCGACGCCGGAACCCTGCAGCGCGACGAGCCGGAGCTCGCCGGCACGGCGCGCCCACCGGTGGTCCGGATCGGCCCCGACGCCGCCGGCCGGCTCGGCGTCGTCGACGGCGACCGCGTCACCGTGAGCGGCGCGACCGGCTCGATCACCCTCCCGGTGCGGATCACCCCGATGCCCGACCAGGTCGTCTGGCTGCCGATGAGATCACCGGGCAGCGACGTCCGCTCCGACCTCGGCACCGGCCCCGGCGGCGTGGTGCGACTGGCCGTGTCGTCGCCCGCCACGACGACCCCGGTAGGAGGCGCGCAGTGATGTACCTGGCCAGTCCTGACCAGCCGACGCTCGAGGACTTCGGGAACGACGTCTGGTGGATCGTGCTCATCAAGATCCTGGGCGTCTTCGTGATCCTGGTCCTGCTGACGCTGTTCGCCATCGTGTTCGAGCGCAAGGTCGTCGCGCGCATGCAGCAGCGGATCGGCCCGAACCGGGTCGGCCCCCGCGGCTACCTGCAGAGCCTCGCCGACGGGCTGAAGCTGGCGTTCAAGGAAGACATCATGCCGGCGCTGGCGGACAAGCCGGTGTACTTCCTGGCCCCGGTGATCGCGACCATCCCGGCCTTCGTGGCCTTCTCGGTGATCCCGATGGGCCCCTCGGTGAGCATCTTCGGCGAGGTCACGCCGCTCCAGCTCACCGACGCCCCGATCGGCGTGCTGATCATCCTCGCCTCCTCGGCCATGGGCATCTACGGCATCGTGCTGGGTGGCTGGGCGTCCGGCTCGACGTACCCGCTGCTGGGCAGCATGCGCAGCGCCGCCCAGATGATCAGCTACGAGATCGCGATGGGCCTGTCCATCGTGGCCGTGTTCCTCTACGCCGGCACGATGTCCACCTCGGAGATCGTGGCCGCCCAGGCCGACGGCAACCAGCTGGACTTCTTCGGCTGGGAGTTCACCGGTCCCAGCTGGTACGGGGTGCTGCTGCCGGTCTCCTTCGTCATCTACGCCATCGCCGTCGTCGGCGAGACCAACCGGGCGCCGTTCGACCTGCCCGAGGCCGAGAGCGAGCTCGTCGGCGGCTTCCACACCGAGTACTCGTCGCTGAAGTTCGCGCTGTTCTTCCTGGCCGAGTACATCAACATGGTCACCGTCTCGGCGCTGGCGGCGACGCTGTTCCTCGGCGGCTGGCGGGCGCCGTGGCCGATCTCCATCTGGGACGGCGCCAACACCGGCTGGTGGCCGCTGCTGTGGTTCTTCCTCAAGGTCGTCGCCGCGCTGTTCGTCTTCATCTGGCTGCGCGGCACGCTGCCTCGGCTGCGTTACGACCAGTTCATGCGTTTCGGGTGGAAGGTGCTCGTCCCGGTCGCGCTCGTGTGGATCCTCATCGTCGCCACGATGCGCACCGTCTCCCGCGAGGCGGACCTCTCCACCGGCGAGGTCGCGCTCTACGTCGGCGTGCCGGCCGCGGTGGTGGTGCTGGGGGTCCTGCTGATCGCCAGCCGGGCCAGCAACCGGGACACCCGGCTCGCCGCCGTCGAGGCGGCCGCCGGCTCCAACCACCCGACCGAGCCCGAGGTCCTGCCCCCGACCGGACCGCGTCGCCGGCCCACCGGTGGCCCGAGCCGGGCCGAGGGCGGTTTCCCCGTGCCGCCGATGGACCTGAAGGTGCCGCCGTCCCCCCGGCTGCGGCGCCAGCCGGTGGGCAGCGACGGCTCGCCCGTCGTGAGCACCGGGCGGCGTGGCACCACCACTGTGGAGGAGGACGGCGATGTCTGAGCGCACCCCGGCGGCCCGCCGAGGCGGGGAGGTGGCGCGTCCCTCGACCGATCACCTGGCCAAGCCGAAGGTCCGTGACAGCCTGCTGCCCGCGCCGGTGCAGGGCTTCGGCGTCACCTTCGCGCAGATCTTCCGCAAGGTGACCACCGAGCAGTACCCGTTCGAGCCCAAGGTGACCAAGCCGCGCTACCACGGTCGGCACGTGCTCAACCGGCACCCGGACGGCCTGGAGAAGTGCGTCGGCTGCGAGCTGTGCGCCTGGGCCTGCCCGGCCGACGCGATCTACGTCGAGGGCGGCGACAACACCGAGGACGCCCGCTTCTCCCCCGGCGAGCGGTACGGCGCGGTCTACCAGATCAACTACCTGCGCTGCATCTTCTGCGGGCTGTGCATCGAGGCCTGCCCGACCCGGTCGCTGACGATGAGCAACGACTTCGAACTGGCCGACGACAACCGCCAGGACCTGATCTACACCAAGGAGCAGCTGATGGCGCCGCTGCTGCCCGGCATGGAGCAGCCGCCGCACCCGATGCGGCTCGGCGACGACGAGAAGGACTACTACCTGCGGGTCCCCGGCTCCTCACCCGCCGAGCCGGTGGCGGAGGAGCGAGTATGACCGAGACTCTCAGCGGCGCCGAGACCGTCGTCTTCTGGGTGCTGGGGCCGATCTCGCTGGCCGGAGCCCTGGGCATGGTGTTCAGCCGGAACGCGGTGCACTCCGCGCTCTGGCTGGTCAACACGATGCTGTCGCTCGGCGTCTTCTACGTCGTCCAGGAGGCGCCCTTCCTGGGCGCGGTGCAGATCATCGTCTACACCGGCGCGATCATGATCCTCTTCCTCTTCGTGCTGATGCTGGTCGGCCGCGACTCCTCGGACTCACTGGTCGAGACCCTCCGCGGCCAGCGGGTGGCGGCCACGCTGGTCGGTATCGGCTTCGCCGCGCTCGTGGGCGCCGGGATCGCCCGTGCCACGCAGGACCTCCAGGTCATCGGCCTCGAAGCGGTGCAGGGCAGCGCGGCCGGGGGCAACATCGAGGCGATCGCCGAACTGCTCTACACCCGCTACCTGCTGGCCTTCGAGGTCACCGGCGCGCTGCTGATCGTGGCCGCCGTCGGTGCGCTGATCTTCACCCAGATCGAGCGGACCCCCGGCAGCCGGCGCGGCCAGAAGGAGCTCTCGCGGGCCCGCTTCCTCACCGACCGCCCGCAGACCGTGTCCGGTCCCGGCGTCTTCGCCCGGGCCAACTCGGTCGCGGTGCCGGCGATCCTCCCCGACGGCAGCCAGTCGGAGGACAGCTTCGCGACCGGCATCGCGCCCTCCCAGCCCGACGAGATGCTCCGGCCCACGGGCCGCGAGCAGCTCGGTTCCCCGGACGCGGCGCTCGGGTCCACGGCACCGACTCTCGAGGACGGCGGGCGGACACGGTGAGCGAGCGGGCGAGCGAACCCAGGAACAGAGCACGCGGCGGCATGTCGACGACGAGCGCCGGCGAGGAGACGCCATGACGCTGAGCTACTACCTCGTGCTCGCCGCGATCCTGTTCACGATCGGCGCCATCGGGGTCCTCGTGCGGCGCAACGCGATCGTCGTCTTCATGTGCGTCGAGCTGATGCTCAACGCCGTCAACCTGACGCTGATCACGTTCGCCCGGTCCACCGGCACCGTGGACGGGCAGATCATCGCCCTCTTCGTGATGGTCGTCGCGGCCGCCGAGGTGGTCATCGGTCTCGCGATCATCATGTCGATCTACCGGACCCGCAGGTCCGCCTCGATCGACGACGCCAACCTGCTGAAGTACTGACGGCGAGACGGGGACATCTGTGTCTGAGACGCTGCCCGCCGACGGGCTGCTCGGCTGGTCGTGGCTGCTGATCGCGCTACCACTGGCCGGCGCCGCGGTGCTGCTCCTGGGCGGCCGCCGCACCGACCGCTGGGGCCACCTGCTGGGGACGGCGACCGTCGTCGCCTCCTTCCTCCTCGCGGTGCTGTGCACGATCCAGCTCGCCGGCCTGGAGGAGCGGTCGGCCGACGTCGACCTGTTCACCTTCATCTCCACCGGTGAGCTCGACGTCCGGGCGGGACTGCTGTTCGACCCGCTGTCGGCGATCTTCGCGCTGCTGATCACCGGTGTCGGCTCGCTGATCCACGTCTACTCGATCGGCTACATGGCGCACGACCCCGCGCGCCGCCGGTTCTTCGCCTACCTGAACCTGTTCGTCGCCGCGATGCTCCTGCTCGTCCTCGGCAACAGCTTCGTGGCCCTCTACGTCGGATGGGAGGGCGTCGGTCTGGCGTCCTACCTGCTGATCGCCTTCTGGTACACCCGCCCGGCCGCGGCCACCGCGGCCAAGAAGGCGTTCATCATGAACCGGGTCGGCGACGTCGGGCTGGCCCTGGCGATCTTCATCATGTTCGCCCAGCTCGGGACGACGTCCTACGAGGGCGTCTTCGGCGCCGTCGGCACCCTGGCCGGTGGCACGATCACCGCGATCGGGCTGCTCCTGCTCCTCGGGGCCTGCGGAAAGTCCGGTCAGTTCCCGCTACAGGCATGGCTGCCCGACGCCATGGAGGGCCCGACCCCCGTCTCCGCCCTCATCCACGCCGCCACCATGGTCACCGCCGGCGTGTACCTGATCGCCCGCTCGGCCCCGATCTACGACCTCACGGAGACAGCGCGGACCGTCGTCCTCGCGATCGGTGCGCTCACCCTCCTCATCGGTGCCATCGCCGGCTGCGCCTACGACGACATCAAGAAGGTCCTGGCCTACTCGACGGTCAGCCAGATCGGCTACATGTTCCTGGCCGTCGGCCTCGGGCCGGCCGGGTACGTCGCAGGGCTGGCCCACCTGCTCGCGCACGGCTTCTTCAAGGCCGGGCTGTTCCTCGGTGCCGGCTCGGTCATGCACGCCATGAACGACCAGGTCGACATGCGCCGGTTCGGGGGGCTCTGGAAGAAGCTGCCGGTCACCTTCGTCACCTTCGGCCTGGGTTACCTGGCGCTGATCGGGTTCCCGTTCCTGTCCGGCTACTTCACCAAGGACGCGATCATCGAGGCCGCTCTGGACCGCGACGACGTCTGGGGCTGGGTGCTCGGCGGTGTCGCCGTCCTCGGTGCCGGGCTGACCGCCTTCTACATGACGCGGCTGATGCTGATGACCTTCTTCGGCCGGGCGCGGTGGGAGGACGGCCATGGCTCGACCCCGGTCAATCCGCACGAGTCGCCGTCGGTGATGACGGCGCCCATGGTCGTGCTGGCCTTCGGGTCGGTGTTCGCCGGCGCCCTGCTCGTGTCGGTCTTCCCGCTCTCGGGCTGGCTGGAGCCGGTGTTCGGCGAGCCGGCGGAGGCCGCGCACGTGGTCGCCCCGGCGCTGATCGGCCTGGTCGTGACCGTCGTCATGCTCCTCGGCGTCCTGGCGGCCTGGCTGTTCGTCGGCCGCCGCGAGGTGCCGGTGACCGCGCCGGTCCGGGTCTCCCCGGTCACGCGGGCGGCCCGCAACGCCCTCTACGCCGACACGGTCAACGAGTCGCTGTTCATGCGGCCCGGCCAGTGGCTCACCCGGGCCCTGGTCTGGGTGGACAACCGCGGTGTCGACGGCGCCGTCAACGGCCTGGCCGCCACGCTCGGCGGCTCGTCGTCGCGGCTGGGCCGGGCGCAGACCGGCTTCGTGCGTTCCTACGCCCTGGGCATGCTCGGCGGCGCCGTGCTGGTCGCGGGCGCCCTGCTGGCGGTGACGGCGGGATGACCGCGAACTCCACGGATCGAAAGGCGTCCCGACGGTGACCGATTTCCCCTGGCTCCTGCTGATGATCGCCGTCCCGGCGATCGGGGCGGCCATTGTCGCCGCGCTGCCCAGGGGCCGCGACGAGCTCGCCAAGCAGCTCTCGCTGGGCGTGAGCCTGGTGGTGCTGCTGCTCGCCGTCCTCACCACGGTCGCGTTCGACGCCGGCGGCGACCGATTCCAGCTGACCAGCTCCTGGACCTGGATCGCGGACTTCGGGGTGTCCTTCGCCCTCGGCGTCGATGGCATCGCCGTGGTGATGCTGTTGCTCATCGGGGTGCTCGTGCCGGTGGTGATCGGCGCGTCCTGGCGGGACGAGCTGCCCGGCGGCCGGTCGATGACGGCGTACTTCGCCTGGCTGCTGCTGCTCGAGGCGTTCATGGTGGGCGTCTTCGTCGCCACCGACGTCTTCCTGTTCTACGTCTTCTTCGAGGCGATGCTCGTCCCGATGTACTTCATCATCGGGAGCTTCGGCGGGCCCCGGCGGCAGTACGCCGCGGTGAAGTTCTTCCTCTACAGCCTCGTCGGCGGGTTGATCATGCTGGCCGCCGTCATCGGCCTGTACGTGGTCAGCAACAGCCAGCTCGGGGAGGGCACGTTCGCCTTCGACGCGCTGCGCCAGCTCGAGATCGACCCGGGGGTGCAGAAGCTGCTCTTCCTCGGCTTCTTCATCGCCTTCGCGATCAAGGCGCCGCTGGTGCCGTTCCACACCTGGCTGCCCGACTCGGGTTCCGAGGCGCCGATCGGTGGCGCGGTGCTGCTGGTCGGCGTCCTGGACAAGGTCGGCACGTTCGGGTTCCTGCGCTACTGCCTGCCGCTGTTCCCCGACGCGTCCCGGTTCTTCGCGCCGTTCGTGCTGGTCCTGGCGGTCGTCGGCATCCTCTACGCCGCCCTGCTGGCAATGGGCCAGAGCGACATGAAGCGCCTGGTGTCCTACACCTCGATCTCGCACTTCGGCTTCATCGCGCTCGGCATCTTCGCCTTCACCACCGAGGCCGCCACGGGCGCGGTGCTCTACATGGTCAACCACGGCATCGCGACCGGCTTGCTGTTCCTCGTGGTCGGGATGCTGATCGCCCGCGGCGGATCCCGGCAGATCGGCGACTACGGCGGCGTCGCCGCGAAGGCCCCGCTCCTAGCCGGAACCTTCCTCCTCGCCGGCCTGGCCTCGCTCGCGCTGCCGGGGACCAACAGCTTCGTGAGCGAGTTCCTCGTGCTGATCGGCTCGTTCCCGCGGGAGCCGGTGTTCACGATCCTCGCGACGGCCGGGATCATCCTGGCCGCGCTCTACATCCTGCTGATGTACCAGCGGACGATGCACGGGCCGGCCCGCGGGGTGCTGCTACCCGACGTGCACGCCGGAGACCCGGCACCGCAGCCGGAGCCGGCCCGTGGCGGCGCTTCGGCGGCCACCGCGACGGTGACCGCGCCCGCCCCGGCCCGCGGCGGCCGGCTCCTCCGGGACCTCGACCGGCGAGAGCTGGCGGTGGTGACGCCCCTCGTCGCGCTGATCATCGTGCTCGGTTTCTACCCGCAGCCACTGCTCGAGCTGATCGAGCCGGCCGTCAGCGCCACCATGAGCGACCTCGGAGGGACCGACTGATGTTCGAGGCCCCTGACCTCTCCTTCGCCGCCCTGGCGCCGCTGCTGTTCATCTTCGGTGCGGCCTGCGTCGGCGTCCTCGTCGAGTCGTTCTGGCCCCGCGACACCAGGCACCCCGTGCAGGTGGCCGTGGCCCTCGTGGGAACGCTCGGCGCGCTGGGAAGCACCCTGCTGCTCGCCGGCCGCCGTGAGGTCACCGCCGACGGCGCCCTCGCCGTCGACGGCGCCGGGCTGTTCCTCCAGGCGACCATCGCCGGTCTCGGCGCACTGGCGATCCTGCTGTTCGCCGAGCGGGCGCTGGACCCCGCGCGGTCGGCGTTCGTGACCTCGGCCGCCGTGCCGGCGGGCAGCCCGCGTGACCGGGAGCTGCTCACCTCGACCCGGGTGCAGACCGAGGTCTACCCGCTGGCCACCTTCGCCATCGGCGGCATGATGCTGTTCGTCACGTCCAACGATCTGCTGATCATGTTCGTCGCGCTCGAGGTGCTCAGCCTGCCGCTCTACCTGATCAGCGGGATGGCCCGCCGGCGACGGCTGCTGTCCCAGGAGGCGGCGGTCAAGTACTTCCTCCTGGGCGCCTTCGCGTCGGCCTTCTTCCTGTACGGGCTGGCGCTGGTCTACGGGGCCACCGGCAGCGTCCGGCTCAGCGACATCCGGGACGCATCCCTCGCCGACGGCACCGACGTCCTGCTCGTCCTGGGGCTGGCGCTGCTCGTCGTCGGGTTGCTGTTCAAGGCCAGCGTCGCCCCGTTCCACACCTGGACGCCGGACGTCTACCAGGGCGCACCCACGCCGGTCACGGCATTCATGGCGGCGTGCACGAAGGTCGCCGCGTTCGGCGCGATCCTCCGCCTGCTCTACGTGGCCTTCGGCACCGCCGAGTGGACGTGGCGGCCGCTGATCTACGGGGTCGCGATCGTCTCCATGGTCGTCGGGTCCGTGCTCGCCCTCACCCAGACCGACCTCAAGCGCATGCTGGCCTACTCCTCGATCGCGCACGCCGGGTTCCTCCTCACCGGCGTCATCGGGCTCGGGGCCGGCGGGGAGGGCTCGGGCCTGGCGGCCACGATGTTTTACCTGCTGGCCTACGGGCTGACGACGATCGGCGCCTTCGCCGTCCTCACCCTGATCCGGGACGGCGACGGAGAGGCCGGCCATCTCTCGCAGTGGGCCGGCCTGGCCGCCCGCTCGCCGCTCACCGCCGCGGTGATGACGCTGTTCCTCCTCGCGCTGGCCGGTATCCCGCTCACGTCGGGGTTCACCGGCAAGTTCGCGGTGTTCCGGGCTGCCGTCGAGGACGGCGCGTGGCCGCTGGTCCTGGTCGCCGTCCTGGCCAGCGCCGTCGCCGCGTTCTTCTACCTGCGGGTCATCGTGCTGATGTACTTCTCGCCCCCCGCAGCCGACGGGCCGACGGTGGGCGTCCCGGGTCTGCCCACCACGGTCGTCCTGGCGATCACCGCCACGACGACCCTGGCGCTGGGCATCGTGCCCGGGTCGGTGCTCGACCTCGCGGAGCAGGCGGCTATCTTCGTCGGTTGATGACCGGAGCCCGTGCCGCAGTCGAGGGCACCAACCCCGAGGTCCAGGGCGGCAGCCCCCAGGCGCAGCGCCGGATCTCCACCCCCGCCTCGACCATCGGTCCCTGGCTGCCCGAAGGGGCGCTCGGTGCGTCGCTGGCCGACGGACTGGCCCGCGTGGAGTCGGCGCTCGTCGCGGCCGTCGGCAGCGAGCACGCCTTCATCCGGGAGGCGGCCGGGCACCTGATGTCGGCCGGCGGGAAGCGGTTCCGGCCGATGCTGGCGCTGCTCGCCGCCCAGTTGGGGGATCCGGATGCCCCGGGAGTCACCGAGTCGGCGGTCGTCTGCGAGCTGACCCACCTGGCGACGCTCTACCACGACGACGTCATGGACGAGGCCGCCGTGCGGCGGGGGGCGCCCAGCGCCAACAGCCGGTGGACCAACAGCATCGCGATCCTCACCGGCGACCTGCTCTTCGCCCGGGCATCGGACCTGCTGGCCGATCTCGGCCCGGAGGCGGTGCGCATCCAGGCGCAGACGTTCGAGCGGCTGGTCACCGGACAGATCCGGGAGACCGTCGGGGCCGAGCCCGGTGTCGACCCCATCGCGCACTACCTCGACGTGCTGGCCGACAAGACCGGCTCCCTGGTCGCCACCTCGGCCCGCTTCGGGGCGCGTTTCGCCGGGCTCGAGGAGTCGCTCGTCGCCGCCCTCACCGCCTTCGGCGAGGAGGTCGGCGTGGCGTTCCAGCTCTCCGACGACCTGCTCGACATCGTCAGCCAGGGCGGCACCTCGGGGAAGTCGCCCGGCACCGACCTGCGCGAGGGGATCGCGACGCTGCCCGCCCTGTTCGCCCTAGCCGGCGACGACCCGGCCGACGCCCGGCTGCGCGAGCTGGTGGCCCGGCCGGTCACCGACGACGACGAGCACGCCGAGGCCCTGGCGCTGCTGCGGTCCTCCACGGCACTGGAGCGCGCCAACGAGGTCCTCTCGCAGTACGCCGACCGGGCCCGCGCCCGGCTGGACGCCGTCCCCTCCGGGGACGTCCGGAACGCCCTGTCGGCGCTCTGCGACTACGTGGTCACGCGTACGAGCTGAGAAAGGACCCCCATGCCCCCCACCGCTCGCACGCTCGCGGCGGGACCCTGCATGGGGGCCGCCCTCCTGCTAGCCGCGTGCTCCGCAGGCTCCGCCGACGACGACGGCGCGAACCAGGTCTCCACCCCGCCGACGACGTCCCCGCCGACCGGCGCGCCGGGGCTGGAGGTCACCGTGGTCGCCGACGGTCTCGACCACCCGTGGGACGTCGCCCAGACACCTGACGGCACGCTGCTGGTCGATGAGCGTGCCGGCGGCCTCACCGCCGTCCTGCCGGACGGCACGGTGCGCGAGATGTCCGCTGACTTCGGCGACCTGTACGCCCGGGGCGAGACGGGCCTCATGGGTCTGGCGGTCGACCCGGGCTTCGCCGAGAACCGGCGGTTCTACACCTGCCAGGGCGTCACGGACGGCGGCCCGGACGGCGGCCCCTCGATCGAGGTGATCGCCTGGACGGCCGCCGACGACTGGAGCACGGCCACGCGCGTGGCCGATCCGCTGGTCCCCGGCATCCCGGCCAACGAGCAGTCGGGCCGGCACGGCGGCTGCCGCGTGGAGTTCGGCCCGGACGGTGCCCTGCTGATCGGTACCGGGGACAACGCCGTCGGCACCAACCCGCAGGACCTCGGCACGCTGGCCGGCAAGGTGCTGCGCGTCGACCCGGAGACCGGCGAGCCCGCCGAGGGCAATCCGTTCGCCGACCGGGCCGATCCCGAAGCGGCCTACATCTGGACCTACGGCCACCGCAACGTCCAGGGCTTGGCGGTGCGCCCAGGCACCGGCCAGGTGTTCTCCGTGGAGCACGGGCCGGACGTCGACGACGAGGTGAACCTCCTGCAGGCCGGTGCGAACTACGGCTGGGACCCGGTCGGCTCCGGGCGGTACGACGAGAGCGTTCCGATGACCGACCCCGCGCTCCCTGCGGCCGTGCCGGCGGTGTGGTCGTCGGGCGATCCCACGATCGCGCCCAGCGGTGCGACCTTCCTCGAGGGAGAGCAGTGGGCCGACTACGCAGGGCTGCTGCTGCTCGGCGTGCAGAAGGACACCGGCGTGCTCGCTCTGCGGCTCGACGACCAGGGCCGGCTGGTCGAGCAGTTCCGCATCCCGGAGCTCGAGGAGACCTACGGGCGGATCCGCACCCCGCAGCTCGGCGCCGACGGCGCGCTCTACGTGACCACCGACAACGGGGACGCCGAGGATGTGCTCCTGAGGGTCACGCCCCGCTGAGCGCGCCTCCTGCTCACGCGAGCAGCAAGTCCGCGCCGCGCGCCGCGGCAGTCATCACGTGGACTCTCAGGCCTCGACGGTCCAGGTGTCGCCGCCGGCCAGCAGCGCATCGAGGTCGGCCGGCTCCTGGACGCGAGCGACGTCGAGCTGCTCGGCCATCATCGCGTCGTACGTCGGCTTCTGCACCGACCGGAAGACGCCCATCGGCGTGTAGCGCAGATCCTGGCTCGAGAGCCGGGACAGGGCGAACGCGTAGGCCGGGTTCTCCCGATGCGCGTCGTGCACCACGATGTCGGACTCGTCGACCTGGTTGGTCTCGGCGATCCGCAGCCCGCCGAAGTCGTCGCGCACCACGCACGAGGCGCCGTCCGGACCGAACACCAGTGGCTTGCCGTGGTCCAGCGGGATCGACCACTGGGTGCCGGTGGCCGGGTCCTTGAGCAGCTCGAATGCGCCGTCGTTGAAGATGTTGCAGTTCTGGTAGATCTCCACCAGGGACGTGCCCTGGTGCTCGGCGGCCTGCCGGAGGACCTCGGTGAGCCCCTTGCGGTCGGAGTCCATCGCCCGGCCCACGAAGGTGGCGTCGGCGCCCAGCGCCAGCGACACCGGGTTGAACGGGGCGTCGATCGAGCCCATCGGCGTGGACTTGGTGACCTTCCCGACCTCGGAGGTGGGGGAGTACTGGCCCTTGGTGAGGCCGTAGATCCGGTTGTTGAACAGCAGGATCGTCATGTTCACGTTGCGGCGCAGGGCGTGGATCAGGTGGTTGCCGCCGATGGAGAGCGCGTCGCCGTCGCCGGTCACGACCCAGACCGAGAGGTCGGGACGGGAGGCGGCCAGGCCGGTGGCGATCGCCGGCGCGCGGCCGTGGATCGAGTGCATCCCGTAGGTGTTCATGTAGTACGGGAAGCGCGACGAGCAGCCGATCCCGGACACGATGACCATGTCCTCGCGGGCGATGCCGAGGCTGGGCAGGAAGCTCTGGACCGCGTTGAGGATGACGTAGTCCCCGCACCCGGGGCACCAGCGCACCTCCTGGTCGGTCTTGAAGTCCTTGCCCTTGAGTTCGGTCTGCTTGGGACCGTGGGCCTCGACCGAGTGCGCGATCGCGTCGGCGACGGGGCCTTCGGCCGGCATGCCGAGTTCGACGGTGGTCACTGGAGCTCTCCGTTCGCGGTGGCGCCGATGGTCTCGGGGGTCCCTGTGCGGTCGATGACCTCTTGGATGACGGCGGCCAGCTCGGCCGCCCGGAAGGGCAGGCCGCGGACCTGGGTGTGGCTCTCGACGTCGACCAGGTACTTCGCCCGCAGCAGCATGGCGAGCTGGCCGAGGTTCATTTCAGGGCAGACCACCCGGTCGTAGCGGCGCAGGATCTCCCCGAGGTCGTTCGGCATCGGGTTGAGGTGGCGCAGGTGCACCTGCGCGACCGCGCGCCCGGACCGGCGGATCCGCCGGCAGGCGGCACCGATCGGACCGTAGGTGGACCCCCAGCCGATGACGGCGACGCGGGCGTTCCCGTCGGGGTCGTCGACCTCGGTCGGCGCCAGGCTGTTGGCGATGCCGTCGATCTTGGCCTGGCGGGTGCGGGTCATGAAGTCGTGGTTGGCCGGGTCGTAGGAGATGTTCCCCGTCCGGTCGGCCTTCTCCAGCCCGCCGATGCGGTGCTGCATCCCCGCGGTTCCCGGGATGGCCCAGGGTCGCGCGAGAGTCTCCTCGTCGCGCAGGTAGGGCAGGAAGACGCCCTCCTCGCCGTCGGCGGCCTTCCCGTTCGGTTCCGTCGCGAAGTCCACGCTGCCGGTCAGGTCGGGAAGGTCGTCGATTGCCGGGACGGCCCAGGGCTCGGCTCCGTTGGCCAGGTACCCGTCGGACAGCAGGATGACCGGCGTCCGGTAGGTCAGCGCGATCCGGGTCGCCTCGAGGGCGGCGTCGAAGCAGTCACCGGGCGAGCGCGGGGCGATGACCGGGACCGGGGCCTCGCCGTTGCGGCCGAACAGGGCCTGCAGCAGGTCCGACTGCTCGGTCTTGGTGGGCAGGCCCGTCGAGGGACCGCCGCGCTGGACGTCGACGATGACCAGCGGCAGCTCGGTCATGACTGCCAGGCCGATGGTCTCGGCCTTCAGGGCCACACCCGGCCCGGACGTCGTCGTGATGCCCAGCGCGCCGCCGAAGGAGGCACCCAGCGCCGCGCCGATGCCGGCGATCTCGTCCTCGGCCTGGAAGGTGCGCACGTTGAACGACTTGTGCTTCGACAGCTCGTGGAGGATGTCCGACGCCGGGGTGATCGGGTAGGCGCCCAGGAAGATGGGCAGTCCCGACCGCTGGCCGGCCGCGACCAGGCCCAGCGCCAGCGCCTGGTTCCCGGAGATGTTGCGGTAGCGACCAGGCGCCATCGGGGCGGGCTTGATCTCGTAGGAGACCGCGAAGGCCTCCGTCGTCTCCCCGTAGTTGTAGCCGGCCCGGAAGGCCGCGATGTTCGCGGCGGCGATCTCGGGCTTGCGGCGGAACGTGCGCTCGAGGAAGCGGATCGTGCCCTCGGTGGGCCGGTGGTACATCCAGGAGAGCAGGCCGAGCGTGAACATGTTCTTCGAGCGCTCGGCCTCCTTCTTGCCGAGGCCGGATTCCTTCAGGGCGTCGGTCGTCATGGAGGTCAGCGGGACGCTGACGGTCTGCCAGCCCTCCAGCGACCCGTCCTCGATCGGGTTGGTCGCGTAGCCGACCTTCGCCAGGTTCCGTGGGGTGAACTCGTCGGAGTCGAGGATGAGCAGGCCGCCACCGGGAAGGTCGATGAGATTCGCCTTCAGCGCGGCCGGGTTCATGGCCACGAGGACGTCGGGAGCATCGCCCGGCGTCATGATGTCGTGGTCGGCGAAGTGCAGCTGGAAGGAGCTGACGCCCGGCAGGGTCCCCGTCGGCGCCCGGATCTCGGCCGGGAAGTTCGGCAGCGTCGACAGGTCGTTGCCGAAGCTCGCCGTCTCGCTGGTGAACCGGTTGCCCGTGAGCTGCATGCCGTCGCCGGAGTCACCGGCGAGCCGGATGACGACGCGATCGAGTTCGACGACGCTCTTCACCAGCCCGCCCGTCGCCGCACTGGTCAGCGGCTCGCCGTCCGCCGTGGTCGGGGTGAACGCAGTCATCAGTGGTGTACCTCCACCGGCCGAGGTTACGTGCGTGTGTCGGCGGCCGGGTTGTGGATCCGGACACCACGATCTCTCTGATCCTCCAACCGGGCGTCGGTCTCCCTCATTCCGACGAGGGAGAGGTCGCACCCGCCCGGGGAACGGCGTCCCGCGGCGCGGCGTTGGACCGGACGTGCAGCGCTGGAACAACGGACTCAAGACCGCCGTCCTCCTGGGGGCCATGGGTGGGCTGATCCTGGCCATCGGGGGCTTCGTCGGCGGTCGCGGCGGGCTGTTCATCGCGCTCGTGATCGCGCTGGGCGTGAACGGCTACGCGTACTTCAACTCCGACAAGCTGGCGCTGCGCGCGATGCGGGCGTTCCCCGTCACCGAGACCCAGGCGCCGCAGCTGTACGCGATGGTGCGCGAGCTGGCGACCGAGGCCCGCCAGCCCATGCCGCGGCTCTACGTCAGCCCGACCAATCAGCCGAATGCGTTCGCCACCGGCCGCAATCCGCGCAACGCGGCCGTGTGCGTCACCCAGGGCATCCTCGAGCTGCTCGACCGTCGCGAGCGGCGGGGTGTGCTCGCCCACGAGCTCTCGCACGTCTACAACCGCGACATCCTGATCAGCTCCGTGGCCGGCGCGATGGCCACGGTCATCACCTACCTGGCGCACATGGCGATGTTCGCGTCTCTGTTCGGCGGGCGGTCCGACGACCGGGGCGGGGGGAACGCGCTCGGGGGGCTGCTGCTGGTCTTCCTCGGGCCGCTGGCGGCCGGCCTGGTGCAGATGGCGGTCAGCCGCAGCCGCGAGTTCCAGGCCGACGCCTCGGGCGCGGTCCTGTCGCAGGACCCGCTGGCGTTGGCGTCGGCGCTGCGCAAGATCGAGCGCGGAGCGACCGCGCTGCCGCTGCCGCAGGACGACCGGCTGGTCACCCAGAGCCACCTGATGATCGCCAACCCGTTCCGCGGCCAGGGGATGGCCTCGATGTTCGCCTCCCACCCCCCGATGCCGCAGCGGATCGCGCGGCTGGAGGAGCTGGCCCGGGAGCTCGGCCGCTAATTGTCGGTTGACCTCGGCCACGGTGACCCACTGCCGGACATTCTGGCTCCAGGAACGTCCGCCACGGGGACACCGTGGACGCGCGTGCGGTAAGCGGCCGCGACCTGCGCGCCGCATGCCGTCGGACGGCGGGTGATGTCGGCATAGCTGAAGCGCAGGACGACCCACCCCAGGGCGGCCAGGGCGGCGTCCCGCCGGAGGTCGCGCTGCCACGCCTCGCGGTCGGCATGGAACGCCGCCCCGTCGAACTCGACGGCCAGCCTGACTTCCGGCCAGGCCGCGTCGACGTGCACGGTCCCGGCCCCCAGCCGGATCTCGTGCTGGAGCACCGGTGACGGCAGACCGGCGGCGAGGAGGGCCTGCAGGCCGAGGCGCTCCAGGTGGCTCTGCTGTCCGGCCGCAACTGCCCCGAGCAGCTCGCGGAGAGCGGCGAGTCCGGGGAGCCGGGGCACGAGGCCGAGCTCCGACTCGACACCGGCCGGGTCGAGACGCCGTTCCCTGGCGGCGCGGAAGACCGCCTGCTGCGCCAGGTCGGTGTAGCCGCGGCTGTGCCGACCCTCGTGAGCATCGCCCCAGGTGTCCACCAGCGCCCGCGCGATGGACGTGGCCGCGAGACCACTCGCGATGACGATGCCGGTAGGGCGCGCGCTGCGGTGGATGCGCAGCCACCGGGTGCTGCGGACGCGATCGCGCTGGACCGTGACGTCGAGCCGGGTCAGCCCCTCGTCCACCAGGCCGTGCGCGTGCAGGGCGCTCGCGTGGCGCAGAACGCCGCCGGTGTATCCCGTCGCGGCATGGGCCCGGACGGTCCAGTCGTCGCGCCACTCGGGCAGCGTGACCCAGCCGGGGTGCAGGCGGACGAGCCGACCGGACGCGAGCCACCGCCGGACGGTGCGGTCCGTCGCGGCCCTCGACAGCGTGGCGGCGGAAGCGGTTCGGCAGGGGCCCAGCAGGGCGGCGAGGTCGTGCACCGGGTCAGGGTGCCGCCCGGGCCCTCGGCGGCGCGGACATCGAGCCGGCGGCTGTGGACAGTGCGCGCACGGTGTCCCTCAGGCGGACATCCGGGATGCGGCAATGTCCGACTGAGGGTCACCGTGGCCGGGCTAGCGGTAGTTGTCGAACTGCAGGGCGACGTCGAGGTCGGCGCCGCGCAGCAGCTGCTGCACCGCCTGCAGGTCGTCCCGCTTCTTGCCGCTGACGCGGAGCTGTTCGCCCTGGATCTGCGCCTGGACCCCCTTCGGGCCCTCGTCGCGGATCAGCTTGGCGATCTTCTTGGCGACGTCGCTCTCGATGCCCTGCTTGATCTTGGCGCCGATCTTGTAGGTCTTGCCCGAGGCCTGCGGCTCGCCGGCGTCGAGCACCTTGAGCGAGATGTTGCGCTTGATCAGTTTCTCCTTGAACACCTCGAGCGCCGCGGCGACGCGTTCCTCGGTGTCGGCCTGGAGGCTGACGCCGTCCTCCCCGGCCCACGCGATGGTGGCGTTGGTCCCGCGGAAGTCGAAGCGCTGCGAGAGTTCCTTGCCCGCCTGGTTGAGGGCGTTGTCGACCTCCTGGCGGTCGACCTTGCTCACGACGTCGAAGGACGCGTCGGCCATGGCTTTTCTCCTTCCGCTGGGCGGACCGCGTCCCGGGGGGTTTCCGAGGACGTCGTCCGCCGTTCTTGTACGCTGCTCCGGTACCACCGCAGGGCGGGTTGCCCGAGTGGCCAATGGGAGCGGACTGTAAATCCGTCGGCTTAGCCTACGAAGGTTCGAATCCTTCACCCGCCACGCCCGGTACGACGGCCCCCGACCCCTCCAGGTCGGGGGCCGTTCGCGCGCTCAGGGCAGGGTCGGCGCGCGGGCGCTCGCAGTCGCGGTGCGCTCCAGGGGCTCGCCGCCCAGGAACAGCCAGCCGAAGGCGATGTCGACGTAGCGGGTGCACCGGACGGTGACCTCGGCGCCGTCGGTCTCGACCGCCCAGGAGTCCAGCGCGGTTCCTCCGTCGGCCAGCTGATCGGCGACGGCGGCCTGTGCGGTCGCCCGGGTGAACGGCAGGCCGTTCCCCAGCCCGTTCGTGTAGACGACGGCCTCGTCGGCGCGGTTGGCCGCAGCCAGTGCGGCGCCGTCGCACACCGACTGCACCTCCTGCTGCTCGAGGAACGCGTCGGACGCCGCGATGGCCCCGAACGCCATCAGCGCGGCCACGGTCCAGCAGACCAGCACGAAGGGCAGCGTCGACCCCCGCTCGGGGTTCCGGACGTCGCTGCGCACCCGGGCACTCTAGGCAGCGGAACGGTTGTCCACTGCCTGTGGACAGGATCTGTGGACACTGTGGACACCCGATCGGGTGGCGGCTTGGAGAAGCGACCGGGCCTGTGGACGACGGCCGCGGCAGGTGGTCCGGCCCCGCCAGACTGCCGCCATGTCCATCGAGATGCCGCCGGCCGAGGTCCACGCCCTCGCCCACACGTTGCGCGGGGCCGCCGCGGACGCCGAGGAGATCGCGCCCCGGCTGGCTCGGCCGGGAAACGTGGGGGACGTCCTGCTGCCGGGGGTGGAGGCGTTCCTCGACGGCCAACGAGCGGTCGGGCGGGCCCTGGCCGGAGAGCTCGGCTGGCTGGCCGCGACGGTCGCCGCCGTCGCTGACTCCTGGATGGCGCTGGACCGGGCGCTGCTCGCATCCCGTGGCCGGTCGGGTGCCGAATGACCGTCGAGATGCCGGACCCGGTGCCCCTCGACATGCCGCCCGGCGAGCCGGCCGCCGTCGACGACCTGGTCCGCGACGTCACCGGAGCTGCGTACTGGCTGGCCGTGCTGGCCGATCAGCTGTCGGGCCCGGCGGCGTCGGCCCCGGCATGGCTGGGCGCCGACGCGGTGGCGGCCGCGACCCAGCTGGCTCGCGTCGCCGCCATCACCCGCGGGTCCGCGGACGCGGTGCGGGCCACCGCCGGCCGGCTGAGCACCCACGGGGCGCTGCTGCGCGACACACGGCGCGAGGTGACCGCCCTCCGCGAGGAGCAGGACGAGGACTTCCGGGTGGCGTGGCAGCGCCTCGGGCAGAGCGAGGACCTGCGGCTGGCCGTGCTGACCGGCTCGTCCGCCTGGGTGGGGGTGGTGGCCGAGCTCGAGGCGGCGGAGTCCCGTCGTCGGCGGCGGCACGCACTCGTGCTCGAGGAGCTCGCGGACGACGCCGCCGCGACGGTCCGTGAACTGGCCGACGCCGGCCGGCTGGTGGGCGCCACCGGGCGGACGGGCGACGGTGGCCGCGTGCTGGCGTACCTGGCGGCGGAGCTGCCCGGGTGGGGGCATCCCGAGCTGGCCGGCCGGGGTCGTGCGCTGGCCGACGCCATGATGGGCGAAAGCCTCACCCCGGAGGAGCGCGCGGCCCTCGCCTCGGACTCCGCGAGCCTGGCCGGGAACCCCGTCTTCGCCACCGCACTCGTCCGGGGGCTGGGGGAGGTGGGCGTCGGCCTGCTGCTGCAGCTGCTCGGTCAGGACCCCGACGGTCCCGACAACCCGCTGGCGGGTGTCCTGGCATCAGCCCTCGGTGCCGCGACGCCGGGCCCGTCCGCGCACGACGGGGTGGCTGCCGTGCTCGGAGCCACCTACGTCCGCGCCGACGAGCGCATCGGCGCCGCCGCGACGGCTGCCGGGATGGCGGCCGTGCTCCTCGCGGGGGCCGGTTCCGCCGGGCTCCGGCCGGCAACCGCGGGGGAGTGGGCGCGGCAACTGCTGGTCCGCGAGCACGTCCAGAAGATGCCGGCCGGAACGGTGCCCGTGGCGTGGCCCTCCGAGGCGGCCGATCCGGTGGCGGTGGCGGTGCAGTTCGTGGCGCGGAGCGGCGACCCGGAGGCCGCAGCCGCTCTCCTCGGGGACGAGCGGGTCTGGGAGGCGCTGCTCGTACGGTTCTGGGGCGACGGCGGAACGGCTCTCGGCGACCTGGTCGCCGAGGCCGGGCGCGAGAGCGGCCCGGCCGGGGACCGGGCGGTGCGGCTCGGGCTGGAGACGATCGGGGCGGGGCTGGTCGAGGGGGACCCGGCCGACTGGACGGTGGACCGGGACGTCGTCGCGGCGGTGTCCCCGGCGTTGGGCGATGCGGTGGCCGCTCACGTGGACCTCGCGGCGAACGCCCTCGGGGCCGTGGCATCCGACGATGGGGCATCCGACGGCGTGGCATCCGACGGCGTGGCCTCCGGCGGCGGCGGCGGAGAAGCGAGCGGGGACCTGCTGAAGGGCCTGGGCTACCTGACGGTGGACCGGCAGGCCGCGGCTGCCGTGGAGGGTGCCCTCTCGGAGTGGGCCGGCATGCAGTCGCACGACCTGGCGGGGAGCAGTCGCGCACACCCGCTGCCCGCCGTCGCCGTCCCCGCCGCCTACCTCGCCGTCCAGGAGTACGGGCAGCGGTTGAACCACGCGCTGGACGGGTTCGAGCTGCAGGAGGAGGCCGAGAACAAGGAGCGGCTGTGGAACTGGACCGCTGGGTGGGTGCTGGAGGTGGTCTCCTACGTGCCGGTCAAGCCCGTGGCTGTCGCCGCCGACGTCCTGGGCGCGTACGGCCCACTCTTCCTCGACATGGACGGGACGTTCGAGCAGCTCCCGGACCGGGGACTGCGCCACGACGCCGACATGGCCGGCGCGAATGCACTCGCCGCGCTGCCGCCGGACCTGACGGCCCGGGCGGACGCCGTACGGGCGCAGGCCGAGGCGTCCTACCGGCGGACGGCGGGGTGGCTGGGCGATCCGGTGGCCCCGACGTCGCCGGAGAAGGACTGGGTCGGTGCCACCCTCGACCTCCTGACCGGAGGGATGGCCGACATGGGGATCGACGAGCTGCGCGACCGTGCGGAACGCGAGGGCGCCCACGGCCGCTTCGGTGGCCTGCTGCCCGGGCGGCGCTGACGGCGTCACCCACTCCAATTGGTGACGTGCCGTGGAAGTCTGATAACACAGAGCGACGACGCGACTGTCCGTCACCCGGTCGTGATCTTCGGTGCTTGTCCGATCGAGTGACGGGAAGCAATGTCTCCCGCGCGGTCCGTACTGAACGACGCTCTGCCCCCGCGCGTAGGTGGCTGCCGCAAGTCGCAGTCAGTCATGCCTGAGGAGGCGCTATGAGCAGCAACGTGCGTGGAGTTCGCTGGAGCCGTGGGGTTCGTTGGAGCCGTGGAGTTCGTTGGAGCCGCGGCGTTCGCTGGAGCTGAACTCCCGGGGGCCAGAGCCCCCGGGCGTGAGGCCCTTCAGTGAGGGGTCCCCGAACGACCGACCCATTAGGGTCACGAGGGGGTTGTCCGGCGTCTTCGCGCTGTTAGCCTCGTCGCGCCCATCTTCCCCGGGGAATGCAGGTAAGAGTGGCCCAGCAGGACGCCCGCGCGCCATACCGGCCGCCGTTGTTCCGCAATCCCTGGACGGTTGCGTGGCTGGCCTTCGCGTTGGCCGTTCCCGTGTCCCTCGCGGTGCTGTGGTCGGCTCCGGTGAGTGCCGAGCTGCCCTTGGTCCTCGCGCTCTTCTGCGCTCTCGCGGCCGCCGAGTGGTTCAGCGTCCACGTCGAGTTCCGGCGGCAGGGCTTTTCCGTCTCGGCGGCCGAACTGGCCTTCGTGATCGCGCTGGTCGAGATCGGTGGTGCCTGGACCGCGGTGGCCCGGGCGGCGGCGGTCGGTTTCGTCCTGCTCGCGCAGGGCTTCCCGCGGGCCAAGGTCGTCTTCAACATGGCCGTGGTGGCCCTCGAGGTCAGCGTGGCCGTCGCCGTCCTCACCTGGCTCCCCGTCGGTGACATCTCCTCGCCGGCCACGTGGCTCTCCTACCTGGTCGCCGTCCTGGCGGCCAGCGCGGTCGGGGCCCTGTTGACCGCAGGCGCCATCACGTGCACCCAGGGGTATCCCGGCCGTGCACTGTGGGCCAGCCTCCTCGTGACCGTGGTGATCATCGGCCCGGTGTCCGTCCTGGTCGGCCTCACGATCCTGGTGGTCGTCGACGTGAGCTCCTGGGCGTGGCTGATGGTCGCTCCGCTGATGCTGGCGCTCGTGCTGCTCTTCCGACGGTTCGCCGCGGTCTCACGCGAGGGGCAGACGCTGGAGCAGGTCTATGAATTCGCGCGACGGGTGGAGCAGGTCTCGCCCGACGAGGAGGGCACCCTCCAGATCGTGCACGCGGTCCGCGAGCTGCTGAACGCCGAGCGGGTGGCACTCTGGCTGCCGCCCTATCTGGACGAAGAGCCTCGAATGGTCGTCTCCGCGGAGAACGGGGCGGTCTGGTACGACGGCCCCGGCGACCCCGACGACGTCTTCCGCCGCCGCGCAGTGGCCTCGGAGGATGGCCCGGTCCGGGTGTCTCTCGACCGCGCGGACGAGGAGGAGACGGCCGCGCTGGCCCGGCGTGGTGTCTCCGATCTGCTCGGCGCCTCGGTGACGACCGCGGCCGGCGAGCCCGGTTACCTCGAGGTCTGCGACCGGCGCAGCGACGTCATCACCTTCGCCGACAGCGACCGCGCCGCCCTCGACTCGATGCTCACCCACGTCAACGCGGCGATCCGGCACCAGCAGCTGCTGACGCAGATCCGCTACGACGCCGACCACGACCGACTGACCGGGCTGCCCAACCGCCAGCGCCTGGCAGCCGAGATCGACGAGCTCCTCGCCGCCGACCCGGTCAGCGCACGGGCTGGGCTGATCCTGGCGGCGCTGGGCAACTACACCGAGGTAACCGACACCCTGGGTCACGCCGCGAGCGACGAGCTGCTGCTGGTCACCGCCGGCCTGCTGCGCGAGCACGCCCCGCCGTCGGCACGGCTGGCGCGGATGGAGGGCGAGCAGTTCGCCGTCCTGCTGCCCGGGCTCTCCCTGCAGGCCACCGAGCGCGCCGCCCGGCGGCTGCGGGAGGCGGCGTCGACGCGCGCCCGCGTGGCGGGTCTGGACCTGGAGGTCACGCTGACGATCGGGGTGGCCGCCGCACCGGTGCACGGCCCCGACTCCGGGATGCTGATGCAGCGGGCCGACGTCGCTCTCCTCGCGGCGGCCGAGTCCGGTGGGGTGGCCAGCTACCACCCGGTCCTCGACCAGCAGAGCCTGCGCCGGCTGCAGCTGGGTACCGAACTCGAGCAGGCGATGGCCGACGGGCAGATCAGCGTCGTCTTCCAGCCGATCATCGATGCCCAGACCTCCGACATCGTCTCGGTGGAGACGCTCGTGCGGTGGGCGCACCCGCGCTACGGGGCGATCGCGCCGGACGACTTCATCCACCTCGCCGAGCAGATCGGCCGCATCGGAGCGGTCACCGACCACGTGCTCGACCTCGCGCTGGCCCGCTGCCGGCGCTGGCTGGACCAGGACATCGCGCTGTCGGTCGCGGTGAACCTCTCGGTGCACTGCCTCACCGAGCCCGACCTCGTGGCGCGGGTGCGGCGCGCGCTGCAGCGGCACCGCGTGCCGGGGGAGCTGCTCACCCTCGAGCTGACCGAGGGCAGCGTCGTCGACGACTCGGTGCGCGACAGCACGGTGCTCGCGGACCTGCACGGGCTGGGCCTGCGGCTCTCCATGGACGACTTCGGCACCGGCTACTCGTCGCTGTCGCAGCTCCGTCAGCTGCCGATCGACGAGGTCAAGATCGACAAGTCCTTCGTGCTGGGGATGTCCACCAGCCAGGGGGAATCGTTCATCGCCCGCTCGATCATCGAGCTGGCTCACAACCTGGGCCTGCGTGTCGTGGCCGAGGGTGTGGAGGACGAGCTGACCCGCAACCTGCTGGCGGAGATGGGGTGCGACAAGCTGCAGGGCTTCCTGGTCAGCCGGCCGCTGCCCGACGACCGCCTGGAGAGCTGGCTGCTGGCCCGCACAGGTGTCCGGAAGGCTGCGCCGGGGGCCATCCACCGGCGCCTCTTCGTCCGGACCTGAACCGTCCGACCCCCTGCCCGGCGCGGGCCGCGGGTCAGGTACAGTTCTCGACGGCTCTTCGAGCACGCCCCTTTAGCTCAGTCGGCAGAGCGTCTCCATGGTAAGGAGAAGGTCTACGGTTCGATTCCGTAAAGGGGCTCTGTGGCCAGCCGGTCCTGTCGCGAGACCGGGCCGCACGGTCATCCCGGCGGTGTAGCTCAGCCTGGTAGAGCAAGCGGCTCATAATCGCTGTGTCACCGGTTCAAGTCCGGTCACCGCTACTCCCGACGGACCCCGCACTCCGGGGTCCGTCACCGTGTCGGCAGCCGCCGCCGCGATGCACTACACCTGCAACGACAAGGCTAGGAGCACTCCTCATGGCAGCAACCGACATCCGTCCGAAGATCACCCTGGCCTGCCAGGAGTGCAAGAACCGCAACTACATCACTCGCAAGAACCGGCGGAACGACCCCGACCGGCTCGAGTTGATGAAGTACTGCCCGCGTGAGCGCAAGCACACGCTCCACCGCGAGACCCGCTGACGCGGGTCCACAGCTGAGCCGAGGGCGGGAGCATGGCGCTGGACCGGGAGCTGGTCGGGCGCAGCTACCCGCCCTCAGCCGTCTACGAGGTCGGCCGGGCGAAGATCGCCGAGTTCGCCACCGCGATCGGTGCGGACGACCCGGTCCACCGCGACGCCGATGCCGCGCGTGCCGCCGGCCATCCTGACGTCGTCGCGCCCCCCACGTTCGCCATCGTGGTCAGTCTCGAGGCCGCCTTCGTCGTGCTGAGCGACCCCGACGTCGGTATCGACTACAGCCGCGTGGTCCATGGCGAGCAGAAGTTCGCCCACCACCGGCCGATCCGGGCGGGTGACCGGCTGGTCGCGACGACCACCATCGACGCGGCCCGGACCGTGGCCGGCAACGACATGCTGACGGCGCGGGTCGATCTCGCCACCGAGGACGGCGAACCCGTCTGCACCGCGACCTCGATGCTCGTGGCCCGGGGGGAATCGTGAGCGGACAGGGGCGTGAGCATCGCAGCGAGCGACCGAGCCGACAGCGAGTGAGCATCGCAGCGAGCGCCAGCGAGCGAGGAGCGGAGCGAGCGCGGAGGCGAGTAACGGCAGAGCGAGCGAGGAGCGGAGCGCCCCGCGGGAGCGAACGGGGGGTGTCGTGAGCACGACAGTCGAGGTGGGCGCGGAGCTGCCCGAGCAGGTCTTCCGCATCACCCGTGCCGATCTCGTCCGCTACGCCGGGGCCTCCGGCGACTTCAACCCGATCCACTGGAACGACCGCGTCGCGACCGCGGTGGGGCTGCCCGGGGTCATCGCGCACGGCATGTTCACGATGGCGCTGGCCGGCCGGGCGGTGACCGCCTGGACCGGTGACCCGTCCGCGGTCGTCGAGCAGCACGTCCGCTTCGGCCGGCCCGTCGTCGTCCCCGACGACGACGAGGGCGCCGAGGTGACGGTGCGCGGCACGGTCGGCTCGCTGCTCGACGACGGCCGGGTCCGGGTCGACCTCACCGTCACGACCGGCGGCGAGAAGGTGCTCTCCCTGGCTCGCGCGATCGTCCGTCTGGCATGAGGGGCCGGCGGCCGGTCGTCCTGGTCGCTGCCGGCGTGTTGATCCTGTCCGGCTGCACGTCCTTCGCCGAATCGGTGACCGTGGCGCCGCCTGCGGCCACGGAGCCCACGCCGGAGGCCGTGGAGGAGGGCTGCCCTGCTGCACGGGCCGAGCCCGACCCTGACCGGCCCGAGACAGCCCTCGACTTCCGGCTCGCGGACGACGGGCGGAGCGTCACCGGCACCGAGACCGTCGTCTTCACCCCGGACATCGACGTCCGGGAGCTGGTCTTCCGGCTCGTACCCAACGGTCCGGACTCCGCGCCGGCCGGTAACCGGCTGGTCGTCGAGGACGTCCGGGGGGACGACGTCGCCGGCGGCCGGTACGAGGCCGCGGGAGCGGCCGACCCGGGCGGGCTCTACGTGGTGGAGCTCGAGGAGGCGCTGGCGGCGGGAGAGTCCACCGAGCTGTCGCTGGACTTCTCGCTGACCCTCGGCAGTGGCGCGTTCGATCGGTTCGGCGTCGCCGGGGGCACCTCCTGGTGGGCGAGCGGTGCGCCGCTGCTCGCCTGGGAGCCCGGCGTCGGCTGGGCCCGCGACCCGTTCGTGGCGCTCAGCGGGGAGACCACGGCCAGCCCGGTCGCGGACACCGTCGTCACCGTCTCGGCTCCGGAGGAGCTGACGGTGCTGATGACCGGCGCTCAGGCCGAGCCCTCAGCCCCCCGCGACGGGCGGCGGATCTGGACATCGCGGGAGCCGGTCGCCCGCGACGTCGCGGTCGCGGCCGGGCCGTTCACCACCACGGGGACGACGACTCCGGGCGGTACCCGGGTGACGACCGGCGTGCTGCCCGGCGCCGAGGTCCCCGGCGACGTCCTCAGTGCCTGGACGGTGGCGGCTATCGCCGACCTCGAGGCGTTCCTCGGCCCGTTCCCCTACCGGACGCTGACAGTGGCGCTCCTGCCCGACCTCGGCGGCGGCATCGAGTACCCGAGCATGATCCTCGAGGCCACCCCGAGCCGGGAGGTCCTCGTCCACGAGGTGGCCCACCAGTGGTTCTACGGGATGGTGGGCAACTCGCAGTTCCGCGACCCCTGGCTCGACGAGGCATTCGCGTCCTGGGCCGAGGCCGTCGTCGACCCCGGCTCGGGTCTCGTCACCGAGCAGGCGCTGACCCTGCCCGGGCCGGTCGGCGCCGCCATGGACGAGTTCGAGACCTCGGGCAGCTACTTCCGGCTGGTCTACGACAAGGGCGGCGCGGCCTTGCTGGCGGCGCAGCGGGCCGTGGGGGACGCGGCCTTCGACGCGGCGATCAGGTGCTACGTCGATGCGACGGCATGGAGCATCGCCACGCCGACCGACGTCCATCGGGCGCTGGCCGACCTGCCGGGCGCGCTGGCCGTCCTCGAGGACGCCCAGGCCCTCGGGGAGGACGACGCCCCGCGCTGAGACCCCCGGGGCGGGTCGCTATTCGGCGGAGGCCAGCAGCCGCTGCATCCGCGAGACGCCCTCGACCAGGTCGTCGTCGCCGAGGGCGTAGGACATCCGCAGGTAGCCGGGTGTGCCGAAGGCCTCGCCCGGGACGACGGCCACCTCGGCCTCCTCGAGGATGATCTCGGCGAGCTCGACGCTGGTCTCCGCCGTCCGCCCGGCGATCGGCCGCCCCAGGAGGCCCTTCACCGACGGGTAGACGTAGAACGCGCCCTGCGGCTCGGGGCAGGCGACGCCGGGGATCTCCCGCAGCATCGACACGATCGTCTGCCGACGGCGGTCGAACGCCTCCCGCATGGTCGCGACGGCCGACAGGTCGCCGGTGAGGGCAGCGACCGCGGCGGCCTGGGAGACGTTCGCGACGTTGGAGGTCGCGTGCGACTGCAGGTTCGTCGCCGCCTTCACGACGTCGGTCGGCCCGAGGATCCAGCCCACCCGCCAGCCGGTCATCGCATAGGTCTTGGCGACGCCGTTGACGACGACGCAGCGCTCTGCGAGCTCGGGGACCACCACGGGCATCGAGGGTGCGGTCACCCCGCCGTAGGTGAGGTGCTCGTAGATTTCGTCGGTGAGCACCCAGATGCCGGCGTCCAGGGCCCAGCGGCCGATCTCCTCGACCTGCTCGGCGGGGTACACCGCGCCGGTGGGGTTGGACGGCGAGCAGAAGAGCAGCACCTTCGTGCGGGGTGTGCGGGCGGCCTCGAGCTGGGCGGCCGACACCAGGTACCCGCTCTGCTCGTCGGCCACGACCGGCACCGGGACGCCGCCGGCGAGCCGGATCGCCTCGGGATAGGTGGTCCAGTACGGCGCGGGCAGGAGAACCTCGTCGCCCGGGTCGAGCAGCGCGGCGAAGGCCTCGTAGACGGCCTGCTTGCCGCCGTTGGTCACCAGGACGTTCGCCGGGGTGGACTGCAGGCCGGAGTCACGCGCCGTCTTCGCGACGATCGCGTCCTTCAGCGCGGGCAGGCCGCCGGCGGGGGTGTAGCGGTGCATGGCCGGTTGGCGGCAGGCGGCGACCGCCGCCTCGACGACGTAGTCGGGGGTCGGGAAGTCCGGCTCCCCGGCGCCGAACCCGATGACCGGCTTGCCGGCGGCCTTGAGCGCCTTGGCCTTGGCGTCGACGGCCAGCGTGGCCGATTCGCTGATCGCGGCGATCCGGCGCGAGATGCGGCTCGTGCCCGTGGGGGCGGCGGACTGGCTGGCGGACTCCGAGGAGACGGCGGTCATGCCCCCATCGTGTCAAAGTCGGCCGGGCCGCGACGGAGCAGCACGTGGGCGACCGACCGCGACGGCGCGAACTCCACGCGGGTCCAGCCGCCCAGGGCGTCCCCGAGGTCGCCGAACAGCCGCTCACCGGCGCCGAGCAGCACCGGCACGACGACGACGTGCAGCTCGTCGAGCAGCCCCGCCTGCAGGTACTGCCGGACCGTGGAGACGCCGCCGCCGAGCCGCACGTGCCGACCGCCCGCCGCCTCTCGTGCGCGGTCCAGCGCCGCCTCGATCCCGTCGGTGACGAAGTGGAAGGTCGTCCCGCCGACCATCGCGACCGGGTCCCGCGCATGGTGGGTGAGCACGAAGACGTCGTGGTGGAACGGCGGGTCCTCGCCCCACCACCCCCGCCACTCGTCATCGGGGTCCCCCGAGCCGCCGACCGGGCCGAACATGTGGCGGCCCATGATGGTGGTTCCGATCCCCTCGGTCCCGCGGTCGGAGTACCGGCGGTCCACCTCCGGCGCGTCCGCGGCGAACATCCATTCGTGCAACTGCTCGCCGCCGACGCCGAGTGGGTCGTCCATGTCCTGACGCGGCCCCGCGCCGTACCCGTCGAGGGAGATCGAGAAGTTGTGCACCCGCAGTTCGGCCATGGAGGGTGGACCCGCCGGGATGGGCGAACTCATCGCCTGCGGGTCGCCTCGCCCGGGACGTTGGCTGCCGGTGCGTGCGGTCCCGTACACTTGCCGTCCTGGGGCAGCTGACCCCGCCACCGGCGTGCCCCGGAACCTCCCCGAGGCTCCGTGCTGTCGTGGTGAGGCGGGCGGTCCCGGGCCCCTCCCAGGGGACTAGGGGTGTAGCTCAATTGGCAGAGCAGCGGTCTCCAAAACCGCAGGCTGCAGGTTCAAGTCCTGTCACCCCTGCCACCGCACGGCAGGTACCGACCGACCATGCGGCCGCTCATCCGAGCGGTCACCACCACGAGGCGAGCGAGGCGCAGTGAGCGACGAGAAGCCGGGACGCGAGGACGACCCTCGCGACGCCGAGCTGACCGACGAGCAGCTCGATCGCGAGACGCCGGGGGTCGACGACGCCGCGGAGCTCGAGGCCGCCGAGGACGAGCTCGCCGCCGAGGCGGAGTCCGACGAGGACAAGGTGGTCACGGCCCGGGCGACCGGCGAGCGCAGTCGTCGCGGTCGCATCACCGCCGACGGCGACGACGAGGACGACGAGGCGCGGCCCACGCGGGCGCGCCGCCCGGCCGGTGCCCGTCCGGCCACGCGCGAGGGTGGTGGCACCCGCTCCCGGGCCGCAGCCGAGCGGGCCCGCACCGAGAGCGGGCAGAAGCGCTCGCTGGCCCGGTTCCTCCGCGAGGTCGTCGCCGAGCTGCGCAAGGTCATCTGGCCGGGCCGGCGCGAGCTGATCACCTACACCACCGTGGTCATCATCTTCGTGGCGTTCGTCGTCGCGCTGGTGGCTGGCCTGGACCTGCTCTTCGCCCAGGGCGTGATCGCCGTCTTCGGCTGATCTGTCGTCCCGCGCCTGCCGCCACCTGACAAGGAAGAGACAACACCTGTGATCGAGCTTGTGAGATCACCAATGAGCGCAGCACCGTCGGTCACGACGCCGACGAGCGCCAGCGAGGAGAAGTAGTGACCGACCCCCGCGAGCCCTTCGAGACCGCCACCCCGGTCGAAGGTGCGACCGCCACGGACCTGGACGACGCCCGCCTCGAGCAGCGCGGGACGGCAGACATCGAGACCGGTGCCGGTGACACCGGTGCCGCCGAGGGCTCGACCGACACCGCCGATCTCGACACCGGCACAGAGGTCTCGGACGTGACGCCGGAGATCGAGGGTGGCGACCCCGACAGCCTCGTGAGCGACCCGCTGACCGCCCCCGCCGAGGCCTCGGATTTGCCGGCCGCCACCGCGGAGGCGCAGGAGGACGAGGACCCGGTCGAGGCGATGAAGAAGGCGCTGCGCATCGCCCCCGGCGACTGGTACGTGGTGCACTCCTACGCCGGCTACGAGAACAAGGTGAAGACCAACCTCGAGGCGCGGATCCAGTCCCTGGACGTCGAGGACTACATCTATCAGATCGAGGTGCCCACCGAGGAGGTCACCGAGATCAAGAACGGCAAGCGCGCGCAGGTCAACCGCAAGGTCCTGCCCGGTTACCTGCTCGTGCGCATGGAGCTCAACGACGAGTCGTGGGGCGCGGTCCGCAACACCCCCGGCGTCACCGGCTTCGTGGGTGCGACCTCCAAGCCCTCGCCGTTGACCATCGACGAGGTCGTCAAGATCCTCGTGCCGGCGACCACGCCGCAGGCCGCGCGCACCACCGGGGCCGAGGCGGCGACCGGTGGCGCCGCCGCAGCCCCCACCGCCGTCGTCGACTTCGAGGTCGGCGAATCGGTGACCGTCATGGACGGGCCGTTCGCGACGCTCCCGGCCACGATCAACGAGATCAACGCCGAGCAGCAGAAGCTGCAGGTGCTGGTCTCCATCTTCGGCCGCGAGACGCCCGTCGAGCTGTCGTTCACCCAGGTCGCGAAGATATAGGCCCCCTCGCCCCTACGCCTCGCACGCTCGGCGCGGGCCCCTGCGAGGGCCTTCCAGCCAAGACCACAGCCCCACGTTCACGACGAAGAAGGAAAGTCATGCCCCCCAGGAAGCGGTTGACCGCGGTCATCAAGCTCCAGATCAACGCCGGTGCGGCGACCCCCGCCCCGCCCGTGGGTCCGGCGCTCGGCCAGCACGGCGTCAACATCATGGAGTTCTGCAAGGCCTACAACGCCGCGACGGAGTCGCAGCGTGGCAACGTGATCCCGGTCGAGATCTCGGTCTTCGAGGACCGGTCGTTCACGTTCGTCACCAAGACCCCGCCGGCCGCGCGCATGCTGCTCAAGGCCGCCGGCGTCGAGAAGGGCTCGGGCGAGCCGCACAAGACCAAGGTCGCCACGGTCACCCGTGACCAGGTCCGCGAGATCGCCACCACCAAGATGGCCGACCTCAACGCCAACGACCTCGAGCAGGCCGAGAAGATCATCGCCGGCACCGCCCGGTCGATGGGCATCACCGTCACCGGCTGAGCAACCGCTCCAGCCCGCACTCGTGGGAGGGCCTCGCCAGGCCCGTTCACCACATGACCGGGGCGCACGCCCCGGAGAGGAAACACCATGGCGAAGCACGGCAAGAAGTTCCGCGCAGTGGCCGAGAAGGTCGACCGCGACAACCTGTACTCCCCGCTCCAGGCCGCCAAGCTGGCCAAGGAGACGTCGACGACGTCCTACGACGCCACCGTCGAGGTGGCCATGCGGCTGGGCGTCGACCCGCGCAAGGCCGACCAGATGGTCCGCGGCACGGTCAACCTGCCGCACGGCACCGGCAAGACCGCCCGCGTCATCGTCTTCGCGACCGGTGACAAGGCTGCCGAGGCGGAGGCCGCCGGCGCCGACGTCGTCGGCTCGGACGACCTGATCGAGCGCATCCAGGGCGGCTTCCTGGACTTCGACGCCGCGATCGCGACGCCGGACCAGATGGCCAAGGTCGGCCGGATCGCCCGCATCCTCGGCCCCCGCGGCCTGATGCCGAACCCGAAGACCGGCACCGTGACCCCCGACGTCACCAAGGCCGTCAACGACATCAAGGGCGGGAAGATCAACTTCCGCGTCGACAAGCAGGCCAACCTGCACCTGGTCATCGGCAAGACCTCCTTCGACGAGGCCAAGCTGGTCGAGAACTACGCCGCGGCCCTCGACGAGGTCCTCCGCGCCAAGCCCTCCTCGGCCAAGGGTCGGTACCTGAAGAAGGTCACCGTCTCCACGACCATGGGCCCCGGCATCCCGGTCGACCCGAACCGCACCCGCAACATGCTGGTGGACGAGCCCACGTCTTGATGATCAGGTGACCTGATCGTCCGGGGTCCTACCTCACCGTCGACGGTGAGGGAGGACCCCATGGGACGAGGTAGGACGGCCCCGTTGCGTACCCGCGCGGCGGGGCCGTCGTCCTATCGCGTACTCTTGCTCCCGTTCCCCCCAAGACCGTTGGTCGTCGCACGTCCGCGTGCGATCGAAGGTCCCGGAGTTCCGGGCGGCCCGCGCAGGAGGACGGTTCGATCGACGGGCGCTCGCCGCCCGCCCCTCGCCCCGTGCGCCCTGCGCCGGGGCGTTCCTCGTCTCCGGGCCGTCGATCGCCGCAGTCGCGCAACGGCCGGTGGTCGCCCGACAGACGAGAGGAGGCCCATGCCCACGCAGGCGAAGGCCGCGGTGATCGACGAGATCACCGAGCGGTTCCAGAACTCGAGTGCGGCCGTGCTCACCGAGTACCGCGGGCTGACCGTGGCCCAGCTGACCCAGCTGCGCCGTTCCCTCGGTGAGGGCAGCAGCTACGCAGTCGTCAAGAACACCCTGACGAAGCGGGCGGCGGACTCGGTCGGATTCTCCGACCTCGGCCCGCTGCTCAACGGACCGACCGCGATCGCCTTCATCGAGGGCGACCCGGTCGAGGCCGCCAAGGCCATCCGTGACTTCGCCAAGGCCAACCCGATGCTCGTCGTCAAGGGCGGCGTCGTCGACGGCCGCACGGTCGACGCCGGTGAGGTCACCCGCCTCGCCGACGTCGAGCCCCGTGAGGTCCTGCTGGCCAAGCTGGCCGGCGCGATGAAGGGCAACCTGACCAAGGCTGCCGGGCTCTTCCAGGCCCCGCTGTCCCAGGTCGCCCGCCTCGCCGCCGCGCTGCAGGAGAAGAAGGCCGCCGACGCTCCGGCCGAGGCCGCCGACGCTCCGGCCACCGACGACAGCGCTGCTGCTGCTGACACCACCCCCGAGACGGCCGCCCAGGCCACCGAATCCCCGGCCGCCGACGCGGCCAGCGACGACTGACCCAGAAGGAGACAGACATGGCCAAGATTTCCAGCGCGGACCTGCTCGACGCTTTCAAGGAGATGACCCTCCTCGAGCTGTCCGACTTCGTGAAGCAGTTCGAGGAGACGTTCGACGTCACCGCTGCTGCTCCCGTGGCCGTCGCGGCCGCCCCGGCCGCCGGTGGCGGTGGCGGTGGCGACGAGGCCGCTGCCGAGCAGGACGAGTTCGACGTCATCCTCGAGAGCGCCGGCGACAAGAAGATCCAGGTCATCAAGGAGGTGCGCGGCCTGACCTCGCTCGGCCTCAAGGAGGCCAAGGACCTGGTCGACAGCGCGCCGAAGCCCGTCCTCGAGAAGGTCGCGAAGGACGCCGCTGACAAGGCCAAGGCCGCCCTCGAGGGCGCCGGCGCCACCGTCACCGTCAAGTGAAGGACCCCGGCGCCCCCCAGCCCTCGCTCCGCTCGGGCCGGGTCCCTGCGCCGGGGCCGTTCCATCGCGTCACGTAGCGGCGTTTCGCCGCACCACCAGGGGCCGTCCTCCCATTCGGGAGGGCGGCCCCTGTCGCGTTCCTCCGGTCAGGTGAACCTCGCCGTCGCGCGGGTGCTAGATGGAGGTCCGGGTCACAGCAACTCCGTGACGCACGTAACCTGTCGTCCCGGTCGTCGTTACTGGTGAGTAGGTGTGGACGGGATCGTCCGGATGCGCGATACGTCCGGACACAGGAAGATTCCCGGGCTCGTCATGTGGCGAGGCGGGGAACCGGCAGCGCAGCCGGAGCGGAGGGGCAGGTACTCGTGGGCGTCGCAGTAGAGGTCGAGGGGCTGACCAAGTCCTTCGGGAGCCAGAACATCTGGAGCGACGTCACGCTCACCTTGCCGCCGGGGGAGATCTCGGTGCTGCTCGGCCCGTCCGGCACCGGCAAGTCGGTGTTCCTGAAGTCGCTGGTCGGCCTGCTCAAGCCCGAGCGGGGCTCGATCGTCATCAAGGACACCGACATCGTCCGGACCAGCGAGCACCAGCTCTACGAGATCCGGAAGCTCTTCGGCGTCCTGTTCCAGGACGGCGCTCTGTTCGGCTCGATGAACCTCTTCGACAACATCGCCTTCCCGCTGCGCGAGCACACCAGGAAGAGCGAGTCCGAGATCAGGTCGATCGTCCTCGAGAAGATGGACATGGTCGGTCTGCAGGGCGCCGAGGGGAAGCTCCCGGGCGAGATCTCCGGTGGCATGCGCAAGCGCGCCGGCCTGGCCCGGGCCCTGGTGCTGGACCCCGAGATCATCCTCTTCGACGAGCCGGACTCCGGTCTCGACCCGGTCCGCGTCGCCTACCTGAACCAGCTGATCGTCGACCTCAACGCCCAGATCGACGCGACGTTCCTGATCGTCACCCACGATATCGGGACCGCGCGGACGGTGCCGGACAACCTCGGGCTGTTGTTCCGCCGGAACCTCGTCATGTTCGGCCCGCGCGAGCAGCTGCTGACGTCGCAGGAGCCGGTGGTCCGCCAGTTCCTCAACGGCCGCCGCGAGGGGCCGATCGGCATGAGCGAGGAGAAGGACGTCGCCCAGGTGGAGGCCGAGATGGCCGCCCTGGAGGCGCGTGGCGGCGACTCGCACAACGGTGTCGGTCCCAAGGGCGCTTCCGGCGGGGACGCCGTCCCGCCGCAGCTGACACCGACCGAGGGACTGCCCGAGCGCAAGGCCGAGCGTCGACGGCAGGAGCGCGTCGCCCGGATGCTGCACGAGTTCGACGGCGAGACGCAGGCGGCCATCAGGAAGTCCCTGCCCGAGGAGCTGCTGGCGAAGGTCGACTCCGGTGCCTTCGAGCCGACGCGGGGCACCGGCGGGCGGCACTGGGCTCCCGAACCCGACGCCGGCCCCTCGGGAGCGACCGCCACCGCCGTGCTGCCCCGGCAGGGCGGTGAGGGGTGACGGCGACCGACAAGCCGCAGGCCCCCGGCCTGCTCGACGGGAAGTTCTCGCCGACCCGCCCGCTGGCGGCCAGTGGCAACCTGTTCGCCTTCGCCCTCGACGTCATCCGGAACCTGCCGAAGCGGCCGTTCCAGGTCCGCGAGTTCCTCCAGCAGGCGTGGTTCGTGGCCAGCGTGACGATCATCCCCACGGCTCTGGTCGCGATTCCCTTCGGCGCCGTCATCGCCCTGCAGCTGGGGTCCCTCACCCGCCAGCTCGGCGCGCAGTCCTTCACCGGGTCGGCGTCGGTCCTGGCGGTGCTCCGCGAGGCCAGCCCGATCGTGACCGCGCTGCTCATCGCCGGTGCCGGCGGGTCGGCCATCTGCGCCGACCTCGGCGCCCGCAAGATCCGCGACGAGATCGACGCCATGGAGGTGCTGGGCATCGACCCGATCCAGCGCCTCGTCGTCCCCCGGGTGCTCGCCTCGATGTTGATCGCGGTCCTGCTCAACGGGCTGGTCAGCGTGGTCGGCGTCGCCGGCGGCTACTTCTTCAACGTCGTCCTGCAGGGTGGCACCCCGGGGGCCTACCTGGCGTCCTTCAGCGCGCTGGCTCAGGTCGAGGACTTCTGGTCGGGGGAGATCAAGGCACTGACCTTCGGTCTGATCGCCGGCATCGTCGCCTCCTACAAGGGGTTGCGGGCCGGAGGTGGGCCGAAGGGCGTGGGTGACGCGGTGAACCAGTCCGTCGTCATCACGTTCCTGCTGCTGTTCGCGGTGAACTTCGTGCTCACGGCGATCTACTTCCAGCTCGTTCCGCCGAAGGGGCAGTGATGGCGCTCGCCTCCTCTACCTCGGCCACGAGCCGCTGCCGCCACTCTCGAGAGGGTGTGCGGTCGGCATGACGCTGCTTTCTCCTCGGGACCGGATCACGCTCGGCCTGCGGCGGATCAGGCGGGTCGGCCGTCGTCCGCTCGACACGCTCGACGACCTCGGCGACCAGCTCGGCTTCTACGGACGGGCCCTGGCCTGGACCCCACGGACGCTCAATCGCTACAAGAAGGAGACCTTCCGGCTGCTGGCCGAGGTCACCTTCGGCACCGGCGCGCTGGCGGTCATCGGCGGGACCGTCGGGGTCATCGCGTTCCTGTCCTTCTTCACCGGCACCGAGGTCGGCCTCCAGGGCTACGCCGCCCTGGACCAGCTCGGGACGTCGGCCTTCACCGGCTTCCTCTCCGCCTACTTCAACACCCGGGAGATCGCGCCGCTGGTCGCCGGACTGGCGCTGTCGGCCACGGTCGGCTGCGGGTTCACCGCACAGATCGGTGCCATGCGCATCAACGAGGAGATCGACGCGCTCGAGGTCATGGGTGTGCCGTCCCTGCCGTTCCTGGTGACGACGCGGATCATCGCCGGCTTCATCGCCGTCATCCCGCTGTACGTGCTGGGCCTGCTCACCAGCTACTTCGCCACCCGGACGATCGCCACCCAGGCCTTCGGGCAGTCGACGGGGACCTACGACCACTACTTCAACCTGTTCCTGCCACCCGAGGACGTCCTCTGGTCGTTCCTCAAGGTCCTCGTGTTCGCCGTCGTGATCATCCTGACCCACTGCTACTACGGCTACCGGGCCAGCGGTGGCCCGGCCGGCGTGGGGCTGGCGGTCGGGCGGGCGGTCCGGTTCTCGATCGTGGCGATCAACATCATCGACCTGTTCCTGTCCCTCGCCATCTGGGGCTCGACGACGACCGTCCGGATCGCGGGGTGAGCGCACGATGACCGGTTCGAGGGCGAAGGTGATCCGGGTCCGGCTGCAGGGGCTCGCGTTCCTCGTCGTGCTGGCGATGCTGCTCGGCCTCTCGGTGGCGGCCTACAAGAAGGCCTTCACCGAGGTCGCCCGGGTGACGCTGGAGACCGATACGGCGGGCAATCAGCTGCAGGAGGCCTCCGACGTGAAGGTGCGCGGAGTGATCGTGGGTGACGTGCGCGAGGTCTCGGCCGATGCCGACGGCGCGACGATCGAGTTGGCGATCAAGCCCGAGTACCTCGAGCAGATCCCCGCCGACGTGTCGGCCCGGCTGCTGCCCAAGACGTTGTTCGGTGAGCGCTACGTGTCCCTCGTGCTCGACGAGGCGCCCGCGCAGGAGCGGCTGGCCGACGGCGACGTCATCGGCCAGGACCGCAGCTCGAACGCGATCGAGCTGCAGCGCGTCATCGACGACACCCTCCCGTTGCTGCAGGCCGTCCGGCCCGACGACCTCGCCTTCACGCTGGGCGCGGTCGCCGACGCGCTGCGGGGGCGGGGCGACGACCTGGGCGCGAACCTGGCCGCGACAGGCAAGTACTTCGGCGAGATCAACACCGTCCTGCCGCAACTCCAGGCCGACATCTCGGGCCTGGCCGACTTCGCCGAGACCTACGAGGGCGCCGCCGACGACCTCCTCGCCGTCCTCGACAACCTGGTGATCACCAACACCACCGTGGTCGACCAGGAGGAGCAGCTGCGCCGCACCTTCACCGTCGGAGCGAGCTCCGCCAACGTGACGGCGGGGTTCCTCGAGGTGAACGAGCGCAACCTGATCTCGCTCGCCGAGACGTCCCGACCGGTGCTCGGTCTCTTCGCCGAGTACTCGCCGGTCTACCCGTGCCTGCTGGAAGGGCTCGCGCGGTCCGTGCCGCGGATCGGGGAGACCTTCGGCCAGGACGGCGATCCGGCCCTGAACCTCAACATCCAGTTCACGTTCCCGCCGCGCAATCCCTACCAGCCCGGCGACCAGCCGATCTACGCCGACACCGCGCCGCCCGACTGCCGGGGGCTGGACGACATCGACGGCGAGATCGCCCAGGCTCAGGCCGGGGAGTACTACTGCCCGTACCCGCCCGACGACGGCGTCGATTCGGTCGAGAGCGCCGAGCGCCCGGAGCCGGCCTGCTACGAGGGCGGGGCGGACGACGGGGGCAACCCCGACAACGTGCCCGGTGCCCGGGCGGGGGAGTCGTTGCCCGACGTCCTGGCCGGCTCGACCGCCGAGCTCGACTTCGTCCGGAGCATCCTCGCGTTCCAGTCCGGCGTGCGCCCCACGGACGTGTCCGACCTCGGTGCAGCCACCCTGGCGCCGATCCTCCGCGGAAAGAGCGTGATGCTGCGATGACGGGCCAGTTGAGGGGCATGGCCGGCCCACTGATCAAGCTCGTGGTCTTCGCCGTCGTCACCATGATGGCCGCGTACGTACTGATCTCGACCATCACCAATGCCGGCTACGGCGACCAGCTCACCTACCGGGCGCAGTTCAACGACGTCGCCGGCCTGGTGGAGGGCGACGAGGTGCGCATCGCCGGCGTCCGGGTGGGCCAGGTGGTGGGCATCGGCCTGGGGGAGGCCACCGATCGGCCGGTCGCCGAGGTGGAGCTCGAGGTCGGCGCCGACGTCCCGCTGCCTGCTGCCGTCGAGGCGACCATCCGCTACCGCAACCTCGTCGGTCAGCGGTACATCGCTCTCACCGAGGGCGAAGGGTCCTCCGGGCGGACGCTGGAGGAGGGAGCGGTCATCCCTCTCGCCCAGACCACCGACGCCCTCGACCTGACGGTGCTCTTCGGTGGGTTCCAGCCCCTTCTGCAGGCCTTGTCGCCCGCGGACATGAACCGGGTGTCGTTCGAGATCATCCAGGTCTTCCAGGGCGAGGGCGGCACGATGGAGAGCCTGCTGGCTCACGTCGGGTCGCTGACCAACAGCCTCGCCGACCGGGACGAGGTCATCGGCAGCGTGATCGACAACCTGACCACGGTGATGGGGACGTTGGCCGAGCGCGACCAGCAGCTCTCCGACCTGGTGGTCAGCCTGCAGGAGTTCGTCACCGGGCTGGCCGGGGACCGCGAGGCCATCTTCGACTCCCTGCAGACCATCGACGAGCTGGCGGTCTCCACGAGCGGCTTCCTCGAGGACGCCCGCGCGCCGCTAGCTGCCGACATCCAGGCCCTGGGCGACCTGTCCGGGAACCTGGCCGACACCGGCGACCTGGTGGAGCGGTTCCTGCAGACCGCCCCCGTCAAGCTCGACCTGACGACGCGGACGGCGATCAACGGCAGCTGGTTCAACTTCTTCATGTGCAGCGCCGGCGGCACGGTGACCCTGCCCGGGTCCTCGTCGGTCCCGGGCGCGGAGCCGGTCGCCCAGGAGTTCTCGTTCGACAGCGGAGCGGAAGGGTGCAGCTGATGGCCCGCCAGTCCAAGAATTTCCGCGACCGCAACCCCGTCGTCGTCGGCGCGGTCAGCCTGACCGTCATCGCAGCGCTGGTGTTCCTCGCCTTCAACGCACAGTCACTGCCGCTCATCGGGGGTGGCACCGTCTACAAGGCACAGTTCTCCGAGGCCGCCGGCCTGAAGCCCGACGATCCCGTCCGGGTGGCGGGGGTGAAGGTCGGCACGGTGGAGGGTCTCGCGCTCGAGGACGGCGCGGTGACCGTCGAGTTCCGGGTCAAGGACGCCTTCGTGGGCGATCGCTCGGAGGCAGCCATCAAGATCGAGACGGTGCTGGGTGCCAAGTACGTGGCCCTGGTGCCCCGCGGCTCGGAACCGCTGGACCCGGACGAGCGCATCCCCGTGGAGCGGACCGCCTCGCCGTACGACGTGGTCGAGGCCTTCGCCGACCTGTCCTCGACGGTGCAGGAGATCGACACGGCTCAGATGGCCCGCTCCTTCGAGGTGTTGTCGGAGACCTTCACCGACACCCCCGACGAGGTACGCACGTCCCTGCAGGGACTGGCCCGGCTCTCCGACACCATCGCCTCGCGCGACGCGCAGCTGCGGGAACTCCTCTCGGCCACCCGTCAGGTGACGCAGGTGCTCGCCGATCGCAACGGCGAGTTCACCCGGCTCATCCTCGACTCCAACACGCTGCTCACCGAGGTGCAGGAACGCCGGGAACTGATCGACTCCATCCTGACCAACACCCAGGAACTCGCGCAGCAGCTCTCCGGGCTGGTGGCCGACAACCGCGAGACCCTCACGCCGGCCCTCCAGCAGCTCTCCCGGGTGACCGACATCCTCTCGCGCAACCGGGCGGCCCTGGCCCAGACGGTCGACGAGCTCGCGCCGTTCGTCCGGGTCTTCACGAACACCCTGGGCAACGGTCGGTGGTTCGACAGCTTCGTCAACGATCTGCTGCCCACGATCGTCGGTACGGCGGTCTGCACCGGGGCCGAGACGCCGGTGACCGGCTGCACTGCCACGGAGGGAGGACGATGAGCGGCGCACTGCAGCGCGGCGTCGCGCTCGCCGCGGCCCTGGTCCTGCTGGCGGCCCTGGGGTGGACGATCCTGCGGCCGGCCGGTCAGTACCGGGTCACCGCCTTCTTCACCGAGACGGTCGGGCTCTACCCGGGTTCGGACGTGCGGGTGCTCGGCATCCCCATCGGCACCATCGACGACATCGTGCCGCTGGGCGACAGGGTGCGGGTCGAGATGAGCATCGACGACGACTACGACATCCCCGCCGACGCCGACGCCATCGTCCTGGCGCCGTCGCTGGTGTCGGACCGGTACGTGCAGTTCTCGCCGGTCTACGACGGGGGGCCGACCATGGAGCACGGCGCCGAGGTGCCGCTGGACCGCACCGCCATCCCGGTGGAACTCGATGCCGTGTACGGCGCGCTGGACGAGCTCTCCGACGCGTTGGGTCCCAACGGTGCCAACGCGGACGGCGCGCTGTCCGACCTGGTCGACGTGGGAGCGGCCAACCTCGCGGGCAACGGCGAGGCGCTGAACCGGACGCTCACCGGCTTCTCCCAGGCCGTGCAGACCCTGGCGGAGAACCGGGACGACCTCTTCGGTTCCCTGGACAACCTGCAGACGTTCACCAGCGCTCTGGCGACCATCGACGCGCAGGTGGGCCAGTTCAACGCCAACATGGCCGCCGTGAGCGACCTGCTGGCCAGCGAGCGGGAGGACCTCCAGGCCGCGATCGCCATGCTCAGCGACGCCCTGGGCGACGTGGCCGGCTTCGTGCGGGACAACACCACGCTGCTGACGACCAACGTCGACCGGCTGGCCGACGTGACGCTCGTGCTGGTGCAGCAGCGGGCCAAGCTGGCCGAGGTGCTCGACGTGGCCCCGGCGGCACTGGGCAACCTGGCACGCGCCTACAACCCCGATTTCGGCACGCTGGACACCCGCGACAACGGCCTCGGCTCGCTGAACGCCGAGATCGTGGTCTGCGGGGCTCTCGCCCAGCTCGGCCGGGTCGACCTGCAGGTCGACCTGCCACTGCCCGACCCGGCGGCCCCGATCCGGGACGCCACCGAGCAGATCTGCGCCCGTCTGCTCTCCGGCGACGCGAACGCCGACGGCAACCTCGACGACCTGAACGCCAACGGCGTACCCGACTACGAGGAACTGCGGCAGGCCCTCCTCGGCGGTGGCGGTGGCGGTGGCGGTGGCGGCGGCGGCGGACCGCTGCCCGGTCTCCCCCTGGTCGGTGCTCCGTGAACCGGCGCGTCCAGCGGGCGGCTGCGCTGGCGGCGGGGGTGCTGCTGCTCGGCGGCTGCGGCTTCCGGGGTGCGTACTCCCTGACCCTGCCCGGCGGGGCCGACATCGGCGACGACCCGTACACCGTCCAGATCGAATTCCTCGACGTGCTGGACCTGGTGCCCCAGTCCGGCGTCCGGGTCGCCGACGTGCCCGTCGGCCGCGTCGAAGCGATCGATCTCGATCAGGAGGACTGGACCGCGGTCGTGACCGTCTCGGTCAACCGGGACGTCGAGCTGCCGGCCAACGCGGTCGCGGCCATCCAGCAGTCCTCGCTGCTCGGCGAGAAGTACGTCGAACTGGCCCCGCCGGGCAACGAGGAGCCCGAGGGGCGGCTGGACGACGACTCGCGGATCACCCTCGATCGCACCAACCGCAACGTCGAGGTGGAGGAACTGCTCGGGGCGCTGTCCCTCGTGCTCAACGGTGGCGGACTCGCCCAGCTGCAGACCATCAACCGGGAGCTCGGCGACGCCCTGGAGGGCCGGGAAGCCGAGATCAAGGACACCCTCGGCCAGCTCGACACGTTCATCGGCGGGCTCGACGAGCAGAGGGCGGAGATCAACCGGGCGCTGGACCGCGCGAACGAGCTGGCCACCACGCTCGCGTCCCGCACCGCGACGATCGAGAACGCCCTCGACACCATCGGCCCGGGCCTCGACGTCATCAACCAGCAGCGCGACCTGCTCGTGTCGATGCTCGAGGGCCTGGCCCGGCTGGGTGACGTCGGCACGCGGATCATCCAGCAGTCGGCGGCCAACACCGTCGAGGACCTGGAGCTCCTGCAGCCGATCCTCACCCAGCTGGCGGCGGCCGGCCCGAACCTGGGCCGGTCCCTGGAGCTGCTGCTCACCTATCCCTTCCCCGACAGCTCCCTGACGGCCCTCAACTACCGGGAGGCGCAGTCGGGCGGGGTGGCGCTGTTCACCAACATGACGGCCACGGTGGACCTCGACCTCTCACACCTGCTGTGCCGGTACGTGGTCGACCAGGCCGGCGCCGTCCGGCAGCTCCCGCTGGAGGAAGCGCTCACCCAGGGCAGGTGCGGTGTCGAGAGCGGAGGAAGCGGGGGCGGCGCGACCGACGGCTCCGGGGGAGCGCAGTCCACCTCGAGGTCGTCGGGTACGCCGTCGCTCCTCGAGGACATCACGGGGCAGCTCGTGCAGCAGGTGCCCGGAGCCGATCAGCCCGCCGGCCGTCTCGGCCTGCCGTCCGTTCCGGGGGTGACGCCGTGATCACCCGCGGCACCAAGCTGAAGCTGCTCGCCTTCGTCACCCTGGCGGTGCTGGGCATGGCCTACCTGGGGTTCAAATACGTCGGCCTCGACCGCGCCCTGCTGGGCGGGGGGTACGAGGTGGCTGCCGACTTCCGCGACTCCGGCGGCATCTTCGTGAACGCCGAGGTGACCTACCGCGGCGTCGCGGTGGGCCGGGTGACGGACATGGAGCTGGTGGAGGACGGGGTCCGGGTCACGCTGCGGATGGACCCCGGTAGCGACCCGATCCCGGCGGACGCCGACGCTGTCGTGGCGACCCGGAGCGCGGTGGGGGAGCAGTACGTCCTCCTGCGACCGCGGAAGGAGGGCGGGCCGTACCTGGAGGAGGGCGCCATCATCCCGCAGGAGCGCACCAGCATCCCGGTGCCCGTGGAGCAGATGCTGCTCAACATCGACGAGTTCGTCGGCTCCATCGATCAGGAGAACCTCCGGATCGTCATCGAGGAACTCGGGAGGGCCTTCGAGGGCGCCGGTGAGGACCTGGGCCGCCTCATCGACAACGGCGACCTGCTCCTCGCCCGGGCCCAGCAGTCCCTGCCGCAGACGCTGCAGCTGATCACCGACGGGCAGACGGTGCTCGACACGCAGCGCGACAGCCGCTCGGCGATCCGTCAGTGGGCCGCCGATCTGCGGCTGTTCACCGACACGCTCGTCGAGATGGATCCCGACCTGCGCAGCATCGTCGTCAACGCTCCGGATGCGGGAGAGGCCCTGGAGGACCTGGTCGAGGGCGCCGGTCCCGGACTGGGGTCACTGGTGCGCAACCTGGACATCCTGAACGGAGTGCAGATACCGCGGCTGGACGGCATCCGGCAGATGCTGGTCACCTATCCCGACGCGGTCACCGGCGGCTTCACCGTCGTCCGCCGCGACGAGGACGGCGTGCTGCGCTCGCACTTCGGCTTCGTCCTCAACGCCGGTGAGCCGCACGCGTGCGCGACCGGCTACGTGGCCACCGGGTCGACCCCGAGCCAGGGAGCGGTCGAGAACGTCGACACCGACGCCATCGGGTGCGAGGTGGTCAACGGCGTGGACCCGGATCCCGGCGACGGCTACGACGAGAACGGCTCCAACATCCGGGGGGAGCAGAACATCGGCCGGGACGGCGGGCGGGGCGTCACCACCCCGCAGGAGGAGGTGGAGGGCAGCAGTCCGCTGTCGGCCACGGCGCTCTCCGAGCTGGTGGGTGGGCTGTTGCACGCCAATCCGATCGCCACCCTGACGGGTTGACCTCGGCATGGCCGCTGGCCCCCAGCAGACGACGACAAGGAGAATCGCCCGGGTGACGAGCGAAGCGCGGGCACGTGCCCGGGACGACGAGGTGGCCGTGACTGCCGCCGGTCCCGGCGACGGACCCACTGCAACCACCGACGCCGTCCCCGGTCCATCCGGCGACCGCGAGACGGCCGGCGGCGCGGGCGACGACCGACGCGACCGGGGCCGGGTCTCCCTCCGGCTCGCGCCGGTGCTCGCGGTCCTGCTCGTCCTGCTCCTGGGCGCGGCGGCCGTCCTGTGGTTCAGCCGACCCGGCGGATCGCCGGTCCGGACCGGCGACTACGCCGAGGCCCTGCAGGCGGCACGTTCGGGGGTCGTCGACCTCACGTCGTTCGACTACCTGACGCTGGACGACGACATCGAGCAGGCCCGCAGGGTCACCACCGGTGAGCTGCGCGATGAGTCGGTGGCCCAGCTCGACCAGCGAAGGCAGGAGATCACCGAACTGCAAGCGGTGGTGAACACCGAGGTCGTCGGCGCCGGGGTGACCCGTGCCGACGGCGAGGACGCCACCGTGCTGCTGGTCATCCAGTCGACGCAGGAGAGCGCGGCCAGCCCGCAGGCGGAGGTCGTGCGCTACCGCATCGAGGTGACGCTGGAGAAGTCGGACGACCGGTGGCTGCTGTCGGGGATCAAGGGAACGGAGTCGCCCGGTGATGACTGACACCCCTGACGACCGCCCACGTCCCACTCCACGGCCCCGTCCCGGTGCCGGCCCCCGCCCGACGCCGCGTGCCCGGGTCGCCGGCAGCCGCCGCGACCGCGAGGACGGCGCGGACGCCGTCCGTGAATCGGCGCGCCCGGGGTCTGCTCCGCGCTCGGCGGCCGGGCAGACGGCGAACGGGAGCGCCGCCGGCCGCCCCATGGCTACCGCGCGTCCGAGCACGGCGCGCGATCCGTCGTCCGGTGCGGGCCGAAGGGGAACGTCGACCGGAGACAGGAGTACCGGCCGGAGGCTTTCCGCCCTGGTGCTGGTCCTGGCGTTGCTGTGTGCGCTCGCCGCAGCCGGTGCCGGCCTGCTGGCGTGGCAACGGCTGAATCCGGCGCACGTCGACGCCGCGATCTTCGCCGCGGCGCGCAGCGGGATCGAGGCCGTCTACGCCTACGACTACGAGGACTCCGAAGGCAGTGTCGAGGGCAAGCTCGAGGTGCTGACCGGCGACCTCCGTGACCAGTACGAGCGGGACCTGTCCGAGGGCGGGATCATCAGCACCTACGAGCAGGTGTCGGCGACCACTCGCTACGAGGTGCTCGACGTCGGCCTGCAGCAGGTCAACGAGTCCCAGGACACCGCGACGCTGGTCGTCTTCGGGCAGTACGTCGTCGAGTCGGTGAACAGCGGCAGCCAGCCGGCCCCGGAGGGGTCGGAGTGCCAGGTGACGCCCAGTGGCGCGCAGTCGTGCACGCAGACGGTGCAGGTCCGGCTCACCAAGGTGGACGGGAACTGGAGGATCAGCGAGCTGACGCTCCTGACGACCAGCTGAGCGAGGCGTCCGTCGGGGCCGGTCGGGAGAAGACGTTCGGCGTGGCATTCCGGTGAACCGCCTCCGGCTGGCATCATGGTCGCCGCACGCCCTGCTGCCCCGGCTCGACGGGTCGCGGTCCCCGGGATGTGGCGCCGGTCGCACCGGCCCTCCCGGCGTGGACATCGCGCTCGAGCAGGGGTAAGGTCTCCTGTTGCGCTGCCCTCCTGACTGCCTGCCCGCCGAGACGGGTCACCAGGGGTGCCCGGGAGCTCTCCGGGACGCCCCGGCGACCACTGCGGACAGAGACGATCGCGGGCAGCCCGCCATTACCGACGACGACCCAGGACGAAACCCGCACAGACCCGCCCGCACGTCGTGAGGTCCTTGGAAGGACGCATCTTGGCAGGCTCTCGCCCCACCAGCACGCCCACCAGCACCACCCAGCCCAGCACTCCCCAGACCGGCCCCCGCACCGGCGAGGCCGACCAGCAGAAGATCCCCGGCGCACCGCTCCGGGTCTCCTTCGCGAAGATCAGCGAGCCCCTCGAGGTCCCCGATCTGCTGGCCCTGCAGACCGCATCCTTCGACTGGCTGATCGGCAGCCCCGAGTGGCGGGCCACCCTCGCCCCCGAGGAGCAGGCCGACGCCGTCGGCGGCCTCGCCGAGATCCTCGAGGAGATCTCCCCGATCGAGGACTTCAGCGGCTCGATGTCGCTGTCCTTCTCCAACCCGCGCTTCGAGGACGTCAAGGCGTCCCTCGAGGAGTGCAAGGACAAGGACATGACCTACGCGGCGCCGCTGTTCGTCACCGCCGAGTTCATGAACAACACCACCGGCGAGATCAAGAGCCAGACGGTGTTCATGGGCGACTTCCCGATCATGACGAACAAGGGCACGTTCGTCATCAACGGGACCGAGCGCGTCGTCGTCTCCCAGCTCGTCCGCAGCCCCGGCGTCTACTTCGACAAGACGCTGGACAAGACCTCCGACAAGGACGTCTTCAGCGCCAAGGTCATCCCCAGCCGCGGTGCGTGGCTGGAGTTCGACGTCGACAAGCGCGACACCGTCGGCGTCCGCATCGACCGCAAGCGCCGTCAGCCGGTCACCGTGCTGCTCAAGGCGCTCGGCTGGGGCGAGGACCGGATCCGCGAGCACTTCCAGTGGTCGCCCACGGTCCTGGCCACGCTGGAGAAGGACCACATCGCCGGTCAGGACGAGGCCCTCCTCGACATCTACCGCAAGCTGCGGCCGGGCGAGCCCCCGACGCGCGAGTCGGCGCAGGCGCTGCTCGAGAACCTCTTCTTCAACCCGAAGCGCTACGACCTCGCCAAGGTCGGCCGCTACAAGGTGAACAAGAAGCTCGGCGTCTCGGTGCCGCAGGGCACCAGCACGCTGACCGAGGACGACATCGTCGCCACCATCGAGTACGTCGTGCGTCTCCACGCCGGCGAGCCCGAGCACGGCACCGACGACATCGACCACTTCGGCAACCGTCGCCTGCGCACCGTCGGCGAGCTGATCCAGAACCAGATCCGGGTCGGCCTCTCCCGCATGGAGCGCGTGGTCCGCGAGCGGATGACGACGCAGGACGTCGAGGCGATCACGCCGCAGACCCTGATCAACATCCGGCCGGTCGTCGCCTCCATCAAGGAGTTCTTCGGCACCAGCCAGCTGTCCCAGTTCATGGACCAGACCAACCCGCTCGCGGGCCTGACCCACAAGCGCCGTCTGTCGGCGCTGGGCCCGGGCGGCCTGTCGCGCGAGCGGGCCGGCATGGAGGTCCGCGACGTGCACCCCAGCCACTACGGCCGGATGTGCCCGATCGAGACGCCGGAAGGCCCGAACATCGGCCTGATCGGCTCGCTGTCGGCCTTCGGGCGGGTCAACGCGTTCGGCTTCATCGAGACGCCGTACCGCCGGGTGAACAACGGTGTCGTCAGCGACCAGATCGACTACCTGACCGCCGACGAGGAGGACCGGTTCGTCGTCGCCCAGGCCAACTCGCCGCTGGACGCCGCCGGCCGGTTCGCCGAGGAGCGCGTCCTCGTCCGCACCAAGGGCGGTGAGGTCGACTACCTGGCGCCGGAGAACGTGGACTACATGGACGTCTCGCCGCGTCAGATGACGTCGGTCGCGACGGCGATGATCCCGTTCCTCGAGCACGACGACGCCAACCGCGCGCTCATGGGCGCGAACATGCAGCGTCAGGCCGTTCCGCTGCTGCGCAGCGAGGCGCCGCTGGTCGGCACCGGCATGGAGCTGCGCGCCGCCGTCGACGCCGGTGACGTCGTCGTGGCCGAGAAGGCCGGTGTGGTCGAGGACTCCACCGCCGACTACGTCACGGTCATGGCCGACGACGGCACCCGGCAGACCTACCGCCTGCTGAAGTTCCGCCGCTCGAACCAGGGGACGTCGATCAACCAGTCCCCGGTGGTCGAGGAGGGGCAGCGGGTCGAGGTCGGCCAGGTCATCGCCGACGGCCCGTGCACCGACGAGGGCGAGATGGCGCTGGGCAAGAACCTGCTCGTCGCCTTCATGCCGTGGGAGGGCCACAACTACGAGGACGCGATCATCCTGTCGCAGCGCCTCGTGCAGGACGACGTCCTGTCCTCGATCCACATCGAGGAGTTCGAGGTCGACGCCCGCGACACCAAGCTCGGTGCCGAGGAGATCACCCGGGACATCCCGAACGTCTCCGAGGAGGTCCTCGCCGACCTCGACGAGCGCGGCATCATCCGCATCGGTGCCGAGGTCGTCCCCGGCGACATCCTCGTCGGCAAGGTCACGCCCAAGGGCGAGACCGAGCTGACCCCCGAGGAGCGGCTGCTGCGGGCCATCTTCGGCGAGAAGGCCCGCGAGGTGCGGGACACGTCGCTGAAGGTCAAGCACGGTGAGTCCGGCAAGGTCATCGGCGTCCGCGTGTTCTCCCGCGAGGACGGCGACGAGCTGCCCGCCGGCGTCAACGAGCTGATCCGGGTCTACGTCGCCCAGATGCGCAAGATCTCCGACGGCGACAAGCTCGCCGGACGCCACGGCAACAAGGGCGTCATCTCGAAGATCCTGCCGCAGGAGGACATGCCGTTCCTCGAGGACGGCACCCCGGTCGACATCGTGCTCAACCCGCTCGGCGTCCCCGGCCGCATGAACGTCGGCCAGGTCCTGGAGATGCACCTGGGCTGGGTCGCCAAGCAGGGCTGGCAGGTCGAGGGCAACCCGGAGTGGGCGGCCAACCTGCCCGAAGCCGCCAAGTCGGCTGCTCCCGGGACGCGCGCGGCGACGCCGGTCTTCGACGGCGCCAAGGAGGACGAGATCGTCGGCCTGCTCGGCTCGACGACGCCGAACCGCGACGGCAACCGGATGGTCAAGGAGACCGGCAAGGCGCGGCTGTTCGACGGCCGCTCCGGGGAGCCCTTCCCCGAGCCGATCGCCGTGGGCTACGTCTACATCCTGAAGCTGCTGCACCTGGTCGACGACAAGATCCACGCCCGGTCGACCGGCCCGTACTCGATGATCACGCAGCAGCCGCTGGGTGGTAAGGCGCAGTTCGGTGGCCAGCGCTTCGGTGAGATGGAGTGCTGGGCGATGCAGGCCTACGGTGCGGCCTACGCGCTGCAGGAGCTGCTCACCATCAAGTCCGACGACATCCTGGGCCGCGTCAAGGTCTACGAGGCGATCGTCAAGGGCGAGAACATCCCGGAGCCGGGCATCCCGGAGTCGTTCAAGGTGTTGCTCAAGGAGCTGCAGTCGCTCTGCCTCAACGTGGAGGTGCTGTCCGGCGACGGGCAGGCGATCGAGCTGCGCGACACCGACGACGAGGTCTTCCGGGCCGCGGAGGAGCTGGGCATCGACCTCAGCCGCCGCGAGCCTTCTTCGGTCGAAGACGTGTGATCGGCCGCAGGCCGGTCCTCAGGGGCCGGCCTGCGCGCCCACCCATCGATCAGTAATTCCGTAACGAGCCCCGGAAAGGGGTCATCAACTTGCTGGACGTCAACTTCTTCGACGAGTTGCGCATCGGCCTGGCCACCGGCGACGACATCCGCCAGTGGTCGCACGGTGAGGTGAAGAAGCCCGAGACCATCAACTACCGGACGCTGCGTCCGGAGAAGGACGGTCTCTTCTGCGAGAAGATCTTCGGTCCCACCCGGGACTGGGAGTGCTACTGCGGCAAGTACAAGCGGGTCCGGTTCAAGGGCATCATCTGCGAGCGCTGCGGCGTCGAGGTGACCCGCGCCAAGGTCCGCCGTGAGCGCATGGGTCACATCGAGCTGGCCGCGCCGGTCACCCACATCTGGTTCTTCAAGGGCGTGCCGTCGCGCCTGGGTTACCTGCTCGACCTGGCGCCCAAGGACCTCGAGAAGATCATCTACTTCGCGGCCTACCTGATCACCACGGTGGACGACGAGGCGCGGCACCGCGACCTGCCGACCATCGAGGCCGAGATCAGCGCGGAGAAGTCCAACCTCGAGGGCCAGCGTGACGCCAACGTCGAGGCCCGTCAGCAGAAGCTCGAGGCCGACCTGGCCGAGCTCGAGGCGGAGGGCGCCAAGTCCGACGTCCGCCGCAAGGTGCGCGAGGGCGGCGAGCGCGAGATGCGCCAGCTGCGCGACCGCTCGCAGCGGGAGATCGACCGCCTCGAGGAGGTGCTCGACACCTTCCGCAAGCTCGAGGTCAAGCAGCTCATCGCCGACGAGGGCCTCTACCGCGAGCTGCGCGACCGCTTCGGTGAGTACTTCGAGGGCGGCATGGGTGCCGCGGCGCTGCAGAAGCTGCTCGCCGACTTCGACCTCGACGCCGAGGCCGTCTCGCTGCGCGAGACCATCCGCAGCGGCAAGGGCCAGCGCAAGCTGCGTGCCCTCAAGCGGCTGAAGGTCGTCGCGGCGTTCCAGCAGACCCGCAACTCGCCCATGGGCATGGTGCTGGACTGCGTCCCGGTCATCCCGCCGGACCTGCGCCCGATGGTGCAGCTCGACGGTGGCCGCTTCGCGACCAGCGACATGAACGACCTGTACCGCCGCGTGATCAACCGGAACAACCGGCTGAAGCGCCTGCTCGACCTCGGGGCGCCCGAGATCATCGTGAACAACGAGAAGCGGATGCTCCAGGAGTCCGTGGACGCGCTGTTCGACAACGGCCGTCGCGGTCGGCCGGTCACCGGCCCGGGCAACCGCCCGCTGAAGTCCCTGAGCGACCTGCTCAAGGGCAAGCAGGGCCGGTTCCGCCAGAACCTGCTGGGCAAGCGCGTCGACTACTCCGGCCGTTCGGTCATCGTCGTCGGCCCGCAGCTGAAGCTGCACCAGTGCGGCCTGCCCAAGCAGATGGCGCTGGAGCTGTTCAAGCCCTTCGTCATGAAGCGGCTGGTCGACCTCAACCACGCGCAGAACATCAAGTCAGCCAAGCGGATGGTGGAGCGCGCGCGTCCCGTGGTCTGGGACGTGCTGGAGGAGGTCATCACCGAGCACCCGGTGCTGCTCAACCGGGCGCCGACGCTGCACCGCCTGGGCATCCAGGCCTTCGAGCCGCAGCTGGTCGAGGGCAAGGCCATCCAGATCCACCCGCTCGTCTGCACCGCGTTCAACGCGGACTTCGACGGCGACCAGATGGCGGTGCACCTGCCGCTGTCGGCCGAGGCGCAGGCCGAGGCGCGGATCCTGATGCTGTCCAGCAACAACATCCTGAGCCCGGCCGACGGTCGCCCGATCACCGCGCCGACCCAGGACATGGTGCTGGGCCTGTACCACCTGACGACCCTCGTGGCGTCGCCGGCCGAGGCCGACGGCGGTCAGCCGCAGTCGTTCTCGTCGACCGCCGAGGCGATCATGGCGTACGACAAGGGTGCGCTGGGTCTGCAGGACCGGGCGCTGATCCGCCTCGACGAGGTGTTCGGCGTCGACAACGGCGCGGTCAACGAGCCGTGGGAGCAGCCGGAGGACTGGACGCCGGGTGCCCCCGCGACCGTGCTCACCAGCCTCGGCCGCGTCCTCTTCAACGAGGCCCTGCCGGAGGACTACCGCTTCGTCAACTACCAGGTGCCCAAGAAGGAGCTCGGGGCGATCGTCAACGACCTCGCCGAGCGCTACCCCAAGGTGCAGGTCGCGGCGACGCTGGACGCGCTGAAGTCCGCCGGGTTCCACTGGGCGACCCGGGCCGGCATCACGATCGCCATCGACGACGTCGTCACGCCGCCGTCGAAGCAGGCGATCCTGGACCGGCACGAGGACGAGGCCGCCAAGATCGAGCGCCAGTACGAGCGCGGTGTCATCACCGACACCGAGCGTCGTGGGGAGCTCATCGAGATCTGGACCCGCGCGCGGGCCGAGGTCAGCCAGGCGATGGTGGACAACTTCCCGACCACCAACCCGGTCTGGGTCATGGTCAACTCGGGCGCCCGAGGCAACATGATGCAGATCAGCCAGATCGCCGGTATGCGCGGTCTGGTCGCCAACCCGAAGGGCGAGATCATCCCGCGGCCGATCAAGGCCAACTTCCGGGAGGGTCTGTCCGTGCTGGAGTACTTCATCTCCACGCACGGTGCCCGCAAGGGTCTGGCCGACACGGCGCTCCGTACCGCGGACTCCGGGTACCTCACCCGCCGGCTGGTCGACGTCTCGCAGGACGTCATCATCCGCGAGGAGGACTGCGGCACCGACCGCGGCGTGCTCATGCCGATCGGCACGGTCGTCGACGGCGTGGTCACCCGTGACCCGCACGTGGAAACCAGCGTCTACGCCCGCGCCCTGGCCGCCGACGTGGTGGCCGAGGACGGGACGGTCATCGGACAGGCGAACTCCGACCTGGGCGACGTCCTGATCCAGACGCTGATCGACGCGCAGGTGTCCGAGGTCAAGGTCCGCTGCGTGCTCACCTGCGAGTCCCTGCTGGGGACCTGCGCCACCTGCTACGGCCGGTCGCTCGCGACCGGCAAGCTCGTGGACGTCGGCGAGGCGGTCGGCATCATCGCCGCCCAGTCGATCGGTGAGCCCGGTACCCAGCTGACGATGCGCACCTTCCACACCGGTGGCGTCGCGGGTGAGGACATCACCCACGGTCTGCCGCGTGTGGTGGAGCTCTTCGAGGCCCGCGTGCCCAAGGGCAAGGCGCCGATCGCCGAGCTGGCCGGCTCGATCCGGATCGAGGACGGCGAGCAGTTCCGCAAGCTCACCATCACCCCGGACGACGGCTCCGACGAGGTCGTCTACGACAAGCTGTCGCGTCGCTCGCGGCTGCGGGTCGAGGACGGCGCCCACGTCGAGGTCGGCGAGCAGCTCACCGAGGGTGCGGTCGACCCACACGAGGTGCTGCGGATCATGGGTCCGCGCGAGGTGCAGCTGCACCTGGTCCGCGAGGTCCAGGAGGTCTACCGGTCGCAGGGTGTGTCGATCCACGACAAGCACATCGAGGTGATCATCCGCCAGATGCTGAAGCGGGTGACCATCATCGACTCGGGTGCGACGGAGTTCCTGCCCGGTGCGCTGGTCGAGCGGACGCTGTTCGAGACCGAGAACCGTCGCGTCGTCGCCGAGGGCGGCGAGCCGGCCTCGGCCCGTCCGGTGCTCATGGGCATCACCAAGGCCTCGCTCGCGACCGAGTCGTGGCTGTCGGCCGCCTCCTTCCAGGAGACGACCAAGGTACTCACCGACGCCGCGATCCAGGGCAAGAGCGACAGCCTGCTCGGACTCAAGGAGAACGTGATCATCGGAAAGCTGATCCCGGCGGGTACGGGCATCAGCCGCTACCGGAACATCACGGTCGAGCCGACCGAGGAGGCGCGCGCCGCCGTCTACACGATGGCCGGCTACGACGACGGGCAGTACTACAGCCCGGACGTCTTCGGTCAGGGCTCCGGCGAGGCCGTGCGCCTCGAGGAGTACGACTGGCGGGGCTGATCCCCGGTAGGTGATGAGAGGGCCCCGCAGGCGACCGCCTGCGGGGCCCTCTCGCGTCCCCCGTGCCCGGCGATGATCAGCTCACCCGGGCTCAGTGGGTGGTCGCAACACCCCTGAGCTGACCTGGGGGTCGGGGCATGGCGGAGACGGCGGAGCTGCAGCACCTGCGGCGGGCGTTCTGGCGAGGTATTCGCGACGGGCGGGCCACGGTGGCGGCGGCGAAGCAGGCCGGTGTGTCGCAGGCCCGTGGGTTCCGGTGGTTCCGCGAGTGTGGCGGGGTGTCACCTGTCGAACTGAGTGAGCCGAAGGGCCGGTATCTGAGCCTGCCCGAGCGGGAGGAGATCGCCTGCGCGCTGGAGCGGGGGGAGGGGGTGCGGGCCATCGCCCGGGGGCTTGATCGTGATGCGGGCACGATCAGTCGGGAGATCCGCCGCAACCGTCCGCCGGGCAGGCCGTATCGCGCCGTGCCGGCGCAGGCCGCGGCCGAGCAGCGGGCGCGCCGCCCGAAGCGGCACAAGCTCGCTCACCTGCCGCTGCGCGACCATGTGCAGGCCTGGCTGGAGGACAAGTGGTCACCGCAGGCGATCGCGGCCCGGCTGCGGCTGGACTTCGGTGACGATGAGGCGATGCAGGTCTCCCACGAGACGATCTACCGGTCGCTGTTCATCCAGGGCCGCGGGGAGCTGAGCCGGGAGCTGACCAAGCACCTGCGCACCGGCCGGGCGCTGCGCAAGCCGCGTAAGCGGGTGGACGGTCGGTCCGATCCCGACCGCCGTATCCCGGACAAGATCTCCATCCGGGAGCGGCCGGGCGACGCCGATGACCGCGCCGTGCCCGGGCACTGGGAGGGCGACTTCCTGATGGGCAAGAACAACCGCTCCGCGGTGGGCACCCTGGTCGAGCGCTCGACTCGGTTCACCATCCTGCTGCACCTGCCCGGCCCGCACGACCTGCTCGCCTTCCACGACGCCGTGGTGGCCGCGATGGGCGGGCTTCCGGCGGAGTTGCGCCGCTCGCTGGCCTGGGACCAGGGCCTGGAAATGCGCAACCACAAGCAGATCAGCATCGCCGCCGACCTGCCGATCTACTTCTGCGATCCGCACTCGCCCTGGCAGCGCGGCACCAACGAGAACACCAACGGCCTGCTGCGCCAGTACCTGCCCAAGGGCACCGACCTCTCGGTGCACAGTCCCGCAGACCTCGCCGCCATCGCGGCCTCACTCAACGGCCGGCCCCGCAAGGTCCTCGGCTGGCTCAAGCCCGACGAGGTCATCGGCCCACTATTGTCGGGCCATCAATCCACGGGTGTTGCGACCGCTCCGTGAATCCGCCTCACCTGATCGTCAGGGGTCCTACCTCGCGGTCGACGGTGAGGGAGGACCCCGGACGGTGAGGGTGGACGGCGAGCGGGTCAGGCGTCGGCGCTTCCCGACGATCTCCTGCAGCGCCCGGACGTGAGCGGCGTAGGCACGCCTGCCCTCCGGGGTGGGGGAGAACCAGAGCCTCACCCCACACGGCAGTTGCGATCCCGGGGGAGTCGCGCACCCTCAGCCGGCGAGGCGCTTCATGGTCTCCACGGTCCTCAGGCGGCCCTCGCGGCTGCCGTCCATGGGCTGGAGCATGAGCGTGGTCACGCCGGCCCCGGCGAACGCCGCGATCCGCTCGGCGACGTAGCCCTCGGACCCGATCAGCGACGAGGCCCTCACCAGCTCGAGGGGGACGGCGGCCGCGGCCTCGTCCTTCTTGCCGTCGAGGTAGAGGTCCTGGATGGTCTTCGCCTCCGCCTCGTAGCCGTAGCGGACGGCGAGGTCGTTGTAGAAGTTCTTGCCGCGCGCGCCCATCCCGCCGATGTAGAGCGCCAGCGCCGGCCGCACGAACTCCAGCAGGGGCTCGACGTCGTCGCCGATCGCCACGGGCACGCCGGTGATGACCTGCAGCTCGCCCAGCGCCGGGTCGCGCCTGGCCTTGCCGGCGGCCAGCGAATCACCCCACACCGAGGAGGCCTTCTCGGGCACGAAGAAGATCGGCTCCCACGCCTCGGCGATCTCGGCCGCCAGTTCGACGTTCTTCGGGCCGAGGGCGGCCAGCATGACCGGGATCCGCTCCCGGACCGGGGTGTTGATCAGCTTGAGCGGCTTGCCCAGCCCGGTGCCCTGCTCGGCCGGCAGGGGGACGGTGTACTTCTTGCCCTCGTGGGCCAGCCGCTCGCGGCGCCACACCTGGCGGCAGATCTCCACGATCTCGCGGGTGCGCTGGAGGGGGGCGTCGTAGGGGACGCCGTGCCAGCCCTCGATGACCTGCGGGCCGGAGGCGCCCAGACCGAGGGTGAACCGGCCCCCGGAGACGAAGTCCAGGCCGGCCGCGGTCATCGCGGTGAGCGCGGGAGTGCGGCTGTAGATCGGGAAGATGGCGCTCAGCAGCTCGACCCGCTCGGTCACCGCCGCCAGGTAGCCCAGCTGGCTGACGGCGTCGAACGTGTAGACCTCGGCCACCGCCGCGAGGTCGAGCCCCGCGGACTCGAGGTCGCGGATCTCGGCCGCCGTCTCCTGGAACCCACCGCTGTAACTGGCCTGGATGCCGATCCGCACGTGCACTCCCTCGGTCGCGGCCCCCTCGTCGGCGCCACCGCGCACGCTATCGGCTGCGCCCTGTCGGGCGTCTCGGAGCCGGCTCAGAGCGGTCGGACGGCCCCGATGACCTCGGTGACCACGCGGACACCGTCGACATCCCCGGGCACCCGCGGCGCCGCGGCCGCGTCCGCCAGGTCCACCTTGAGGACGTAGCCGCTGTCCCGCCGGGCCAGACCGATCCCCACGACCCCCGGCTCGCCGGACAGGCGCTCGGACAGCGTGCTCTTGGCGGCACGCGCCGCGGCCCGGTCGGTCATGCCCTCATGGTGCCCCGCCCCGTGCCGGCGCGACACTCCCGGCGGCCGTGACCTGTGCTGGAACGGCCGCCCTCAGGACCCCGACGCCAGTGTGCGACCGGTGGGGGGAGGGCGGTCCTCGCACCACTCGACGTCGAGGATGGCCAGCACGGTGGAGAGCGGATTGGCGAACGTGACCCCGGTGCCCGCCGCACCACCGGTCTCGCTGCCTGCGAAGAGCAGGGCCACCGGCGCCCTGTCCCGGCTGCGCCAGATGACCGAGCCGCTGTCACCCCCGGCGCTGAAGGCCCCCGACCGGCCCTCGATCTCGATCTGGTCGTCGAAGCGGTAGATTCCCTGGGGGGAGGACAGAGCGTCGTACTGGACGGCGACGCCGTCCACCTCGACCGCCGTGATCCGGCCGCGGGTGTGGCCGGTGGTGCGGCCGATCTTCTCCACGGCCTCGTCCGGATCGACGTCGAGACGGGCGGGAACCGTGGCCAGGAGGGGGCCACCGGGGAGATCGCCCGGGGCGACGTCCACGTCCTCGTCGAGGGCCGCGACGGCGGCGTCGACCAGGTTCACCCCGGCCGCCATCGGCTGGAAGCCGGTGAGCGTCGCCACCCGGTCGGCCGTGCGGCCACCGTCGGACGGACCGGGCTGCAGGACGGCGTCGCCGGCGGACGCGGCGTTGCTCGCGGCGAGGACGTGGTTGTTGGACAGGATGGCCAGCCCCGAGGCGGTCCGCACGAACCCGCCCAGCGTGCCGGCGGTGACCGAGGCGTGGGCCACCGACAGTCCCGGGCGCAGCGGGCGGACCCGGCGCTGCAGTTCGCCGGGGGAGCTCAGGGAGCGGACCGGACCGATCACCTTCACGTCCACCTCCTCCGCCGCGACCCGGCCCAGATCGGGCAACAGCGCGCGATCGCCGTTGCGCTGCAGTCGCACCGCCACGCGGGCACCCGCGCTGGTGGGGCTCAGGCCCACGGCAACCCACGGCCACGGGGCGTCGCGCTCGCCGGGCGCGCTGCTGGCCTCGACCGCCGAGGGGAGGCGCTCGAGGATGCGGGCCTTGAGCTCGCGGGCGGCATCGGGATCCACGGGTCCTCCGGCAGCGGGAAGAGGGGCAGGGGGCACGACGGACGCTAGGCCCGGGGTGCGACGTTCCCGTCCGCCGCGCGGCCTACTCCCCATCCGAGCCGCCGACGGGTAACGTGCGCCTCCGCTGCCGGGGTCCCCCGGGGAGCGCCGGCCGGCCGGGAAGAGAAGCGGTCGCGGCGTCGTTCCCCCGGGTGTCGTCCGCCCCGGTGGGCGACACCCGGCCACCGGCTGCGTGTGTGAGGGACCCGGCTTTGACCGGTCTCGCAGGCACGGGTATCGTGGTCTGCTGTGCCCAGGGTGCCCTGGGCCTGCTCCCGTTCGCGGTGCGCCTGGGTGACCGGAGGCTGAAGCCTCCAGGTCGCCGGGGACCACCTCCTGGCCCTGGGCCGGAAGGTGGCGGCGCCGAGTCGCGAGGGGCGACCGATTCCGGTCCGACGTCCATCGGCCGGTCCCGGGAAGGGCGACACGCCCGACCGCGGGGGCCGGACAATGACTGGCGGCCAGAATGGGCCAGTCCGGGCAGGTCCGGCACGCGGCACCCGAGCAACGCAGCACGACAGCAAGCACCACGCCGATAGCACGACCCAGCGCAGGTAGGAGATCCAGGCCACCCATGCCCACGATCAACCAGCTGGTCCGCAAGGGCCGCGAGGACAAGGTCGAGAAGACCAAGACTCCGGCGCTGAAGGGTTCGCCCCAGCGCCGCGGAGTCTGCACGCGCGTCTACACGACGACGCCGAAGAAGCCGAACTCGGCGCTGCGCAAGGTCGCTCGCGTCCGCCTCACCAGTGGCATCGAGGTGACCGCCTACATCCCGGGCGTCGGCCACAACCTGCAGGAGCACTCGATGGTGCTCGTGCGCGGCGGCCGGGTGAAGGACCTCCCGGGCGTGCGCTACAAGATCATCCGCGGCTCGCTGGACACCCAGGGTGTCCGCAACCGAAAGCAGGCCCGCAGCCGCTACGGCGCGAAGAAGGAGAAGAGCTAATGCCGCGCAAGGGCCCCGCGCCGAAGCGTCCGCTCGTCGCCGACCCGGTGTACCAGTCGCCGCTGGTCACCCAGCTGGTGAACAAGGTGCTCGTCGACGGCAAGCGTTCGGTCGCCGAGGCGATCGTCTACGGCGCCCTCGAAGGCGCCCGCGCCAAGAGCGACACCGACCCGGTCGTCACGCTCAAGCGCGCGCTGGACAACGTCAAGCCGGCCCTCGAGGTCCGCAGCCGCCGTGTCGGTGGCGCGACCTACCAGGTCCCGGTCGAGGTCCGTCCCTCGCGGAGCACCACGCTCGGCCTGCGCTGGCTGATCCAGTACAGCCGGGCCCGTCGCGAGAAGACGATGACCGAGCGTCTGATGAACGAGCTCCTCGACGCCAGCAACGGCCTCGGTGCCGCCGTGAAGCGTCGCGAGGACACCCACAAGATGGCCGAGTCGAACAAGGCCTTCGCGCACTACCGCTGGTAAGCACCAGCGCCCGCCGCCGGCGGGACCACCGGGACGCTTCGAGATGTCGTAGCCCCGGAAGCCCGCACGCGGACCCGAACGAAGAGGAGTAAGAGATGGCCACAGGGGCCCAGCTCGCCAAGACCCGCAACATCGGGATCATGGCGCACATCGACGCCGGCAAGACCACGACGACGGAGCGCATCCTCTTCTACACCGGTATCAACTACAAGATCGGTGAGGTCCACGACGGCGCGGCCACGATGGACTGGATGGAGCAGGAGCAGGAGCGCGGCATCACGATCACGTCGGCCGCGACGAAGTGCGTGTGGAACGGCTTCGACATCAACATCATCGACACCCCCGGCCACGTCGACTTCACCGTCGAGGTGGAGCGGTCGCTGCGGGTGCTCGACGGTGCCGTCGCCGTCTACGACGGTGTCGCGGGCGTCGAGCCGCAGACCGAGCAGGTGTGGCGGCAGGCCGAGAAGTACGGCGTCCCGCGCATGTGCTTCGTCAACAAGCTCGACCGCACCGGTGCGAACTTCTTCCGCTGCGTCGACATGATGGTCGAGCGCCTCGGGGCCAACCCGCTGGTGCTGCAGATCCCGATCGGTGCCGAGGCCGACTTCATCGGTGTCGTGGACCTGGTCCAGATGAAGGCCCTCACCTGGCGTGGCGAGACCAAGCTCGGCGAGGACTACGCGATCGAGGAGATCCCGGAGGAGCTGGCCGAGCAGGCCGCCGAGTACCGGGAGAAGCTGCTCGAGGGCATCTCGGACTTCGACGACTCGATCATGGAGTCCTACCTCGGCGGTGAGGACATCTCGGTCGAGACGATCAAGGCCGCGATCCGCAAGGCCACCATCGCCGGCCAGGTGAACCCGGTCGTCACCGGCTCCGCGTTCAAGAACAAGGGCGTCCAGCCCATGCTCGACGCGGTCACCGACTACCTGCCCAGCCCGCTGGACATCGAGGCGATCGTCGGCACCGCGCTGGACGGCGAGACCGAGGTCCTGCGGCACGCCGACGAGGACGAGCCGTTCTCCGCGCTGGCCTTCAAGATCCAGACCGACCAGCACCTCGGCAAGCTGACCTACATCCGCGTGTACTCCGGCAAGCTGGACGCCGGCTCCCCGGTGCTCAACAGCACCAAGGACCGCAAGGAGCGGGTCGGCAAGATCTACCAGATGCACGCCAACAAGCGCGAAGAGCGCGCGGGCGTGGGCGCCGGCGAGATCGTCGCCGTCAACGGCATGAAGCAGACGACGACCGGTGACACCCTCTGCGACCCGCAGAAGCCGGTGATCCTCGAGTCGATGTCCTTCCCGGCGCCGGTCATCTCGGTGGCGATCGAGCCGAAGACCAAGAGCGACCAGGAGAAGCTGGGCACGGCCATCCAGAAGCTGGCCGAGGAGGACCCGACCTTCCAGGTCAAGCTGGACGAGGAGACCGGTCAGACGGTCATCTCCGGCATGGGCGAACTCCACCTGGAGATCCTGGTGGACCGCATGCGCCGCGAGTTCAACGTCGAGGCCAACGTCGGCAAGCCCCAGGTGGCCTACCGCGAGACGATCCGCAAGACCGTCGAGCGCGCCGACTACACGCACAAGAAGCAGACCGGTGGTTCGGGCCAGTTCGCCAAGGTCCAGATCAGCCTCGAGCCGCTCCAGGTCACGGCCGACGGCCCGACCTACGAGTTCGAGAACAAGGTCACCGGTGGTCGCATCCCGCGGGAGTACATCCCTTCGGTCGACCAGGGCATGCAGGATGCCATGCAGTACGGCGTCCTGGCCGGCTACCCGATGGTGGGCGTCAAGGCCTCTCTGCTCGACGGCCAGTACCACGAGGTCGACTCCTCGGAGATGGCCTTCAAGATCGCCGGCTCGATGGTCTTCAAGGAGGCCGCCCGCAAGGCCAGCCCGGCCCTGCTCGAGCCGCTCATGGCAGTCGAGGTGACCACGCCCGAGGAGAACATGGGCGACGTCATCGGCGACCTGAACTCCCGCCGCGGCACCATCCAGGCCATGGAGGAGCGGGCCGGCGCCCGCCTCGTCCGCGCCCTGGTGCCGCTGTCGGAGATGTTCGGCTACGTGGGCGACCTGCGCAGCCGCACCCAGGGACGGGCGAGCTACTCGATGGTGTTCGACTCGTACGCCGAGGTCCCGGCCAACGTCGCCAAGGAGATCATCGCCAAGGCGACCGGCGAGTAACACCGACATCGGGCCCTGACCTGGTCAGGCTGCCCGCCGTCACCCAGCACCGCCCCACCCCAGAGCACGCACCACCTGCGTAACCACGAGGAGAGGAACCCAGTGGCCAAGGCCAAGTTCGAGCGGACCAAGCCGCACGTCAACATCGGCACCATCGGGCACATCGACCACGGGAAGACGACGCTCACCGCGGCGATCACCAAGGTCCTGCACGACAAGTACCCGAACCTCAACGAGGCGTCCGCCTTCGACCAGATCGACAAGGCGCCCGAGGAGAAGGCTCGCGGCATCACGATCTCGATCGCGCACGTCGAGTACCAGACGGAGAACCGTCACTACGCGCACGTCGACTGCCCCGGCCACGCCGACTACATCAAGAACATGATCACCGGCGCGGCGCAGATGGACGGCGCCATCCTGGTGGTCGCGGCGACCGACGGCCCGATGCCGCAGACCAAGGAGCACGTCCTCCTGGCCCGCCAGGTCGGCGTCCCCTACATCGTGGTGGCCCTCAACAAGGCCGACATGGTGGACGACGAGGAGATCCTGGAGCTCGTCGAGCTCGAGGTCCGCGAGCTGCTGTCGGAGTACGAGTTCCCGGGCGACGACGTCCCCGTGGTCCGCGTCTCGGCGCTGAAGGCCCTCGAGGGCGACGCGGAGTGGGGCGACAAGCTCATGGAGCTGATGAACGCCGTCGACACCGCGATCCCCGAGCCCGAGCGTGAGATCGACAAGCCGTTCCTCATGCCCGTCGAGGACGTCTTCACCATCACCGGTCGTGGCACGGTCGTCACCGGCCGCGTCGAGCGGGGCATCGTCAAGGTCTCCGAGGAGATCGAGATCGTCGGTATCCGCGAGAACTCGACCAAGACGACCGTCACCGGCGTCGAGATGTTCCGCAAGCTGCTCGACCAGGGCCAGGCCGGTGACAACGTCGGTCTGCTGCTGCGTGGCATCAAGCGCGAGGACGTGGAGCGCGGCCAGGTCGTCGTGAAGCCCGGCTCGATCACCCCGCACACCAACTTCGAGGGGTCGGTCTACATCCTCTCGAAGGACGAGGGTGGCCGTCACACGCCGTTCTTCAACAACTACCGTCCCCAGTTCTACTTCCGGACGACGGACGTGACCGGCGTGGTGACCCTGCCCGCCGGCACCGAGATGGTCATGCCCGGCGACAACACCGAGATGACGGTGGAGCTCATCCAGCCCATCGCCATGGAGGAGGGCCTCCGGTTCGCCATCCGTGAGGGTGGCCGCACCGTGGGCGCCGGTCGCGTCGTCACGATCAACAAGTAAGTCCCTGGTAGGCGGCGGCCGCGCGTGCGGCCGCCGCCCACCCCGGGTCACCTGACCCATTCAGCTACTCGAACACCGATCGGCAGGAGCAGAAGACAGCGATGGCGGGACAGAAGATCCGCATCCGGCTGAAGGCCTACGACCACGAGGCGATCGATGCCTCGGCGCGACGCATCGTGGAGACGGTCACCAAGACCGGAGCGCGAGTGGTCGGCCCGGTGCCGCTGCCGACGGAGAAGAACGTGTACGCGGTGATCCGTTCACCGCACAAGTACAAGGACTCGTTCGAGCACTTCGAGATGCGCACGCACAAGCGGCTCATCGACATCCTCGACCCGACGCCGAAGACGGTGGACGCGCTCATGCGCATCGACCTGCCGGCCTCGGTCGACGTCAACATTCAGTAAGGGCAGTCAGCAGACATGGCGAGCACATTTCGCGGTCTCCTCGGCGAGAAGCTGGGGATGACCCAGGTTTTCGACGAGAACAACCGTCTCGTGCCGGTGACCGTCGTCAAGGCGGGCCCGTGTGTGGTGACCCAGGTGCGCACCCCCGAGGTGGACGGCTACTCGGCCCTCCAGCTCGGTTTCGGTGAGATCGACCCGCGCAAGGTGAACCGCCCCGAGGGCGGACACTTCACCAAGGCGGGCGTCACGCCGCGGCGGCACCTGGTGGAACTGCGCACCGAGGACGCCGGCGACTACACGGTCGGCCAGGAGCTGACCGCCGACGTCTTCGACGGCGTGGCCAAGGTCGACGTCATCGGCACCAGCAAGGGCAAGGGCACCGCGGGCGTCATGAAGCGTCACGGCTTCAAGGGCCTCGGCGCGTCGCACGGCACCCAGCGCAAGCACCGGTCGCCCGGTTCCATCGGTGGCGCGTCCACCCCGGGCCGCGTGTTCAAGGGCCTGAAGATGGCCGGCCGCATGGGCGCGGTGAAGACGACCACGCTCTCGCTGGTCGTGCACAAGGTCGACGCGGAGCGCGGGCTCATCCTGATCAAGGGTGCTGTGCCCGGTCCGAAGGGTGGCCTGCTCCTCGTCCGCTCCGCGGTCAAGGGTGGCCCCGTGGGGAGTGACAAGAAGTGAGTCAGTCGATCGACACGCGCACCGACCGTCAGGTCGACGTCCGCACCCCGGCAGGGGAGACCTCCGGCAGCGTCACGCTGCCCGGTGAGCTCTTCGACGCAGGAGCGAACGTCTCTCTGATGCACCAGGTCGTCGTGGCCCAGCTCGCCGCGGCCCGTCAGGGCACGCACTCGACCAAGACCCGCGGTCAGGTCAGCGGTGGTGGCGCCAAGCCGTACCGGCAGAAGGGCACCGGCCGGGCTCGTCAGGGCTCGACCCGCGCACCCCAGTTCGCCGGCGGTGGCACCGTCCACGGCCCGACGCCGCGGGACTACACCAAGAAGACCCCGAAGAAGATGAAGGCCGCCGCCCTGCGCGGTGCCCTCTCCGACCGGGCCCGTGAGGGCCGGGTGCACGTCGTCTCCGCATTCGTGGACGGCGACGCCCCGAAGACCAAGGCCGCTCTGGCCACGCTGACCTCGGTCACGCAGGCCAAGCGAGTGCTGGTCGTGCTCGACCGGGACGACGTCCTCAACTGGGTCAGCCTGCGCAACGCGCCGCAGGTGCACCTGATCGAGGCCGGTCAGCTCAACACCTACGACGTGCTGGTCGCCGACGAGGTCATCTTCACCGAGACCGCGCTGGCCGAGTACGTGGCCGGACCGGCCAAGGGCAAGCAGCTGCCGGACGTCTCCACCACGGAGATCACCGGCGTCCCGTCGGTCGCGCCCGCCGAGGGCGAGGGCACCGTCGAGACGACGACGGCTGCCGAGGCGCCGGCCAAGAAGGCTCCCGCCAAGGAGACTCCCACCGCGCCAGCCGCCGCCCCCGAGGACGTCGCTCCGGCCACCGCGGAGGAGGCCGCCAAGGCCCCCGCCGAGCTGGCGGACGTCGCCGATGCGGGTCCTGACGCACAGGCCCCGTCCGAGGACGGCACCACCGAGACCACCGAGGAGAAGGCATGAGCGTCCGCGACCCCCGGGACGTCCTGCTCGCCCCGGTCATCTCGGAGAAGAGCTACGGGCTGCTCGACGGCAACCAGTACACCTTCATCGTGCTGCCCGAGGCGAACAAGACCCAGATCAAGATCGCGGTCGAGCAGATCTTCGAGGTGAAGGTCCTCTCCGTGAACACGATCAACCGCCAGGGCAAGCGCAAGCGCAGCCGGGGCACGCAGATGGGCAAGCGCAAGAACACCAAGCGCGCCATCGTCTCCGTCGCCCCCGGCGACCGCATCGAGATCTTCGGCGGCCCGGGCGCCTGAGCGCTGGGCATCCAGCCCACCCCACCGCCCCGGACCCAACCGACCAGGACCAGAGAGAACAGACAGGGACTCACGACCCATGGCTATCCGCAAGTACAAGCCGACGACGCCGGGCCGCCGCGGCTCCAGCGTCGCCGACTTCGCCGAGGTCACCCGCGACCATCCCGAGAAGTCGCTGGTCCGGCCGCTGCACGGCCGCGGTGGACGCAACGTCCACGGCAAGGTCACCGCTCGCCACCAGGGTGGTGGTCACAAGCGCGCCTACCGCCTGGTCGACTTCCGCCGGGCGGACAAGGACGGCGTGCCGGCCAAGGTCGCGCACATCGAGTACGACCCGAACCGCACCTCGCGGATCGCACTGCTGCACTACGCCGACGGCGAGAAGCGCTACATCATCGCGCCGGCGAAGCTGAAGCAGGGCGACACGGTGGAGTGCGGCCCCTCGGCCGACATCAAGCCCGGCAACAACCTGCCGCTGCGGAACATCCCCGTCGGCACCGTCGTTCACGCCATCGAGCTCCGTCCCGGTGGCGGCGCGAAGATCGCCCGGTCCGCGGGGACCAGCGTCCAGCTGGTCGCCCGGGAGGGCCGCTTCGCGCAGCTGCGCATGCCGTCGGGCGAGATCCGCAACGTCGACGTGCGCTGCCGCGCGACCGTCGGCGAGGTGGGCAACGCCGAGCAGTCCAACATCAACTGGGGCAAGGCCGGTCGCATGCGGTGGAAGGGCAAGCGCCCGACCGTCCGCGGTGTCGCCATGAACCCGGTCGACCACCCGCACGGTGGTGGTGAAGGCAAGACCTCCGGTGGTCGCCACCCGGTGAACCCGAAGGGCAAGCCGGAGGGCCGGACGCGCAAGCGGAAGGCCAGTGACGCCCTGATCGTGCGCCGCCGGCGCGCCAACAAGAAGCGCTGAGCCCGGGTAACCGGCGGTAGAGGAGAGCCGAATGCCACGCAGCCTGAAGAAGGGCCCGTTCGTCGACGACCACCTGCTCAAGAAGGTGGACGCGCAGAACGAAAAGGGCACCAAGAACGTGATCCGCACCTGGTCGCGCCGCTCGACGATCATCCCCGACATGCTCGGCCACACCCTCGCGGTGCACGACGGCCGCAAGCACGTCCCGGTGTTCGTGACCGAGGCGATGGTCGGGCACAAGCTCGGCGAGTTCGCCCCCACGCGCACCTTCCGTGGGCACATCAAGGACGACCGCCGCTCGCGGCGGGGCTGACCAGGTAGAGAGAGATTCAGATGACTTCCCAGTTGGGACAGGAGGCGCCGGTCGCCCGGGCTACGGCCCGATTCGTCCGCGTGACCCCCATGAAGGCCCGCCGGGTGGTGGACCTGGTCCGCTACCTGCCGACCGACGAGGCCCTGGCTCTGCTCCGGTTCGCTCCGCAGAGCGCGAGCGAGCCGGTTGCCAAGGTCGTCGCCAGCGCGGTGGCCAACGCCGAGCACAACCTGCAGCTGGACCCCGCCAACCTGGTGGTCAGCGCTGCGTACGTCGACGAGGGCCCCACGCTCAAGCGGATCCGTCCGCGTGCGCAGGGCCGGGCGTTCCGCATCAACAAGCGGACCAGCCACATCACCATCGAGGTGAGCGAGGTCGCCACCAGCGACGTCCTCGCGCAGAAGTCGCGCAAGGCGCGCCGGGACACCGGCATGTCCGGCCCGGCGACCCAGCAGTCCAGGAGCAACACGAGGGGAGGGACCCGCTAGTGGGTCAGAAGGTCAACCCGCACGGGTTCCGACTCGGGATCACCACCGACTACAAGTCCCGGTGGTATGCGGACAAGCTGTACAAGGACTACGTCAAGGAAGACGTCGCGATCCGCAAGCTCATGTCCAAGGGCATGGAGCGGGCCGGCATCTCCAAGGTGGAGATCGAGCGCACCCGTGACCGGGTCCGCGTCGACATCCACACCGCACGCCCGGGCATCGTCATCGGCCGCCGCGGCGCCGAGGCAGACCGCATCCGCGGCGAGCTCGAGAAGCTCACCGGCAAGCAGGTGCAGCTGAACATCCTCGAGGTCAAGAACCCGGAGTCGGACGCGCAGCTCGTCGCCCAGGGCGTCGCCGAGCAGCTCTCCAGCCGTGTCAGCTTCCGTCGCGCCATGCGCAAGGCCATGCAGTCGGCCCAGCGCAGCCCGCAGGTCAAGGGCATCCGGGTGCAGTGCTCGGGTCGCCTCGGTGGCACCGAGATGAGCCGGTCGGAGTTCTACCGCGAGGGCCGCGTGCCGCTGCACACGCTCCGCGCGAACATCGACTACGGCATCTACGAGGCCCGCACGACCTTCGGCCGCATCGGCGTGAAGGTCTGGATCTACAAGGGCGACGTCAGCGGCTCCCGCGCCGAGCGGGCCGCTCTTGAGGCCCTGGCCGACCGTCAGCAGCGTCGCGAGCGGGCCCAGCGTCCGCAGCGTCGCTCCGGTTCCTCCGGCACCACCGCCGGTGGCACCGAGGCCGGCCGCGCGGCCGTCGAGTCCTCGACTGGTCCCGTTGCGGACACGACCGAGAGCACCGTCGCGGTGACCTCGGGCGAGGTCGTGCCCGAGACCACCGTCGCCGAGGTCGCCGGTCCCGAGGCCACCGCGGCCGCCGAGAGCACGGCTGCCGACACCACGGCGACCGAGACTACGGCGACCCAGAACGTGGAGAGCTGAGCCATGCTGATCCCACGGCGCGTCAAGCACCGCAAGCAGCACCACCCCGACCGTGGCGGCAAGGCCAAGGGCGGCACCGCGATCAACTTCGGTGAGTACGCGATCCAGGCTCTCGAGCCCGCGTACGTGACCAACCGTCAGATCGAGTCCGCTCGTATCGCCATGACCCGGCACATCAAGCGTGGCGGAAAGGTGTGGATCTCCATCTACCCCGACCGTCCGCTGACCAAGAAGCCGGCCGAGACCCGCATGGGTTCCGGTAAGGGTTCGCCGGAGTGGTGGGTGGCCAACGTCAAGCCCGGGCGCATCATGTTCGAGCTCTCGGGTGTCGCCGAGCCCGTGGCCCGCGAGGCCATGCGCCGCGCGATCCACAAGCTCCCCATGAAGTGCCGCTTCATCACGCGTGAAGGAGAAGTGTGATGGCCGCCGGTCTGACCGCTCCGGAGCTGCGCGAGCTCTCTGTCGACGAACTCGCCTCGCGGCTCCGTGAGTCCAAGGAAGAACTGTTCAACCTGCGGTTCCAGGTGGCCACCGGCCAGCTGGACAACAACCGGCGACTGCAGACCGTCCGCCGCGACATCGCCAGGATCTACACGATCATGCGCGAGCGCGAGCTGGGTCTCTCGGTTGCCCCGAACGAGGGTGTGGCATGAGCGAGACCCAGTCGAGCGCGACAGGCCCTGGCCTGGCCGGCCGTGGGTACCGCAAGGTCCGTGAGGGCCTCGTGGTCAGCGACAAGATGGAGAAGACCATCGTCGTCGAGGTGGAGGACCGTGTGAAGCACGCCCTCTACGGCAAGGTCATCCGCCGGACGAACAAGCTCAAGGTGCACGACGAGCAGGGTGTCGCCGGCATCGGCGACCGCGTGCAGATCATGGAGACCCGGCCGACGTCGGCCACCAAGCGGTGGCGGCTGGTCGAGGTCCTCGAGAAGGCCAAGTAAGCGCAATTTGCAGGCAGTAGCGGTCCTCCGGGGCCGTAGCACGACGCTCCAGCACGTGCGAGTACGCTGGACGACTGGCGCGCATCGCACCTCTCACCAGGGGGGGGTGCGCGCCGCATCCCGGTACCCGTGCCTCGGACGCACCGGCGGCGCTCGCCGCCGGTGCGTCGGCACGCGGGTATCGGACAGCCGGTTCACCGATCCGGCCCGGCTGTCACCACAAGATTTGGGAGTAGGGACGTGATCCAGCAGGAGTCGCGGCTGCGAGTCGCCGACAACACCGGTGCGAAGGAGATCCTCTGCATCCGGGTGCTCGGCGGTTCCGGGCGACGCTACGCGGGCATCGGCGACATCATCGTCGGCACCGTGAAGGACGCGCTGCCCGGTGCCGGCGTCAAGAAGGGCGACGTCGTCAAGGCCGTCATCGTCCGCACCGTGAAGGAGCGTCGTCGTCCTGACGGCTCCTACATCCGCTTCGACGAGAACGCCGCGGTCATCATCCGCGACAGCGGCGACCCGCGCGGTACGCGCATCTTCGGCCCCGTTGGCCGGGAGCTCCGCGACAAGCGCTTCATGCGGATCATCTCGCTCGCTCCGGAGGTGCTGTGAACCATGGCTGACAACAACAAGACGCCGTCCATGAAGGTCAAGAAGGGTGACACCGTGGTCGTCCTGTCCGGCAAGGACAAGGGCGCGAAGGGTCGCGTCATCGCCGCCTTCCCGAAGGTGCAGCGCGTCCTGGTCGAGGGCGTGGGGCGCGTGAAGAAGCACACCCGCATCAGCTCGACCCAGCGCGGCGCCCAGCAGGGCGGGATCGTCACGCAGGAGGCGCCCATCCACGTGAGCAACGTGATGGTGATCGACTCCGAGGACAAGCCCACCCGTGTCGGGTACCGCAAGGACGACAACGGCCGCAGCGTCCGCGTCTCGCGGCGAACCGGTAAGGACCTCTGAACGTCATGAGCGCACCCACCCGCGAGCTGCCCCGCATGCTCGCCCACTACCGCGAGACCATCGCGCCGGCGCTGCAGTCGGAGTTCAGCTTCGAGAACGTCATGCAGATCCCGCGCCTGACCAAGATCGTCGTCAACATGGGCGTCGGCGAGGCGACTCGCGACGCCAAGCTGATGGACGGCGCCGTCCGCGACCTCACCGCGATCACCGGTCAGAAGCCGGCCGTCGTGCGGGCCCGCAAGTCCATCGCGCAGTTCAAGCTGCGCGAGGGCATGCCGATCGGCGCCAAGGTCACCCTGCGCGGCGACCGGATGTGGGAGTTCCTGGACCGGCTGCTGTCGCTGGCCCTGCCCCGCATCCGTGACTTCCGCGGGCTGAACCCCAAGCAGTTCGACGGCCACGGCAACTACACGTTCGGCCTGAACGAGCAGTCGATGTTCCGCGAGATCGACGTCGACAAGATCGACCGGCAGCGCGGCATGGACATCACGCTGGTCACCACCGCCACGAACGACGAGGAGGGTCGCGAGCTGCTCCGCCAGCTCGGGTTCCCCTTCGCCGGCCAGCCCGTCGTGACCACCATCCGCTGAGCCGGTAGGAGACAACCATGGCCAAGAAGGCTCTGATCAACAAGGCGGCCCGCAAGCCGAAGTTCGCGGTCCGCGGCTACACCCGCTGCCAGCGGTGCGGCCGTCCCCACTCGGTCTTCCGCAAGTTCGGCCTGTGCCGGATCTGCCTGCGGGAGATGGCGCACGCCGGGGAGCTCCCGGGCGTCCGCAAGTCCAGCTGGTAACGAACAGCGCTCCACGCGGCCGGAGCACTCGCCCCGGTCGCATCACAGCTCCACCGTTCGCCGACAGGCCCACGACCACCGAAGCACTCGGGAAACGTGCGGAACCGCGGCGAGAGAGGCACCACACACCATGACGATGACCGACCCGATCGCGGACATGCTGACGCGGCTGCGGAACGCCAACCAGGCGTACCACGACACCGCGGTCATGCCGTCCTCGAAGCTCAAGACGCACATCGCGGAGATCCTCCAGCAGGAGGGCTACATCGCCGGCTGGAACGTCAGCGATGTCGAGCGGGACGGCAGCACCTTCAAGCAGCTGCAGATCGACCTGAAGTACGGCCCGAACCGTGAGCGCAGCATCGCCGGCGTCCGGCGCGTGTCGAAGCCCGGTCTCCGGGTCTACGCGAAGTCCACAGCACTGCCCAAGGTCCTCGGTGGCCTCGGCGTCGCGATCATCTCGACGTCGACCGGGCTGCTGACCGACAAGCAGGCGAACAAGAAGGGCGTGGGTGGGGAAGTCCTCGCCTACGTCTGGTAAGGGAGCGAACGACAATGTCACGGATCGGACGACTCCCCATCGCCGTGCCGAGCGGTGTGGACATCGCCATCGACGGTCAGACGGTCAGCGTCAAGGGACCGAAGGGTGCGCTCAGCCACACGGTCGCCGCGCCCATCACGGTGGAGCGCGACGAGGACGGCACGCTGCGCGTGCAGCGTCCCAATGACGAGCGCCAGAACCGCGCTCTCCACGGGCTGTCGCGGACGCTCATCGCCAACATGATCACCGGCGTCACCGAGGGCTACACCAAGACCCTCGAGATCGTCGGTGTCGGATACCGCGTCCAGGCGCGCGGCTCGGACCTCGAGTTCGCCCTGGGCTTCAGCCACCCGGTGCCGGTGAAGGCCCCCGAGGGGATCTCCTTCGCGGTCGAGTCCCCCACCCGACTGCGGGTGAGCGGCATCGACAAGCAGCAGGTCGGCGAGGTCGCGGCCAAGATCCGCAAGATCCGCAAGCCCGACCCGTACAAGGGCAAGGGCGTGCGGTACCAGGGCGAGGTCGTCAAGCGCAAGGTCGGGAAGACGGGTAAGTAATGGCTCAGGCAGAGAAGACCGCTCGGGTCCACAAGCCCGTCGGCACCGACATCAGCACGGCCCGCCGCGTCTCGCGGCTGCGCCGTCACAACCGCCTCCGCAAGCGCGTCGCCGGCACGGCCGAGCGTCCGCGCCTGGTGGTCAAGCGCTCGTCGCGCCACATCCACGTGCAGCTGGTCGACGACACCGTCGGCCGCACGCTGGCCAGCGCCTCGACGATGGACGCCGGCCTGCGCGGCGCCGAGGGTGACAAGTCCGCCCTGGCCCGCCAGGTGGGTGCCCTCATCGCCGACCGGGCGAAGTCCGCCGGCATCTCCGCCGTCGTCTTCGACCGCGGTGGCAATCGGTACGCCGGCCGCATCGCCGCGCTCGCCGACGGCGCCCGTGAGGGTGGGCTGGACTTCTGATGACCAGCACTCGGAACACCGTGCAGAAGCAGATCGAGAGGGACGTCTGATGCCAGGACCACAGCGACGCGGCGGCGGCGCCGGCGGCGGCAACGACCGCCGCGACCGTCGTGACGGCGGGCGGGGCCCCGGGGGCGCGCCCGCCGAGAAGAGCAACTACATCGAGCGCGTGGTGGCCATCAACCGCGTGTCGAAGGTCGTCAAGGGTGGCCGGCGCTTCAGCTTCACCGCCCTGGTGATCGTCGGCGACGGCGACGGCAAGGTCGGCGTGGGCTACGGCAAGGCCAAGGAGGTGCCCGCGGCGATCGCCAAGGGCGTCGAGGAGGCCAAGAAGCACTTCTACGCCGTGCCGCGCATCGCCAGCACCATCCCGCACCCCGTGCAGGGTGAGGCGGCCGCCGGTGTCGTGCTGCTCAAGCCGGCCAGCCCCGGTACCGGTGTCATCGCCGGTGGTCCGGTGCGCGCCGTGCTCGAGTGCGCGGGCATCCACGACGTGCTCTCCAAGAGCCTCGGCTCGTCGAACCCGATCAACATCGTGCACGCCACGATGCAGGCGCTGAAGGACCTCGTCCGCCCCGAGGAGATCGCGGCCCGCCGCGGTCTGCCCCTCGAGGACGTCGCCCCGGCGGCCATGCTCCGTGCGCGTGCGGGTCAGGGAGTCTGAGATGGCACAGCTCAAGATCACCCAGGTCAAGTCGGGGATCGGTCGCAAGCAGAACCAGCGCGAGACGCTGCGGACGCTCGGCCTGAAGCGGATCCACGACTCGGTCGTGCAGGAGGACCGTCCCGAGATCCGCGGGATGGTCGCGACGGTGCCGCACCTCGTCACCGTCGAAGAAATCTGAGGAAAGACTCGCTATGACTCTGAAGGTTCACCACCTGCGTCCGGCCCCGGGCGCCCACACCCCCAAGACGCGAGTCGGCCGTGGTGAGGGCTCCAAGGGCAAGACGGCCGGTCGCGGCACCAAGGGCACCGGCGCACGGGGCAACACCCACGCCCGCTTCGAGGGTGGGCAGACCCCGCTGCACATGCGGCTGCCCAAGCTCTCCGGCTTCAAGAGCCCGAACAAGGTCGTCTTCCAGGTCGTCAACCTCGACCGGATCGCGGCGCTGTTCCCGCAGGGCGGGCCGGTCACCCCGGACACGCTGGTCGAGGCCGGCGCCGTCCGCCGGGGTCAGCCCGTGAAGGTCCTCGGCACCGGTGAGCTCGGCGGTGTCAAGGTCGACGTCCAGGCCCACGCCTTCTCCGCATCCGCCGCCGAGAAGATCGGCGCGGCCGGGGGCAGCACCACCCGTATCTGACGCCGGCGACCCCCGCGAGGCACGAATCGTGCCTCCGCGGGGGTCGTCTGCTGCCCGGCGCGCGCAGGACCGCGCGGGTCCGTTGCTAACCTCACTCGACCGATCAGGGGAGGGCACGTGCTGCAGGCGTTCGCCGCGGCGTTCCGGACGCCAGACCTCCGGCGCAAGCTGCTGTTCTCCCTGGCGATCATCGCCGTGTACCGGCTGGGTGCCGCGGTGCCCGGGCCCGGTGTCTCCGTCGAGGCCATCAACAACTGCCTCGAGCTCGCCCAGGCCTCCGACCAGCGCGACATCTACTCGCTGGTCAACCTGTTCTCCGGCGGCGCGCTGCTGCGGCTGAGCGTCTTCGCGCTCGGGATCATGCCGTACATCACGGCCAGCATCATCGTGCAGCTGCTGGTGGTCGTGATCCCGCGGTTCGAGCAGTTGAAGAAGGAAGGGCAGTCGGGTCAGGCGAAGCTGACCCAGTACACCCGCTACCTGACGATCGCCCTGGCCGTGCTGCAGAGCACCGGCATCATCGCCCTGGCGCGCAGTGGTCAGTTGTTCCCCGGCTGCCCCGACAACATCATCCCGTCGGATTCCGTCTGGTCGACGATCGTCCTGGTGGTCGCGTTGACGGCCGGGACCGCCCTGATCATGTGGCTGGGCGAGCTGCTCACCGAGAAGGGCATCGGCAACGGCATGTCCGTGCTGATCTTCACCTCGATCGCCGCCCGCATCCCGGCCGAGGGCGGTGCGATCCTGCAGACCCGGGGTGGCCTCGTCTTCGCCGTCGTCTGCACCTTCGCGCTGCTGATCATCGGCGCGGTCGTCTACGTGGAACAGGCCCAGCGCCGCATCCCGGTGCAGTACGCCAAGCGCATGGTCGGCCGCCGCATGTACGGCGGGACGTCGACGTATCTGCCGCTCAAGGTGAACCAGGCCGGGGTCATCCCCGTCATCTTCGCCTCGTCGCTGCTGTACCTGCCGCAGCTGATCGTGCAGCTGCAGGGCAACGAGACCGGTGGCGTCCGGCAGTTCTTCGAGACGCACATCATCGACCAGAGCAGCCCGGTCCACATCGCGGTCTTCTTCGGCCTGATCGTCTTCTTCACGTACTTCTACGTGTCGATCACGTTCAACCCGGAGGAGCGGGCCGACGACATGAAGCGATACGGCGGCTTCATCCCCGGTATCCGGCCCGGCCGGCCGACCGCCGAGTACCTGCAGTACGTGCTCTCCCGGATCACCCTCCCCGGGTCGATCTACCTCGGTGTGGTCGCCGTCCTGCCGAACTTCTTCCTCGCCGTCACTCAGGAGGGGCAGAACCAGAACTTCCCGTTCGGTGGCGTCGCAGTGTTGATCATGGTCGGAGTGGGGTTGGAGACGGTGAAGCAGATCGAGACGCAGCTCAACCAGCGCAACTACGAAGGGTTCCTGAAGTAGTGCGCGTCGTCCTCCTGGGGCCGCCCGGAGCGGGCAAGGGCACCCAGGCGCAGATCATCGCCGGCAAGCTCGGCGTCCCCGCTGTCTCGACCGGTGACATCTTCCGGGCCAACGTGAGCGGCCAGACCGAGCTGGGCCAGAAGGCCAAGACCTACATGGACGCCGGCGACCTCGTCCCCGACGAGATCACCGTGGCCATGGTCCGGGACCGCCTGGCCGAATCGGACGCCACGGGTGGGTTCCTGCTCGACGGCTTCCCCCGCACGATCGCCCAGGCCGAGCAGCTGCGGGAGTCGCTGGCCGATCTCGGGCACGGCCTGGACCGCGTGCTGGAGCTCGTCGTGGACGAGGACGAGCTGGTCCGGCGGTTGTCGGGCAGGCGCATGCTCGTCGACGGTCAGATGGTCCAGCGCGACGACGACAAGCCCGAGACGGTGCGGCACCGCCTGCAGGTGTACCGGGAACAGACGGCGCCGCTGTCGGGCTTCTACGAGGCCGAGGGCCTGCTCTCCCGCATCGATGCGATCGGTGAGGTCGAGGAGGTCACCGCCCGCGCGGTGGACGCGCTGGGCTCCGTGGACGGCGACGAGCCGAGCGCAGGCTGAGCGGCGCGAACGTGGGGCGAGGCAGCGCATGAGCGCGGGCATACTGTCTCGCGTCCCGCTGCTGGCGAAGTGGAGTGGACGCATGATCCAGATCAAGACACCGCACGAGATCGAACTCATGCGTGCGTCGGGGCTCATCACTGCGGGAGCCCACGCCGCGGTCAGGGCCGCCATCCGCCCCGGGGTCAGCACCGGTGAGCTCGACGCCATCGCCGAGGACCACATCCGGTCCCACGGCGCGGTGCCGAACTTCCTCGGCTACCACGGGTTCACCGGCACCATCTGCGCATCGATCAACGACGAGATCGTGCACGGGATCCCCGACCCCGACCGCCGGCTCGCCGACGGTGACAACATCTCCATCGACTGCGGCGCGATCCTGCAGGGCTGGCACAGCGACGCCGCCGTCACGATGACGGTGGGGGAGCCCTCACTCGAGGACGCCGCTCTCCTGGAGATCACCGAGCGCTCGATGTGGGCCGGTCTGGCGAAGGCGATCGCCGGCGGGCGGCTGACCGACATCAGCCACGCGGTGGAGCAGACCATCAGGGCCGAGTCGCACCCGTACGGCATCGTCGATCACTACGGCGGCCACGGCATCGGCACCGAGATGCATCAGGACCCGCACGTGCTCAACTACGGCCGTCCGGGCCGTGGGCCCAAGCTGGTCCCAGGGCTCGTCCTGGCCATCGAGCCGATGGTCACGATGGGCGACCCGGCGACCGTCGAGCTCGAGGACGGTTGGACCGTGGTCACGAAGGACGGCTCCCGTGCCGCCCACTTCGAGCACTCCGTCGCCATCACCCCCGAGGGCCCGTGGGTGCTGACGGCGGAGGACGGCGGCGTCGCCGGACTCGCGCCGTTCGGCATCACCGCTCGCGCCTGACGAAGGACCCCGTCGCCCCCCACCGCTCACGCCTGATCACGACCCCCGCCCCGCGGCGACGGGCCATGGCCGGCGCAGGCGTGCTGGCTGTCACTCTTTCCCCTCCGGGGGCGGGTTGGTGACTGGTGGGGCGTCAAGGTACAGTGGCCGATGGCGTTCGCGCCGTTCCGCCGTCGTGCTGTGGCCGCACGACCCGGAGCGCCCTCGCGAGAGCGCCTGCACCACCTGTTCTGCAACCACCGAGCGCGTCCGACGGGGCTTCCCCGTGGGCGAGCGAGGACATGGACCACCGAGTCGAGGAGCGCGCTAGGGAATGGCGAAGAAGGACGGGGCCATCGAGGTCGAGGGTCGCGTCGTCGAGCCGCTGCCCAATGCGATGTTCCGGGTCGAGCTGCAGAACGGGCACCGGGTGCTCGCCCACATCAGCGGCAAGATGCGCCAGCACTACATCCGCATCCTGCCCGAGGACCGCGTGGTCGTGGAGCTCTCGCCCTACGACCTGACCCGCGGTCGCATCGTCTACCGGTACAAGTAATCGCTCGGACCGCGCCTGCCCGACCGGCAGCGTGGGACCGGCACACGATCGACAGGAATGAGGGGCGGCACCGGTGAAGGTCCAGCCGTCGGTGAAGAAGATCTGCGACAAGTGCAAGGTGATCCGCCGGCACGGCCGGGTCATGGTCATCTGCGACAACGCCCGGCACAAGCAGCGCCAGGGCTGAGGGAGTACCTGAACATGGCACGACTGGCCGGCGTCGACCTGCCCCGCGAGAAGCGGATGGAGATCGCGCTCACCTACATCTATGGCATCGGCAAGGCCCACGCCAAGGAGACCCTGGCCGCGACGGGCGTCAGCCCCGACCTGCGCGTCAAGGACCTCGGCGACGAGGACCTGCTGAAGCTCCGTGACTACATCGACGAGCACTTCCGCGTCGAGGGTGACCTGCGCCGCGAGGTCGCCGGCGACATCCGCCGCAAGGTGGAGATCGGCTGCTACCAGGGGCTGCGTCACCGCCGTGGGCTCCCGGTCCACGGTCAGCGCACCAAGACCAACGCGCGCTCGAGCAAAGGCCCGCGCAAGACCATCGCCGGCAAGAAGAAGGCCGGCAAGAAGTAATCCGCGTAGCGCGCCGTCACGGCGACCCGTGAGGGCGGGAGTGACGGCGCGCCGCGGGCTGCCTCTGGCAGCACCCCCAGGCCATAGCAACTGAAGGAAACCGGAGAGACATGCCTCCCAGGGCTCGCACCGCGGCTGGTGCCAAGAAGGTCCGCCGCAAGGAGAAGAAGAACGTCGCCCACGGCGCCGCGCACATCAAGAGCACGTTCAACAACACGATCGTGTCGATCACCGACCCGAACGGCAACGTGATCAGCTGGGCCTCCGCCGGCCACGTCGGCTTCAAGGGCTCGCGCAAGTCCACGCCGTTCGCGGCGCAGATGGCTGCCGAGAACGCCGCGCGCAAGGCGCAGGAGCACGGCATGCGCAAGGTCGACGTCTTCGTGAAGGGCCCCGGCTCCGGTCGCGAGACGGCGATCCGCTCCCTGCAGGCCACCGGCCTCGAGGTCGGGCAGATCCAGGACGTGACGCCGCAGCCGCACAACGGCTGCCGCCCCAAGAAGCGCCGCCGGGTCTGACCGGTCACTGACGAGACGAAACAGGAGTATTTGACGTGGCCCGTTACACCGGAGCCGATTGCCGCCTCTGCCGGCGCGAGAAGATGAAGCTGTTCCTCAAGGGCAGCAAGTGCGAGTCCCCGAAGTGCCCGATCGAGATCCGGCCCTACCCGCCGGGCGAGCACGGCCGCGGTCGCACCAAGGACAGCGAGTACCTGCTCCAGCTCCGCGAGAAGCAGAAGGCCCGCCGCATCTACGGCGTGCTGGAGAAGCAGTTCCGCGGGTACTACGAAGAGGCCAACCGCAAGACCGGCAAGACCGGTGAGGTACTCCTCCAGATCCTGGAGTCGCGGCTGGACAACGTGGTCTACCGGGCCGGCTTCGCCGAGTCCCGCGACATGGCCCGCCAGCTGGTGCGCCACGGCCACATCCGGGTGAACGGCCGCAAGGTCGACATCCCGTCCTACCGGGTCAGCGAGAACGACATCATCGAGGTCGCGGAGAAGTCCCGCACGATGCTGCCTTTCGAGATCGCCCAGGCCCGCGCCGGCGAGCGCCCCGTGCCCGCGTGGCTCGAGGTCATCAGCAGCCAGCTGCGCGTGCTCGTGCACAGCATCCCGGCCCGCCAGGTGATCGACACCCCGGTCCAGGAGCAGCTGATCGTGGAGCTCTACTCCAAGTAAGCGGCAACACCCGGGGGCGGAAATGGCCATTTCCGCCCCGGGTGCACGACGGCGGGGCGGGCGGACAGATGTCCGCCTCGCCGGCACCACCCCCTCACGGCGTCATATGGCGGTCGCCGGAGGACGTGAAGGAGAACCACCATGCTCATCGCACAGCGCCCCACCCTCACCGAGGAGACGATCACCGAGTCGCGTTCGCGATTCGTCATCGAGCCGCTCGAGCCCGGGTTCGGCTACACCCTCGGCAACTCCCTGCGCCGCACGCTCCTCTCCTCGATCCCCGGTGCTGCTGTCACCAGCATCCGGATCGAGGGCACCCTGCACGAGTTCACCACCGTGCCGGGCGTCAAGGAGGACGTCACCGAGATCATCCTCAACCTCAAGGGCCTGGTCGTCAGCTCCGACTCCGACGAGCCGGTGACGATGTACCTGCGCAAGCAGGGCCCCGGTGAGGTCACCGCCGCCGACATCGCGCCGCCGGCCGGTGTCGAGGTGCACAACCCCGACCTGCACATCGCCACGCTCAACGGCAAGGGTCGTCTCGAGATCGAGCTGGTCGTCGAGCGGGGCCGCGGCTACGTGCCGGCGCCGCAGAACAAGCAGCCCGGCCAGGAGATCGGCCGCATCCCCGTCGACTCGATCTACTCGCCGGTCCTCAAGGTCACCTACGCCGTCGAGGCGACCCGTGTCGAGCAGCGCACCGACTTCGACCGCCTGGTCGTCGACGTCGAGACCAAGCCGTCGATCGCTCCCCGTGACGCGATCGCCAGCGCCGGCTCCACGCTGGTCGAGCTCTTCGGCCTGCTGCGTGAGCTGAACATCGACGCCGAGGGCATCGAGGTCGGGCCCAGCCCGGCCGAGGCCGCCGACATCGCGAACTTCTCGATGCCGATCGAGGACATGGACCTCACCGTCCGGTCCTACAACTGCCTCAAGCGCGAGGGCGTGCACACGGTCGGCGAGCTCGTGACCCGGTCCGAGGCCGACCTGCTCGACATCCGCAACTTCGGGGCGAAGTCGATCGACGAGGTCAAGATGAAGCTGGCGGCCATGGGCCTCGCGCTCAAGGACAGCCCGCCCGGGTTCATCCCCACCTCGATCGAGAGCTACGACGAGGGCTACGAGACCGACGCGTACCAGGGCTCGCCCGAGTACGGCAATGGCCAGTTCGGCGAGGCCGAGTACAGCGACGCCTCCTACCAGGAGACCGAGCAGCTCTGAGCCGGTGCGTGCCGGGCGGCGGGGCAACCCGCCGTCCGGCGCCCCTCTCCGGGCAGCCACACTGAGCGACAGCACCACAGGACGCAGCCCCACCACGGACGCAGCCGGCACTCCCTCCGGCCGCCTGAGGAAGGACCGACATGCCCACCCCCACCAAGGGCCCCCGTCTCGGCGGGTCCCCCTCGCACGAGCGGCTGATGCTGGCCAACCTGGCCACCTCGCTGTTCGAGCACGGGCGGATCACGACCACCGAGACCAAGGCGAAGCGCCTGCGTCCCCTGGCCGAGAAGCTGGTGACCTTCGCCAAGCGCGGTGACCTGCACGCCCGCCGCCAGGTCATGACGACCATCCGGGACAAGGACGTCGTCCACACCCTCTTCGCCGAGATCGGACCTCGCTACGAGAACCGCCCCGGTGGCTACACCCGGATCACCAAGGTGGGTCCCCGCAAGGGCGACAACGCGCCGATGGCGGTCATCGAGCTGGTCGAGGCCCTGACCGTCGGTCAGCAGGCCGTCGGCGAGGCCGAGCGGGCCCGTGGCACGACGTTCGCGTCGGGTGCCGGCGCGGCCGCCGCGTCCGGTGAGGTCACCGCAGACGTCGTCGACTCGGCTGATTCCGCCGACTCCGCCGACTCGGCTGATCCCGCGGACAGCCCCGACGAGATCGTCGCCGACGTCTTCGTGCCCGACGGTGAGCGCCAGGACGACGGCGACGTCGACCGCGAGCCGACCGCCGAGAACGGCGTCGTCGTCGAGGGTGACAACGTCTCCCCGGAACTGGCCGACGCCGCCGCGGCGGAGATCAACGCCGCGGAGACCCAGGACGCCGCCACCGAGAGCCTCAAGGCTCCCGGCGGCGAGGCTGCGCCCGACCCCAAGTAAGACCCTGGACCGCCTGCACGTCCCGGACGAGCCCGTTCCCCCCCGGGGGGACGGGCTCGTCCGTCTTCGTCTGGACGTCTCCTACGACGGCACCGCGCTGCACGGCTGGGCGCGCCAGCCCGGGCAGCGCACCGTCCAGGGTGACCTGGAGCAAGCGCTGTCCATGGTGCTGCGCGTGCCGGTCGACCTCACCGTCGCCGGCCGGACCGACGCCGGCGTGCACGCGACCGGGCAGGCCGCGCACTGCGACGTCCCGCGGCCTGTGTGGGAGGAGCAGGGGCAACGGCTGGTCCGCCGGCTCCGCGGGGTGCTGCCGGCCGACATCGCCGTGCCGGCCGTCGCGGAGGTCTCACCGGACTTCGACGCCCGGTTCAGCGCACTCGGCCGGCACTACGTCTACCGGCTGACCGACGACCCGGCCGGGCCGCCACCGCTGCGCCGTGCGGACACGGTCGGCTGGCCCCGCAGGCTCGACGACGGGGCGATGACCGAGGCCGCCGGGCTCCTGCTCGGCGAGCACGATTTCGCGGCGTTCTGCCGACGCCGCGAGGGGGCGACGACGATCCGCACGCTGCTCGCCCTCGGGGTCGTCCGCAGCGGCAGCCTGGTCACGGTGAGCGCCTCGGCAGACGCCTTCTGCCACTCCATGGTGCGCAGCCTCGTCGGTGCGCTGACCGCCGTCGGTGAGGGCCGGCGTCCCCCGGAGTGGCCGGCCGCCCTGCTCGCCCGCACCGAGCGCTCCAGCGAGGTGCCGGTCGCGCCGGCCGGGGGTCTGACCCTGGTGCGGGTGGACTACCCCGTCGACGAGGAGCTGGCAGCCCGGGCGCTGGTCACCCGCGCCCGCCGCGGCTGAGCGACTCCTCCACGGCCTGGGCGATCGGCGTGGGCCCCGCGACCAACTCCAGTACCGCGCCGTCCCGGCCGGCGTCGAGCAGGGCCACGAGCACCGCGGCGACGTCGTCACGCGGGATGCTGCCCCGGTCGACGGACCGCCCGAGAGTCACCCGGCCGGTGCCGGGGTCGTCGGTGAGTCCGCCCGGTCGCAGCACCGTCGTCCGCAGGGCCGGGCGGGACAGCAGGTCCTGTTCCGCGGCGAGCTTGGCCTGCAGGTAAGCCAGGAACACGTCGTCGAGGCCGTGCGGCCGGCGTCCGTCCGCGACGGAGTCCACGCCCATCGAGGACACCAGCAGATACCGCTCCACCCCGGCCCGGACGGCTGCGTCGGCGAGCAGCACGGCGGCGCCCCGGTCGACGGTGTCCTTGCGGGCGGCGCCACTGCCCGGGCCGGCTCCGGCGGCGAACACCACCGCGTCGGCCCCCGTGACGGCACTCGCGACCTCGTCGACCGACGCCGACTCGAGGTCGAGGACCGCGGGCTCCATGCCGTCCGCCCGCACGTCGGTCGCATGGTCGGGGTTGCGGATGATGCCGACGACGGTGTCGCCGCGGGCGGAGAGGAGACGGCCGAGGCGGCGGGCGACCTGCCCGTGGGCCCCGGCGAGGACGATGCGCATGCCGATCGCCTACCCCGGTGGCTCCCTCCGGTACACCGATCAGCCGTAGCGCACGTCGATGACGATCCGGCCCGGATCGGTGAGCGCGAACGCCCGGAACGGCTGTTGGCCCCCGTCGATCCCGAGCAGGATCTCCTCGTACCCCTCGAAGAAGCCGGTCGTCAGGGCCTCGACGACCGGACCGGGGCTGGTCCTGATGCGCGACGTCGACTGGCCACCCGGCGCGGCCCCGGTTCGCAGCTGCACCCGCAGGAAGGCCTCACCGGCGATGTCGACCGGCCCTCCGCCGGGGCCGGTGGGCTCGGAGTAGCCCACCGTCCACTCCGGAACGCCGTTGGTGTTCAGGTCCACCACCAGCCGGGTGTAGCCGTCGTGGGAGCGGAACCGCAGACCGTCGACGTGCATCGCGCCGGCGGGATCGCCCGTCCCCGGCTGCGCCGGACCCGAGTCGTCCTCGGTGTCGGCGGGGAAGGACGCGTCGTCGGGAGCCTGCTCGTCGGTCGGGGCCTGCGGGGCGGACGGCGTCGGGCTGCCGCCCGACGGAGGGGAGGTGGACGACGACGCGGGCCCGCCGGGGCTGGCGACGCCGTGCACCTCGTCCGTGCAGGCGGCGACGAGCAGGACGGCGAACACCAGGACGGTGACTCTGGGGCGACGCATCGGGGCCTCTCTGCCGGTGGGCAGGACGACGCTAGCCGCTCACCCCCGATCCGGGGGAGCCTGGAAGCGCGGTAGGAGGGGCGGGGCCGAGGGCCGGGGTGGTGCCAGGTGACCGTCGGCCATGGCGCGGGCCCGGGCCAGGTCGGCCGGGGTGTCGCAGTCGAGCCAGGGAGGTGGCGCGTCGGCCGGCGCCTCCGGTCGCCAGCGGCGGACCGCGATCGAACCCAGCACCCGGCGCAGCGACGTCGGCCCCTGGACGTGGCTGACCGCCGCCCGGAGTGCGTCCGTCCGCCAGGCGCCCAGCAGGTACTGATCGCGGCCGGTGTCGTCGACGACCAGGACTCCCTCGCCGGTGAGGCGTGCCCGCAGGCCGGCGACGAGGTCGGCGGTCAGGAAGGGAAGGTCACCGGCGAGGACCACCACGACGTCGGTCAGCACCTCGGCGAGGCCGGCGCGGACCGCCGCGACCGGCCCGCCCCCCGGCGGCTGCTCGCGCACCAGGACGACGTCCGGCGGAACAGGCTGGGGCGGTCCCACCACGATGCGCCGCTCGGCGGCGGCCACGGCGTCGAGGACGGCCGACAGGATGGGGCGCCCGCCGACCAGCAGCTGGGGCTTGGCCTGCCCGCCGAGACGGGCCGCCCGGCCGCCGGCGAGGATCACGGCGCTGCAGGGCGGCAGGTGGTCCATGCCGGAACGGTAGGGCCGTCATCGCGACGCCGGCACATGGGTACCGTCCTCGGCGTGGGACGAGTCACCAGCCGGACGCCGGTGCTGCGCATCCGCGGATCGCAGCACAGCACCCGGCCGGACACCGTGGCCGCCGAGGAGCCGCTGGAGATCCGCCTGGCCGGCACGCCGCTGGCGGTGACGATGCGGACGCCGGGTGCCGACTTCGACCTCGTGCACGGCTTCCTCGCCACCGAGGGGGTGATCGCGGGGCATGACGACGTCGCCGGCCTGCGGTACTGCGACTCCGTGGACGCGGACGGCCGCAACACCTACAACGTCGTGGACGTCGACCTCGCGCCCGGGGTGCCGATCCCCGACACGGGGCTGGAGCGGAACTTCTACACGTCGAGCTCCTGCGGTGTCTGCGGGAAGGCGAGCATCGACGCGATCCGCACGAAGACGTCCTTCGACGTGCGCGCTGATCCCGCGCGGGTGCCGCTCGAGGTGCTGCTGGCGCTGCCGGACCGTCTGCGCGCCGAGCAGCAGGTGTTCGAGAAGACCGGCGGCCTGCACGCCGCCGGATTGTTCTCCGCGGCCGGCGAGCTGAGCGCGCTGCGCGAGGACGTCGGCCGGCACAACGCCGTCGACAAGGTGGTCGGGGACGCCGTCCGCGCGGGCCGGCTGCCGCTGGCGGGGCACGTGCTCATGGTGAGCGGGCGGGCGAGCTTCGAGCTGACCCAGAAGGCCGCCATGGCCGGCATCCCGGTGCTGGCGGCCGTGTCCGCACCGTCGTCCCTGGCGGTCGAACTCGCCCGCGAGGTGGGCATCACGCTGGTCGGCTTCCTGCGGGGTGACGGGTGCAACGTCTACACGCACACCGAGCGGATCGTCCTGCCGGACTGACTCTCGTCCGGGGCATCACCCTGCCGAGGTCACGGTGCAGGTTGCGATTCGTCCGCGATTCCCTCGCCCACGTGGCGACGTCGCAGTGCGAACACCCAGACCACCGTGGCGAGAGCAGCAACGAGAATTGCCAGGTAGATCCAGGCGGGCGCACTTCGCTGGGGATCGAGCAGGCGGACAACCACAGTCACCGCGGCCAGGCCGGGGCCTACCGCCACCCATGCTGACGGCCGGTTCCTGTTCGAACGCTCGGACGACGGAGGCTCTCGGCTCGGCGGCACGAGAACGATCTTGCTCGGGGTAGGGAGTCGGTGCCACCGCGACGTCCCGGGGTGGGCCGCCCGCGGGTCCGGCATCACCGCAGCCCTGGGCCGAGACGCCGACCGATGGCTGCAAGAAACCGGCCCGTCAGCCAGGAGCGCGGGTTCCGTTCGCCTAGGCCGGCGGGTGGTCGCCGCCGCGGAGCTGGCTGACCACGTGGGGGAGCAGCGGTCCGAGGACGGCCAGCCCGTCCTTCACGCCGCCGGTGGAGCCGGGCAGGTTCACGATCAGCGTGCGCCCCGCCGTACCGGCCAGGCCGCGGGAGAGCACCGCCGTGGGCACGCCGTTCTCGGCCCCGTACCGGCGCACCGCCTCCGCGATCCCCGGCGCCTCCCGCTCGAGCATGGCGCGCGTCGCCTCCGGCGTGACGTCGGTGGGCGAGAGGCCGGTGCCGCCGGTGGTGAGGACGACGTCGAAGCTCGCGTCGGCCGCGGCGCGCAGCACCGCCTCCAGCTCGGCGGCGTCGTCCGGCCGCACGTGCGGGCCCTCGACGTCGAAACCGAGCCGGGCCAGGCCCTCGGCCAGCACCTGCCCGCTGCGGTCCTCGTAGACGCCGGCGGCGGCACGGTTGGACGCCGTGAGCACCATCGCGCGGGCGTCGGCAGGCAGCTCGGCGGTCATCGGGTCCACTCCCCGCTCTTCCCGCCGGATTTCCGCAGCAGCCGGACGTCGGTGATGGCCGCCCGCGGGTCCACCGCCTTCACCATGTCGATCATGGTGAGCCCGGCGACGGCCACTGAGGTGAGCGCCTCCATCTCCACCCCGGTCCGGTCGGCGGTGCGGGCGGTGGCGGTGATCTCCACCGCCTCGTCGGTCACCTCGATGTCGACGGTGACGCCGTGCAGCGCGATGGGATGGCACAGCGGCACGAGGTCCGGCGTCCGCTTGGCCCCCGCGATGCCCGCGATCCGGGCGACGGCCACGGCATCACCCTTGGGTACCCCGCGCCCGCGGAGGAGGTCGACGACCTCGGGGCTGACCAGCACGCGGCCGGCGGCGGTCGCCTCGCGTGCGGTGACCGGTTTGGCGCTCACGTCGACCATCCGGGCGGCGCCGGTCTCGTCGACGTGGGTGAGCCGCTGTTCCGTCATCGTGCGTCTCCTGTTCGGCTCCGCGCTCGCTCCGCTCCTCGCTCCACGCCCCAGGCCGCCTCCGCGGTCGGTCCGCTCCTCGCTCGTTCCTCGCTGCGATGCTCCCTCCCTGTCGGCGGCCGCCTCGCTGCGATGCTCACTCGCTGTCGCCTCACTGCAGCGCTCCTTCGATCAGCACGACGTCCACCTCGGCGCCGGCGGACAGTTCGGTGACGTCCTGTGGAACGACGACCAGGCAGTTGGCGCGGGCCAGGTGTGCCACGAGGTGGGAGCCGGGGCCGCCGACCTGGGAGACCTGGCCGCCGTCGAAGCGGCCACGCAGGAACTGCCGCCGCCCGGCCGGTGAGCGCAGTGGTCCGGTCAGCCGGGCAGGCACGTGCAGCCGGTCGGGGGACGCGTGACCCATCGCCCGCCTCAGGGCCGGCCGGACGAACACCTCGAAGGAGACGAACGCGCTGACCGGGTTGCCCGGCAGCGTCACCACGGGAACGCCGTCCACCGTGCCGGCGCCCTGCGGACCGCCCGGCTGCATCGGCACCTTCACGAACTCCACGGTGCCCAGCTCCCGGAAGGCGTCCTTGACCACCTCGTAGGCGCCCGCGCTGACGCCGCCGCTGGTGATGAGCAGGTCCGCGCTCGCGACCTCGGCCCGCACGGTGGTGAGGAACTGCTCGACGTCGTCCGGGACGAAGTGCAGCCGCCGGGCCACGCCGCCCGCCTCCTCCACGGCCGCGACGAGCAACCGGGAGTTGGACTCGTAGATCTGGCCCGGCAGCAGCGGCTGCCCCGGTGCGACGAGCTCGCTGCCGGTCGACAGGACCAGGACCTGCGGCCGCCGGCGCACCGGCAGGACGGTGACCCCCACCGCCGCGGCCAGGCCCAGCTGGGTGGCCCCGAGCGGGCTGCCGGCCTCCAGGGCGACCGTGCCCTCGGCGATGTCCTCGCCGGCCGCGCGCAGATGGCTGCCCGCGGGGGGCGCGTCACGGATCTCCACGACGTCGGTGCCGCCGTCGGTGAGCTCCACGGGGACGACGACGTCGGCTCCCGGCGGGAGGGGAGCGCCGGTCATGATCCGTTGCACGGTTCCCGGGGCCAGCGGGACGACGTCGGTGCGCCCGGCCGGGATGTCGTCGGCGACGGGGAGCGTCACGGGAGTACGCGACACCTCGGTCCAGCGGGCGGCGTACCCGTCCATCGCGGAGTTGTCGAAGCCCGGCAGGGCGACCGCGGCCGCGACGTCCCTGGCCAGTACGCGACCGTGCGCCTCGGCGAGGGGGACCTCCTCCTCGCCGAGCGGGGGCAGCAGCGCAGCGACCGCTGCGCGGTGTTCCTCGACGGTGCGCACGGGGCACATCCTGTCCGATCGACGGCCTGCCGGCGCCGGCAGGCCGAGAACCGCCGACGAGGGGACGCGTGGATGGCCGACGTCGTCGTCCTCGGCCAGGTGGGCCGGGACCTGGTCGTCCGCACGCGCTCGTTGCCGGAGGCGGGCGGTTCGACGACGGCGGAGGACCTCCGCGAGCTGCTCGGCGGGAAGGGCGCCAACCAGGCGGTCGCGCTGGCGCAGCTGGGCGTGCCCGTCGCGCTCGTCGGGGTCGTCGGGGACGACGGCCCTGGACGGCAGGTCCGTGACCAGGCCGCCGCGGACGGCATCGACGTCTCCTGCGTCGTCGTCCGCCCCGATGCAGGGACGGCGCTCCTCCTGGACCTGGTCGAGGACGGTGGCCGCCGCCGACTGGTCGAGCACGTTCCTCCCGAGGTCCTCCTCACACCCGGGGACGTCGCGGCCGCTGCCGGGGAGCTCCGGTCCTGCCAGGTGCTGCTGGCCCAGCTCCAGCAGCCCGGGGACGCCATTCGCGCCGCTCTGGGGCTGGTGCCCGACACCGCCTTCGTGGTCAGTGACGGCGCTCCCGCCGACGAGGCCACCCGTGCTGCGGTGATCGCCCGCGCCGCCGTCGTCCGTGCCGACGCCGTGGAGGCCGGACGCCTCGCCGGGCGGCCGCTCGCCGGGGTCGACGAGGCCCGGGAAGCCGCAGCCGAGCTGCTGACCGCGGGGCCGCGGCTGGTGGCCCTCTCGGTCGGGGAGGCGGGGGACCTGGTCGTCTGGCGGGCCGGTCCGACGCTGGGCGCCGCATCCCGCGACCCCGAGGTCGATCCGCGCTGGGCCGACGGCGAGGTCCTGGTGCCGCACCTGGGACCGCCTCCGATGGATCCCACGGGAGCCGGCGACGCCTACGCCGCGGTCCTGACCGCCAGCCTGCTGGGCGGGGCCGGGCCCGAGGAGGCCGCGTGGGCCGCCTCGGCGGCGGCGGCGGTCACCGTCGCCCATGCCGGGGGGCGCCCGCAGCTCGACGCCGGTGCGCTGGGTGAGGTGATCCGTCGGCACCGGGCGGCCTGAGCGCGCCCGTTAGGGTTCGGTCGTACACGGCGAGCACGGGAGGAACGCGTGGCCGAGATCGACCGGATGCTGCAGGCCAACGAGGAGTGGTCGCAGCGCTTCCCCGGCAGCAAGCCGGTGCGGCCGGCCCGCCAGGTCGCCGTCGTGGCCTGCATGGACTCCCGGATGCCGCTGTTCGGACTGCTCGGACTGGACGTCGGCGACGCGCACGTGATCCGGAACGCGGGTGGCGTGATCACCGAGGACGTCATCCGGTCGCTGACGATCTCCCAGCACCTGCTGGGCACCCGCGAGATCGTCCTGGTCCACCACACCGAGTGCGGGCTGCAGGCCACCGACGACGTCTCCTTCGCCGACGTCGTCGAGCAGGCGACCGGCCGGCGCCCGCCGTGGGCCGCCCGAGCCTTCACCGACGTCGACTCCGACGTCCGCGAGTCCATGCGGCTGATCCAGGAGAGCCCGTACCTGCTCTCCCGCGAGGTCCGCGGCACCGTCTACGACGTCGGGACGGGCCGCCTGCGCGAAGTCGTCTGAGCTCGGGCCCGCGCCGGAAGGCGGAGAACGGGCGACTGGTATCGTCATCGGCTGGCGCGCGCAAGCCGGCTGGTGCCCGCGTGTCGCAACGTCTCCCGTGCTCGGTGAGGCGATCCCACCAGCCTTCCCGACGACGACGGAGGACACGAGCGCCGTGCGCACGTACTCACCCAAGCCCGGCGAGATCGCCCGGGCCTGGCATGTCATCGACGCCACCGACGTGGTGCTCGGCCGACTCGCCAGCCAGACCGCGCAGCTCCTGCGCGGCAAGCACAAGCCGCAGTACGCCCCGCACCTCGATGTCGGCGACTTCGTCGTCATCGTCAACGCCGGGAAGGTCGCGCTCACCGGCTCCAAGCGCGACGACAAGGTCGCCTACCGGCACTCCGGTCACCCGGGTGGTCTCAAGACCATCAACGTGGGCGACCAGCTGCGCACGCACCCCGACCGCGTCATCGAGCGCGCGATCAAGGGGATGCTTCCGCACAACACCCTCGGACGGCAGATGCTGTCCAAGCTCAAGGTGTACGCCGGCCCCGAGCACCCCCACGCTGCGCAGCAGCCCCAGACCTTCGAGATCAAGCAGGTGTCCCAGTGACCAGCGCAGCGACGCTCACCGACGCCGACGGGCGTCCCATCCAGACCGTCGGCCGCCGCAAGGAGGCCATCGTCCGGGTGCGCCTCCTCCCCGGCACCGGCAAGTTCACGCTCAACGGCCGGACCATCGAGGAGTACTTCCCGAACAAGGTCCACCAGCAGCTCATCCGTGAGCCCTTCGTGATCCTGGAGAAGGGCGAGCAGTACGACGTCGTGGGCCTCCTCCACGGTGGCGGCGTCTCGGGTCAGGCCGGCGCGCTGCGCCTGGCCATCGCCCGGGCCCTCATCGAGGTCGAGCCCGACGACCGTCCGGCGCTCAAGAAGGCCGGCTTCCTGACCCGTGACCCCCGTGTCACCGAGCGCAAGAAGTACGGGCTCAAGAAGGCGCGCAAGGCGCCTCAGTACTCCAAGCGCTGACCCGTACGGGCTGCACCGCTCATGGGGGGCAGACTGTTCGGGACCGATGGCGTGCGAGGTCTGGCCAACGCCGACCTCACGCCGGAGCTGTCCCTCTCGGTGGCACGTGCTGCCGCCGGAGTGCTCGCCGACCGCGACGGGACCTCGCGTCCCGTCGCGGTCGTCGGGCGTGACCCCCGCGCCAGCGGGGAGATGCTCGAGGCCGCGGTGGTGGCCGGTCTGAGCAGCGCCGGCGCCGAGGTGCTGCTCGCCGGTGTGGTGCCCACACCGGCGCTCGCCCACCTGACCGCGGAGACCGGCGCCGACCTCGGCGTCATGATCTCGGCCAGCCACAACCCGATGCCCGACAACGGCATCAAGCTGTTCAGCCGCGGTGGCCACAAGCTGCCCGACGCCGTCGAGGCGGCGATCGAGCGCACCGTCGTCAGCGGCTCGTCCGACGGCCTGCGGCCCACCGGCGCGGCCATCGGCCGGGTGCGGCCGCTCACGGACGCCGCCGAGCGCTACGCCCAGCACGTGCTCTCGACCGTGGACCAGCCGCTCACCGGCCTCCGCGTCGTCGTGGACTGCGCCCACGGCGCTGCCGCCGCGACGGCCCCCGACGTCTACCGCCGGGCCGGGGCGACGGTCCACGCCATCGGCGACGAGCCCGACGGCTGGAACATCAACGACGGCATCGGTTCGACCCACCTCGGACCGCTGGTCGACGCCGTCCGGCAGCAGGGTGCCGACCTCGGCATCGCCCACGACGGGGACGCCGACCGGTGCCTCGCGGTGACGGCCGAGGGCGAGGTCGTCGACGGCGACGCGATCCTCGCGGTCTGCGCGCTCGCCCTGCACGAGCGCGGCGCCCTCAAGGGCGACACCGTCGTGGCGACCGTGATGAGCAACCTCGGCTTCCACCACACGATGCGCGACGCCGGCATCGCCGTGCAGACCACCGCCGTGGGTGACCGCTACGTCCTCGAGGCCCTGCGTGCCCGCGGCCTGAGCCTGGGCGGCGAGCAGAGCGGCCACCTCGTCTTCCTGGACCACGCCACGACCGGCGACGGCCTGCTGACCGGCCTCGCCCTGCTGTCGCGCATGCGGGCGACCGGTGCGTCGCTGGCCGAGCTCGCCTCGGTGGTGCAGCGGCTGCCCCAGATCCTCGTCAACGTCCCGGTCACCGACCGCCTGGCGGTGGCGGAGAGCGACGCGGTGGCCGAAGCCGTGAACGCCGTCGAGGCGGAGCTCGGGGAGACCGGCCGGGTGCTGCTGCGCCCGTCGGGCACCGAGCAGCTCGTCCGCGTGATGGTGGAGGCGCCCACTCAGGAGCAGGCGGATGCGCTCGCCGCCCGGCTCGCCGAGGTCGTCGCCGGCGTCGGATAGCCGGCTTGTCGCGACGAGTGGGGCCCGGAGGGTCCCGCGAGGAACGACGGTGGGGCTCCGCGCAGCCGGGGAACGGCAGTCGGTCGCGGTGTCGTCCGGAGGACGACAGTGTCGGAGTGACGGACGGGGCGCACCGTGACGCGTGAGGCGGCGGTCGGCGGTCACGTGGCCGCGCCACCCTGTCCTGGACGGACTGGTCCGCCCCCGCCGGTACTCTGGCACCAATGTGCGGCATTGTGGGATACGTCGGTCCGCAGGACGCCCGGGACGTCGTCCTGGAGGGACTGCGGCGGCTCGAGTACCGGGGCTATGACTCCGCCGGCATCGCGGTCGTCGCTGACGGTGAGCTGAGCACGGCGAAGAAGGCCGGGAAGCTGGCGAACCTGGAGAAGGTCCTGGCCGACCGTCCGCTTCCCGCGGCCACCGTGGGCATCGGGCACACCCGGTGGGCCACGCACGGGGGGCCGACCGACCGGAACGCGCACCCCCACCTGTCCGCGGACGGCACCGTCGCGGTGATCCACAACGGCATCATCGAGAACTTCGCCGCGCTGCGCGGCGAGCTCGAGGACGACGGCGTCGAGTTCGGGTCCGAGACCGACACCGAGGTCGCCGCCCATCTGCTGGCGCGCGCCTACGCCGGAGAGCCGGAGGGAGAGGGACGCCTGGCCGACGCCATGCGCGCGGTCTGTCGCCGCCTCGAGGGCGCCTTCACGCTGGTGGCCACGGCGGTCGCCGAGCCCGACACCCTGGTCGCCGCCCGGCGCAGCAGCCCCTTGGTGGTCGGCATCGGACAGACGGCCGACGGCACTGCCGAGTACTTCCTGGGCTCCGACGTCGCCGCGTTCATCGGGCACACCCGTGAGGCCCGCGAGCTGGGCCAGGACCAGGTCGTCGAGATCGACCGCACCCGCGGCCTGACCGTCACCGACTTCTTCGGCGAGGTGGCCGAGCCCACGGCGTACACGGTGGACTGGGACGCCGCCGCCGCCGAGAAGGGCGGCTACGACTGGTTCATGCTCAAGGAGATCGCCGAGCAGCCGCAGGCGATCGCCGACACCCTGCTGGGCCGGCTCGGCGAGAACGGTGAGCTGGTGCTGGACGAGGTCCGCCTGTCGGACCAGGAGCTGCGCGACATCGACAAGATCTTCGTGGTCTCCTGCGGCACCTCCTACCACGCCGGGCTGATCGCGAAGTACGCCATCGAGCACTGGACCCGCATCCCGGTCGAGGTCGAGGTCGCCAGCGAGTTCCGCTACCGCGACCCGGTCCTCGACCGCTCCACGCTCGTCATCGTCATCAGCCAGTCCGGCGAGACGATGGACACGCTCATGGCTCTGCGGCACGCCCGGGACCAGAAGGCCCGGGTGCTGGCCATCTGCAACGCCAACGGTTCGACCATCCCGCGCGAGTCCGACGCCGTGCTCTACACCCGCGCCGGGCCGGAGATCGCCGTCGCCTCCACCAAGGCGTTCCTCAGCCAGATCGTCGCCTGCTACCTGGTCGGTCTCTTCCTCGCCCAGGTGCGCGGCATCAAGTACGAGGACGAGGTCGCCGCGATCGTCGAGGACCTGCGCCGCCTGCCCGACGCCGTGGCCGAGGTGCTCACCGGCATGGAGGAGGTCCGGGCCCTGGGCCGTTCCCTGGCCGATGCGAACACGATCCTGTTCCTCGGCCGCCACGTCGGTTACCCCGTCGCGCTGGAGGGTGCCCTCAAGCTGAAGGAGCTGGCCTACATCCACGCCGAGGGCTTCGCGGCGGGTGAGCTCAAGCACGGCCCGATCGCGGTCATCGACCAGGGCACACCGGTCGTGGTCGTGGTGCCCTCGCCGCGCAGCCGCGAGTCGGTGCACGGCAAGGTGGTCTCCAACATCCAGGAGGTCCGGGCCCGCGGCGCGCGCACCATCGTGATCGCCGAGGAGGGCGACGAGGACGTCGTCCCCTACGCCGACCACCTCATCCGCGTCCCCCGCACCCCGACCCTGATGGCTCCGGTCGTCACCACCGTGCCGCTGCAGGTGCTGGCCTGTGAGATCGCCGACACCCGCGGGTACGACGTCGACCAGCCGCGCAACCTGGCCAAGAGCGTCACCGTCGAGTGAGGCCCGGCGGGTGACCGCTACGGCAGCACGGTGGGGCCCGCTCCGACGGTCCGCGGCGCGTCCTCCCGGAGCGCCCGGACGGCGATCAGTGCGATGTCGTCGCTGATCTCTGGCTGCATCCGGCCGATCAGCGCGTCGCACAGCTGCTCGAGCGGGAGGTCGCGGAGCTCTCGGACGGCGTCCAGCAGCCGGTGCAGCCCGCTGTCGAGGTCCTCCGCCCGCCGTTCGACGAGCCCGTCGGTGTAGAGCAGCAGCGTCCCGGCGGGAGGCAGGTCGACCTCGTGGTCGCGGCGGGGCGGGCCGTCCACCGGCTCGTCCAGGTCGAGTCCGAGCGCCCGGTCGGGTCGGCTGTCGAGCAGGGACACCTCGCCGTCCGGGACGACCAGCACGGGCGGCAGGTGGCCGGCCGAGGACCAGGTCACCCGGCGATGCCGTGCGGGACCGCGGTCGTCGTACCGGGAGATCTGCGCGAGCAGGGCGGTGGCGAACACCGAGACCCCGAGCGTGCGCGTGGCGGCGTCGACGGTGGTCAACACGTCGGAGGGCCGCTGATCGCCGCTGTGCCCGGCCATCCGGAGCATCGTGCGCAGCTGCCCCATGGCGGCAGCGGCCTCGATGTCGTGGCCGGCGACGTCCCCGATGACGAGGGCGGTGGTGCCCCGCGCGTCGAGGTAGGAGTCGTACCAGTCGCCGCCGACCAGCTGGGCACTGCCGGCGGGCTGGTAGCGGGACGTGATCTGCAGGTGGTTGGGCTGCGGCACGATCCTGGGCAGCATGGACTCCTGCAGGCGCAGGGACAGCGCGCGCTCGCCCTCGTAGAGGAGCGCGTTGTCGATGGCCAGCGCGGCGCGGCCGGCGATGGCCTCGACCAGCTCGACGTCGCCGTCGTCGTAGGCCGGGGAACCGGCCACCCGGACGACGCTCAGCGCGGCGATCAGTTCGTTGCGGGCCCGCAGCGGAACGGTGACGCTGTGGACCGCGCGGAGGGTGCGGACCCCGTCCTGCTGCTCCGGCGTCAGCCCCTCGGTGGAGGCGGTCAGGTCCGTGAGGACCTCCGTCCGGCCGGTGGCCGCGACCCGGCCGGGCCCGTGGGTCTCGCCGACCCGGCGTTCCCGGACGTGCACGTAGTCCTCCAGCAGCCGCTGCTGGACAGGGTCGCCGTGCAGGACGGCCCGCGGGACGACCGAGCCGTCGCCGGGGATCGAGTAGATGAAGGCGTAGTCACCGAGCGCGGGAACGGCGAGGCGGACCACCGTCTGCCACACGGCGTCCAGGTCGAGCCCCGCGACGAGGAGCTCACCGATGCGGGCGAGCAGTTCGGCGCGGGCTCGCTGCTTCTCGGCCTGGGCCGTCGCCTGCTCCGCAACGCGGGCGGCCTCGGCGGCCGTGGCCGCGGCGGCCCGGAGCGTCACCTCGCGGGTGGCGATCGCGGCCAGGTCGCCGAGGATTCGGACCTCGTCGTCGGTCCACTGCCGGACGACGGTGTCCACCACGCACAGGGTGCCCAGGACATGGCCGTCGGGGCCGTGCACCGGATAGCCGGCCCACGCGACGACGCCCATCGATTCGATCGACGGGTTGTTCCGCGTGCGCTCGTCCACCCGGACGTCGGGCAGCACCAGCGGCTCCCGGCTGTCGACGACGTACTGGCAGAAGGACTCCTCGAGCGTGTTCTCCCGGGGGCCGCCCTCGGCGATGCCCAGGCAGGCCTTCCAGAACGACCGCCGCTCGTCCACGACGGTGAGGAAGGCGAACGGCGCACGGAGAAGCTGCCGGGCGAGCGCCGCCAACCGGTCGAACGCTTCCTCCCTCCCGGTGTCCAGCAGGCCGGTCGTCTCGACGGCCGCCAGGCGATCGGACGAGAGGACGTACTCGTGCACCGATGCCTCCGATCGCCGCCTCGGGTGGTGGCACCCATAGTGCCTGACGTGGGAGATGCCGCCGACGGCGCGGACCGGGCATCGGCGGGGCAGACTGGCCCGGTGATCATCGGGGTCGGCATCGACGTCGTTCCGGTCGAGCGCTTCGCCGAGTCGCTCAGCCGGACACCGGGTCTGCGGGACCGGCTCTTCACGGCGGCCGAGCAGCTCACGCCGTCCGGGAACCGGCGTACCGGCGAGTCGCTGGCTGCCCGGTTCGCGGCCAAGGAGGCGCTGGCGAAGGCCCTCGGTGCGCCGGGTGACCTGCTGTGGCACGACGCCGAGGTGACCGTGGGGGAGCACGGCCGCCCCCACCTGGAGGTCCGCGGGTCGGTGGCCGGGCGCGCGGCACAGCTGGGCGTCTCCTCCTGGCACGTCTCCCTGAGCCACGACGGCGGGATCGCCTCGGCGGTCGTGGTCGCCGAGGGCTTCCCGCGGGCGGGCCAGGAGCGCCCATGATGGGCCTGTACACGGCCGCCGAGGTCCGGGCCGCCGAGGAACCCCTGCTGGCGGCGACCCCGCCGGGCGCGCTGATGCAGCGCGCCGCGGCGGGCCTGGCGACCGTGTGCCTGCGGCTGCTGGGGGAGACCTACGGGCGCCGGGTGGTGGTGCTGGTCGGCACCGGCAACAACGGCGGGGACGCGCTGTTCGCCGGTGCCCGTCTCGCCGCACGCGGGGCACAGGTCACCGCTGTCCTCCTGGACGTCGACCGCGTCCACGGTCCGGGTCTGGCCGCGCTGCGCCGGGCGGGCGGGCGGGTGCACCCGGCGGGGGCCGCGGCTGTCGAGCGGATCGTCACCCGCGCCGACCTGGTGCTGGACGGCATGCTGGGCATCGGCGGTTCCGGTGGCCTGCGGCCTGCAGCGGCGGAGCTGGCCGCGCTGGCCGCGCGCGGCGCGGGGATCACGGTCGCCGTGGACCTCCCCAGCGGGGTGGACGCCGCCACCGGCGCGGTCGACGGCTCCGCCTTCCCGGCGGTGCACACGGTCACCTTCGGCGCGGTCAAGCTGGGCCTGGTCGTGGGGGAGGGGCGGGGCTGGGCGGGCCAGGTCCACCTCGTCGACATCGGCCTGGACCTTCCCGCGGCGACGGTCCACCAGCTCACCGACGCCGACGCGGCCGCGCGTCTGGAACCGCCCTCGGCATCGGACGACAAGTACTCGCAGGGCGTCGTCGGCATCGTCGCCGGCTCGGCCGCCTATCCCGGGGCCGGTGTCCTCTGCACCGGGGCCGCGCTGCGGACGCGCCCCGGGCTGGTCCGCTACGCCGGCACGGCGGCCGACGGCGTCCGCGCGGCCTGGCCCGAGGCGATCGTCACCGACGGCCGGCCCGCCGACGCGGGACGCGTGCAGGCCTGGGTGGTGGGGCCGGGGATGGGCACCGACGACGCCGCCCGCAGCGTGCTGGCCGAGGTCCTCGCGACCGATCTGCCCGTGGTCGTGGACGCCGACGCCCTGACGATGCTGGCCGAGCAGCCCGCGCTGGTGCGCGACCGCGGTGCCGGCACGCTGCTCACGCCGCACGACCGGGAGTTCGCCCGGTTCGGGAGCGAGGTGGGTACCGACCGGGTGGGCGCGGCCCGGCGCCTGGCCGCCGAGCTCGGCTGCGCCGTGCTGCTCAAGGGCGACGCCACGGTCGTGGCCGACGCCGGCGGGGCCGCGTTCGTCAACGGCACCGGGACGCCGTGGCTGGCCACCGCCGGCACCGGCGACGTGCTGTCGGGCATCGCCGGTGCCGTGCTGGCCACCGGCCTGCCCGCCGTCGAGGCCGGTGCGGTCGCCGCCCACGTGCACGGCCGCACCGGGCAACTGGCCGCCCGGCGGGGGCCACTGCTCGCCGGGGACCTGGTGCGCCGGCTGCCCGAGGCGATCGGGCGGGTGCACGGGCTCGCGCCGGTCGGCCTGGGAGACTCGGAGGCGTGACCGATCCAGCCGCCCGTGCCGAGATCGTCGTCGACGTCGACGCGATCGCCGCCAACACCGCGGTCCTGCGCGAGCGCGTCGGCCGGCCGCTGATGGCGGTGGTCAAGGCCGACGGCTACGGCCACGGCCTGCTGCCCGCCGCCCGAGCCGTGCTCGCCGGAGGGGCGGACTGCCTCGGCGTCGCCGTCCTCGACGAGGCACTGGCCCTGCGCGCCGGAGGTGTCACCGCCCCGGTCCTCGCCTGGCTGCACGGGCCGGGTGCCGACTACGCCGCGGCGCTGCGCGCCGACGTGGAGGTCTCGGTCAGCGCGGAGTGGGCACTGGAGGAGGTGGTCGCCGCCGCCCGTGCGACGGGCACCCCCGCACGCGTCCACCTCTTCGTCGACACCGGTCTCTCCCGGGAGGGCGCCACCGCCGCGGACTGGCCCGGTGTGGTGGCCGCCGCCGCCCGCGCGCAGGCCGACGTCGACATCACGGTGGTCGGGCTGTGGAGCCACATGGCGTACGCGGACGCGCCCACGCACCCGACGATCGGTGCCCAGGTGCGGGTCTTCGAGGAGGCCGTCGCCCTCGCGCGGGGAGCCGGCCTGACCGACGCGCGGCTCCATCTCGCGAACTCGGCCGCCACGGTCGCGCTGCCCGACACCTGGTACGACATGGTGCGCCCCGGCGTCGCCCTCTACGGCCTGGACCCGCTCGGCGGTCCCGACCCGACCGCACACGGGCTGCGGCCGGCCATGACCGTGCGGGCCTCGGTCGCCCTGACCAAGCGGGTGCCCGCGGGCGTGGGCGTCTCCTACGGGCACACGTACTTCCCGGACACGGAGACCACGCTGGCCCTGGTCCCCGTCGGGTACGCCGACGGCGTCCCGCGGGCAGCGGGCAACTCCGCCCCGGTGCTCGCCGCGGGCGCCCACCGGACCATCGCCGGCCGGGTCTGCATGGACCAGTTCGTCCTGGACGTCGGGAACGCGGCGGTGCGGCCCGGCGACGACGTCGTGCTGTGGGGTCCCGGCGACCGTGGCGAGCCGACGGCGCAGCAGTGGGCCGACGCCGTCGACACCATCCACTACGAGCTCGTCACCCGGATCGGTGGCCGGTTCACCCGCCGCTACGTCGGCTCCGCAGGGGCGGTCTGATGGTCCGGGAGCACCGGCCGAAGCACTCCCGCGGGTACACCGCCGGCATCGTCGGGGCCGTCGTCGGCCTGGCGGCCGCGGGGACGGCGGTCGGTGTCGCCGTCACCCGCATCGCCGGACGCCGCGTGCGGGCCGCCGAGCTCGGGCCGGTCGCGGACATCGCCGAGCTCTCGGCGGCCCAGCTGCGCGAGGACGATCCGCTCGGTGTGAACTCGCGGGTCGCCGACCGGACCGCCATCGTCCACGCCGACGACGGCGTCCTGCTCGCCGTCGAGGAGATCGGGCCCACGGACGCCCCGCTGACCGTGGTGTTCGTGCACGGCTACACGCTCTCGATGGCCTCCTGGACGTTCCAGCGGCGCACCCTGGCGGCGGAGCTCGCCACCGCGAACGGCCACCGCCCCGACGCGCGGCTGGTGTTCTACGACCAGCGCGGCCACGGGGCCTCCGGTCGGGGGGCGCCCGAGCACTCGACGATCGAGCAGCTCGCGCGCGACCTGGCCAGGGTGCTCGAGACACGGGCGCCTCGCGGGCCGGTCGTCCTGGTGGGCCACTCGATGGGCGGGATGACGATCATGGGCCTGGCCGCGCTGCGGCCGGAGCTGTTCGGATCCAGGGTCGTCGGCGCGGCGCTGCTGTCCACGTCGAGCGGTCAGCTCGCCGATCTGGACTTCGGGCTCCCGGAACTGCTCACCCGGGTGCGCGCGGCGGTGATCCCCGTGGCGGCCTGGACGATGCGCCGGCGACCGGTGCTCGCCGAGCGCACCCGGCGGCTCGCCGCCGACGTGGTCTCGGCGGCCACCCGGTCGCTGTCCTTCGCCTCGGCCGACGTGGACCCCGCGCTCGTGCGCTACGTGGACTCGATGATCGCGGGGACCCCGGTCGACGTAATCGCGGAGTTCTACCCGGCGCTGGCCGGTCTGGACGAGACGGGGTCGCTGGAGCCGCTCCGTGTCATCCCCACGCTCGTGCTCACCGGTGACAGGGACACGATGATCCCGATGCAGCACAGCGAGCTCATCCTGGAGCGGCTGCCGGACGCGGAGTTCGTCGTCGTCCCCGACGCCGGGCACATGGTGCTGCTGGAGAAGCCCGCCGAGGTGACCGAGGCGTTGACGGCCCTGCTCCGCAGGGTCGGGGCCGGGTCGCCGGCCGGCCGCTGAGGAGGTCAGAAGCCTCCGCCGTCGCCGGCGCCGCCCTCGATGAACCCGCCGGCCGCGGCGCCGCCGATGGCAGCCCTTCCGTCCAACGTGGCCCAGGACAGGTCGATCCGGTCCGCCTTCCGCAGCCGACGACCGATTCCCGCGCCGTCCGGGGCGACCGTCGCGGCGGGACGATCGAAGATCGCCGCCCGCAGGCCCGTGTCTGGCATGGCCTGCCGGCCGTGCAGCGCGACCCGGAGCGCGCTGCCGCCGTCCAGCGCGGGATCCGTCGGAGGCCGCTCCATCGCCCGGAGCAGGGCCTGGCGTCCCGAGCCGGTCGCCGACCAGGTCGGGCGTCTCGCGTGCCGACGGCCGAGTCGCCGCCGGCGTCGGAGGAGGCCCGCGGCGGCCAGTGACGGTCCTCGGCCGGTCAGCCGCACGTCGCCGGCCACACGCCAGTGGACGGTGTCGATCGAGCGGTGTCCGTGGGTGCCCACGGCGTCCATCACGGCCGCTTCGATGGGGTGCTGACGGCCCGGCTCCACGACCGCGAGCCGCCCGGGGGCGTGCACCCGGACGCGACCGGACTCGACCAGGGCCACCACCGCGGTGTCGACGACCCGGTCGGGTCCGCCGGCGAGGAAGGCGAGGTCGTAGAGGTCCAGGTGCGGGGTGGATCCGGGTGCCGCCATGACCGCCTGCCCTTTCCGAGAGGCCCTGCGTCGACGGTCCCACGCCGAGCCGGGCGCCGGAAGAGCTGTTCCCCACCTCGCTAGGGTGCGGAGGTGGCCGCCTCCCGACCGCCCCGGTTCGACGCGACCGCCGACGAGGTGGCCCGCGTCGCCGCCGCGGCTCCCGACTGGGCCGCGCTCGCCGAGGTGAACCGGCCGTGCGTCGCCTGTCCCGAGCTCGCGGCCACGCGGCAGCACGTCGTCGTCGGAGACGTCCCGGCCGGTGGCCGGCCGCGGTTCGTCCTGGTCGGCGAGGCTCCGGGCGCGACGGAGGACGAGACCGGCCGGCCCTTCGTGGGCAAGTCCGGCGCGCTGCTGGACCAGTTGCTCGGCGAGGCGGGTCTGTCGAGGGCCGAGGCCGCCGTCCTGAACATCGTGAAGTGCCGGCCGCCGGGCAACCGCACACCGAAGGCACCCGAGGTGGCGCGCTGCAGCGGCTGGCTGCGCCGTCAGCTGGAGCTGCTCGACCCGCCGGTCGTCGTCGCGCTCGGGCTCTCGTCCGCGAAGTGGTTCCTGGGCCCGCGGACGGTGCTGGCACAGGTGCGTGCCCGGCCGCACGACGTCGACGGCCGCGCCGTCTGGGCGACCTACCACCCGTCCGCGGCCATCCGGTTCGGACCGAAGGGAGCTCCGCGCGCGGGGCTGCTCGCCGATCTCACGGCGGTCGCCGGGACGTTGGCATGAGGCGCCAGCACGTCCTGTCGACGCCGGAGGACACCCACGCGCTGGGGCGGGAACTGGCGGGCGTGCTGGCGCCCGGTGACCTCGTCGTCCTGGTCGGGCCGCTGGGTGCCGGGAAGACCGCGCTCACCCAGGGCATCGGCGCCGGCCTCGGCGTGCGCGAGCCGGTCACCTCACCGACGTTCGTCATCTCGCGGGTGCACCGGGGCGGGCGCGTGCCGCTCGTGCACGTCGACGCCTACCGACTGGGCAGCGTCGCCGACGTCGACGACCTGGACCTGGATGTCACGGTCGCGGACTCCGTCACCGTCGTGGAGTGGGGGCTGGGTCTGGTCGAGCGGCTCACCGACGAGCACCTCGAGGTCCGCCTCGATCGGCGGGACGACGACGTCCGGACGGCGGTGCTGGTGCCGCACGGTCCTGGTTGGCAGGCCCGGCTCGGCGGCTCCTGAACGCCACGCCCCATGGCGGCCGGTCCGGACCCTCCGTTGCCCTTCCCGTGTGCTGAGCACGCAGCCGTTGCTGCGGCATGGGCTCTACAGGACGCGGAGCAGCTCGACGTCCCGGCCGGCGGCCAGCGCAGCGAGCCCCGCATCGAAAGTCACCAACCGGACGCCTCGGCGGCGGGCGAGGGTCAGCAAGTGGGCATCGGTCACCTGGCGGTGCCCGGCCGTCGCGGGCACGTCGGCATCGACCATCGATACGTCGTCGGCCAGGAACCGGTGCACGCCTGCGCTGCGCAGGCCCGTCAGAACCTCTCGCGCGGCTGCGGTCCCGAGTGCGCTCGGCAGCACCGTGCGGTTGGACGAGACGCGCACGAAGCCGCTCTCGGTGACGGGGCACGTGGCCCAGCCATCGGCGGCATTCGTGGAGAACCAGCTCCGGATCGCGACGTGGTGGACGTGGGAGTCCCACGCCAGCGCAACCAGCGCGTTGACGTCCAGCAGCGCCATCGCCCGTCAGCTCTCGTCGACGGCTCTGGCGACCATCGCCGGCGTGATCGGGGCCGTACCGGCCGGCACCCGGATCACTGGCAGCCCGTCCTCGCTCTCGACGCGGGCGGGGGTCAGCCCGCGGCGGGCGAGCTCCGAGATGACTGCACCGAGCGAGCGGCGTCCACTGGCGGCCAGCTCGCGCGCCGCGGCGACCACGTCGTCGTCGATGTCCAGGGTCGTGCGCATGAGGTGATGCTAACGCATCAACGCATCACAGCATCGTCGCAGGTCGAGAGGATCGGCGCGGGGGAGCCGCACTACCCTCGGCGGACGTGCTCGTCCTCGCCCTCGACACCGCGACGCCGACCCTCGTGGCCGGCCTGGCGCGATGGTCGCCGGAGAACGGGACGGCTGTGCTCGCGGAACGCGCGGTGCCGTCGGGCAACCGGCACGCCGAGCTGTTGACGCCGGCGATCCAGGGCGTGCTGGCCGACGCGGGCCGTGTGATGGGCGATGTCGACGCCGTCGTCACCGGCCTCGGGCCCGGCCCGTTCACCGGCCTGCGGGTCGGCGTGGTGACCGCAGCGGCGCTGGCCGACGCCCGTGGCATCCCCGTCATCGGGGTCTGTTCGCTGGACGGGATCGGGTCGGGGGAGCGGACGGTCGTGACCGACGCCCGCCGCAAGGAGATCTACTGGGCGGCCTACGACGTCCAGGGCACCCGCACCGACGGTCCGGATGTCGTCCGCCCCGAGGAGCTGGGCCGGCCCGGCCCGTTCGTCGGCGACCCGGCGTTCGCCGCGCGGCTGGGTGCCGACGTCACGCCGGCCGAGGTGACGACGGCGGGTCTGCTGCGCGCGGCCGCGCCGCAGCTGGCCGACCCGTCGTCGGCCGAGCCGCTGCGGCCGCTCTACCTCCGTCGCCCCGACGCCACCCCGCCGACCGCCATCAAGGGGGTGTCGCAGGCATGACAGTCACGCTGCGGCCGATGACGACCGACGACCTGCCCGGCGTCATGCGACTGGAGGAGGAGCTCTTCTCGCCGGACACCTGGACCGAGGCCATGTACCGCGACGAGCTCTCCCGCGGCGACACCCGCTACTACGTGGTGGCCGAGTTCGACGTCAGCGGCGACGAGGACGAGCCGGTCGAGGGGCCGCCGGTCATGGTCGGCTACGGCGGACTGATCGCCTACGACGACGAGGCGCACGTGGCCACCCTCGGCGTCACGACGGCGCTGCAGGGCGAGGGGATCGGGTCGCTGCTGCTCGACGCGCTGCTGGCCGAGGCGGACAAGCGCAGTCCGGTGGTGCTGCTCGAGGTGCGGGCGGACAACGAGACGGCCCAGCACCTCTACCGGCGTCGCGGGTTCGTCGAGATCGGCCGGCGGCGCGGCTACTACCAGCCCAGCGGGGCCGACGCCGTCGTCATGAAGCGCAAGCGGGTGCGGGCATTGAGCCGGGTGGGAGGCGGACGTGGCTGAGCGCGGGGAGGCCCTGGTCCTGGGGTTCGAGACCTCCTGCGACGAGACCGGCGTCGGGCTGGTCCGCGGGCACACCCTGCTCGCCGACGCCCTGGCCACCTCGATGGCTGAGCACGAGCGCTTCGGCGGGGTCGTACCCGAGATCGCGTCCCGGGCGCACCTGGAGGCGATGGTCCCGACGGTGCACCGGGCGCTGGCCGACGCGGGCGCGACGATCGACGACGTCGACGCGATCGCGGTGACCTCCGGGCCGGGGCTGACCGGCGCGCTGCTGGTCGGCGTCGCCGCCGCCAAGGCCTACGCGCTCGCGCTCAGCAAGCCGCTGTACGGGGTCAACCACCTGGCCGCGCACGTCGCCGTCGACGAGCTGCAGCACGGGCCGCTGGCCGAGCCGTCGATCGCCCTGCTGGTGTCCGGCGGGCACAGCTCGTTGCTGCTCGTCCCCGACCTGGCGCAGGAGGTGCAGTCCCTCGGCCGCACCGTCGACGACGCCGCGGGGGAGGCCTTCGACAAGGTGGCCCGCGTCCTCGGCCTGCCGTTCCCGGGAGGGCCGCCGATCGACCGGGCGGCGCAGGAGGGGGACCCCACCGCCATCGGCTTCCCGCGCGGTCTCACCGGCCCCCGGGACGCGCCCTACGACTTCTCCTTCTCCGGCCTGAAGACGGCGGTGGCGCGCTGGATCGAGGCCCGGCAGCGAGCGGGGGAGGAGGTGCCGGTGGCCGACGTCGCGGCGTCCTTCCAGGAGGCGGTCGCCGACGTGCTCACCGCCAAGGCGGTGCGGGCCTGCCGCGACCACGGCGTGGACCACCTCGTGCTCGGGGGAGGGGTGGCCGCCAACTCGCGGTTGCGGGCGCTGGCCGAGGAACGCTGCGCGGCCGCGGGGATCGTGCTCCGGGTGCCCAGCCCGCGGTTGTGCACCGACAACGGCGCCATGGTGGCCGCCCTCGGTTCCCGGCTGGTGGCCGCCGGCGTCGCGCCCTCCTCGCCGGACCTCGGCGCGGACAGCTCGCTGCCGATCGAAACCGTGAGTCGCTGAAAGACGATTGGGGCGGCCCCGTTCAGAGGCTCGCCCCGAGCCTGCGAGGGGTGAGGAAGAACGGGGTCCTTCTTCACGCGCTGAGTGGATCGCAGACCAGCACGGTCGGCGCTCCGGCCACCCGGGTGACCACGACGACGGCGGAACCGCTCCCCGGCCCCCTCAGCCGGCGGGCCAGCGTCTCCGGCTCGATCGGTGAGCCGCGCTTCTTGACGACGACCCGTCCGATGCCGCGGGCGCGCAGGTGAGCCTTGAGCTTCTTGAGGTTGAACGGCAGGACGTCGGCCACCCGGTAGGAGCTCAGCCACGGGGAGCCCGACGGTCCGTCGGAGGTCAGGTAGGCGATCGTCGGGTCCACGAGCGTCGCGTCTGCGGCGACCAGCGACATCAGCCCGGACCGGATCAGCGCGGGATCGGGTTCGTGCAGCCAGCCGCGGACCGGCCCGACGGGCGCGGGGCCGGGTTCGGCGTCGGCCGTCACCTCGGAGAGGCGGCCGTCGCGCAGGAGGGTCGCTCGCCGCCAGGTGGTCGAGACGCCGCGGCCCCACAGCAGTGCCTCGACGATCGAGCCGCCGGTGGAGACCCATTCGGCCTCGATGCCGTCGGGCACGCGGTCGTGGTCGAGCCCGGGTGCCACCTTCACGACGGCGGCGGGCACACGGTCCAGCAGCGCGGTGACGGTCGACCACGGCGGAGACCAGCGGTCGGGATCAAGCTGCCGTCGTCCCCCGGCGCGGCGGGCGGGGTCCAGGACGGCGGCCCGGCAGCCGGCCACCTTCCCGTCGGTCGCGGCGGCCACCAGGTCGACGACGTCGGCGTCGACGACCTCGACCCCGGTCAGCCCCAGCGCTGTGGTGTTCAGCCGGGTCAGCTCCCGGGCCACCGGGTCGCGGTCGACGGCGACCACCCGGGCGCCGGCCCGGGCCAGCGCGATCGTGTCGGTGCCCGCCGCGCAGCCCAGGTCGGCCACCGGCTCCGCGCCCTCGGCCAGCAGTCGCGCGGCGCGACGGTCGGCGAGCGCGGGCCGGCCGGCCTGCTCGAGGGTGTCGCCGGTGAACAGCAACCGGTCGGCGTCGGGCCCGAACGTCGACCGCGCCTTCTCCCGCTGACGCGCGACGCCCCACGCCGGTCCGGCCAGGTCCGTGCCCACCTCGGCGCGCAGGCGGGTCAGCGCGGACACCGCATCCATCCCGCCGGCCAGCAGCGTCGCCGCCCGCGACAGCGCTGCTGCGCCCTCCGGCGTGGCCAGGGCCAGCAGTTGGCGCACCGTCTCGACGGCCTGCTCCTCGGGCTCCCGGTCCACCTGCACAGGGTGGCGCACGGGCCGGCCGGTCCCGCCGTCACCCACCTCGGGGACCCGGTTGAGGCGTTGGCACTCTCGTGGGTAGAGTGCCAACCGACACGGGCTGGCGCCCGACCCCCGCGACGGCGGGTGCCCGGATCCCGTGCCACAGCATCAGCAGCACGCACCACCATCCACCAGCCGTCCGACACCGAAGGGGGCGTCACCGACGTGACGACCGCTACCAAGGTCAGCATCAAGCCGCTGGAGGACCGGGTCGTGGTCCAGGCCAACGAGGCCGAGACCACCACCGCCTCCGGTCTGGTCATCCCGGACACCGCCAAGGAGAAGCCCCAGGAGGGCACCGTCGTCGCCGTCGGCCCCGGCCGCATCGACGACAACGGCAACCGCGTCCCGCTCGACGTGAACGTGGGCGACGTGGTCATCTACTCCAAGTACGGCGGCACCGAGGTCAAGTACAGCGGCGAGGAGTACCTCGTGCTCTCCGCTCGCGACCTGCTCGCCGTCGTGGAGAAGTGACCTCTCCTCAGCACTGAGCCCTAGCGCTCACCCGACCGCCCCGGCGACCCGAACACCGGGTCCCGGGGCGGTCGTCTTTCACTGCACTCCCTCTACGAGAGGTCCGGCATGGCCAAGATCATCAAGTTCAACGAGGACGCCCGGCGCTCCCTCGAGCGCGGCGTCGACAAGCTCGCCGACGCGGTCAAGGTGACCCTGGGCCCGCGCGGGCGCAACGTCGTCATCGACAAGAAGTTCGGCGCCCCGACGATCACCAACGACGGCGTGACCATCGCCCGCGAGATCGACCTCGACGACCCGTACGAGAACCTCGGCGCCCAGCTGGCGAAGAACGTCGCCACCAAGACCAACGACGTCGCCGGTGACGGCACGACGACCGCCACCGTGCTCGCCCAGGCCCTGGTGCACGAGGGCATGCGCAACGTCGCCGCCGGCGCCAACCCGATGGCGCTCGGCCGGGGCATGCGCGCCGCGGTCGACGCCGTGCACGCCGCACTCGACAAGGTGGCCATCCCGGTCGACGACCGCAAGGCCATCGCCGGGGTCGCCACCATCTCCGCCCAGGACCCCGAGGTCGGCGAGCTGATCGGCGAGGCGATGGAGCGGGTCGGCAAGGACGGTGTGATCACCGTCGAGGAGAGCAACACGATGTCCACCGACCTGGACGTCACCGAGGGTGTCCAGTTCGACAAGGGGTACCTCTCGCCGTACTTCGTCACCGACTCCGAGGCGATGGAGGCCGTCCTCGAGGACGCCCTCGTCCTGCTGGTCAGCGGCAAGGTCGGCGCGCTCGCCGACCTGCTGCCGCTGCTGGAGAAGGTGCTCTCGACCGGCGGCCGTCCGCTGCTGATCGTCGCCGAGGACGTCGAGGGTGAGGCGCTGTCGACCCTCGTCGTCAACTCCATCCGCAAGACCATCAAGGTCGTCGCGGTGAAGTCGCCCTTCTTCGGCGACCGGCGCAAGGCCTTCATGACCGACCTGGCGATCGTCACCGGCGGCCAGGTCGTCAGCGAGGACGTCGGTCTGTCGCTGGACTCCGTCGGCCTCGAGGTGCTCGGCACCGCCCGCCGGGTCACCGTCACCAAGGACGCGACGACGATCGTCGACGGCGGCGGTACATCCGAGGCCATCGGCGACCGCGTCGCGCAGATCCGCCGCGAGATCGACGCCACCGACTCCGACTGGGACCGCGAGAAGCTCCAGGAGCGCCTCGCCAAGCTGGCCGGCGGCATCGGGATCATCCGCGTCGGCGCGGCCACCGAGGTGGAGCTCAAGGAGCGCAAGCACCGCATCGAGGACGCCATCGCGGCCACCCGCGCGGCGGTCGAGGAGGGGGTCATCCCCGGCGGTGGCTCGGCGCTGGTGCACACCGCGTCCGCGATCGACGCCCTCGACCTCACCGGTGACGAGCTGACCGGCGCCCGCGCCGTGCGCTCGGCGCTGGACGCCCCGCTCGCGCGGATCGCGGAGAACGCCGGGTTCGAGGGTCGCGTCGTCGTCAGCAAGGTGCGCGACCTCGGCGACGGTCAGGGCTTCAACGCTGCCACCGGCGAGTTCGGCGACCTGGCCGCCCAGGGCGTCATCGACCCGGTCAAGGTGACGAAGGCCGCGCTCGGCAACGCCGCGTCCATCGCGGCGATGGTGCTGACCACCGACTCGGCGGTCGTGGAGAAGCCCGAGGAGGAGCACGAGCACGGCGGCGGGCACCACACCCACGGTCACTCGCACGGTGGGCACGGCCACTCGCACTGACCTCCTCACCGACGATCAGGTGACCTGAACATCACGGGTCCTCCCTCGTCGTCGACGATCCTGCTGGCCAATTCAGCGCGGCCTAGTGATCTTGGTTGGCGTGTTGTGTTGCCAGGTGGCCGGGGTTTGATGGTCCGGCGGCCGGTCTTCCCCCGTTCTCCCGGCCGTGGGGTGGTGCTGATGTGTGTGCAGCCGCAGTCATGGCCGGAGCCGGCACCGGAGGTGGCCGCCGCGGTGCGAGCGGCCTATCGGCGGCGGGAGTCGCCGTTGCCGGTGACGATTCGGGATCGGCTCGGTGAGTTGTTCCCGGACCGAGAGTTCACCGAGGCGTTCGGCGTGCGCGGCCGGCCGGGGTGGTCACCGGGTCGGCTGGCGCTGATCACGGTGTTGCAGATGGCTGAGAACCTGACCGATCGGCAGGCCGCCGAGGCGGTGCGGGACAAGATCTCGTGGAAGTACGCGTTGGGGCTGGGGCTGGATGAGGAGGGGTTCGACGCCTCGGTGCTGGCGGAGTTCCGAGCCCGGGTGCTCGCGCACAACCTGGAGCAGCGCGTGTTGGAGTTGCTGCTGGAGGTGTTGAAGGCCGAGGGGCTGGTGACCCCCCGCGGGCGTCAGCGCACCGACTCCACGCACGTGATCTCGGCGGTGCGCGACCTCAACCGGCTGGAGCTGGCCGGGGAGAGCGTGCGCGCGGCCGTCGAGGCGCTGGCGGCGGCGGCACCGGGCTGGTTGGCCGGCGTCGTGGACGTCGCCGACTGGGCGCACCGCTACGGCGCCCGGGTCGACAGCTGGCGGCTGCCGGCCTCCAAGGCCAAGCGGGCCGACCTGGCCGGCGACTTCGGCCGGGATGCGCTGAGGCTGCTGCGCGCGGTGTACGCCGAGCAGGCACCGGGCTGGCTGCGCGAGCTGCCCGCCGTGGATGTGCTGCGCCGGGTGCTGGTGCAGAACTATGTGCTCGGCACCGACACCAGCGGGCGGGAGGTGATCAGGATGCGGGAGGCGGCCGACGGTCTCCCGCCGGGCAGAGTGCGGATCAGCTCGCCGTATGACCCTGACGCCCGATGGGCGGCCAAGGGCGCAGACCTGATCTGGAACGGCTACAAGGTGCACCTGACCGAGACCTGCGACCCGCCAGCCCAGCACCCGGCCCAGCACCCGCCCGAGGAGACGGTCGGGCAGCGGCCGAACCTCATCGTCTCGGTGACCACCACCGACGCGTCGGTGCCGGACTCGGCGATGGTCGAGCCGATCCATGCCACGCTCGCGCAGCGGACTCTGCTGCCCGGCGAGCATCTGCTCGATTCCGGTTATCCCTCGGTCGCAGCAGTGCTCCAGACCGCCCGCCGGTGGGACGTCACGCTGGTCAGTCCGCTGCGCGCCGACCAGTCCCGGCAGGCCCGCGACGGGACCGGCTACGACCGAACCGCGTTCACCCTCGACTTCGACGCCCGGCAGGCCCGCTGCCCCCAGGGTCAGACCAGCACCTGGTGGACCCCGACCCGCGCCCAGCGCGGCACCGAAAAGATCAAGATTGGATTCACCGCCGACACCTGCCGCCCCTGCCCGGTCCGACAGCAGTGCACCCGTTCGACGCTGTCCCACGGGATCGGCCGCCAGCTCGCCGTGCCACCCCGCGAGGTCTACCAGGCCCAGCAGGCCGCCCGAGCCGAACAGAGCACCTTCGACTGGCGAACCCGCTACGCCGCCCGAGCCGGCATCGAGGGCACCATCGGTCAAGGCCTGGCGGTCACCAACCTGCGCTACGCCCGCTACCGCGGCCTGCCCAAAACCAGGCTGCAACACGTGTTCTCCGCCGTCGCGCTCAATCTGATCCGCCTGAGCGCCTACTGGAACGGACACCCTCTGGACCGAACCCGCACCAGCCACCTGACCCGCCTCGACCTCGCCCTGGCCGCCTGACGAATTGGCCAGCAGGATCGTCGACGGTGAGGGAGGACCCGCCACGGTGAGGTAGGACCTCCCGGCAACACGAAGAGGGCGGGTTCCGGAAGATCCGGAACCCGCCCTCTCGGCGTGTGTGTGGGTCTCAGACCCCGGCGGCGACGGCGGCGGGCTCCGCGGCGATCAGCCGGGTCCGCTCCTCCTCGCTCATGCCGCCCCAGACCCCGTACGGCTCGCGAACCGCGAGCGCATGCTTCAGACAGGCGTCGAGGACGGGGCACCGCGCACAGACAGCCTTCGCGGCGTTCTGCCGCCGAGCCCGGGCCGGGCCGCGTTCACCGTCGGGGTGGAAGAAGAGCGACGTGTTCTCGCCACGGCAGGCGCCGTGGAGCTGCCAGTCCCAGACCTCCGCGACCGGCGTCGGGAGTCTGCGAATGTCGGCCATGTCTCCTCCAGGGCTCGATGAGCCGGAGGGGGCTGTCCGGCTGCAAGGGGCCGGTGCCCTTGGCCCCGCATGGTCAAACACGTCGTGATCGCAACTTTTCGCCCGATGTTCTCCGTCACCGGCCCTCACCCCCCGGGGTGAGGGCCGCTGTCGTAGCCCGATCGTGTCGATCAAGGTGGGTTCTGGACGCGTCGGTTCCGGAGGTCGATCCATCCCGGAACCGAGCCGCGACCAGCGCAGGGGCAGTGGTTCCAGGGAAGGAGCCGCTACCCGCGCGACGCCGGCCGGGTGTCCCCCGGCCGGTTCGGGCCCGGTCGCGAGCCGTCCGGGGGGAGCGAGGAGCAAGGCGTGATCGACGACAGGATGCGTGGGCCGGTCAACGGCGCCACTGTCTGGGTGTACGACGAGCGCCGGCGGGTCCGGGACGACGTCGCCTCACGCCTGGTGGCACTGCCCTTCGTCGGCCGGGTCGAGGTGGTGGCCGACGCCGCCTCCCTCATGTCCCGGCTGGCCACCCGGTCGCCCGACGTGCTGATCGTCGGCACCCAGCGGGCCGTCGACACCGGGCTGAGCGCCGCCACCCAGGCGCTGCGTGCCCACCCCGGGCTGCCGGTGCTGGTCCTCGGTGCCCCCGACGACTCGGAGAGCGTCCGTGCCGCCGTCGCCTTCGGTGCCCGCGGCTACCTCCGTTGGGACGCCAGCCCCATCGAGATGGGCCTGGGCCTGTCCCGCGTGGGGCTGCGTGCCGACGGTGGCCGCATCCCGCAGCAGGTCGGCGCCGGGCACTCGAACGGTGTGCCCGCGTGGAGCGTCGCCGCTCCGCTGAACGGGTCGACGCCGACCACGGTGCGTTCCACCGTCCGGGAGGCCACGCCGCAGGCGAGCCTGTCGATGCGGGAGATGCAGGTGCTCACCGGCATGAGCCAGGGCAAGAGCAACGCCCAGATCGGCCGGGAGCTCTACCTGTCCGAGGACACGATCAAGACCCATGCGCGCCGGCTGTTCCGCAAGCTGGGCGCCAAGGACCGCGCCGAGGCCGTCGCGACGGGCTTCCGCCGCGGCATCATGACCTGAGCGGAGCGGCTTTCCTGCCGAGATGCGAATGAGGGCGGTTGTCCGATGCCGGATGACCGCCCTCGTACGCATCTCGGCGCCATGCGCGCCGCTCAGTCGTCGCGGGCGTGGCGGCCGCCGTGCCGGCCGGTCGGTTCCTCGTGCTCGGCGGTCGCCGCCACCCCGTCGGCGTAACCGCTGGCGTAGTCCCAGCTGACGTAGTCGTCGGGGTTCGGGTCGAACGGCGGCTCGTGCCGGCCGGTCTGCCCCTCGTCCAGCAGCTGGCGCAGGTTGGCCTGCATCAGCGCCCAGTCGACGTGGTGCTCCTCGTCGCAGTCGGGGCAGTCGACGACGATGCCCTTGATGCCCGTCGGCTCGAGCAGCGTGCGGAACACCTCGAGCTCGGCGAGGTCGTCGAGGACACCGGCACGCTCCTCCATGGTCAGCGGGGGCTGGCCCGCCGGGTCGAGGGGCCCGTAGTCGGGACCGGAGGCGTCGTCGAACGGAGTCACGCCTCCCACGGTAACGGCCGAGCACGCAGAACACCGCCCCTTCCGGCCGCCGCCTACGATCGGGTGTGGTCCTCCCGCGCCCGGCGAGGGCGCCGACCGCAGTTGGACCCGATCCGCGAAGGGTGGCCGCGCACATGCACGCCGACTCCGTGCCCGAGCTGCCGGCGAAGTTCGCCCCGCTCGGGCTGACCTACGACGACGTCCTGCTGATCCCGGGGGCGTCGGACATCGTGCCCACCGAGGTCGACACCAGCAGCCTGGTCACGCGTCGCATCCGGCTGGCCGTGCCGCTGCTCTCCAGCGCCATGGACACCGTCACCGAGGCCAGGATGGCGATCGCCATGGCGCGGGTCGGCGGCATGGGCGTCCTGCACCGGAACCTCTCCGCCGAGGAGCAGGCCGGTCACGCCGACCTCGTGAAGCGCTCCGAGGCCGGCATGGTCACCAACCCGGTCACCTGCTCGCCGGACAACACCCTCGCCGAGGTCGACGCGCTCTCGGCCCGCTACCGCATCTCCGGCGCCCCGGTCGTCGACGGCGACGGCGTCCTCGTCGGCATCGTGACCAACCGCGACATGCGCTTCGAGACCGACCAGAACCGCCTCGTGCGCGACGTGATGACGCCGATGCCGCTGGTGACCGCGCCGGTGGGCGTCGATGCCGACACCGCGCTGGCCCTGCTCCGCGAGCACAAGATCGAGAAGCTGCCCCTCGTCGACGCCTCCGGCCGCCTCCGCGGGCTGATCACGGTCAAGGACTTCGTCAAGCGCGATCAGTTCCCCGACGCCACCAAGGACGCCGACGGCCGACTGGTCGTCGGTGCCGCCCTGGGTGTCGGTGAGGACGCCTACAAGCGCGCCGGTCTCCTGGTCGAGGCCGGCGTGGACGTGCTCGTGGTCGACACCGCCCACGGCCACCAGCGCGCGGTCCTCGACATGGTCGCGCGGGTCAAGAAGGACTTCGGCGGCGAGAACGGCGTCGAGGTCGTCGGCGGGAACATCGCCACCCGCGCGGGTGCGCAGGCGCTCATCGACGCCGGGGCGGACGCGGTCAAGGTCGGCGTCGGCCCCGGCTCGATCTGCACGACCCGCGTGGTCGCCGGCGTCGGCGTCCCCCAGGTCAGTGCGATCCACGAGGCCTGGCTGGCGGCCGGCCCGGCCGGCGTCCCGGTCATCGCCGACGGCGGCCTGCAGTACTCCGGTGACATCGCCAAGGCGCTGGTCGCCGGCGCCGACACGGTCATGATCGGCGGACTGTTCGCCGGCGTCGAGGAGGCCCCGGGTGAGCTGGTCTTCATGAACGGCAAGCAGTACAAGACCTACCGCGGGATGGGCTCGCTGGGCGCGATGCAGAAGCGCGGCAACCAGTCGTTCAGCCGCGACCGCTACTTCGCCGACGACGTCCTCTCCGACGACAAGCTCGTCCCGGAGGGCATCGAGGGCCAGGTGCCCTACCGCGGGGCGCTCTCGGGCGTCGCCCACCAGCTCGTCGGTGGCCTGCGGGCCTCGATGGGCTACGCCGGTGCGGCCACGGTCGCCGACCTCAAGGAGCGCGGACAGCTGACCCGGATCACCTCGGCGGGGCTGGTGGAGAGCCACCCCCATGACATCCAGATGACCGTCGAAGCGCCGAACTACCGGGGCCGCTGACATGAGCGCACGCGACACCGTCGAGATCGGTCTCAACCGGTTCGCCCGGCGCGGTTACGACCTCGACGAGGTCTCGATCGTCCCGTCCCGGCGCACCCGCGACGTCGACGACGTCTCGACCGCCTGGCAGATCGACGCCTTCCGGTTCGGCATCCCGCTGGTCACCAGCCCGTCGGACGCCGTGGTCAGCCCGGCGACGGCGATCGCCGTCGGGCAGGCCGGTGGCCTGGGCGTGCTCAACGCCGAGGGCCTGTGGACCCGGTACGAGGACCCCGGGCCGGTCTACCGCAAGCTCCGGGACGCCGCGAGCGCGGGTGCCCCGCCGGTCGCGCTGCTCCAGGACGTCTACTGCGAGCCGGTGAAGCCGGAGCTGATCGGTGAGCGCATCCGCGAGATGCGCGACGCGGGGGTCACGACGGCGGTCCGCGTCTCCCCTCAGCACACCGAGCAGCTCGCGCCCGCCGCGCTGAAGGCCGGGGTCGACCTGCTGGTCATCCAGGGCACCATCGTCTCCGCCGAGCACGTGACGACGCACGGCGACGCCCTCAACCTCAAGCAGTTCATCGCCGACCTCGACGTCCCGGTGATCGTCGGCGGGGCCGCGAACTACACGACCGCCCTGCACCTGATGCGCACGGGAGCCGCCGGCGTCATCGTCGGCGTCGGTGCCGACAGCTTCTCCACCGGTGACGCCGTGATGGGCATCCGCGTGCCGCTCGCCAGCGCCATCGCCGACGCCGCGGCCGCCCGCCGCGACTACCTCGACGAGACCGGCGGCCGGTACGTCCACGTCATCGCCAACGGCCGGATCGAGACCAGCGGCGCGATCGCGAGGGCACTGGCCTGCGGAGCCGACGCCGTGCAGTTGGGGGAGTCGCTGCGGATCGCCGCGGAGGCGCCCGCCGGCGGCATCTGGTGGGACTCGGTGGCCGCCCACCCGCGGCTGCCGCGTGGCGGTACCTCCGCACCCGTCGGGCCGGTCGGCTCGCTGGAGCAGGTGCTGCTCGGCCCGGCGCAGACCTCCGACGGCCGCACCAACCTGTTCGGCGCCCTGGCCCGCACGATGGCCAAGACCGGCTACCGCGACCTCAAGGAGTTCCAGCGGGTCGACCTCGTCATCGGCGGCTACGACGCGGCCTCGCCCGGCGGCCAGGACTGATGGACTTCCCGACGGTCCTCGTCGTCGACTTCGGGGCCCAGTACGCGCAACTGATCGCCCGCCGGATCCGCGAGGCCGGCGTCTACTCGGAGATCGTGCCGGGCGACGTCCCGGCCGAGGAGATCGTCGCCCGCAAGCCGGCCGCGATCGTCCTGTCCGGCGGGCCGTCGAGCGTCTACGCCCCGGGTGCCCCGCAGGTCGACCCCACGCTGTTCGAGGCCGGCGTCCCGGCCTTCGGCATCTGCTACGGCTTCCAGGCGATGGCCCAGAGCCTCGGCGGAACGGTCGCGCACACCGGCGACCGCGAGTACGGCGGCACGCCCCTGACCGTCACCACCGAGGGCCGGCTGTTCGGCGCCCTCCCGGTCGAGCAGAACGTCTGGATGAGCCATGGGGACGCCGTCAGCGCGGCGCCCCCCGGCTTCACCGTCACCGCCACGTCGACCGGTGCGCCGGTGGCCGCGTTCGAGGACGTCGACCGCAAGCTCGCCGGCGTCCAGTTCCACCCCGAGGTCCGGCACACCGCGCACGGGCAGACGGTGCTCGAGCACTTCCTCTTCGGCATCGCGGGCCTCGAGCCCACCTGGACGATGGCCAACGTCGTCGAGGAGCAGGTCGAGCGCATCCGAGCCCAGGTCGGCGAGGGCCGGGCGCTCTGCGCGCTGTCGGGAGGCGTCGACTCCGCCGTCGCCGCGGCCCTGGTCCAGCGGGCCATCGGGAACCGACTGACCTGCGTCTACGTCGACCACGGGCTGATGCGCGAGGGCGAGACCGAGCAGATCGAGCGCGACTTCGTCGCCGTCACCGGGGTCGACCTGCGCGTGGTCGACGCCCGCGAGCAGTTCCTCGGTGCGCTGGCCGGGGTCTCCGACCCCGAGGAGAAGCGGAAGATCATCGGCCGGGAGTTCATCCGGGTCTTCGAGCAGGCCGCGCTCGACGTCGTCGGCGACGCCAAGGAGCACGGCGACTCCGTCGACTTCCTCGTGCAGGGGACGCTCTACCCCGACGTCGTCGAGTCCGGCGGCGGCAGTGGGACGGCGAACATCAAGAGCCACCACAACGTGGGCGGGCTGCCCGAGGACCTCCAGTTCACCCTCGTCGAGCCGCTGCGGACGCTGTTCAAGGACGAGGTCCGCGAGGTCGGTCTCCAACTGGGCCTGCCCGAGGCGATGGTGTGGCGGCAGCCGTTCCCCGGACCGGGGCTCGGCATCCGCATCGTCGGCGAGGTGACCCAGGAGCGCCTGGACATCCTCCGCAAGGCCGACGCGATCGTCCGGGCGGAGCTCACGGCGGCCAAGCTGGACCGCGAGATCTGGCAGTGCCCGGTCGTGCTGCTGGCCGACGTCCGGTCGGTCGGCGTCCAGGGTGACGGCCGCACCTACGGCCATCCGATCGTGCTGCGGCCGGTGTCCAGCGAGGACGCCATGACCGCGGACTGGACCCGGCTGCCCTACGACGTGCTCGCGAGGATCTCCACGCGGATCACCAACGAGGTGCCCGAGGTCAACCGGGTCACCCTCGACGTCACCAGCAAGCCGCCCGGCACCATCGAGTGGGAATAACAGAAGGACCCCTGGAAGGACCTCGCTGCCCCCCTCCGCTCGCAAGCTCGCGGCGGGACCCTGCACCGAGGCCGTCAGACCCCTCGCAGGCTCGCGGCGGGACCCGGGACGGGGCCTGACCCACGCCTCGCAAGCTCGGCGCGAACCCCCGCAGCGAGGCCGCTCCAGCACGTCACGTGGCGCGGTAGACCAGTCCACGGCCGTCGGGATCGCTCAGCGTCAGCCGGTCGCCGTCGACCGATACCTGGAAGCCGTCGCCGAGCACCGTCACCACGTGGCCGTCCTGCGCCGCGACGTCGGCCGGGCAGTCCTCGGTGCCGGCGCGGAGATCGGTCAGCCGCACCACGTCGCCCTCGATCCTGAAGCGGCCCGTCAGGTCGCGGCAGCCGGTGGAGCCGGTGGAGCCGGTCAGCGTCCCGTCGTCGGAGAGCTCGAGCGTCGCCGGCTCGCCCACGGTCGAGCTCGCCGTCTCGCCGTCCAGCAGGGTCTCGAGCGTCCACCGGGTACCCGTCAGTTCGCTCTCGGGCACCGGCGTCACCCGGGTGAACCGCAGCTCGACGCCGTCGCCGGTGAGCACGAGGGCCTCCCCGTCGGTCACCGCGGTGTCCACGGTGCCGAGGGCGGCCAGGTAGACGCGCTCGGCGGCCATCACGTCCGGCTCGCACCCCATCTCGGTGCCGCCCAGACCGTCGACCGAGAAGGACGTACCGCTGATCCGGTAGGACGAGAAGTAGTGGTTGCAGAATGAGACGCCGCCCGCCTCGCCGCCGTCGAGATCGAGGGTGGCGCGAGCCCCCGAGGGTTGCGGCAGTGCTGCGCCGTCCGCCGTCCCCCCGCTGAACTGCCACCGCCCCTCGACATCCCCCGCGCCCGCGCTCGCGCCCGAGCCGCAGGCGGCGAGCGCCAGCACGGCGACAAGGAGCAGCACGGAGCGGTGCACGTCAGCTCGACGCGCGGCGGGACCGTCCGGTTCCCACGGCGACGGCGTTGCCGGCGACGGTCCCGCCGCGAATGCGGTGCTGCCGCAGCCGTGCTGGGGTGAGGCGACCTGGTCGGCGAGCGGACGGAGCACCGAGTGACCACCTCGCCGTGGCCGCTCGTGCCCAGCCTGCTCGCGCTGGCCGGCATGGCGGTCGTCATCGTGCTCGCCGGCGTCCGGCTCACCCGCATCGCCGACACCCTCTCCGAGCGCACCGGGCTCGGTGACGCGGTCGGTGGAGCCCTCCTGCTCGGGGCGGTGACCTCGCTGCCCGGCAACGTCACGGTGCTGACCGGCGCGCTGGAGGGCGATCCCGGATTCGCCTTGAGCAACCCGATCGGCGGCATCGCGCTGCAGACGGTCTGGCTCGCCATCGCCGACCTGGTCTATCGCCGGGCGAACCTCGAGCATGCCGCGGCATCACTGGAGAACGTGCTGCAGTCGGTGATCCTGATGGCGATGCTGGCAGTACCCGTCATCGGCTACGCGACGCCGGAACTGCGGCTGGGCTGGATCCACCCGATCACGCTGCTGATCCCGCTGCTCTACGCCTACGGCCTGCGGCTGCTCCGCCGGATGCACGAGGAACCGATGTGGCGGCCCACCCGTACCGACGAGACGGCCGACGACGACACCGGTGAGAACGGGAACGGCGGGGACGCCGGGAACGGGGGAGGTGACGGGACGGACGACGCGGACGGCGCACCCTCCACGGCCCGGCTCTGGGCCGGACTCGCCGGCCTGGGCCTGGTCGTGGGTGTCGCCGGCTGGATCGTCGGCCAGGCCGGCCTGGGCGTGGTCGCGGCGACCGGACTGGACAGCGGGCTGGTCGGGTTCACGCTCACCACGGCCATCAGCTCGCTGCCCGAACTGGTCGTACTGGTCACGGCGGTCCGCATCGGCCAGCTGACCCTGGGCGTCGGCAACATCGTCGGCGGCAACGTCTACGACGTCCTGATGATCTCCCTGGCCGACGTCGCCTACCTGGAGGGTCCGATCTACCGCGACGCCGGCCCGACCAGCCTGGTGCTGCTGGGCGGCACCGTGCTGATGACGGCCGTCCTCACCGGTGGCCTGATCATGCGCGACCGCAAGTGGATCGGCTTCGAGGGGATCTCGATCCCGCTCATCTACCTGGGCACCGTCGCCCTCGTGTTCTCCAGCGACTGAGCCCCTCGACGGCGAGGGCCCGGGGAGCGGTTGCTCCCCGGGCCGTTCCGACGTCCGCGCCTCGTGCTCAGCCCCGGCGGCGCCGGGCCTTCTTCAGCTCCGACACCAGCAGCGCGACACCGCCACCGATCAGCAGGACCCAGACGAACCCGCCGTCCTCCCAGAACTCGAACGGCAGGTCGACGCCGGCCATCGAGACGACCGCCAGGGCGATGAACAGCAGCCCCGGGATCAGCGCACCCAGGTCGACCGGTCGCTTGCGCGGCTCGGGGGAGTCCTCGGTGGACAACGGGGTCACGGTCTGCCAGTCCTTCAACTGCTGCTCCTGCCAGGCGGTCGGCGTGGTGGGGAACTCGCTGTAGTCAGCCACGCCGCACCTCCACGTCCCCGAGACCGGCGTGGATGGTCAGGACGAACTCGGGTTCACCGTCGTCGGTCCACGAGCGGTCGCCGGTGCCGGGGAAGAAGCCCTCGGTCTCGGACCCGCGGTCGAAGACCTGGACGTCACCGAGGCCGTGGTCGATCTGCAGCCGCACGTCCGCCGGGCGGGGGACGACGACCTCCAGGTCGCCGACGCCGTGCTCGATGCGGGTCGTCACCGGGTCGCCGGAGATGCCCTGGTCCAGCCGGGTCAGGTCGACGGTCACGTCGCCCAGCCCGCCCCGGTAGACCTCGCGGACCTCCGCGACGGTGGCCGGCCGGTAGGTCCGGTCGCCCACGCCGGAGCCGGACACGTCCACCGTCGACACGGTGACCAGCGCCAGCGAGAGGACGACGCCGAGGGCGACGAGGCCACCGCGGGAGCTCCGGCCACGGGTGAAGGCGGCGGCCACGAGACCGAGGCCGACGACCAGGAGCGCGGTGCCGAGGAAGACCCGACCGCCGAGATCTGAGTCCGTGACGTTGTTCAGCAGGGTCAGGAAGCCCATCGCGATCAGCAGGCCGGCGATGGTCAGGCCCGGGACCGGCGACCGCGGTCCGGCCGGCTGCTTCGCCACCGCGGTGCCCGCCGGTGCGCCCGCGGTGGAGGGGGGCCCGGCAGGCATCAGCACCCAGAGCAGCAGGTAGACGATCACGCCGGTGCCGGCGGCGAGGGTCAGGGCGACGAAGCCGACCCGCCAGAGCAGCGCGTCGATGCCGCTGTACTCGGCCAGGCCGCCGTTGACACCACCGAGGATCTTGTCGGTGCGGCTGCGGCGCAGCTGCGGGCGGACCGGCTGCGGTCCCTCCGGTGGGGGCGGCGGCCAGGACGGCGGCTCCATCGGCGGCGGCAGGGGAGGGGGAGCTGCGGGAGGCGGTGCGGATGTCATGTCACAGAGCCTGCCGACCGGGCGGGCCGGAATCCATCAGGGAACGCCCCCATCCGACCCTGGATCGGCCGGGACTGCTCTTCCAGGGTGATCACCCGTGTCGGAGCGGGGGGCAGCGGTGCGACGATCGAGTACGTGACCACCACTGCGACCGGGGCGCTGCCCGGCACGACGGCCGCCCGGCCGCCGCTGGTGCGCCCACGGTCCGGGCGGCTGGTGGCAGGCGTCGCGGCGGGGACGGCCGCGCACCTGCGTCAGGACCCACTGGTGGTCCGGGTCGCCTTCGTCGTCCTGGCGAGCTTCGGCATCGGCGTCGTCATGTACGCGCTGCTGTGGCTGACCATGTCCGTGGCCGCGCCGGGGGAGGACCCGACCCCGGGCGCCGTGCAGCTGATGCGGCCCACCGGCCGCCGGCAGCTGATCACCCTGGTGCTGCTCGGGATCGCTGCCGTCACGGTCATCGGCCAGGTGGCCAGGCTCAGCAGTGGCGACCTGGTGCTGCCGCTGATCGTGGTCGCCGTCGGCATGACCGTCATCTGGCGGCAACTGGACAGCGACCGCACGCTCAACGTGCCCGGCGTCCGCTGGGCCCTCGCCGGGGGTGCCGCCCTGGCGGCGGGCGGCGTGATCCTGCTGCTGGCGACGACCGGACAGCTCGCCAACGCCCGCAACGGCTTCGCCGCCACCCTGGTCATCCTCACCGGCGTCGTCCTGGCGACGGCGCCGATCTGGCGGCGGCTGCTGGACTCCCGGGCCGAGGAGCGCACGGCGCGCATCCGGTCGGAGGAGCGGGCCGCCGTCGCCGCCCACCTGCACGACTCCGTGCTCCAGACGCTGGCGCTGATCCAGCGCCATGCCGAGGAGCCGCAGGCGGTCGGGCGGCTGGCCCGCAGCCAGGAACGGGAGCTGCGCGCCTGGCTGTACGACCCGCAGGTGGTCCGCGAGGGCGGTACCTGGGCCGGGCTGGTGGCGCAGATGGTGTCCGACGTGGAAGCCGACCACGCCCTGCTGGTGGAGCCGGTCGTCGTCGGGGACGCCCCGGTGGACGAGGCGCTCGCGAATCTGGGCTCGGCGACCCGCGAGGCGCTGGTCAACGCGGCCAAGCACTCCGGGGCCACGGCGGCCGACCTGTACACGGAGGTCACGCCCGACCGGGTGTCGGTCTACGTCCGCGACCGCGGCACGGGGTTCGATCCGGCGGAGGTGCCCGACGACCGCCGGGGGCTGCGCGACTCGGTCAGCGGCCGGCTGGCCCGGCTCGGGGGGACGGCCGTGGTGCGGTCCGCGCCCGGCGAGGGAACCGAGGTGGAGCTGGTGCTCCCGAGAGGAGCAACCCCATGATCTCCCCGCGCGTCTTCGTGGTCGACGACCACGCCATGGTCCGTGCCGGTGTGCGCGCCGAGCTGGGGGACGACGTCACGTTCGTCGGTGAGGGTGTCGACGTCCCCTCGGCCGTCGACGGCATCCGCGCCACGCGACCGGACGTCGTCCTGCTCGACGTGCACATGCCGGGCGGGGGTGGCCGGACGGTGCTGGAGACGCTGCGCACCGAGCTGCCCGACGTGAAGTGGCTCGCGCTCTCGGTGTCCGACGCCGCCGAGGACGTCATCGCGGTCATCCGGGCCGGCGCGAAGGGCTACGTCACCAAGACCATCTCCGGACCGGACCTGCTCGACGCCGTCCGCCGGGTGGCCGACGGCGACGTCGTCTTCAGCCCCCGGCTGGCCGGGTTCGTGCTGGACGCGTTCTCCGCCGGCGGGCCGTCGGCGCCGGAGCCGGAGGAGGAGGCGACCGACCCCGGGCTGGACCTGCTCAGCGCGCGTGAACGCGAGGTCATGCAGCTCCTGGCCCGTGGCTACACCTACCGCGAGATCGGCTCCCGGCTGTTCATCTCGGTGAAGACCGTCGAGTCCCACGCGTCGAACGTGCTGCGCAAGCTCCAGCTGTCCAACCGCAACGAGCTCACCCGCTGGGCGGCGACCAACCGCCTGCTCTGACCGGTCCGCCCCGGGCGCCCGCCGAGCGCCGACTCACGGTCACCCCCATGATGCTGAGGGCGGGGGTGAACCAGGTCACGCCCGCAGCCCCGTGAGGAGATGACGCCGATGCTGCGCACCTTGTCCCGCCCGCTGGTTGCCGGCGTGGAGCGTTATCTCCCCGGCGCCTTCGTCTTCGCGGTGGTCCTCACCGTCATCGTGGCCGTGCTCGCGCTCGTCTTCGGCGACGTCGGACCCGCGGAGCTGACGCGGGCCTGGGGCGACGGGCTGGCCGGCCTGCTGGCGTTCATGACGCAGGTGGCCCTCGTGCTCCTGCTGGGCTACACGCTGGCGCTGACCCGGCCGGTCAAGGCGGGCCTGATCCGCATCGCCGATCTGCCCAAGAGCCCCCGCGCGGCGTACGCGTTCGTCGCGTTCGTCTCCGCGGTGGCGTCGCTGATCAGCTTCGGGCTGGGGCTGGTGGTCGGTGGCGTCATCGCCCTCGAGGTGGGTCGCGCCGCTCGACGCCGGGGCACGAAGCTGCACTACCCGCTGCTCGTCGCCAGTGCCTACTCCGGCTTCGCCGTCTGGCACATGGGGTACAGCGCCACCGGTCCCCTCGCCGCCGCGACGCCCGGCAGCTTCGTCGAGGAGGCGATCGGCCGGACCATCCCGATCAGCGAGACGGTCTACTCGCCGTGGAACCTCATCGCGATCGTGGTCGCCGTCGCGGCGATCCTCGGGACCGTCGTCCTGATGGCCCCGAAGGGCAAGGACCGGATCATCGAGCTCCCCGAGCGGATGGGGGAGGAGGAGCCCGACGTCGCGCTGAAGGACCCGGAGACCCCCGCCGAGCGCATGGAGGCCTCCCGGCTGGTCACCCTGATCCCCGGCCTCGCGCTGCTGGCCTACCTGGGGGTCTACTTCGCGCAGGAGGGCTTCGATCTCACCCTCGACATCGTCAACTGGAGCTTCCTCGCCGCCATCCTGCTGATCGTGCGCAGTCCGGCAGAGCTCGCCGAGCTCGTGGGCGGGGCGGTGCGGACGGTCGGCGAGGTGCTGCTCCAGTACCCGCTCTACGCCGGGATCATCGGGATGATGACCGCCTCCGGGTTGGCGGCCCAACTCAGCGGCTGGTTCAGCGACATCTCCAGCCCCGGCACTCTGGGGCTGTGGGCCTTTCTCTCGGCCGGCCTGCTCAACATGTTCGTCCCGAGCGGCGGCGGGCAGTTCGCCGTCCAGGCGCCGATCTTCCTGAACGCTGCCGACTCGCTCGGGGTCGATCCGGCCGTCATCACGATGGCGATCGCCTACGGCGACCAGTGGACCAACATGATCCAGCCGTTCTGGGCGCTGCCGCTGCTCGCCGTCGCCGGGCTCGGGGTCCGGGACATCTTCGGGTTCACCGCGATCACCTGCCTGATCACCGGGATCGTGTTCGGCGGGACGATGCTCGTTCTCGGAGCCGGTTGAGCGGTCAGGCGGTGTGGACGACGTGGAAGGCCTCGGCGAGCCTGCCGTCGGCCAACCCGAAACGCTGCGCCGTCTGACCCATCCAACCCGTCACGAACTGCTCCAGCTCGGGCATGTGGCCGACCTGCGTCACGTGGCAGCGCAACGCGGCCATCTTGCGGTCGAGCACGTCGGTGACGTCCACGGGGTGGTCGGCCCGCGGGCTGGCGCCCAGCCACACCTCCGACACCGTCCAGGCCTCCAGCCCCTCCTCGTCCAGCAGCTCCGGGAACGCGAACGGATTGCGGGCGTCGGGGTAGACCGCGCGCATCGTCGCCTCGCCGACGGTCATGTGGTCGGGGTGGCTAGCGGCGACCCGCTCCCAGAACCGCTCCGGCGAGGTGGTCAGGACGCGCTGCGGCTTCACCTGCCGGATGACCCGGCTGATGTCCCGGCGCAGGTCGAGGGTCAGCTCCAGCCGCCCGTCGGGGTAGCCGAGGAAACGCACGTCGCTCACTCCGACCGCGGCTGCGGCGGCCTGCTGCTCGGCCCGCCGGAGGATCGGCATCTGCTCCCGAGGTGTCTCGTCGAAGCCGCCCGCGTCGCCGTCGGTCACGATGCAGTAGACGACCTCGGTGCCGGCCGACGTCCAGGTCGCGACGGTCCCCGCCGACCCGAAGTCCACGTCGTCGGGATGGGCGAGGACGCAGAGGACCCGCTCGACGTGCTCGGCCGGATTGCGGGGGAGGGGCGGGGTCACCCGCGCGAGCCTAGAAGTCGTTCGCGGCGGCGGAGAGGCCGGAGAGCTTGTCCGGGTTCCGCACGATGAGGACCTGCTCGACGACGCCGTCGGCCACGACCAGCGACATCGCCAGCAGCGGCTCCTCCCCGGCCCAGGCCACGATCCCGGGGGCGCCGTTGACCTCGGCGACCTCGACCCGCAGGCCGGGAAGGCTGAAGCCCTGCGTCGCGGTCGCGGCGACGAACCGGGCGACCTTCTCCGCACCCAGGATGGGGCGGAGCGCGGCCTTCGCCTTGCCGCCGCCGTCGCTGACCAGCACGACGTCCGGCGCGAGGACGGCCAGCAGCGCCGCCAGATCACCGGAGGCGCAGGCGGCGAAGAACCGCTCGGTCACCTCCCGCTGCGACTGCCGGTCGGTGTCGAAGCGAGGACGGCGGGCGCGCACGTGCTCGCGGGCGCGGTGGGCCATCTGGCGGACGGCGACCTCGGTGCGGCCCAGCGTGCCGGCCACCTCGGCCATCGACATGCCGAACACCTCGCGCAGCACGAAGACGGCCCGCTCCGTGGGGGAGAGCGTCTCCAGGACCACCAGCAGAGCCAGCGACACCTGCTCGCCGACCTCGGCGGCCTCCGTCGGGTCGACCGGTGCGGACCCGGAGGCGACCAGTCCCGCGCCGGTCAGGAGCGGTTCCGGCAGCCACGGACCGACGTAGCTCTCCCGCCTGCTGCGGGCCGAGGTCATCCGGTCCAGCGCGAGCCGAGTAGCGGTCTGCACGAGGTAGGCCCGCTCGTCCGCCACCTCGCTCCGGTCGGCCGCAGACCAGCGCAGCCACGCGTCCTGCACGACGTCCTCGGCGTCGGAGACGCTGCCGAGCATCTGGTAGGCCACCGAGAACAGCAGCCGCCGGTGGCGGTCGAACGGAGCGAGCGCCGAGGTCATGCCGGGCGGCCGGGGATCTCGCAGCGGTCCCTGAAGCCCTGGCTGGTCAGTCCGAGGGCGCTGTTGAACCGCGACCGGCTGTTCTCCACGGACACCATCATCGTGAGCTCGACCAGTTGGGCGTCGTCCAGCCGGCGACGCAGTGCAGCGACCATCTCGTCGGTGACCCCGACCGGCGTGGTGCTCATCGCCTCGGCGTAGGCCATCACCTGGCGCTCCAGGTCGGAGTAGACGTCGCTGTCGCGCCAGCGCGGGACGTCGCGGAGCTTGGCCGGGTCGACGCCGTCCTCGGCGCTCACCCAGTAGCCGAAGTCCATGCACCAGGAGCAGCCGATCGTGGCGGCCGAGGACATGACGGCCAGCGCCTTCAGCGTCGGGTCGAGGTGGTTCCACCGGGCGAGCGACTGCTCGTACCGGATGTAGGTGCGCAGGACGCGGCCGTTGTGCGCGATCGCCGCACCCGGGTCGAGAACCGTGCCGTAGGTGCGGCGCGAGTACCACTGGGTGAGCCGGTTGAGCAGCGTGCGGGGCGGGTCGAGGGGGATGCGGGCGTCGTCGGTCGCGGTCATGTCGGTTCCTCTCCATCGGGTGGGTGCACTCATGGAGACGGAACAGCGCAGCCGGATGTGACACGGCCGGGAGATCAGGGCCGGAGCCGGTCGGGTCCAGCCCCTGGCGACCCGACCGGCCCGGCGACCGGATGCACCCTCGGCCCCTCGGAGAGCGGCGAAGCGGTGGCGCCCGGTCCCCGGCAACATCCGGGCGCTCCGCGGGGTCACGGCGGACACGCCCGGTCGCGCCGGACGTCGGGATCAGCAGAGGCCGGGTGCGATACGTCGCACCCGGACGGGCGCACGGGCGCAGTGACGGGACGCGGGTGCAGATGCTGTCGCCCGGAACCTGGCGGCGACGTCGGCGGGCAGGCGGTGCCCGAACGGCGGCACGGGCATCGGTTCGTGCATCGGCCTCACGTCCTTCCGGTGGGCGGTGACCGGAGGAGGCGCGGGACGGGACGCCGGATACAGCGCCCGCCGCGAGAGGCCGGCGGGCACACTCTCGCGGTGGACACCTTCACCCTCTTCCTCGCGCTGCGTCCCGAACCACCGCTGGACCAGGCGGCCGTCGACGCGCTGGGTGGAGTACTGCGCCCCGGGGACGACGACCTGCGCGTGTGGCGCGAGGAGGGGCGCGGCCTCCTCCGGGTGTCGACGGAGACATCCGCCGAGGGGCTCGAGGCGGCGCTGGAGCTCGCGCACGGGCTGGGCGCCGAGGTGCTGGCGGAGTGCCCGGGGACGCTGCTCGAGGTCTCGGCCCTGGGGGACGAGGACTCCCTGGTCTGGCGCGCGGTCCCCTGACGGTCCCGCTGTACGGCCCCGTCCCGAGGCTCGCCCTGAACGTCGAAGGACGGGGACCTCGTTCAGAGCCGGCCGCGACCCTGACGGAGCAGCATCATGCCGAGCGCGGCGCCGTCGGCACCCAGCGCCGCCTCGAACCGCGCGAGCACCTGCTGCTCACGGGAGAGGTTGAGTCGCGTGCCGCCGCTGGCCGACCGCAGCGCGCCGATCTCCTGCGAGATGGCCAGCCGGCGCCGGACGAGCTCGATGATCTCGGCGTCGCACGCGTCGATCGCGGACCGCAGTTCGCCGATGCGCTCGATCTCGGTGCCGGTGACGGCGACGGGCGCGGAGGAGGCGGTGAGGGCGCTCATGGGATGTCCTTCGGGTGCTGGTGGCCCGTAGGTCCCCGGAAACGAGAAAACGCCCCGGGGCTCTTCGGGCCCGGGGCGTCTGTTGCGGCGGAGTGCTCAGCCAGCGGTGACGGACACCGGATCCCGGTGACCGTAGTAAAAGCTGACCGTGGCGAGCACGGACCGGAGTCTGCCACAGGTCCGACGCGATCGCCACGATCGGCTCGTGGGACGGGTGGGGTGGACGTGGACGGCGCCCGGGGAGTGTCCCCCGTCCGGCTTACAGTGATGTGGTCATGAACCCACCCCACGAAAACGCTCCGCTGGCGCTCCACGTCTCCGCGGGGACCCCGGGATGAGCGTCCAGGAGGCCCTGACCGGGCCGCAGCAGTCCCTGCCCGGAACCGAGGCCCTCCAGCGCACCGCCAAGGGCCCCGTCGGGCGCGAGCTCGAGCGGATGCTCGCCGGTCTCAACGGCCCACAGCGCCAGGCCGTCGTCCACGAGGGCGGGCCGCTGCTCATCGTGGCCGGCGCGGGCTCGGGGAAGACCCGGGTGCTCGCGCACCGGATCGCCTACCTGCTGGGTGCGCGCCACACCCAGCCCGGCGAGATCCTCGCGATCACGTTCACGAACAAGGCCGCCGGCGAGATGAAGGAGCGGGTGGCCCACCTCGTCGGGCCGCGCGCCCGCGCGATGTGGGTCTCGACGTTCCACTCCATGTGCGTGCGCATCCTCCGCGCCGAGGCCGCCAAGCTGGGCCTGAAATCGTCGTTCACGATCTACGACCAGGGCGACTCGGTCCGGCTGATGACGATGGTCGCCCGCGACCTCGACCTCGACGCCAAGCGCTACCCGGGCCGCAGCCTCGCCGCGCAGGTGTCCAACCTCAAGAACGAGCTGGTCGACGAGGAGGGCTACGTCCCGCAGACGGCGCCGGAGAAGGTGCTCGCGGAGGCCTACAAGCTCTACCAGCAGCGGCTGCGCCAGGCGCACGCCATGGATTTCGACGATCTGATCATGAACACCGTGCACCTGCTGCAGGCGTTCCCCGACGTCGCCGAGCACTACCGGCGCCGCTTCCGGCACGTGCTGGTCGACGAGTACCAAGACACGAACCACGCCCAGTACATGCTGGTCCGCGAGCTGGTGGGCGACGGCACGGGCCCGGTGCCCATGGCCGAGCTGTGCGTCGTCGGCGACGCCGACCAGTCGATCTACGCGTTCCGCGGCGCGACGATCCGCAACATCGACGAGTTCGAGCGCGACTACCCGCAGGCCACCACGATCCTGCTGGAGCAGAACTACCGCTCCACCCAGCGGATCCTGAAGGCCGCGAACCAGGTCATCTCGCGCAACACCGGTCGCCGTCCCAAGAACCTGTGGACCGACTCCGGCGACGGCGAGCTGATCGAGGGCTACGTCGCCGACAACGAGCACGACGAGGCCGCCTGGGTCGCCGAGCAGATCGACGCCCTGGTCGACGAGGGCGTGGCCCAGCCGAAGGACATCGCAGTCTTCTACCGGACCAACAACGCCTCCCGTGTCTTCGAGGAGGTCTTCATCCGGGTCGGCATGCCCTACAAGGTCGTCGGCGGGGTGCGCTTCTACGAGCGCAAGGAGGTCCGCGACGCGCTGGCCTACCTGAAGGTGGTCGCCAACCCGACCGACATCGTCAGCCTGCGCCGGGTCATCAACACCCCGAAGCGCGGCATCGGCGACCGGGCGGAGGCATGCATCGAGAACTTCGCCGACCGCGAGCGGATCCCGTTCGCCTCGGCGCTGCGCCGGTGTTCGGAGGTGGGTGAGCTCGCCACCCGCTCGCTGAAGTCGGTCCAGGAGTTCGTCGCGCTGCTGGAGGAGTTCGAGCAGCTGGTCGAGACCGGTTCGGGGCCCGCCGCGCTGCTGGAGAGCATCCTCGACCGCACCGGCTACCTCGCCGAGCTGCAGGCGAGCACCGACCCCCAGGACGAGGGGCGGGTCGACAACCTCAACGAGCTGATCTCGGTGGCCGCGGAGTTCGAGGCAGCCAACCCGAACGGGACGGTCACCGACTTCCTGGAGCAGGTGTCGCTGGTGGCCGACGCCGACCAGATCCCGGTCACCGGCGACGACGCCGGCGTCGTCACGATGATGACGCTGCACACGGCCAAGGGCCTGGAGTTCCCGGTCGTCTTCCTGACGGCGCTGGAGGACGGCGTCTTCCCGCACCTGCGCGCCCTGGGGGACCCGCGAGAGCTGGAGGAGGAGCGGCGGCTGGCCTACGTGGGCATCACCCGCGCCCAGCAGAGGCTGTTCCTCTCACGGGCCCAGGTGCGCACCAGCTGGGGGCAGCCGTCGTACAACCCGCCGTCCCGGTTCCTGGACGAGGTCCCGCCGGACACGGTGCACTGGGCCCGGCTCGAGCCGGCCCCGGCGTCGACCGGCTACTCGTCGGCCCAGTCGCGGGTCGCCGCGACCGGTCTGTCGACCGGTGGCCTGCGCGGTGGCGCGGGCAACCGGGCGGTCATCGCGGTGGACGTCGGCGACCGGGTCAGCCATGACGCGTTCGGCCTGGGCACCGTGGTCGAGGTGACCGGCGTGGGCGACAAGGCCCAGGCCACGGTCGACTTCGGCTCCGGCGGCACCAAGCGCCTGGTCCTCAGGTACGCCCCCCTCGTGAAGCTCTGACTCCCTGGCTCAGCCGTGCTCTAGGGGTTGTTCTCGCCCTTCGGGGACGATGCAGCGCTCCGAATGTGTGAAGAACACTCCCGAAGCCGCGCTCGAACGACCGTCAGATCTGCACGCCGCGCTCGGCGAGCCAGTCCTGCGGGTCGAGCGGGCGGCCGTCGATGTCGCCGCGGTGGATCTCGTAGTGCAGGTGCGGCCCGGTGGAGTAGCCCTCGTTGCCGACCTTCGCGATCTGGTCGCCGGCGTGCACGATGTCGCCGGCCCGGACGTCGTAGTACCGCATGTGCCCGTAGATGTGCACGTTGCCGTCGGCGTCCTGGATGTAGACGGCATTGCCGAAACCGGAGACGCGGCCGGCCTTGATGACCACGCCGTCGGCGGCCGAGTAGATCGGAGTGCCGAGCGGGGCGGCCAGGTCGAGGCCGTAGTGCATCTGGCCCCAGCGCATGCAGTAGCAGGTGGTGAGCCGGCCCTGGGTGGGGAGCACGGTCTTCGGGGCCCGCGCGGCGCGGGAGGCCGCGAGCTCGCCGAGCCGGGCCTGCGCCTCCGCTTCGGAGATGCTGCGGCGCACGCCGGCGTCGTCGATGCCCCCGCTCAGGGCGAGGTCGGCGGCGACGCCGAGGCCGTAGTCGGAGGCGGTGCCCGTCAGTTCGTCCGATGGTCCGGTGAGGCCGGGGACCGCCGCGAGGACGGCGCCGGCGATCAGGGCGGCGAGCCAGAGGTGGGCTCGGCGGCCGGGAGGGTGGGGGAGCCGCCGGGTCCGGGGGCGCGTGGCCGGCTCCGCGGTGACCGGCTCCGCGGTGACCGGCTCCGCGGCGGTGGCCGTCGGCCCCGCCGTGGAGACGGCGGCGGGCGCTGTCCGCGTGGCGTCGACGATGGGGGCGCCCAGGGAGGCGGTGTCGCGCTCGGTCCCGGGCCGCTCGAGGACCTGGGGTGCACTGCTGCGAGACATGGCGCACCTTCCCGGACGAGCGCTGCCCTGCCGAGCCGTGTGGCGGCCCGCCGGGGGAGCGGCGGTGGCTGAGGACGACCGGGTCCGGTCGTCCACCGGTGGTCACCGGCGCCGTGATCGAACCGTAACGATGTGTCATGGCACGGCAAAGCACCGCACGGCACGTGTCGCGTTGTGTGCGCGGTGTGATGAGGCTCGGACGGCAGGACGGCAGGACGGCAGGACGGCAGGACGGCAGGACGGCAGGACGGCAGGACGCTGGCACGCGGGTACGACGGAACCGGCATGACCGCGGCCGCGCCTACGGCGACGCGCCCGGGAACGGCTCAGGCGACGGCGGTGCGGCCGACCGCCGGCCGGTCCGTGGCCTCGCGACGGCCGGCCAGCGTCGCGGCGACCTCGTCGACCACCTGCCGGTGCCGGGGCAGGCTCATGTGCCCTACTCCCCGGACCAGGACGTTACGGGCGGCGAGATCGGGGTGGTCGCACCGGCCCGACCGCGTCGGCAGTACCACCTGGTCGAGATCGCTGTAGATCGCCGTGACCGTGGTCCGGCAGGCAGGGGCGGGCTCGGCGAGCTCCCGCAGCACCGGTGATCCCGGCCGGAGCTGGCGGATCAGCGGGGTGGGGACGACGTGGGCGAGGACCGAACCCTGGTGCGGGGTCCCGAGGGTCACCAGCGACTCGACCCGACGGTCCCCGCCCTGGCGCTGCACGTGGTAGCGGGCGATCAGTCCCCCGAGGCTGTGCCCGACGACGTGCACCCGGTCGTAGCCGGTCTGCTCGCAGAGGCGCTCGATGTGCGCGCCGAGATCGGCCGCTCCGCGGGCGACGTCGGTGAGGAGCGGGCTGTAGTTCCAGGTGCAGACGTGGGCGAACCCGCGCCGGCGCAGGCTGCGCTGCATCACGGAGAAGACCGACCGGTTGTCCACCAGGCCGTGCACGAGCAGTACCGGGATGCGGGCGGCCAGCGGATCGGCGGCGAAGAGCGCCCGCACCGTGGGTGGTTGCTGCCCCGGGCGGTTGCGCGGGTCGGGCCGCAGTGCCGGTACCCGCGTGCCGAGGGGATACATGAGCACGTGGGCGCCGACCCAGGCGAGTTCGGTGAGGCCGCCGGTCAGCGTGGCGGGGCTGCACAGGGCGCGCAGCGTGCCCCCTGGCGTGCCGACGGGTGCCGGTCCGGTGTGCGACTCTGGGTGGCGCTCCGGACCACTCGTTGCACGCATGACCGATCTCCCCGACTGTCCTCCACCGGCATCGGCGCGGTTCGGCCTCGCTGGTCCGTGGATATGTGTCCGTCGATTTCACGGTAATGCGCTCGTGTGATGCGCATCACACACGACTCTCCGGATCGTCGGCGGATCGAGTCCGGTTCGTGACCGGATCGCTGCCATCCGGAACCACGCGACCGCTGCCCGCGGTCGCAGACTGAGGTCGATTCCGACGACCTGGGAACCGAAGGGGGAACCGTGTCCCGCGACGCCCGAACGGGGCCGACCAGCCGCCGCGTGACGCCGACCGCGCGCCGCGGTGCGGTGCGGCCGACGCCGTCGGCGCGCCCGGCCACGCAGCAGGCAGGGACGCCGACGCCGGGGGAGGGGCTCGTCGTCGGCCCGGTGCCCCCTGGTGCTCGCGTCGCCGGGGTGCTGCTCGTACTCGCCGCCCTGGCCGGCGTCGCGGCCGCCTTCCCCACGTATCTGGTCGTGGGCGGCCAGGACCTGTCGGCGGTGGACGGGTTCGGCAGCGCGCTCGTCGCCCTGCTCGTGCCCGGAGTCCACCTCGCTGTCGGCGGCGCCCTCCTCCGGGGAGCGGTGCCGAAGTTCGGTCTGGCCTACGCGGGTGTGGCCGGGGCGCTGGGTGTCGGACAGCTGCTGATCGAGCTCTACCACGGCAGCAGTTCGACGACCCGGCCCGCGGTCGAGGTGCTCGCCGGGGAGCGCGTGCTCACCAGCGGCGTCGAGGCGGCGCCCGGCTGGGTCCTCGGCGTCGTCGCCCTCGGGCTCACCGTCCTCGCGGGCGTCGTGGCCATCTGGTCGTGGGGTCGGACCGTCATGGAGGACGGCGGCGCGCTCGACTCCGTCCGCTCGGGCCTGGCCGGCTCCGCCGTGCTGCTGGGCGTCACGGCCGTCCTGTGTCTCTCGCTGCCGTCCTCCGACGTGCCCGACGAGCTGGTCACCGACCCCGCGACGGGTCTGGAGACCGTGGTGACCCAGGAGGGCCCGCGGGCGTTGCTCGAGCGCCCCGGGCTCGCGCTCCTGGGTGGGTTGCTGCTCGCCGGCGCCGTCGTCCTCTGCTCGGTCATCGCGCCGTCGCTGCGCCCGCGCCTGGCCGTCGTCGGGGGCCTGCTCGGCGTGACCGTCGTCGTCCTGGGGGCGGCGCTGACCGGGGTGCGGGACGCAGCCTCCTCCGGCGAGCTGGAGTGGACCCTTCCCGGAGCGGGCCTGCTCGTCGCCGGGCTGGCTTACGCGGCGCTCACCGCGCTCGCCTGGCGCCTGCGCCGTGGCCGTTCCTGACCGCGATCAGCGCAGCTGCTCCTAAGCTACGTCTCGTGGACGAACGCATCCGGGTGGTCATCGCCAAGCCGGGCCTCGACGGGCACGACCGCGGCGCGAAGATCGTGGCGCGTGCACTGCGCGACGCGGGCATGGAGGTCGTCTACACCGGCCTGCACCAGACGCCGGAGCAGATCGTCGAGACCGTGATCCAGGAGGACGCCGACGCCGTGGGGCTGTCCGTGCTGTCCGGCGCCCACATGACGCTCTTCGCCCGCCTGCGCGAGCTGATGGACGAGCGCGGCATCGACGACGTCGTCGTCTTCGGCGGCGGGATCATCCCCGACGAGGACATCCCGGAGCTCGAGCGCCTGGGCATCGGCCACATCTTCACGCCGGGCGCGACCACCACCGAGATCGTCGACTGGGTGCAGCAGAACGTCGGCGCCCCCGCCTGACCACGGACCAGGCATAGGTACCAATACCTGCGTCTCGGGGCCCAGAACGCAGGTATAGGTACCTATGCCTGGCTCAGTCGACGACGGGCAGCGTGAGCTGCTGGATGTGGTCGGGGCCGGTCGCGAGGCTCACCGGCTGCGGCACGGTGGACCCCCGGTAGGCCAGGTCGCCGCCGGCGAGGACCACGGCCAGCCGGTGACCGGCCTCGAACCGGTGCACGATCGCCGGCAGCTCGATGGTGACCGGCTTCGTCACGTCGGCGACGCGCGCGGGGGAGATCAGCCGGTACGGCAGCTCGACCGTGCCGTCGGGGCCGATGTCGTAGACCTTGGCGTAGACCACCAGCTGCCCGGCCGGTCCGGTCGGCTGCGTCGCGGCCACCGCGGGGGCATCCAGCTGCACGGTGAGCCGCGGGGAACCGACGACGTCCAGCGGCTCGGCCAGCGGCGGCGTGGCGAAGCGGATCGCCGTCCCCGGGGGATCGGTCACCGGACCCGACTGGTCGAGGAATGCGGTCTCGGTGTAGTTCGGCCCGAACGGCGCCACGCTGCTGTACGCGCTGACGCCGGGGACGACCTCCGCCTGGCTGTCGACCAGCGCACCGCCCTGGAGGCCGCCGCCGGACAGGTGCAGCGTCCGCTCCTCACCGACGGGGTAGGACGGCGCCGAGGCGTAGGCCTCCTCGATGTCGCCGGTCTCCTCCATGACCCAGCCGCGGTAGTAGTCGAACGCCGGCTTCGGAGCCGGGCCTCGGCCGCGGACGTAGTGGTCGAACCAGGCGAGCGCCTGGCGGCCCTGGTAGGAGTCCTCCGGGTTGCGCTCGTCCAGCTCTCCCGGCCGCGGGCTCGGGCCGCTGTGGCCCCACGACTGCCAGACCAGCGACACGGGGGTGCCCTGCTCCTTCAGGGCGGTGTACGTCGCGACCGACTCCTGCAGGTTGAACAGGGTGTCGGCCTGGCCCTGCGCGATGAGAGTGGGGACGCGCACGTCGGACACGTAGCCGGCCACCGAGTTCGACCGCAGGAACTCGACCGACTCCTGGCTGGCGAAGCCGGTCGCCGCCACCTCCGCGAGGGCGGTGCACACCGGGGCGTCGAAGTTGAGGCAGTTCTCCCGCGCCAGGTCCTGCACCTGCGCCGGATCGGACAGCGCGGGGAGGTCCTGCACCCCGTTGGCGAACCCGAGCGCGGTGAACAGCAGGGACCACTGGTACTTGAAGACGCCGGTGTTCGCCGAGCTGACCGAGCCGCTCCCTGCCGCGCCGCCGGGGATCCCGCTGTTGTCGGGGTTGAGCGAGTAGGCGAGGTCGTTCCACGTGATCATCGGGATGATCGCGTCGAGGCGGTCGGTGCCGGCCGCGTGCTCCACCGCGGCGGCCGCGAACTGGATCTGGCCGCCGTAGGAGCCCCCGACCATCCCGACCGCGGGGTCGTGGGCGACGCCGGTGCGGCGATCCTCGCGGATCACCTGGTCGACGAGGACGCGCGCACCGGTCGCGTCGTCCACCGCGACGATCGACGGGTCGCCGCCGAGGAACCGCAGGAGCTGGCCGGCCGCCGCGCCGTCGTGCTCGCGGTCGTCGAGGGTGATGGGGCAGAGGTCGCCGTCGACGAATCCGAGGCCGGTGTAGGAGAGCGTCACGTACCCGTGTTCACCGAAGCCCTGCGCGAAGTCTGCCTGGTCGTCCTTCGTGCCGCCGAAGCCGTTCGTCGTGAGCAGTGCCGGTCCCGGCCGCCGCGCGGTCACCCCGGCCGGCACGTAGAGGTCGGCGTCGATCTGGCACGTCCGCCGCTCGGGTCCGAGTCCGGTCACGGTGATCGTCAGGTCGCGCGGCACGACCTCGGTGGCAGCCGCCGGCGGAGCCAGCGCGGTCATGCCTCCGGCGGCCAGCACGGTGGTGACCAGGGCAGTTGCGGCTCGGCGCACGGACGGCTCCTCATCGGCGGCGATCGGGGCGGTGCGGCGGGCGGCGAGCGCTCCAGGAGCTCCGGAGTGCAGCGATCGGGTGACGCACCGTGTGATGCGCCCCACGCCTTCCCGGCCCCTACAACGCCCGAGGGGGCGGCGGGGTTACGGGCGGTCTACGGTGCCTGTTCGTGGATCTCTTCGAGTACCAGGCCCGTGACCTGTTGGCCTCGCACGGCGTCCCCGTGCTCCCCGGCGGCGTCGCCGAGACGCCCGAGGAGGCGGAGGCGATCGCCCGCGAGATCGCCCAGCCCGTCGTCGTCAAGGCGCAGGTGAAGGTGGGCGGCCGCGGCAAGGCCGGCGGCGTCAAGCTCGCCGACGACCCCGAGGACGCGAGGGCCCGCGCCCAGGACATCCTCGGGCTGGACATCAAGGGGCACATCACCCACAAGGTGATGGTGGCCCAGGCCAGCGACATCGCCGAGGAGTACTACTTCTCCTACCTGCTCGACCGGTCCAACCGCACCTTCCTGGCCATGGCCTCGAAGGAAGGCGGCATGGACATCGAGCAGCTCGCGGTCGAGCGGCCCGAGGCGCTGGCCCGCATCCAGGTCGACGCGTCGAAGGGCGTGGACGAGGCCAAGGCGGCCGAGATCGTCGACGCCGCCAACTTCCCGGCCGACGTGCGCGACCAGGTCATCGCGATCGCCGTCCAGCTGTGGGAGGTCTTCACCCAGGAGGACGCCACCCTGGTCGAGATCAACCCGCTGGCCAAGGCGCCCGACGGCACCGTCCTCGCGCTCGACGCCAAGGTGACCCTCGACGCGAACGCCGACTTCCGGCAGGCCGAGCACGCCGCCCTCGAGGACGCCGCCTCGGCCGACCCGCTCGAGGCCGCCGCCAAGGAGAAGAACCTCAACTACGTCAAGCTCGACGGCGAGGTCGGGATCATCGGCAACGGCGCCGGGCTGGTCATGAGCACCCTCGACGTCGTCGCCTACGCCGGCGAGGAGTTCGGAGGCGTCAAGCCGGCCAACTTCCTCGACATCGGTGGCGGCGCCTCGGCCGAGGTGATGGCCAACGGCCTGCACATCATCCTGGGCGACCCGGCCGTCAAGAGCGTCTTCGTCAACGTCTTCGGCGGGATCACCGCCTGCGACGCCGTCGCCAACGGCATCGTCTCCGCGCTCGGCATCCTGGGCGACGAGGCGACCAAGCCGCTGGTCGTCCGGCTCGACGGGAACAACGTCGAGGAGGGCCGGCGGATCCTCGCCGAGGCCAACCACCCCCTGGTGACCGTGGTCGACACGATGGACGGCGCCGCGCGCCGGGCCGCCGAACTCGCCGCCGCCTAATCGCCCCTCGAACCGACAGGACACCAGAATGTCGATCTTCCTCAACGAGAACAGCAAGGTCATCGTCCAGGGCATGACCGGCTCCGAGGGCAGCAAGCACACTTCTCGCATGCTGGCCTCCGGCACCGCCATCGTCGGCGGCGTGAACCCCCGCAAGGCCGGGACCAGCGTCGACTTCGACGGCGCCAGCGTCCCGGTGTTCGGCGGTGTCGCCGACGCCATGAAGGAGACCGGCGCCGACGTCAGCGTCATCTTCGTGCCGCCGCCGTTCGCCAAGGCCGCCGTCATCGAGGCAGTGGACGCCGGGATCGGGCTCGCCGTGGTCATCACCGAGGGCATCCCGGTACACGACTCGACGTACTTCTGGGCGCATGCCCAGGGCAGCGCCACCCGGATCATCGGGCCCAACTGCCCCGGTCTGATCAGCCCCGGGCGCTCCAACGCCGGGATCATCCCGGCCAACATCACCCAGGCCGGGAAGATCGGGCTGGTCAGCAAGTCGGGCACCCTGACCTACCAGATGATGTACGAGCTCCGAGACATCGGTTTCTCCACCGCCGTCGGCATCGGCGGCGACCCGGTCATCGGCACCACGCACATCGACTGCCTCCAGGCCTTCCAGGACGACCCGGAGACCGAGGCCATCGTGATGATCGGTGAGATCGGCGGCGACGCCGAGGAGCGCGCTGCCGACTTCATCAAGGCCAACGTGACCAAGCCCGTCGTGGGCTACGTCGCCGGCTTCACCGCGCCCGAGGGCAAGACGATGGGCCACGCCGGCGCCATCGTCTCGGGCTCGGCCGGCACCGCGCAGGCCAAGCAGGAGGCCCTCGAGGCCGCCGGCGTGCGCGTCGGCAAGACGCCGTCGGAGACGGCGCGCCTCATGCGGGAGATCGTCGGCTGACAGCCCTGGGAGCATCGCAGCGAGCGCCGGCGAGCGAGGAGCGGACCAGGGCGCGGAAGCAGACCACGGGCATCGTCGGTTCCTGACAGGACCACCGTCACCGGCTGCCCGGTGTCCCCGCCTGGGGGCACCGGGCAGCGGCGTCCCCGGCGCCCTGCGAAGATCACGGTCGGACGACGACGCGCGTGGCGTCGTTGCCGGACCTCTCGCGGGGCGGTGACGATCCGCCTCGGACACCTCCGATCCTCTGCGAGGAGAGCCCTGCGATGACCGCCAGCCAGCCTCCCCAGCCGCCCACCGGTGAGCAGCCGGAGCCGGAGCACGGGCACTCCCAGCAGCAGCCCCCTCAGGGCCCGCCACCCGGGTACGGCACGCCGCCCCCTCACGGCCAGCAGCCCCCACCGGGCTACGGCCAGCAGCCTCCGCCCGGATACGGGCAGCAGCCGCCACCGGGCTACGGGCCCCCTGGTTACGCGCCCCCGGGCTACGGGCCCCCCGGTTACGCGCCTCCGGGCTACGGGCCGCCTCCCGGTTACGGTCCGCCTCCCGGCTACGGGCCCCCGGGATATCCGGGCGGCTACGGACAGCCGGGTTACGGGCCGCCTCCCGGCTACGGGCCCCCGGGATATCCGGGTGGCTACGGGCAGCCGGGCTACGGGCCCGGGCACAACCCTTACGCCCGCCCCGCCGGACCCGGGATCACCTTCTCCGTCGACCTCAAGCGGCTGAAGATCGCCGACTACGTCCTCGTCGGTGGCACGCTGCTTTTCTTCGTCCTGGCGTTCTTCCCCTGGGTGACCTTCGGGAACGAGTTCTTCGGCTTCCAGCTCAGCGGCTGGGAGCTCGGCCAGGTCACGTCTGCCTTCGTGCTGTTCTTCCTGGCGACGGCGTGGGCGGTTCTGCCGGCCTTCGTCACGATGACGCTCGGCTTCCCGCGCTCGTGGATCACCGTGGGCCTGGCGGGACTGGGCTGGCTGCTCACGCTCTTCGCGTGGCTCGACGCCCTGGACGGCGGCTTCTCCATCTGGGCGCTGCTGGGATTCCTGACGGCGACGGGGATCCTCGTGGTCGCCGGCCTGTTGCTCGTGCCCGAGATCCGCAACCGCCCGGCGCTGCCCGGGCACGTGGCCGACGCGGCCCCATGGGCCAGCCAGCCGGCGCCGGGCTTCGGTCAGCAGCAGGTGTTTCCCCACCAGCCCTACGGTCAGGGTGGGCCCGGCCAGCCGCCCTACGGCCAGGGCGGTCACGGACAGCCGGGCCACGACCAGCCGGGTCAGCCCTATGGCCGGCAGGCGCAGCAACCGTCCTCGTCGTCGCCTCCGCCGCCGTCCGCGCCCCCGACCCCCGGGGGCTCGACCGCGTCCGGTGAGGGTTCGGGTACTCCCGGTCCCGACGAGCGGCCCACCGCCTGACCGTCGCGACGGGACGACCGATATCGGGGACGGTCCCGGCGCGTGCGGCCACGTCCGTCGCGAGCACTTGCGAGAGTGGGGGCGTGGTCTCCCTGCTCGCCCGCCTGCCCCGGGGTAACCACGTGGCCGCGATTCCGCTCGTCGGTCTGGCCGGGGCGGCGTCCGTCGCCGTCAGCGCCGCCGCACTGGCCGGGCTGGCGCTGGCACTCGTCGTCGTCCAGACCCTCGACCCCGTCGGCGGCCGGTCCGTGGGGAACTCGATCGTCCTGGCCGGCCGGCTGTGGCTTCTCGCGCAGGGCGGGGAACTGCGCATCGCCTCCGGGCCCCTGGTCCTCGCGCCACTCCTGCTGACCCTGGGCCTGGCTTGGGGGCTGTCCCAGGCCGGCCGCGGGGTGGCCCGGCTCCGTGCCCCGCTCAGCACGACGGACGCCGGGCGGGCTGCCGGTGTCGTCGCCGGCGTGCACGTGCTGCTCACGGTGGTGCTGGCTCTCGCGGTCGACGCGCCCGAGGCCCGGGTCGGCCTCGTCCGGACGGTGGTCGGCGCCACGGTGCTCGCGGTGGTCGCTGCCGGATGGGGCGTGGTCCGGGAGTCCGGTCTGCTCGACGAGACGCTGGACCGGGGACCCGTCCGAGCGGTCCTGCGCGGAGTCCTCGCGGGTCTGCTGGCCGCACTGGGGCTCTGCACCGTCGTGGTCGCCGTCGCCCTGGTGTCCGACGCCGGCGGCTACGCCGCGCTGTCGGGCTCGCTGGGCGGAGCGGGAGCCGGCGCGGTCGGGCTGGTCGGTCTGGCCCTGATCCTCCTGCCCAACGCCGCAGCCGCGGTGCTGGGACTGGCCGCCGGTCCCGGATTCCACGTCGGCGCCGGAACCCTGGTCTCCGTGCACGGGGTGACGCTCGACGCCGTCCCCGCGCTGCCGATGCTCGCGGCGCTGCCGGACACGCAGGCGGTCCCGCTGATCGCCTTCGTGTCCCAGGTCATCCCGGCCCTCGCCGGGCTGGTCGCCGGCGTCACGGTGGGCCGCTGGCTGCGGGACGACGCCGGCGGCTCCGTGGTCGCCGGGCTGAACGGGATCCTCACCGGCGCGCTGCTGGGCGTGGCGGGCGGGCTGCTGGTCTGGCTGGCGGGCGGCTCGCTGGGTGACGGCGCCCTCGCGCAGGTCGGCGCGCCCCCGGTCGCCACCGGCATCGCGATCGCGGCGCAGGCCGGGATCGCGGCGGCCGTCGGCGCCGCCGTGAGCCGCTGGCGCGCGCACGGCTGAGCCGTCCTGTCCGGAGCTCCCGGCCCGCGGTTAGGGTCGTGGTCGTGCCCGCACCCGTGTCCGTCCCGCGGGCCCGTGTCGCCGTCCTGCTGTCCGGGAGCGGCTCGCTGTGCGCGGCGCTCCTCGCCGCGGCCGACGACCCCGCCTACCCGGCCGAGGTCGTCGTCGTCGGCAGTGACCGCGCCGCCGCCGGGCTGGAGCACGCCCGGCGGCGCGGTATCCCCACGTTCACCTGCGCGCTCGGCGAGCATCCCGACCGCGGCGCCTGGGACCGTGCGCTGGCCCGCATGCTGGCCGACCACCGGCCCGACCTCGTCGTCTCCGCCGGGTTCATGAAGCTGGTCGGCCCGGCCGTGCTGGCGGCCTTCGGCGGTCGGCTGGTCAACACCCATCCGGCGCTGCTGCCTGCCTTCCCCGGCGCGCACGCCGTGCGGGACGCCCTCGCCGCCGGGGTTCCCGTGACGGGCGCGACCGTGCACCTGGTCGACGCCGGCCTCGACACCGGCCCGGTTCTCGCCCAGCGCGAGGTGGCTGTCCTCCCCGACGACGACGAGGCGGGCCTGCACGAGCGGATCAAGGGCGTGGAGCGCCAGCTCCTGGTGGAGACGGTGGCGCAGCTCGTCGCCCCCGATCGGATGTCACAGCGAGGAACGAGGAAGAGCGACCGATGAGCGACCGCACCCCCATCCGCCGTGCCCTGCTGGGCGTCTACGACAAGACCGGCGTGGAGGAGCTGGCCGCGGGCCTGGCCGCCGCCGGCGTGGAGCTGGTCAGCACCGGCGCCACCGCCCGGCGCATCGCCGAGGCCGGCATCCCGGTGACGCCCGTCGAGCAGGTGACCGGCTTCCCCGAGTGCCTGGACGGCCGGGTGAAGACGCTGCACCCCGCCGTCCACGCCGGGATCCTGGCCGACCGTCGCAAGCCGGAGCACGTCGCGCAGCTGGGCGAGCTGGGGATCGCCCCGTTCGACCTGGTGGTGGTCAACCTCTACCCGTTCACGGAGACGGTCGCCTCGGGCGCGACCCCCGACGAGTGCGTCGAACAGATCGACATCGGCGGCCCGGCCATGGTGCGGGCCGCGGCGAAGAACCACCCCTCGGTCGCCGTCGTCGTCGACCCCGCCCGCTACGGCGACGTCCTGACCGCCGTCGGCAACGGCGGCTTCACGCTCGCCGAGCGGCAGAAGCTGGCCGCGGCCGCGTTCCGGCACACGGCGTCCTACGACATCGCCGTCGCCTCGTGGCTGGGCAACGTGGTGGCTCCGGACGACGACAGCGGCTTCCCGGCCTGGGTGGGCGCGAGCTGGGAGCGGGCCGACGTCCTGCGCTACGGCGAGAACCCGCACCAGAGCGCGGCGCTGTACCGCAGCTGGCAGCCGGGGCTGGCGCACGCCGAGCAGCTGCACGGCAAGGAGATGTCCTACAACAACTACGTCGACACCGACGCCGCCTGGCGGGCCGCGCACGATCACGCGGAGCCCTGCGTCGCGATCATCAAGCACGCCAACCCGTGCGGGATCGCCGTCGGCACCGACATCGCCGCGGCGCACCGCAAGGCCCACGCCTGCGATCCCCTCTCGGCCTTCGGCGGCGTGATCGCGGCCAATCGGGAGATCGACCTGACTATGGCCGAGCAGGTCGCGGAGGTGTTCACCGAGGTCGTCGTCGCGCCGTCCTTCACCGACGACGCGGTGCGCGTGCTGACCGGCAGGAAGAACGTCCGGCTGCTGCGGCTTCCCCACCTGCCGGCGCCGGGGGCGGAGATGCGCCCGATCGGGGGCGGCCTGCTCCTGCAGGTCAAGGACCGCCTCGACGCTCCCGGCGACGACCCCACCACCTGGCGGCTGGCGACCGGCGAGCCGCTGGACGCCGCCGGTCTCGACGACCTCGTGTTCGCCTGGCGCGCGGTCCGCGCGGTGAAGAGCAACGCGATCCTGCTGGCGCACGACCGGGCCACCGTCGGCGTCGGCATGGGCCAGGTCAACCGGGTGGACTCCGCTCGGCTGGCCGTGTCCCGGGCGGGGGAGCGGGCCGTGGGGTCGGTGGCGGCCTCGGACGCCTTCTTCCCGTTCGCCGACGGGCTGCAGGTCCTGCTGGAGGCCGGGGTGCGCGCCGTCGTCCAGCCGGGTGGCTCGGTACGGGACGAGGAGGTCGTCGCGGCCGCGGCGGCCGCCGGCGTGCCGCTGTACCTCACCGGCACCCGCCACTTCGCGCACTAGTCGTGGCGCAGCGCTACTCGTCCCGCCCACAGGTCGGTCCCCCCGAGGCCGGTGCGGAGATCGAGGGTGCGGACTTCGCCCGGGTCGACTGGTGGGGTGCCGAGCTCGACGGCGTGACGTTCACCCGGTGCCGGTTCGACGATGCCGGGCTGGAGGAGCTGGTCACCCGGCGCTGCGTGTTCGACCAGTGCGCCCTCACCGGGGTGCGGATGGCCGGCTCCCGGCACCTCGGATCGGCGTTCCTGTCCTGCCGCTTCGACCGGGCCAGGCTCATCGACGCCACCTGGGAGGGCTGCAAGCTGACCGGCTCGCAGTTCCCGGGCGCCCAGCTGCGGCCGATGACCGCGACCGAGTGCGATTGGAGCTACGCCTCCCTGCGGGGCGCGGACCTCTCCGCGCTGGTCCTCTCCGGGCAGCGGTTCCGCGAGGCCGACTTCACCGACGCCGACCTGCGCGGGAGCGACCTCACGAACGCGGACCTGGACCGGGCCCGCCTGCAGGGCGCGAAGCTGCGCGGCGCCGACCTGAGGGGCACCTCGACGGACGGGATCAACTGGCGCGCGTTCGAGCTGACCGGCGTCCGGATCGACCTGAGCCAGGCCGTCCAGTTCGCCGCTGCCCACGGCGCCGTCGTGTCGGGCTAACGGGCGTACCGCCGGCGGCTGACCAGCGCCTTCAGGCTGCCGAGGAGGCCGAGGACGGCGACGGCGATCGCGCACCAGAAGCCCGGCCCGAAGAAGCCGAGGTCCCAGTCGGCGTCCGCGAGCGGTACCAGGACCCCGGCCGTCACCGCGGCGCTGACCAGCAGCGCCAGCAACCCCAGGAAACGGTGGGACTTCATCGGCAGCCACAGCATCAGGCCGAGGAGGAAGAGCACCCCGCCGCCGAGCACGATCGCCAGCGGCTGCCACAGGCCGTCGTCGAAGATCCCGCCGAGGTCGTCGAAGCCGTTCCGGACCAGGCCCCAGCCGGAGATGTCGCCGTCGGCCAGCCAGTCCAGGACCAGGCTGATGGCGGCCGCGATCCCGGCGAGGATCAGCAGCAGACCGCCCAGGCTCTCCGGCCCGCGGATCGCGACCGGCCGGTCGGAGTAGTCGGGAGCCGTGTCTCCGGCGGGTGCGCGGTCCCGCGAGGGCGGGTAGGCGGTCGCGCCGGCAGGCGACGTGCCGGGTCGGTCGGGTTCGCGCTCGGTCATGTGCGTACCTCCGGCGGTCGGGGGGCGCGGGGTGCCCTCTCCTGGCGAGCGTAGGACCGCGCAGTGATCCGCGGGGCTTCTCGGGCAGACTGTCCGGTGTGCCCGCGACGATCCTCGACGGCAAGGCGACGGCCGCGGCCCGGATTCCCCGACCATGACCCGTCCGCCGCTCTACGTCCGCCGGCCCTTCCTCGCCGGGCTGCTGCGTCAGCTCCCCCTGCTGGTGGTCCTCGGCTTCGTGGCCACGGGGCTGCTGTTCGTCAGTCTCGGGCACTGGCGCCAGGGGCTGGTCATCGTCGGTCTGGCCCTCGGCGGTGCGGGCGTCCTGCGGCTTCTCCTGCCGGTGCGACGTGCGGGGTTCCTCGCGGTGCGCAGCCGGCCGGTGGACTTCGTCCTCATGACGGGCGCCGGTCTCGCGCTCGCCGTCATCGCCCTGATGATCCCGGCCGCCTGAGGAAGGACCTCGCGCACGCTCGGGGAGGGGGCCGGTCGGCGGGTACGCCCGTGCGGCGATAGGTTGACGGCCATGGCAGAGAAGTCGCGGAAGGGCAAGGTCACCGTCGTCGGTGCCGGTTTCTACGGCTCGACCACTGCACTCCGGCTCGCGGAGTACGACATCTTCGAGACCGTCGTGCTCACCGACATCGTCGAGGGCAAGCCTGAGGGCATCGCGCTGGACATGAACCAGTCGCGACCCATCGAGGGCTTCGAGACGAGGGTCGTCGGGGTCGGCGGGGGTTCCTACGAGGGCACCGAGGGTTCCGACGTCGTCGTCATCACCGCGGGACTCCCGCGCAAGCCCGGCATGAGCCGGATGGACCTCATCGAGACCAACGCGAAGATCGTCCGCTCGGTCGCGGAGAACATCGCCGCCACCTCACCCGACGCGGTGATCATCGTGGTGTCCAACCCGCTGGACGAGATGACCGCGCTGGCGCAGCTGGCCACCCAGTTCCCGAAGAACCGGGTGATGGGCCAGGCCGGCATGCTCGACACCGCGCGCTTCAGCAACAACGTGGCCGAGGAGCTCGGCGTCCCGGTGTCCTCCGTGCAGACCCTGACCCTGGGCTCGCACGGCGACACCATGGTCCCGGTGCCCTCGCGCTGCACCGTCGACGGCAAGCCGCTGTCCGACGTGCTGGCCGCCGACCGCATCGAGCACCTGGTCGACCGCACCCGCAACGGCGGCGCCGAGGTCGTGGCGCTGCTGAAGACCGGTTCGGCCTACTACGCGCCCTCGGCGGCCGCCGCCCGCATGGCCCGCGCCGTGATGGAGGACTCCGGCGCGGTCATGCCCGTCTGCGCCTGGGTCGACGGCGAGTACGGGATCAACGGCGTCTACCTGGGCGTCGAGGCCGAGATCGGCCGACAGGGTGTCCGGAAGGTCGTCGAGGGCGACCTGTCCGAGAGCGAGCTGGCCGGGCTGCGCGAGGCGGCCGAGGCCGTGCGCGCCAAGCAGGCTGACGTAGCCGACCTCTGAGCCCTTCCGGCTCGGAGCATGTAGAGAGGGACCCGCACGTGGCGAAGATCAAGGTCGAGGGCACCGTCGTCGAGCTCGACGGCGACGAGATGACCCGGATCATCTGGCAGTTCATCAAGGACCAGCTGATCCTCCCGTACCTCGACGTCAACCTGGAGTACTACGACCTGGGCATCGAGGCGCGGGACGCGACCGACGACCAGATCACCGTCGACTCCGCGAACGCCATCAAGAAGCACGGCGTCGGCGTCAAGTGCGCGACGATCACGCCCGACGAGGCGCGCGTCGAGGAGTTCGGTCTCAAGCGGATGTACCGCTCGCCGAACGGGACGATCCGCAACATCCTCGGCGGTGTCATCTTCCGCGAGCCGATCATCATGGAGAACGTGCCGCGGCTGGTGCCCGGCTGGACCAAGCCGATCGTCGTCGGCCGCCACGCCTTCGGTGACCAGTACCGTGCCACCGACTTCAAGTTCCCCGGTGAGGGGACGCTGACGATCAGCTTCCAGCCGGCCGACGGCTCTGCGCCGATCGAGCACGAGGTGTTCCAGTCGCCCGGCGGCGGTGTCGCGATGGCGATGTACAACCTCGACGACTCGATCCGCGACTTCGCGCGGGCCTCGATGAACTACGGCCTGCAGCGCGGCTACCCGGTCTACCTCTCGACCAAGAACACGATCCTCAAGGCCTACGACGGCCGCTTCAAGGACCTGTTCGAGGAGGTCTTCCAGGCCGAGTTCAAGGACAAGTTCGACTCCGCCGGGATCACCTACGAGCACCGGCTGATCGACGACATGGTGGCCGCGTCCCTGAAGTGGGAGGGCGGCTACGTCTGGGCCTGCAAGAACTACGACGGCGACGTGCAGTCCGACACCGTGGCCCAGGGCTTCGGCTCGCTCGGCCTCATGACCTCGGTGCTGATGAGCCCCGACGGCCGCACCGTCGAGGCCGAGGCCGCCCACGGCACGGTGACCCGCCACTTCCGGCAGCACCAGCAGGGCAAGGAGACGTCGACCAACCCGATCGCGTCGATCTTCGCCTGGACCCGAGGCCTCGCCCACCGCGGCAAGCTGGACAACACCCCCGAGGTGACCCGCTTCGCCGAGACGCTGGAGAAGGTCTGCATCGACACCGTCGAGGGCGGTCAGATGACCAAGGACCTCGCACTGCTGATCTCCAAGGACCAGCCGTGGCTGACCACCCAGGACTTCCTGGCGGCCATCGACACCAACCTGCAGAAGGCCATGGCCTGAGTGCCCTGAGCTGACCGTCGACGGCCCCCTCACCCACCGGGTGAGGGGGCCGTCGCACGCCCGGAGGTAGGACCACTGCGCATGAGCGTCGTGCCGCGGCCGTCTTCTCGCCGCCACGGCTCCTGCGTGAGGCTCGGAGTCAGCCGAAGAGCTGGGTCCACCAGGGGCCGCCGCCGCCCTGGGCGACGCCCACCCCGAGACGGGTCAGGCCGCAGTCGAGGATGTTCGCCCGGTGCCCCGAGCTGTTCATCCAGGAGGTCATGACCTCGGCGGCGGACTGCTGGCCCCGGGCGATGTTCTCGGCCCGCGCGGAAACGCCGGCGCGGTCGGCGCGGTCGAACGGGTCGAGCCCGTCGAGGTTGACGTGGTCGAAGAACCCGCGGTCGCGCATGTCCTCGCTGTGCGCCCGGGCGACCGCGGTCAGCCCGGCGTCCGCGGAGACGGGTCCGCAGCCGGCGGCCGCCCGCTCGGTGTTCACCAGGGCCAGGACCTGGTCCTCGACGCCACCGGACGCCGGCACCGCGGCAGCAGCCACCGGTGCGGGTGCGGGGGCCTCCGGAGCGGGGGCGGGAGGCTCGGGCGACGGGTCAGCGGGCTCGGCAGCCGGCTCGGGAGCGGGCTCGGCAGCCGGCTCCGGCGGCGCGGCCGGTGCCGAGGTGACCGGGTCGGGCACCGCCGGCGTGGTCGGGAGCGGCGCGCTGAGGGGCGGCGCCGTCGTCGGCGCCCCGGCCGGCGCGTCGGTCGGCGACGGTGCGGCGGTGGCCTCACCCGTCGTCGAGGAGAACGTCGCGGTCGACGTCAGGCCGGCGAACGCGCGCGAGGACAGAGCCTGCCCGTCCTGGCCGAGCACCACCGGGGAGTTCGGCCCCGTGCCCGCCATCACCGGGACGGCGAGGACCAGTGCGGTGATCACCGTGCTGAGCGCCGCACTCAGCGCCAGCCGCGCGCCCCGGTGCCCGGACGCGCGGCGACCGAGCCGCGCCCAGCGGATGAGTGCGCGAGTCATGCGGGCAGTGAGCGGAGGACCCGCAGGGACGTGGTGCACGGCATAACCTCACGAGAGCGATCGATCACGATTCGTTATCGCGTCGAGACTAACGGTGCGCGCAAGGTGACCGTGAGTCCCCGAGAGAAACGTCACGGGCAGCTTCGTGAATCCCCAGGTGGACGCGCCACGGCACCCGCTCGGCACCCCGGCGTCTCGCGACCAGGCACCATGGACGCGACCGCGCCCCACCCACCGAAACCCCGAGGAGTACGCCGCCGGTGAGCGACGTCTGGCTCAGCATCGTCATGGTCGTCGTCTTCATCATGATCGGCGGTGTCTTCGCCGGAGCGGAGATCGCTCTGGTCTCCCTGCGCGAGTCGCAGGTCCGCGCCATGGCCGAGGCCGGACGGCGCGGCAAGGCCGTGCAGAAGCTCCTCAGCGATCCCAACCAGTTCCTGGCCGCGGTCCAGGTCGGGGTGACCTTCGCCGGGTTCTTCTCGGCCGCATTCGGTGCCAGCACCCTGTCGCAACCCTTCGCCGACTGGCTGGTCGGCCGGGGGGTGTCGGAAGGCCTGGCCGGCACCCTGGCGCTCGTCCTGGTCACGATCGCCATCAGCTACCTGTCGCTGGTCGTCGGCGAGCTGACGCCCAAGCGACTGGCCCTGCAGCGGGCCGAGGGGTTCGCGCTGCTCGTCGCCGCCCCGCTGAACGCCATCGCCAAGCTGTCGCGGCCGATCATCTGGCTCCTCTCCAGATCCACCGACGTCATGGTCCGGCTCTTCGGTGGTGACCCGAAGCAGAGCGGGGAGTCCATCAGTCAGGAGGAGCTGCGCGACCTGGTGGCCGCGCACGAGTCGCTCAGCAGCGACGAGCGCCGGCTGATCGACGAGGTGTTCAGGGCCGGCGAGCGCGAGGTCCGGGAGGTCATGACTCCCCGGACGGAGGTCGCGTTCCTCGAGGGCTCGATGACCGCCAGTCGTGCCGCCAAGCTGGTGGCCGACTCCAACTGGTCACGCTTCCCGGTGGCCGGCCGCGACCAGGACGACGTCGTCGGCTTCGTGCACGTGCGCGACCTCTTCCTGCCCAACCACCCGGCCGGCCGGGCCGCGACCGTCGGCGATCTCGCCCGCGAGGTGAAGCGGCTGCCCGGTACGGCGGGGGTGTTGACCGCGCTGAGCGAGATGCGGCGGGAGAACCACCACCTGGCGATCGTCGTCGACGAGTACGGCGGCACCGACGGGATCGTCTCCCTCGAGGACCTCATCGAGGAGGTCATCGGGGAGATCTACGACGAGTACGACGAGGAGGTCGGCCGGGAGGCCGGTCAGCCCCCCGGGGGACCCCGCGAGGTGGACGGCCTGCTCAACCTGGACGACTTCACCGAGGCCACCGGCCTGCAGCTGCCCGACGGCCCCTACGAGACCGTCGCCGGCTACGTCCTCGCCGAGCTCGGCCGGCTGCCGGAGACGGGCGACACCGTCGAGGTCGAGGGGCGGTCGCTCTCGGTGGTCGAGCTCGACGGCCGGCGCATCGCCCGGATCCTCGTCAGCCCCCCGCCGGCACCCACGGACGACGGGGCGGCGGCCGGCGAGAACGCGACGAGCTGAGCTCCAGGACCAGGCATAGGAACCTATGCCTGCGGTTCAAGGGGCTTGGGCCATAGGTAAAGGTTCCTATGCCCGGGGGGTCAGCCGCGAGACCGCGCCACGTCCCAGGCGTCGCGGACGATCCCGACGAGATCGGTGTGCTTCGGGGTCCAGCCCAGGTCGGACCGGATGCGGTCGCTCGAGGCCACGAGCTGCGCGGGGTCGCCCGCCCGCCGGTCGCCGACGACGACCGGAACGGGGTGCCCGGTCACCTCGCGCGCGGCGTCGACGACCTCCTGCACAGAGAAGCCGGTGCCGTTGCCCAGGTTGTAGATCCGGTGCTCGCCCTCGGCCGGGGCCGGCAGGGCCAGCAGGTGCGCGTCGGCGAGGTCCTCGACGTGCACGTAGTCGCGGATGCAGGTGCCGTCGGGCGTCGGGTAGTCCTGGCCGTAGACGGTGAGCGACTCCCGCCGGCCGGCCGCGACCTGCAACGCGAGCGGGATGAGGTGCGTCTCGGTCGTGTGCCGCTCCCCGAGGCCGTAGGCGGCGCCGGCGACGTTGAAGTAGCGCAGGCTCACGGCCGCGAACCCGTGGGCGACCGCGTACGAGGTCAGCATGTGGTCGACGGCGAGCTTCGAGGCGCCGTAGGTGTTGGTCGGCCTCGTCGGTGCGTCCTCACGGATCGGCACCGACTCGGGCTCGCCGTAGGTGGCGGCGGTGGAGGAGAAGACGATCCGGCGGCAGTCGGCCGCGCGCATCGCCTCCAGCAGCGCCAGCGAGCCGCCCACGTTGGTGTCCCAGTACTCGTGCGGTCGCTGCTGCGAGACGCCGACCAGCGACTTGGCGGCGAAGTGCAGCACCGCCTCGGGCCGGACGTCGGCCAGCACCGGCGCCGAGTCGTGCAGGGACACCGCCGCCAGGGACGCGCCCTCGGGGACCGCGTCGGCGTGGCCGGTCGACAGGTCGTCGAGCACCGTCACCTCGTGGCCGTCGGCCAGCAGCGCCGCCGTCACTACGCTGCCGATGTAGCCGGCTCCACCGGCGACGAGTACGCGCATGGCGTCACCCTAGGTGTGACGGAACCGTGCGCTCGACAGCACAGGCCACCGGCCTGGTCAGGAGGCACCGTCCCGTGGTCAGCCCACGCCCCGCCGTGCGGGCCCTGCCGGCCTACAAGCCCGGACGCAACCCGGCCGACCTCGCCCGCGAGATCGGCGTGGACCGTGCCGTGAAGCTGGCCAGCAACGAGGTCGCCTTCCCGCCCCTGCCGGCGGTCGTGCAGGCCCTGACCGCGGCGGCCGCGGAGACCAACCGGTACCCCGACAACGGCGCCGTCGTCCTGACCCGGGCGCTGGCCGAGCGCTACGACGTCGGCCCGGAGCAGGTGGCCACCGGCTGCGGGGCGGTCACCCTGTGCCAGGAGCTGGCGCAGGCCTACAACGACCCGGGCACGAGCATCGCCTTCGCCTGGCGCTCGTTCGAGATGTACCCGCTGCTCGCCCAGGTCGCCGGCGCCCGCGCCGTCCAGGTGCCGCTGGTGCCCGGTCACCCGGGCGGGCCCGCCGACACCCACGACCTCGACGGGCTGCTCGCCGCGATCGACGACACCACGCGGCTGGTCTTCGTGTGCAACCCGAACAACCCCACCGGGACGGCGGTGCGGCGGGCGGAGCTCGAGCGGTTCCTCGACGCCGTCCCCGCGCAGACCCTCGTCGTCCTCGACGAGGCCTACCGCGAGTTCGTGACCGACCCCGACGTCCCGGACGGCATCGAGCTCATGCGCGGCCGGCCGAACGTCGCCGTCCTGCGCACCTTCTCCAAGGCCTGGGGCCTGGCCGGGCTCCGGGTGGGCTACCTGGTCGCCGAGGACCCGGCCGTCGCCGAGGCCGTCCGCAAGACGCACGTGCCGTTCAGCGTGTCCATGCTCGCCCAGGCGGCGGCGGTCGCCGCGCTGGCCAGCGAGGAGGAGGTGCGGGCCCGCTGCGCCGCCGTCGTGTCCGAGCGGGACCGGCTGACCGTCGCCCTCCGCGAGCGCGGGCTGGAGGTCGCCGACAGCCAGGCCAACTTCGTCTGGCTGGCAGTGGGGGAGGAGGCGGCGGGCCTCGCTGCGGCGCTGGAGGCACGGGCGGTCATCACCCGCCCCTTCGCCGGGGAGGGCATCCGCGTCACCGTCGGCACCCCCGAGGAGGACGACGTCTTCCTGGCCGCGCTGGACGACGTACGGGCCGGCGCCACCGTCCCATGACGCCACCGGAACGGGGGAGGTCGGTTCATCTGGCCCGCCCGGCTGGTTTGATGGCCGACGTGGCCCCGCACCCAACGCCATTGCCCCGTGTGCTCTCCGGCATCCAGCCGACGGCGGGCTCCTTCCACCTCGGGAACTACCTCGGCGCGCTGCGTCAGTGGGTGGCGCTGCAGGACTCGGCGGAGGCCTTCTACTGCGTCGTCGACCTGCACGCCATCACCGTCCAGCAGGACCCGGCGGTGCTGCGGCGCAACACCATGGTCTCGGCCGCGCAGCTGCTCGCCCTCGGTGTCGACCCGGAGCGCAGTACGCTGTTCGTGCAGAGCCACGTGCCCGAGCACCTGCAGCTGTCGTGGGTGCTGGAGTGCCTCACCGGCTTCGGTGAGGCCAGCCGGATGACGCAGTTCAAGGACAAGAGCCAGCGGGAGGGCACGTCCGGGGCCTCGGTGGGGCTCTTCACCTATCCGGTCCTGCAGGCCGCCGACATCCTCGTCTACCAGGCCGATCAGGTGCCGGTCGGCGAGGACCAGCGTCAGCACCTCGAGCTGACCCGCGACCTCGCGACCCGGTTCAACAGCCGCTACGGGCCGACGCTCACGCTGCCGGCCGCCCACATCCCGCCGGGTGCGGCGAAGATCCTCGACATGCAGTCGCCGGACAAGAAGATGAGCAAGAGCCTGCCTCCGGCCGGCTGCGTCTTCCTGCTCGACGAGCCGAACGTGACGGCGAAGAAGATCCGCTCCGCGGTCACCGACACCGGCCGCGAGATCGTGGCCGACGCCGAGGCCAAGCCGGGCGTCACCAACCTCCTGACCATCCACAGCGCCCTCTCGGGCCGCAGCGTCGCAGAGCTGGAGGAGCACTTCGCCGGCCGCGGCTACGGGGACCTGAAGAAGGAGCTGGCCGAGGTCGTCACCGACTTCGTCACCCCGGTCCGCAGCCGCACCCAGGAGCTGCTGGACGACCCGGCCGAGTTGCAGCGCATCCTCGCCGGCGGGGCGGAGCGGGCCCGCGAGGTCGCCGCCGCGACGGTCGCCGACGTCTACCAGCGGACCGGGTTCCTCTCCCCGGCAGGGGCACCCCGGTGAACGACGACACCTTCGTGCCGCGCGGCAGCACACGACCGGAGAACGCCGTCGTCGGCATCGTCGTCCCGGTGCCCGAGCCGTGGGCCCAGCTGCTGGTCGACTGGCGGTCCAAGGTCGGTGACCCGCAGGCGAACCAGGTGCCTCCGCACGTCACCCTGCTGCCGCCCACCGAGGTCGCCGTCGCCGACCGCACGCTGATCAGCGCCCACCTCGCGGAGGTGGCCCGCTGCCATCCGCCGTTCGACATGCACCTCTCGGGGACGGGCACATTCAGGCCGGTGTCCGACGTCGTGTTCGTGGCCGTGGCCCGGGGGATCGGCAACTGCGAGCTGCTCTCCAACGACGTGCGCCGCGGCCCGCTGGCACGGTCGCTGGCGTTCCCGTACCACCCCCACGTGACCGTGGCCCACGACGTCCCCGAGGACATGCTGGAGCTGGCCTACACCGGCCTGGCCGACCTGTCCGCCGAGTTCCGGGTCACCGCCTTCACCGAGTTCGAGCAGACCGCCACGGGGGCGTGGGCCGTCGCCCGCGAGTACCCGCTCACCGGCCCCGAGCACTGAAGCGCCCCGCGCTGCAGCGCGCGCGGACCGAGAGGCCAGGCCCCAGACTCGGGCGGTGAGTTCCGCCGCGCCTCCGGAGCAGTCCGCCGTCCGGACGCCGTGGTGGACCCGGCTGTACTCCCGGTTCGAGGCCACCATCGACGCGCAGCGCCGGCGGCACCACTGGTTCGACCACCTGGCCCGTGCGGGCGGCCGCTACCAGCGCACCCAGGGCGACCTCATGGCCGCCGGCGTCACCTACTTCGTGTTCCTCGGCCTCTTCCCGATGCTCCTGCTGATCGCCTCGGTCATCGGGCTGGTCCTCGCCGGCAACGAGCTGCTGCAGCAGGAACTGTTCGCCGCGATCCGCGACACGTTCCCCGGCTCCATCGGACAGGAGCTGGTCCGGCAGCTCCGGAGCTCCATCGACGGGGCAGGCTTCATCGGGCTGATCGCGCTGGCGGGTTTCGTCTACGCCGGGCTGCGGGCCATGGACAAGCTCCGCATCGGCATGGAGCGGATCTGGAAGGGCCACGCCGACGAGCCCCACGTCCTGCGCGACAACCTCCAGGACATCGTGGCGCTGGTGGCGCTGGGTGCGGTCGGAATGGCGAGTCTGGGCCTCACCGGAGGGATCACCTACGCGACATCGTGGGTTTTCGAGCTGCTCGGGATCGCCGACGAGCCGGCATTGGCCGTGCTCACCTGGGTGCTGGGCATCGCGCTCGCCATGGCCGCCGACACCCTGGTCCTGCTCTGGTTGTTGCGGGTCGTGCCGTCGGTCAACCACCCGTTGCGGCTGCTGCTGCCCGGCGCGCTGTTCGGCGCAGCCGGTGTCGAGGTGCTCAAGCTGATCGGCGGTTTCTACCTGTCCCTGATCTCCGGCAGCGTCACGGCCTCGGCCTTCGGCGGCGCGGTGGGCCTGCTGGTGTGGATCAACCTGGTGGCCCGCTTCGCGTTCTTCACCGCCGCCTGGACGTCGACCCTCCGGCGGATCGAGGCGGTGAGCCCGCCCCGGCAGGAGCGTCCGGTGATGGCCTGAGCACCGGGACCACCCGCACCGCCCGACGGCGCCCCACGAGGGTCGCGGTGACGATCGCGAGTGCACCTCCGCCGAGGGCCACCGGCACCCAGGGGGACGTCCCGGCCGGGTCGGGCTCCACCGCCTGCGGCACGGGCACCGGCGGGTGGGTCCGCGGCGCGGTGCTCGTCGGGGACGGGAGCGGCGGGAGTTCCCCGGAGGTCACGAGCGTGCCCACGCCGTCGACACCGGCCGGGACGGCGAACCCCCAGTCGAGCAGGAGTGCCGCCTGGTCCGCCGCGCGCAGCGGGACGTTCTCGGTGTCCATCACGCTGACCACCAGCCGGCGGCCATCGCGTTCGGCGGCGGTGACGAAGGTGTGGCGGGCGGCGTCGGTGAAGCCGGTCTTGCCGCCGAGGTTGCCGGGGGTCGCCGCCAGCGGGTTCTGGTTCTGGATCTGGTAGCCGGGGAAGCGGCCCTCGACCGGGGGCATGTCGGCGGTCGGCGTGGTGAGCACCGCGGCCGTCACCGGATCGGCCAGCAGCGCGCGGAAGACGAGCGCGAGGTCGTAGGGCGAGGACGACTGGCCGGCCACATCGAGACCTGACGGGGTGCCGGCCACGGTGTCGTAGGCGCCGAGGCTTTCGGCGGTCTCGTTCATGGCCGCGAGGGTGACGTCGATCCCGCCGGCCGCTCGGGCCAGCGCGTTGGCGGCGTCGTTCCCCGACTGCAGGACGAGGGCTTGCAGCAGCAGGGACACCGGGTACCGCCCGCCCTGCACCAGGCCCACCCGGCTGCCCTCGATGTTCTCGTCCTCGACCGTGCCCTCCACCACGGTGGCCGGGTCGAGCAGGGGTGCGAGGGTCAGCAGTGTGAGGGTCTTCAGCGTGCTGGCCGGGTAGTAGCGGCCGTGCGGGTCCCGGGCGGCGAGGATCTCACCGCTGCCGATGTCGGCCACCAGCCAGCCGTTCGCTGCCAGGCCGTCGGGCACGGGCGGGGCGCCGTCGGCCACCACGGTGCCGCGCGTGTCCAGGTCCTCGCCGCCGACCGTCCGGCCGTCGGGTGCCGAGCCCTGGGGCGGGCGGCCGACGTAGGGGGCGGTCGGCGTCGGTGCGGACGGGTCGACCGTGGGCCGTGCGTCGTCGGCAACGGCAGGCGCCGCCGCGGGAAGGACGACCGCCGCCGCGACCAGGGCGGCCACCGGCCACCTCGCCCGCCGCAGGCGTCGCTCCATGGTCAGGCACCGTAGGCGCCGCCGTCCCCGTCGCACCCGATGGGGTGAGACGGCTCACGCCCGGCGGCTGGTTCGCAACGATCGCATCTCAGTCCTGAGCGAGGCGGTGGCGTCCGCCCCGGACGCAGTTAGCGTTCCTCAGTCCTGAAGCGATCGAGTCCGGCCCGGCGGCCGGGGCCGAAGGATTTCTGACCCGATCGGGGCGCACCGTGACGAGTGGACGCGCGCCCCCCCAGAGAGGAGATCGTCTTGCGCCGAGCGCGGATGACGAAGGCTGCGGCACTGCTGCTGGCCGGTGGCATGGCCCTGTCGGCCTGTGCCAGCGACGAAGAGCCCGGCGGCACCGCCAGCGAGACCGGCGGTAGCGGCAGCGAGGAGCTCCGCATCGGCCTGGCGTACGACACCGGCGGTCGCGGCGACCGCTCCTTCAACGACTCGGCCTACGCCGGTGTCGAGAGGGCGATCGACGAGTTCGGCGGCACGGTCCAGGAGTTCAGCCCGAATGACGACGGCTCCAACCGCGCCGAGGGCCTCGCCAACCTCGCCCAGGAGGGCTTCAACCCGGTCATCGCGGTCGGCTTCGCCTACGACGAGGTCCTCGGTGACGTGGCGGCCGACTTCCCGGACACCACCTTCGCGCAGGTCGACGGCTCGGTCGACGCGCCGGAGTACAAGGGCGACAACGTCACCGGCCTGCTGTTCGCCGAGGAGCAGGGCTCCTTCCTGGCCGGCGTGGCCGCGGCGCTGAAGTCCGAGACCGGGCAGGTCGGTTTCGTCGGCGGCGTCGAGACCCCCCTGATCCAGAAGTTCCAGGCGGGCTTCGAGGCCGGCGTGGCAGCGGTCGACCCGGCCATCACGGTCAACAGCCAGTACATCTCGCCGGCCGGTGACTTCTCCGGGTTCAACGATCCCGCCCGCGGCGAGATCCTGGCGCAGGGCATGTTCGATGCCGGCGCCGACATCGTCTACCACGCGTCCGGTGGCTCGGGGACGGGCGTGTTCCGCGCCGCCGCGGCCTCCGGTGGCCGGGCGATCGGTGTCGACTCCGACCAGTACCAGACGGTCGACGACCCGGCGCTGCAGGCCGTGATCATGACGTCCATGCTCAAGCGGGTCGACAACGCCGTGTATGCGTTCATCGCCGACTTCGTCGAGGGCGGCGTCGAGGGTGGCACCGACATCGTCAACGACCTGTCCACGGAGGGCGTCGGCCTGGCCACCACCGGTGGCTTCATCGATGACATCCAGGACCAGATCGACGACTACCGTCAGCAGATCGTCGACGGCGACATCGAGGTCCCGACGACTCCGTGACGCCGGACGCGGGCCCGCTCCGGCGGGCCCGCGTCCTCGGTCGATCCGACGGCGGGTCCGGGCGCACGCTGCCCGGGCCCGCCGTCGTGATGCCGACGGTGGCGCTGTCGCCGACCCGGGTGGTCCCCGGCCCCCGGCCCCCGGCGCCCGCAGGTCCGCCGGTGTGCGACATCATGCGGCCAGCCGTATTCCGGGCACCTGGCGCATGGGCCGGGCAGCCGGTCGAGCCGGTGACGACGGTCGACCCCTTCGCCACCGACGAAGACGAGCAGACGTGCACCGCGCACCCGTGGTCGCACATGAGGGAAAGGCCCACCATGGCCGCAACAGGAGCGACGGCGGGCGACCGTCCGCCCGCCGGGCAGTCCGGGCGCAGCGACGATGCCCCCTATGCGGTGGAGTTGCGCGGGATCACCAAGCGCTTCCCGGGTGTGGTCGCCAACCGCGACATCGAACTACGGGTGCGGCGCGGCGAGGTGCACGCGATCGTGGGGGAGAACGGCGCCGGCAAGTCGACGCTGATGAAGACCCTCTACGGCATGCACCGCCCGGACGAGGGCGACATCCTGCTGAACGGCCGCGAGGTGCGCTTCCGCAGTCCCGCGGACGCGATCGAGGCCGGAATCGGCATGGTGCACCAGCACTTCATGCTGGCCGACAACTTCACCGTCCTGGAGAACGTCGTCCTGGGCAGCGAGCCCACCCGGGCGGGCCGGCTGGACCGGGCAGAGGCCCGCCGCCGGATCACCGAGATCTCCGACCGCTACGCCCTCGGCCTCGAGCCCGATGTGCTCGTGGAGGACCTCGGCGTCGGGGACCGGCAGCGGGTCGAGATCGCCAAGGTGCTCTACCGCGGGGCGACCACGCTGATCCTGGACGAGCCGACCGCCGTCCTCGTGCCCCAGGAGGTGGACGAGCTGTTCGGCAACCTCGCCGAGCTCAAGCGCGAGGGCCTGACCGTCATCTTCATCTCGCACAAGCTCGACGAGGTGCGCCGCGTCGCCGATTCGATCACCGTCATCCGGCGCGGCACGACGGTCGGCACCGCCGATCCCCGGACGACGTCGGCCAAGCAGCTCGCCGAGCTGATGGTCGGCTCCGAGCTGCCCACGCCGGAGACCCGCACGTCGACCGTCCGCGACACCCCGGTGCTCCGGCTCGAGCACCTCACCGTCGTCGGCGTCGTCGGCCGGCCGCTGGTCGACGACGTCAGCCTCACCGTCCGCGAGGGCGAGGTCGTCGGCATCGCGGGCGTCGAGGGCAACGGCCAGGCAGAGCTCGTGGACGCGATCATGGGGCTGCGCCCGCTGGCTGGTGGCGAGGTGCGGCTCGGCGACGACGACGTCACCACGTGGTCCACCCGCGCCCGCCGGGAGGCCGGCGTCGGCTTCATCCCCGAGGACCGCCACCGGCAGGGCATGCTGCTCGACGCGCCGCTCTGGGAGAACCGGATCCTCGGCCACCAGACGCGCCCGCCCGCGGCGAAGGGGCTGTTCATCGACCGAAGAGGGGCGCGCGCCGACACCGAGCGGATCATGCGGGAGTACGACGTCCGGGCCCCCGGCGCGGACACCCTCGCCGTCGCGCTGTCCGGCGGCAACCAGCAGAAGCTGATCGTGGGCCGCGAGATGAGCGCGAACCCCCGCCTGCTCGTCGCCGCCCATCCCACCCGTGGCGTCGACGTCGGCGCGCAGGCCGGGATCTGGGAGCTGCTCAAGGATGCCCGGGCCGAGGGGCTCGGGATCGTCCTCGTCTCCGCCGACCTCGACGAGCTGATCGGGCTGTCCGACACGCTGCACGTCATGCTGCGCGGCGCGCTGGTCGCGACGGTCGACCCCCGGCGCGTCACGCCCGAGGAGCTCGGCGGCTACATGACCGGCGCACGGAGCGCGGCGGGCGCGGCATGAGCGCCGTCACCGCGAGAGTGCGCCGTACCGGGCTGGCCCTGTTCGGCCCGGTCCTCGCCGTGCTGGTCGCGCTGGTCATCTCCGCTCTCGTCATCGCGCTGATCGGGGAAAACCCGCTCAGCGCGCTGCGGGTGATGCTGGACCTCGGCGACTCCCCGTCGCAGCAGGTCCAGTCGATCGTCGTCATCCTCAACCGGGCGGTTCCGCTGTTCCTGGCCGGCCTGGCGGTGTCGATCGCCTTCCGGATGGGCTTGTTCAACATCGGCGTCGAGGGCCAGTACCGGATCGCCACGATCGTCGCCGCGGCGGTGGGTGCAGCCGTGGTGCTGCCCGGCCCGCTGCACGTGCTGCTGATCGTGGTGGTCGCGATGCTCGTCGGGGCGTTGTGGGCCGGCATCGTCGGCGTGCTGAAGGTGACCCGCGGCGTCAGCGAGGTCATCAGCTCGATCATGCTCAACTTCATCGCCCTGGGAACGGCGTCCTTCCTGCTCACCGGCCCCTTCCGGGGCAGCCCCGAGGGTGCCTCGGTGATCACCACCCGGGAGATCCCGGAGTCCGGCTGGTTCCCGAGCCTCAACGGCCTGCTGACCGGCATGGGGCTGGCCGAGCCCCGGACCGAGCTCTTCGGCTTCCTCGTGGTGGCGATCGTCGTCGGCGTGGCGATCGCGGTGTTGCTCGAGCGCACCCGCTTCGGGTTCGATCTCCGGGCCACCGGCCTGTCGCCGTCGGCGGCGACCGCGAGCGGCGTCGACGCCCGCGGCATGGTGGTCAAGACGATGTTGCTCTCCGGCGCCGTGGCCGGGCTGATCGGCCTGCCGGACCTGCTCGGCGACAGTCGTGCCTTCGGTACCGAGTTCACCGCCGGGCTCGGCTTCCTCGGCATCGCGGTGGCCCTGCTGGGGCGCAACAGCCCCGTGGGCGTCGCCGTGGCGGCGCTGCTGTTCGCCTTCCTCGACCGCGCCGCGCTGCCGCTGCAGTTCGCCGACATCCCGGCCTCGGTGGTCACGATCATCCAGGGAACGATCGTGCTGGCCGTCGTCATCGCCAACGAGGTCGCTCGCCGGCTGGCCCTGCGGTCGGCCGAACGGGCCGGCGCGTCGTCCTCGCCTCCCGACGGCGGCGGGGACGGCGGTGGGGGCACGCCGGTTCCCGACGACGGTCCGCCCGGCAACAGCGGCGGACAGCGGGTCCGTGCCGGGGTTCCCGGGCAGCCGCGGGGAGCGCAGGCATGAGCACCGTCGCGGAATCCCCGGACACCCGGCCCAGCCGCGGACCACTGACCGATCTGCTCACCGGCGGTGGCCGGCAGCGGCGGATCATGTGGCTGGTCGTCGGCGCGATCGTCGTGTTCTCCGTCGTCCGCGTCATCTCCGGTCAGCAGGAGCTGACGTCGTCCTCGACCCTGTCCGCGGCGCTGCTCCTGGCGGTGCCGATCGGCCTGGCGGCGCTCGGCGGGCTCTTCGCCGAACGCGCCGGCGTGGTCAACATCGGCCTCGAGGGGATGATGGTCCTGGGCACCTGGGGTGCCGGCTGGGGCGGCTGGCACTGGGGCTGGGCCGGTGCGCTCGTCGTCGGAGCCACCTTCGGGGCGATCGGTGGCCTCGTGCACGCGGTCGCCACCGTCAGCTTCGGTGTGGACCACGTGGTCTCCGGTGTGGCGATCAACCTCCTCGCCGAGGGGGTCGTGCGCTTCCTCTCGGAACTGGTCTACGTCGACGGAACCGGTGGCGGACCGACGCAGTCACCGTCCCTCGCCAGCCAGCCACCGTCGTTCTCGGTGCCAGGGCTCTCGTCCGGGCCGGACGTGCTGGGCGACCTCGAGGCGAAGGGTTGGTTCCTGCTCAGCGATGTCGCGGGCCTGCTGCGCGGCCTGACCAGCGGCGTCGGACTGCTCACCCTGTTCGCCGTCCTGCTGGTCCCGATCAGCTACGTGGTGCTGTGGCGGACTGCCTTCGGGCTGCGGCTGCGCTCGTGCGGCGAGAACCCGGCGGCCGCGGACTCCCTCGGTGTCCCGGTCATCCGGCTGAAGTACATCGCGGTGATCATCTCCGGTGCCCTCGCCGGCCTCGGCGGGGTCTTCCTGGTGTTCATCGCCGGCATCTATCGCGAGGGGCAGACGGGCGGCCGTGGCTTCATCGGGCTGGCGGCGCTGATCTTCGGCAACTGGCGACCCGGTGGCCTGGCGGCCGGTGCCGGCCTGTTCGGCTTCGCCGATGCGCTGCAGCTGCGCAGCCGGACGGCGGTCGTGGCACTGCTGCTGCTGGTCGCCGTCCTGCTGGCCGCGGTGGCGGTCTACCAGGCGGTGCGGCGCAAGCTGCTGCAGGCCATCCTCGCCGGCGCGTTCGCGGCCGCCGCACTGGTCGGCTTCCTCACCATCGACGTGCTCCCCGACGGGATCGTCTTCTTCACCCCGCACATCACGACTCTGCTCGTGCTGTCGCTGGCATCCCAGCGACTACGGATGCCCAAGGCCAACGGGCTGGTCTACCGACGAGGAGAGCACTAGTGACTGACGGGGTGGTGGGGCGGGTGGACGACGCTGCCTGGGACGCTCTGCGGGCGGCCGCGCGGGAGGCGATGACCCGCGCCTACGCGCCGTACTCGAAGTTCCCCGTCGGCGTCGCCGGCCTCGTGGACGACGGTCGCGTCGTGACGGGCTGCAACGTGGAGAACGCCTCCTACGGGCTGGGCCTGTGCGCCGAGTGCGGGATGGTCAGCGACCTGGCCCGCACCGGCGGCGGCCGGCTCGTCGCCGTGGCCTGCGTGGGTGGCGACGGCCGGCCGCTGATGCCCTGCGGGCGGTGCCGGCAGCTGCTGTGGGAGCACGGGGGAGCGGACATGCTCATCGAGACCGTGTCGCTCGGCATCGTGCCCATGCGCGAGGTGCTGCCCGACGCCTTCGGTCCGGACGATCTCGTCGCCGCGGCCGAGCGGGGACAGGGCTGATGGACGCGATCGACGTGCTCCGCACCAAGCGGGACGGCGGACAGCTCACGCCCGAGCAGATCCGCTGGATCATCGGCGCCTACACCGCGGGCTCGGTGCCCGACGAGCAGATGAGCGCGCTGCTCATGGCGGTGTTCTTCCGCGGCATGTCCGCTGACGAGCTGGCCGTGTGGACGCAGGCGATGATCGACTCGGGCGAGCGCAAGGACCTCTCCTCGCTCGGCCGCCCCACCGCCGACAAGCACTCCACCGGCGGCGTGGGCGACAAGATCACGCTCCCCCTGGCGCCGCTGGTCGCCGCCTGCGGGGTCGCGGTGCCGCAGCTGTCGGGCCGCGGGCTCGGGCACACCGGCGGCACGCTGGACAAGCTGGAGGCCATCCCCGGGTGGCGGGCCGACGTCCACGAGGAGGCCTACCTCCGGCAGCTGCGCGAGGTGGGCGCGGTGATCTGCGCGGCGGGCAACGACCTCGCGCCCGCCGACAAGTTGCTCTACGCGCTGCGCGACGTCACCGCCACGGTCGAGTCCATCCCGCTGATCGCCAGCTCGATCATGAGCAAGAAGATCGCCGAGGGCGCCGACGCACTGGTGCTGGACGTCAAGACCGGCTCCGGAGCGTTCATGAAGGATCCCGAGACGTCCCGGGAGCTGGCCCGCACGATGGTGGGTCTCGGCGAGGCGGCCGGAGTGAAGACGGTCGCACTGGTGACGGCGATGGACCGGCCGCTGGGCCGCGCCGCGGGCAACGCCGTCGAGGTGGCGGAGTCGGTCGAGGTGCTCGCCGGAGGCGGACCGGCCGACGTCGTCGAGCTGACGCTCGCCCTGGCGCGCGAGATGCTGGCCGGGGCCGGGCGGGACGACGTCGACCCCGCCGACGCGCTGGCCGACGGCCGGGCGATGGACGTCTGGCGGCGGATGATCGCCGCCCAGGGCGGTGATCCGGACGCGCCCCTGCCGGCGCCGGCCGAGACCCACGTGGTGACCGCCCCGTCGACCGGCACGCTGACCCGGCTGGACGCCTTCTCGCTCGGCGTCGCGGCCTGGCGGCTGGGCGCCGGGCGGGCCCGCAAGGAGGACCCGGTCTCGGCCGCGGCCGGCGTCGTCTGGCGAGCGGGGGTGGGGGAGCAGGTGACCGCGGGCCAGCCGCTGCTGGAGCTGCAGGCCGACGACGCGAGCCGCATCCCGCGCGCGCTGGAGGCGCTCGAGGGCGCGATCGGCATCGACACCGACGAGCAGCCGCTGCCGCTGATCCTGGACCGCATCGAATGACATCGCGACCCTCCGGGCCGCACCGCGACCAGGAGCCGTGACACTGCGATCCTCCGGATCGCATCGCGACCACGCACGTGGCCGTTGCATCGAGCGTCTCGTGTCACGCCTCCGGGGCCCACTCGGCGTGACAGGGCTGGGAGACTGTCGTGTCGTGACACGTACTCCGGCGGCTCCTCCTGTGGCGGCGCCGCACTCCGGCGAGCCGCTCGACGCGGACGCCGCCATCTCCATCCGGGGCCTGGTCAAGCGGTACGGCGACTTCGTCGCCGTCGACGGGCTCGACCTCGACATCCGGCGCGGCGAGATCTTCGCGCTGCTCGGCCCCAACGGTGCGGGCAAGACGACGACGGTCGAGATCTGCGAGGGCTACCGCGCCCGCGACGCCGGCGAGGTCCGGGTGCTGGGCCAGGATCCGGCCGGCGGGGCGCGCGCGTGGAAGGCGCAGCTGGGTATCGTGCTGCAGTCCGGTGCCGGCGACAGCCAGCTGACCACCCGGGAGATGCTGACCGCACAGGCGTCCTACTACGCCGACCCGCGCGACCCCGACGAGGTGCTGGAGCTGGTCGGCCTCACCGAGAAGGCCGGCGTCCGCGGGAAGTCGCTCTCCGGTGGCCAGCGTCGCCGGCTCGACGTCGCCCTCGGCATCGTCGGCCGGCCCACCCTGCTCTTCCTGGACGAGCCGACCACCGGATTCGACCCCGAGGCCCGGCGCCAGTTCTGGTCGCTGATCCGGTCGCTGCGCGAGCTCGGCACCACGATGCTGCTGACCACCCACTACCTGGACGAAGCGGAGGCGCTGGCCGACCGCGTCGGCGTCATCACCCGCGGCCGGCTGGTCGAGGTGGCGGTCCCGTCCCTGCTGGGCGGCCGCGAGACCGCCCCCGCCGTCGTCAGCTGGACCGAGGACGGCACCCGCCGCACCGAGGCCACGGCGACGCCGACCGCGCTGCTGCGCGAGCTCGCCACCCGCTTCCCCGGCGAGGTCCCCGAGCTGGCGGTGGCCCGGCCCACCCTCGAGGACGTGTACCTGCAGATGATCGGTGAGGCCCGATGACCACCCCGGCAACCACGCAGTCCCCGGTGACCACGCGGCCGCTGCCGTCCCTGCCGAGCGTCTACCGCTCGCGCGCCTCGGTCGAGCTCAAGGAGTTCTTCCGGCAGCGGGAGTCGGTGGTCTTCACCCTCATGCTGCCGGTGCTGCTGCTCGTCGTGTTCGGCGCGGTGCTGAACTTCGACCTCGGCAACGGCGTCACGTTCACCCAGTACTTCATGGCCGGGATCATCGCGGCCGGCATCCTCGGCGCCAGCATGCAGAACATGGCGATCAGCATCGCGACCGAGCGCTCGGACGGAACGCTGAAGAGCCTGGCCGGGACGCCGATGCCGAAGAGCGCCTACTTCGTCGGGAAGGTCGTCCAGGTGCTCGCCGTCACCGTGGCGATCATCGTCGTCCTGCTGCTGATCGGCGTCGTCTTCTACGGCATCGACCTGCCCTCGGGTGCCGAATGGCTGACCTTCGCCTGGGTGGCCGGCCTCGGTGCGGCCGCCTGCACGCTGCTGGGGATCGCCCTGTCGAGCCTGGCCAAGAACGGCCGGTCGGCCTCGGCGACGGTCACGCCGTTCGCCCTGCTGCTCCAGTTCATCTCCGGGGTGTTCTTCCAGTTCAGCGAGATCCCGACGTGGATGCAGACGGTGGCGGCCCTCTTCCCGCTGAAGTGGATGGCGCAGGGGCTGCGCTCGGTCTTCCTGCCCGACGTGATGGCCGCCTCCGAGCCGGCGGGCAGCTGGGAGCTCGGCCGGATCGCGCTGGTCCTGGGCGCGTGGTGCGTCGCCGGGCTGCTGCTCTGCGTCGCCACCTTCCGCTGGCAGGACTCTGCACACTGACGTCCTCCGGACGTCAACGCGGCCAACGGCCGTGCCCCAACGGCGTTGAGCCCTTCCCGTCCCGCCTCGGGGAGCCCTCCGGGCCCCCGCTCGACGCGACCCGCTGCGCGGAGTTGCTATCCCGTCCCGCCTCGGGGAGCCCTCCGGGCCCCCGCTCGGCGCGACCCGTGCCAGGTAACTTTCTCGCGTGCCAGTCCCACTGACCGCCGAGTCGATCCGCCGCGCGCCGAAGGTGCTCCTGCACGACCACCTGGACGGCGGCCTGCGCCCGCAGACGGTGCTCGAGCTGGCCGACGAGGCCGGCTACCGCGACCTGCCCGCCTCCGACGCCACCGAGTTGGGCGCCTGGTTCCGGCAGGCGGCGTACTCCGGCTCGCTGGTGCAGTACCTGGCGACGTTCGCGCACACGGTCGGCGTGATGCAGCGCCCGGAGGCCATCCACCGGGTCGCGCGCGAGTGCGCGCTGGACCTGGCCGCCGACGGCGTCGTGTACGCGGAGGTCCGGTTCGCCCCCGAGCTCTCCACGGCTGAGGGGCTCCCCATCGACGCCGTGGTCGAGGCGATGGTGGACGGCTTCGCCGTGGGTGGCCGGAAGGCAGCCGAGGCCGGCACCCCGATCCGCGTGGGGGCCCTGCTGTGCGCCATGCGCCAGGCCGACCGCTGGGACGAGGTCGCCGGCCTGGTCGTCCGGTATCGCGACGCCGGGGTGGTCGGGTTCGACCTCGCGGGCCCCGAGATGGGCTTCCCGCCGGACCGGATCCCCTCGGCCATCGGCGTGCTCGACGGTGCCCGGGCGCACCGCACGATCCACGCCGGTGAGGCCGCCGGCGTCGACAGCATCCGCGCCGCGCTGGACGGGGCGCGCGCCGAGCGCCTGGGTCACGGCGTCCGCATCGCCGACGAGGTCGCCGCGGACGGAACGCTCGGCCCGCTGGCGCGACGGGTGCGCGACGAGCAGGTGACGCTTGAGATCGCGCCGTCGTCCAACGTGCAGACCGGCGCCTACCCGTCCCTGGCCGAGCACCCGGTCGACCGGCTGCACCGGCTCGGCTTCGCCGTCACGCTCAACACCGACAACCGGCTGATGAGCGGGGTGTCCGCCAGCAGCGAGATCGCCGCGGTCGCCGGCACGTTCGGCTGGTCCTGGGACGACGTCCGGACGGTCACCGAGCGTGCGCTGACCGGCGCCTTCCTCGACGACGGGGAGCGCGCCCGCCTGCTCGAGACGGTCGTCCGGCCGGGGTACGCGGGACTGCGGTCCTGACGGAGGGTGACCGTTGACACCCGGTCCTGGGGAATCGTCCGGCGATCACCGCTGCTAACCTGGGCGTACCGGCGCAACGCCGGTCATCCTCCCGGACGGTTGGTCCGGGCATGAGCGCATCCGTGCAGATCACGCGTTCCATCCCTGGGCGCACACGATCGCCAAGTGAGGACGCCGGTACCTGACGGTGCTCCTCCTCTTCCACGGGACGCGCTCCGAGCTGTATCGGAGCCCCACCCCGCATGACTTTGGTCCACCCTGTCTCGTTCGAGTCCAACACGACTGAGAACGCCGTTCATAACACCACCGAGAACACCGCCGTCGAGGCCGCGACCGGGCCGACGTTCCACGAGCTGGGCCTGCCCCAGCTGCTGGTGACGGCGCTCGAGCGCCGCGGCATCCACCGCCCGTTCGCCATCCAGACCTCCGCCCTCCCGGACGCTCTCGCCGGGCGCGACGTGCTCGGCAAGGCCGCCACCGGTTCGGGCAAGACGCTGGCCTTCGGCCTGCCGCTGCTCGCCCGCATCGGCGCCGAGGTCAAGAACGGCCGCCGTGCCCCGCGCGGGCTGGTCCTCGTCCCGACCCGCGAGCTGGCCCAGCAGGTGCACGACAACCTGGCGCCCCTCGGCCAGGCCACCGGTGTCCAGCTGGCCACCGTCTACGGCGGTGCGCCCATGTACCGCCAGATCCAGCAGCTCCGTCGCGGCGTCGACGTCATCATCGCCACCCCTGGCCGGCTGCAGGACCTGATCAGCCAGGGTGAGGCGACCCTCGCCGAGGTCGTCGTGACCGTGCTGGACGAGGCCGACTTCATGGCCGACCTGGGCTTCCTCCCGGTCGTCAAGGAACTGCTCGACCAGACCGACCGCAACGCCCAGCGGCTGCTGTTCTCGGCCACGCTGGACGGCGAGGTCGATTCCCTGGTCCGCCGCTACCTCAAGGACCCGGCGCGCCACGAGGTCAAGCGCACCGGCGACGACGCGCCGCCGGCCGAGCACCTGGCGTTCAGCCTCGCCTTCCGCGACAAGCTGCAGGTGGCGACCGAGCTCGCCGGCCGCCCCGGACGCACGATCGTCTTCGCTCGCACCCAGCTGGGGGTGGACCGGCTGGCGGAGAACCTGAAGGCCGCCGGCATCAAGGCCGAGGCCATCCACGGTGGGCTGCCGCAGTCCGCGCGCAAGCGCGCCCTGGAGGAGTTCACCGACGCCCGGTCCCCGGTCCTGGTGGCCACGGACGTCGCCGCGCGCGGCATCCACGTGGACGACGTCTCGCTGGTCCTGCACTACGACCCGCCGACGGACGCCAAGACCTACCTGCACCGCTCGGGCCGCACCGCCCGCGCCGGTGCCGCCGGCGTCGTCGTCTCGCTGCTGCTGCCTGATCAGGTGGGCCAGTCCAAGCGCCGGTTCCGCACCGCCAAGGTCGACCCGGCCATCGACCGGATCCGTCCGGGCGACCAGGCGATCCTCGACCTGGTGGCGAAGGGGGTCCCGGTGGAGCCCAAGGAGCGCACCCAGCGCGACATGCGTCGTGGCGGTGGCGGTCCCGGCGGCCGTCCCCGTCGGGACGGCGACCGCCCCACCGGCGGTCACCGTGGCGGCCCGCGTCGCTCGTTCGGCGACAAGCCGCGGCCGGCCGGTGAGCGTTCCGGTGGCTCGTACGGCGAACGTTCCTCGGGTGGCGAGCGCGGCGGGCGTTCGGGTGGTCGGCCGAGCCGGCCCTCGCGCTACAGCAACTGAGCACCGAGCACTGACGCAAGCGGCCGGTCCCGGGATCCCCGGGGCCGGCCGCTTCGTCGTTCGGCGTTCAATCGCGGAAGACGAGCGCTCCGCTGATCTGGGTGACGACCTGGTCCCACTCCCCGCGCAGCGTGGCGGCGTCCTCGGCGCGGAGCACCGCCCGCGGCTCGGCCTCACCGCGGGCGACGGCCTTGCCGAGAGCGGACGTCGGGGAGAGCAGTGCGTCGACGCGGGCGAGGCCCGCGTACTCGGCCAGGTCGCGGACGCCCTCCACGGGCTGGGCGAAGGCCTGGTGGTCGACCAGTCCGGCGGCGCCGTCGGCCACCTCGGACAGCACCTCGGAGAGCTCGGTGAGGTCGTAGCGGTCCTGGTCGGCCGGCAGTGGCGGGACGTCGGTGTCGGCGACCTCCGGCCAGGAGGCGATCTCCATGAGGTCGTGGTCCTCGGTGCCCCTGCAGAAGCGCGCGAGCGCTTCGGGGGTATCGAACACGAACACCTCGCCGTTGCGGCCCAGGAAGCGGGCGACGTCCTCCACGTAGCAGCGCAGGGTCACCCCGGCGCCCTCGGGGACGACGACCTCGACGGGCAGGATGCCGACCGCCTCCCAGAACGCCCCGGCCTTCGCGACCTCGCTCGGGGATGCGCTGATCCGGCCCCCGCGGGCAATGGTGCGCACCGGAGCGCCGGCGGTCGAGCCCGCCTGCTCCTCGTCGTCCACGAGCACCATGTCATCCCCGCGGCCGCCCCCCACGTCGTCGGTGTCGACGTCCTCGGCCCCCGCCGCCGACGGGTAGTCCTCGAGCGTGGCCGAGCCCGCGCCGGTCCAGTCGAAGTGGTCGTCGAGCTCCTCGACGACGTCCTCCCACAGGTCGTCGAGGACACTCCCGACGCCGACCCAGGCGTTCTCGCCCGAGCGGCCGACGAAGGCATCCACGCCGAGGCCGAGCGAACCGATCTCGGGCTTGGCGGCCAGCTCGGCGACGGCCTCGAACTGGGTCTCGTCGTCGTCCTCGTCGTCGTCACCGCCGGTGTCCAGGCACTCGGCGAGCCGGCTGACGATGTCGACGGTCGCGGCCAGCTCCTCGACGGCCCACCGGTCGGGGCTCTCCGCGGCGATGTCGTAGACGCCGTCGAGGTCGAACCGGTGGTCGTCGTCGGGCGTCAGGTCGGCGGCACCGAGCCCCACGACGACCGGCCACACGGGGTGGTCGGCGAGGTCGTGGTCGGTGCTGCGCCGGCAGAACGCGGCGAGCGCCGCGGGGGTCGGGAAGAGGTGGACCTTCGCGACGTCGTCCTCGGTGGTGCCGAGGAACGCCTGCCACTCCTCCCCGTCCTCCTCCCACGGGGGAGCCCACAGCGTGTAGCCGGTGCGGTCATCGAGGGTGAGTGCGATCGGGACGATGCTGGGCCTGGCCACGGCTCCATCCTGCCCGGTCCACCCCCGGGCGCGCGCCCGGGTTGGGGAGCGGGGGGCGCCGGCTGCGTCGCTAGACCCCGATCGGGTGCCACACCGTCTTCGTCTCGAGGAACGGCGTCATCCGGGACAGGCCGGGATCCGCGGTCCAGTCCGGATCGGCCGCCGGCGCGCGCAGCACGCGCTTGACCGTGCCGGCCGCCTCGCGCTCGAACTCCATGGCCCGCCCCGCGGGTGCGCCGGTCAGGTCGATGGCGTCGACGTCGGCGTGCTCGGCCAGCCAGGTGCCCAGCTCCGCGGCGTCGCCGGTCAGCAGGTTGACCGTGCCGGCCGGGACGTCACTGGTCGCGAGCACCTCGGCGAGCGTCACCGCGGGCAGCGGCCGGTCCTTCGACGTCACGACGACGGCCGTGTTGCCGGTGGCCAGCACCGGCGCCAGGACGCTGACCAGGCCGAGCAGCGAGGACTGCTGCGGCGCCAGGACGGCGACGACGCCGGTCGGCTCGGGCATCGAGAAGTCGAAGTACGGCCCGGCGACGGGGTTGGCCCCGCCGAGGACGGCGGCGAGCTTGTCGGTCCAGCCGGCGTACCAGACCCAGCGGTCGATGGCGGCGTCGACGGCGGCGCGGGCCTTGGAGCCTGACAGCCCCTCGCCGGCGGCGACCTCCTCGCAGAACTGGACGTGCCGGCCCTCCATCACCTCGGCCACGCGGTAGAGCACCTGGCCGCGGTTGTAGGCGGTCGCGCCCGACCACGTGCCGAACGCGGCGCGGGCGGCGACGACGGCGTCCCGGGCGTCCTTGCGGGAGGCCCAGGCGGCGTTGGCGAGGAAGTGCCCCTTGGTGTCGGTGACCTCGTAGGTGCGCCCGGACTCCGAGCGCGGGAAGGCGCCGTTGACGTAGAGCTTGTAGGTCTTGCGGACGGCGAGCCGGTCGGAACTCACTGATCGTTCCCCTTCAGGTAGGCGGCGAGCCCGTGCCGGCCGCCCTCGCGGCCGTAGCCGGACTGCTTGTAGCCGCCGAACGGCGACGTCGGGTCGAACTTGTTGAACGTGTTGGCCCACACGACGCCGGCTCGGAGCTGGTTGGCGATCTTGAGGATGCGCGACCCCTTCTCGGTCCAGATACCGGCCGAGAGGCCGTAGGTCGTGTTGTTGGCCTTCGCGACGGCCTCGTCCGGCGTGCGGAAGGTGAGCACGCTGAGCACCGGCCCGAACACCTCGTCGCGGGCGATGCGGTGCGCGGGGGAGACGTTGGTGAAGACCGTCGGCGGGAACCAGAAGCCGCGGTCGGGCAGATCGCAGGCCGGCTGCCACCGCTGGGCGCCCTCGGCCTCGCCGTAGTCCGACAGCTCGCGGATGCGGGCGAGCTGCTCGGCGCTGTTGATCGCGCCGATGTCGGTGTTCTTGTCCAGCGGGTCGCCGACGCGCAGCGTGCCGATCCGCCGCTGCAGCGAGGCGATGACCTCGTCGTGGATCGACTCCTGGACCAGCAGCCGCGAGCCCGCGCAGCAGACGTGCCCCTGGTTGAAGAAGATCCCCTGGACGATGCCCTCGACCGCCTGGTCGATGGGGGCGTCGTCGAAGACGATGTTGGCCGCCTTGCCGCCGAGTTCGAGGGTGAGCTTCTTGGCGGTGCCGGCGACCGCGCGGGCGATCGACTTGCCGACCTCCGTCGAGCCGGTGAACGCCACCTTGTCGACGTCCCCGTGCTCGACCACCGCACGGCCGGTGTCACCGGCGCCGGTGACGATGTTGACCACGCCGGGCGGCAGGTCCGCCTGCCGGCAGACCTCGGCGAACAGCAGGGCGGTGAGCGGCGTGGTCTCCGCCGGCTTGAGGACGACGGTGTTGCCGGTGGCCAGGGCCGGGGCGATCTTCCACGCGAGCATCAGCAGCGGGAAGTTCCACGGGATGACCTGGCCGGCCACGCCCAGCGGCCGCGGGCCGGGTCCGAGCCCTGCGTGATCGAGCTTGTCGGCCCAGCCCGCGTGGTAGAAGAAGTGCGCCGCGGCCAGGGGGACGTCGACGTCGCGGGACTCCCGGATCGGCTTGCCGTTGTCCAGCGACTCCAGGACGGCGAACTCGCGGGCGCGCTCCTGGAGGATCCGGGCGATCCGGAACAGGTACTTGCCGCGGTCGGCCGGGCGCATCGGGCCCCACACGCGGGTGAACGCGCGCCGGGCGGCGGCCACGGCACGGTCGACGTCGGCCTCGCTGGCGGAGGAGACCTCGGTGAGGACCTCTTCGGTGGCCGGGTTGACGCTCTTGAACGCCTCACCGGTGCCGTCGACGAACTCGCCGTCGATGAAGAGGCCGTAGGAGGGCGAGATGTCGACGATGGACCGCGACTCGGGCGCGGGGGCGTACTCGAACATGCTGGTCATCGCTGTCAGTCCACCGTGACGTAGTCGGGGCCGGAGTAGTGGCCGGTGCGCAGCTTCTGCCGCTGCAGCAGGAGGTCGTTGAGCAGGCTGGAGGCGCCGAAGCGGAACCAGTCGGGGTCCAGCCAGTCAGGGCCGACAGTCTCGTTGATCAGCACCAGGTGCTTGATCGCGTCCTTCGTCGTCCGGATGCCGCCGGCGGGCTTGAACCCGATCTGGCGGCCGGTCGCGGCGCGGAAGTCGCGGACCGCCTCGAGCATCACGAGGCTCACCGGGAGGGTCGCGGCCGGGTTGACCTTGCCGGTGGAGGTCTTGATGAAGTCGCCGCCGGCGAGCATGGCGATCCACGAGGCGCGGCGGACGTTGTCCAGCGTGACCAGCTCACCGGTCTCGAGGATGACCTTGAGGTGTGCCTCTCCGCAGGCCTCCTTGACGGCGACGATCTCCTCGTAGACGTCGAGGTAGCGGCCGGCGAGGAAGGCGCCGCGGTCGACGACCATGTCGATCTCGTCGGCGCCGTTGGCCACGGCGTCCTCCACGTCGGCGATCTTCACCGCGCGGCTGGCGCGGCCACTGGGGAACGCGGTGGCGACCGCCGCGACGTGGATGCCGCTGTCGCCGAGCGCCTCGCGCGCGACGCCGGCGAGGTCGCCGTAGACGCAGACGGCCGCGACCTGCGGGCAGGCGGGGTCGCCCGGGTCGGGACGGCGGGCCTTGGCGGCCAGCGATCGCACCTTGCCGGGGGTGTCGGCGCCCTCGAGCGTGGTGAGGTCGACCATCGCGATCGCGGTGTCGATGGCCCAGGCCTTCGAGGTGGTCTTGATCGACCGGGTGCCCAGCATCGCGACGCGACCCTCGGCGCCCACCTGGTCGACGCCCGGCAGGCCGTGCAGGAAGGCACGGAACGCCGAGTCGGAGCGCGTCACGTCGTCGTACGGCGGGAGCGGCGTCATCAACGCGCGCGCGCCGTCGGGCAGCGCGTCGGGGTCGAGCACGTGGGTCATGCGCGCCATTCTCCCCTGCCGGGGGTTCGTGATCCGAACCTGCAGCCCCGATGGGGTGGGGCGTCGATTGCGCTCGTACTCCGGGGAGTGGGTCAAGGGGCTGACGCCATCTGTGTACAGCGCCTTGACCTGGGGATTCATGCTGCGATAGCCGCTGTGGCGCGATAGACTTCGAACACTTGATCGAGCGGTGTGGGAGGTGTCGTGGGCGAGCTGGCATCGGCGCTGGACGCCCTCGCCGCCGAGGACCTGCATGCCATGGTTGCGCCCCAGCTGCTGGACCGGAGCGCGGAGCTGGTGCGGGCGCGGAACCGGATCGACGCCGAGCTGGCGCGCACGGTGCGGGTGGCCGACCTGACGCAGGCGCCGGAGCACGACGGGTTGAAGACGATGCGGTCGTGGTTGCGCGGGCATGCTCGCCTCTCGCCGTCCGCGGCCGGTCAGCTCGTGCGCAACGGGCGGGTGCTGGAGCATCTGCCTGCGGTGGCGGCCGGCTGCGCTGCCGGTGAGATCACCGCCGAGCAGGTGTCGGTGCTCGCCCCGGTGGTGTCGCCGGAGAACGTGGCGGCGGCCGCCGAGCAGGGTGTGGACCTGGCCGAGGTCGATGCGGTGCTCGCGGAGACGGCTGCCACCCGCCAGCACGCGCACCTGGGTCGGGTGGTGCACCACTATCTGGAGCGACTCGACCCCGACGGCAGCGAGCCCGATCCGACCGAGCAGCGCTCGCTGCGGATGACGAAGCACTCCGACGGCAGCCTGAGTGGCGCTTTCGACCTCGACGCGGTCGGCGGGGAGAAGGTGCAGTCGGTGCTCGAGTCGTTCGTGCAGGCCAACCGGCCCGCCGGCGACCTGCGCACCCGCGCCCAGCAGCTCGGTGATGCGCTGGTGCAGTGGGCCGACGTCACCCTCGCCTCGGGCCAGGCGCCGATCATGCGCACGGTCAAGCCGCACGTCATCGTCCTGATCGACGTCGAGGACCTGGCCGACCCGGCCACCGGCCCCGGTGCGGGCGAGATGGGGTTCGGCGCCGTCATCTCCGCCGCCCGGGCCCGCTGGCTGGCCTGCGACGGCACCATCAGCAGGGTCGTCATGGGGCCCGACGGCGAGGTCCTGGATCACGGGCGGACCAAGCGGATCGTCCCGCCGGGCCTGCGCCGGGCCGTGGAGGTGCAGGAGCGGCACTGCGTGTTCGCCGGCTGCGAGGCGCCGACCCACTGGTGCGACGTCCACCATGTCCAGGAGTGGGTGCTCCACGAGGGCCCGACCAGCCTGGAGAACTCCGCGCTGCTCTGCGAACGTCACCACACCAAGGTGCACCACGGCTTCCGGGTCGAACGACAACCCGACGGCCGATGGCGCACCTGGCGACCCGACGGCACCGAGATCCTCGTGCTCCAGCGCATCACCGGCGGGACGGAGCGCGCCCGTACGGGCTGAGCGGGCTCCACCACGGAAGCGAGCGGGCGCGGACCGGGCGTGTGTGCTGCCGATACGGTGTGCCGCGTGCAGCTCACCGTCGTCGACCACCCGTTGGCCCGTGCCCGTCTGACCAGGATGCGCGACGAGCGGACGGACAACGCCATGTTCCGCGCCGCCCTGCGCGAGCTCACGCAGATGCTGGTCTACGAGGCGACCCGCGATCTGGCCATCGCCGAGGAGCCGATCCAGACGCCGGTCGTCGCGACGACCGGCTTCCGGCTGGCCGCACCCCCGTTGATCGTGCCGGTCCTGCGGGCCGGCCTCGGGATGGCCGACACCGCGCACGGGATGCTGCCGGAGTCGCAGATGGGCTTCGTCGGCCTGGCCCGCAACGAGGAGACCTTCCAGCCGGAGGCCTACATGGCGTCGTTGCCGGCGTCCCTGGTCGACCGCGAGGTCTTCGTCCTCGACCCGATGCTGGCCACGGGCGGCTCGCTCGTGCACTGCTGCGGTCTGCTCACTGCCCGCGGCGCCACGTCGATCACCGTCCTGTGCGCGCTGGCCGCGCCGGAGGGCATCCAGCGGCTGGAGGAGAGCGGGCTGCCGCTGCGGGTGTTCACCGCCAGCGTGGACGAGGGGCTCAACGACAAGGCCTACATCGTCCCCGGCCTGGGCGACGCGGGCGACCGCCAGTTCGGCGCGGTCTGACCGTGCGCTTCGGCGTCCTGGGCACCGGCTTCTGGGCCAAGGAGATCCACGCCTCGGCGCTCGCGGCGCATCCGGCCGCCGAACTGGTCGGCATCTGGGGTCGTGACGTCGCGAAGGCGGAGGCCGTGGGCGCGGAGTTCGACGTCCCCGGGTTTGCCCACGTCGACGAGCTGCTGGCGCAGGTGGACGCCGTCAGCATCGCGCTGCCGCCGGACGTGCAGGCGCCGCTGGCCGAGCGCGCTGCCAGGGCGGGCAAGCACCTGCTGCTGGAGAAGCCGATCGCCCTCGACGTCGAGGGCGCCGACCGAGTGGTGGCCGCCGTCCGGGATGCCGGCGTCGCGTCGGTCGTGTTCTTCACCTTCCGGTTCCGTCCGGCGACGGCGACCTGGCTCGAGCAGGCGGCCCGGACGACGCCGGCCGGTGGGCACGGGTCGTGGCTGTCGTCGCTCGCCGGCTCGCCGTTCGACTCCTCGCCGTGGCGCAAGGACCGCGGGGCGCTGTGGGACATCGGCCCGCACGCGCTCTCGCTGCTCGTGCCCGCGCTCGGCCCGGTGGTCGCCGTGCAGGCCGGCGCGGGGCTGGGGGACACCGTGCACCTGGTGCTCACGCACGAGTCCGGCGTGGCATCGACGGTCACGGTGTCGCACACGGTGGCCCCGATGTCGGTGGGCAACGAGTTCTTCGTCCACGGGGACGCCGGTCGGCTCGTGCTGCTGCCGGAGGACGGGGTGGCGCCGGAGGCCTTCGCGGTGGCCGTCGACGAGCTGATGCAGGCCGCGGTCGCCGGTGGCACGCACCCGTGCGACGTCGGCTTCGGGCGGGACGTCGTCGCCGTGCTCGCGGCGGCCGCACGCGCGCTGGACTCCGGCTGCCGGGAGCCGGTCGGCCGGTGACCACCGCGACGGCGCAGCGGACGAGGAGGACGGGGCTCCCGCGGTCCAACCGGTTCGGCCCATCACCCCACTGACGCCCGGCGGGCGCCCGGCTCAGCGGGCGCGCTCGTGCCGCAGCAGGACGACGCCGTTGCCGAAGGTCCGCGCCTCGACCAATCGCAGGTCGGTCGGTGCACCCGACGGCCCGAAGAGCTGCCGCCCACGGCCGAGCAGCACCGGGTTCACGAAGAGCCGGTACTCGTCGATCAGGTCGTGCCGCCGGAAGGTCGCGGCGAGGTCGGCGCCGCCCAGCACCATGTCGCCTCCGGGCCGGTCCTTGAGCGCACGGATCTCGGCCGGGTCGACCTCGTTCCGCACCTCGGTGGCCCAGTCGACACGGTCCAGCGTCCGCGAGAAGACGATCTTGGGCATGTCCCGCCAGATACCGGCGAACTCCTTCATCGGCGCGGAGACCTCCGGGTCCTGGTCGGCCGTGGGCCAGAACGCCGCCATGAGCTCCTGGGTGACCCGTCCCTCGAGGAACGTGCTCGCGGTCGCGAGCTGCTCGTTGACGTAGGTGTGCAGCTCGTCGTCGACCCGGTGCCAGCTGATGTCGTGGTCCGGCCCCTCGAAGAAGCCGTCGAGCGACACCGACATGTGCACGATGATCTTCCGCATCGAATCTCCTCCAGGTGGTTCGGCCGTCGCCCTGTCATCAAGGAGGACCGCTCCGGCGGGCGGAACTCATCGGCGTCCAGCGGCTCACCCGACCGGGTGGTTTCGACGCTGGCCGGTCGCCCCAGGTCCACCAGAACCGCACAGTCCACGTCGCAGCGGTCGACGAGCGGATGGAGTGGGCGTGACGGTGGGGCAGTGGTACGTACGACGTGGTCGGATCTCGCGACGGGTCTTCTGGCTGCACTATTTCCTGCCGATCCTCGGTGCCCAGATCGCAGCCGGCATCCTCGACCTCGTCCTCGGGTTCGCGAGCACCAGGCCCGAGAGCGGTGAGGGCTTCGTCTTCTCGACGACGTCCGGGCCGATCGGGCTCGTCGTCGCCCTCGCCCTGCTCGTGCCGAGCGTCGCCTCGCAGGTGACCCGGCTGCACGACCGTGGCCACTCGGCCTGGTGGCTGTTGTGGGTCTTCCTGCCGATCGTCGGCGTGATCCTCCTCATCGTCCAGACCGGTTTCCTCCGTGGCGATGCCGGCCCCAACCAGTACGGGCCGGCCCCCGACCGTCCGGTGCGCGACCCGATCGACGCCTGATCCCGCGCGGCTCGGCGGCTCAGAGACCCAGCGCCGCCGACATCTCCGCGCGCAGCTGGTCCAGCTCGTCCTCACCCCGCCCACGGGCGGCGATCAGCCCGGCGTCCTCGTGCACCGGGACCACGGTCTCCAGGTAGGCCTTGAGCTTCGGCTCGGTGCCGCTGGGCCGCACGATCACGCGGACGCCGTCGCCGAGCAGCCGTACCGCGTCGACCGGAGGGTCCTCCAGCGCCAGGTCGGCGTAGCCCACCGGGCGGCCGAGCAGGGTCGCCGGCGGCCGGGCGCGCAGCCGCGTCATCGCATCCGAGATCAGCGACAGGTCCTCGACCCGCGCCGACAGCTGGCCGGTCACGAACAGCCCGTGCTCGCCCGCCAGCTCGTCCAGCCGGTCCAGCAGCGTGCGCCCGTCGGACTTCAGCTCGGCCGCCAGGAGCGCGACGGCCAGGGCGGCCGAGATCCCGTCCTTGTCGCGGGCCACCGACGGGGTGACGGCGTAGCCCAGCGCCTCCTCGTACCCGTAGACCAGCGGCGCCTCGTCCGACCCGGCGCGGATGATCCACTTGAACCCGGTCGGCGTCTCCGCCGACGGCTGCCCGGCGGACTGTGCGATGACGTGCATCAGCGAGCCGCTCACCAGCGACGACGCGTACGTCCCGCGCGCGCCACGCCGCAGCAGCCAGTCGGCCAGCAGCGCACCGACCTCGTCACCGGTCAGCTGACGGCCGCCGCAGACCACTGCGCACCGGTCGGCGTCGGGGTCCTCCGCGATCGCGAGGTCGGCCTCGATCCGCGCGGCCAGTGCCTTCAGCAGGTCGGTGGCGCCCGGCTCCTCCGGGTTGGGGAAGGAGACGGTCCGGAACGTCGGGTCGGGAGAGTCCTGCTCCGGCACGGTCACCGGCTCCGCGAGCCCGGCGGCGGTGAACACCGCCCGTGTCGTCCCCGCGCCCACGCCGTGCATGGCGGTGTACGCGACCGTGAGGTTTCCCCGGGCCGGTACGCGCGCCGGCTGGAGCGCCTCGACGACCGCGGTCACGTAGTCGTCCCGGACGTCGTCGCCCAGGGTCAGCCACTCGTCGGACAGCGGCACGTCCCGTGCCGGTCCGACCGCCGCGATCGCGGACTCGATCTGCCGGTCGGCCGGCGGCACGAGCTGTGCGCCGTCGCCGAGGTAGACCTTGTAGCCGTTGTCGTCGGGCGGGTTGTGGCTGGCCGTCACCATGACGCCGGCCACGCACGCGAGGTGCCGGACGGCGAAGCAGAGGACCGGCGTGGGCAGTGCCCTGGGCAGCACCTGCACCGCGAACCCCGCACCCGCCAGGACCGCGGCGGAGAGTCGCGCGAACTCGTCGGACCGGCGGCGCGCGTCGTAGCCGATGACCACGCCGCCACCCGCGTGCCCGGACTCGGTGAGGTGGCGGGCCAGACCCGCAGCGGCCCGGGTGACCACGGCGGCGTTCATCCCGGCCGGCCCGGCACGCAGCGGACCCCGCAGCCCCGCCGTCCCGAACGTCAGCGGACCCGAGAAGCGACGGGCCAGCTCCTCGAGGTTCGCGGCCTCGATCAGCGCCTCGATCTCCGCGCGGTCCCCGGCGTGCGGATCGGCGTCGGCCCAGGCCCGGGCGGTGGTGAGCAGGTCGTCGCTCATGCCTGGAAGTTCTCCGCGTCGAACTCGGCCAGCGTGTACTCGCCGCCGACCCGCGCGTGCACCGGGTCGGCGGGGTCGGGCGTGCCGAGCGCCTCGATCAAGGCCTCGGCGTAGACCTCGGCGTCGTCCTGCGGCTCGTAGCCGAGCGCGCGGGCCGCGGTGAGGTCCCACCAGTTGCGGGTGTTGGCCGAGACGCCCCAGATCACCGAGAAGCCGGGGGACGGCGCGGTCAGCGCGGCGTCCACCAGCGACACGGTGTCGGCGGGGGAGAGCCAGGTCGCGAGCTGCCGGGTCGTCGTCGGCTCCGCGAACGCGCTGCCGATCCGCAGGCACACGACGTCCAGGCCGTACCGGTCGACGTAGAGCGAGCCGAGGGCCTCCATCGCCACCTTGGAGACGCCGTAGTAGGTGTCCGGCCGCGGCGGGGCGTCGACCTCGCGCAGCAGCCCGCCGTCCGGGCGCGGGGTGTACCCGGTGGCGTGGTTGCTGCTGGCCAGGACGACACGGGACACACCGGTCAGCCGCGCGGCCTCGAGGGCGCAGAAGGTGCTCTCGATGTTGGTCGACCGGATCGCCGGCCAGGTGGACTCCCCGGAGATGCCGGCCAGGTGCACCACCGCGGACGCTCCCTCCGTGGCGTCGACCATGGCCACGAGGTCGCCGGCGTCGGCGACGACCTGCTCCTCGCCGGGGCGGACGTCGGGCAGCGGGACGACGTCCAGGCTGCGCAGCGCCCACCCGCGTTCGGGCAGCCCGCCCCGCAGCACCGTGCCGATGCGGCCGGCCGCGCCGGTGACCAGGACCAGGCTCACGTGTCCTCCTCGCTGGCGCTCGTCGGCCGCGTTCGCGGGGCTGCTCTGCCTTCTCGTGCGCTCGCGAGCTCGCGCATCACATCCGCCCGATCAGCTCGACCAGGAAGTTCCCCAGCCGCCCGGCAGCCGCCTTGCCCGCGGCGATGACCTCGTCGGCGTCGAGCTTCTCGCCCGTCACGCCGGCGGCGGCGTTGGTGACCAGGGACAGGCCGAACACCTCCAGCCCGGCGGCATGGGCGGCGATCGCCTCCAGCGCCGTCGACATGCCGACCAGGTCGGCGCCCAGCGTGCGCAGCATCCGGATCTCGGCCGGCGTCTCGTAGTGCGGACCGGGCAGAGCGGCGTAGACGCCCTCGCCGAGCGTCGGGTCCAGCTCGCGGGCCAGGGCCCGCAGGCGGGCGGAGTACAGGTCGGTGAGGTCGACGAAGTGCGCGCCGACGAGCGGTGAGCGCGCGGTGAGGTTCAGGTGATCGCTGATGATCACGGCCTGCCCCACGCGGTGGTCCGGCGCCAGGCCGCCCGCTGCATTGGTGAGGACGACGGTCCGCACGCCCGCGGCGGCCGCCGTGCGCACCCCGTGCACCACCGGGTCGACGCCGCGGCCCTCGTAGAAGTGGGTGCGGCCGAGGAAGAGCAGCACGCCGCGGTCACCGACCCGCACCGACCGGACCTCACCGCCGTGGCCGACCGCGGTGGGGGCCGCGAACCCGGGCAGGTCCCCGATCGCCACCGAGGCGGAGGCGCGGCCGAAGGCGTCGGCGGCCGGGGCCCAGCCGGAACCCATGACCACCGCCACGTCGTGCGGCCCGCCCAGCGCGGCGGTGAGGTCCTTCGCCGCCATGGCGGCGAGGGATGCGGGATCGGTTCCGGGGGCCTGGTTCACGCACGGACGCTAACGCAGACGCGGAAAAGCGGTGTGCGTCCGTCCGGGGCCACGGAGACGATGGGGGCATGACGGGGACCGAGCGAGGGACGCAGCCCATCCTGACCGGTGATCGCGTGCGGCTGCGGCCCTGGCGGCCGGACGACGCGGCAGTCGTGCTCGCTGCCTGCCAGGACACCGACATCCAGCGGTGGACCCAGGTGCCTCTGCCCTACGCCGCCGAGCACGCGGAAGGGTTCGTCGGAGGGATCGCGCCGCAGACCTGGGACGAGGGCGGCGCGCTGTTCGCCGTCGAGCCGGCCGACGGCGGGCCGCTGATCGGCAGCATGGGCCTCTTCCCGCCACGCGACGGCGTCGGGGAGGCCGGCTACTGGACCGCGCCCGAGGGCCGCGGTCAGGGGTTCACGGCCGAGGGGCTCCGCGTCCTCGCCGACTGGGCGCTGGACGTCGTCGGCGTCCACCGGGTCGAGTTGCTGGTCGACCCGGCGAACGCCGGTTCCCGCCGGGTCGCGGAGCGCGCAGGCTTCGTCGCCGAGGGGACGATCCGGCAGCGCTTCCTCTTCCGCGGGCAGCCGAGCGACGTCGTCCTCTACGCCCGGCTCGCGGGCGACCCGCGCCCGCCTACCGCTCGGTGAGGTCGGGCGTGCACGCCGCTTGCCGCGACAGGTAGCTGTCGTACGCGTCGGACACCAACCGGTACTCGTCCTGGCCGTCGCCGACGGTGCCGGGCCAGACGCCCGCGGCGGCGATGGCGACGGCGCATGGGTCCCGGTTCAGGGCGGGCGGGTCCGCGGTGGCGACGCCGCTGACCGCGCCGGCCAGCAATGCGGCGGAGGCCAGGGTGATCGTGGCGGTGCGGGCGGGGTGCTGGGACAGGCGAGTGGACATGATCCGTACCTCACGGGAGAGAGAGCCGGGCCGTCCGGGCTGCGCAGGCGGGCGCAGAGCGGGTGGTCGAGGGGCCTGGGGGTTCACCGGTGGCGGGGGCTCCGCCCGGTGCGCGTCGGTGGACTCCGACGCCGGGGAGAGGTGGCGAGGACCGGGCGGGATACATCCGGCGGCGGGCACGTGCCGGGCTCCTGAGCCCCCAGCGACGTCGGCGGACGGCAACCGCCGTCCCCGACCCGTGGACCGGGGACGGCGGGCCGGACCGGGGGCGGTCAGTTCCCGGTCGCTGTGCACTCCGGCTGCCGGAGCAGGTAGCTGACGAACCCGTCGGACACGTGGCGGTACTGCCCCTCGGGAGTGGGCACGAGCCCGGGCCACACCTGGGCGCGCGCCAGCGTGCTGCTGCAGGTGGGCAGGTCGAGATCCGGCGGATCGGCCGACGCCGTCGTCGGCGGGAGGACGACGAGGCCGCCGGCGAGGGCGACGGTGACGAGAGTGGCGCGGTGGTTGCGGCGCGAGGGAACGGACATGACCGGGTTCCTCCTCAGTGGTGCCGGGCGGTTCCCGGCGACGTCATCAGCAGAAGCCGGTGCGGTTGAGGGTCGGCTGGCAACGGTTGCGGCCCGGTGCGGCAACTTCGTCCGGCCGGCACCGCGGGGCCTGAGCGATCGCCCGCCGCGGCGCGCAAAGGCCTCCTGTGCGCCTGCTCTCCGGGCCTACCGTGTGGCATGCGTGTCGCGGTCCTCGGACCGCTGGAGGTCCGGACGGATTCCTCCGCCCCCGTCCATGTGCCCGGGGCGAAGGAACGGCTGCTCCTGGCCGTGCTCGTGGCCGGCGCTCCCGGGATAGTCAGTACCGATTCGCTCGCCGAGGCCCTGTGGGACGGCGATCCGCCCGTGTCCGCCCGCAAGTCGCTGCAGGCCCACGTCGTCCGCCTCCGCAGCGCCCTCGAACCCGACCGACCGACGGGCTCGCCCGGCCGGTTCGTGGTGCGTCGCGGCCCCGGCTACGCGCTGACCCTCGACCGTGACTCGGTCGATGCACTGCGCATCACCGACCTCGCCGGACGCGGTTCCGCCAGGCTCGCCGCCGGTGAGCTCGAGGAGGCCGAGCGCGAACTCCGGGCCGCCGTCGCGCTGTGGCGTGGGGAGCCGTACGCGGACTGGCCGGACGCCGGGTTCGCTTCCGCCGAGCGACGCCGGCTCGCGGAGGTCCGGGCGAGTGCGATCGCCGGACTGCTCGAGGCGCAGCTGCAGCTCGGCCGGCATGCCGAGGTGCTGCCGGAGCTGGAGCGGCTCGTCACCCAGGAGCCGCTGCGCGAGGGCTGGTGGCGGTTGCTCATGCTCGCTCTCTACCGGGCCGGCCGGCAGGCCGACGCGCTGGCGGCAGGCCGTCGGGTCCGCGCCCTGCTCGCCGACGAGCTCGGTGCGGAACCCGGCCCGGCGCTTCGCGCCGTGGAGAGAGCCGTGCTCACCCATGACCCGTCATTGGTCGCTCCGCGGCCTCCGACCCGACCGGTCGACGCCGTCCAGTTCCCGGGATCGTGCCCGTACAAGGGGCTGGCGGCCTACCAGGTCGACGACGCCCCGCTGTTCCACGGTCGGCGCCGTCTCGTGGAGAGCCTGGTCACCCGGCTGGTCGATGCGCCTCTCCTCGTCGTCTCCGGGCCGAGCGGCGCGGGCAAGTCCTCCGTCGTCCGCGCCGGCCTGGTGCCGGCCCTGGTCGGCGGCGCGCTGCCGGCGAGCCGCACCTGGCGCCCCGTGATCGTTCCGCCGGGACGGGCGCCGGTGGACGTCCTGGCCCAGTTGGCCGGCGATCCGCCCCCGGCCGATCCGGTCCTGCTCGTCTGCGACCAGTTCGAGGAGCTGTGGGCACCTGGGATCGACCCCGCGGAGCGCAGGGCCTTTCTCGACGCCGTCCTCGGGCTGTTGGCCGACCGGGTCGTCGTCCGCTGCGTCGTCGTCGTGCGGGGTGACCACGTCGGCCGGCTGGCCGAGCACCCCGCGTTCACCGACCACCTGGGGGCCGCGTTCGCCCTCGTGCCGCCGCTCACCGAGCCGGAACTCCGGGAGATCGTCCGGGAGCCGGCGAGCGCGGTGGGGCTGCGGGTGGATCCCGAACTGGTCGACACCGTCGTCACCGACGTCCTCGGGCAGGCCGGCGCCCTTCCATTGCTGTCGACCGCTCTGGTGGGCACGTGGGAGCGTCGCCGGGGCGACGTCCTGACGCTCGCCGGGTACCTGGAGGCCGGCGGCGTCTCCGGAGCACTGATGCGGTCCGCCGAGTCGGCGTACGCGGCGCTGGACGAGACCGAGCAGGACGTCGCCCGGCGGATCCTCGTCCGGCTGGCCGACACCGACGACGGCGGCGCGCTGGTCCGTCGCCCCGTTCCACTCGCCGAGCTGGACCTGTCCGGGGCCCGCCGCGAGGTGGTGGAGACGTTCGTCGAGCGCCGGCTGCTGGCCGTCGACGGGAGCCGGCTCGAGGTGGCCCACGAGGCGCTGCTCACCGAATGGCCGAGGCTCGGCCGCTGGCTCGAGGACGACGCCGCCGGACGCGTGGTGCGGCGGCACCTGGCCCCGGCGGCCCGCGAGTGGGAGGCGGCCGGCCGGCCGGAGGACGAGCTGTACCGGGGAGCCCGGCTCACCGCCGCGCTCGACTGGGCGACCACTGCTGGGGACGAGCTCACCCCGGTCGAGCGGGACTTCCTCGACGCGTCCCGGGCGCACGCGGAGCGGGATCTGGTCGCCGCCCGCCAGCGGGCCGAGCGGGAGGCGCGGGGACGCCGCCGCACCCGGCGGCTGGCCGCGGGCCTGGCCGCCGCCCTCGTCGTCGCCCTCGTCGCCGGGGCCCTGACCCTGCGTGCCCAGCGGGAAGCGACCCGGGCCTCCCTGGTCGCCGACGCCAACCGCCTGGCCGCGCTGTCCACGACGGTCGGGTCCCTGGACGTCTCCCTGCTGCTGGCCGCCCAGGCCGTCCGCCTCGCCGACACCTCGGAGACCGAGGACGGTCTGCTCACCGCACTGGTGACGCACCGGCGGGCGGAACGGGTGGCGCCGTTCGTCGGACAGGCCGGCGGCGCGTTGCTCGCCGACGACGGCGGGACCCTCTTCATCGGTGCGGGCGCCCAGGTGGCGGCGTGGCGGCTCGGCCCCACGTCGCTGCCGGAACCGCTCGTGGAGGTCGGATCCCGGTGGCGGGTGTGGCGGGCCTCCGACGCCTCTCCCACGGAGGGGCTGCTGGTCGCCGCCGGATGGGGCGAGAACGACGACCCCTGGGTCCGGTCGCTCACCGCGGAGGGCACCGAGCGCCTGCTGCTGGCCGACACGGAGGTCGGCGGGCTCCCCATCGCGCTGAGCTTCACGGCGGACGGCCGCGCGGTCCGCCTCCTCCTGGCGCACCCGGACGACGCGGGGGTGCGCTGGACCATGAGCGTGCTCGACCCGGTGACGGGAAGCCACCGGAAGACGGGCGTCGGCGGGATGTCGCCGGCTGCCGTGGGGGACCTGCTCGCGCACGTCTCCGACGCGGGCGGCAGCGCGGTGCTGTGGGACTTCCCCGGAGCCGGCCCGGCAACGCTCGTCCGCCTCGACGACGGCTCGCAGGTCACCCTTCAGGTGCCGCAGCGCACCGTCGGGACGGTCGCCTTCCACGCGCTGGAGTCAGGAGCCGCCCAGGCATGGGCCGACGGCGTCCTGACGCTGTACGACGCCGGCGGCCGAGCCGTGCAGGAGCTCGACGTCGGCGCCGCGGTGGTGAGGGACGTGGCTGTGGCAGCCGACGGCAGTTGGGCGGTCACCGTGGGGGGCAGCGACACCGTCCAGCTGTGGGCCATCGATCCGACCAGCGGTCGGTGGAGCTCTCGCGGGTCGCTGACCGGGCACGACGCCGACGTCCTGCAGGCCGAGGTGGACCCGGCGGGTGAGCGGCTGCTCACCGTCTCGCTGGACGACACGGTGATCGCCTGGGACATGACGGCCGATGCGGGCTTCGGCGAGTCCCACCCCGGGGTGCCGGACCGGTGGATCTCCAACCGGCCGCAGCACGTCGAGCCCACCGGGATGGTCGTCGCGCCCACCCGGTCGGGCAGTTCCCTACCCGCCCCGATCGACCGAGGCCCCGACTCGCTCGGCGTGGCCGCGACCTTCCTCGACCCCGGGACGGGGAGCGTGGTCGAGCAGGTCGAGGTGGGCGACACGCTCGTGGGCGCGCGGTTCGGCTCGTCGGTGTCGGTCAGTCCGGACGGTGCCCTGGTCGCGGTGACCTCGGGGTTCGCCACGACCGTGCTGGACACCGGCACCGCCGAGGTGGTCGAGCGGATCGTCCTCCCGCCGACCGGTGAGGTCTTCGAGGGCGAACCGCTCCCCGCACAGGTCGTGTGGTGTACGGGCTGGACCCCGGACGGCTCCCGCCTGCTGCTCTGCGCGGAGGGCGAGCTCGCGAGCGGGACCGGTGGCCAGCTCGTCGTGGTGGACACCGCGACGTGGGAAGTCACCGGGCAGGTCGACATCGGCGGTGCGGCTCAGGTCATCGAGACCAGCCCGGACGACCGGCACATGGCCGTGGCGATGTCGAACTCCTCCGCGCTGCGGGTGCTCGACGCCGACACCCTCGAGACCCAGGAGACCATCGAGATCGAGAACGAGGACCTGCAGTTCGACCTCTCCTTCTCCCCGGACGGTCGGTACCTGGCCACGGGCGGGGACAACGGCCTGCTCCACCTGTACGACACCCGCACCTGGCAGCGGGTGTGGTCGCCCATCCCCACGAACCACGGGATGGTCGTCCAGGTCGAGTGGCGCCCGGACAGCAGGACGGTCGTGACCTCCGGCGAGGAGGGAACGGTCACGCTGGTCGACGTCGAACGGGGCCTCGCCCGATCCGTGCCCCTGCCGGGCTCCGACGAGCCCGGACAGGGCAGGGCGTACCTGGCGATGACGCGCGACGACGAGATCGTCGTCCTGGCGAGTCAGCACGCGGGGCGCCGTTACCCGATGGAGCCGTCGGTCTGGTTGGCCGACGCCTGCGCCGTGGTGGGGCGGGACCTCACCAGCGAGGAGTGGTCGCGCTACCTACCCGGACGGGAGCGGGCGCCGACCTGCACGGATCTGGACTGAGACGGACACGCCACCGTCCCCGACGGGCGGGAGCGGCTGTCACGTGGCTGTGCCCGCGGCGGGGGCGGGACGCCGCATCGCGCGGCTGTCACCGGGTGCCTGCACGCGGGAGCGCAGTGCGCGGCCTGTGGAACTCGCCCGTGGTGATCCGCCCGTGCGGAGGGGTGGACGACCGTGATCGAACCTAGACTTCCGACGTGCAGATCCCCTTCGAGTCCTCCGAGCGCTCCAGCCTGGGCGTGGAGTGGGAGCTGCAGCTGGTCGACCTCGAGACCCGCGAGCTGACGGCGGGGGCGATCGAGATCCTCGAGGAGATCCGGCCCGAGGGCGCTGACGAGCACCCCAAGGCCAAGCACGAGCTGCTGCAGTCGACGATCGAGATCATCACCGGGATCTGCACCACGGTGTCGGAGGCCAAGGCCGACTTGGCCGGCACGCTGGCCGAGGTGAGCGCCGCCGCCGAGCGCCGCGGGCTGGGGCTGATGTGCGCGGGCACGCATCCGTTCACCGACTGGCAGAGCCAGCTCATCTCGCCCAAGGAGCGCTACCTGCAGCTGGTCGAGCGCATGCAGTGGCTGGCCCGGCGGCTGCAGATCTTCGGCGTGCACGTGCACGTCGGCGTCCGGTCGCCGGACAAGGCCATCCCGGTCGTGAACGCGCTGTGCCAGTACATCCCGCACTTCCTGGCGCTGTCGTCGTCGTCGCCGTTCTGGGTCGGCTGCGACACCGGTCTCGCGTCGTCCCGGACGAAGGTCTTCGAGTCGATGCCGACCGCGGGACTGCCCTACCAGCTGTCGGGATGGGACGAGTTCGAGACCTACATGGAGACGCTGATCTCGACCAACTCCATCGAGAGCGTCCGGGAGGTGTGGTGGGACGTCCGCCCGCACCCCGGTTTCGGCACGGTCGAGCTGCGCATCTGCGACGGCCTCCCCACCCTCGACGAGATCGGCGCGGTCGCCGCGCTCTCCCAGTGCCTGGTCGAGCAGTTCGACACCCAGCTCGACCGCGGCTACACCCTTCCCACGCCGGCGAGCTGGGTGCTGCGGGAGAACAAGTGGCGCGCGGCCCGGTACGGCCTCGACGCCGACGTCGTCGTCGACGAGAAGGGCACCATCCGCCCCGTACGGCAGGCGATCCTGGACCTGATGGAGGACCTCACCCCGACGGCGAAGCGGCTCGACTGCGAGGCCGAGCTCCGCGACGTCGAGCGGGTCCTCGCCGTCGGCGCCTCCTACCAGCGGCAGCGGGCGGTGGCCCTGGGCGCCGACGGCGACCTGAAGCCGGTCGTGGACAGCCTGCTCGCGGAGATGCGGGACGGCCTGCCCTCCTCCGGTCCGGTCGGCGACCCCACCGGTCCGGTGCCCGGCCCGGCCGACTGCGCCGGGGGGCACGCGGCATGACGCCGGTCGTCGAGAAGCTCGGTGCCGCCGTCGACGAGTGGGTCACCGCCAACCAGTCCGCGCTGTCGGCCACCCGGCGGCACCTGCACGCCCACCCCGAGCTCGGCTACGCGGAGTTCGAGACGACGTCCTTCCTCGAGCAGCGGCTGCGCCACCACGGGCTCACACCGCGCCGGTTGCCCACGGGCACCGGCCTCACCGTCGACGTCGGCTCGGGTGGACCGATCGTCGTCCTGCGGGCCGACATCGACGCCCTGCCCCTGACCGACCTCAAGGACGTGCCCTACGCCTCCACCCGCGAGGGGGTCGCCCACGCCTGCGGGCACGACGTGCACACCACCGTCGTCCTCGGCGTCGCCGTCGCGCTCGCCTCGATGGACGGCCTGCCCGGCACCGTCCGCTGCGTCTTCCAGCCCGCCGAGGAGACGGTGCCCGGCGGCGCGACCGAGGTGGTCGCCTCGGGTGTGCTGGACGGCGCGTCCCGGGCGTTCGCGCTGCACTGCGACCCGTCGATCCCGGCCGGGACGATCGGCCTGCGGACCGGCCCGATCACCGCGGCCTGCGACCGCATGGACGTCACCCTCACCGGGCCCGGCGGGCACACCGCCCGCCCGCAGCTCACCGTCGACCTCGTCGACGCGCTCGGCCGGTTGATCACCGACGTCCCCGGCCTGCTGTCCCGGCAGGTCGACCCGCGGACGGGGATGTCGCTGGTGTGGGGAGCGGTCAGCGCCGGGGTCGCGGCCAACGCCATCCCGCAGCGCGGCCAGCTGCGCGGCACCGTGCGGGTACTGGACCGGGATGCCTGGAAGGGCGCCGAGGAGCTGATGCGCTCACTGGTGGAGCGGGTCGTCGCCACGACCGGCGCCGAGGTGGACGTCGACTACATCCGGGGCGTCCCGCCGGTGGTGAACGACCCCCGCGCGGTCGCGCTGCTGCGGGCCGCGGCGCTGGAGACGGTCGGCAGCGACCACCTGGCGCTGTCCCCGCAGTCCATGGGTGGTGAGGATTTCGGCTGGTTCGCCGACGTCATGCCCATCGCGCTGGCCCGGCTGGGCACCCACGGCGGCGGCGCGCCCCTCGACCTGCACCGGGGCACGTTCGACGTCGACGAGCGCGCGATCGGGGTCGGCGTCCGCCTCCTGGCCCGCACCGCGCTGCACGCGCTGGAGGCCGACGCGGAGCCGTCACCCAGCAGCCCGCCGCCACCCCCTCGCACGCGGCCGCCCGCGCCCGGAGACACTTCTGCTCGACGATCCGTCGACGAGAGGCGGGAACCTGAGGATGAGCCGCACCGACCGGCAGGCTGACGCACCCGCGCCCGCGCACGCTGACGCAGAGGTGCCGGCCGAGCACGAGGTCCCCAGCGATCTGGCGCTGGCCGCCGAGTTCGGCGCCACGACGCGGGACCAGTGGCGGGAGCTGGTGGCAGGCGTGCTGCGCAAGAGCGGCCGCGAGGAGCTGCCCGACCCGGTCGAGGACGCGCTGAGCCGCACCGTCGCCACGGGTGTGCGGGTCGCCCCGCTGTACACGGCCGACGACGCCGGCGACCTGCCGACCGCGGTGGGTGTCCCTGGCCTGGCGCCGTTCGTGCGCGGCTCACGCGCCGGGGGCGATCCAGCCGTGCCCGGCGGCTGGGACGTGCGCCAGCGGCATGCCCATCCCGACGTCGCCGTCACCAGGGAGGCCGTCGCCGCCGACCTGGAGAACGGCGTCACCTCGCTGTGGCTCGTCGTGGGCGACGGCGCGGTGCCGGCCGAGGAGCTCGGGAACGTGCTCGCCGACGTCTATCTCGACCTCGCGCCGGTGGCGGTCACGGGCGGCCTGCCGGCCGCGGAGGCGTTCCTCGCGCTGGTGGAGGGCCGGGACGACCTCGCGCCCGGCGGCTCGCTGGGCCTGGACCCCCTCGCGGTGCACGCGGCCACGGGGGAGCGGCAGGACCTCACCTGCCTCGCCGGCGTCGCCCGGCGGGCAGCGGCCCATGACGGTCTGCGTTCCGTCGTCGTCGACGCCACCGTCTTCCACGACGCGGGCGCGTCGGTGGTGGAGGAGATCGGCTGCTCCCTCGCGGCGGGTGTCGCCTACCTGCGGGCGCTGACCGAGGGCGGGCTGTCGGTCGACGAGGCGTTCGGCCAGCTCGAGTTCCGCTACGGCGCGAGCGCCGACCAGTTCACGACGATCGCCGCGCTGCGTGCCGCGCGCCGCCTCTGGGACCGTGTGGGCGGGGTCAGTGGTGCCTCGTCGGAGAGCCGCGCCCAGCGTCAGCACGCGGTCACCTCGTCGGTGATGACGACGAAGCGCGACCCGTGGGTGAACATGCTGCGGACGACGGTGGCGTGCTTCGCCGCCGGCGTGGGCGGCGCCGACGTCGTGACGGTCCAGCCGTTCGACGCCGCGCTCGGCCTGCCCGACTCCTTCTCCCGCCGGATCGCGCGCAACACCCAGAGCCTGCTGGTCGAGGAGGGGCACCTGGCCCGCGTCCTGGACCCGGCCGGTGGTTCCTGGTACGTCGAGTCGCTGACCGACTCCGTCGCGCGGGCGGCGTGGGACTGGTTCACCGAGATCGAGCGGGCCGGGGGGCTGGTCGCCGCGCTGGACTCCGGTCTGGTCCGCGACCGGATCGCCGCCGCCTGGGACGACCGGGCTGCCCGCCTCGCCACCCGGGAGGACGCGATCACCGGCGTCAGCGAGTTCCCGAACCTGGCCGAGAAGCTGCCGGAGCGGCAGCCGTACACCTGGTCGGCGCCGTCCGGAGGGCTGCCGAAGGTGCGGGCGGCCCAGGAGTTCGAGGCGCTGCGCGACGCCGCCGACGGTGCGCAGGAGCGACCCCGGGTCTACCTGGCGACTCTCGGCCCGGTCGCGAGGCACACCGCGCGCGCGACGTTCGCGGGCAACCTGTTCCAGGCCGGCGGCCTGGCGACCCCGTCGGGGGACGGCGCCTCCGGGCTGGCGGAGGCATCGACGACGGTCGCCTGCATCTGCGGCACCGACAAGGACTACGCCGAGTCCGCCGCCGCGCTGGCGAAGGAGCTGCGCGCGGCCGGCGCGACCCAGGTCTGGCTGGCCGGGAAGCCGGACCTCGCCGTCGAGGGCGTCGACGGGTACGTGTTCGCCGGCTGTGACGCCCTCCACGTCCTCCGGGCCGCCCACGAGCACCTCGACCTGAGTGCAGTTATGGCCATAAACGCCCCTTCTGGGGAGGGAGCAGGCGCATGAGTGGGATTCCCGACTTCGGGTCCGTCGAGCTGGGCCGCCCGGCGGCCGCGACCACCGCCGCCGACTGGGCCAAGGCGTTCGAGGAGACGACCGGCCGGGGCGTGGCGGAGGCGACGTGGGAGACGCCCGAGGGGATCGCCGTCCCGCCGCTGTACACGCCGGCCGACCTCGAGGGGCTGGACTTCCTCGAGACCCTGCCCGGGCTGCCGCCGTTCCTGCGCGGGCCGTACCCGACGATGTACACGACCCAGCCGTGGACCGTCCGGCAGTACGCCGGGTTCTCCACCGCGGCGGAGTCCAACGCGTTCTACCGGCGCAACCTGGCCGCCGGGCAGAAGGGCCTGTCGGTCGCCTTCGATCTGCCCACCCACCGCGGCTACGACTCCGACCACCCGCGGGTGCCCGGCGACGTGGGGATGGCGGGCGTCGCCATCGACTCGATCCTGGACATGCGGCAGCTGTTCGACGGCATCCCGCTGGACAAGATGTCGGTGTCGATGACGATGAACGGCGCGGTGCTCCCGGTGCTGGCGCTCTACATCGTCGCGGCCGAGGAGCAGGGCGTGAAGTCCGAGCAGCTCACCGGCACGATCCAGAACGACATCCTCAAAGAGTTCATGGTGCGCAACACCTACATCTATCCGCCCAAGCCCTCGATGCAGATCATCAGCGACATCTTCGCGTTCACCTCGCAGCAGATGCCGCGGTTCAACTCCATCTCGATCTCCGGGTACCACATCCAGGAGGCCGGGGCCACGGCCGACCTGGAGCTGGCGTACACGCTGGCCGACGGCGTGGAGTACCTGGAGGCCGGCAAGGCCGCCGGGATGGACGTCGACACGTTCGCGCCGCGATTGAGCTTCTTCTGGGCCATCGGCATGAACTTCTTCATGGAGGTCGCCAAGCTCCGGGCCGGCCGCCTGCTGTGGGCCAAGCTGGTCGAGGAGGCCGGCGCGCAGAACCCGAAGTCGCTGTCGCTGCGCACCCACTCGCAGACCTCGGGCTGGTCGCTGACCGCCCAGGACGTCTACAACAACGTCGTCCGCACCTGCCTGGAGGCGATGGCCGCCACCCAGGGGCACACCCAGTCGCTGCACACCAATGCGCTGGACGAGGCGCTGGCGCTGCCGACCGACTTCTCCGCCCGCATCGCCCGCAACACCCAGCTGCTGCTGCAGCAGGAGTCGGGGACGACACGCGTCATCGATCCGTGGGGCGGCTCGGCCTACGTGGAGAAGCTGACCTACGACCTGGCCCGCCGCGCGTGGGCGCACATCCAGGAGGTCGCCGAGCACGGCGGCATGGCCCAAGCCATCGACGACGGCATCCCGAAGCTGCGCATCGAGGAGGCCGCGGCCCGCACGCAGGCCCGGATCGACTCGGGCCGCCAGCCGGTCATCGGCGTGAACAAGTACCGGGTCGAGGCCGACGAGGCGATCGAGGTGCTGCGCGTGGACAACGCCGACGTGCTCGCCCAGCAGAAGGCGAAGCTCGAGGAGTTGCGGGCCTCCCGCGACGCCGGGGCGGTGCAGGAGGCGCTGCGCCGGCTCACCGACGCGGCGCGGGCGGCGGCGGAGGGACGGCGGGGGAGCGACCTGGACTCCAACCTGCTCAAGCTGGCCGTCGACGCCGCCCGCGCCAAGGCGACGGTCGGCGAGATCTCCGACGCGCTGGAGGAGGTCTACGGGCGGCACGCCGGCCAGGTGCGCACCATCTCCGGTGTGTACCGCGACGAGGCAGGGAGTTCAGCCCCCGTGGAGGAGACCCGCCGGATGGCCGAGGCGTTCGCCGACGCCGAGGGCCGCCGCCCCCGGATCCTGGTCGCCAAGATGGGCCAGGACGGCCACGACCGCGGGCAGAAGGTCATCGCGACCGCGTTCGCCGACCTCGGGTTCGACGTCGACGTGGGCCCGCTGTTCCAGACGCCCGACGAGGTCGCCCGGCAGGCGGTCGAGGCCGACGTCCACGTCGTCGGGGTCTCCTCGCTGGCCGCCGGACACCTCACCCTGGTGCCCGCACTGAAGACGGCGCTGGCCGAGCTCGGGGCCGACGACGTGATGATCGTCGTCGGCGGCGTCATCCCGCCGGACGACGTCCCGACCCTGCAGGAGATGGGTGCGGAGGCGGTCTTCCTGCCGGGCACGGTCATCGCCGAGGCCGCGCAGGACCTGCTCCGTGCCCTCGCCGACCGCCTCGGTCACTGATGCGTGCGTTTATGGCCATAAACGCACCTCGGGTGGGCGTGTGAGCCGGGAGGTCGACGTCCCGGCGCTCGTCGAGGGGGTGCTGGCCGGGGATCGGCGGGTGATGGCGCGGGCGATCACGCTGGTGGAGTCCCGGCGGGGTGACCACCGGGAGCGGGCGCAGGAGCTGCTGGTCGAGCTGCTGCCGCACGCCGGGGGCGCGCGGCGGGTGGGCATCAGCGGCGTCCCGGGTGTCGGCAAGTCGACCTTCATCGACCAGCTCGGGGTGGACCTGACCGCCGCCGGCTCGAAGGTGGCGGTGCTCGCCGTCGACCCGTCGTCGGCTAGGTCGGGTGGGTCGATCCTCGGCGACAAGACCCGGATGTCCCGGCTGGCCGTCGACCCGGATGCGTTCATCCGGCCCTCGCCCACGTCCGGCACGCTCGGCGGGGTCGCGCAGGCCACGCGGGAGTCGATGGTCGTCGTCGAGGCCGCCGGTCACGACGTCGTCCTGGTCGAGACCGTCGGCGTCGGGCAGTCGGAGATCGCCGTCGCCGAGATGGTCGACTCGTTCCTCTTCCTGACCCTGGCCCGCACCGGTGACCAGCTGCAGGGCATCAAGCGCGGCATCCTCGAGATCGCCGACGTCATCGCCGTGAACAAGGCCGACGGGCCGGCGGCCGGGGACGCCCGCAAGGCGGCGCGCGAGCTGGCCGGCGCGATCCGGATGCTGCGCGGGCACACGGACGGCGGTTGGGACGTGCCGGTGCTCACCTGCGCCGGGCTGACCGGCGAGGGGCTCGACGAGGTCTGGGCGAAGCTCGTCGAGCACCAGGACCGGATGAAGGCGTCGGGGGAGTTCGACGAGCGCCGCCGCACCCAGCAGGTGCGCTGGACCTGGCAGCTGGTCCGAGACGCGCTGGAGCACCAGCTGCGGTCGCACCCCGGCGTGCGCACGGCCGTCCCGGATCTGGAGAAGGCGGTGGTCTCGGGCGAACTGACCGCGGCCCTGGCAGCGCAGCAGATCCTGGAGACCTTCCTCGCACGGCGACCCTGACGGGGCACTACACGGTCGCGAGCCGCACCTCCGCGAGGCGCGCATGCACCGTCGACATCAGGTCGGCGAGCGCGGGAGCCGTCCAGCTCCGACCCGACAGGACCGTCCATCGGCCCGGCCGGGTCGACGGCGCCTCGTCCAGGGCCCGCAGCAGCTGCTCGCCGGTCAGACCGAGGGCGCTGGGAGCGGTCGGGAGTCCGAGACGGACATAGGTCGTGAGCAGCTCATCGGTCAGCTCGCCCTGGAGGGTCAGGGTCAGCAGGCTGGCGAACGCCACCTGCAGGCCGTGCGCGTTCTTCGGGACGTCCAGCCGCTGGTCCAGGGCGTGGCTGATCAGGTGCTCGGAGCCCGAGCACGGTCGGGAGGAGCCCGCGATCGCCATCGCCAGACCGCTCATGATCAGGCCACGCGCCAGCCCCGCCAGCGCACGGGGGCTCTCCAGGTCGGCCGTCGTCAGGACCGACTCGGCGGCCTGCTCGGCGATCAGCGCGCTGAACTCGTCACAGCGGTCGTGACCGCCGGCCTCGGACAACCGCCAGTCGGTGACCGCCGACAGGTTGGACAGGAGGTCGCCCACCCCAGCCCGGCGCGTGGCGACCGGGGCGTCGGCGATCAGCGCGACGTCGACGAGCACGCCGATCGGCATCGTCGCGGCCAGGGAACGACGGACGCCGTCCCGGTCGACCAGCGAGGCAACCGGTGACACGACCCCGTCGTTGGCCAGCGTCGTGGGCACCGCCACCCAGTCGACTCCCACCCGGCAGGCCGCGTACTTGGCGGTGTCGAGAACCCGGCCGCCGCCGATCGCCACGACCAGCTCGACGTCCTCGGCGATGAGGCGCTGGGCCAGCCGGGAGCACTCCTCCACGGTGCCTTCGGTGACCGTCTCCGTGGCCGACGTCGTCCCCCGGCCCGCCAGGCTCTCCCGTGCGACGGCTGCCATGCGCGCCGACGGCCCTGCGCCGGTCACGATCAGCAGCCGGCGCGGCAGCCAGCCCACCGCGGCCATCTCGGTGGCGAGGTCGGGCAGGCAGCCCGCCCGGATGCGCATCAAGGCGGGGAAGACACTGGCCGCGGGGCCGGTCATGCGCCCACCGATGCGGCCCTCTCCAGGTCCGCTGTGTCGTCGATCTCGACCCAGGCCGCCCCGCCGACCTCGACCGGCCGGCAGACGACCTCGCTGAGCAGGCCGTCACGGATGACGGTCTCGTACCAGCCGTTCGGGTCGCGGTCGCCGGTGGCCCAGTCCTCCAGCAGCTCGCGGAAGCGCAGCGCCGTCGCGCGGTCGAGCATCAGCATGCCGACGTACTCCCCGACCGGGGCGGCGACGCCGACCTTGCCGATGTCCACGACCCGGCCGTCCTCGACCTGCACCTTCATCGCCTCGTCGGTGAGCTGGTGCGACGAGTCGATGGCGAGGCAGGCACCGGCCCCGGCGGTCCGGCTCTCCCGCACGAACGTCCGGTAGAGCGCCGCCGGCGCGTAGAGGTCGCTGTTGAGCAGGTAGACCCGTTCGGTGTCGGCCGACAGGCAGGCCCGCAGCGCCACCAGGGCCGAGTACCAGTTGTTCCGGGTGGCGTACTGCTCGTTGAACAGCGTGCAGTTCGGCGGCAGCCCCCGTCCGCGGAGGAAGGGGCCGACCTCCTCGGCCCCGTGGCCGGTCACCACCAGCAGCCGGCGGTCGAGGTCGAACACGTCCCCCAGCGCCCCGAGCTGACGATCGGCGACCCGGTTGCCGCCCACGTCGAGCAGCCATTTCGGTGTGGTCGCCGTCAGGCTGCCGAGCCGGGTGCCGGTGCCGGCGGCGAGGACGACGAGGACGTCGGCGTGCTGCACGATGGAACTCCTTCGGATGACGGGAACGCCGTCGTGGTCGTCGTACTGTCTCAGACGCCGGTGGAGCGGCATTCCCGCGAGCGCAGGTCCAGCAGGTAGTCCTCCGGCGCGCCCGCGGCCTCGGCGGCATCGGCCAGCGCCCCCAGGTAGCGGGCCGACGGCAGCCCGCCCTCGAAGGCGTCCAGGACGTAGACACAGGCGACGACGTCGCCGCCCAGGGTGTGCACCCGCAGGTGCAGCTTGCGGTAGATCCCGAGGTCGGCGCCCTCCCACGCGTCCAGCGCCGCCTCGTCGGCCTCGGCCAGGTCGTAGAGCGCGACGAACACGCCGGGCGTGAGCGCCTCCCGGTCCTCCTCCGCCGGGACGAGGGTGGCCAGCGCCCCCTCCCAGCCCAGCTCCTCGGCGCCGAAGGTGAGCCGCCAGCCCGGGATCCACCCGGTGCCGGTGTGCGGGGAGGAGGGACAGCGGCGCAGCATCTGCGCGGGATCCATGTTCGACCCGTACGCGGCGTAGAGGCCCATCGGCGAGAGACTAACGACCGGACGGGGCGGACCGGAGGACGCCGGTCACAGCGCCCACGCGCGGCACCGGGGAGAATGGCCGCGAGGCCCGCAACTCGAACGTCCGCTGAGCACCGGAGAAGGAGCCATGACCCGCATCGTCATCATCGGCGGCGGACCGGCCGGCTACGAAGCCGCGCTGGTCGCCGCGCAACTCGGTGCCGAGGTCACCGTCATCGAGCGGGACGGCATCGGCGGCGCCAGCGTGCTCACCGACTGCGTCCCGTCCAAGACCCTCATCGCCGCGGCCGGTGCCATGACGTCGGTGCGCGACTCCGCCGTCCTCGGCCTCCAGGGCGCGGAGCTCGCGACGGTGAACCTGGACCTGGCCTCGGTGAACCAGCGTGTCAAGGGTCTGGCCGTGGCCCAGTCGGCCGACATCCACGCCCGGCTCAGCGCCGAGGGCGTGCGGATCGTCGCTGGTCATGGGCGGCTCTCCGACGAGGTCCGCGGTCTGGCCGCGCACAAGGTCGAGGTCGTCGACGCCGCGGGGCAGGTCGGGGAAGAGCTGGAGAGCGACGTCGTCCTGATCGCCACCGGCGCGGATCCGCGGGTGCTCCCCGGCGCCGAGCCCGACGGCGAGCGGATCCTCGACTGGCGCGACGTCTACGACCTCGACGAGATGCCCGAGCACCTGGTCGTCGTCGGGTCCGGCGTCACCGGGGCCGAGTTCGCCTCCGGGTACCTCGAGGCCGGCGTTCCCGTCACGCTGGTCTCCTCCCGCGACCAGGTGCTCCCGGGGGAGGACTCCGACGCCGCAACCGTGGTCGAGCAGGTCTTCCAGTCCCGGGGCGGGAAGATCGCGCAGAAGGCCCGCGCCGCCGCGGTGCAGCGCACCGAGAAGGGCGTGCTGGTCGAGCTGACCGACGGGCGCACCGTCGAGGGATCGCACGCGCTGATGACGGTCGGCACGGTGCCCAACACCTCAGGTCTCAACCTCGAGCAGTGCGGGGTCGAGGTGACCGACTCCGGTCACGTCGTCGTCGATCGCGTCTCCCGGACGTCGGTCCCCGGCATCTACGCCGCCGGCGACGTGACCGGCGTCTTCCAGCTCGCCTCCGTCGCCGCCATGCAGGGCCGGATCGCGATGTGGCACGCCCTCGGTGAGGCGGTCGCTCCCATCCGGCTCAAGACCGTCGCGGCCAACGTGTTCACCCATCCGGAGATCGCCACGGTCGGGGTGCAGGAGAAGCGCCTGCCGGACTATCCGGACGTCGAGGTCGTGCTCCTGCCCCTGGCGACGAACGCGCGGGCCAAGATGAGCGACCTGCACGACGGGTTCGTCAAGATGTTCGCCCGTCGGTCGACCGGCGTGATCGTGGGCGGGGTCGTGGTCGCGCCCGGCGCCTCCGAGCTCATCCTCCCGATCGCCCTCGCGGTCACCAAACGGCTGACCGTCGACGACCTGGCGCAGACCTTCGCGATCTACCCGTCGCTCTCGGGCTCGATCACCGAGGCCGGGCGGCGGCTGATGGGGGCCGACCACCTCGCCTGACGATCGCCGCTCTCAGCGACGGCGCGTCGGGGGTTCCCCTTCGGCGATCGACTCCGCGGCCCGCACGGGGTCGTAGGCGCAGGCATCCGTGGTGCCGGCGACCGGCGTGGGAGCGGTGGCGGCGTCCTGCCCGGCACCGGCAGCCGGCGCCGGTGCCGACGCGGACGGCGCCGACGCAGCAGCGGGCGGTGCGGTCGTGGCCTCGACCGCCGGCGCGCTCTCCACGGGTGCGGCCAGTGCCTCCCGGACCAACGCGCGCATCGCGTCGTAGTCGGGGTAGGCGGGCCGGATCACGCTGTCGTCGAAGACGACGCTCCGGATCTCGGTGTCCTTGACCTTCAGGGCGAGGTCGGCGAAGTCTCCGACCACCGCCTGGGGGATGTCGGTGCTGACGATGTCCTGCGTCGTCGCCGCGATCTCCTGGTACTGCGTCAGCATGGTCATCGGGTCGGCGGCGGAGACGATCGCGTCGACCATGCACCGCTGACGGTCCATGCGCTCGTAGTCGGTGAGGCCGAACCGGCCGCGTGCGTAGTGGAGCGCCCGCTCGCCGTCCATCCGCTGATCCGCCCCAGGGGCGATGTAGTCCTCGGGGAGGATCCCGATCGTCGGCTCCCCACCGATGGGGACGAAGTAGTTCACGTTGACGGTGATGCCGCCGAGCGCGTCGATGAGTCGGCTGAAGCCCTCGAGGTTGACCAGGACGTAGTAGTCCAGCGTCAGCCCGAGCGCCTCCCCGACACCCAGCTTCAGGAAGTCTGCCCCGGGGTCGTCGGTGGCACCGAGGACGTCGGGGTGGTCGCTGGGGCCGTTGCGGTAGACGGCGTTGAGCAGGCTCTCGCCCTCGCTGCCGCTCCAGAAGCCGTCGGGGTAGACGTCGTGCAGGGGGCTGTCCTCCGGGAAGGGCAGCTCCTGCAGGTTGCGGGGCAGGCTGAACAGCGTGGTGGCCCCCGTGTCGGTGGCGATGCTGGCCACCATGATCGTGTCCGTGCGCACGCCGTCCCGGCCCTCGCCACCGTCGCCCCCGAGCAGGAGCACGTTCACCCGCTCCTTGTCGCCGAACGGAGTGGCGTCGACCGGGTCGACGGTCGCGGACTCTCCGTCGGCGAAGAGGTTCTGGATCAGGTCGCGCTGCACCGCGGCCAGGTGGGCGACCTCGAACGCGGGAGCCGCGATACCCAGTGACAAGGCGGACACGAGGACGGTTCCGGCCAGGTGCTGGGCCCTCGTCGTCGACTCCGGCGCCAGCATCCGGTAGCCCGCGATGATCACGAGCGTCCACACCACGGCGAGGCCGACGGCCGCGACGATGACACCGAGCATCGCGGTGGGGTCGACCGCCAGACCCACGACGCGGTCGCGGCCGACGGTGGCGAGCAGCGCGAGGCCCGTGCCCAGGGCGGCGAAGAGTGCCACGAGCGTCCATCCGCTCCTGCGGGCACCGGCCGCCACGAGTGCGCTCCCGGGGACGACCGCCCCGAGGGTGGTCAGGCCCAGGACCCGGCCGAACCCGTGCGGTGCGGTCCGAGGACGGTCATCGGCCCAGCGGGGGTGGACGGGGGGCGCGGCGGCGTTGCTGGACGCCGCGGAGCCGTTGTCCCTCCTGGCCCGCGGCGGGCGCCCCACCCGTGGGTCGAGGCGCGGCGGCAGCGGGCGGGCAGGAAGTGCACGCACCTCTTGCACTCGGCTCACGCAATCCTCATGTGCAGATCGGCAGGCGCGGCCTCGGCCGCGTCCCGCGGCGCTGGTCGGCCGCAGTCCTCCTCGAGGAGGTTGGGCGATGCTATGCGCGGCGGCCGGAGTGCGAGGACGTACGACACGTCGTCGGAATTGCTCACCGTTCCCCGCCGACCCCGTGGTCGCAGCCGCCCCAACCGAACCGGCCGGCGCGGTTCCCCCGTTCCGCCGGGCGCCCACCACGGGGGAGCGAACTCCGGGGGCGGGTGGGGGACGTGCGCCGACCGAGACGGAAGTGACCTCGGTTTCCGCTGAACATCGCTCCGGCGGTGCCGATGCGCGACGCGCCCGCCGATGCAGCAGGAGATGCCAGCTCACAGGTTCGTCCCCGCCCCCACCGGTCGCCGGTCCCTGCGCCCCGCCGTGGGTGTCGGCACCCTGTCCGTCGCCGTCCTCGCGTCGCTCGCTCTGCCCGCTGCGGTGGCAGCCGCGGAGGAGCCGGCCGGCACGACGGTCGTGGGAGAGCTGGTCCAGGCGTGGCCGGAGCCCGCGAGGCACACGGCCGCCGCCGAGGCGCCGCTGAGCTGGATCGAGACCCCGGCCGGGGATTCCGTCCGTGTGCCGACGCCCGACGTCGCCGACCTCGTGCCCGGCTCGACCGTCTCGGTCACGCTCGGCGAGCAGGTGGCGGACGACGGCAGCGAGGCCGGTGCCGTTCCCGCCCGGGAGGTCCTCGGCAGCGACGTCGTCGCCCCGGCCGAGAACCCGCCGGCACCGGCGCCGGCGCCGCGGACCGGGCTCACGAACGAGGTCACCGTCGTCCTGGTCGCCCCCGGCGGCGTGGCGGACGACGGCACGGCGGTCGAGGACGTCGCCGCCGTCGTCGACGGCGCCGTCGCGGACTTCTGGTCCGAGCAGACCGACGGCGCGATCTCCCTGGGGGTGACGTCGACCCACGAGTGGATCGACACGGTCGCCGGGTGTTCCGACGCCGCCCTCCTGTGGAAGGAGGCCGCGAGCGCGGTCGGCTTCACGCCCGGCCCCGGCCGGCACCTGCTGCTGTACCTGCCCACGGGCGCGCCCGGCTGCGCGTACGCGCTGGCCGAGGTCGGCGCCGGCCCCGGCGCCGGGGGCCGGGTCTACGTCACCGACCTGTCCAGCTCGGTGATGGCACACGAGTTCGGGCACAACTTCGGCCTCGGCCACTCGTCCGCCGAGCAGTGCGACGGCGTCGTGGAGGGCGGTTCGTGCCGCTCGGCCGCCTACCGCGACTACTACGACGTCATGGGCGTGTCCTGGGTGCAGACCGGAACCCTGAACGTCGTCCAGGCGGCCCGGCTGGGGGTGCTCCCGGAAGCCCAGCAGCAGACCCTGACGGTGTGGGACGACGCCACCACGGCGACGGTGTCACCGCTGTCGCGCCGTACCGGTACTCGCGGGCTCCGCCTCACCGATGCCGAGGGAACCGACTACTGGCTGGAGTACCGCACGCCCACCGGACGCGACGCCTGGCTGACGTCGGCCAACCGGTTCGGCCTCGAGTCCGGGGTGCTGCTGCGCAGGGCGGGCGGTCTGCCCGACACCTCGGTCCTGCTCGACGGCACGCCCTCGGCGTCCGGCGACTGGGACGGCGACTACCGCGTGGCGCTGCCCGTGGGCGTGGCCGTGCCGCTGTCCGGCGGTGACTTCTCCGTGGTCGTGCAGAGCCTCTCCGCCGACGGCGCGGTCGTGAGCGTCACGCCGACCGCACCGGCCGTCGCCGTCGCGCCCGCGCCCGCCACCCCCACGGCACCCGAGGTGGGAGGCCCGATGTCCGGCCGCTCCGCTCCTGCTGCCCAGACTTCCGCGGTCACCGTCCACGGACCCGTCGCGTCGAGGGCGCCGGAGTACGTCCGGGTCACCGGCCGGACCGCCCCCGCGCTCGATCCTGCCTCCGGCTCGGCGCGCGGCAGCGGACCCCTGATCGCCGCGGGCGGCGCGCTCCTCGCCGGCGCGGCACTGCTCGTCGTCCGGCGCCTCCGGGCGGCGGCCCCGCGTCCGCGCTGACGGAAGAGCGGCGCCGCCGGTCTCAGTCGGCGATGGTGCAGAGAACGGCGCCGCTGGTCACCGCGGCGCCGACCTCGGCGGCGAGGCCGGAGATCGTCCCGGCCTTGTGCGCGGTGATCGGCTGCTCCATCTTCATCGCCTCGAGGACGACGACCAGGTCGCCGGCCTCGACGGTGGCGCCGTCCTCGACCGCGACCTTGACGATCGTGCCCTGCATGGGGGACGTGAGGGAGTCGCCCGAGGCGGCCGAGCCGCCGTGGCCGCCGCCGCGCTTGCGCGGCTTGGCGGCCGCACCGGGAGCCGCGCCGCCGGTGGCCAGCCCGGCCGGGAGCGAGACCTCCAGCCGGCGTCCGCCGACCTCGACGACGACGGTCCGGCGCGGCGTCTCCTCGTCCCGCTCGGCCGGCGCGGCGTCGTGGGGCGGGACCTGGTTGTCCCACTCGGTCTCGATCCAGCGGGTGTGGACCGTGAACGGCTCGCTGGTGAACGCCTCGTCGCGGACCACTGCGCGGTGGAACGGGATCACCGTCGGCATGCCCTCGACGATCAGCTCGTCCAGGGCGCGGCGGGCCCGCTGCAGCGCCTCGTCGCGGGTGGCGCCGGTGACGATCAGCTTGGCCAGCATGGAGTCGAACGCGCCGGCGACCTCGCCGCCGGTCTCGACACCGGAGTCCCAGCGCACGCCGGGGCCCTGCGGGATCTCCAGCCGCTCCACGGGGCCGGGTGCCGGCATGAAGTTGCGGCCGGCGTCCTCGGCGTTGATCCGGAACTCGATGCTGTGCCCGCGCGGGGCGGGGTCCTCGGGCATCTCGAGGGGCTCGCCCCGGGCGATGCGGAACTGCTGACGCACCAGGTCGATGCCGCTGGTCTCCTCGCTGACCGGGTGCTCGACCTGCAGGCGCGTGTTGACCTCGAGGAAGGAGATCGAGCCGTCGACACCGACGAGGTACTCGACGGTGCCGGCCCCGTGGTAGCCGGCCTCCGCGCAGATCGCCTTGGCCGAGGAGTGGATCCGGGCGCGCTGCTCGTCGGTGAGGAACGGCGCGGGGGCCTCCTCGACCAGCTTCTGGTTGCGGCGCTGCAGCGAGCAGTCGCGGGTGCCGACGACGACGACGTTGCCGTGGGTGTCGGCCAGCACCTGCGCCTCGACGTGCCGCGGCTTGTCCAGGAATCGCTCGACGAAGCACTCGCCGCGGCCGAAGGCGGAGACCGCCTCGCGGACGGCGGAGTCGAACAGCTCGGGGATCTCCTCCATGGTGCGGGCCACCTTCAGGCCGCGCCCGCCGCCGCCGAACGCGGCCTTGATGGCGACGGGGAGGCCGTGCTCTTGCGCGAAGGCCACCACCTCGTCGGCGCCGCCGACCGGGTCCTTGGTGCCCGGCACGAGGGGGGCGCCGGCCTTGGTGGCGATGTGCCGGGCCGCGACCTTGTCGCCGAGGTTGATGATCGACTGCGGGGAGGGGCCGATCCAGATGAGCCCCGCGTCCAGGACGGCCTGGGCGAAGTCGGCGTTCTCGGACAGGAAGCCGTAGCCGGGGTGGATCGCGTCGGCGCCGGACTGCTTCGCCGCCTCGAGGATCTTCTCGATCACCAGGTAGGAGTCACCCGGCGTCGTGCCGCCGAGCGCGAACGCCTCGTCGGCGACCCGCACGTGCAGCGCGTCCCGGTCCGGCTCGGCGTAGACGGCCACGCTGGTCAGGCCCTCGTCCTTGCAGGCGCGCGCCACGCGGACCGCGATCTCCCCGCGGTTGGCGATCAGGACCTTCTGCACCGGTGCAACTCCCTCGTCGAGTCAATCGGTCGGACTGTAGTGCTGGATGGAGCGGCTGGTCAGCGGCGCCAGAGATCGGTGATGGCCAGGCCACGCTTGGCCAGCTGCGTGCGCAGGACGGTCAGGGACAGCCCCACCACCGCCGCCGGGTCGCCCTCGACGCGGCGGACGAAGGGCGCTCCCAGGCCATCCAGGGTGAACGCGCCGGCCACGGCCAGCGGCTCCCCGGTGGCCAGGTAGGCCTCGATCTCCTGGGGCGTCGGCGTCGTGAAGTAGACGACGGTCGAGGCGACGGCGATGTCCCGGCCCACGACGGCGCCGTCCTGGACGTCGAAGAGCGCCTGCCCCGTGTGCAGCACCCCGGACCGGCCGGCCATGCGCTGCCAGCGGTCCCGGGCCTCGGCCGCGTCCGCCGGCTTGCCGAGCGGCCTGCCGTTGAACTCCAGCAGCGAGTCCGCGCCGATGACGAAGGCGTCGGTCTCCCGCTTGGCCACCGCGGCCGCCTTGGCCGCGGCGAGCAGGGCGACCTGCTCGGCGACGCGCGGGGCGGACACGGTCGATTCGTCGACGTTGCTCACCACCACCTCGGGGAAGAGCCCCGCCTGCTTCAGCAGTGAGAGCCGGGCGGGGGAGGCCGAGGCGAGGACCAGCCTGCGGTCGCCGCTCATCAGGAGAACCTCCCGGCAGCGCGCCAGCCGCCGTGGCCCACCGGGAACGGGCGGCGATGACCGTCGGCGTGAGAAGCCCACGCGCCCACCGGCGTCGGCCGCCGACGCGACCGGCGCTGCGACATCGCCGCGACGACGACGGTCAGGGCGGCGAGCTCCTCGGCGGAGGGCTCGCCCTTCGCGACGCGCAGGAGCGGGCGTGCTTCCTCGCTCACAGCGGGATGTTCCCGTGCTTCTTCGGCGGCAGGGTCTGGCGCTTGTTGGCCAGCACGCGCAGCGCCTTGGTGACCTGCACCCGCGTCTGCGACGGCGGGATGACCGCGTCCACGTAGCCGCGGTCGGCGGCGATGTAGGGGTTGGCGAGGGTGTCCTCGTACTCCGCGATCAGTTCCGCCCGCGTGGCGTCGGGGTCCTCGGCCGCGGCGAGTTCCTTGCGGTACAGGATCCCGACCGCGCCCTGGGCCCCGACGACGGCGATCTGCGCACTGGGCCAGGCGAGGTTGACGTCGGCGCCGAGGTGCTTGGACCCCATCACGTCGTAGGCGCCGCCGTAGGCCTTGCGGGTGATCACCGTGACCTTGGGGACGGTGGCCTCGGCGTAGGCGTAGATCAGCTTGGCGCCGCGGCGGATGATCCCCTCCCACTCCTGCGACGTCCCGGGCAGGAAGCCGGGGACGTCGACGAAGGTGAGCACCGGGATGTTGAAGGCGTCGCAGGTGCGCACGAACCGCGCCGCCTTCTCGCTGGCGTCGATGTCCAGGGTGCCGGCGAACTGGGTGGGCTGGTTGGCCACGATCCCCACCGGGCGGCCCTCGACCCGGCCGAAGCCGATCAGGATGTTGGGCGCGAACAGCGGCTGCACCTCGAGGAACTCGCCGTCGTCGAGGACGTGCTCGAGGACGGTGTGCATGTCGTAGGGGGTGTTCGCCGAGTCGGGGATGAACGTGTCGAGCTCGAGGTCGGAGTCGGTCAGCGCGCCGGGCAGCACCGTCTCCACCGGCGCCATCTCGATCGCCGGCAGCGGGTCGAGGTTGTTGCTCGGCAGGTAGGACAGCAGCGCCTTCACGTAGTCCAGGGCGTCGTTCTCGTCCTCGGCCAGGTAGTGCGCGACGCCGGACTTGGTGTTGTGCGTGCGCGCCCCGCCCAGCTCCTCGAGCGTGACGTCCTCGCCGGTCACGGTCTTCACGACGTCGGGGCCGGTGATGAACATCTGGCTGGTCTTGTCGACCATCACGACGAAGTCGGTGAGCGCGGGGGAGTAGACGTGCCCACCGGCCGCCGGGCCCATCACCAGGGAGATCTGCGGGATGACGCCGGAGGCGTGCACGTTGCGCCGGAAGATCTCGCCGTACAGGCCCAGGGAGACCACGCCCTCCTGGATGCGCGCGCCGCCGCCCTCGTTGATCCCGACCACCGGGCAGCCGTTCGTCACGGCGAAGTCGAGGATCTTGACGATCTTCTCGCCGTAGACCTCGCCGAGGCTGCCGCCGAAGACCGTCACGTCCTGGGAGAAGATCGCGATCGGCCGGCCGTCGACCGTGCCGTAGCCGGTGACGACGCCGTCGCCGAACGGGCGCTTGGACTCCATGCCGAAGTTGGTGGAACGGTGCCGGGCGAACTCGTCGAACTCGGTGAACGAGCCCGGGTCCAGCAGCGCCTCGATGCGCTCGCGGGCGGTCATCTTGCCCGCGGCGTGCTGCTTCTCGACGGCGCGCTCGGAGCCGGCGTGCGTGGCCTCCTGCACCCGCCGCTCGAAGTCGGCGAGCTTCCCGGCGGTCGTGTGGATGTCGATGTCGTCGGGGACGTGCTCCCCGGCGTTCTCGAGTTCAGCCGCGCTCACGTGTTGATCTCCTCGCTGGCGCTGGTCGGCCGCGTGCGCGGCGCTGCTGTGGCCATGCGTGACCTGGAAAGCTCGATCACGGGCCGTAGCGTAAGGGAGTGCCCGACACACCCTCATCCCGATGGTCCGATCTCGAGCGCCCCGCGCTCGACGGCCCGGCGCTCTCGGCCGCCCTGACCCGCGACAGCGGGCTGTGGCGGAGCGTGCGGGTCGTGCCCGAGATCGGGTCCACCAACGCCGAACTCGTGGCCGCGGCGGCGGCCGACGAGCCGGAAGGCCTGGTGCTCGTGGCCGAGCACCAGGTCGCCGGAAGGGGGCGGCTGGACCGGGTGTGGACGTCGCCGCCCAGGGCCGGGCTCACGGTGTCGTTCCTGCTGCGACCCGACGTGCCCGCCGCCCGCCGCGGCTGGCTCCCGCTGCTCACCGGGGTCGCGCTGGCCGAGGCGGTCGGGCAGGTGACGGGCGTCCGGGCGTCGCTGAAGTGGCCCAACGACCTGCTGGCCTTGGACGGTCGCAAGCTCGCCGGCATCCTGGCCGAGGCCGGCGGGGCCGCCGTCGTGGTCGGCGTGGGCCTCAACGTGTCGACGACCGCAGCCGAGCTGCCCGACACGGGAACCTCGCTGTCCCGCGTGACCGGCGCGACCGTGGACCGGGCTCCGGTGCTCCTCGGGTTCCTCCGTGCGGTGGAGCGGCGGTACCGGGAGTGGACGGCGGCCCTCGGCGACCCCGTCTCGTCCGGGCTGGCCCGCGACTATCTCGCCTGGTCCGCGACGATCGGCACGGACGTCGCCGTGAGCTTGCCCGACGGCTCGACGATCGAGGGCACGGCCACGGCGGTGGACTGGGACGGCCGGCTCGTGGTGGCCGGGACGGAGGGGCAGGTCGCGCTGGCCTCGGGCGACGTGCGGCACGTCCGGCGCGTCTGACCGCCGGTCCCTGCCGCGGGTCCCTGCTGCCGATCCGAGGCGCGGAGGGGGCGGATGGGACGGACGATGACCGCGTGGGGCGGCGCGGAGGACATCTCCCGGGAGATCGCGATGCGTCTGGTTACCGTCAGGATTCGATCACGGACGGTAGCCAGGCGAAGGTGAGCAGTAGATGGCGGGGACATCGCGACCGCCCCGGGGCGAGATCCGCGGGCTCACCGGGCTCCGGCTGGTCGCCGCCCTCTGGGTGGTCGCGCACCACTACTGGCTCTTCGCGCCCGCTCAGCCCTGGCTGCGCCACCTCGAGCCGGTACGTCCCTTGCTGGAGAGCGGCTGGCTCGGCGTCGACCTCTTCTTCGTGCTCAGCGGTTTCGTCCTCGCCCACAACTACGTCACCGTTCTCGGCAGCCGGCCAGGCGTGCGCGCGGCCGTCGAGTTCTACTGGGCGCGGCTGAGTCGCATCTGGCCCATCTGGATGGTGGTCCTGGGCGTGGTCACCGCCGGGCTGGTCGTCAAGCAGTTGGGTGCCGTGGGCGCCGCGGAGTCCGTTTCCCGCATCGATGCGCCGACCATGCTGCGGCAGGTCCTCCTGGTGCAGGTGTGGGACCGGCCGGACTACTCCGCGACCGGCCCGGTCGGCCCGGGATGGTCGCTGAGCGCCGAGTGGCTCGCCTACCTCTTCTTCCCGGTCGTGGTGCTGGTCCTGTACCGGCTCCGTGGCTGCCGGGCGACCGTGCTGGGGGCGTTGGCCCTGGCGGCGGTGACCCCCTTCGTCTACGGCTGCCTCGCGCTGGGGTCGCACGACTGGCGCTGGAGCTGGCTGGTGCGGCTGGCCGGCTGCTTCCTCGCCGGGGCCCTGGTCTCGCTGTGCGTCCACCGGATCCGCGCCACGGTGCCGGCCGGGGCGGCAGAGCGGGTGGCGGCCTGGGCCGCTGGGGTCGCGGTCGCGACGATGGTGCTGGTGCTCTGGTGGGCCGACGCGGTCGAGGAGGACCACGGAGGTGCGGCCGTCCTCGTCTTCCCCCTCCTCGTCGGTGCCCTCGCGCTGACCGACGGAGGTCCGGCCAGGCTGCTGTCGACGCCGGTCGTGGTCCTGGGTGGCCGCATCTCCTTCGCGCTCTACCTCGTCCACATGGCCGTGTTCGAGGTCGTCTGGACGGTCGCGGACGTCGTCGCCTCCCTCGGCGGAGGGTCGGCGCCGGCCACGCTGCTGCACGTAGTGGGCCTGGCACTGCCCCTCCCGGTGGCATGGACGCTCTGGCGCTTCGTCGAGGAACCGGCCCGGCTCCGGATGCGCCGGATCGGCCCTCGTCCGGCGGGGGTGGCCGAACCGCGCGCGTCCGGCGGAGAAAGCCGGCCTCCGGAAGAGGCCGGGGCGACGGTGTCGGCTCTCGTCGGACAGACCGCCTGAGGTCCACCGCAGCCCCGGCAACACGCGGTCGACGCCGCGGGAGAGTGACGCGGGTCGGGGAGTCCGTCATCCTCGTGGGGTGGCCTACCCCGACAAGCTGCTCCACGAGGACGAAGAGGTCGTCCAGCACCTGCACCCGCACTGGCTGACCGTCTTCTGGCCGGTGGTGCGCTTCCTACTGGTGGTGGGCGCGGCGTCGTTCGGGACGGCGATGGTGCCGACCGGTCGGCAGCAGGGGCTGATCCGGCTGCTGGTCCTGGTGGTGGCACTCGCGCTGCTCGCCGTCCTCGTCCTGGTCCCCCTGCTGCGCTGGCGGACGACGCACTACGTCATCACCACGCATCGGCTGCTGTTCCGGACCGGGATCCTCGCCCGGCGCGGTCGGGACATCGGCCTGTCGCGGATCACCGACGTCTCCTTCCGGCAGTCGCTGTGGGACCGGATCATCAGGTCCGGGACGCTCACCATCGAGTCGGCGGGGGACGGCGGTGCCACCGTCCTCCGGCAGATCCCCGACAGCGAGGGCGTCCAGCAGCTGCTCAACCACATGATCGAGGAGGACGCCGACCGGCGGGCTCAGGAGAGCGCCGGTCACCTCGGCGAGTACTACGGGCCGTGGCGCACCGAGACCCAGCAGCCCCTCTGACCCCGGGCGTCCGCCGGACCGGTCCGTCACGGCGCGTCCGGGCCGGACCTGTCGGTACCCCCGCATACCTTCCGTGGCATGCGCCTGCTGCACACCTCCGACTGGCACATCGGTCGCTCGCTCCACGGCACCGACCTGCTCGCCGAGCAGGAGGCGGTGCTGGGGTCGCTGGCCGAGGTCGTGAGCGCGGAGCAGGTCGATGTCGTCGTCGTCGCGGGTGACGTCTACGACCGCGCGGTCCCGTCGGCCGACGCGACCGGGGTGCTCGACCGGGTGGTCGGGCGGTTCCTCTCGGCCGGCGCCGCGGTCGTCATGACACCGGGAAACCACGACTCCGCCCGCCGGCTGGGCACCTTCTCGGGGCTCCTGCGCGCAGCGGGCCTGCACGTCCGGGCGGCGGCACGCGCCCTCGACGAGCCGGTCCTGCTGAGCGACGAGCACGGCGACGTCGCGGTCTACGGGTTGCCGTACCTGGAGCCCGAGGTCGCCCGCCACGAACTCGGTCTCCCCGACGCGCGCAGCCACGAGGCGGTGCTGGCCGCAGCGATGGACCGGGTGCGGGCTGACCTGTTCCTCCGTCCCGGCGCGCGGTCGGTCGTGCTCGCCCACGCCTTCGTCGGCGGCGGCGTGGCCAGTGACAGCGAGCGGGACATCTGCGTCGGAGGCGTGGACCTGGTGCCCTCCGCCGTGTTCGACGGCCCCGACTACGTGGCGCTCGGACACCTGCACCGGCCGCAGGTGCTCTCGCCGCGGATGCGCTACAGCGGGTCCCCCCTCGCGTACTCCTTCGGCGAGGCGGGGCAGGACAAGCTGGCCTGGCTGGTGGAGCTGGACGCCGACGGGCTGGCGGGGGTCCGTGCCGTCCCGCTGGCCGCCCCCCGGCAGCTGTCGGTCCTGACCGGCGACCTCGCCGACCTGCTGGCGGATCCGGCGCACACCCCGGCGGAGGCGCACTTCGTGTCGGCCCGGCTGACCGACGCCGCCCGCCCGGTCGACCCGATGCGCCGGCTGCAGGCCCGCTTTCCGCACTGCGTCCACCTGGAGTGGACCGGGGCCGGGGCCACCGCCGACGGGCGCAGTTACCAGGACCGCATGCGCGGGCGCAGCGACCTCGACGTCGCCGGTGAGTTCGTCAGCCACGTGCGGGGCGTGGCCGCGACCGCGGCCGAGCGCGAGCTGCTCGGCCGCGCCCTGGGCGCGGAGGACCGGGCGGAGGCCCTCCGGTGAGGCTGCATCGTCTGGCGCTGACCGCGTTCGGCCCCTTCGCGGGCACCGAGGAGGTCGATCTCGACGAGGTCGGCCGGGACGGGCTCTTCCTGCTGTGGGGCCCGACGGGAGCGGGCAAGACGACGCTGCTCGACGCCGTCGTGTTCGCCCTGTACGGCACGGTCCCCGGCGCCCGTGGCGAGGAGAAGCGGCTGCGCAGCGACCATGCGGACGCTGCCACCCGCACCGAGGTCAGCTGCGAACTCACACTGGCCGGTGAGCGCCTGCTGGTCACGCGACGGCCGGAGCAGCAGCGGCCCAAGAAGCGTGGCGAGGGGTGGACGACCGAGCAGGCCCGGCTCCTGGTCCAGCGACTCACCGACGGCGGGTGGGAGCCGGTCAGCACGCGGATCGACGAGGGGTCCGAGCATCTGCGCATGCGCCTCGGCCTCGACGTCCACCAGTTCTGCCAGGTGGTGCTGCTGCCCCAGGGTGACTTCGCGCGGTTCCTGCGCGCCGAGCCCGAGCACCGCGCGGAGCTGCTGCGGACCCTCTTCGACGTGGGCCGGTTCGCCCGCGCCGAGGATTGGCTGGCCCACGAGCGGTCCGAGGCACGCGATCGCGTGGCGATGCAGAAGGCCCGCCTGAGCAGCCTCATGGCACGGGTGGCCCAGACCGCCGACGTCGAGATCCCCGAGGAGCTGGCGCCCGAGCTGCTCGCCGCCGGCCCCGGCAACCGTGGCACCCCCTGGGTGGGAGAGGTGCGGACGGCCGTGGCGACGCGGCTCGCCCGAGCGGTCGAGCGCGCCGGAGCAGCCGCGGCACGCGTCGCCGAGCTGGACGCGGCACTGGCTGCGGCCCGTGCGCTCGACGAGCGGCACGGCCGCCGCGCGCAGGCGCAGGAGGCGCTCGAGACCCTGACCGGACGCGAGGCGGACGTGGCACCGCTGCGGGTCGAGCTGGACCGCGGTCGCCGGGCGGAGACGCTCCGCGACGTGCTGGCAGCCGTGCGGCACGCCACGGACACGGTCGAGCAGGCCGCCACCGGTCTGGACGGCGCCCGCCGCGCATGGCAGGCGGTGGCCGGCGGGCGGGAGTCGTCGCCGGCGCTGGCCCGCGAGCTCCGCGACCACGCGGCCGCGGCCAGAGCCCTGTGGCCGGAGGTCGAGCGGAGCGCCGAACTGGGGGCCGCCGTCGGCGGACTCGACGTGCGCATCGCCGCGCTGACCGCCGCCTGCGCCGCCGGCGCCGCGTCCGCCGAGACGTGGCCGGCTCGCCTGGCCCGGCAGGAGACCAGGGTCGCCCTGGCGCAGGCAGCGTCGGCGCGCCTACCCGGGGAGCGCGACGCGCTCCACGCGGCTGAGGACGCCGTGACCGCGGCGCGGGCGGCGGACCGGCTGGCGGAAGCCCTCGCGGCCGCCCGACGAGAGGTCGACGTCCGGCGGGGGACGTGGTCCGACGCCCGGGAGCGGTGGCTGGACCTGCGCAGCCAACGGCTGGACGGCATGGCGGCCGAGCTGGCCGCGCAGCTGGTGGACGGCGCGGACTGCCCGGTCTGCGGAGCCGTGTCCCACCCGCGCCCCGCCACGCACTCCGGCCCGGCGGTCACGGCCGAGGACGAGCGGGTCGCGCGTCAGGAGGCCGAGGCGGCCGAGCGGGAGCTGGCCACCGGCACGGCCGCGGCGGACGCGCAGGAGCGGGAACTGGCGGGGCTGCGAGCCCGCGCGGGTGCGCTGCCGGTCGGCGAGCAGGCCGCGCTGCGCGACGGGCTGGCGGCAGCCGCGGACCGGACCGCCGTCGAGGCCGCGGATCTCGAGCCCGCGCGGGCGGAGCTGACCGGGCTGCTGGCGGAGCGCGAGCGGTCGGCGGCCCGGCTGGCCGCCGACCGGGAGGAACTGCGAGCCCGGGCGGCAGAGCGGAACACGCTGGCCGATGCACTGGACGTGCTGTCGTCGCGGCTCGCCGACGCATGCGGGGAGGACCCCGACCTCCGCACCCGCGTGGTCCGGCTGGAGACGGCGGCAGGCCACTGCGAGGCGCTGGTGACGGCGCAGGCCGAGGACGAGCGAGCCCGCGTCATCGCCGGGACCGCCCGTCGCAACGCGCTCGAGCGGTGCCTGGCCGCAGGGTTCGACGAGGTCTCGACCGCCGTGCAGGCGCTGCTCCCGGAGCACCGGCTGGCTGCCCTCGACCGCGAGGTGGCCGCGCACGACGACCGGCTCGCGCTGGTCCGGGCGCGGCTGGCCGAGCCCGAGCTGGCCGATCTGGGGCAACGGCCCGACGTTCCCGGTCTGACGGAGCGGTGCTCGACCGCGACGCGCGAGCGGGAGGACGCCGTCGCCGACCTCGACGGTGCGCGGCGCTGCGACGCCGCCCTGGAGCAACTGGCCGGATCGGTCATGTCCGCCGAACTGGAGCTGACCGACCTCCTCGCCTGGGCCGATCAGGTGACCGCACTGGCCGACCTGGTGCACGGCCGGGGCTCCAACGTGCTGCGGATGCGCCTGCAGTCCTTCGTGCTGGCTGCGCGGCTGGAGCAGGTCGCGGAGGTTGCCAGCGGGCGGTTGCAGGACATGTCCGGCGGGCGGTACACCTTCCTGCACAGCGACGCGCAGGGCCGCAACGGCGCCCGCGGCGGCCTGGGCCTCGACGTGTTCGACGAGTACACCGGCGTGCGGCGGGCGACCAAGACCCTCTCCGGCGGGGAGAGCTTCATGGCCTCGCTGGCACTGGCGCTGGGCCTCGCCGACGTCGTCACGGCCGAGACGGGCGGCGTGCAGATCGACACGCTGTTCGTCGACGAGGGGTTCGGAACCCTCGACCCGCAGGCGCTCGACGCCGTGATGAGCGTGCTGGACGAGCTGCGGCGAGGGGGCCGCACGGTCGGGGTCATCAGCCACCTGGAGGAGCTGCGCACCCGCATCCCCACCCGGCTGGAGGTCGTCGCGGGGCGCAACGGCTCCCGGCTGGCCGGCTGACCCCCGGGGCGCGGCCCCGGCGGTCAGGCCCCGGACGCTGTCGCGCTGCCGCGGGCGTGGGCGACGGCGGGGATCGGCGCCGTCGCGGCCCCCGGCATCGTGGCGGCCGGGGCGGCCGTTGCGACCGCGGCGGCGGGGGAGGCAGGGGCGGCCGCGGACCCGTGGGCGTGCTCAGCCACCGGGCGGTGGGCGACGACGTCGTGCACCGAGCGCATGACGTAGATGGGCCGCTGGCGGGCGTCGTCCCCAGCTCGCCAGACGTATTCACCCATGACGCTGAGGAAGCCGAGGTTCAGGCCCCCGGTCAGCAGCACGGCTGAGGTGACGAACCAGTACCCGGCGCTCCCGTCGGTCGCCACGGCGAGGATGACGGCCACCAGCGCGGCGAGGACCGCCAGCACGCAGATGATCGCCCCCAGGTAGCCGGCCACCCGGGCGGGCGCCTGGCTGAACTCGACGAAGGAGTCCACCACCAGCTTGATCTTCTTGGCGTTGGTCCACTTGCTCCGCCCGGCCGGCCGGGGCAGCTGCTCGAAGCCCACCGTCGTCTGGTTGAAGCCCGCCCAGGCGACCAGCCCGAAGATGTTCCGGTTCGACTCCTGCATCCCGTTGACGACCTCGAGGATCGCGCGCGAGACGAGCACGATCGACGGCCCCTCCGCCGGATAGGTCGGGATGGTCGACCAGCGGTGGAACCACCGGGAGAAGGCGCGGGAGAGCGCATTGCCCAGGCCGGTGGGCACCGAGCGCGTGGACCGCACGCCCCACACCACGTCGTTGCCGGCTTCCCAGGCAGCCAGGAAGCGGCCGATGACCTCCATCGGTTCCTGCAGGTCGGCCGACAGCGTCATGGCGCAGGCGCCCCGGGCGGCGCGGAAGCCGGCCGTGATCGCCGCGTGCGACCCGAAATTCCGGGACAGGGCAACGATGCGGGCCGTGACCGGGCCACCGTCCAGGGCCGCACGCAGCAGATCGGGCGTGCCGTCGCTCGACCCGTCGTCCACGACCACCAGCTCGAACCGGTGCCCGGGGTGGTTGGCGTCGATCTGCCGGACCAGTTCGACCAGCCCGGCCACGTTCTCCGCCTCGTTGAAGGCCGGGACGACGAGGCTGACCAGGGGGCCTTCCGTGGCGGCCGCAGCCGGGGACGGTGCCGGTGACGTGGGGTGGCTGATCATCTTCTCTGGTTCTCCCGTGTGGTGCGGCCGGCGGGCAGCGGAGCCCGCTCGGGGATGTGCGGGACGCCGGTCGCGTCCTCCGGAGTCAGGTGGGTGTGCCGCCGGCTCCGGCGGGTGCGGAGTTCGGCTGCGGTCAGGCCGGCGACGAGGACGGCGGCGGCGCCCACTGCGGCCAGCGACAGTGTGGTGCCCGGGGGCGACCAGGCGAGGGTGAGCGTCCCGGCGTCGACGTCCTCGGGGATCGGGACGGCGAGCAGGCCGTTGGGTCCCTGCTCGACCGGAACCTCGCGGCCGTCGATCTCGGCGGTGTATCCCGGCCAGGCCAGCCGGGCGAAGGTGAGCTCGATGGGGCCTCGTCCGTCGCGCCGGAACTCGACGGTCTCACCGACCTCGCCGACGCGGGTGTCGGAGACGATCTCGACTGGTCCGTCGGTGTCGGACAGCCGGCCCTCGGGCCAGGGCAGCGGCTCGGTGCGCCGCCAGACGTCGACGTAGTCGGTCGACTCTTCCAGCTGCCAGCCCTGGGGGGCCGGCTCGTCCTGCGTGTCGCGCAGCGCACGCTGGACGACGACCGTCTCCGCGCGGATCAGGTCGGCCAGCCGCTCGTCGGCGCCGTCGGGCGTCTCCCAGAGCGCATCCCAGGCCTCCGGACAGGTCGAGCCGGTGTATTCGGTGCACAGCGGCACGTCGAAGTTCGTGAACCCGACGCCGCTGTAGGCGGTCAGCGACTCCACCCCGGCCACGGCGTACATCGACCCGAACAGCACGTCCTCGTACACGCCGTTGGTCCCGCGGTCCGGCCCGGCCGCCGCAACGGAGCCGATCTGCACCCGCAGACCCGGGCCGTTGTCGGCGAAGGACCGCTGGATGGCCTCAGCGCCCCGGGGAAACCGGTAGTCCAGCACGTTGGCGTTGGAGGGCCACCACGAGAGCTGCACGGCGAGGACGACCAGGGTGCCGGCCATCCCGACCAGCGCCGCAGGTCGTGCGCCACGCCCGGCTGCGACCAGCAGCCCAGCCATCAGGCCCGCCACGAGCCCGGTGCTGAACAGGTGGCGGTCCAGCTCCACGGGCACGTCGGACCAGGCCAGCCAGCCGCCGAGGAAGACGAGGCCACCGCTGAGAGCTCCCCGGAGCCGCAGCCGGTCCCGCTGCAGCCCGGCGCTGAGCAGCACAGCCGCGGTGACGGCGACCGCCAGCCACAGGTAGGGGAGGAGGCGGACCGGCCAGCGGAAGAACCAGATCTGGGACGGGCCCAGGACCAGCAGCAGGTTGATCACTCCGACGACCCAGAGAGCCGCGAGCCCGCGGACCCGCTCGCGGAGCACCGACCAGCGCAACCACGGCAGCAGCGGGAGCAGGTACCAGGCCAGGTAGAGGCCCGGGAAGCTGAAGGTCAGCTCCCCGAACACGTCCATGTAGGGCGTGAACGACGGGGAGCTCAACCCGACGAGGTCCGACAGCTCGGGGGACAGGAACTCGTCGTTGAAGGTCTGGGAGCCGGCGCGGTAGCTGACGGAGGCGGAGAGCACGAACGGCAAGTACGTGGGGACGGAGAGCAGGGCGACCGCAATTCCGGCCGAGGTCACCCCGACCCCCGCCCGGAACCGGCGGCGCAGCAGCGCCTCCGCGAGGACTCCGGCAACGACGAGGCCGCTGGCCAGCAGGCCGTAGGGATTGCCGGCCGAGGCGCACAGGTAGCCGGCGAGCACAGCCCACAAGAACGAGCCGCGGCCCTCGGCGGCGCGTCTGGCGGTGTACCAGACCCAGGGCGCCAAGGCGGTCACGGTGAGGCCGGTGACCCAGGCCGCGCCGTCCATCCACAGCGTGAACCCGGACAGCGGCAGGCTGCTGCCCAGGAGGGCCGCGGGCCAGGGGCGGGCGCCGTACTCGCGGCACAGCAGGTAGGCGCCCAGGGCCATCGTGAGGAAGAGGAACGCTTTGATGACCACGGTGACCAGGGCGAGGTCGTCGATCGCACGGGTTCCCGCGTACAGCCCCAGCAGCAGCGGGTTGTAGAGGCCGAAGGCGGCTTCGGCGGCGTAGTTGCCACCGCGCCAGGCTTCGATGTCGAGCAGGAGCAGCCGCCCGTCCAGCAGGGCGTCGCCGATGTTGCGCCAGGCGCCGACCGAGGCCCCGGCCGTGTCGTCCCAGAAATAGAAGGTAGGTGTGCGCACCAGCGGCGCACACACCCCCGCCAGCACCACCCCGAGCATCGTCAGCGGCGGCCACCAGCGGCCCGGGCGCAACGGCTTCCCGGGAGGGGCCGGGGTGAGCACCGGCGCCGGCCTGGGCGCGCGCATGGTCGCGGTGGTCACGACCGGATCTCCGCACGGCGGGGCAGGTCGTCCACGGAGCCGGTCCGCCGGCTCCGGCGGGTGCGGAGTTCGGCTGCGGTCAGGCCGGCGACGAGGACGGCGGCGGCGCCCACTGCGGCCAGCGACAGTGTGGTGCCCGGGGGCGACCAGGCGAGGGTGAGCGTCCCGGCGTCGACGTCCTCGGGGATCGGGACGGCGAGCAGGCCGTTGGGTCCCTGCTCGACCGGAACCTCGCGGCCGTCGATCTCGGCGGTGTATCCCGGCCAGGCCAGCCGGGCGAAGGTGAGCTCGATGGGGCCTCGTCCGTCGCGCCGGAACTCGACGGTCTCACCGACCTCGCCGACGCGGGTGTCGGAGACGATCTCGACCGGTCCGTCGGTGTCGGACAGCCGGCCCTCGGGCCAGGGCAGCGGCTCGGTGCGCCGCCAGACGTCGACGTAGTCGGTCGACTCGTCCAGCTGCCAGCCCCGGGGGGCCGGCTCGTCCTGCGTGTCGCGCAGCGCACGCTGGACGACGACCGTCTCCGCGCGGATCAGGTCGGCCAGCCGCTCGTCGGCGCCGTCGGGCGTCTCCCAGAGCGCATCCCAGGCCTCCGGGCAGGCTCCGCCGTCGTACGAGGCGCACAGCGGGATGTCGAAGGCCGTGAACGCCACGCCGCTGTAGGAGGTGGTCGACTCGACGTCGGCGACGTCGTACATCGAGCCGAACAGGAGGTCCTGGTAGGCGCCATCGGGAGTGCGGTCGCCGTCCGGGCGTCCCGTCTCGGGCAAGCGGGCGATCTGCACCACCAGGCCCGGCCGGTAGTCGGAGAACTGGTCCTCCATCTCCGACTCGACGTGCGGGAAGTTGAAGTTCGTCGTCGTGGCGTTCACCGGCATCCAGCCCAGCTGCACGACCAGCACCACGACGGTGCCGGCCATGGCCGCCAGCGCCAGGCCCCGTTCGGTGCGGGCAGCCCACAGGGTCAGGCCCAGGAGCACCGCCACCAGTCCGGCGGCGAGCAGGTGCCGATCCCAGCGATCGGGGTCGTCGGACCACGCCCACCAGAAGCCCATGAAGACGGCGGCGGCGCTCAGCGCCCAGCGGGTCCCGCTGCGGGAGCGGACCAGGCCGGCGCTGAGCACGACTGCGAGGAGGACGACGACGGTCAGCCAGAAGTAGGGCAGCAGCCGCATCGGCCAGCGGAAGAACCAGACCTGCGACGGGCCGAGAACCAGGGCCAGGTACAGGCCGGCGACCAACCAGACGCCGGCCAGTTCACGACCGCGCTGCCACAGCGTCGACCAGCGCAGCCACGGGGCGAGGGGAAGGACGAACCAGGCCAGGTAGGCCGCCGGGAAGGTGAAGTAGGGGAACTCGAAAGCCCACATGTAGGGGGTGAGCGAGGGCGAGCTCAACCCGGCCAGCTCGGAGATCCCGGGGGAGAGGATCTCGTCGTTGACGATCGAGGCGCCCTCCCGGTAGCTCACCGACGACGACAGCAGGAAGGGCAGATACGTGGGGAGCGCGAGCAGGGCCACCGCGAGACCGGCGACGGCCGTGACGGCCGACTGCCGCCTCCGCCGACGCCACAGTGCCTCGACGAGAACGGCACCGATGACGATGCCCGCCGAGAGCAGCCCGTAGGGATTGCCGGCCGACCCGCACAGGTAACCGGCCAGCACCAGCCAGAGCGCGGAGCCACGCCCCTCCGCGGTCCGCTTGGCGGTGTACCAGACCCACGGGGTCAGCGCGGTGACGATCAGCCCGGTGACCCAGGCGGCGCCGTCCATCCACAGGGTGAAGCCGGAGAACGGGAGTGCGCTCCCCAGCATCGCCGCAGGCCACGGTCGCGCGCCGTACTCGCGGCTGAGCAGGTAGGCGCCGAGCGCCATCGCGAGGAAGAAGACCCCCTTGATGATCACGGTGACGACCACCAGGTCGTCGATCGGCATGGTGCCCGCCGACAGCGCCATGATCAGGGGGTTGTACAGCCCGAACGCCGCCTCCGCCGCGTAGTTCCCGCCGCGCCACATCTCGATGTCGAGCAGCTGGATGCGGCCCTCGAGCAGGGCCGACCCCATGTTCCGCCACGCGCCGACCGCGGCCGCCGCGGTGTCGTCCCAGTAGTAGAACGTCGGCGCGCGCAGCAGCGGCGCGCAGACTCCGGCCAGGACGACGCCGAGCATCGTCAGGGGAGCCCACCAGTGCCGGCCGCGGCCCGGCATGGCGGGATCGGGGGGCGGCGTGCGGGTGGCGGCCTCGCGCAGGGTCGGGGTGCTCAGTGGGGGGCCTCGGCGGGTTCGGCCCGGCGCCGGGCGGTGGAGTCGGTCCCTCGGGAGCGCCGGTGGCGGAGTTCGACGGCGGCCAGCGCGACGACGGCGAGGCCTCCCAGCCCGACCGCGGCCAGGGACAGCTGCGCGCCGGGAGGGGTCCAGGACAGTGTGAGCGTACCGGCGTCGGCGCCGGCGGGTAGGGCGACGGTGAGCAGGCCCACGGAGTTCTCCCCGACGGGCACCGTCTCGCCGTCGACGGTCGCGGTGTAGCCGGGCCAGGCCAGTCGCGCGAAGGTGAGCTCGACGCGCCCGGGCCCTTCCCGCTCGAAGGTCACCGTCTCGCCGACCTCGCTGGTGCGCTGGTCTGCGGTCACCTCCACCGGCCCGGAGACCGCCGAGAGCCGGCCGTCCGGCCACGGCAAGGTGCCGGTGCGCCGCCAGATGTCGGCGAACTCCGTGGACTCGGTGAGCTCCCAGCCCTCGGGGGACGGCTCGGCGCTGGTGTCGATCAGGTCGCGCTGGACCACGACGGTGTCGGCCTTGAGCAGGTCGGCCAGGACCACGTCGGAGCCTTCCGGCTCCTCCCACAACGGCTCCCAGGCCGCCTCCCTGCAGGTGGCGCCCTGGAAGTTCATGCACAGCGCCCGGTCGAGCGCGTTGAAGCCGACCCCGCTGTAGGCGGTCAGCGACTCGACGCCGGCGACGGAGTGCATCGACCCGAACAGGATGTCCTGGTAGATGCCCTCGGCGTTGCGGGTCGGCAGCTTGCCGACGGTGTAGGCGAGCTGGACGGTCACCCCTGGCCCGTAGTCGGCGAAGGTCTCCTGCATGGCCGACTCGCTGCGCGGGAAGTTGTAGTTCGACATGTTGGCGTTGACCGGCATCCACCGCAGTTGCAGGACGAGCACCAGGAGGGTCCCGCCCAGGGCGACCAGCACCAGGTTCCGCTCGGAACGGCGGGCCATGCGGAGCACGAGCCACAGCAGCGCGGTGATCAGCCCGGCGTAGAAGACATGCCGTCTGGTCAACCCCGGCATGTCCGACCAGGCCAGCCAGAGGCCGGCGAACACCGCCAGCGCGCTCAGCAGCCAGCGCACGCGGGCGTGCGAGCGGTCCAGTCCCGCGCTGAGCAGCACGGCGAACAGCACCACCACGCCGAGCCAGAGGTAGGGGATCAGCCGGAACGGCCAGCGGAAGAACCAGACCTGGGACGGACCGAGCAACAGCAGCAGGTAGACCGCACCGAACACGAAGGGGCCGGCCAGCCGGCGCGCCTGGGAGCGCAGCAGCGGCCAGCGCAGCCACGGCGCCAGGGGGAGCACGAACCAGGCCAGGAAGGCGGCCGGGAAGGTGAAGTAGTTGTAGGAGAAGGCCGGCATGTACGGCGTCAACGACGGGGAGCTCAGCCCCAGCAGTTCCGTGAGGCCGGGGGAGAGGTACTCGTCGTTGAGCGTCTGCGAGCCGGTCCGGTAGCTGACCGACGAGGACAGCACGAACGGCAGGTAGGTCGCCACGCATAGCAGCGCCACGGCGATCCCCACCACGACGAGGCCCGTGGTCCGCTTCGGCCGGCGGCAGAGGAAGGCCTCGACGATGACCGCGCCGATGACGATCGCGGTCGCGATCAGTCCGTAGGGGTTCCCGGCAGATCCGCAGAGATAGCCGGCGAGGACGACCCACAGGAGGCTGCCGCGGGCCTCGGCGGCCCGCTTGGCGGTGTACCAGACCCAGGGGGTGAGGGCGGTGACGGTCAGCCCGGTGACCCAGGCGGCGCCGTCCATCCAGAGGGTGAAGCCCGAGAGCGGCAGCATGCTGCCGGCCAGGGCCGCCGGCCAGGGCCGCGCGCCGTACTCCCGGCAGAGCAGGTACACGCCCAGCGCCATCACGAGGAAGAAGAAGCCCTTGATGACGAGTGCGACCAGGGCCAGGTCGTCGATCGGCATCGTCGCGGCCGACAGCGCCGTCAGCAGCGGGTTGTACAGCCCGAACGCCGCCTCCGCCGCCAGGTTGCCGCCGCGCCACATCTCCAGGTCCAGCGGCAGCAGGCGGCCTTCCAGGGCGGCCGCGCCCATCGCGCGCCACGCGCCGACGGAGGCCGCGGCGGTGTCGTCCCAGTAGTAGAAGGTCGGCGCGAGACGCAGCGGCGCCAGGACGCCGGCGAGGACCACACCCAGCATCGTCACCGGCGCCCACCAGGAGCGTCGGGGCCCGCGTGGAGCGATGACGGCAGGCTGCTCGCCGGTCTTCCTGAGGGGCGCTTCCGTGGTCGCCGTGCTCACAACGTCGGTTCGGGCGCGTCCGCCGGACGCGCCGGGTGCAGCCCGCGGGCCGACCAGGCGGCCGCACCGGCAGCCAGGACGTCGGCCACCGTCAGGATCAGCCGCGAGGCCAGTGCCACGCCCAGGGCGGTGCCGACGCCGCCGAAGGGCGACAGCGAGGCGACCAGCACGGCCTCCCGGACACCGAGACCCGAGGGCGACGCGATCGCGAGCAGCCCGGCGGTCATGGCCAGGGCGAAGCTGCCGATGCAGTCGAGCAGGGTCGGCGTGAGGCCGCCCCCGGCGCCCACGCCCAGCAGGTAGAAGTGCACGCCGAACAGCGTCCAGGCCAGCGCGGACCAACCCATGACGCGCAGCAGACCGAGCAGGCGGAGGCGGTGCCCCAGGCCGGCGCGGCCCAGGATCCGGAGGAAGAGGTCGACCAGCCGGCTCAGCACCGGCGGGACGGCGCAGATCAGCGCCACGGGGGCCAGCACGGCGGCGCCCCAGACGGCCGCGCCGCCGACGCCGACCAGGGTCGGGATACCGAAGAGGCCGAGCAGCAGCGCGGCGGTGGTCGAGAGGCCGACGAGGACCAGTGAGGCGGCGAAGGACCGGGCGCGGGGGATGCCGGCGCGCAGCGAGAGCTCCATCTGCAGCACGAAGGCCCAGACGCTGCCCGGGAGGTACTTGCCCAGCTGACCCACGAGGTAGATCTGTCCGGCGGCGACCGTCGGGATGTCGTGATCCAGTTCGCGGAGGACGGCCTGCCAGGCCTTGACGTTGGCGCCGATGGCCAGCATCGCGGTGACGAACGCGCCGGCGATCGTCCAGCCGTTCAGGGCGAGCAGGGTGTCCCGGACGTCGGGCCACAACCGCACGACGGCGTAGACGATGGACGCCGCGATGGCGACGGCCAGCACCACCCGTGCGGCTTTGAGGACGAGGGCCCGCTTGGAGCGGGTGGGGGCGCTCACGACGGGCGCGCGAACGATGACGTCTGTTGCCAAGGGGGTTCTCCTCCGCGACCGGGCTCGCGAGGAAGGAGCGAACCAGCGCTGTGCCCCGAGGCTAACAACGAAATGCGGATCGGCCACGTCTCGTGACCGACCGTAGTCACAGGGCTCTCACCGGACCCTCGCGCGCGTCCGCCACCACGAGAGGGCCGGCTGGAGGGACTCCGTCCCGGACCAGTCGTCGGGGAGGCGGCCCCCGTCGGCGTACAGCGCGGCGAGCTGGGCGGCGTCGTCGTCGGGCAGGCCCTGGCGGCTCATGCCCACCGCGTTGACGCCCTGCACCCGGACCGGGTTGCCGAATGCCTTCGCGAACGGCGGCACGTCGTGGGTCACCACCGTTCCCATGCCCAGCATGACGCCCGGGCCGATGACCCGCCGCTGGTGCACGATCGCCCCCAGCCCGAGGTTGGCGCGCTCCCCGACGGTCACGTGGCCACCCATCGTGACGTTCGACGCCATGGTGACCCCGTCGCCGACCGACCCGTCGTGCCCCACGTAGACCTTGTTCATCACGAAGCAGTCCGAGCCGATCCGCGTGGGGTGGGCCGAGCCCGAGTGGACGGTCGTGTACTCGCGGAGGGTGGTGCGGTCCCCGACGGAGACGCCCGCGCCCACGAGGTCCCCGTCCCAGGCGGCCCCGTGGTCGAAGCCGCGGATCTCGGGGGGTGCACCCAGGACGACGTGCGCCCCGATCCAGTTGTCGTCGCCGATCCGGCAGGGCCCCAGCAGGACCGCGTACGGGCCGATGACGTTGCCCGTCCCGAGGTCCACACCGGGCCCCACGACCGCGGTGGGATGGATCCGGTTGGTCATGAACGCCTCCTGTGCCCGACGGTCGACGGCGGGCGGCAGTGGCGCCCGCGACCTCCGCGAGAGTGCCACGGCGGCGCCCGTCGCGTGCCGCGTGGGCAGAGGAGAGGCCTGTGTGACGGGTGGGTCCGGCACGGGCGGAGGGTCGTCGGCCGGGCGGTTACGGTAGCCACGTCAGTACAACGATCCGAATGGAAGCAGCTGTCGTGATCCCCATCAGTGTGGTCGACGTCCGCGAAGCAGAACCTCTCGTCCTGGAGGTCATCAGGTCCGGCGTCATCGCCCAGGGGCCGATGGTGAAGCGCTTCGAGGAGGCGTTCGCAGAGGTCGTCGGTGTGCGGCACGCCGTGGCCGTCAACAACGGGACGACCGCGCTCGTCGCCTCCCTGCAGGTCCTCGACCTGCAGCCCGGTGACGAGGTGGTGACCTCCCCCTTCACCTTCGTCGCGACCCTGAACGCCATCCTCGAGGCCGGCGCGACCGCACGGTTCGCCGACATCCGGGAGGACGACTTCGCGATCGACCCGGCCGCGGTGGGCGAGCGCGTGGGCGACCGCGCCAAGGTGCTCATGCCGGTCCACCTCTACGGCCAGACCGCCGACATGGGCCCGCTCATGGACATCGCCCGCGACCGCGGCCTGCACGTCGTCGAGGACTCCGCCCAGGCCCATGGCGCGACCTACCAGGGCACGGGGGCGGGGGCGTTCGGGATCGGCTCCTTCTCCTTCTACGCCACCAAGAACCTCACCACCGGTGAGGGCGGCATGATCACGACGAACGACGACGCGATCGCCGACCGGCTGCGCGTCCTGCGCAACCAGGGCATGCGCCAGCGCTACCAGTACGAGATGGCCGGCCACAACTACCGGATGACCGACCTGCAGGCCGCCGTCGGGATCCCGCAGATCGCCCGCGTGGACGAGATCGTCGAGTCGCGGAAGAAGAACGCCGCCCGCCTCACCGCCGGCCTGGCCGACGTCGCCGGGATCACGCCGCCGCGGGAGCTGCCGGGACGTTCGCACGTGTGGCACCAGTACACGGTGCTGCTCGACGAGGCGATCGACCGCGACCGGGTGGTGGCCGACCTGGTCGACGCCGGTGTCGGCGCCGGCATCTACTACCCGCGGACGGTCTTCGACTACGACTGCTACCGCGACGACCCCCGCGTGGTCATCGAAGACGTGCCGGTGGCGGAGTCGGTGGCCCGACGCTGCCTGTCCCTCCCGGTGCACCAGCACCTCACCGACGAGCAGCTCGACACCGTGGTCGAGTCCGTCCGCCGAGTGGTGGGCGCCTGAGATGGCCCGTCCGTCGATCGCAGTGGTGGGCACGGGCTCGATGGGCTCGCTGCACGCCCGTGTGCTGAGCGGCTCCGCCCGCGCTGATCTGGCCGTCGTCATCGAGCCCCGTGAGGAGATCGGCCGCGCGGTGGCCGACCGCTTCGGTGCCGCCTGGGCACCCGACCTCTCCGGCCTCAGCGGCGTCGACGCGGTGATCGTCGCCGCCGCGACCGGGGCGCACCACCAGCTCGCCCTGCAGGTCATCGAGGCCGGGCTCCCCATGCTGGTGGAGAAGCCCGTGGCCGACAGCCTGGAGAAGAGCCAGGAGATCGTCGACGCGTCGGCGGCAGCAGGCCTGCCCCTGATGTGCGGATTGCTGGAGCGCTACAACAGCGCGGTCGTCACGGCCATGCAGCTCACCCGCGAGCCCGTGCACGTGAGTGCCACCCGGCACTCGCCGTACGCGCCGCGCATCAAGACCGGGGTGGCCTGGGACCTGCTGGTCCACGACGTCGACATCGCGCTGCGCATCCTGGGTGGCGAGCCGTCGTCCGTGGAGGCGAAGCTCGGGTACTTCCACCCGTCGTCGGTGGCCGGGGCCGAGGACATGGCCGAGGCCCTGCTGTCCTTCTCGGGCGGCAAGCTCGCCTCGGTGTCCGCGTCACGGATCGGGCAGCAGAAGATCCGGACCCTGACGATCACCGAGGTCGACCGGGCCATCGAGGTCGACCTGCTCCGCCAGAGCGTGACCCTCTACCGGCACATCGACGGTGACGCGGCCAGCGAGGACGGTCTGGGCTACCGGCAGCAGACGATCATCGAGATCCCGGCCCTGGTGCAGATGGGTGAGCCGCTCGGCGCCCAGCTCAACCGGTTCATCGACCTCATCGAGGGCACCGTGGACGCCGGCGAGGAGCGGGCGTCGATCATGCCGGCCCACCGGGTGGTCGGCGAGGTGGTGACCACGGCGCCGGCCCTGGTCTGAGCGAGCCGGTCGCGGCAACGACGAAGGGGGCGGGGCACCGATCGGTGCCCCGCCCCCTTCGTCGTGCGTCCTCCGCCGTCAGCCCTCCGCGGAGCCGGGAGCGCCGTCTCCGGCGGACTCCAGGGCAGGAAAGGTGACCATCCCGTCGTCGGCGATGTCGACCCGGGCGATCGGCCGTGCAGGAACCCCCGCGACGACCGTGTAGGGCGGGACGTCCCGGCTGACGACCGCGCCGGCCCCCACGACACTGTGGTCCCCGATGGTGACGCCCATGTTGACGACGGCGTTGGCGCCGACGAACACGTAGTCGCCGATGTGCACCGGAGCCCGTTCGACGGCGGGGAACGATCGCCCCGACACGCACCGGCGGGCCGACGAGTGGGTGTAGACGTGCACCCCGCTCGAGATGTCGCAGCCGGTGCCGATGGTCAGTCCGCCCGAGCCGTCGATCATGGTGAAGGCGCCGATCCAGGTGCCCTCACCGACGACCGGGTCCCCGATCACCCAGGCATGCGGGTTGTACGGGTTGGCCGGCAGGGCGGTGCTGTCGTGCACCGTGTCCGGGCGGGTCACGACCGTCAGACGATCTCGGTGTGGACCAGTTCCTTCATGCCCGTCTGCACGTCGATGGTGGGCTCCCAGCCGAGCACCTCGCGGGCCCGGGTGATGTCGGCCGCCCGTCGGGAGACGAGGACCTCGCGAGGGTTGAACTGCGGCTCCACGTTCACACCCACGGCCGCGATGAGGGTGCGGGCCAGCTCGGCCACCGTGGTGTCGATGCCGGTGCCGATGTTGATGGCGACGTTGGCCTTCGCCGGGTCGGCGTCGAGGGACATGACGACCGAGCGCGCGATGTCGTGCACGTGCACGAAGTCCATCGACTGCTCACCGCTGCCGTCGATGACCGGCGGCTCGCCGGCGCGCAGGCGCTTGACGAAGTGGTTGATGACCGACGTGTAGTAGGCGGTCGGCTTCTGGCCGGGGCCGTACACGTTGAAGAAGCGCAGCCCGATCCAGGTGTTGCCGGACCGCCGGGCGTAGTAGTCGAGCAGGTGCTCGCCGGCGAGCTTGGCGATGCAGTACGGCGTGAGCGGGCTGACCGGGCCGTCCTCCTTCATCGGGAGGGTCTCCGGGTCGCCGTACACCGACGCGCTGGAGGCGAAGACGACGCGCTTGATGCCGTGGTCGGCGGCGGCGGCGAACACGTTGTTCTCGCCGACGATGTTGATGTCGACGCTCTCGAACGGGTCGGCCTGGCTCTTGTTGATCGACACGGCGGCGAGGTGGATCACCGAGTCGCAGCCCTTCATGGCGGCGTGCACGGCCCCGCCGTAGCGGACGTCCTGGTCGATGAACGTGACCTTGCCGGTGGCGACCCACTCGGCGACCTTGTCGCGGTCGCCGCGGAACATGTTGTCGAACAGGACGACCTCATCGCCCCGCTCGAGCAGCATGGGGATGACGTGGGAGCCGATGAAGCCGGCCCCTCCGGTGATGAAGACCTTGGACATGGAACTACTCCCTGACGTGCGGTGGTGAGGTGGTCGGAGGGTCAGCGGGCCGCGGGGACGACCTCGCGCACGGCCGCGGCCACCCGCTCGATCTGCGCGTCCGTGAGGTTCGCGTGCATGGGGATGGCGAGGTGCCGGCGGAAGAGGTCCGCCGAGACGGGGCAGGGGTTCGTGGTGCCGTAGACCGGCTGCAGGTGCGAGGCGTAGGTGCCGAAGTTGCACTGCACGCCGCGGCCGCGCAGCTCCGAGGCGACGACGCCCCGGTCGACGCTCGGGTCGAGGGTGAGGGCGTAGCTCTGCCAGGAGTGCGTGCGGTCCTCGCCCGTGACGGGCAGGCTGACGAGGTCGAAGTCGCCCAGGAGGTGCTGGTAGGCCTCGGCGACGCCCTGGCGGGCCTTCACCAGGTCGGGCAGCCGCTGGAGCTGAGCCAGCATGATCGCCGCGGAGACGTCGGAGAGCTTGTAGTTGTAGCCGATCTCGTCGAACTCGGGGACGGGCAGACCCGCCGTCCCCGCCCGGGAGAGGGCGCTCTCGATGCCGAAGTTGTGCGTCTTGCGGGCCTTCGTCGCGATGTCCTCGCGGTCGGTGGTGAGGGCACCGCCCTCGCCGGCGGTGATCCCCTTGCGGCCGTGGAAGGAGAAGCAGGCCGCGTCACCGAAGCTGCCGGCCGGGCGCCCCTTGTAGGTCGCGCCGGAGGAGCAGGCGGCGTCCTCCACCAGCCACAGGCCACGCTTGGCGGCGATGGCCTCGAGCTCCGCGTAGTCGGCCAGCTGACCGAGGGTGTCGACGGCCATGATGCCGACCGTCCGCTCGGTGACGGCGGCCTCCACGGCCTGCGGGTCGACCGTCCACGTGTCCGGCCGGACGTCGACGAAGACCGGCTTCCCGCCGCCGTACACGACCGAGTGCCCGGTGGCCGGGAAGGTGTAGTCGGCGACGATCACCTCGTCGCCCGGCTGCAGGCCCAGTGCCGAGGTGGCCAGGTGCAGGGCCGCGGTGCAGTTGTTGACCGGCAGCGCGAAGGCGGTGCCGGCGCTCTTCGCGAAGGCCTCCTCGAACCGCTTTCCCGTGGGCCCCTGGCCGGCGACCCATCCCGAGCGGAACACCTCCTCGACGGCGCGGAGTTCGGGCTCACCGAAGGTCGGCTGCCCCAGGGCGATGACATCGGTGGACGGTGGGGTCGACATGGGGCTCCTGACGCGCGGGATTGTGCCGGTCGAGGTCACGGCTCGATCACGAGACTACGTGGTCTGGGGCCGCGCTTCAGTCGAGGACGGGAAGGGCGCGCCTGCTGTGACGGAAGGGTCACCCGCGTCGGAAGAAATCGGTCGCCGCGGGAAGACCCAGACCCGGTAGGCCAGGAACCGCAGCACCGTCCCGAGCCCGATCGACGCGACGTTGGCGGCCTGCAGGACGGCCACGCTCTCCTGCCCCAGCGGGTAGCGGACGACGGCCACGACCGTCAGGCCCAGGCCGAGCGTGAGGACGTTCACCGCGGCGAAGCGCAGCGACTCCCGACGCACCCCCGTGCGCGCCCGGTGGGCGAACGACCAGTAGCGGTGGCCCACGAAGGCCGCCGCCATCGAGGTCAGTGTCGCGACCAGTTTGGCGGTCACGGCGCCGACGCCGAACTGGACGTAGAGCAGCTGGAACAGCGCGACGTCGAGCGCGAAGCAGGTGGCGCCGACGACGCCGAAGGCGCTCAGCTCCCGGACGAGCACCCGGTAGGTGTGGGCGGGCCGGTCACGGACGGGCTCACGCACTCCTGGACTGTACCGACCGGGCGGTGCGGCCGGGCCGCTCCGGGCAGCGCCGGGCGGCGACCGTGGGCCCGCTAACCTCGGACCATCATGGCTTCCCCGCTGGATCCGCAGACCGGTCTCCCGGTCGTGGCGATGATCGGTGGTGGGCAGCTCTCCCGGATGACGCAGCAGGCGGCGATCGCCCTGGGGCAGTCCCTGCGCGTGCTCGCCGGCGACGCGACCGAGTCGGCGGCCCTGGTGGCGGCCGACGTCGTGCTCGGCGACCACCGCGAGCTCGCCGACCTGGTGCGGGCCGCCGACGGAGCCACGGTCGTCACGTTCGACCACGAGCACGTGCCGACCGAGCACCTGCGCGCGCTCCAGGACGCCGGTCACCGGATCGCCCCCGGCCCGGCCGCCCTCGTGCACGCGCAGGACAAGCTGGTCCTGCGCCGGGCGCTGCGCGAGGCGGGGGAGCCGCAGCCGGCCTGGACCCGGGCGGAGCGGCCCGACGACGTCGCCCGGTTCGCCGCGGATCATGGCTGGCCGGTCGTACTGAAGACCCCCCGGGGCGGCTACGACGGCAAGGGCGTGTTCGTGGTCGACGACATCGCGGAAGCCACCGGCCTGCTCGAGCGGCACGGAACGCTGCTGGTCGAGGAGCGGGTCGAGATGGTCCGCGAGCTGTCGGCCCAGGTCGCGCGGTCGCCCTTCGGGCAGGTCGCCGTCTGGCCGGTGGTCGAGACCGTGCAGCGCGACGGCGTCTGCGCCGAGGTGCTCGCGCCGGCACCGGACCTTCCGGAGGCGCTCGCGACGTCGGCACAGGAGCTGGCGGTCCGGATCGCCGATCGGCTCGGCGTCGTCGGCATGCTCGCGGTCGAGCTCTTCCAGACCGCCGGCGGCGTGCTGGTCAACGAGCTGGCGATGCGTCCGCACAACTCCGGTCACTGGACGATCGAGGGCGCGCGCACCAGTCAGTTCGAGCAGCACCTGCGTGCCGTCCTGGACTACCCGCTGGGATCGACCGCGATGACCGCGCCCGTCGTCGTCATGGCCAACGTCCTGGGCGGTGCGGCCACCGGCGAGGACTGGTCCGGCGCGCCGCTCGACGAGCGCATCCACCACTTCATGGCGCACTGGCCCGACGTGAAGCTGCACTGGTACGGCAAGGGGCTGCGCCCGGGCCGCAAGCTCGGCCACGTGACGGCCCTCGGGGACGACCTGGCCGAGGTCCGTGCACGGGCGGTCGCCGCCGCGCGCTACCTGGCAGACGGTGTGGTCGACGACGCCTTCGCCTTCGAGACGGAGCACCGAGGAGCATGAGCATGCGTGACCCGATCGTCGGCATCGTCATGGGCAGCGACTCCGACTGGCCGATGATGGAGCCCGCCGCGCTCGCCCTCGATGAGTTCGGCGTCGGCTACGAGGCGCACGTCGTCTCCGCCCACCGCACGCCGCGCCGGATGCTCGACTACGCCGAGTCCGCCGCCGGCCGCGGACTCCGCGTGATCATCGCCGGCGCCGGGGGAGCGGCCCACCTCCCCGGCATGGTCGCGGCCGCGACGCCGTTGCCGGTCATCGGCGTCCCCAGGCCGCTGGACCGGCTGGACGGCCTGGACAGCCTGCTCTCGATCGTCCAGATGCCGGCGGGCGTCCCGGTCGCGACCGTGGGCATCGGCGGGGGGCGCAACGCGGGGTTGCTCGCCGTGCGGATCCTGGCCGTGTGCGACGACTCGCTACGGGACGCGGTCGTGCGGTTCCAGGCCGATCTCGCCGAGCAGGTGGCGGTACGTGACCTCACCCTCCAGGAGCGTCTTGCCTCGGCCGACTGAGCCGGCGGGCTTACGATCTACCCGTGGGTAACAACACCGGGCTCTACGCCCTCACCGAGGAGCACGAGGCGATCCGGGCGGCCGTCCGCGAGATCGCCGAGCGGGAGATCGCGCCGTACGCCGCCGAGGTGGACGCCGAGTCCCGGTATCCCATCGAGGCGCAGAAGGCGCTGACCACGGCCGGCTTCCACGCCACCCACATCCCCGAGGAGTACGGCGGCGAGGGTGCGGACGCCATCGCCACCTGCATCGTGATCGAGGAGGTCGCACGGGTCGACATGAGCGCCTCGCTCATCCCGGCGGTCAACAAGCTCGGCTCGATGCCGATCATCCTGTCCGCGTCCGAGGACGTGAAGCGGATGGTGCTCCCCTCCATCGCCGCCGGCGACGCGATGATCAGCTACGGGCTGTCCGAGCGGGAGGCCGGCTCGGATGCCGCCGCCATGAAGACCCGCGCCCGTCTCGACGGCGACACCTGGGTGCTGGGCGGCACGAAGGCCTGGATCACCAACTCGGGCATCTCCGAGTGGTACACGGTCATGGCCGTCACCGACCCGGAGAAGGGCGCCAACGGCATCTCCGCGTTCGCCGTGCACCGCGACGACCCCGGCTTCGCGGTCGGGCCCAAGGAACGCAAGATGGGCATCAAGGGCTCGCCCACCTGCGAGCTGTACTTCACCGACTGCACCATCCCGGCCGACCGGATCATCGGCGCGCCCGGCACCGGCTTCAAGACCGCGCTGCGGACTCTCGACTTCACCCGGCCGACGATCGGCGCGCAGGCCGTCGGCGTCGCGCAGGGCGCCCTGGACGCGACGGTCGACTACGTCAAGGAGCGCAAGCAGTTCGGAACATCGGTCGGCTCGTTCCAGGGCGTGCAGTTCATGCTCGCCGACATGGAGATGAGGATCCAGGCCGCGCGGCACCTGGTGTACGTGGCGGCCGCGGCCGGCGAGCAGGGGCGCCCCGACGTCACCCGGGTGTCCGCGTCGGCGAAGGCGTTCGCCTCCGACGTCGCCATGCAGGTGACCACCGACGCCGTCCAGCTGTTCGGCGGCGCGGGCTACACCCAGGACTTCCCGGTGGAGCGGATGATGCGCGACGCCAAGATCACCCAGATCTACGAGGGCACCAACCAGGTGCAGCGCATGGTGATCGCCCGCTCCCTCCTGCGCTGACCAGCCGTCCGAGCCGCCGTCGGCGGGGACTCGTGCGCTGTTAGCCTGGCCGGGCCGGACACCGGCTCACGCACGGGGAGGTCGAGGCCAGTCGTGGCGCATCCGGAGCCGTCAGCGCTCGTACCCGACGGCACCGGCGGGATCCGCCAGGTGTGGGCCACGGAGCAGGGGCTGGTCTTCGAGGTGTCGGCGCCCGGGGAACGCAGCATCGACGTCCGGGTCGACGGCCGTCGCGTCTGGTCGTTCCAGGAATCGGCGACCGAGGTCCCGCCCGGCCTGCGGCCTCCGGCGGCGCGGAACGGGCAGCTGCGCTTCGAACCCTGGCCCGTCGTCCTCCGGAGCCGACTCGTGGGCACCTTCCACGTCGAACTCTGTCCCGTCGACGGTGGTGCGGGCGCCTCCGTCGTCGCCGTGCTCGGCGACCCGGCCGCCCGCCCGGTGCTCGCCGACGTGCACGGTCGCCCCCTGGTGGTGAACAAGTGGGGCCGCCTGGGTCACACGATCGCCGACGCCGACCCCGACATGGTCGGTCGGCTGCTCGGGCACATGGACGAGATCCGGGATCTGTTGCGGGCCCACCTCGGAGACCGGGTGTTCGTCACCGGAGGCACGCTGCTGGGACCCGCGCGGGCCGACGGCCGGCTCATCCCGTACGACGACGACGCCGACCTGGCCTACCTCAGCTCGTGGCAGCACCCCGCCGACGTCGCGCGGGAGAACTTCGAGATCGGCCGGCTGCTGCGCGAACGGGGGTACGACGTCATCCGGCTCTCCGCTGCCCACGTGCAGATGCACTTCGACCACGGTGGGGTGCCCGACCACTACGTCGACGTCTTCGCCGGCTTCCTGCTGGACGGCATCTGGTACCAGTACTTCGCCATCGGCGCCGAGGCCGGTCCCGAGCGGCTCCTCCCTCCCGGCACCGTCCACGTCGAGGGCCGGCCCGAACCGACGCCACAGGACCCCGGGTTCATGCTGACGCAGCTGTTCGGACCCGGCTGGCGGGTGCCTGACCCGGCCTTCGGGTTCGACCTCCCGCCGGCGCTCACCGATCGGTTCTTCGGCTGGTTCGGTGACGACCACGCCGACCGCGAGGACTGGGACGACGTCGTCCTCCTGTCCGCCCCCGGCACCGCACCGGCCGACGACGTGCCGAGCGCCTTCGCCGACTGGGTGGACCGGCGGACGCCGGAGGACCACGCCATCCTGGAGCTCGGCAGCGGACTGGGTGCCGACGCGCGCGCTCTGGGCGCCCGGGGGCGCACCGTCCGGGGGGTGGACTTCTCCCGCATGTGCGTCCGTGCCTCGCGAGCGCGCCTGTCCGGACCGGGAACCCGGGTCACCTTCGACACGGTGAACCTGCTGGACGTGCGCGCCGTGCTCCGGCTGGGTGCCGAGTGCGCGGCGACGGGCACGCCGTGGACGGTCGTCGGCCGCCGGGTCCTCAATGCGCTCGACGGCCGGGGCCGGGACAACGTCTTCCGGCTGTGCGGCATGCTCCTGCGGCGTGGGGGAGCGGCCCGCTTCGACGTGCTCACCGATGCCGCCTATCCCCACGTGCCGGCGCACCAGAGACCCGATCTCGACCAGTTGTGGCGGGAGTGCGGGGTGCACGGCCTGGTCCTCGAGGAGGCCGAGCGCCGGCTCGAGCCGATGACCTGGCCGCGTGCCCCCGAGGAACAGGTGGTGGAGATGACCCGCGTGACCCTGCGACGGAGGCCCCGATGACCGACCCACGAGTTCCCGACGGCGGCCGGCCACTGGTCGCCCGGCTGGCGTATCCGGTACGGCGGGCGCTCGCACCGGCAGCGCTCGAGCTGGCCGAGCAGGTGCACCGGTTGAACGACGAGGTCGGCCGGCTGCGGGACGATGCCGAGCGGCTACGGGCGCGCGCGGAGGACGCCGAACGGCGTCTGGCGGAGCAGGAGGAGCGCGCCGCCGAACTCCGGAACGGACTCTTCGAGTCCCGGCGGCTCAGCCTGCGGATCGCCGAGCTCGCCGACGTGGTCACCGAACTGGTGCTCCCGCTGCACGACCGGGAGATCGACCCCGCGGCGCTGCGGAGGCTGCGTCCCGACACGGTCTGAGACGCTCCGGCAGGCTCAGTCCGGACGGCCCAGTTCGCGGACGCCCTCGATCCGCAGACCCAGGGTGGCGCTGACGCGTTCGTCCGCCGCCCGGCGCGGCAGGGCCTCGGCGACGGGATGCCGGCACAGCACCAGCGAGGCGCCGGCTGCCAGCGGGGCGAGCAACCAGACGACCGGGCCGGCCTCGAGACCGGTCTGCTCGTCCACCATCAGCCGGTCGCCGGCGCGCAGGCCGAGCCGGTCGGCCAGTTCCCGGGCAGCCGTGACCAGCCCCTCCAGGCTCAGCGACAGACCACCGACGACCAGGCCCCGGGCGCCGGGCTCCGGGGCCGCGTAGGGCACGAACACGTCGCCCTGCGCCCGGACCTCGACAGCGAAGTCCCGGGCAGACCCCGCGTAGCCGGCCATGCCCATCCCCAGGGGATGCAACGAGAGGCCGAGGAGCTCGGGGAGGTCCTGGTCGTCCAGCGCCGCCAGCCGGTCCTGGGCGGCGAGGACGACGTCGGCCTCGCCGAGCCGGCCCTCGTCCTCGGCCGCGGTGTCCAGCACGGTGGCGCCGCAGCTCCACACCGCCAGCAGGACGGCGGCGGTCTGCCAGTGCACGGGCAGTGCGACGGCGACCGTGCTGCCGGGGCCGACGTCGAACTCGTCCTGCAGCAGGTTCGCCGTCTTGGCGACCCAGTTGGCCAGGGTCGTGGCGGACAGCTCGACGCGTTCGCCCGTGGCGTCGTCGTAGTGGGTGATCAAAGGCGCGGCCGCCTCCCGGCGCACCGTCGCCGCGAGAAGACCGGACGGGAGATCGGCCGACGATCCCGGCATCAGTTGATGCAGGTCGTGTCGGCGGCGGTCCGGGCGTCCTCGCCCTCGACGGGAACCGCCGGCGCGGCCGGGTCCACCGCCTGGCCGATGCCGTTGAAGTCCCCGCCGACGACCAGGTGCACGGTGCCGGCAGCGGCGTCGTCGCTCACCACCGTCACGGCTCCCGGGACGGCGGCCGCCAGCGTGGCGGCGAGCGCCTCGTCCCCGGCCGCGTGACGGATCTCGGTGACCTCGTAGTCCATCGAGTCGGCGTTCGCGGTAGTGCCCACCTGGAAGCCGGCCGTCTCGAGGGCTTCCGCCGCGCTCCCGGCGAGTCCGGACGTGCCCGAGCCGTTGTAGACGTCCACGGTGACCTGTTCCGGAGTCACCGTCTGCGGCGCCTCGGCGGTGGGTGCCGCCTCCTCCGCAGGGTCCGCCGAGAGGTCCGCGAAGAAGTCGTGGAGCGTGTCGGTGTCCTCGAGCCGGAGGATGTAGCGGCCCGCGTCGTCGGTGTCGTCGCCGACGTAGGGCACCGTCTGGAACTGGATGTCGCCGGCGGTGACCGACTGCATCTGGCTGGCCAGCTGGAACAGGTCGAGGGACCGGTCGACGGTGAGCGACTCCGACGCCGCCTCCACCAGTTCCCGCTGCTTGCCGAGGTCGAGGAGGACGTCGTCGGACAGCATCTTCCGGAGGACGCCGGCGATGAAGATCTGCTGACGGACGATGCGGTCGAAGTCCCCGCGCGGCAGGCCGTGGCGCTGACGCACGAACTTGAGGGCGTCGGCACCGCTGATCGTCTGCGGTCCGGCGGAGAAGACGGCGCCGGACCAGCGGCGGTCGTCGACGGCCTCGCAGAGGTTGACCTCCACACCGCCGACCACCGAGCTCAGGTTGAAGAAGCCCAGCAGGTCCACCTCGGCGTAGTGGTCGATCTGCAGACCGGTCAGGGAGCTGATCGTCTGCACCAGGAGCTGGGCGCCCCCTGCCTGGCGCTCGGTCTCCGGTGCATCGGCGGGGGTGTCCGCGTAGCCGTAGGCGTACGCGGCGTTCAGCTTGTCCCGTCCGTAGCCGGGGATCTCCACGTAGGAGTCCCGGGGGAAGGAGACGAAGGACGCCTTCGACCCGTCGGCGGGGATGTGCACCAGGATCATCGTGTCGGTGTTGGCGCCCGAGTCCGAGCCGGCGTTCAGCTCCGCGAGCTGCGCCTCCGTCAGATCCGCGCGGCTGTCGTTGCCGACCAGCAGGAGATTCATCGCCTCGCCGGAGCGGTTGGTCCCGTCGTTGCCGGAGGTGGGGATGGCGTCGGTGCGGTTGACGCTCGCCTCGGCGACCTGGAACAGGTACCACCCGCGCCCGCTGGTGGCGAGGACGGCGACGGCGAGAACCGCGGCCAGGACACGGGCGGCGACGACGATCCGGCGGGTCCTGGTCCGCACCGGGCGGGCAGCTCGCGGGCCTGCGACGTCGGTGCCGGAGCGCCTCGGGGGCCGACCCGCCCGCGGGTCGAGCCGCGGGGGGAGCGGGCGCCCGTCGCGGTCGCCCGGCTCGGTGCGGTCTCGGCCCACGGGATCCTCACTACGCGTCGGGGAGTGGCCGGTTTTCCCAACCGGCCCGGGCTGCTGTCAGCGGCGGGCCGGACGCCCGGCGGGCAGTCGTCGGCTGCCGGCCATGGTAGCCGCGGACGGCCGGACGCCGGGGCTCCCGACACGGTCGAGCGCTCCCCGGGCTGCCTCGTCGTCCACCGTGCACCGCCAGTTCCCAACCGCCGCAGGCGTCCCGACCCCGACCGGACCTCCCGCGCGCGGTCAGAGGGCGTCGGGTGCGAGGGCGTCGAGCTTCGACCGATCGATGTCGCGGTTGTGGAGCGGAAGGACCAGCTCGGACACGACGTCGGTGAGCTCGGCCAGGCGCAGGTTCAGCCGGCGGGACTCGTGCAGCTCCTCGTCGAGCCGGGCCACACGCGTCTCCAGCGCCTGGACGCGGTCCTGCAACTGGCGGTTCTCCGACTGCAACCGGCGGTTCTCCGTCTGCAGACCGGAGATCCCCTCACGAGCCGTGGTCGCATCGGCCAGCAGGTCCTCGTATTCCGGCACCAGCGACCGCCGGAACCGCTTGGCCGGCGCACGCAGTACCTGCTTCAGCGCGTGCTGGGCTGCCATGACACCACCATCCTCGTGGTCGGGAGGGAGACGCTGTCCGCGCTCCAGGGCATGTGCTCGACGACGTCGTCGGCCTCGTCCACGTCCTCGACGACCAGGCCGTAGGGCGCCATCTCGGCGGCGAGCAGGTCGGGGGTCACCGCGCGGTGCAGCGGAACCCCGGTGCCGGGGTCGGGGATCAGGCTCGTCCGCGGGACGTCCAGGTGGGCCCGCCCGCCGCTCCTGAGCACCATCGACAGCAACCGGAGCAACTGCGGGCGGCCGATGTCCCACATGGTGCCGAGCAGGCCACGTCCGTAGACGACGACGGGCTCCTCGCGGGCGGCGATCTCCGCACCGAGCGCCAGCACGCGGCGCAGGTCGTACAGGTTGAGGGTCCGGAAGGTCGCCGGGAGCCCCTCGTCGGCGGCGATCGCGGCGGCCCGCTTCGTCGGCCACCGGACGTAGTCGACGGCGAGGACGCGATGTCCCTGCCGAGCCAGCCACAGCGCGTCGTGGCCGCGGCCGCTGCCCAGCTCGAGGACCGGTGCCGCAGGGTCGATGCGTTCGGCCAGGGACCGCGCGTACGGCGAGGGGGCGGTGCCCGGTGCGATCCGGTCGCCGGCGAGGTCGTACCGGTAGTGGTCCTCCCAGAGGACGCGGTCCATCTCGTAGTCGGAGAAGAACGCCCAGAAGCGGTCGGAGGTGCTCTTCGGGATGTCGAAGCGGAAGGCGGGGTCGGGCGTCCGCCAGCCAGGGCCGTAGTTCGCCTCGAGCATGATCTCCGGCTCGCGCGGGGCAGGCTCCGGACGTCCCTCGACGTCGATGGTGATGGTCGGGAGGACCTGGTCCCGACGGGCCCGGGTGCGCACCGCGAAGGTGTGCTGCCACCACCCGAAGTCGTCCACCCAGCCGGTGAACAGGTCGACGTAGGCGTCCGGACGGCCCTCGTGGCTGAAGTTCACCTGCAGGTGCCCGGCCGAGGCCCGCACCACTTCCAGCCCGGCCGCGCGCAGGTGCCGACCGACACCGAAGGCCTCGCGGACGACGTCGACCGGGTGGCTGTGCCGGCTCAGGTAGCCGAGGTCGGCATCGTCGTCGTGGGGCATGATCCGGCCGTCGCGGTACGGGCCGAGGAGCGTCCCGCCCATGACGTAGACGTCGAGACCGGTGCTGGTGGACACGACGTCGCGCACCTGGTCCATGTGATCGAGCAGACGCGACACGATGCCTGGGTCGTAGTCGGCGAGGGCGTGGCCGATCTTGCCGAACTTGTTCACGATCAGGCCGATCCCGTACCGGTCGTCGAACCGCAGCGGCTCGTCGCCGGCCCCCAGGCGGGCAGTGGCCGACAGCTCCGGCCCGTTCCCGTCCACCGGCCGGAGGGTGAACGTCCCGATCCCGACCAGGTAGGCGTCCAGCGCCCGGGGCCACGACACGCGCACCGTTCCCGGGTTCCCTGGTTCGGGCACGGCGTCGGCCATTCGGAACGACCAGATCCGGCGCCCGTCGAGGAGGAGGTCGACGACCCGGTCGGCGTCCTCGGCCCCGGCACAGAAGGTCAGCCCGCGGTCGTCGACGGTCAGGGTGGAGAGCAGAGGAACGGCTCCTGGCTCGGGCTCGTGGTCGGCTCGGTGTGGAGCCGGAGGCGGCAGGCGGAGATGACCGGCAGGTTAACACCGCTGTGCCGGCCGCCGGACGTCGAACGCCGGTCAGGCGGCGGCCAGTGCCTTGTCCGCGATCAACTCACCGATGGGGATGGCGGAGGTCGCGGCCGGTGACGGCGCGTTGAGCACGTGCAACGTGCGTGCGGTCTCCTCGAGCAGGAAGTCGTGGACCATCGTCCCGTCCCGGAGGACCGCCTGAGCGCGGATACCGGCCTCGTAGGGCAGCAGATCCTCCAGCTGCAGGCCGGGGCAGTACCGGCGGGCCGCGGCCAGGTACCCACGCTTGAACATCGAGTTGCGCATCTCCACGGCGCCGGTTCTCACCTGGTGGCGGGCGAGCCGCCAGAAGCCGGGGAAGGACACGATGTCGCGCACGTCCCGCCGGTCCACGCTCCCCTTGCGGTACCCCTCCCGGGACAGCCCGAGCACCGCGTTGGGACCCACGGTGACCCGCCCGTCGACCATGGGGGTCAGGTGCACGCCGAGGAAGGGCAGCGCGGGGTCGGGCACCGGGTAGATCAGCCGGGTGACGATGCCGCTCCGCTCGGGCGGCAGCTGGTAGTACTCGCCCCGGAACGGCACGATGCGAGCTGCCGAGGTCAGGCCCGCGAGGGCGGCCAGCCGGTCGGCCTGCAAGCCGCCGCAGACGACGAGCCGGCGTGCGCGCCAGGTCGTGCCCTCGGTGGTGACGGCGACGGAGTCCGCCCCTTCCGCGATCCCGGTCACGGCCTGGCCGACCTCGACCTGGCCGCCCTCGCGCTCCACGGTGTCGCGCATCGCCCGCGTGATCGCGACGTAGTCCACGCTGCCCGTGGCCGGCACCAGCAGCGCCCCCACCCCGGCCACCTCGGGCTCGAGTTCGCGCAGCTCTGCGGCACTGATCCGCCGGGCCTCGATGCGGTTGGCCGCGGCGCGGTCGACGAGAGCGTCCAGTCGCCGCGCGTCACGGTCGTCGCTGGCCACGAGCAGCTTGCCCTGCACCGTCATGGGCAGGCCGTGCTCGGCGCAGAACTCCTTGGTGGCCTCGGCGCCGCGCCTGCTGAGTTCGGCCTTGAGGCTGCCGGGCTCGTAGTAGATGCCCGAGTGGATGACCCCGCTGTTGTGCCCGGTCTGGTGCCGGGCGATGTCGGTCTCCTTCTCGAGGACCAGGACGGTCGAACCCGGGCGCCTGCGCACCAGCGCCATGGCCGAGGCCATGCCGACGATGCCCCCGCCGATCACGCAGTGGTCGTAGATCATCTGGGTCCCCCCGCTCAGGTGTCCTCCGGTCCCAGGACTCCGGCGTCCGCCGGTGCCGGACCGTCGTCGATCCCACCGTAGGACGTCGCCGTGGCGCACCGGACGGGGGTCGGCCCGGGGGGTCGCTTGCACCCCGGGAGAAAGTTCTCAAGCCGACACGCGGGGTTGACGATGAGGAAGGGGCCTGCATCTCGACGAAATTCGGTGGTTCCCCGTGCGTACGACCCGTCCCCGTTCCCTGCTCCTCGGCCTGGTCACCGCGGCCCTGACCGCGGTGCTCGTGGTCACCGGCCCCGCGACGGCCGGCGCGAGTGGCCTGTTGACGCCTCCCGTCCCCATGCAGACCGTCCCCGACGCACCGTCGGCCTACCGCGGTCAGGTCTCCTGTGACCCCTCGGCCAAGCCGGGCGCGATCGCGCTGCGCAACATCGTGCTCGCCTACTACGGCGTCGGACGCGACGGCGGTCTCACCCGGGCCTGCAACATCAACGCGCGCAGCGAGCACCAGGAGGGCCGCGCGTGGGACTGGATGCTGGACGTGAACAAGCCGGCCGAGAAGGCCGTCGGTGACGACTTCACGCTGTGGCTGACCGGCCCGGACGCCACGGGCGAGCCGGCGGGGAATGCCCGTCGGCTCGGCGTCATGTACGTGATCTGGAACCGCCAGATCTGGTCGGCCTCGCAGGCCTCCGCCGGCTGGCAGCCCTACAGCGGCCGGAGCCCGCACACCGACCACGTGCACGTCAGCCTGAGCTGGGACGGCGCCTTCCAGCGCACGTCCTGGTGGACCGGTGTCGCCGTGCCGCAGGCCGACGTCGGCCCGTGCCAGGTGTACGTCGGCGAGTGGGCCGCGACCTACAGCGCGCCGCGCTACGACCCCTGCCCGGCCGTGCGGCCCCGGCCGGTGAATCGCGGCGTGTCCGCGAGCCAGGACCTCGACGGCGACGGCAAGGCGGACACCGTGGGCCGGGAACGCTCGGTCGGCCGGCTGTGGTTCTACGCCGGTGACGGCCGGGGCGCCTCGGTGTCCCGCCGCGCGGTGGGCACCGGCTGGCAGATGCACGACTCGCTGATCATGAGCGCCGACGTCACCGGCGACGGGAGGCCCGACCTCTACGGCCGCGAGATGGCCAGCGGGAGCCTGTACGTCTATCCCGGCGACGGCGCCGGCAGCTTCACGCCCCCCACCATGGTCGGCACCGGCTGGCACATGCACGACGCGCTGATGTCCGCCGGGGACGTGACCGGCGACGGGTTCGCCGACATGTGGGCCCGGCAGCAGGGCACCGGCCGGCTGTACCTGTATCCCGGCTCGGCCGGGGGTGTGCTGACCCCGCCGCGGCTGCTCGGCACCGGGTGGGACATGCACGACGCCCTGACCTCGCCCGGCGACGTCGACGGTGACGGCGACGCCGACCTGTGGGCCCGGGAGGCCGGCACCGGCGTGCTCTGGTTCTATGCCGGCGACGGCACCGGCGGGTTCGCCAGCCGCGCGGCCGTCGGCACCGGGTGGTCGATGCACGACGTGCTGACCCCGAGCCAGGACATCTCCGGCGACGGGCGGCCCGACCTCTTCGGCCGCGCCAAGGCCCTCGGCGTCCGCTGGGCGTACACGACCGGCAACGGCGGTGTGCCCCACTCGGCGCGGACCGTCGGCTCCGGGTGGGACATGCACGACGTCGTCCTGTGACCAGAGGTCGCTGACCTCTGGATCGAAACCGCGCGCATCCCCGTGGCCCGCTCACCGTCCCGGTGTGCGGGCCACGGCCCTGTCCGGCGTGTCGGGGCGGCGCGACGCATGCCTCATCGGCTCACTGGCACCGGTGGACGCCAGTCGTCCCACCCGACTCAACACTCCCGCTGGGTGGTCGATACAGAAGGTTCACTCAGTCGACGGCCGCCTCTCTTCCCGGCGGCCGCACCGGGAGGAACACTCGTGCACTTCGCCCTCGCGGACCGGCGTCCGCCCGTCGCACCCGCACCCGGCCCGGCCACCTCGACGACTCGGGGTGGCGCCGATGTCTAGCCCGCGGGTGGGGCTGATCGCAGTCGGCGCGGTCGCGGTAGCCGGTGCGGCGGTGGCCGGGTACCTCGTCGTCCGGTCGCAGGCCGACGTGCCCGCGGCCGTCGCCGACGACGCGTTCCACGGAGCCCCGACCGACGGAGTCCCCTACACCGTCGTGAACCCGCCGCCGGAGGATCCGGCCGACGTGGCCACCGATACCGCCACCCCCTCCGGCGCCGACGTCCGCATCACGTACGCCGTGGCGGACGAGGCGGAGGGCGGCGTGGCCGTCGGCGCGCTGGTCGCCGGCATCATCGAGAACGGGGGCGAGTGCATCCTGGTGCTCCAGCAGGCGGGCCGGTCGGTCACGACCGCGACGGAAGCTCGTGCCGACGCCTCCACCACCACCTGCGGGCAGCTGCTCGTGCCGTTCGCCGACCTCGGTTCCGGCTCCTGGACGGCGACGGTCACCTACGTCTCTCCCGCGGGCGAGTCGCTCGGCGTCGCTGACACCACCGTGGAGGTGTCGGCATGAGGCCCATGAACCGTGCCCGGGTGCTGCTGCGGTGGACACTCGGGGCGCTGACCGCCGCCACCCTGCTCGTCATCGGCCCGACCGCGGGGACCTCGCCGGCCCGGGCGGCCGACCTGAGCGAGTTCGACCCCGGCAACATCATCACCGACCAGATCTTCTTCGACTCCGGCGCGATGTCCGCTGTCCAGGTCCAGGCGTTCCTCGACGCGAAGGGCACCCGCTGCACGGCCGGCAGCCTCTGTCTGAGTGCGTACCACTCCGGCACGTTCAGCAAGTCGGCCACCCAGTACTGCCCCGGCGGCTACGCGGGCCTGGCGTCGGAGTCCGCGGCCTCGATCATCTGGAAGGTGGCGCAGGCCTGCGGCGTGAACCCGCAGGTACTGCTGGTCACCTTGCAGAAGGAGCAGGGTCTGGTCACCGCCACCAGCCCGACCCAGGGCAAGTACGACAAGGCGATGGGTTACGGCTGCCCGGACACGGCGGCCTGCGACACCCAGTACTACGGGCTGCAGAACCAGCTCTACAGCGCCGCTTCCCAGTTCCGCCGGTACGTGACCAACCCGAGCAAGTACAGCTACCGCGCCGGCGTGGTGAACGACATCCTGTACCACCCGCACAACGACTGCGGGCGGCAGTCGGTCTACATCCAGAACGGCGCCACCGCCGCGCTGTACAACTACACGCCCTACGTCCCGAACGTCGCGGCGCTCAATGCCGGTTACGGCGAAGGCGACAGCTGCTCGGCGTACGGCAACCGCAACTTCTTCAGCTACTTCACCGACTGGTTCGGCTCGACCCAGTCATCGGGCAGCGGCGCGATCAACCTGACGTACAAGGCGCTGGGCGGCTCGACGGCGATCGGCGATCCGGTGGCGGCGACCCAGTGCGGTCTGCCCAGCAGCGGCTGTGCCCGGGCCTACACGCAGGGCTCGATCTACTGGTCGCCGGCGTCCGGCGCCGCGTACGTCACCGGGCCCTCGCTCGGCGCGTACTGGAACAACGGCGCGGTGGGCGGCCCGCTCGGCTATCCGATCGCCAGTTCCGGGAACATCACCGGGGGAGCCGCGACGGCGTTCCAGGGCGGCTCGATCTACTGGTCCTCGGCCACCGGGGCCCGCGTGGTCACCAAGGACATGCTCGCCGCCTGGTGGAACAGCGGTGGGGTCTCCGGCCCGCTGGGCTTCCCCATCGCCGACAGCGCCCCCGTGGCCGGCGGGCGGGCGACCGCCTTCTCGGGCGGCTCGGTCTACTGGTCGGCGGGGACGGGAGCGCACTGGCTCTCCGGTCCCGTGCTCTCCCGGTACTGGGCCACCGGTGTGACCACCGGTCCCCTCGGCTTCCCGATCAGTTCGCTGGGCCCGGTCCCCGGCGGTCAGGCGGCGGCGTTCCAGGGCGGGTCCATCTACTCGTCGGCGTCGACCGGGGCCCGGGCGGTCACCGCGGAGGCGCTGCGCACGTGGTGGGCCACGGGCGGCGTCAGCGGCCCGCTCGGGTTCCCGACCGCCGACAGCGTCGCCGTCGCGGGGGGACGGGTCACCGAGTTCGGAACCGGCTCGGTCTACTGGTCGAAGAGCACCCGCGCACACGTCGTGCAGGGCGACATCCTGGCCTACTACGAGGCACAGGGGGGGCCGGCGGCGCTGGGCTTCCCGACCGCCGATCAGGGGCCGGTGACCGGGGGCTCGGCGCTGGCGACGCAGAAGGTCTCGATCTACTCCTCGGCGTCCACCGGCACCCATGCGGTGCACGGCGGCGTGCGGGCGGCCTGGTGGGCCACGGGCGGCATCACCGGCCCGCTGGGTTTCCCGACCGCCGACGTCGGCGTGACCGCCGGCGTGGACGGTCTGGTCGGGAACTTCTCCGGCGGTGCGGTCTACTGGTCGACGGCCACCGGTGGGCGCATGGTGCAGGGCGACATCCTGGCCTACTACGAGGCACAGGGGGGTCCGGCGGCGCTGGGCTTCCCGATCGCCGACCAGGGGCCGGTGACCGGTGGCACCGCGCTGGCGGCGCAGAAGGTCTCGATCTACTCCTCGGCAGCGACCGGCACGCACTCGGTGCACGGCGGCGTGCGGACGGCCTGGTGGGCCACGGGCGGCATCACCGGCCCGCTGGGCTTCCCGACCGCCGACGTCGGCGTGACCGCCGGCGTGGACGGTCTGGTCGGGAACTTCTCCGGCGGTGCGGTCTACTGGTCGACGGCCACCGGTGGGCGCATGGTGCAGGGCGACATCCTGGCCTACTACGAGGCACAGGGGGGTCCGGCGGCGCTGGGCTTCCCGATCGCCGACCAGGGGCCGGTGACCGGTGGCACCGCGCTGGCGGCGCAGAAGGTCTCGATCTACTCCTCGGCAGCGACCGGCACGCACTCGGTGTACGGCGCGCTGCGGACGGCGTGGTGGGCCACGGGCGGCATCACCGGCCCGCTGGGCTTCCCGACGACCGACGTCACGACGGTCGCGGGCACCGCCGGCACCACCGGTCTCGTCGTGGACTTCTCCGGCGGGGCGGTCTACTGGTCCGAGGCGACCGGCGCCCGGGTGGTCACGAGCGCGGTGCTCTCCACCTACCGCAGCGCCGGCGGGCCCGCGTCCACCTACGGCTGGCCGGTGTCGGACACCTACGCCGTCCCGGGCGGCTCGCGCAACGACTTCCAGGACGGTCAGATCACCGGCTGAAACTCCGGTGAGCCCGCTGCCCGCCCCTCGGGTGGGCAGCGGGTTGCGGCCCGGGACGGGCCGATGAGGGAAGGTAACCTGCTTCGTCGTGGCAACTCTCAGGACGGCGACCCCGATGGGCCGCGCACTCGACGACCTGAGGGTCGGGTGGCGGCAGCGCCAGCTCTGGGGACACCTGGGCTGGCAGGACATCCGTCAGCGGTACCGGAGGTCCGTGCTCGGACCGATCTGGATCACCATCAGCATGGCGGTCACCGCGGTCGCGCTGGGCATCCTCTACGCCGGCCTCTTCGGCAACGCACTCGAGGACCAGCTCCCCTACATCCTGGTCGGATTCATCGTCTGGGCGTTCATCTCCGGCTGCATCATCGAGGGTGCCGACGTCTTCATCGCCAACGAGGGGCTGATCAAGCACCTCCCGGCGCCCATCTCGGTGCACGTGTACCGGCTGGTCTGGCGGCAGAGCCTGCTGTTCGCGCACAACCTGATCGTCTACGCGGTGATGCTCCTGATCTTCCCGCAGGATCTCGACTGGTCGAGCCTGCTCGCCATCCCGGCCTTCGTGCTGATCGCGCTCAACGGCGCCTGGGTCGCGCTGTTCCTGGGCATGGCCAGCGCCCGTTTCCGCGACCTGAACCCGATCGTGGGCAGCATCGTCCAGCTGACCTTCTTCCTCACGCCGATCGTGTGGATCTACGAGGACTTCCTCAACAGCGAGAACCCGGCCATCGCCGAGCGGGCCCGGTGGGCGGAGATCAACCCGGCGCTGCACTTCATCGAGTTCATCCGGCGGCCGATGCTCGGCCAGGAGCAGGTGTGGCGTCACTGGTACGTCGTCCTCGCCATCACGGTCATCGGCTGGCTCATCACCCTGTGGGCGCTGCGCCGCTACCGCGCGCGCGTGTCCTACTGGGTCTGAGCGGCGGGAGAGGAGGAAGCATGGTCCGGATCGAGACGCGTGGGGCGAGCGTCGACTTCCCCATCTTCGACGCCAAGACGCGTTCGCTGAAGAAGGCGGTGCTCGGCGTCGTCGGCGGCAACATCAGCTCCGAGCGCAAGGTGCCGGTGATCGAGGCGCTGCACGACATCGACATCACCATCGAGGAGGGTGACCGGGTCGCACTGGTCGGTCACAACGGGGCCGGGAAGTCGACCCTGCTGCGACTGCTGTCGGGCATCTACGAGCCAACTCGCGGCTCCGCCACGATCGAGGGCCGGGTCGCTCCGGTGTTCGACCTCGGGGTCGGGATGGACCCGGAGATCTCCGGCTACGAGAACATCATGATCCGCGGGCTGTTCCTCGGGATGACGCGCAAGCAGATGGAGGCCCGGGTCGACGAGATCGCCGACTTCACCGAGCTCGGTGACTTCCTCGCCATGCCGTTGCGCACCTACTCCACCGGCATGCGGGTCCGTCTCGCCCTCGGGGTGGTGACCAGCATCGACCCGGAGATCCTGCTGTTCGACGAGGGGATCGGGGCGGTCGACGCGGCCTTCCTCGCCAAGGCTAAGGACCGGCTCGCCGAGCTGGTGCAGCGTGCCGGCCTGCTGGTCTTCGCGTCGCACTCCGACGAGTTCCTGCGGCAGCTGTGCACCACCGCCATCTGGATGGAGCACGGCCGGGTGAAGCAGCAGGGTGAGCTGCGCGCGGTGCTGACCGCCTACAAGGGCCGGGACCCGTTCCTCGACAGCGCGCCCGCGAGCAGCGCGTGAGCGTCGACGACGTCGTCGTGGCGGTCGTGGTCACCCGGCAGCGACCGGACCTGCTGGCCGAGAGCCTCGCGGCCCTCGGCGGACAGTCGCGTCCCGTCCAGCACGTCGTCGTCGTCGACAACGGCCCGGACCGCGAGACCGAGGACGTCGTCCGTGCCTCCGGCCTCCCGGTGACCTACCTGCCGTCACGGCACAACCTGGGCGGCGCCGGCGGCTTCGCCCTCGGCATGCTCACGGCCCTGGCCCGCGGCGCCGACTGGGTGTGGTGCGCCGACGACGACGGGCGACCGGCCGACCAGTCGGTCCTGGCCACGCTCCTGGACTGCGCGGCGACCCACGACCTCGCCGAGGTGTCACCGGCGGTCGTGGACAAGGCGGACCCGACCCGGCTGGCCTTCCCGCTGCGTCGCGGCCTGCGCTGGCGGCGGACCCTCGCCGACTTCGCCGGGATGGACCTGCTGCCCCGGTACGCCTCCCTGTTCAACGGCGCGCTGTTCCGCGCGGACGCGCTGGAGGTCGTCGGCGTGCCGGACTACCGGCTGTTCCTGCGTGGCGACGAGACGGAGGTGCACCGGCGACTGGTCCGCTCCGGGCTGCGGTTCGGCACCTGCCTGCGAGCGGCGTACCTGCACCCGGAAGGAACCGACGAGTTCCTGCCCATCGCCGGTGGGCGGCTGTCGGCGCAGTACCCGGCGGACGAGACCAAGCGGTTCTTCACCTACCGCAACCGCGGCTACCTGATGGCCCAGCCGGGGATGCGCTGGCTCTTCCCGCTGGAGCTCGTGCGCTTCTCGTGGTTCTTCCTGGCGCGACGGGACCTGCGCGGTCTGCGCACCTGGTTCGGCCTGGTACGGCAGGGGCGCCGGGAGCGGTTCACCCGCCCCTGAGGGGCCCCTGCCGTACCGCTCAGCTTCCGCTGACGTCGCCCCCGCTGGCGACGAAGGCCGCCCGCCAGTTCTCCCGCGAGGTCAGGTCCCCGTACGCGGCCCGGTACCGGTCCGACAGCTCGGGGAAGCGCTTCACGATCTCGCGGTTCAGCCGCACCGAGCGACGCAGCAGGTCACGGAAGGCGGCCGGATCCCGCTGCCGCAGGGTGACTCCGCGGCCGTCCGCGGTGCCCACGGCGACGCTGTCGAGCCGCGCCAGCACGTACCACTGGGCGTCCTGGGCCGGAAGCTGGACCTGCGGCCGGTCCCGGGCCTCGCCGGCCGGCCGGAGGCTGTGCCGCAGTCCGCGCACCGCCGAGGAGAGGATCGCCCGCTTGCCGACCGGTGGCTGGGCCATGGCCTCGGCCACGACCGCGTCGAGCTCGGGCTCGGGGATCTCCGAGCGCGCCGTCACCACCCGGCTGTCGGGGAAGCGGGACTGCTCGGCGCGGACGTCGCCGAGCGCGGTGGGCAGTGCCGAGAAGACCGACGAGGGCCCGGCGAGGAAGTCCTCGTAGGCCTTCAGGTGCAGGGCGACGGCGGAGTACTCCAGCTTCAGCAGATGCTTGAGGTCGGCGAGGATGCTGCTGCGCGGGATGCCGCCGCCATCGGTGTGCGGGCTGTGCAGCGCCGCGACGATCAGCCGGTTGCGGGCGAAGAAGTAGGCCTGCCAGTCACTGACGTCGTCCTTGTCGGTCCAGGCGAGGTGCCAGATCGCCGCACCGGGCAGCGTGACTGTGGGGTAGCCGGCCGCCTTGGCCCGGAGACCGTACTCGGCGTCGTCCCACTTGATGAACAGCGGCAGCGGCAGGCCGAGCTTCTCCGGCACCTCCCGGGGGATCAGGCACATCCACCAGGCGTTGTAGTCGACGTCGACCCGCCGGTGCAGCTGCCGGGTCTCCCGCAGCGACTGCTCGGCGAAGTTGTGGCCGGTGACGGCGTAGGCGGCCGGCCGGTAGAGGAAGCTGTGCCGGTCGACGACCTCGCCCATGGTGTGCAGCACGGAGCGGTCCTGCAGCGCGAGCATCTGGCCACCGACGAGGACCGGCTGGTCGGTGAAACGGCTGAAGGTCAGCGCCCGGTGCAGGCTGTCGGCCTCGAGCTGCACGTCATCGTCGAGGAAGAGCAGGTGGGTGGCGTCGGTCCGCTCCAGCGTCTCGTACATGGCCCGCGCGAACCCGCCGCTGCCGCCGAGGTTGCCCTGCTCGACCAGGTGCAGCCGGTCGCCCAGCAGCGCGGCGACCTCCGCGTAGCCGGCGTCGTCGCGAACCTTGCGGTTGCCCTGGTCGGCCACGACCACGGCGGAGAGCTGAGCGCTCACGACCGGGTCCGCGGCGATCGTCGCCATGGCGGCGGTGCAGTCGCCCGGCCTGTTGAAGGTGCAGATGCCGACGGACAGCCGGCCCTCGCGCAGCGGTTCGTGGTCGGCGTACCAGCCGGCCTCCACGATCGTCAGCTCGCTGTCGGCGACCAGGTCGAACCAGTACCAGCCGCCGTCGATGAACGGGGTCAGGTCGAGCTGGAACTCCACCTCCTGGTCGGTGCCGCCGACCGCGGAGGCGGTGACGTGCACGATGTCGCCGTCCGCCTTCGACCGGTAGACGTCGACCCGGCCGGAGCCGGACAGGCGCAGGCGCAGTACCACCGACGGCACCGACGTCCAGCGGCGCCAGTAGGCCGCGGGGAAGGCGTTGAAGTAGGTGGCGAAGGAGACCTGGTCCCCGCCGAGCAGGTGCGCGGTGGCGCGGCTGTCCACCCGCAGGGTGCGTGCCAGGCTCTCGTCGACGTACAGGCTGCGCACGTTGCGGGGGTCGTCGAGGCGCGGCATCAGCACCCGCTGCAGCAGGGTGACCGCCGGGGTGGGCCGCTGATCGGCGTCCGCGTCGACCGTGGGGCCGGGGGCCGTGGTGCTCGTCATCGTGGGATCAGTCCTCGAGGCGGCCGTCGAGCGACGCGCCCTGGTCGAAGTGCGGGCGGATGCGGTTGTCGAACATGGTGAGCGCCGAACCGATCGCCATGTGCATGTCCAGGTACTTGTACGTGCCGAGGCGGCCTCCGAAGAGCACGTGCTTCTCCGCCGCCTCCTTCGCCGCCAGCTCGCGGTACCGCTCGAGCTTCGCCCGGTCCTCCGCGGTGTTGATCGGGTAGTACGGCTCGTCGCCGGACTGGGCGAAGCGCGAGTACTCGCGCACGACGACGGTCTTGTCGTCGGGGTAGTCCCGCTCGGGGTGGAAGTGCCGGAACTCGTGGATCCGGGTGTAGGGCACGTCCTCGTCCGCGTAGTTCATGACCGACGTCCCCTGGAAGTCGCCGATCGGCAGGACCTCCTGCTCGAAGTCGAGCGTCCGCCACCCGAGCTCGCCGGCCTCGTAGTCGAAGTACTTGTCGATGGGGCCGGTGAACACGGTGGGCACGTCGCGGGGCAGCTCGTCACGGACGTCGAAGTAGTCGGTGGAGAGCCGGACCTCGATGTTCGGGTGCTCGGCCATGCGGGTCAGCCAGGCGGTGTACCCGTCCTTGGGCAGACCTTCGTAGGTGTCGTTGAAGTACCGGTTGTCGAAGGTGTAGCGCACCGGCAGCCGGGCGATCACCGCCGCGGGCAGGTCGGTCGGGTCCGTCTGCCACTGCTTCTTGGTGTAGCCCCGGATGAACGCCTCGTAGAGCGGACGGCCGATCAGCGAGATCGCCTTCTCCTCGAGGTTGGCGGCCTCCGCGGTGTCCATCTCCCCGGCCTGCTCCGCGACCAGCGCCCGCGCCTCGCCGGGGGAGAAGCTGCGGTCGAAGTACTGGCAGATGGTGGCCAGGTTGATCGGCAGGGAGTAGGTCTTGCCCTGGTAGATGCTGAAGACCCGGTGCTGGTAGCTCGTGAACTCGGTGAACTGGTTGACGTACTGCCAGACCCGCTCGTTGGACGTGTGGAACAGGTGCGCCCCGTACACGTGCACCTCGATGCCGGTCTCCGGCTCAGGCGCGGAGTACGCGTTGCCGCCGATGTGGTCGCGGCGATCGATGACCAGCACCCGCTTGTCGAGCTGGCTGGCGACGCGCTCCGCGACCGTGAGTCCGAAGAATCCGGAGCCGACGACGACGAGATCAGGTGCTGTGACGGTCACGGGCATCGACGGTACCTGTGCCGAGCGGGCGGCACGACAACGCGACGGGGTTCCGGGTTCGTGGGGGTCCGTTCCGTCACACGAACCCCAGGGGTCACCCAGCGAGGCGCTCCGCGGTGCTCGACGGGACTGCCTAGGGTCTGTGCGTGACCACTCCGACCGATCCCGCCCCGCTGCGCGTCGTCGCGGTCACCTACTCACCCGGCGCCACGCTCGTGGACTTCGTGGACTCGCTGGCGCAGGCCACCTCGCGGCCGGTCGAGGTGGTGCTCGCCGACAACGGCTCCACCGACGGGGCGCCCGATCGGGCCGCAGCGCGCCACCCGCACGTCCGGGTGCTGCGCACCGGCGGCAACATCGGCTACGGGGCCGCGGCGAACGCCGGGCTGGCCGACCTGCGCACCGGACGGGCGCTGATCGCCAACCCCGACCTGCGCTTCGCTCCGGGCTCGGTCGACGAGCTGCTCGCCGCGGCCGACCGGTGGCCGCGAGCCGCCACGCTCGGGCCGGCGATCATGACCCCCGACGGGGAGCTGTACCCGTCTGCCCGAGACCTGCCACGCCTGTCCACCGGCGCCGGGCACGCGCTGCTGGGCTGGGCGTGGCCGAGCAACCCGTGGACGGCGCGGTACCGCCGGGAGCGGGAGACGCCGCGGGAGCGCCCCGCAGGCTGGCTGAGCGGCTCCTGCCTGCTGGTCGACCTCGAGGCCTTCTGGTCGGTCGGGGGCTTCGACGCCGGCTACTTCATGTACTTCGAGGACGTCGACCTCGCCGAACGGCTCACCCGCCGTGGGTGGCTGCACGTCTACGTGCCTACCGCCGTGGTCGAGCACGAGGGCGGGCACGCCACTCGGCGGGAGCCGCACCGCATGCAGCGGGTGCACCACACCAGCGCGCTGCGCTACCTCTCCCACCAGTACCCCCTGCGGCGGCATGCGCCGCTGCGCGCGGCCTTCCGGGCCGGGCTGGGTGCCCGCATGCTCGTCTCCTACGTCAGCGGCCGGGTGGCCGCCGGAGCCCGCTTCCAGCGCCGGGCCGGCGAGCTCGCCGGGCGCGTGGCCGCCGAGCCGACGGAGAACTGACGTGCGACACGCGGTGATCATGGCTGGCGGATCCGGGACGCGGCTGTGGCCGCTCTCGCGCGCCCAGCGGCCCAAGCAGTTGCTCGACGTGGTGCACGACGCCGACGGCGGCGCCCACAGCCTCCTGGTGGAGGCGTTCACCCGCCTGGCGGCGGTGCTGCCGGCGGAACAGATCTGGGTCTGCACGGCCGCCCGCTACGGCGAGCAGGTACGCGCGGCGCTGCCGGAGCTGGGCGCCGACCGGCTGGTCCTGGAGCCGGTCGCCCGGGACACCGCCAACGCCGTCGGGCTGACCGCTGCGCTGGTGGCCGACGTCGACCCGGACGCCGAGCTCGCCGTGGTCAGCGCCGACCACGTCATCCGGCCGGTCGAGCGGTTCGCCGCCGTGCTGGAGACGGCCTACCGGGCGCTCGCCGCCCGCCCGGATGCCCTGGTGACCCTCGGCATTCCGCCGGCCTCGCCGGCCACCGGCTTCGGATACGTCCAGCGTGGCGCCGCCACGGAGGTGGCCGGGGTCGCCGAGGCCGCGTCGTTCCGCGAGAAGCCCGACCGGGCGACCGCGGAGGCCTACGTCGCCGACGGGGGGTACCTGTGGAACTCGGGCATGTTCGTCTGGCGCGCCCGGACGGTCCTCGACGCCCTGGCCGACCACCTGCCGGAGTCCGCCGAGGGGCTGGCGCGGATCGTCGCCGCGCCGGCCGGCCCGGAGCGCGAGCGCGTCCTGGGCCAGGTGTTCCCCACGCTGCCGAAGATCAGCGTCGACTACGCCGTCCTGGAGCCGGCCGCCGCCGAGCCGGGTCGGGTGCTCGTCGCCGACCTCGACGTCGACTGGCTCGACGTCGGCTCCTGGCCGGCGTTGGCCCACACGCTCGAGACCGACGGGGCCGGCAACGCCGTCCGTGGCCCCTCCGTGCTGGTCGACGCCTCCGGCAACGTCGTCTTCAATGACGACCCCGACCATCTCGTGGCCCTCGTCGGCGTCCACGACAGCGTCGTCGTCCACACCGCCGACGTGACGATGGTCTGCCCCGTGTCCGACGCCGAGCGGGTCAAGCAGCTGCTGGCCGTCGTCGAGGAACGGTACGGCCCCCGGTTCGGCTGAGTCCGGTCGCTAGCCTCCGCGCATGAAGAGCTTCGACGTCGCAGCCGTTGTCAGTGGAGGAGCCTCCGGGCTCGGTGCGGCCACCAGCCGGGCCCTGGCCGCCCGGGGGGCGGCCGTGACGATCCTCGACCTGCAGGAGGAGCGCGGGCAGGCGCTGGCCGCGGAGCTGGGTGGGCACACCACCTTCGTCCGGACCGACGTCACCGACGAGGCGTCCGTCCAGGCCGCGATCGCCGAGGCGACCGGCAAGGACCGGCCGTTGCGGATCGCGGTCAACTGCGCCGGCATCGGCTGGGCCCAGCGCACCGTGGGGCGCGGCGGCGAGGCGCACGACCTCGGCGCGTTCACGAGGACGGTGATGGTCAACCTCGTCGGCACCTTCAACGTGCTCCGGCTGGCGGCGGCGGCGATGTCGGCCACCGAGCCGGGCGAGGACGGCGAGCGTGGCGTCGTCGTGAACACCGCCTCGATCGCGGCCTACGACGGGCAGATCGGGCAGGTCGCCTACGCGGCGTCCAAGGGCGGGATCGTCGGGATGACCCTCCCGGCGGCGCGGGACCTCTCCAGCGTCGGCGTCCGGGTCTGCACGATCGCCCCCGGGTTGGTCGACACGCCGCTGCTGGGCAGCCTCCCCGAGGAGGCGCGGACGGCGCTGTCGGCGGGCATACCCTTCCCCAAGCGCCTCGGCCGTCCCGAGGACTTCGCGGAGCTGGCGCTCGCCATCGTCACGCACGGCTACCTCAACGGCGAGGTCATCCGGATGGACGGCGCGCTGCGCATGGCACCGAAGTGACCGCCTGACCGCTGCACCCGGGGGAACGTCCTGAACACCGTCACGCTGTCCTCGGTTACTGCGGCGTTCGAGTCCGCCTGGACGCCGGACTGGCCGCTGGACCTCGCGCGGGCACTGGGCCCGCACCGCCGCGGCATCGGGGACCCGACCATGCGGGTGGCGGCCGACGGGATCTGGCGGACCACGACGACCGACGACGGCCCGGCCACCGTGCGGATCGCCCTCGGAGCCGGCACGGTCCAGATCACGGCGTGGGGGCCGGGGGCCGAGCGTGCCGGGGCGACGGTGCCCGAATGGCTGGGCGCCGCCGACCGCACCGACGGCTTCGACCCCTCCGGCCACCCCGTGGTCGCCGAGCTGCACCGCACGACGCGGTGGCTGCGGCTGGGTCGCACGGGCCGCACCTGGGATGCGCTCGTGCCCGCGGTCCTGGAGCAGAAGGTGACCGTCGTCGAGGCCAACCGGGTGTGGCGGGACCTGTTGCGCCTGGCCGGTGCGCCGGCGCCGGGACCAGCCCCCGACGGGATGCGGGTGCTCCCGTCGGCGTCACGGGTGCTGGACGTCACCGACTGGGAGTGGCACCGCTGCGGCCTGGACGGGGCCCGCCGGCGGGCGCTGCGGGCGGTGGCGTCCGTCGCGTCGCGACTCGAGCCGGAGGTGGCCGGGAACTCGGCCGCGCTGCAGCGGCGGCTGTGCTCGATACCCGGCATCGGGGTCTGGACGGCGGCCGAGGTGGTCCAGCGGACCCTCGGCTGCCCCGACACGGTGAGCGTGGGGGACTACCACCTGAAGAACGTCGTGGGCTGGGCTCTGGCAGGTCGGAGGAACACCGACGACGCGGGCATGCTCGAACTGCTGGAGCCCTGGCGGGGCCACCGGCAGCGCGTGGTCCGCCTGCTGCTGGCCGGCGGTCCGCGCCGCCCGCGGCACGGGCCGCGCTTCGCGCCGACGGACTACCGGTCGATCTGACCCTCGGGACCGCTCAGAGCCCGTGCAGGAGCGCGAGCAGGTAGTCGCCGTAACCGCTCTTGCCCAGCGGCTCGGCCGCGCGCCGCAGCCCGTCGTCGTCGAGCCAGCCGTTGCGCCAGGCGACCTCCTCGATGCAGCCGATCTTGAGCCCCTGCCGTTCCTCGACCACCGAGACGAACTCGGTGGCCTGGCGCAGCGAGGCGAACGTGCCGGTGTCCAGCCAGGCGGTGCCCCGGTCCAGCGCCGTGACGGTCAGCCGCCCCTCGCGCAGGTAGTGCTCGTTGACCGCGGTGATCTCCAGCTCGCCCCGGGCGCTGGGGCTGATGCCGCGGGCCACCTCGACGACGTCGCCGGCGTAGAAGTACAGCCCCGGCACCGCGAAGGAGCTCTTGGGCCGGGCCGGCTTCTCCTCGATGGAGAGCACCCGGCCGTCGGTGTCGAACTCCACGACGCCGTACTCCCGCGGGTTGGAAACGTGGTAGGCGAAGACGTGCCCGCCGGCCGGGGAGGGGAGCCGGCTGAGGGCGGTGCCCAGTCCGGCGCCGTAGAAGATGTTGTCGCCGAGCACGAGGGCCGCGGGCTCGCCGTCGAGGAAGTCCGCCCCGATGAGGAAGGCCTGCGCCAGCCCCTCGGGGTGCGGCTGGACGGCGTACTCGATGCGCATGCCGAACCGGGCGCCGTCCCCGAGCAGCGCGCGGAAGGCGGCCTGGTCGCCGGGCGTGGTGATGATCAGCACCTCGCGGACGCCGGCCATCATCAGCGTCGAGAGCGGGTAGTAGATCATCGGCTTGTCGTACACGGGCATGAGCTGCTTGCTCACGGCCTGGGTGATGGGGAACAGCCGGCTCCCGGTCCCGCCCGCCAGAATGATGCCTCGCACCGCGTCACCGTATCGGGGGAACGCGTCGCGTCCGCCGCGCTGAACTGGGCCCTCCCCAGAAGGAGGGACCGGTCAGCCGGCCCTCAGGAGGACAGCGCGCGCAGTTCGGCGTACCGCGCCGCGCACTGCTCCATCGTCGGCAGCAGACCCGACTCCTGGGCCTCGGCGAGCGTCGGGGCGGCCCGGTCCTTGGCCGAGAACTCGAACTCGAGGCCGGAGGGCCACGGCAGGTCCAGCTCGGGGTCCATCGGGTCGACGCCGAACTCGCGGCCGGGGGAGTAGCCCGTGGACACCAGGTAGGTGACCGAGCTGTGGTCCGTCAGCGAGACGAAGGCGTGGCCCAGCCCCTCGGCGAGGTAGACCGCACGCGGCTCGGCGCTGTCGAGCAGGACCGAGTCGTGGACGCCGAACGTCGGCGAGCCGAGGCGGATGTCCACGACCACGTCGAGGACCTTGCCCGAGGGGCAGTACACGTACTTCGCCTGGCCGGGCGGGACGAGCGCGAAGTGCACCCCGCGCAGGGCGCCGCGGGCGGACACGCTGTGGTTGGCCTGGGCCAGGGTGAGCGCGAAGCCGGTGGCCTCGGCGAGCACGTCGGCGCGGTACCACTCGGTGAAGCGTCCGCGGGCGTCCCCGTGCGGCACGAGGTCCAGCACGTAGCTGTCCGGGACGGCGAGTTCGCGGATCTGCACGTGCCGACGTTATAGAACCGCCGGGAGGGTGCCGAGCCACAACCTCCCGACGAGTGAGGAGCCGCCGGGCGTCCCGACGGGCTCCCAGCGGGTCGCCCATCCCTCGGCGTGCAGCTGCACGATCGCCGCGCCGAGCAGGGCGCCCAGGTTCAGCGCCGTCGTCAGGTTCGGGGTGTCGGTGAGGTGGACGTCGATGACGCCGTCGCCCTCGCCCCCGTGGCGGAGGACCACCGGGAACTCCGGGAGGGCGGCGCTGGCGACGCGGAAGGCGGAGGCCGCCGCGGAGAGCTCGCCGGCCCGCGGGACCAGTTCGGCGCCCGGCTCCCGGGCGCGGACGAGGTCGCGCGCGCCGTAGGGGAAGAGGTCGTCGGCCGGCAGCCGCACGAGGGGCCGCGTGCCCGGATCGTCCTCGCCGGCCGGTGCCGGCGGGAGCCCGCGGACGACCGCGACGGGGACCCCGGCCAGCTTCCCCTTGACCAGGTCCGCGGCGGAGGCGAGCTCGTCGACGACCGCCACGCGGGTGGTCTCCAGACGGTTGCCCCAGGCGTCCACCGCTCCCCGGTGGTCGGTCAGCGCGGCGATCCCGGCCGAGCCGACCGCCACGTCCGTGAGCCCCTCGCGCCAGGTCCGGCCGAAGGTGTCGCTCACCACCACGGCGACCCCGACGCCGAGCAGCTCCCGGAGCCGGTCGCGCAGGCGGCGGGCGGAGGCGTCGGCGTCCTCCGGGAGGAGCACGAGGACGTCCTGGCGCACGTTCGAGGCGTCGATGCCCGCGGCGGCCACCACCCAGCCCTGACGGGTCTGGACGATCGCCAGGGGTCCGCGGCGGGCCACCACGCGCACCGCCTCGTCCTCGACCGCTTGCAGGCGGACCGCCTCGCGGTCGGCCCCGGGAGGCACGTGCAGGAGCCGGCCCTCCACCTTGGAGACCGCCTTGGAGGTGACGACGACGACGTCGCCGTCGGCCAGCCAGGGCGCCGCGCCCGCGATCGCCGCCGCCAGGTCGTCGTCCGGCGCGAACTCGGGTAGCCCGTGGACGGGCAGGATCGATACACCCGATGGAACGGCCCCGTCCCGGGCCCCACCCTGAGCCTGCGAAGGGTGGGCAGGACGGGGTCCTTCTTCAGCCATCGGCGGCATCGAGGGCGGCGCGGGCCAGCGCCGCGGTGGCCTCGGGGGAGGACATGAGCAGGGGCACCTGCCGGACGTCGACCCCCGGGACGTCCGCGGGGTCGTCGGGGGCCACCAGCCAGGCGTCGAGGAGGCCCTCGGCGGACCGGGCGCCGTAGTGCCGGCCGACGCCCTCGGCGCTGACCTCGATGCCCAGGGCGGGCAGGCAGCGGTCGGCCATCCCGCGGACGACGGCACCTCCGACGATGGGCGAGACGCCGACGATGCGGGCCGGGGAGGCGAGCAGCGCCGCGCGCAGGCCGGGGACGCCGAGGATCGTGCCGATCGACACCACCGGGTTCGACGGCGCGAGCAGGACGGCGTCGGCCGTGGCGAAGGACTCGACGACACCCGGGGCCGGGCGGGCCACGTCGACCCCGATCTGGACGAAGGCCCGCGGGTCGAGGGCGGCGCGGTGCCGAACCCACCACTCCTGGAAGTGGATCGCGCGCTGCCTGTCCGACTCCGGGTCGGGAACGACGACGTGCGTCTCGACCCGCTGGTCGCTCATCGGCAGCAGGGTCACACCCGGCTGCCAGCGGTCGGCGAGCGCCGCGGTCACCGCCGACAGCGGATAGCCGGCGTCGAGCATGCGGGTGCGGACGAGGTGGGTCGCCACGTCGCGGTCGCCCAGGCCGAACCAGTCGGGGTCGGCGCCGTAGGCGGCGAGCTCCTCCTTGACCGTCCAGCTCTCGCCGGCCCGGCCCCAGCCCCGCTCCTCGTCGATGCCTCCGCCGAGGGTGTACATCACGGTGTCGAGGTCCGGGCAGATCCGCAGGCCGTGCAATGTCACGTCGTCGCCGGTGTTGACGACGGCGGTGATCTCCGCCTCCGGCCGGGCGGCGCGAACCCCACGCAGGAATCGAGCCCCTCCGGTCCCACCAGCCAGCACGACGATCTGCACGAAAGACATCGTGCCCGATAGGCAGTTGTCGACTGTTCCACGGGCGTGTCGGGAGTTGGAACGAGATCTGACGAACGCCTGGTACAGGTGGGGCTGCTGTGGCGTGTCGCTTACACCGGGCGAAGTTGACGGGCAGGCAACGACACGCGTGTAATTCCGGCGATGTCATCGAGTGCTTGGCGGTCCGGGAACGTCCCGGGGACCGCGCACCGGGACAAGAGCGAGAGGGGACGCAACGACATGGCCGAGGTTTCGTGGTTGAGCGACTACGTCAGTGGCAACGACCGGTCCGACCGGTTCGGGGCGGGCGCCGGCCAGGGCTCGAGCCAGGGCATGGGCCAGGGGATCGCCGGCCTGCTGGGCATCGGTGCCGAGGCCGACGCCCAGTCGTGGCAGGAGCAGGCGCTGTGCGCCGAGACCGACCCCGAGGCGTTCTTCCCCGAGAAGGGCGGCTCCACCCGCGAGGCGAAGAAGATCTGCACCGGCTGCGAGGTCAAGGCGCAGTGCCTGGAGTACGCGCTCGCCAACGACGAGCGCTTCGGCATCTGGGGCGGCCTGTCCGAGCGTGAGCGCCGCCGGCTGCGTCGCCGCGCCGTCTGAAACCACTCCCTGCCCCACCGCTCGCGGCGGGAGCCGGCGGGGGCCAGGACGGGTCCGCCGCCCGAGAACGAGACAGCATGACCTGACCCCTCGGGTCATCCCACAGCCGCCGACGGTGCCCGTCGGCGGCTGTGGTCGTATTCGGGGGTGTTCACCCGGGTCGCCGTCGGTCGTGCCGGGGTGGTCCGCGAGGTCCGTGCAGCGGGTCCGCTGATGGCCGCTCTTCGCGCCCCGGCGACCGCCCGCGGGCCCTGGCTCACCGCCGTGCTCAACGCGGGGGCCGCCCGCCGTGGCGGCGGCCGGCCGGTGGCGATCGTGGTCGAGCCGCACGCGCAGGGCCGTCCGGAGGCCGTGGCGTTCCTCACCCTGCGCCGCCGCGGCCTGGCGACACACGTCACGATGCTGGGCGACGGGGTGGGTCCGGTTCCCGGTGGTCGGCCGCCGGCACGGCTGCTCGCCCGCGACGGACGGGCCGCCGAGCTGCTCGCGGTGGGGATCTGCGACCTGCTGAACTCGCTGCGGGGTCCCCGGCGGCTGTCCCTGACGGGCCTGCCGCTGGGCGATCCGACGGCGCGGGCGCTGGCGGCGCAGCTGCCCGACGGGCTGATCGCCAACGCCCGCAGCAGTGGGACCGTCGACGGGCTCGACGGCGTGGGTGAGGTGGCGCGGAGCCAGGAGTCGCGCGACCTCGAGCGACTGCTGCCCGCGGTGCTGGCCCGCGAGCCGGACCGTCGGAGGCGGGACTTCCTGCGGGCCGCCGCCCGCCTGCACGCCGCGATCGGGCAGGTCGAGCTGGCCGTGCTGCCCGGCGGCGAGCAGCCGCGAGCCGCGCTGCTCACCCTCGTCGACGGCGCCGACCGCTGGCCCTGGTGGGGCTGGACCGACGTCGGGGGCCTCGACCCCGGCATGGGTGCGCCGGTGGTCGCGCTGACCGATCCAGCGCATGGCTGGCCCTGAGCGTCAGCCGCCGTAGGTGATCACGCTGGCCCCGTCGTCCCGCGTGCCCACGCGCTCGTCGCCGAGCTCGAGCAGGCCGGTGGCAGCCTCCCGCCCGTTCCCGGCCCGGCCGTCACGGGGAGCGGCGGTCACCGTGAACTCGTAGACCCGTCCGGTGGCGACAGGGGGCGAGCCGAACGGCTCGCGCCAGGTCGGGAACGCACCCGAGACGCGGAGCGTGTCGCCGTCGGGTCGCACGGCGAGCTCCGGCGCGGACAGCTGGGCGTACTCGGTGACCGACCGGCTGCAGCCGGCCGCGACGGGGTCCTCGGGCGCCTCGTCGCGCAGGCAGTTGTACGTCTCGAGTTCCACCTCGGCGGTCGCCCGCCCGTCCGCCGCGGTCACCCGCACCGTCGGAGCGGCCACCGTGACGCCGACGGCGTGCCGTTCCAGGACGACGTTCTCGAACGCCAGCTCCGCCGACACGGAACCGGGCGCCGGTCCGGGCGAGGTGCTCGCCCGCTCCGGCCGGGCGTCCCTGTCCCCGACGCCGGCGGGGTTCGGGGCCCGGGCGGTCGCGACCGCCGCGGCCGCACCGATCAGCAGCAGCGCGGTGACGGCCATCGCGACCAGCACGCCGGTGCTCCCGGACCTGTCCCGTGGTGGCACGGGCGTCGCCGGCGGGCGAGGCGCGGGGGCGCTGAGTGCCGGCCAGCCCGCGTCCGGGAGAGGTGGGGCGGGCACGGAGCCGGGTGGGGACTCCAGGAAGCCGGGCAGGTCGTCGACGACGGGACCGGGGGGTGGCGGTGCGGCCGCTCGGGTGCCGGGGCGGCGGCGCCGGGCCCTGACGGCGAGTGCGCCGAGCACCGGCAGGAGCATCCCCAGCACCAGGCCGAGCACGAGCCACGGCCCGGCGGTCACGGGGATCTCCATCGCGGTCAGCATCCCAGGGCGTCCCGCGCGGGCTCGCCGGTGACCGCCGGGCCGCCCTGCTCAGCCGGTGGGGTCGATCTCCTCGGGGTCCCGGCCCAGCAGGACCGCGACCTGGTCGACGACCACGTCGCGCACGAGGTCGGCGAGGTCGTCGCGGTCATGCGCCCGGATCTCCAGCGGTCGCCGGTAGACGACGATCCGCGGCGGCACCTCGCGGCCGTTGTCGCGGTGGGCGGGCAGCACCCGGGCCAGCGGCACGGAGGCGTCGTCCAGGACGTCGGCGTCCAGGACGACGTCGTCGGGACTGGTGTGCTCGACCCAGGGCACGTCCTCGACGGCGAACTCGACGCCGGCCAGCTCACGCTCCCAGCGGCGCTCGATGTCCTCCACGGCGTCGAGGACCAGGTCGTCGAACTGCTCGGCGCGGCTGCGGGCCAGCGGGACCTCGCTGGGCACCAGGCGGCCGCGCAGTCCGCGACCGTGGCGGTCGCGGCGGGAGCGGTTCGGGGGTCGGCTCATGACGGGTCGAAGGGTACGGCCACCGGCGGGGCTGCGGCCGAGACACGGGTGCGGGAAGGGCCAGGACCGGTGTCGGTGCCTGCGGGGTCATCGTGCAGGATGGGGCGCGGCGTCCACCGTCGACCAGATTTCCGGTGCGCCTGCTCCCATCGACCGCCGAGCGCGATTACTGTGCCGAGCGTGAGGAACCGGTGGTGAGGCAGTCACGTCGCTGCTCGCGCAGCGGCTGCGCGCAACCGGCAGCGGCGACTCTGACCTACGTGTACGCGGAGTCGACGGCCGTTGTCGGTCCGTTGGCGACGTTCTCCGAGCCGCACAGCTACGACCTGTGCGAATTCCACGCCGAGCGCCTGACGGTTCCGCGCGGCTGGGAGGTCGTCCGCCACGAGATCGACCTCGACGACGCCGGGCCGACCGGTGACGACCTGCTCGCCCTGGCTGACGCCGTCCGCGAGGCGGCGCGCCCCGAGCCGCCGCGAAACCCCGCCGACGACGGCAGTGGCACCCGTCGTGGACACCTCCGGGTCTTGCCTGACCTGACCTGAGTTCCCTTGCGGTGAGGGCGGGACGTCGGCGCTCGTAGCGAGCGCGCGGCGTTTCCAGCACACCGTTGGACCCTGCTCGCGGCAGCCCAGAAGGATCTGCGGGTACCCGTGTTCCCCCTCCGGGGAAAGTGCCGGCCGTTCATGAAGTAGTCGCGCGACGACCGTGCCGTCGGCCGGGTGAGATCGGCGGCCTCCCGCTCAGGTGTTCGTGGCCGCGCAGGCCGTCATCGTCGCAGCCAGCACTCAGCGCTGGTGCGAGGGCAGGGCTACCGCGGCATCCGGACCCGCAGGCTGGAGGTTGGGACGCGGCGCCCGGGCAGGCGCGGGTTCCTACCTCACCCTCAACGCAGTGGGCGTGAGTCCCAGCGTTCAGAAGGGGATGCGCGGGTCGGGTGGGGCGGGCCTGGATGCGCGGATCGCGGCGCGGGCCGCGGCGTACTTCTGCTGGCCGGTGGGTGGTGGTGGGAGGGCGGTGGGGGTGCTGCCGTCGTCGGTGCCGAAGGCGGGCGGGTGGGTGGTGAGGGTGCGTCCGCTGGGCAGGGTCCACACCAGGCCGCCGTCGGGGTCGCGGTGCAGTCGCCAGCCGGGGGCTTGGTGGGAGAGGCGGTGGTGGTGTTCGCACAGGCAGGCGAGGTTGTCGTGCGCCGTGGGCCCGTGGGGGTGGGGGGTCTGGTGGTCGAGGTCGCAGCAGCGGGCGCGGGTGCGGCAGCCGGGGAAGCGGCAGCGTCGGTCGCGGAGTTGGACGAAGCGGTGGAGGGGGTCGGTGGGGCGGTAGGCGTGGGTGCCCGGTGGGGGTCTGAGTCCGTGGCCGGTGGTGGCGGCGTGCCGGAGTTCGGTGCTGTCGGTGAGCGCCAGCAGCGTGCCGGTCAGTTGGTCGGTCACCGCGATGCGGGGCCGTTCGGCGAGCGCGGTGTCGATCAGCCGGCGGGTGTCCAGCAGTCGGGTCAGCGCCGCCCGTGCTGCTGTGTCGGCGACGCCGGTCCGGGTCTGCCGGGCGGCGCCGGTGAGGGTGGTGAGTAGTTCCTGGGCTGCGGTGAGTTCCGCGCTGCGCAGCGCGGCGATGTCGGTGTCGGGCCGGCGGCCAGGGGAGGCGGCTGCGGCGGAGGGGCCCGGCTCGGCGGTCGCGGCCTCCCCGGCAGCGCCGCGCTCGGCGACGCCGCCCTCAGCAGCGCCGTCCTCAGCGGTGCCCCCCTCGGCGGTGTCGGTGTCGGTGTCGGGGTCGGTGTCGTCGGCGGTGTCGGCGTGGGCCGCCTCCGTGTCGTCGCCCTGCCCGTCAGCGCCGGGCGTGTCGGTGTCGGTGTGGTGGCCGTCGGTGTGGTGGTTCTCGGTGTCGCCGGGGGTGGGTGCGGGGCGGGGGAGCAGGCCGAGGGTGTAGGCGAGTTCGCGGAGGAGTGCGGCGGGCACGAGGTCGCCGTCGACCTCGGCCGGCTCGTCGGCGCCGGGTCCGTGTCCGGTGAGGGTGTCCACGCCGGTGACCAGGGTGAGTGCGATCTGCACCGGCGGGTGGTCGGCGTGCGGGCGCAGGATGAGGTCGGCGAGGCAGTCGGCCATGCGCTGCTGGTGGGTGCGGGGGTCACGGTCGCCGTTCTCGTCGTATGCGCAGGCCGTGGCGTAGGCGCTGAGCGTCTGGTGGCAGGCGCGGGCGAGCGGGGTGGCCCACAGCGTGGTCATCGCCGTCATGCCGTCGTCGCGGGCGTCCAGCCGGACCTGCCTGTTCCGCACGGCGGCGGCCAGTCGTTGCGCGGCGGCGGCGGCGTCGATGCGGGCGACCGCGCGCCGCAGACAGGCCCGCAGGGCGGCGGTGGTCTGCCGCGGGGCCCGGGGCAGCACCGCCGCCTGCACCTGCGCGCGTTTCTGCGGGGTGGACACCGGGCCGGCGATCTCGACCATCACGTGCGCGTGGGCGGGGGAGATGTCGCCGGCGCCCAGCGCGGCGAGGGTGGCGGGCAGGCCCTCCACCAGGGTCACCGCCTCGACGAGCATGAGGGAGGCGGTCCGCGCGGAGACGCCCAGCGTGGCCGCGGCCTCGTCCACGGCCCATTCGCTGACCTCGGTGAGTGCGGCGGGCCGGGCCGCGACCGATGCCGCCGAGGCCGCGCCCCGCTCGCCGGGTGCGCGGTCGAACATCGCCGCCGGGCGGCTGCGGGCGAAGGCGGCCAGGGCCCGGGCGCGGGCGGCGGCGGCGCGGGCGGCGTCCCGGTCGGCGGCGGCCGCCTGGTCGAGCTGGGCCGCGCCGGCCGACAGCAGCCGGGCTCGGGCGTCGAGGAAGCGCTGGTGCTCGTCGCGGACGAAGTCGGCGGCATCGGGGTAGTCGGCGCCGAACTCGGTCTCGAGGCAGGCGATGACGTAGGCGTCGTACTCCGCCGCCGTCAACACCACCACGTCGTCGAACACATGTTCGATGATAGCGGACGTGCGGGGGCCTCACCAGCGGTTTCGGAGGAGCGTTGCTCCGGGTGCGGCGACCGGGCTGGTCGTCCGGCAGCCGGTCCCAGGTCCGCGGCGGTGCCCCCGAGCCGTGGCCCGCCGGCCGCCGTTAGGGTCGGCGACGCCGGGTGTCACCCGGCCGCATGATGTCGCGAGCGAGGGTGAGCTGCGTTGCCGGACCTGTCACCGATCATCAAGGCGTACGACGTCCGCGGCGTCGTGCCCGGCGACTGGGACGAGGATGTCAGCCGGGCGATCGGCGCGGCGTTCGCCGAGTTCGTGATGAGCGACGGCGAGGCCACCGCGGTGGTCACCGCCCATGACATGCGCGAGTCCTCGGTGCCGCTGTCGCGGGCCTTCGCCGAGGGCGTGATCAGCCGTGGCGTCGACGTCGTCGAGGCGGGCCTGGGCTCCACCGACCTCCTGTACTACGCGTCCGGGTCGCTCGACATGCCGGGCGCGATGTTCACCGCCAGCCACAACCCCGCGCAGTACAACGGCATCAAGATGTGCCGCGCCGGTGCGGCGCCGATCGGCCAGGACTCCGGCCTGGCGACGATCCGCGAGTGGGCCGAGCGCGACGCCTACGACCGTGTCCCCGACCGGGTCGGGACGGTCAGCTCCCAGGACGTCCTCGCCGGGTACGCGGACCACCTGCACTCGCTCGTCGACCTGTCGGGCATCCGCCCGCTGACCGTCGTCGTCGACGCCGGGAACGGCATGGGTGGGCACACAGTCCCCGTTGTCCTCGCGGGCCTGCCGCTGGAGATCGTGCCGCTGTACTTCGAGCTCGATGGCAGCTTCCCCAACCACGAGGCCAACCCCCTCGACCCGGCGAACCTCGTCGACCTGCAGGCCGCCGTCCGCGAGCACGGCGCCGACATCGGCCTGGCCTTCGACGGCGACGCCGACCGGGTGTTCGTCGTCGACGAGAACGGCGACCCGGTGAGTCCCTCGGCGGTGACGGCTCTGGTCGCCGTCCGCGAGCTGGCCAAGGGCCGCGGGACGACGATCATCCACAACCTGATCACCTCCCGGGCGGTCCCCGAGATCGTCCGTGAGTACGGGGGCGAGCCGGTCCGGACCCGCGTCGGGCACTCCTTCATCAAGGAGGAGATGGCCCGCACCGACGCGGTCTTCGGGGGTGAGCACTCCGCGCACTACTACTTCCGCGACTTCTGGCGGGCCGACACCGGCATGCTCGCCGCCATGCACGTGCTGGCCGCGCTGGGAGAGCAGTCCCGGCCGCTGTCGGAGCTGACCGCCGCCTACAGCCGGTACGCGGCATCCGGCGAGATCAACTCCACGGTCGCCGACACCTCGGCGACGATGGGCGAGGTCCGCGATGCCTTCGCGGAGCAGGACGGCGTCGCCGTCGACGAGCTGGACGGCCTGACGGTGCAGCTGCCCGACGGCGCGTGGTTCAACCTGCGGGCCAGCAACACCGAGCCGCTGCTGCGGCTCAACGTCGAAGCGCCGGACGAGGCGCGGATGACCGAACTTCGGAATCGGATCCTGGGAATGGTGCGCGCATGACGGAGACCTCGAACCCGGCGACCGGGCCCCTGGGCCTGGACCCGCACCTGCTCTCGATCCTGGCCTGCCCGGACACCCACCACAGCCCGCTCACCGTCGACGAGCAGGCCGGCGAGCTGCTGTGCACCACGTGCGACCGGGCCTTTCCGGTGCGCGACGGCATTCCCGTCCTCCTGCTGGACGAGGCCCGTCACCGGAGCGCGTGACGCCAAGATGACGGGGAGCGCCCGATGACGTCGCCCGAGCTCGCCGAGGAGGTCCTCGACGACCTCGACCTGCTGCGCGCGCGGGACCCGAGGGGCCTGCTGCCGGCGGTCGCGGGAGCCGGCGCCCAGGTCCGGGAGACTGCGCGGCTCACCGCCGAGGCGGGCCTGGCGCGGGTGACCGGAGGGGGCCGGCCCCGCGGGCTGGTCATCGTCGCCCGCCGCGAGGGCGCGGTGGCCGCCTCGGTGCTGCGGGCGCTGCTGGGCCCCTCCAGCCCGGTCACCGTGGAGGTCGTGCCAGGACCGACGCTGCCGGTGTGGTCCGGCCCGAGCGACATCGCCGTCGTGGCCACCCGCACCGGTGCCGGAACCTACGCGGTCGCCCCCGCCTACGAGGCCGCCCGGCGAGGCGTCGCACTCGTCGGCATCGGGGCCGAGGACGCGCCGTTGCGCGCCGCGTGCTCCGCGGCCCGTGCCCCCTACGTCGCGCTGCCGGGCTCCCGGGTGCAGCACACCACACTGTGGTCGCTGCTCACGCCGCTGCTGCTCCTGGCCCGTGATCTGGAGCTGCTCCCCGCGGAGGTCGCCGACCCCGAGGCGATCGCCACGGCGCTCGACGAGGTCGCCATGGAGTGCGGCCCCGCCCGGGAGTCGTTCGTCAATCCGGCCAAGACCCTCGCCCTGGAGCTGCTCGACGCCCTGCCGGTGATCGTCGCCGAGGGGCCGCTCGCCGGGGCGGCGGCCGCCCGGATCGCCGACCAGCTGGCCACCCTCGCCGGGCTGCCCGCGACCGGGTTCCGACTGCCGGACCAGCGCGTCGCGGCCTGCGCGGTCCTCGGCGGGCCGCTGGCCCCGCGCGACGCGGACGACTTCTTCCGGGACCGTGCCGACGATCCGGGCCGCCGGCTGCGCCTGCTGACCATCCGCGACACCGACGCCGGTGGGGACGACGGCGCGGGGGAGCGGGAACCGCGCTCGGCCGCCGCCGCGACGGACGAGGTGCTGCGCACCGCGGCCGCCCACACCGTCCCGGTCAGCGGGCTCGCCGAGCACGGTGACCCGGGCCGCTTCGCCCGACTGCCCCGCCTGGCGCGGCAGCTGGCCGTCGCCGACTTCAGCGCCGTCTACCTGGCACTCGCACTCGACAACGAGCGGGCCCTCCGCCCATGACCCTGCGTCGACGGCCCGGCCGCGGCAGCCGAGGGCTTCGACGGGGCGCGACCGGGTATCAGCGCCGGGAATCGTCGAGCGCATCCGCGCGCGGCACGGCCGGACGAGCCAAGATCACAAGGACAGCGCACACGTGCTGACCGACCGGAAGGACTTCCCGTGGCGGGTGGACTGGTAGCCCTGCTGGACGACGTGGCGGTGCTGGCGCGCGCCGCCGCCGCCTCGATCGACGACATCGGGGCCGCCGCAGGGCGAGCCAGCATGAAGGCGGCCGGCGTCGTCGTCGACGACACCGCGGTCACGCCGCAGTACGTGCACGGCCTCAACGCCGAGCGCGAGCTGCCGATCATCCGGAAGATCGCCTTCGGCTCGCTGCGCAACAAGCTCCTGATCATCCTGCCCGCGATCCTGCTGCTCAGCCAGTTCCTGCCCTGGCTGCTCACGCCGATCCTGATGATCGGCGGTGCCTACCTCTGCTACGAGGGGGCGGAGAAGATCTGGCACCGGATCAGCGGCCACGCCGAGGCCCACGCCACGGTGGAGGACGCGCTCCCGGACGAGAAGACCATCGTGTCGGGGGCCGTGCGCACCGACTTCATCCTGTCGGCCGAGATCATGGTCATCAGCCTCAACGAGGTGGCGAGCGAGGCCTTCCTCTCGCGGGCGGCCATCCTGGTCGTCGTCGCCATCGGGATCACGGTGCTGGTCTACGGCGTCGTCGGCCTGATCGTGAAGATGGACGACGTCGGGCTGGCTCTTTCCCAGCGCTCCGGGAAGGGCATCGCCCGCTTCGGCCGCGGACTGGTGAAGGCCATGCCGCGGTTGCTCAGCGCCCTCACCGTCATCGGGACCGTGGCGATGCTGTGGGTGGGTGGGCACATCATCCTGCTGGGCACCGACGAACTGGGCTTCCACCCGCTGTACGAGTTCGTGCACCACCTCGAGGAGGCCGCGCACGATGCCACCGGCGCGCTGGGCGGGGTGGTCGGCTGGATCGTCAACACGCTGGGCAGCGCGATCCTCGGGCTGGCCGTCGGGGCGCTGGTCGTGCTGGTCATGAACCTGACGTTCCACCGCAAGAAGAAGACGGCCGAGGCCCACTGAAGAAGTCGAAGGACCCCGTCCTCCTCACCCTTCGCAAGATCGGGACGAGCCTCGGGGCGGGGCCTTACCCCACCGCTCGCAGCTCGCGGCGGTGCCATGGGAAGGGCCGGGCCTCGGGACGGGGCCGGTGGCCGTTGGGGGACAGTGGGAGTCATGCACTCGGGGAAGACCGACCGCACTCTGCTGTCACCGGAGCGCCGCCGGGCCGACCGGGACGCGCTCGCCGAGGGCGTCGTCGACGTCCTCGTGATCGGCGGCGGGGTGACCGGCGCGGGCGCGGCGCTGGACGCGGCCAGCCGTGGGCTGTCGGTGGCGATCGTGGAGGCGCGCGACTGGGCGGCGGGGACGTCGAGCCGCTCGAGCAAGCTCATCCACGGTGGGCTGCGCTACCTCGAGCAGTTCGCGTTCCCGCTGGTCCGCGAGGCGCTGTCCGAGCGTTCCCGGCTGGTCCAGACGATCGCCCCGCACCTGGTGACCCCGCTGCCCTTCCTGCTGCCGCTCACCGCGCCGGTCTGGCAGCGCGCCTACTTCGGCGCCGGGGTCGCCCTCTACGACGTGCTCGGCGCTGCCTTCACGCCGGGTCGGGAGATTCCTCGCCACCGGCACCTGTCCCGGACGAAGACCCTGGCGGCCTTCCCGGCGCTGAGGGGCGACGTCGTGCGCGGTGCCATCCGCTATTGGGACGCCCAGGTGGACGACGCGCGGCACACCCTCGCCGTCGTGCGCACCGCGGCCGGGTACGGGGCGCGGGTGCTCTCCAGCGCCCGGGTGACCGGGCTGCTGCGGGACGGCGCGGGCACGGACTCGCCGGTCGTCGGTGCCCGCGTCGCTGACCTGACCGACGGGTCGTCGTTCTCGGTGCGGGCCCGCAGCGTCGTGGCCGCGACCGGTGTCTGGAGCGACGACATCGGGTCGATGCTCGGCGACTCGGCGCCGAGCCTCAAGGTGCGGGCCTCCAAGGGGGTGCACCTGGTCCTGCCCGGGTCGGCCATCGACCGGGCCGGGCTCGGCGAGGCGGGTGGCTCGCAGGCCGGCCTGATCCTCCGGACACCCACCAGCGTGCTGTTCGTCATCCCGTGGGGCGAACGCTGGATCGTCGGCACCACCGACACGCCGTGGCGGCTGGACCGCGACCATCCCGCGGCGAGCAGCGCCGACATCGACTACATCCTCGATCAGGTCAACCGGGTGCTCGTACGGCCGGTCGGCACCGACGACATCCTCGGTGTCTACGCGGGCCTGCGGCCGCTGCTGGCGGGGGAGTCCGACGAGACGAGCCGGCTCTCGCGCGAGCACGCCGTCATCACCCCGGTCCCCGGCCTCGTCCTGGTCGCCGGCGGCAAGTACACGACCTACCGGGTCATGGCCGAGGACGCCGTCGACGCGGCGGTCGCCGGCCTGCCGGGAGTCCCGGCGTCCCGGACGGCGCGGCTGCCACTGGTCGGCGCGCACCGCTGGCAGGACGTCAGGGTCCGGGCGGCCGAGCTCGCGGCCGCCGGCGGGGTGCCCGAGGAGACCGTGGGACGGCTGCTGCGCCGGCACGGCGACCGCATCCAGGACGTCCTCGACCGGGTGCGGGACGACCCGGCGCTGGGCCGGCCGCTGGAGGGGGCGCCGGGCTACCTGGCCGCTGAGGTGCTGCACGCCGTCGTCGCCGAGGGGGCGCTGCACCTCGACGACGTCCTGACGCGGCGGACCCGCGTGTCGATCGAGACCGCGCACCGTGGGGTCGAATCGGCCCCGGAGGTGGCCCGTCTCATGGCCACGACCCTGGGCTGGGACGAGGAACGGACCGCGCGCGAGGTGGCGCACTACGCCGCGCGCGTCGACGCCGAACGGGAGTCCCAGCGGATGCCCGACGACCACACCGCGGACGCCGCCCGGCTCGGTGCCCCGGACGTGCGCGCGGGGGTGTGAGCCACCGGTCCCGTGGCGGTCGCTGAGGGGTCCCCCTCCCACGGGTGAAGACCTCCTGCGGGACCGGCCCGGGCCGGTAGCCTCCCAGCCGATGTGGCAGCTGATGAACACCGTGCGGCACTACCCCTGGGGTTCGCGCACGGTCATCCCGGAACTCCTGGGTGAGGTCAGCCCTGCCGACCAGCCGTACGCGGAGCTCTGGATGGGCGCCCACCCCGACGCGCCGAGCGTGCTGTCCACCGGCACGCCGCTGGACAAGGCCATCCAGTCCGACCCCGACCTGTTGCTGGGCCCGGCCGTCAGCGAGCGGTTCGGCGGTCGGCTGCCGTTCCTTATGAAGGTGCTGGCCGCGGAGCAGCCGCTGTCCCTGCAGGCGCACCCCACGACCGAGCAGGCGCAGGCCGGCTTCGCGGCCGAGGAGACGGCGGGGATCCCGCACGACGATCCCAAGCGCACCTTCAAGGATCCCTTCCACAAGCCGGAGCTGCTCCTCGCGCTCACCGAGTTCGAGGCCCTGTGCGGCTTCCGGCCCGTCGAGGAGTCGCTGCACTGCCTGGCCAAGCTGCAGGTCCCCGAGCTGAAGCCGACGATCGCGGCACTGGCCCGCGGCGGCCTGCGCGCGGCCATCCCGCAGCTGCTCGCGCTGAGCCCGGAGCTCCGCGACGAGCTGGTCACCGCCGTCGCCCGGTCGGCGACCCGGTTCGTGACCGCGCACGACCCGGAGTTCATCAACACCTACCGGTGGGCGGCGTCGCTGGCCGAGACCTACCCCGGCGACCCGGGGGTGGTCATCTCGCTGATGTGCAACCACCTGAAGCTGGCCCCGGGCGAGGCGGTCTACCTCCCGGCGGGCAACCTGCACGCCTACCTGTCCGGGGCCGGCGTCGAGGTGATGGCCAGCTCCGACAACGTGCTGCGCGGTGGCCTGACCGGAAAGCACGTCGACCTGGCCGCCCTGATCGAGGTACTGGACTTCGCCGACGGGCGTGTTCCGGTCATCCACCCGGTCCTGGGCCCCGGTGGGCTCCGCTACCCCGTGCCGGTCGAGGACTTCGACCTCACCCGGATCCAGCTGGACGCGCAGACCGGTTCCCTGACCACCCGTGGCCCTCAGGTCCTGCTGTGCACCGAGGGCGACGCGGAACTCGCGTCCGCCGACGGGACGCTGACCCTCGCGCAGGGGGCGGCGGCGTTCATCCCGGCCGGCGTGCCGGTCAGCGCCCACGGGCCGGCCGTGCTGTACCGGACGACGACCGCCCTTCGCTGAACCGGGTGTTCCGTTCGGGATCCGGCCATCCCTCGTAGCCTGGGTCGACCGGGAACGGACGTCCCGGGAAGCGTCGAGCACCTCGCCCGCCCGGGCCGAGGCCGGAGGAGGGCGACCTGGTGCGGTACCACCGCGTGTCCATGGACCCGGAGCGGCGCGACGGCTCCCGGACGTCGGTACGGGCCGGCCAGTGAGCGCTGACACCACCGACCAGGTCGTCGGCGCATCCGTCGCGGCCGCTCGCGACACCGCCGGCTCCCCAGCCGCCCCCTCGCTGCCCAGGCGGATCGGACGCCGGCTGCGCACCACCCCGGAATGGCTCGTCACCCTGGGGGTGGGGGCGCTCTCGGGCCTGATCGGCCTCATCCCGCAGTGGCGGGGGAACTTCTTCTACTACGTCGGTGACAACGTCGAGTCGTTCATCCCGCGCTGGCACATGCTGGGGACGGCGCTCCGGAACGGGGAGTGGCTGGTCTTCGACCCGGACAGCTGGGCCGGCGGGAACGTGGTCGGGGAGGCCGCGTACGGGGTGTTCAACCCTGTCACGCTGGTGGACGCCGTCCTGATCTCCACCTTCGACAACCTGTCGCTCGCTGCGGCCGCCGTGATGGTCCAGTTCCTCGCCCTCCTCGCGATGGGCACGTACCTGCTGGCCAGGGAGTACGGGGCCGGCCGTGTGCCGGCCGTCGTCGTCGCCGTCGCCCTGCCGGTGTCGGGCTTCACGCTCTGGTACGAGGCCTCGGGCTGGCCGGCCGGCCTCATGGCGTTCACCTGGGTGACCCACTTCTGGTGGTCCGCGCGGCGGCACGCGCGCGGTCGGCTGATCCCCCTCGTGCCCTTCCTCTTCGGGTTCCTCGCCATGACCACCGGGAACCCCTACGCGGCGCTGGGCCTGGTGGTCGTACTCGCCGCGATCGCCGTCGAGCTCCTCCTGCAGCGCAACCTCGCCCGGCTCGCGCACCTGGTGGTCATGGGCGCCTGCGTGGGCGTGGTCGCGTTCCTCGTCTTCCTCCCGCTGCTCGGCACGAGCTCCGTCTCCGCGCGCCAGCAGCTCGCCGACCTGGTGAACGACACCTTCCTCGTGCCCGACCTCGGCGACCTCGCAGCCTCGAGCTCACCGACCTACCTGCCCTCCATCACCAACTGGAACGGCGCGCTGCTGGAGCAGCTGCCTTCCACGTACTTCGCCTGGTTCGTGCTGCCCCTCCTGCCCTGGCTGCGATGGGCGGACGCCCGGCACCGGCTGGCATCCATGACCAGCCTGTTCGTCGTCGCCGGCCTGTACCTGCTGGCCACCGTGGGGCCCTCGAACCTCTGGCTGTTCCGCTGGCCGCTGCGGCTGATCGAGTACCTCTACCTCGCGCTCGCTGTGCTGTTCGCCGTCCTGCTGTCCGCCGGGCTCGCGACCGACCGGCGACGGCAACGGGCCGTGGCGAGCGCCGCGGTGGTCCTGGCCGGGGCGTACCTGTCCTGGGCCGTCCAGCCGGAGATGACGCGGGTCCACGTGGCGGGGCTGGCGGGGGTCGCGATCCTCGTCGCCCTCGCCACCACGGCGTTCTTCCGGCGCGGCATGGCCGCCCTCGGCCTCGTCGTCGTCGTCGGCACGGCCGGGGTGGTCGCCTTCCAGACGACGGTCTTCCCGCCCGTGCCGGAGGGGCACATCCCCAACTACCCGGCCTACGAGCTCTCCGGTACGTCGGCCGGTGCGGTCGATTACGAGGGCAGGGTGCTGCAGCTCGCAGCCCAGACCGGCGTGACGTCCCAGCAACTCCGCTCGGGGGAGTTCCTCTTCGGGAACCTGCCCGGCGCGGCCGGGGTCGACAGCCTGACCAGCTACAGCGGGATCGGGTTCCTGGAGTTCAACGACGAACTGTGCATCGACTACCGGGGGGTCATGTGCCCGGAGGCGTTCGACCGGCTCTGGGCGCCTGCCGGCGGCGGCGTGCCGGTGCCGCTGATCGATGCGCTGGGCGTGTCGACGCTGGTCGTCCAGCACTCGCTGGTCCCCGGGGTCGCCGACGAGGCGCCACCCGAGGGCTGGGCGCTGGCCGACCGGACGCCGGTCCGCTCGGTCTGGGTCCGCGAGGAGCCGCTCGCCGGCCCCGGGCGCGTCACCTGGGCGTCCCCGGAGGTCGACGTCCTCGCCGGCTCTGCGACACCCCGCCGGGAGACGGTGGACTACCGTGCCGACGGCCCGGGCCGCATCCTGCTGGCGCGACTGGCGTGGCCCGGATACACCGCGACGGTGGACGGGCGGGAGATCGAGGTCGACAACGGCCCGGCCGGGCTGATCGTCCTGGACGTGCCTGCCGGCGAGCACACGCTCACCGTGACCTACGAGATCCCCGGTCTCCGCCTGGGGGCCGCAGCGGCCGCGTCGGCCGCGATCGTCGTGCTGGTGCAGACGCTGGTCTGGTGGCGCCAGCGGCGTCGATGGCGCGGGTGACGTCAGCGAGCTGGCATCTGGTCGCTCTGCGTGACGACCCAGGGGGTTTTCGGCTCGGCAGCGACCGCTCGGGCTGTCGGACCCACCTGTCGCGGTTAGCGTTCTCCGAGCTGTGCCCGCCACGCGGGGAACGTCGTCGACAGGGAGCCCTTCGTCCATGGTGCTGTACACCGAGGCGCCGGCTGCGCGCCAGCAGGCCGTCCAGCCCGCCGTACGGGCCGGCCGGCTGCTCGCCCAGCGCACGCTGTTCGCCGGTCCCTCGCCGGACGCGCCGGACGAGCTCTACGTCGCGCCCGTCAAGGGCGTGCTCGTCCAGGAGCGGACCCGGCTGACCCTCGACGGCCACGCCGTCGCGTCCACGAACACGTACTTCGGCCGTTTCCCCGCCTCGTACTGGCAGCGCTGGACCTCCGCGCGCTCGGTCGACGTCAGCGCGGTCGTGAGCGGCTCGGGTCAGGTGCGCGTGATGGCGTCCGACAGTGCCGGGGAAGCGCGCGCGGTCGCGACCCGGCGCATCGACGACGGCCGGTCGGAGGCCGTCGAGCTGACCGTGGCCATCGACAAGTTCGTGGACGGCGGAGCCCTCTGGCTCGAGTTCCGGACGACCGCTGCGGAACTGACCGTCGAACAGGTGCGCTGGACGGTGGCGGCCATCCGGCCGCGCCGATCGACCGCCGTCGTCATCTGCACGTACAACCGGGCGGACGACTGCCTGGCCACCCTGCGCACGCTCGTCTCCGATCCCGAGGTGACCGCGGAGCTCGGCGCCGTCTACGTGATCGACCAGGGCACCGACACGGTCGACTCGCGGGACTCCTTCCCGGCCGTCGCGGAGCTGCTCGGCTCGACCCTGCACTACATCCGGCAGCCGAACCTCGGCGGCGCCGGCGGCTTCACGCGCGGCATCTACGAAGCCGTCCGCAACGAGACCAGCGACCGCGTCAACCTCCTGCTGATGGACGACGACATCCGGCTGGAGCCCGACACCGTCTTCCGGCTGCGCGCACTGGCCGACCGGGCGGACCAGCCCGTCATCGTCGGCGGGCAGATGCTGAACCTCCTGCACCCCGACCGGCTGCACGTCGGTGCGGAAACGGTGGACCTGGGCATCCTGCGCGCGGGGCTGCCGGTCAAGGACGCCCTGGCCAACACCGACGTCACCGAGGAGCAGCAGGACATCCGCGTGGACGCCGACTACAACGCGTGGTGGTCGTGTCTGATCCCCTCCGAAGTGGTCCAGGCGATCGGCTACCCGTTGCCGATGTTCTTCCAGTGGGACGACATCGAGTACGGGCTGCGCGCCCGTGCGGCCGGGTTCCCCACGGTGACCCTGCCGGGGGCCGGCGTCTGGCATGCCGAGTTCTCGTGGAAGAACTGGGACGACTGGTCGCGGTACTTCAGCTTCCGGAACTCGCTGATCACCAGCGCCCTGCACAGCGACTTCGACCGGCGGCGGCTCGTCAACCATCTCGCCAAGCAGCTGGTCGACAGCCTGGTCTCCATGCGCTACGGCCTGGCGGCGCTGACGATCCGCGCGGTGGAGGACTTCCTCCGCGGCCCCTCCGTCCTCGATGACGGCGGTGCCGACACCGTCGCCGAGGTCCGCAAGCTGTGGGCGGCGTACCCGGAGACGGCCAACCACCCCGTCCACGCCGTGCCCGGCGTGCCGTCCGTCGGCATGCCGAGGACGACATCGCCCGGTACGCCCTCGATGCTGCGGTCCGTGCTGGCCAAGCGCATCATCTGGCAGCTGCTGCGCAAGCCCAGCGGTACGGCAGCCGTCCCCGTGTCCGATGCCTCCTGGTGGCACGTGGCGCAGTTCGACACGGCCGTCGTGACCGATGACTCGCAGGAGGGCGTCCGGGTTCGCCGCTTCGACCGGGGCGTCATGCTCGAGCTCGCCCGTCGTGGTGGCGAGGTGCTCTGGCGGCTGGCGCGGGACGGCGAACGCGCCCGGGAGCAGTACCGGTCGCAGCTGCCGGAACTGACCGACCGCGAGACGTGGACGCGACTGTTCGAGGGGCGCCGGCAGGCGGCCGAGCGGTAGCGGTCGACCGCTGGGCGGCGCGGGTCCGGGCCGCGCCGCCGGTGTGGACGTATCCTGGGGGCGGCACGAGCCCCGCCGAAGCCTCGGCATGCTCGCTCTCCCCGCTCCCGCGGGGATCGAAGCGACCCTGCATCCGACTGCATCGCCCGGCCTGCCGGCCGGGCCCACCTGGAGCGACATGACCGCCAGCACCGGCACCCGCACCCTGACCGACGGCGACTTCAGGGTCGCCGATCTCTCCCTGGCCGGCTTCGGCCGCAAGGAGATCCAGCTCGCCGAGCACGAGATGCCCGGCCTGATGGCCCTGCGGACCGAGTACGGCGATGCGCAGCCGCTGGCCGGCGCCCGCATCGCCGGGTCGCTGCACATGACCGTGCAGACCGCCGTCCTCATCGAGACGCTGAAGGCGCTGGGCGCCGACGTCCGCTGGGTCAGCTGCAACATCTTCTCCACCCAGGACCACGCCGCCGCCGCGATCGTCGTCGGCGACGGCACCCCCGAGCAGCCCGCCGGCGTCCCGGTGTTCGCCTGGAAGGGCGAGACGCTGCCCGAGTACTGGTGGTGCACCCAGCGGCTGTTCGAGTTCCGCGACGAGAGCGGCGCGGTGGTCGGCCCCAACATGCTGCTCGACGACGGCGGCGACGCCACCCTGCTCGTGCACCTCGGCACCCGCTTCGAGGCGGACGGCGTCGTCCCGGACACGACCGATGCCGATTCCGAGGAGTACGGCGTCATCCTCGACGTGCTGCGCGACACCCTCGCCGAGGACCCGGGCTACTGGACGCGCATCGGCCAGGGCATCGAGGGCGTCACCGAGGAGACCACCACCGGCGTCATGCGGCTCTACGAGCTCGCCCGCGACGGCCGGCTGCTCTTCCCGGCGATCAACGTCAACGACTCGGTCACCAAGAGCAAGTTCGACAACCTCTACGGCTGCCGGCACTCGCTGATCGACGGCATCAACCGCGCCACCGACGTCATGATCGGCGGCAAGGTCGCCGTGGTCTGCGGCTACGGCGACGTCGGCAAGGGCTGCGCCGAGTCACTCCGCGGGCAGGGCGCCCGCGTGATCGTCACCGAGATCGACCCGATCAACGCCCTGCAGGCGGCGATGCACGGCTACGAGGTGACGACCCTCGACGAGGTCATCGGCAAGGCCGACATCATCATCACCGCGACCGGCAACAAGGACATCATCAGCGCCGACCAGCTGGGCCGGACCAAGCACCAGGCGATCATCGGCAACATCGGGCACTTCGACAACGAGATCGACGTGGCCGGCCTGGCTCGCACGCCCGGCATCGAGCGGACGACGGTCAAGCCGCAGGTCGACGAGTGGCGCTTTGCCGACGGCCACACGATCATCCTGCTGTCCGAGGGCCGCCTCCTGAACCTCGGCAACGCGACCGGGCACCCGAGCTTCGTGATGAGCGCCTCGTTCGCCAACCAGGTGCTCGCGCAGATCGAGCTGTGGACCAACCGGGCCGCCTACGAGGGGCAGACCCCCGGTGTGACGGTGCTGCCGAAGAAGCTCGACGAGCACGTGGCGCGGCTGCACCTGGACGCGCTCGGCGTGCAGCTGACCGAGCTGACCAAGGTGCAGGCCGACTACATCGGCGTCCCCGTCGAGGGTCCCTACAAGAGCGACCACTACCGCTACTGAGGTCTTCAGGCATAGGAACCTTTACCTGCGTCCCGGGCCGTCGGGGAGGGGGTAAAGGTTCCTATGCCTGCGACCTCGCGGGGAGTCGACCGCCGCCGCGCCGACATCTCACCCGGACGGGTAGGCCACCTTTGCCGCTGAGCAGCGCAGAATGGTCGCCGTGCCACCCACCGCTCCGCAGAACGGGCCCAGTCGCGGCCGTGTCCTCGTCGTCGACGACGACGCCGCTCTCGCCGAGATGCTCGGCATCGTGCTGCGGCGTGAGGGATACGAGCCAGCGTTCGTCTCCGACGGCAACCGGGCGGTGGGGGTCTTCCAGCAGACCCGGCCGGACCTCGTGCTGCTGGACCTGATGCTGCCCGGCCGCAACGGCCTGCAGATCTGTCAGGACATCCGCACCCAGTCCACGGTGCCGATCGTCATGCTGACGGCCAAGGGCGACACGATCGACGTCGTCCAGGGGCTGGAGGCCGGCGCCGACGACTACGTCACCAAGCCCTTCAAGCCGGTCGAGCTGGTGGCCCGCGTCCGGGCGCAGCTGCGTCGCGGCGAGACCGGCCAGGCCGAGAACCTCGCCATCGGTGACGTGCAGATCGACGTCCCCGCCCACCAGGTCACCCGCGACGGCGTCCCCATCGCGCTGACGCCGCTGGAGTTCGACCTCCTGGTGGCCCTGGCCCGCAAGCCGCGGCAGGTGTTCACCCGCGAACTGCTGCTCGAGCAGGTGTGGGGCTACCGGCATGCCGCCGACACCCGGCTGGTGAACGTCCACGTCCAGCGGCTCCGGGCGAAGATCGAGCGCGATCCGGAGAAGCCCGAGGTCGTCCTGACCGTCCGCGGCGTCGGCTACAAGGCCGGGCCGTCCTGACCGGCGCGGAGCGCGGCGGCGGAGCCGCCGGCACCGGAACGGTCACAATGGCGGAGTGACCCGCACCGCGCTGCCGCCCGGCGGCTCCGAGGCGCCCGCTCCGGCGCCCGAGCCGCCCGCGCGGGTCGGTGCGGAGCTCCGGCGCCTCCGCCGGGGCTTGCGGCGGCGCACGGGCCTGGCCCGTCGCCGTGCCCAGCGCGTGGCGCGGCGGGAGACCGCCCGCGCCCTGCACGTCTGGCGCTCGTCCCTCCAGGTGCGCATCGGCGCGATCACCATGCTCGTGGCCGGCACCGTGGTGGTCATCGTCAGCCTCGTGCTGTTCAGCCAGATCCGCGATCAGCTGCTCTCGGTCAAGGAGGAGGCGGCGATCGACCAGGCGCAGGCCGGGGTCGTCTACGCGCAGACGCAGGTGCCGGCCATCGCCCCCGGCGACGGGGCGAGCGTCCGTTCGACGCTGAACCGCACGGTGAACGCGCTGCTGCAGCGAGGCGGCGCCGCCGGTGACTTCGCGGTGGTGATGGTGCACCGCACCAGGGAGGTGGAACGGACCGCCCCGAGCCCCAGCCCCGTCTTCCAGGCCCTTCCCACCGATCTCCGTGCCGACGTCGCCTCCGGGGGGCAGTCCCGCAAGTACCACCCGGTGCCGGACGCGTCCGGCGAGCCGCAGCCGACGCTGCTCGTGGGGGCAGCGGTGCCGAGCGACACCAGCGGAGCGCAGCAGGTCGAGCTCTACTACGCCTTCCCGCTCCAGCAGGAGGCGGAGAGCCTCTCGCTGATCCGGAGCACGGTGGTGATCAGCGGGATCGCGCTGACGCTGTTCGTCGTGGGCATCGGGGTCCTGGTCACCAGGCTGGTGGTCGACCCGGTCCGCCGGGCCGCCGGAACGGCGCAGCGGCTGGCCGAGGGGCAGCTGGAGGAGCGCATGGCGGTGCGCGGCGAGGACGATCTGGCGCGTCTGGCGACCAGCTTCAACGCGATGGCCGACAGCCTCCAGCGGCAGATCACCCAGCTGGAGGGGCTCTCCCAGCTGCAGCAGCGGTTCACCTCCGATGTCTCGCACGAGCTGCGGACACCGCTGACGACCGTGCAGATGGCCGCCGACGTGCTGCACGAGGCGCGCGAGGACTTCCCGCCGCACGTCGCCCGGTCGGCGGAGCTGCTCCGGGCGGAGCTCGACCGGTTCGAGGGGCTGCTGACCGACCTCCTGGAGATCAGCCGCTACGACGCCGGGGCCGCCGTCCTCGACTCCGAACCGGCCGACCTGGGCGCGCTGGTCGCCCGCGTCGTCGCCGGTATGACCTCGCTGGCCGAGCGGCACGGCTCCGAACTGGTCGTGAACAGGCCCGGCGAGGCGGTCATCGCCGAGGTCGACGCGCGCCGGGTGGAGCGGATCCTGCGCAACCTGGTGGGCAACGCCATCGAGCACGGCGCCGGGCGCCCCATCGAGATCACCCTGGCGGCCAACCGCACCTCGGCCGCGGTGACCGTGCGCGACCGCGGTGTGGGGCTGAGCTCGGCAGAGGCCCAGCACGTCTTCGACCGGTTCTGGCGGGCGGACCCGTCGCGGGTGCGCACGGTGGGCGGCAGCGGGCTGGGCCTGTCCATCAGCCTCGAGGACGCCCGCCTGCACGGCGGCTGGCTGCAGGTGTGGGGTCAACAGGGACAGGGTGCGCAGTTCCGGCTCACGCTGCCACTGACGGCCGGCGGGGAGCTCACGAGCTCTCCGCTGCCGCTACGACCCGCTCTCATCAGGCAGCCGGGGAGGCCGCTGTGACCGGGCTCCGGGGTGCCGTCGTGCTGATCGTGCTGCTCGCGCTGTCGGCCTGCTCCACGGTGCCGATGACGTCGTCGACCGTGCAGATCACCCAGGCACCGAGCCGGCCCGCCGAGGTCGTCGGCATCGAGCCGCTTCCGCCGGAACCGGGGGCCACGCCCGAGGAGGTCGTCCGGTCGTTCATCGACGCGGCGGCGAGCGCCCGGCAGGGCCACCCCGTGGCCGTGGAGCACCTCGCCCCCGAGGCGGCCCGGACCTGGGACGACGAGGCCGGTATCACCGTCATCAGCCCGGGCTACGCGACCGTCACCACCGCGGCCGGCGCGGTGGAGGTGACGGCGAACCCGGTGGGAACGATCGACGACCGCGGGGTCTTCACCGTCACGACCGGGACCACCTTCACCCGCCAGTTCACCCTCGAGCAGGTGGAGGGCGAGTGGCGCATCACCGACCCTCCCGACGGTCTGATCATCCTCGAGCCGGACTTCCAGCGGCTCTACGAGGAGTCACCCGCCTACTTCCTCGACCCGACCTACCAGCGCCTGGTGCCCGACCCGCGCTACGCCATCTCGGGTGACGCGTTGCCCACGGTCGTGGTCGAGCGGCTGATCGCCGGACCCTCCGCCCCGCTGGCCGCCGGGGTGCGCAACGCGTTGGAGGGCGCCATGTTGCGCAGCGCGGTCACCATCGAGGGCCAGACCGCCGTCGTCGATCTCACCGGGCTCCCCGCCGAGCCGTCGCCGCTGCTCGGCCAGCTCTCCGCGCAGCTGGTGTGGACGCTGACCCGGCTCGGCAACGTCACCATCCGCTCGGTCGAGGTGCGCATCGACGGAGAGCCGGTCGCCATCGCCGAGGTGCCCGACGAGCAGACGCCCGAGCACTGGAGCGGCTTCGACCCCGATGCGGTCCCCCTGGAGACGGTCGGCCACTACCTGACCGATGGCGGGCTCCACACGGTCACCACCGGCGAGCCGGTCCCCGGCCCCGCCGGTACCGGCGAGTACGGCCTCACCGACGCCGCGGTCTCGATCGACGCCGCCACCGGGCAGCCGACTTTCCTCGTCGGCGTCCGGCCCGAGGCCGGCGGGGTCACGCTGCTCGCCGGTCCCTACGACGGCGCGCTGGCCCCTGTGCTCAGCGGCTCCCGGTGGAGTTCCCCCTCCGTGGCGATCACCCGCACGGAGGTCTGGGTGGTGCGGGACGGCACCTCGGTCGTGCGGGTCCAGGCCGGCGGCCCGCCGCAGGCGGTGGCCACGCCGACCCTCCCCGGGCTGGGGGTGACCGAGGTGCTCGAGCTCTCGCCCGACGGGACGCGCGCGGCGCTGGTCATCGACGGGTCGGGCGACCGCGGCCTCTACATCGGGACCGTGGTCCGTGCCGACGACGGCAGTGTCGCGCTGCGGGACTTCCGCACGATCGCGCCGCAGCTGTCGGGGGTCGTCGACGTCGCCTGGCAGGACAGCGGAACCCTGATGGTGCTCGCCGGTGACGCGCGGGACGGCCGGATCGTGCCCTACGAGGTCGGCGTCGACGGCTGGGGCCTCGCCGAGATCTCCCAGTCGGGCCTCCCCGACCAGCCCCGGTCGGTCGCCGCCGTTCCCACCCGGCCGCCGCTGGTGGACGCGGGAGGCACGATCTGGCAGCTCACGGGCGGCACCTGGTCCACCCTGCTGCGCGGGCAGGAGCCCCTCCCGGGGACGGCGCCGTTCTACCCCCTCTGAGAAACAGCCCCGTCTCGGGCCCGGCATCCACAGGAGAAGGACCCGTCCTCCTCAGGCCTCGCAGGCTCGGCCCGAGCCTCGGGACGGGACCATAGGGTGCTGGGATGGCCAGGTCGATGCTCGCCGGGATGGGGGCCGCGCTCGCCGATCTGGTCCTGCCGCGCACCTGCGCCGGGTGCGGGATCCCGGGCGCGATGTTCTGTGCCGGCTGCGCGGAACTGCTGGCCCGGCCCCGGCCGGCCGCACCGCGACGCGTTCCCTGGGGCTTTCCGCCGACGGCCGCCGCCGGGGCCTACGCCGGACCGGTCCGGCCGGCGGTCCTGGAGTTCAAGGAGCGCGGGCGGGCCGAGCTGGCCCGGCCGCTCGGCGCAGCGCTCGCCCTGGCCGTCGCGGCGGTCGTCTCCGCCGTCCCCGGGCCGCTGGGGCCGTGGCGCCCGGTGACGCTCGTGCCGGTGCCGAGTTCCCGGGCGGGCCTGCGCTCGCGCGGCCGGGACCACGTGCGGGAGCTGACGGTGCGGGCGGTCGCGGAGCTGCGAGCGGCCGGCGTGCCCGCCGCGGAGGCGCGGCTGCTGCGCCGCCGTGGGCACGTGCGGGACTCCGCGGGGCTGTCCGTGGCGCAGCGCCGGGCGAACCTGTCCGGCACGTTCCAGCGTGTGGCCACGCGCCCGCCGCCGGCTCCGGGCGCGTTGCTGGTCGTCGTCGACGACGTCGTGACGACCGGCGCCACCCTCACCGAAGCCGCGGCGGCGCTCGCTGCCGGCCGCCCCGCAGGGGCCACGCCGGTCCTCGCCGCCGTCGTCGCAGCGACCCCCAGGGCCGCCCCCGAGCGTGCTCCGCAGGCCCACCTGCACGTTGTCCCGAAGCGGTCCGAGAACGTCTGCCGCGGACCCGGCGACCGACTGTCGGGACCCGACGGGAGGGACTAGCGTCGAAGCGACCTACAACCGGCTCAACCGGGAGGTCCCATGGAGATCGTGGTCCGAGGTCGCAACGTCGAGGTTCCGGAGCACTACCGCCAGCACGTGGAAGACAAGGTCGGTCAGCTGGAGCGGTTCGACGCCAAGCTGTCCCGCATCGACGTGGAACTGTTCCACGAGAAGAACCCCCGCCAATCGGCGGCCTGCCAGCGTGTGGAGATCACGCTGCGCGGCAAGGGCCCCGTCGTCCGCGCCGAAGCCGCAGGCCCCGACTTCTACGCCGCACTCGACATGGCGTGCGCGAAGCTCGACAACCGGCTCCGTCGCGCCGCCGACCGCCGCCGCGTGCACCACGGCCGGCGCACACCGGCCAGTGTGCGGATCACCGGCAACACGGCCGCGGAGGTCGGCGCCATCGACGCCCTGGAGCTCGATCGCCAGCTCGCCGAGGGGCCACACGTGACCGACCTCGACGAGCACCTGCCCGGCCGTGTCGTGCGCGAGAAGCACCATCCGGCCACCCCCATGACCGTCGACCAGGCCCTGCACGAGATGGAGCTGGTCGGCCACGACTTCTTCCTCTTCCAGTGCGCCGACACCGGGCAGCCGACGGTCGTCTACCGCCGGCACGCCTACGACTACGGCCTCATCCGGCTGACCGAGGTGCCGCAGAACGGCAGCGGGCCGGCGTCCTCCCGCACGGCCGAGCAGCCGGCCGTCTCCACCGCCTGACGCGCCCGTCCCTGGAGTCGATCATCGTCTGCATGCACGACGAGCGGCAGGACACGCCGCAGGATCGAGCAGGTGGACGATGATCCACTCCGGGGGTCAGGCGCTCTGTCGCCCGAACAGGACGGCGTCGGCCGTCCGGCGGTCGCGGTAGTCCAGACAGCGCCGGACGATGCCCTCCTCCTCGAACCCCGCCCGTCGGGCCACCGACAGCGGGGCGGTGTTGGCCACGTCGACGAAGAGGTGCACCCGGGCGGCGCCGTGCGCGAAGGCCCACTCGACGAGATCACCCGCCGCCTCGGCCGCGTAGCCCTTGCCGCGGGCCCAGTGCGCCGTCCAGTAGCCGATCTCCGGTCCCAGGCGGCCGGCCGTCAGCGCGTGCATGCCGCAGGAGCCGACGAGGTCTCCATCGGCTTCCACCACGCAGCCCAGGTCGGTGCCGCCGGCTCGGGCGCGCGGCGCGACACCGGTGACGTACTCGACGGCGGCCTCGCGGGTGTAGGGCGAGGGCAGCGCACTGAGCCACCGCGTGATCTCCGGGTCCGGGCAGGCACGGAAGACCGCGTCCACGTCGTCCACCCGGTAGGGACGCAGCACGAGCCGGTCGGTGCGGCCCCGTCCCGGGTCCCACCGCGAGCTCGCGAGTGGTGGGGAGGACGGGGTGTTTCTCAGGCGTTGCCCAGAACCCTGTCGACCGAGATCTCGAGGACGACGCGGGCCGGGTTCTCGCGGGGCTGCCGGTAGCGCCGGGCGTAGCGCTGCACGGCGTCGGCGACCGCGGCCGCGTCGTCGCGGACCACCGCCGTCCCCTCGAGGGTGATCCAGCGCCGGCCGTCGACCTGGCAGACGGCGACCCGCTGCTGTCCGGTGCGCACGTGCCGGGCCTTCGCCGACGTGCCGGAGGTGATCACCCGTGCGGTGGCCGTCGGGACGTCGTACGTGACGCCGACCGGGACCACGTGCGGGCTGCCGTCGGCGCGCAGCGTGGTGAGGGTCGCCAGGTGCCGTTCGGTCAGCAGGTCGAGCAGGCCGGCGTCGAGGTCATGGGGATCGTGGGGCACGCGGGAAGGCTACGGAGCGGGTGCTGTGCCGTACTGGCTGATCCGAGCGCGCACGCCGCCTACGCTGGGGTCGTGGTGTTCCAGAAGCTTCTCCGTGCCGGCGAGGGCAAGCTCGTCCGTCGGCTGTCCAAGATCGCCGACGCGGTCGAGTCCTACGCCGACGAGACCGGTGCGCTCAGCGACGCGGAGCTCCAGGCCAGGACAGACGAGTTCAAGGAGCGTTACGCCGACGGGGAGTCCCTCGACGCGCTGCTCCCCGAGGCGTTCGCCGTCGTCCGCGAGGCGGCCACCCGCACCCTCGGCCAGCGGCACTACCGGGTCCAGCTGATGGGCGGGGCCGCGCTGCACCTGGGCAACATCGCCGAGATGAAGACCGGTGAAGGCAAGACCCTCACCGGCGTGCTGGCGGCCTACCTGAATGCCCTGGCCGGCAACGGCGTGCACGTCGTCACGACCAACGACTACCTGGCCTCGCGCGACGCCGAGTGGATGGGGCGGGTGCACCGGTTCCTCGGCCTGACCGTCGGCACCATCGTCTCCGGTCAGCGTCCGGACGTGCGCCGCGAGCAGTACGCCTGCGACATCACCCACGGCACCAACAACGAGTTCGGCTTCGACTACCTGCGCGACAACATGGCCGGCAGCCGGGCCGACCTGGTGCAGCGCGGGCACCACTTCGCGATCGTCGACGAGGTCGACTCGATCCTCATCGACGAGGCCCGCACGCCGCTGATCATCAGTGGCCCGGCGGGTGACGCCCAGAGCAACCGGTGGTACGGGGAGTTCGCCCGGATCGCGCCGATGCTCAAGCGCGACGTCCACTACGAGGTGGAGGAGGGCAAGCGCACCGTCGCCATCACCGAGGAGGGCGTGGAGTTCGTCGAGGACCAGCTCGGCATCGAGAACCTCTACGAGGCGGCCAACACCCCGCTGATCAGCTTCCTGAACAACTCGCTGAAGGCCAAGGAGCTCTTCCACCGGGACCAGCAGTACATCGTCAGCAACGGCGAGGTGCTCATCGTCGACGAGTTCACCGGCCGCGTGCTCTCCGGCCGCCGCTACAACGAGGGCATGCACCAGGCCATCGAGGCCAAGGAGAAGGTGCAGATCAAGGACGAGAACCAGACTCTCGCCACGATCACGCTGCAGAACTACTTCCGGCTCTACGAGAAGCTCTCCGGGATGACCGGCACGGCCCAGACCGAGGCCGCCGAGCTCAACCAGACCTACAAGCTGGGCGTCGTCCCCATCCCGACGAACCGGCCGATGGTCCGGGAGGACCGCTCCGACGTCATCTACAAGACGGAGAAGGCGAAGTTCGACTCCGTCGTCGACGACATCGCCGAGCGGCACGAGGCCGGACAGCCGGTGCTGGCGGGTACCGCCAGTGTCGAGAAGTCCGAGATCCTGTCGAAGTACCTGCTCAAGCGCGGCATCAAGCACGAGGTGCTGAACGCGAAGAACCACGCGCGTGAGGCCGCGATCATCGCGCAGGCCGGCCGCCTCGGCGCGGTCACCGTGGCCACCAACATGGCCGGCCGCGGTACCGACATCGTGCTGGGCGGCAACCCCGAGTTCATCGCCGACGAGCGCCTGCGGGCCCGGGGCCTGTCGCCGGCGGAGACGCCGGAGGAGTACGAGGCCGCGTGGGACGAGGCCCTCGACGCCGCCAAGGCGCAGGTCAAGGCCGAGCACGAGGAGGTCGTCGACGCCGGCGGTCTCTACGTCCTGGGCACCGAGCGGCACGAGAGCCGCCGCATCGACAACCAGCTGCGCGGCCGGTCCGGCCGTCAGGGCGACCCGGGGGAGTCGCGGTTCTACCTCTCCCTGGGCGACGACCTGATGCGCCGGTTCAACGGACCGATGCTCGAGTCGATGATGAACACCCTGCGGGTGCCCGACGACCAGCCGATCGAGTCGAAGATGGTCAGCCGGGCGATCCTGTCGGCGCAGACCCAGGTCGAGCAGCAGAACTTCGAGGTCCGCAAGGACGTCCTGAAGTACGACGAGGTGCTCAACCGGCAGCGCATGGTCATCTACGACGAGCGCCGCAAGGTGCTCGACGGGCAGGACCTGCACGTGCAGATCCAGTCGATGGTCGACGACGTCATCAGTGCCTACGTCGACGGCGCGACCGAGATCGGCTACGCCGAGGACTGGGACCTCCAGCAGCTGTGGACCGGGCTCAAGGCGCTCTACCCGGTCGGCCTCGACATCCAGGAGCTGCTGGACCGGGTGGCCGAGGGCGACCAGTCCTCGCTGGCCCCCGAGGTGCTCAAGCAGGAGCTGCTGGACGACGTGCACCGCGCCTACGAGGAGCGGGAGGCCGCCCTCGGCTCGGAGGTCATGCGCGAGCTGGAGCGGCGGGTGCTGCTCTCGGTGCTGGACCGCAAGTGGCGCGAGCACCTCTACGAGATGGACTACCTGCGGGCCGGCATCCACCTGCGAGCGATGGCCAACCGGGACCCGGTCGTGGAGTACCAGCGCGAGGGCTACGACATGTTCAACGCGATGCTCGACGGCATCAAGGAGGAGTCCGTCGGCTTCCTGTTCAACCTCGAGGTGAAGACCAGGGAGGAGCAGGACGTCGAGGCCAGGGCCAAGCAGGCCGAGGCCGAGGCCAAGGCACTCGCGGCCGCCCAGGAGGGCACCGCGCGCGTGCTGGCCCGGCAGGCCGCAGAGGCCAAGTCCGCCGCCCAGGGGCAGGCGGCCGCCGCGCCGTCCGCCCCGTCCGCGCCGTCCGCGCCGTCCGCGTCGGGCAACGGGACGGCGACGCCCACGGCCCGCCGGTCGGGGGCGGCGAAGCCGGCCGCTGCTGCTGCTCCCGCGGTGGCCGCGCCGACGCCGTCGGGCACGGGCCCGCAGCTGGACGTCAAGGGTCTCGACGCGCCGCGGCGGAGCCCCGAGCAGCTCAGCTACTCCGCGCCCAGCCTGGACAGCTCGGCGGCGGAATCCGGCAAGGCGAAGGCGGCCAAGTCGGCGACGGTGAGCGGTACCAAGGAGACGCCCCGCAACGCCCCCTGCCCCTGCGGCTCGGGCAAGAAGTACAAGCAGTGCCACGGGTCGGCAGCGAACAACTAGACCGCATCCGCACAGCGCCCCCGTCGAGCACCTCGGCGGGGGCGCTGTCGTTCCCGGTTCAGCCGATCTGCAGGGCGGTGCACCGCCAGCGGCCGTCGATGCCCTCCAGCCGGGCGGCGACGGCGTGGGCCCGTCCGGCCCGCCGGGCGACGGCGCTGATCTCCGCGACGCCGTCGACCGGTTCGCTGACGTGGACGGGACCCACGAGCAGCGGACCGGTGCCCTCGGTGCACCACCGCGGGCGCCGGCCCTGGATCAGGGCGGTGAAGACCGCGAGCGAGGTCATCGCCTGCACCTGGGTGAGCGGTCGGTGTCCCGCCAGTGCCTCGAGGGTGCACGTGACCAGGCGACGTCCGGTCACCCGGGCGTCCGGGAGCTCGGCGCGCACCGACCAGGACGGGCCGAAATCGTCGTCCGGTCGTCCCACCGTGCGGGCGGCGAGGGGCCGGGGCCCCGGGCGGTGTGCGGGCCGGGGCGCGGTGACGCCCGGCAGCACGAGCCGCAGCGGCAACCGCTCGTCGTCCAGAGGTGGTTGCGGCGTGGGGACGACGACCAGCCGCAGAGGCGGCCGTGCGGCCAGGGGGGACGGCTCGGGTGCGCGGGTGGAGGCGGTCATCGGGTAACTCCGGGGATCGTCGGTCGGTCGAGGGGCGCGGGTGGACGGGGGCTCATGTCGACTCCGGCGGGCGCAGCACCTGGCCGGGCAGCAGGCGGTCGGGGTCGGGACCGATGACGTCGGCATTCGCCGCCCACCAGGCATGCACCGCCCGGGCGGTCTCGCCGTCCGTCGGCGGCATCCCCGCCCGTTCGAGCAGGCGGGCCTCCGCGATGTGCCAGAGGCAGTCGCCGCGGACGACGACGTGTGATCCCCGCTCCGGGGCGGCGGGTTGCTCCGCAGGCCAATCGGGCACCGACGTGGGCGCAGGTGCGGCGGCCGGAACCGCCGCGGCGGGCCAGTCGGGTACGCCCACGGCCGGTGCGGCGGCCGCTGCCGCAGGGGCCGTGACGGTGACCGCCACTCCGGCGATCGGGGCTGCTACACCGAGGCCGAGACCCAGGAGCAGGCCGGCGCTGCGTCGCGCGCCGGCCGGCAGGAGCACCTGGGTGGCCAGCCGGGCGGCAGTGCCGAGCAGGCCGGGGAGGACCGAGGCGGCAGTGAGCCCGAGCCCCAGGACGCCCCAGGCCCACACGGCCCAGGCGAGCAGTCCCGCCGCAGCGATGACCAGAGCATCGGGCCCCGCGGTGTCGACCGTCCGCTGAGGGGCGGCCAGGGTGCCGGTCATCTCATCGACCCCGGGGGTCAGCCCGGCGAGCGCTGTGGCGATGAGGGCCATCGCAGCTGCGGTGAGCGCCAGTCTGCGGACGGACACGGCACGCCTCCTCTCGTTGGTGGATGCAGACTAGGACAAGCAAATGCATGTAAATGCAAGTATCCACAGAGATCTAGGGTTGAGTCACGGAGGTGGCGATGCGCTGGCAGCAGCTGTTCGACGACTTGCAGTCGCAGTTCGAGGCAGAGGAGGCGGCCGCCGCACGGGCCGAGTCGGCGTCCAGGACGCGGGCCGAGGTCGGTGCGGTGCGGCTGGCCGAGCGACTGGGTGGCGCCCTGGGCTTCCCGCTCGTCCTCGGGGTCCGTGGCGCCGGTCAGGTCGCGGGCACCCTCGTCGACCGGGGGCCGGACTGGCTGCTGCTGGAGGACGAGCAGGGGCGGGAGCAGTTGGTGGCGCTGGCCGCGGTCCGCACCGTGTCAGGGCTGGGCCGGCGCACGGCCGTCCCCGAACCCGCCGAAGGGGTCCGCGCTCGCCTGGACCTGCGCTGGGCGCTACGGGGACTGGCGCGCGACCGCAGCTCCGTCCACCTCGTCCTCGACGACGGCGCGGCGGTGACCGGCACGGTGGACCGCGTCGGAGCGGACTACGTGGAGCTGGCCGAACACCCCGCGGACGCGCCGCGTCGCACCGAATCGGTGCAGGGCGTGCGGGCCGTGGTCATCGGTGCCGTCGCGGTCGTCCGGACGCTGGTGCCCGGACTCGGCTGAGCGCGGTCGCAGTGATCGGCGGCCGGCGCCGGGAGTGCGCGGATCAAGCGCGGGAGGAACCGCCGCTGGAGACTTCGCGCTCGGCCGCCGGTTCCTCGGCGGGGACCGTGCCGGCGCGAGCCTCGGCGTACTTCTGCTGGATGAAGCGCTCGAGCTCGTCGACCTCGACGCGCCACTGACCGCGGCCGCCGATCTGGATGGCGATCAGTTCCTTTCGGCGGACCAGGGCGTAGGCCTGGGACCACGAGACGTTGAGGGTCTCCGCGACGTCGTCGAGGGTCAGGAAGCGGGGCGTGGGCATCGGTCTCTCCGTCCGGTCGCGGTCAGTCTGTCAGCCCGTCCGGGGACACATGGCGGTTCTCCACACCCGAACGTGTGGATGACGAGTGCGCGCCATCGCACGTATGACGCATCATCTGCACTCGAACGCCGTCATGCCTGGCTTCAGGCACGCGACACGCCCTGTCGCCGGCGTCTGTGCACCGGTCGGTGCTGGAAGAGGTGAACGTGCTGTGACCGCCGTCCGGCCGTCGGCCGCCCCGCCCCCCGCGGTGGACGCGGCCCCCGGTCCGGCTCCGAGACGGGTACGCCCGCCGCGCTGGCTGGACCTCCGGCTCGTGCTCGGCGTCCTGCTCGTGCTCGCGTCGGTGCTGCTCGGCGCGCGGATCGTCAGCTCGGCCGACGCGACCGTCCCGGTCTGGGCGGTCGCCGAAGACCTCGCCGCCGGGACGGAGTTGAGCCCCGAGGACCTCGTCGCGGTCGACGTCCGGCTGGACGAGGCCGGCGGCGCATACCTGTCCACGGGCACCCGCCCCGCAGGCCGCACGCTGGGCCGCGCGGTGCGCGAGGGAGAGCTGCTGCCTCGTTCGGCGCTGGAGGAGAGCGACGACCTCGTCCAGCTGGCGCTGCCCGTGCAGTCGGGCTACGTGCCTCCCGGTCTGCAGCGGGGGCAGCTGGTCGACGTCTACGCGGTGGCCGATCCGGCTGCCGGCGCCACGGCGGTCGCCGACGGCAGCGTCACGCTCGTGGTCGCGCGCGCTCCCGTGCAGGCGCTCTCCGGACGCTCGGAGGGCGTGCTGTCCACGCCGACGACGGCGGTGCAGGTCGTCGTCGCGGTGCCGGCGGACGACGCGGCAGACGTGCTCGCGGCCATCGCCGGGCGCCCGCTGGTCGTCGTCGTCCACGAGTCGGTGGACGTCGACGAGGTCGACGCGGGCACGGTCGGGTCGCGTGCGGCCATCGGAGGAGCTCCCGCGGCGGGGGCGACGACGTCGGCGCCGGCAGGGCCGGCCGGCTGATGGCCCTCCAGGTCTTCACCGCCGTCACGGGCGCGGCCTGGGAGTCGGAGCTGGTCGGTGCCCTCGACCGGGCCGACCACGGGGTCACCGTCGTCCGCCGGTGCGTGGACGTCTCCGAGCTGCTGGCGGTCGCGGCGACCGGGACCGGCCAGGCGGCCCTGCTCTCGGCCGAGCTCCGTCGACTGGACGGCGACGCCGTCGCCCGGCTCGAGGCGGCCGGGGTGGCCGTGGTCGGTCTGGTGGAGCCGGGTGACGAACGGGCCGCCGACCGGTTGCGGCAGCTGGGAGTGCGGCAGGTCCTACCGGCCGACGCCGACCCCGACGCGATCGCGCAGGCGCTGCGGGAGGCGGTCGCCGGCGCGCCGTCCGCGGGGCGGGACGTCGCGGACCCGCGGGCCGCGCTGCCGCAGCTCGGTGCGCCCGAGCAGCCGGAGGAGCGCCCGGCGGGTCGCGGCCGCGTGGTGGCGGTCTGGGGGCCGACCGGCGCACCGGGGCGGACGACGGTCGCGGTCGGCGCGGCCGACGAGCTGTCCCGGCTGGGGGTGTCGACCCTCCTGGTCGACGCCGACGTCTACGGCGGCGTGATCGCCCAGATGCTCGGCCTGCTCGACGAGTCGCCGGGACTGGCCGGCGCGGCGCGGCTCGCCGCCTCGGGAAGCCTGGATGCCGCGCACCTGGTGCGGCTGGCGTGGGCGGTGCGGCCCCAGCTCCGGGTGCTCACCGGCCTGGCACGCGCCGACCGGTGGCCCGAGCTGCGTCCGCGGGCGGTGGGCACGGTGCTGGAGGAGGCCCGCCGGTTGGCCCAGGTGACGGTGGTCGACTGTGCGTTCAACCTCGAGGACGACGAGGAGCTCTCCTTCGACACGGCGGCGCCCCGGCGCAACGGGGCGACCCTGGCAGTGCTGGAGGACGCCGACACGGTGCTGTGCGTCAGCGGCGCCGACCCGGTGGCTCTGCAGCGCAGTATCCGGGCGCTCGGGGAGCTCCGGGACGTGCTCCCGGACGTGGAGCCGGTCCTCGTGGTCAACCAGGTGCGACGCGGGCCGGTGCCAGGGGACCCGCGCCGGGAGATCGGGGAGGCCTTCGAGCGCTTCGCGGGCCGCGAGGTGAGCTTCTTCCTCTCTGCCGACCGGCGGGCCACCGACGCGGCTCTGGCGTCCGGCCGCTCGCTGGCCGAGGTCGCGCCCGGATCTCCGCTCCGGGTCGAGCTGCGGGCGCTGGCCGCGGCCGTGGCCGACGTTCCCGTTCCTGCGGGGCGGCGGCGAGGGGTCCGCCGCCAGCCGGTGTCCCGGTGAGCGCCGAGATGTGCGGGATCCCCGGCGAGCCGTAGCGTGAGCCACCGACCCTGAGGAGATCGATGGTCGAGCGGCTGACCAGACTGGATGCGTCCTTCCTCTACCTCGAGGAACCGGGTACGCCGATGCACGTCGGCGGCGTGCTGGTCCTGGAGCGACCTCCCGGTGGGGTCGAGGCGCTGGCCGCTCTCGTGCAGGCGCGGCTGCCGCTGGTACCGCGCTACCGCCAGCGGGTCGCGGAGGTGCCTGGTCACCTGGCCGACCCGGTGTGGGTGGACGACCCGGACTTCGACATCGACTACCACGTGCGCCGGTCCGGTCTGCCCCGCCCGGGCACCGAGGCCCAGTTGCTCGACCTGGTGTCCCGGCTGACCTCCCGCCCCCTCGACCGACGGCGTCCCCTGTGGGAGGCGTACCTGGTGGAGGGGTTGTCCGACGATCGCGTCGCGGTGGTCACCAAGACGCATCCGGCGCTCGTCGACGGCCTCAGCGCGCTCGACATCGGGCAGGTGCTCCTGGACGTCGATCCGGACGCGCCCATCCCGCCGGCCGAGGAGTGGCACCCGAAGCGGCCGCCGAACGGTGCCGCGCTGGTGTGGGAGGCGCTGGACGAGTACGCCCGGCGGCCCTCGGCGGTGGTGGACACCGTGCGGGGAGCGGTCACCGATGTCAGGTCCACCGCCGCCCGCGTCACCGGGGTCGCCGGTGGCCTGCTGCGCACCGTGCGGAAGACGCTCATGCCGGCGCCGCACAGCCCGCTGAACGCGACGGTGAGCCGGCAGCGTCGAGTCGCGGTCGCGCGTGCGGAGCTCGACGACCTGAAGAAGATCCGCAAGGTCCACGGCGGGACGGTCAACGACGTCCTGCTGACGGTCGTGACCGGCGCACTGCGGGAGTGGTTGCTCTCCCGCGGGGAGCCGGTCGTGGCCGGGACGTCGGTGCGCGCCCTCGTGCCCGTGTCGATGCAGGACGAGGACGCCGCCCCCGGCAACCGCGTCTCCTCCTACCTGGTCGACCTGCCGGTCGGGGAGCCCAATCCCCGGGTGCGCCTGACCCGCCTCAGTTACGCGATGCGGGGCATCGCCCTGCACGGGCAGTCCGTGGGTGCCGACAGCCTCATCGCGCTCACCGGCTTCGCGCCGTCCACGCTGCACGCGCTCGGCGCCCGGGCGGCGCGGGGGCTGTCCCGCCGGCTGTTCAACCTGGTGGTCACCAACGTGCCCGGTCCTCAGCTGCCGCTGTACGCGGCAGGCAGCCGGATGCTCGAGGTGTTCCCGGTCGTCCCCCTGGCCCGGGGGCAGGGGCTGTCCATCGGGATGACCAGCTATGACGGCCGGGTCTACTTCGGGTTCAACGCCGATCGTGACGGGGTCGGCGACGTCGACGTGCTGGCCGACCTGGTGGAGCAGGAGGTCGGCCAGCTGGTGGAGACGGCGAGCTGAGTCCGCTTCCGGGATACGGTCGCTCTTTCGACGAAGGGAGCGATCCGGGTGCGCGTGTACCTGCCTGCCACCACCACGGTCCTGCGGACCCTGGTGGACGAGGGTGCCCTGCCCGGACCGCACACCGTCTTCGCGGTGACACCTGAGCTCCGGCAGTTCTACGAGCTGAGCGACGCCGATGCCGACGTCGAGGAGCTGGAGTACGCGGCCCTGCTCGGGGCGGCTCGCGCCAGCCTGCGGCTGATCGACATCGATCCCACCGCGGCGCGCCGGCGGGTGGTCGTGGCCGCCGACGTCCCCGACGGCGGGGTGCAGCCGATCGACGACCCGGACACCGACCGGGGCGCGGCGCGCGTCGAGGCCGGCATCCGGGTGCAGGACGTCGCCAGCGCGCACATCGACGGCGCGGATGCCGAGGACGACGTCCGCGCGGCGGTGAACGTGGTGCTCGAGGCCGACCTGGGCAGCGAGGACGCGCAGTTCGTCGTCGACCAGGCCGAGGGTCACGAGCTGGCCTGGTACGCACGCCAGGAGATGGGTTCGGCGCTCGACCTGCTCTGACCCCCCGCCGGCCATGGTTCCGAAGGGGCGGGCATCTGTCGCCGGGCCACCTGCACGCGCTGTATCCCCGCGCCGGTGACCAGCCAGCCGCTCCCGGGGCGCTGGGGAAGCGGGGTCCGGGGGAGCCGGACGCCCAGCAGATCAGCGTCACCGGGGCCCGGGCACAGCAGGAGCCCGGTGCGGCTGCGCCGAAGGGCGGCCACCGGCCCCTGGTAGTGCGCCGACAGGGAACCGGCGTTCGCGGCGGCGACGAGGGCCACTCCTCCGTGGGTGCCGCCGGTGATCCGGGTGAGGGCCGGCATGTCCGCCGGGGCGCCGACGCCGTCGGCGACGACGACCCCGGGGCGGCCGTCGAGGCCGTCGAGCCACTCCGATGTGCCGGTCTCGTCCGCTGCGTCCAGCCGGACAGCCCCGGGAACCGGGTCCTGCGCGTCGGCGGCCGGTGTGCGCGGTCGGCCGAGGAGCAGCACGGCCGCGCCGAGGGCCGACAGATGCTGGGCGAAAGCCGTCAACGCCGAGGAGCGGCCGCTGCCAGCCGGCCCGGTCACCAGCAGCCCCCCGGTACGGAGCAGATCCACGGTGAGTGGCCGGCCCTCGTCGCCCCCTGGCCCGATGGGGAGGAGCAGCTCAGCGGGGTCTGCCAGGCGGGCGGAGACCGAGTCGTGCGCCGGGAGCGTCAGCCAGGGATCGGCGGGCAGTTGGACGATGCGCAGCGGCTCCCGGCGGGGGCGCCCGCCCGGTGCTGCGGGGGTCACCGCCCGGGGGAGCGCGAGCTGGCATTCCCGTCCCTCCTCGCCGACCAGCGCCCGGCCCGGGGACCGTTGTGCGGGGACGTCCCGGGCCGCGATGCCGGCCACCGCGTAGTCCGCGCGATCCGGGAGCGGGAGGACGAGTCGCTGACGTGCGACTGCGGCGAGGCGGCCGCCGGGCACGGCGCGGTCTGCGGTCGCGACGCAGGTGAGGCCGACGGCCGCGCCGTCACGCATCACCCTGAGGAGGTTCGCCGATCCACGACCCGGGTCGTTCTCGTCGAGCAGGGTGCTGATCGTCTCGACGCCGTCGACGAGGAGCAGGATCTTCGGGTTCCCGCCGTTGCCCGTCCCCGCTCGTCGGCTCGCGATCTCCTGGGCCAGCCGGTCGACGAGCCGGACTGTCCGGAGCGGGTCCTCGCCGCTCACCACCGTGCCGCTGTGGGGGAGCGGCGCGGCCTCGCCGGCCAGCATCCCGGCGCCGGCCTCCAGCACGTGGACGTGCAGCTCATCGGGACCGAACCGGCTCACGGCCTCGCCGAGCACGGTCCGCAGCAGTGTGGTCCGGCCACTCCGGGGTCCGCCGACCGCCAGCCAGGTGCCCCCGTCGTCGAGGTCCAGCCGCAGCACCTCCTGCGACTGCTGGTCGGGACGGTCGATCAGCCCGAGGGCGAGCAGCGCCCGCTCGGAGCAGGCCGGAGGAGTGCTCTCGTCGAGCGCGCCGGCGGGAATGTGGTCGGGGAGCGGCGGTCGCCACGGACGGTGCGGCGTCGGTACGCCGGTTTTCCGGCAGCGCTCGGTCAGGGCGCGGCAGAGGCGGGCGAGGTCGCTGTCGCCCGCGGCGGTGCGGCGCTCGGCGTGCGGCGTCTCGGAGAGCGGCCAGCTCCAGCGCCGGGCCGTGGGCGTGGTGCCGGCCGCCACCGGGGTGTGCCCGGCGACACGGGCCACCTGGAGCGCCGTAGGTGCGCCGCTGCCGGAGCGCAACCAGGCACGGCCGGGCACGTCGAGCGGCAGGTGTGCCGCCTGAGGGGTACCGAGGACGTCGCGGGACTCCGCCTCGTCGGTCGTGCGGAGGCAGATGCGGAGGCTGCAGTTGGCCCGGATCTCCGGCGAGACGACTCCGCTGGGCCGCTGGGTGGCCAGCACGAGGTGAACACCCAGGGAACGGCCCCGCTGGGCGATGGCCACCAGCCCCGGCACGAACTCCGGGAGTTCTTCCGACAGGCCGGCGAACTCGTCGACGACGATGACCAGCCGGGCCAGGTCGGCCGAGTCGGGAAGGCCCGCGATGTCGGCCACTCCGTGGGCGGCCAGGACCGCCTCGCGCCGGGTGAGCTCGGCTGCCAGCGAGCGCAGGGCGCGCGCGGTGGTCTGCCCGTCGAGGTCGGTCACCAGTCCGACGGTGTGCGGCAGCGCGGCGGCCTCGGCGAAGGCGGCGCCCCCCTTGTAGTCGACGAGGAGGAACGAGCAGCGGTCGGGCGGGTGGTTCAACGCCAGCCCGGCGATGAGGGTCTGCAGCAGTTCGGACTTCCCGGACCCGGTGGTGCCCGCGATCAGTGCGTGTGGCCCCTGGCGGCAGAGGTCGACCGTCAGCGGTCCGTGGGCGGTTCGCCCCAGCGGGGCCACGAGGCGGTCGCGGGCGCGGGACCAGGACACGGCGATCTGGTCCGTCTCGCCGGGCTGGTGCCCGGCACCGGCCACGTCGAGCAGACGGACCCGACGAGGGAGCGTGCTGTCGGTGGCCACCGGTGTGAGGGCGGCCAGGTCTCGGGCCAGATCAGCAGCCAGCCTGGCGGAGAGCCGGTCGACGGCCACCCCGCTGCGGTCGGGAAGGCCCTGCCGGCTCAGCACGCCGGTGTCGCCCGTCTCCCCGGACAGCCGCAGCACGGCGTCGACGTCGACCGTGAGCTCCTCCTGCGTGTCCGCCGAGGTGAGGACGACGACGCCGGCAGCACGAGCCGCGCGCAGAGTGGCGGAGGTCCGCGGATGCACGGGGCCGTCGACCACGACCACGAGCCACCCGGGCCGGGGATCCGCCTGCCCGGTGACCATCGCCCGTCGCCCGGCCACGAGCGCCGCCAGGCGTGCGTGGAGGCCGTCGTCGGTCGTGTGCTCCTCGACCGACGGTTCCGGGAGGAGGACGTGGACCGCGCCCGGATCCAGGTGGGGCAACCAACGGCTCCAGGCCCAGTCCGACAGCCGGTCCGCCGCCACCAGGAGGAGAAGGTCCACCTCCCCGGGGGCGTGCAGCGCGCAGATCTGGGCGACCACCGTGGAGAGCGAGCCCGCGGTCCGTTCCCGAGGACCGACGACCGCCAGCCCGCCGGTGGTGCGGAGGTCCACGACCACCGGCAGATGGGCTGCGGTCTCCCGCGTCCGCGCCCCCTCGCCGTCGATGCGGACCACCCGGGTGGTTCCCGGGCCACTGCCGATGCGGATGCCGAGTGCCTCCTGGTCGTCGCGCGTACGGCTCCACAGCAGCGAGGTGCGCCGTCGGGCGGCCACGGTCAGTGCCGCGAGGTCGGGGTATGCGGCCTCGGCGGCGCGGATGTCTGCACGGACGGCCTCGCTGAGTCGCGCCTCGGCGGCTCGGACCTCGAGGGCGTGTGCGGCCGCTTCCCGCCGGCCGCTGCGGCGTCCGGACCACCGCTCGGACAACCAGGTCGCGAGCGCCACCACGGGGCTCAGCAGGGCGAAGAACAGGAACGTGGGAGCGTTCAGCAGCCAGGCCATCGTCACGCCACCCACCGCAGGCAGAGCGACCGCGATCCAGGCCAGCCGCCGGCGGGGAGCGGAGGCCGGCGGCCGGGGGAACCGCACCTCGACCTCCGGCGCTGGTGCGCTCATCCGCGGAACGGGGCGCACTCGCCGCCGCCCGTCCGGTCCGGGGTCGAGAGTCGGCGGCGGCGCGACGGGTCCGGCGAGCACCACAGCGCTGGCGCCGAGCCGGAGGACCGCGCCGGCCGGCCACTCCCGCGGGTCCTCCGCGAGATCGGCACCGTCGAGCCGGCTCCCGTTGCTCGACCCCAGGTCGGTGACCGTGACGGAGCCGCCGCCGACGTGCACCCTCGCGTGCCGGCGGGACACGTCCGGGTCGTCGAGCCGCACCTGGGCATCGCTGCTGCGGCCGATGACGTGGTGCCCCTGGCCGAGCGGGAGGGAGCGTCCGGCATCGGGCCCACCGACGACGTGCAGCTCGAGTGCGCTCGGAGTGCGCCCCGCGTGCTGCCGTCGGACCGGCCGGCCCACGCCCAGGACCGCTCCGTGGTCGAGCACCGACGCGGTGAGGGGAGTGTCGTCGGCCAGGCGCGTGGATCCGGCCCACAGGCCGTCGACCGGCCCTCCGACGACGTCGGTCATCGCCGGGAGCACCTCGCACAGCCGGTGGTGGCGCGCCGCGGTGACCTCGACGTCGAGCGTGCCCCGGTCGCCGGCCAGCGTCCAGCAGCGGGCGGCAGGTACACCGGGGGCATCGCCGGTCGGGAAGTCGGTCACGGTCGCGATCTTGTCCGCTGCCGGCCACCCGCCGGGACGGTCGCGGCGAATCTGTGGACAGCGACGGGCCTGTGGACAGCGGGGGAGGTGTCGGCGCCGGACGCCCTAGCGTTCGCCGCCACCGGGATGGACCCGGACCGAGGAGGAACCGTGAAGGTCGACATCGCCACCCTGCAGTCCATGGCGGGCCAGTGCCGCGCCGAGGCCGCCGACACCGCCGGCCGGCACGCCACCCTGTCCAGCAGCATCAACACCTCGGTGCTCGACGGGTGGACCGACAGCCAGGCGGCCGTCCAGTTCAGCCAGCTCTACGAGCAGTGGCGGATGTCGGCTCAGGGCGTCAGCGACGCCCTGACCGGCATGGGCGCACTGCTCACCAACGTCGCCTCCTCCTACCAGCAGCACGAGGCCGACATGGCCGCGCGCATCGGCGCGATGCTCTGAGTCCTCGGCACAGCGACGCCGTGGGTGGCGTCCGGCCGCCCACGGGTCGCCGCCGGACGCAGCTCCGGCTCAGGAGGCGGCACGGGAGGCGGCACGGAGGCGGCGCGGAGAGCCGTCCGTAAGATCACCACCCGTCCAGGCGGTCCCCGGTGCGCCGTCGTGGGTTGCCGGCCGCCCGCGGGTGGGCCGGCGGCTCCCGCGCCCGGTGTCCGGCTCAGTCGTCCACATCGGGAGCCAGCAGATGCAGTTCGGTCGGTACTACGAGGAGTTCGAGGTCGGGGCCGTCTACAAGCACTGGCCCGGGAAGACCGTCACCGAGTACGACGACCACCTGTTCTGCCTGCTCACGATGAACCACCACCCGCTGCATATGGACGTGAACTACGCGGAGAAGACCACCGACTTCGGCAAGAACGTCGTCGTCGGCAACTACATCTACTCGCTGCTGCTCGGCATGAGCGTCCCGGACGTGTCCGGCAAGGCCATCGCCAACCTGGAGATCGAGTCGCTGCGGCACGTGGCACCCACGTTCCACGGCGACACGATCTACGGCGAGACGACGGTCCTCGACAAGACCCCGTCGAAGTCGAAGGACGACCGGGGCGTCGTGTACGTCGAGACGATCGGCTACAAGCAGGACGGCACCGTCGTCTGCATCTTCCGCCGCAAGGTCATGGTGCCCAAGCAGTCCTACGGCAAGGCCCGCGGCGGAGAACAGCCCGGTCGTCCGGAGCCCACCCCGCGCTGAGGCTCCTGCCGGCGCGGTCCGGGCGGCGGCGTCAGTGGTGGAGGACTCCCCACGCGCGGAGGGTCTCCACCAGCCGCGGGGTGCACGGCAACCGGTCCAGGGCGGCGGGGTCGGCGAGCACGACATCGATCGCGTCGTCGCCGGCCACCGGCTGCTGGTCCGGCGGATCGAGCGTGCAGGCCAGGTCGACCACGTCGTACACGACGGTGCCGGCGGGGATGCGGACCTGCCCGACCACGTCCCCGACGGCGACCCTCAGGCCGGTCTCCTCGAGCACCTCCCGGCGGACCGCCTGCGCGAGGGTCTCGCCTTCCTCGACCCGCCCACCGGGCAGCGACCACAGCCCGGCGTGCGGATCGTGGCCACGCCGGATCAGCAGCAGCCGGCCGTCGGCATCCAGGACGACGGCGCCGACGCACGCCACGACCGGCGGCCCGTCGTCCACGGGTCCGGGGGTGGCGGGTCGTTCGGGCGGCACGGACGGCACGCTACCCAGGGGACCTACCGGTGGCCGTCCCGGCGGTGGCGTCGCGCCCCGCTTGACGATTACCGGATGTCCCAGGACGGTGATGCCCGATGAGCGTCTCGCCGGTCTGCCCCCGATGCGGCGAAACACTCGTCGTCCGGCCCGGCTCGGCCGCGCAGGCGTGGTGCCACGTGCACGGCGCGGTCACGCCGCTGCACCACACCGTCCTCGTGGCCCACGACGCGATCTCCGCAGTGACCGCGGATGCCCGCGTGCCCGCCTGGGTTCCCGATCCCATGCCGGCCGGGTGGTCGGTCACCGGCATGGCCTGGGGCGGCGAGCCCGGCGCCCGGGCGATCGTCGTCGACTGCGCCGGCCCGGCGCCGCTCGGCGGCTCCGCCGAGCTGGTCCTGGTCGCCGAGGAACCGGGCACCGGGGTCGGCTGCGGGTACGCCGGCCTGCCCGGACTCGACCCCGGCGACGTGATCGAGGGGCCCTCGTCGGTCGACGTCAAGGCGGCCGGACAGCACGCTCCGCTGTGGGCCGTCCCGACGGCCGACGACCGCGCGGCCTTCGTGGGCGAGGCCTACGGCGTCTGGTTGTGGCTGGTCATGTGGCCGATGAACGCCGCCTGGCTGCTCGCCGAGCAGCTGGAGCTCATCGACCTGCGCGATCGCATCTACCCCGACCTGCCGTTGGGCCCGCCGAGCGAGCACCTGATCCCCGGGCGCTGAGCGGAACCCGACCGGTCGCTTTCCTGACCGGCGCGTCGCCGGTGTGACGCCTGGGCTCTCTGTTACCCATGGGACGAAGCCGTCCGCCCCAGGGGGTGGACCCTGTACCCGCAGGCTCGCACCCACCGGAGCCTGCCCGCACGAGCGCACCCGTGGAGGTGGCGGTGAACCTCAAGAAGGTCGTCACCTGGTTGGTCGTGGCATTCGTCGTCTTCTACGTCATCCAGGCCCCCGAGCACTCCGCCGAGCTGGTGCGCAGCGCCGGGGAGGCGCTCGGCGACGCAGCGTCCTCGCTCGCCCAGTTCGTCGGCTCGCTGGTCTAGTCCGCTGACCGCATGACCGGACCCGCGCCCCTGGAGCTCCCTCCCCGGGCCAGCAAGGACGTCGAGAAGTACCTGCTGCCCGACGAGACGGCGGTGGTCGCGACCCGCCGGCACTGGGCGGTGCTCATCGAGCCGACGGCCAAGTTCCTGCCGTTCTTCGTCGCCGGGGGCTGGCTGCTCCTGTTCGACCCCGACAACCGGGTCACCAGCTCGGCCGGGCTCCTGGTGATCCTCGGCTCGCTCGTCTACTACGGCCTGCGGGTCGGCGAGTGGTGGATGCGGCACTTCATCGTCAGCACCCGTCGCGTCCTGCTGACCTCGGGTGTCATCGTGCGCACGGTGACCCTCCTGCCGCTGCGGCGGATCACCGACCTCACCTGGAAGGAGACACTCCTCGGCCAGGTGCTCGGGTACGGCACCTTCCGGTTCGAGTCCGCCGGGCAGCAGCAGGCGCTGTCGGAGATCACCTTCCTGCCGGGCGCCGACGTCCTCTATCGCCGGGTCAGCGCACTCCTCTTCAGCAGCGACTGGGGCGGCGGGGGCGGAGCCGCCTCCAGCGGTGACGACGAGGGCAACCCGGAGCCGCCGCCTCCGCGGCCACCCGCAGGCGACGGCGGACGGCGGGACACCGAGCCCATCCCGCGCCTCCCGTGATCCTGGGGCAGGCTGGGCCGTGATGCGGATCGACCTGCACACCCACTCCTCGGTTTCCGACGGCACCGAGAGCCCCGCCGACCTGCTCGCCGGCGCCTGCGCTGCCGGCCTCGACGCGGTCGCCCTGACCGACCACGACACGACGGCCGGCTGGTCGGTGGCCGAGGCCACGCGCCCCGCCGGCCTCACCGTCGTGCCCGGCATGGAGATGTCCTGCCGGTGGTTCCCCGGCGACCAGCCGCCGATCAGCGTCCACCTGCTTGCCTACCTGTTCGACCCGAACCATCCCGGCTTCGCCGCCGAGCGGGCCCGGCTGCGCGACGAGCGGCTCGAGCGCGGGGAGCGCATCGTGGCCGCGCTCGCCACGGCCGGGTACCCGGTGTCGTGGGAGCGGATCGTCGAGCGGTCCGACGGCGGCGTGGTCGGGCGCCCGCACATCGCCCGCGCCCTGGTGGAGGCGGGCGCGGCGGACTCGGTCGACCACGCATTCGCGACCCTGCTGCACCACCGCAGCCCCTACTACGTCACGAAGGCCGACACCGAGGTCCGCGAGGGCATCGCCCTGGTGCGCGCGGCCGGCGGGGTCCCGGTCTTCGCCCACGGCCTGGCCACCAAGCGGGGGCGGATCGTCGGGGACGACGCGATCGCCACGATGGTCGATGCCGGGCTGCTGGGGCTCGAGGTGGACCATCCCGACCACTCGCCCGACGAGCGGGCCCACCTGCGCGGCCTCGCCGGCGACCTCGGGCTGATCATCACCGGCTCCAGCGACTACCACGGCACCAACAAGGTCACCCCGATCGCGGCCTGCACGACCGACCCCGACCAGTTCGAGGCGATCCTGACGGCCGGCACCGGCAGCACGCCGTTCCGCGACTGAGCCGGGACCGTCGGACCCGCTCGTTACCGTGAGCGCCATGGGGACGAGCGCGCAGATGGAGATGCCGGGCATGCCGCGCCGGCTGTTCTCCGCGACCCCCAGCAAGCTCGCGTCCTTCGCCGACTGCCCCCGCCGCTACCGGTACGCCTACGTCGACCGGCCGACCCCGCCCAAGGGGCCGGCGTGGGCGCACAACACGGTCGGTGCGGCCGTGCACGCCGCGCTCCGCTCGTGGTGGGACCTCCCGGTGCAGAAGCGGACGACAGGGGCGGCGCGGCAGCTGTTGTACGCGGCGTGGTCGCAGAACGGGTTCCGGGACGCCGAGCAGGCCGACCGGTGGCGCGCGCGGGCCGCGGGCTGGATGACCGACTACGTGCCGACGCTGGACCCGACCGACGAGCCCGTGGGCAACGAGCGCACGGTCGGTGCCACCACCGGGCGGCTGGCGCTGTCCGGCCGGGTCGACCGCATCGACCAGCGCGGCGACGAACTGGTCATCGTCGACTACAAGACGGGGCGGGTGCCCTCCACCGACGACGAGGCCCGGGGGTCACCGGCACTGGCGGCCTACGTGCTCGGGGTGCGTCGCACGCTGCGGCGGCCGTGCAACCGGGTGGAGCTGCACCACCTGCCCAGCGGCACGGTGGCCGCCTTCGAGCACACCGAGCGGTCGTTGGCCAACCACGTCCGGCGCGCGGAGGACATCGCCGTCGACATCACCGCGGCGACCGAGCAGATGGCGGCCGGCGAGGATCCGGACGCCGCCTTCCCGACGGTCCCGGGCCAGCAATGCAGCTGGTGCGACTTCCGGCCCAGCTGCCCGACCGGGCAGGCGGCCGTCCCGCCGCGCGAGACGTGGAGCTTCCTCGCCGAGGACGAGAAGGGCACCTGAGGGAACGGCCGCGCTGCAGGAGTCCGCGCCGAGCGTGCGAGGTGCGGGGGCAGCAGGGTCCTCTTTCAGGCGGCCGGCACCTCCGTCACCCGTTCCCAGCCGGCCCGCGCGATCGGTGACCAGCGCGTCCGCTCCGGCACCGCCACCAGGGCGGTCCGCAGTGCCCGAAGCGCCGCCGTCGCCGCCGTGTCCGTGAGCCCGAGGCCGGGCAGCGAGTACATCCGCCGCGCCCACGGCGGCAGGGTCGCGAAGCCCAGTGAGGCCAGCGTCACCCACGCCGGACGGGCCGGGGTGAGCAGCTGCACCCAGCCCTTCATCGGTGGCAGGAAGAGGTCGCGCACCCCCTCCAGCGCGGCCGGCGTGACCGCCAGTGAGGGGCGGGTGTCCTCCAGGTAGGCGTCCAGCTCGGCCACCGACCGCGGCACCGTCTCCAGCGGCACGCCGACCAGGTGCGCGAACGCCACCTGCTCGGTCACGTACCGGTCGGCGTCGTCGTCGGTCAGGGGCACACCCGCCCGGCGCGCCGTCGACAGGAGGGAGTCGACCGCCGTGGCGTGCACCCAGAGCAGCAGGTCGGGGTCGTCGACCCGGTACGCCCGGCCGGTCCTCTCCTCCACACCGGACAGCTGACGGTGGTAGCCCCGGACGCGGGCCGCCATCCGCCGGGCCTCGGTGCGCGAGCCGAAGGTGACCGTCTCCATGTACTCGCCGGTGCGGGTCATCCGCATCCACCAGTCGTCCTTGAAGCCGGTGGAATTGCGCGCCACGCCGTCCATCGCCACCGGGTGCAGCGCCTGCAGCATGAGGGCCCGCAGGCCGCCCACGTGGTACGAGGGATCGCCGTGGATCCGCCAGGTGATGCTGTCCGGGCCGAAGAAGCCCAGCCGGTCCTCCTCGGCCGTCCAGTCGTCCGGCGAGGGCAGCGGGGCCAGCCGGCTCATGACCGCACCGCGGCGCCGGCCCAGAAGTCGAGCAGCACCTCCAGCGTCCGCACCGGGTTCTCGACGGCGGGGGAGTGGATGGAGTTGAGGATGACCTCGTGGCGCGCGCCCAGCCGCTGCGCCATGTCGGCCTGCACGTGCGGCAGCCAGGCGTCGTCGGCCTCGCCGTGGGCCACGAGCAGCGGCACTCCGACCGCGGCCAGCTCGGGCACCCGGTCCGGCTCCTCGAGCATCGCATCGGCCATCCCGCGCAGCCCCGCCTCGGAGTTGCGCAGGAACCGGCGGGAGTAGAAGTCCCGCGTCGGCGCCGGCACCGCCTGCGCCCGCGGATCGGTCATGGCGACCTGCTCGAGCGTCTCGTGCACCAGCCGCACGCCGCCGGCGTCCAGCAGCGGGCCGAGATGGTCCAGCAGCTCCGCCCGCCGGCCGCCCAGCTTCGAGGGCCCCGAGCCGAGCAGGGTGAAGGAGGTGAAGAGCGTCGGCTCGGCCAGCACCGCGGCCCGCGTCACCAGGCCGCCGAAGCTGTGCCCGAGCAGGTGCAGCGGCTCGCCGGACTCCTCGCGCAGGACCCGGGCGACGGCGAGGACGTCGCGCCCGAGTTCCTCGACGGAGTAGGCGGCCGGGTCGTCGGGGCCGGGCGACTCGTACTGCCCGCGCTGGTCGAGCGCGACCACCCGGTAGCCGGCCCCGGCCAGGGGGGCCAGCAGCGGCGCGAAGTCCTCCTTGCTGCCGGTGTAGCCCGGGACCAGCAACGCGGTGCCGCGGACAGCCTCGCCACCGGTGTCCAGCGCGGTCAACGGGCCTGCGCGACCCGGGAAGGTCCGGTGCGCAGCCTCGTGGACGGCGAGCTGCCGCAGATCGTCGGGGGCGATGGCGAGGGGCACGGTGAACTCTGCGCCGCCGGGCAGGACCATGGCCCCCAGTGAACCCCGCTGCGGCCGGGCGTGCAGCAGCGGGTCAGCGGTAGCCGACGACGCCGTCGTCCGACCGGAGGACGACGGCCGGGCCGATCGCCGATGCCGTTCCTCCGGGGGGCAGATCGGCGATCGCGGAGCGGGACAGCTCGGCGCCCGTGGCCACGTCCCGGAACGAGAACCCGTCCCGGTCCGGCAGCACGAGCGAGCCCGGCCGGGCGGCGTCCTTGGCGTCCGCCGGCACGGGCAGTCCGACCGCGGGGGCCTCCCACAGGACCGCGCCCGACGAGGTGTCCCGCACGGTCACCGTGTCGTCGACCCGCACCAGCGAGACCGGGCCGACGGTCACCTGCTCGACGTCCGTCGTGCCCGCTGGCACCGGCAGCCGCGCCAGCTCCGCGCCGTCCGGGCCGCTCAGCATCCGGACCTCGTCACCGACGAGCACCGTCACCGCCCCGTCGGCGCCCAGGAGCCGGACGGCGTCGTCCTCGGCCGCAGGCAGGGCGCGGTTCCAGTGCTCCGAGCCGGCGAAGCCGTCGAGGAGGCGCACCTGCACGTCGGAACTGCTTTCGCAGCGCTGCAGCACGACGACGCCGGTGCTCCCGGTGTCCGCGTCGACGAACCGGCAATCCTCCGGGGCGGCCTGGCGCCAGCGGATGCCGCTGCCGGTCGGGTCGAGCGTGAGGACCCCGGTGGGGTTGACCGCCAGCACGATGGCGCTGGTCGAGTCCAGGACGGCGTCCCCGGCGAGGTCGAGGCTCCGGGTCCATTCCCGCACGCCGGTGCCCGCGTCCAGGGCGACGGCCTCGTCGCAGCGGTCCGCGGTGGCGAACACGGCCACGGCCACGCCGTCGGTGACGGTCAGGCCGCACATCCGGGCGTTGGACCGCGTGTAGTGCCACGCCTCCTCGCCGGTGAGCGGGTCCAGCGCACGGATCCCGTGCTCGGATCCGACGACGACCCGGCCCTCGGACACGATCCTCTCAGGCAATGGGTTGCCGTCGGCCGACCACGCCTCGGAGACGGCACCGGCCGGCGTCCCGGAGGGGACGTCGGCCGGCGGCGCGGTGGTGCTCTCCGTGGCGGCCGCGTCCGAGCCCCGCCACAGCAGGGCGGCGATCAGGACCAGTGCCACGGTGCCCGCCGTCCACACCCACACCCGCAACGGCGGCCGGCGGAACGGAGGCATCACGTTCAGGCGGCGGACTCGGAGCCGCCGCCGCCGCGGTTGGCGCCGCCGCGGCGACGACGGCGGCGCGGCTTGCTCGCGGCGCCCTCGGTGGGCGTGGACTCCGGTGACGCGGCAGGGCTCGACTCGCCCTCGGCCGCGGGCGCGCCGGTGCGGCGGGTGCGGCGACGGGGGCGGCTCTTGCCCTCGCCCTGCTCGCCGTCGGCCGACCGGCCCGGACGCTCGCCCTGACGGCCGCCGGAGGGACCGCGCTGGCCGGCCCGCCCACCTGAATCCCCGCGGCCGCCGGAGGTCGGCCGGTTGCGCTTGCCGGTCTCGCCGAGGTCCTCGAGGGTCTCGGCGTCCAGTCCCTCGCGGGTGCGCTGCGAGCGGGGCAGCCGGCCCTTCGCGCCCTCGGGCACGTCCAGGTCGGTGTAGACCCAGGGGGAGGTGGAGTAGGTCTCCGGCGGGTCGGCGAAGTCGAGGTCGAGCGCCTTGTTGATCAGCTGCCAGCGGGGGATGTCGTCCCAGTCGACCAGCGTGACCGCGACACCGGTGCTGCCGGCCCGGCCGGTGCGGCCGATCCGGTGCACGTAGGTCTTCTCGTCCTCGGGGCACTGGTAGTTCACGACGTGGCTGACGCCGGTCACGTCGATGCCGCGGGCGGCGACGTCGGTGGCCACCAGCACGTCGACCTTGCCGCTGCGGAAGGCGCGCAGCGCCTGCTCGCGGGCGCCCTGGCCGAGGTCGCCGTGCACGGCGGCGGCGGCGAACCCGCGGTCGACCAGCTCGTCGGCGACCTTCTGCGCGGTGCGCTTGGTGCGGCAGAAGACCATGACCAGGCCGCGGTCCCGCGACTGCAGCACGCGGGAGAGCAGCTCGGGCTTGTCGAGGTTGTGCGCCCGGTAGATGAACTGGGTGGTCTGCGGGACCGTCGAGCCCTCGTCGTTGCCGTGCGCCCGGATGTGCGTGGGCTGGGTCATGAACGAGCGGGACAGGGTCACGATCGGGCCGGGCATCGTCGCGGAGAACAGCATCGTCTGCCGCTTGTCCGGAACCATCGCGAGGATCCGCTCGATGTCGGGCAGGAAGCCCAGGTCGAGCATCTCGTCGGCCTCGTCGAGGACGAGCACCTTCACCTTGCCCAGGATCAGGTCGCCCCGCTGGGCCAGGTCGAGCAGCCGGCCGGGCGTGCCGACGACGATCTCGACACCCTTCTGCAGCGACTCGACCTGCGGCTCGAACGCGCGCCCGCCGTAGATGGCCTGCACCCGGATGCCGCGCTTGGCGCCGGCGGCGCCGAGGTCGCGGGCGACCTGCACGCACAGCTCACGGGTGGGGACGACGACCAGCGCCTGCGGGACGCCGTCACCGCCCTCGGCCGGCGGGCTGATGCGCTGCAGCATCGGGACGCCGAAGCCGAGGGTCTTGCCGGTGCCGGTGCGCGCCTGGCCGATCAGGTCGTTGCCGGCCAGCGCCAGGGGGAGAGTCAGCTCCTGGATGGCGAAGGTGCGGGTGATCCCGACCTCGGTCAGCGCGGCGACGATGTCGGGGTGCACGTCGAAGTCGCTGAACAGCGGGCTGTCGCCGGCGACGGGGGCGCCGCCGAGCTCTTCGACCTGCGACTCGAGCTCCTCGGGGGCGGGCGCGCCGGTCTCGGCGTGCTCGAGGGCGACCGCTTCGGTGGCCACGGGGGTTTCGGGCGTGGGGGTGTTCTCGATGGAGGTCAGTGCTCTCGCCTCTGGTCTGCCGGGGGAGAGGTTCCGTCGCGCTCGTCGCGGCGGTCCTGTCCCGGTGGGTTGTCGCGGGATCAGTTCCAGCGCCAACGCAGCCAGCAGAACCGGGCGTTCCGGAGATCAGGCCCGGGAGACAGCCCGAGAGGGCGTCGTCCAGCGGTCGTCAGCGCACAGATACACAGCGCACCCGGAGGTGCACCGATTCCCATGGTAGCGCGGCCACCGGTTAGCCTCTGCGCGCCGCGCTGTCCCAGGTGACCTGCGCCACCTGTTCCGACCGGCGGCCCCTCGTGGATTCCAGGAGATGTGTGTGACGACCTCGGTCGACAGCAGTGCCGTCGTGGACCTGCTGGGCGCGCTCGCCTACGCCGAGCTCACCGCCTTCGACCGGCTGGCCGAGGACGCCCGGCTCGCGCCCACGCTCACCGGGCGGGCCGCGCTGGCGAGGATGGCGGCGGCCGAGATCGGGCACCACTGCCGGCTGGTGGAACGGCTGGAGCAGTTGGGTGCCGACCCGTCGCAGGCCATGGCGTCGTTCGTCCCTGCCCTCGACGCGTTCCACGAGAGCACCCGGCCCAGCACCTGGTTGGAGGGGCTGGTCAAGGCCTACGTCGGCGACGGGCTGGCCAGCGACTTCTACCGCGAGATCGCCGCCTTCCTGCCCGACCCGGACCGCGAGCTGGTGCTGGAGGTCCTCGCCGACACCGGCCACGCCGACTTCGCCGTCCGCGAGGTGCGCGCGGCCATCAAGGCCGACCGCAAGGTTTCCGGCCGGCTGTCCCTCTGGGGACGGCGGCTCGTGGGTGAGGCGATGAGCCAGTCGCAGGCGGTCATCGCCGAGCACGACGGGCTGGCCGAGCTGATCATCGCCGGCACGGGTGACATCTCCGGCGTCGCGCGGCTGATCGAGCGCATCACCAGCGCCCACACCCAGCGGATGAAGGCACTGGGGCTCAACCCGTGAAGGACCCCGATGCCCCCCACGCCTCGCACGCTCGGCGCGGGCCCCTGCACCGGGGCCGTCGGGCGCCGCACCTAGTCGTCGTCGGGGCCGGAACGGGCATCTCCCAGGCCACCGGCCGCCGGCTCGGCGCCGACGGCTACGCCGTCGGGCTGGTCGCCCGCAGGGAGGGTCCGCTGGCCGAGATCGGCAGCGCGCTGCGCGAGGACGGCGTCCGGACGGAGTGGGCGACGGCGGACGCCGGGGACCCACGATCGCTGACCGCGGCCGTCGAGTCGCTCACGGCGGCCCTCGGGCCGGTCGGTGTCCTGCTCTACAACGTGTCCGTGGGCCGGGCGGCCGCCGTGCCCGATCTGGCGCCGGAGGACCTGCTGGGTGATCTGGCGGCGGGGGCGGTGGGCCTGCAGACGGCGGTCCGCGCCGTCCTGCCCGGGATGCGGGAGCGCGGAACGGGCACCGTCCTGGTCACCGGCGGCGGGTCGGCGGACCGGCCCATCCCCTCGATGGCGAGCCTGGGCGTCCAGAAGGCGGCGCTGCGTGCTCTGGTGGACGTGCAGGCCAAGGCGCTGGCGCCCGAGGGCATCCACGTGGCCACGGTGACGGTCCGCGGGCTGGTCGGGGAGGACGAGCAGATCCACCCCGACCGGGTGGCCGCTGTCTACGCCGAACTGGTGGCCGAGACCGCAGGCCCGCAGGAGACCTGGCGGACCGTCGTCGAGTTGAAGGCCCACTGACGAGAACGGGGCGCCGCCCGCAGGATGCGGACGACGCCCCGGTCGGGGTGTGCGTTCAGGCGCCGGCGATGAAGCCGACCCGGCGCTGGTCGGCCTGCGCGATCTCGACGTAGGCGATCCGGTCGACGGGGACGACGACACGACGACCCCGCTCGTCGACCAAGGTCAGCAGACCGTCCTTGCTCGAGCCGGACATGGCTGCGGCGACATCCGCAGCGATCTCGTCAGGGGTCTTGGGGCTGTCGATGACCAGCTCCCGGGGGGAGTGCTGGACGCCGATCTTGACTTCCACGTGGGCGATGCCTCCTCGTTCGCGCGACTACCCCCACGCTAGCCCAGCGGTGGTGCGACCGGCCCGCCGTGCGGCTGCGCCGTCAGCGAACGTGACCCCGCGCAGGCGGGTCCTGCTACTCGACCCGCGGGAAGCCGGAGATGCCCCGCCAGGCCAGAGCAGTCACCAGGGCGACCGCTTCGTCGCGGGAGACGGTCCCCTTGCGGGGCAGCCACCAGCGCGCGCTGGTCTCCGACAGCCCGGTCAGCCCGGAGGCGAGCAGCAGCGCGCGCTCGGGGTCGAGGCCGGTGTCGGCGGCGATCACCTCGGCGATCGCCTCGACGCAGGCGCCGGTGCCCCGGTCGACGATCGCCCGGACGTCGGGGTCGTTGCGCAGATCGGACTCGAAGACCAGGCGGAACGCCTCGCCCTCGGCGTCGATGAAGTCGAAGTACGCCCCGACGGCGCCGTCCACGCGGGCCCGGTTGTCGTCCGTGCCGCCCATCGCCTGCGCGACGCGGTCGGCCAGCTCGGAGACGTGCTCCTCGAGCAGGGCCAGGTACAGCTCCCGCTTGCCGGGGAAGTGCTGGTACAGCACCGGCTTGCTGACACCGGCCCGGTCGGCGATGTCGTCCATCGCCGCGGCGTGGAAACCCTGGGCCACGAAGACGTCCTGCGCGGCACGCAGCAGTTGGAGCCGACGCGCACCCCGGGGGAGTCGGGACGTGCGCCGGTTGTTGACGGCGGCGGGACGGGGCGGCTGCATGGCACCGGGGATGTTACCGGCGGGTTCTCGTACCGCATGCCCGGCCGGCGGGGATTACCGTCGACCGGATGTCCGAGGCCCCTCCGCCCGACGTCGCGGCGGCCGACGTCCCGGCGGCGCGCCCGTCGGCCACCCCGCTGCCCGCGCGCACCTCGCTCCTCCCGCTCTGGCCGGGGGAGGCGCTGGTTGTCCGCGGCGGCGAGGTCTTCGTGCGCACCACCCCGTGGACCGGCCCGGTCGACGGTGCGGCGGAGGACGCGCCCCGCGAGCGGGCGCTCTACGTCCACGGCCTGGGCGGGGCGTCGACGAACTGGACCGACCTCGCCGCGCTGCTCGCCGTCCGGTTCGACGGCTGGGCGCTCGACCTGCCCGGCTTCGGCCGGTCGCAGCCACCCTCGCGGGGGCGGTACTCGATCCGCGGTCACGTGCGCGCGGTCGTCGACGTCCTCGAGCACGTCGTCGCGCAGCCGGGGAAGGCGGCGGGGCGTCCGGTGCACCTGCTCGGCAACTCGCTCGGCGGACTGGTCAGCCTCTTCGTCGCCGCGCGTCGTCCCGACCTGGTGGCGACCCTGACGCTGGTGTCACCGGCCATGCCCGTCTACCGCGTCCCACCGGCGTTCAGCCGCGCCCTGCTCCTGCTCCTCGTACCCGGCATCCCCACCTTGGCCGCTCGGCGGATGGGCGGCATCACGCCGGAGGAGAACGTGCGGGGCATGATCCGGATGTGCTTCGGCGAGCCCGGCAGGGTGCCGCCGGAGCGGGTCGAGCAGGCGGTCCAGGAAATGCGCGAGCGCGCCCAGCAGCCATGGGCCGGGCATGCGCTGACCCGGAGCATGCGCGGCCTGATCACGTCCTACCTGCGGGTCGGGGCGGCGAACGCCTGGCGCGCGGCGCGCACCCTCCGGCCGCCGACGCTGGTGCTGTGGGGAGCCCGCGACAGGCTGGTCGACCCCGCGATGGCGCCGCGGCTGGCCTCCGTCGTCCCCGATGCCCGGCTGGAGGTCCTGGAGCGGGTCGGGCACCTGGCCATGCTGGAGGCGCCGGAGGCCACCGCCCGGGCGGTCCTCGGCATGGTGGAGGAGGCCGCGGCGTGCCGTGAGCCGCGCGCTGCGCCTGGACTCGCGACACAGCGTGAGACGCTGAGAAGCTGACGCCGGAAGACGGACGAGGAGCACGAGTGCGGCCTGTGGGAGGACGCCCCGCGGACGGCCGTCCTCCGGGCGGTCGCCCCGATGACGTGCGCCGTGTTCGCCCCGGCCCACCGGTCCCGCCGTCCGCGCGCCCGGTGACGGCGCGTCCGGAGGTCCGCACCGCCGAACGTCCTGGCCCGCTGGTCGCCCGCCCGGGCCTTCCCGACCCGGCCGGCCCGCGGCCGAGCGCACGGCAGCGGCCGGGGAGGCTCCGCGGCTTCGCCCGGCGCTACGGCTGGCGCGCGTACGCGATCCCGCTGCTCGCCCTCGCCACCATCGCGGTCCTGGTCGACCTGGCCCGCACCACGCCCGGCGTTCCGGCCGACACCGCCGCAGCCGCGCCGGCGACCGCGTCGGCTCCGGTCACCCAGCCCGCGCCGGTTCCGCAGCCGGCCACGGAGACCACCCCGACCGCTCCGGCGGAGGGTGACGTGGCGCCGCCCGAGGCGCCGCCCACCGCCGGCGTGGAGAGCTACGTGGAGCAGGGCGCCGGGAGCCTGACGGTCGTCGACGGCACCTCCGCCGTCTCCGGCGCCGGCCCGCTGCGCCGCTTCATCGTGGAGGTGGAGGACGGCAGCGGCGTCGCCGGCGCCCCCTTCGCGCAGGCCGTCGAGGCCACCCTCGCCGACCCGCGATCCTGGGGGAGCGAGGGCCGGATGTCCTTCCAGCGGGTCGGCGCCGCGGAGGCCGCGGCCGGGCAGTTCGACTTCCGGGTGAGCCTGGTCACCCCGGGCAGCATGGAGACCTACTGCCCGGGTGTGGGCACCGGTGGATACACCTCCTGCCGCTACGGCGATCGCGCCGTCATCAACCTGGCCCGGTGGGCGACCGCTGTCCCGCACTACGACGGCGACATCGCCACGTATCGCCAGTACGTCGTCAACCACGAGGTCGGGCACGTCCTGGGCAACGGGCACGTCGACTGCCCGGGGGCGGGTCTGCCGGCCCCGGTCATGGTGCAGCAGACCCTGAGCCTCGGCGGCTGCGTCAAGAACGCCTGGCCCTACCCATAGTCGTCCCTCCGGGACGACACCGCGGCCAGTCTCCGTTCCCCTGTCGCGCTGAGCCGTTTCCGCGCACCCGTCGGGGAGCCTCCGGCCCCCGCTCCGCGCACGCGCCTCGCAGGGCGGCTTGCCTCGTGATCCGCGACTCAGGTGCCGCCCCGGTGGCGCAGCGCGGCTCCGGCGGTCCGCTCGGGGAGCCTTCGGCCCCCCTCACGGACCGCCCCAGCACACTGACGGCATGACCGTCGAGGTGTTCGGACAGGAAATCCGGCTGCTGTTCCTCAGCGAGGAGAACGGCATCAAACTGCTGCTCACCCTCGGGCTGGTGCTGGCCCTGCTCCTCCTGCGATGGGCCGCCCGGTTCCTCGCCCGGACCCTCCTGCGCGGCCTGCACTACGAACGGGCGAGGTTCTGGACCCGGCAGGCGATCAACCTGGTCGCCGCGCTCCTGCTGCTGCTGGGCTTCCTGTCCATCTGGTTCGACGACCCGAGTCGCCTCGCCACGGGGATCGGCCTGGTGACGGCGGGTCTGGCGTTCGCGCTGCAGAAGGTCATCACAGCCCTCGCCGGCTACGTGGTGATCCTCCGCGGGGACACCTTCAACGTCGGGGACCGGATCACGATGGGCGGCGTCCGCGGCGACGTCATCGCCCTCGGGTTCATCCGCACCACGATCATGGAGATGGGGCAGCCGCCCGCCGTCCAGAACGCCGATCCCGCACAGTGGGTCCGCAGCCGGCAGTACACGGGGCGAGTGGTGACCGTGACCAACGACAAGGTCTTCGACGAGGCGGTCTACAACTACACCCGTGACTTCCCCTACCTGTGGGAGGAGGTCACCCTGCCGATCCGCTACCAGGACGACCGGGCGCGGGCCGAGGCCATCCTGCTGGCGGCGGCGCGGCGGCACACCGTCGCGGCCGAGGACATGCCGGCCGAGGCGCTGGCCCAGATGCGCCAGAAGTACTTCGTCCGCGGCGCCGATCTCGAGCCGAAGGTGTACTGGCGGCTCACCGACAACTGGCTGGAGCTCACGGCCCGCTTCCTGACCGGCGTGTACGGGGTGCGCGACGTCAAGGACCAGATGGCCCGCGAGCTGCTGACCGAGCTCGACGAGGCCGGCATCGGCCTGGCCTCGGCCACCTTCGAGGTCGTCGGGCTGCCGCCGCTGCGGGTCACCCCGGACGCCTGAGCCGATCCGCGGCGACCCTCCCAGGCGCGGCGGGAAGAGCCGGGCCTGTTCCGCTGTTGTCCGCGTGAACGCTGGTCCCACGGGGCCGCTGTCCGCTGATCAGAGGAGCAATCCGTGTCCCTGCCACCCCTGGTGGAGCCCGCCGCCGACCTCTCCATCGAGGAGGTCCGGCGCTACAGCCGCCACCTGATCATCCCCGACGTCGGGATGGACGGGCAGAAGCGACTGAAGAACGCCAAGGTGCTCGCCGTCGGCGCCGGTGGCCTCGGGTCGCCCGTGCTGATGTACCTGGCCGCCGCCGGTGTCGGCACGCTGGGCATCGTCGAGTTCGACACCGTCGACGAGTCCAACCTGCAGCGCCAGATCATCCACGGGCAGTCCGACGTCGGCCGGTCCAAGGCCGAGAGCGCGCGCGACTCCATCAAGGAGATCAACCCGCTGATCGACGTCCGGCTGCACGAGACGCGGCTGGACAGCGACAACGTGCTCGACATCTTCGGCGAGTACGACCTGATCGTCGACGGCACCGACAACTTCGCCACGCGCTACCTGGTCAACGACGCGTGCGTGCTGCTGGGCAAGCCCTACGTCTGGGGCTCGATCTACCGGTTCGACGGCCAGGTCTCGGTCTTCTGGAACGAGCACGGCCCGAACTACCGCGACCTGTACCCGGTGCCCCCGCCGCCCGGCATGGTGCCGTCGTGCGCCGAGGGCGGCGTGCTCGGCGTCCTGTGCGCCACCGTCGGCGCCATCCAGGCCACCGAGGCGGTCAAGCTGATCACCGGTATCGGCGAGACGCTGCTCGGCAGGCTGATGGTCTACGACGCCCTGGAGATGACCTTCCGCACGATCAAGGTGCGCAAGGACCCCGAGGGCGAGCCGATCACCGGGCTCATCGACTACGAGGCCTTCTGCGGCGTCGTCTCGGTCGAGGCCCAGGAGGCGGCGGCCGGCTCGACGATCACCGTCGACGAGCTCAAGGACATGATGGACGCCGGCAAGGACTTCGAGCTCATCGACGTCCGCGAGCCCAACGAGTACGAGATCGTCTCCATCCCCGGCGCGAAGCTGATCCCCAAGGACGAGATCCTCTCCGGCCGCGCCCTGGCGCAGCTGCCGCAGGACAAGCCGATCGTGCTGCACTGCAAGACCGGCGTGCGCTCGGCCGAGGCCCTGGCCGCGGTCAAGAACGCCGGCTTCCGGGACGCCGTGCATGTGCAGGGCGGCGTGACGGCGTGGGCGACGCGCATCGACAAGGCGCTGCCCACCTACTGAGAGCAGGGCGTCCTCCCCGCCCGCACGCTGGCCTCGCCCGGAGGCTCGGCCCGAGCTTGCTCGGGTTGAGAGGGGCGAGGTCCTTCTATTGACTGACGGCATGTCGGACTTCTCCCCGGTGGAGTTGCTTGAGCTCTTCCAGCGCGCGCAGAACGAGTTCACCGACCGGGTCGACGCCGTGGAGCCAGGTCAGTGGGACGACGAGGCGCTCCCCGGCTGGACCGTCGCCGATCTCGTCGCGCACCTGGTGAACGAGGCACTGTGGGTGCCGCCGCTGCTGGCCGGCGAGCCGGTCGACCTGATCGAGGGCCGATTCCCGGACGGGACCGACGACCTGCTCGGCGACGATCCGTTCACCGGCTGGGAGACCGCTGCGGACGGCGCACTGTCGGCCTTCGCGGAGGACGACGCCCTCAAGCGCACCGTGCACCTCTCCCGCGGCCCGATGCCGGCGGCCGAGTACATCTTCGAGATGACCGCCGACCTGACCGTGCACGCCTGGGATCTGGCGTCGGCCACCCACGGCGACACCAGCCTGGACGGCGAACTGGTGACCGCCGCGCTGGTCTACGCCGAGCGGCTGCCCGAGGACGGCGTGCCGGGGCTGTTCGAGCCCCCGCTGGGGGTCCCGCCGTCCGCGTCGCCGCAGACCCGGCTGCTGGCGCGCTTCGGTCGCCGCGGCTGAGTCCGCGCCACTGGCGCCGCCACGCTGTCCCTCGGGCGGACATCGTCGGCCCCGTCCTGGCCGTCTCAGGGTCATCGCTTGCCATGATCGGCGGGTGACCCCGGACCCGGCCGACGTCGACGAGGCGGTGTTCGACGTCGTCGAGCGCATCCCACCCGGCCGGGTCAGCACGTACGGGGCGGTCGGCGCCCTGATCGGCATCGGCCCTCGGCGGGTGGCGCGGGCACTGTCCTCGGGCGGCGGCGCGGTGCCCTGGTACCGCGTCGTGCGGGCCGACGGGTCGGCGGCCGAGCCGGTGCGGGTGCGGCAGCTGGAGCTGCTCGCCGCCGAGGGCGTGCCGATGCGCGACGGGCGCGTGGTGCTGTCCGCCGTCCGCTGGCCGGACTGAGTCGGTCGCCGCCGGCCGCTACAGCTCACCGTGGTTCCTGCCGAACTCTTGGGCATGAACAGCATCGCGTGCAGTGCCGTGGCGCAGGCCGGGCTCGTCGCGGCGACGGCGTCCCTCGACTGCGAGGGCGAGTGGCCGCTGCTGCAGGTGGCCGGCTGGCTGACGACGGCAGCGGACCTGATCGTGGAGGCAGGCATCAGGGAGGCCGCACTCGCCCTGACCTGAGGCGTTTGTCCCACCCACCCCAGACGTCGGCGGAACTGTCGGCCGTCCGTGATTCCATCGAGGGGTGGCACAGGGGGGAGCGGCACCGGTCTACCGGCTCGTGGCCGGTGAGGCGCCGCGCCTCTCCGCTCCGCGGCTCGACCCCACGCAGCAGGCGGTCGTCGACCACGGGTCCGGTCCGCTGCTCGTGCTGGCGGGCCCCGGTACGGGGAAGACGACGACGATCGTCGAGGCCGTCGCCGCCCGCATCGATGCCGGGACCGACCCCGAGCAGATCCTGGTCCTCACCTTCAGCCGCAAGGCCGCCGCCGAGCTGCGCACCCGCATCACCGGCCGGGTGGCCCGCACCATCCGCGAACCGCTCGCCCGCACCTTCCACTCCTACGCCTACGGCGTCCTCCGCCGGGCCGCTCTGCTGCGCGGTGACCCGCCGCCTCGCCTGCTCGCCTCGGCCGAGCAGGACGCCGTCGTGGCCGAGTTGCTCCGCGGCGACGCCGAGGAGGAGGGCGCGGTCCGCTGGCCGGATGCCCTGACCCCGGCGCTCGGCACGGCCGGGTTCCGCGCCGAGCTGCGTGACCTGCTGATGCGCGCCACCGAGCGCGGCGTGGGCTCCGACCGGCTGGCCGCCTGGGGACGGGAGACCGGCCGCGACCACTGGGTCCTCGCCGCCGCCTTCCAGGAGCAGTACGAGAACGTGACGACGTTCGCCACCGTCGGTCGTGGTGACGCCTCCGGCTACGACCCGGCCGAGCTCGTGCGAGCCGCCATCGCGGAGCTCGACGGCGATCCGGAGCTGCTGCGGCAGGAGCGCGAACGGGCCCGCTGGCTGTTCGTCGACGAGTACCAGGACACCGACCCCGCGCAGGTCGAGCTGCTCGAGCTGCTGGCCGGCGGTGGAAGCAACCTCGTCGCGGTCGGCGACCCCGACCAGGCCATCTACGCCTTCCGCGGCGCCGAGCCGCGCGGCATGACCCAGTTCACCGACCGGTTCCGGCACACCGACGGCCGGACGGCGGGGCGCGTGTCGCTCGGGGTCTGCCGGCGGTCCGGTGAGGAGCTGCTGCGGATCAGCCGCCGGGTGGCCGAGGGCCTCCCCGGTCCCTGGGAGCACCGGCGCCTGGCCCCCGGCGAAGGCACCGATCCCGGCAAGGGTGAGGTGCACGTGTTCGGCTCCGCCGCGGTCGAGGCCGCCTATCTGGCCGATGTCCTGCGCCGCGCCCACCTGCTCGACGGCGTGCCGTGGTCGCAGATGGCCGTCGTCGTGCGCTCTGCCGTCGCGCTCGGGCCGCTGCGTCGTGCCCTGGCCTCGGCGGGGGTTCCGGTCGCGGTCTCGGCCGACGACCTGCCCCTTGCCGGACAGCCGGCCGTCGCCCCGTTCCTGACCGCGCTGAGCGCCCTCCTGCCGGCCTCCGGCTCGGGACCGGAGGCCGAAGGGTCGGCGGTGGGGCTGGACGAGCCGGCCGCCGAGGCGCTGCTGGCGTCGCCCCTGGGTGGTGCGACGGTGCTGGACCTGCGCCGGCTCCGGCGTGCGGTGCGGATCGCGCTGGTCACGCAGGGCGTGGACCCGGCCGAGCGTGGGGCACCGCTGGCCCTCGCGCTCGGCGACGACACGCTGCTCGACTCGCTGCCCGAGCACGTGTACCGCCCGGCTCGCAGGGTGGCCGACGTCCTGGCCGCCGGACGGCTCGCGCTGGCGGACGACGGCACGGCCGAGGACGTGCTGTGGGCGATGTGGCAGCGCAGCGGGCTGGCCGCGCGGTGGGCCCGGGCCAGTGCGGCGGGCGGGCCCTCGGGAGCGGTGGCCGACCGCGACCTCGACGCAGTCGTCGCCCTCTTCGACGCCGCCGCCGGCTTCGTCGACCGGCTGCCGTCGGCCGACGTCCGCGCCTTCGTCGCCCACCTCTCGGCGCAGGAGCTCCCCGGTGACAGCGGCGCGGCCCGCGCGGTGGTGGGGGAGACCGTCCGGCTGCTGACCGCGCACGCCTCCAAGGGCCTGGAGTGGGACGTCGTGTGCGTCGCCGGTGTCCAGGAAGGCGTCTGGCCCGACCTCCGCGAGCGGTCCACCCTGCTCGGCACCGAGGAGCTGGTGGAACGGGCCTCGGGCGTCGACGGCACGGCGGTCGACCGTCGCACCCTCGCCCTCGCCGAGGAGCGGCGGTTGTTCTACGTCGCCTGCACCCGCGCCAGGCAGCGTCTCGTCGTGACCGCGGTCGAGGGAGCTCTGGACGGCGCGGACGCCGGAGCCACCGCCTCCCGCTTCCTCGACCTCGTCGCCCCGCCCCCGGAGGAGGGCCGGCCGCTCACCGAGCTGCCCCGCTCGCTGACCCTCCCGGCGCTCGTCGCCGACCTGCGCCGCGCGCTGACCGACCCGCAGACGCCGGCCTCCCGCCGGGCGGCCGCCGCGTCGGTGCTGCACCGGCTGGCGGACGAGGGCGTCGCGGGAGCCGCGCCCGCGAGCTGGTGGGGGCTCGCCGCGCTGTCCGACGAGGCACCACTGGTGCCGGAGGCGGACGCCGTGCGGGTGCGCCCGTCGGCGATCGAGACCTTCCAGCGGTGCCCGCTGCGGTGGGTGCTCGGGGCGGTCGGCGCCGAGGCGTCGCCGGACACCACCCGGACCGTCGGCTCCGCGGTGCACGCGGTCGCTCAGCAGGTGGCCGAGGGGCTGCAGCCGGCCGAGGCGCCCGCCGTGCTCGCCGCCGAGCTCGACCAGCTCGACCTGGGCCCCGGCTGGTCCGACCAGCGGCAGCGGGTGTCGGCCCAGGAGATGCTCGACAAGTTCCTCCGCTGGCACGCGGCCAACGGCCGCGAGCTGCTCGGCGCCGAGGAGGACTTCCACGTGACCGTGGGCCGCGCCCGCATCCGCGGGCAGGTCGACCGGCTCGAGCGCGACGCGGAGGGCCGGCTGGTCGTCGTGGACCTCAAGACCGGGAAGACGGCGGCGAAGAACACCGAGGAGCACGGCCAGCTGGCCGCCTACCAGGTGGCGATCGCGGCCGGGGCCTTCGGCGACCGCGGCGCCGTCCCGGGCGGGGCCGCGCTGCTGCAGGTGGGCACCGGTGCGAAGGCCAAGGAGCAGCACCAGGAGCCGCTGCCCGCCGACGTGCCCGTCGACCAGACCTGGGCCGGTGAGCTGCTGGCCCAGGTCGGCGAGGGGATGGGCGCGGCCACCTTCGAGGTGCGCACCGGATCGCACTGCTCCCGGTGTCCCGCCCGGCGCAGCTGCCCGTTGCAGGAGCCCGGCCGGCAGGTGACCGCATGACCCCGCTGACCGGGGCGGCCGCCGAGGGGCAGCTCTCCTTCGACGACCTGCTCAGCGAGACGGCGCTCCAGCAGCCCACGGTTCGCCGGCGGCTCACCCCGGCCGAGGTGGCCGCCCGCTGCGCGCTCTCCTACGCGCCGTCACCCGAACAGGCCCGCGTGGTCGAGGCCCCGGCCGACCGGCCGCTCGTCGTCGTCGCCGGCGCAGGGTCGGGCAAGACGGAAACCATGGCCGCCCGGGTCTCCTGGCTCGTGGCCAACCGCGTCGTCGCGCCCGAGGAGATCCTCGGCCTGACCTTCACGCGCAAGGCGGCCAGCGAGCTCAACGAGCGGATCCGGCTGCGGCTGGGCGCCCTCGCCCGGCATCCCGAGACCGACCCCGACCTCCGGGAGCGGCTGGAGATCGCCCAGCCCACGGTCTCGACCTACCACGGCTACGCCGCCGCGCTGGTCGCCGAGCACGGCCTGCGGATCGGCGTGGAGCCCGGTGCCGGGGTGCTCGGCCCAGCCATGTGCTGGGGGCAGGCGGCGCAGGTCGTCACGGCCTACACCGGCGACATGAGCGACGTCCCGCTCACCCTGCTCACCACCGTCGAGGACGTCCTCGCCCTGGCCGCGGACCTGGGCGAGCACGACATCAGCCCGGCGGCGCTGCGGAACTGGACGGCGCGGCTGGAGTCGCAGATCGCCGGCTACCCGGACGCGCCGCGCAAGAAGGGGCCGTACGCGCCCGTCCTCGAGATGCTGGCCCGGCAGAAGGCGCGGGTGGCGCTGCTGCCGCTCGTCGAGGCGTTCGAGGCCCGCAAGCGCGCGGCCGGAGCCATCGACTACGCCGACCAGGTCGCCTACGCCGCCCGGATCGCCGTCGCCTCGCCGGAGGTGGGTCGCCGCGAGCGCACCCGCTGGAAGGTCGTGCTCCTCGACGAGTACCAGGACACCAGCGTCGGCCAGCTCCGGATGCTGGAAGCCCTGTTCGGCCGCGAGACCGGCCACCCGGTGCTGGCCGTCGGCGACCCGCGGCAGTCCATCTACGGCTGGCGGGGAGCGTCGGCGGGCACCATCGAGCGGTTCGCCCGCACCTTCCCCGGGTTGCCCGGACGGCGGGCCGAGCGGCTGACGCTGGCCACCAGCTGGCGCAACGACGACGCCGTCCTCGCCGTCGCCAACGCCGTGTCCGGGATGCTGCCGCCCCCCGACCAGCCGCTGCCCGACCTCGCGCCCGCGTCCACCGCCGGGCGGGGGGCGGTCACCGTCGGGCTCTACGACACCGTCGCCGACGAGACCGAGGCCCTGGCCGACCGGCTGGCCGCGTGCTGGCTGAACGAGGACCCGCTCGTCGCCCGCCAGGACGGGAAGCACCCGACGGTTGCGGTGCTGGTGCGTGCACGGAAGCAGCTGCCCGGCATCGCGGCCGCCCTGCGGGAGCGCGGCCTGCCGGTCGAAGTGGTGGGCCTCGGCGGCCTTCTCGAGGTGCCCGAGGTCTCCGACGTCATCGCGACGCTCACCGTGCTGGTCGACCCGACCGCCGGCGACGCGCTCGGCCGGCTGCTCACCGGCGCGCGCTGGCGCGTCGGTCCGCGCGACCTCGCCGCCCTCGAGGCCCGCGCACGGGCGCTCGTGCACTCACGCCGCCCCGCCCCCGCCGAGTCCGCGGAGGGGGCGCCGCCGGCCGTCGAGGCGCCGTCCGAGCGCGGCAGCATCGTCGAGGCGCTGGACGACCTCGGCGGTCCCGATGCGTACTCGCAGGCCGGCTACCGGCGGCTGCGGCGGCTGGGACAGGAGCTCGGGCACCTGCGTACCCGGCTGAGCGAGTCGCTGCCCGACCTCGTCGACGAGGTAGCCCGCACGCTCGGGCTGGAGACGGAGCTGGCCAGCGCACCGGGTGCCAGCCCGGCCGGAGCACGGGCCCATCTCGACGCCCTGCACGGTGTCGCCGCCGAGTTCACCGAGCTCGCCGAGCTGCCCTCGCTGCCGGCTTTCCTCGGGTACCTCCGCGACGCCGAGGAGCGCGAGCGCGGACTCGAACCCGGCGAGGTCGCCGTGAACCCCGACGCGGTGCAGCTGCTCACCGGTCACTCGGCCAAGGGCCTGGAGTGGGACGTCGTCGCCGTCCCCGGGCTCACCACCGACCAGTTCCCCTCGAAGGCCGACACCAGCGACTCCTGGATCCGCGACCCGGGAGCGGTGCCGGCCGACCTGCGACTCACCGACCGCGAGGAGCTGCCGCGGCTGCGGCTGCCCGTTCCGGGCTCCGGTGACCAGGCCGTGGTCAAGCAGGCGCTGGAGGAGTACGTCCAGGAGTGGAAGGACTTCGGCACCTCCGAGGAGATCCGGCTGGGCTACGTCGCCGTCACCCGCGCCCGGCACCTGCTGCTGTGCTCGGGCAGCTGGTGGCGGGACGGCGTGAAGCCGTGCGGGCCGTCGTCTCTGCTCCTCACCGCCCGGCAGGCGTGCGACGACGGCGCCGGCATCGTCGTGCATTGGGCCGAGCCGCCGGCCGACGACGCGACGAACCCGGCGCTGGCGGAGTGGCCGGTGGGGATCTGGCCCGCCGACCCGCTCTCGTCCGGACGGCGCCGGGCGCTCACCGCGGCGGCCGAACTGGTCACCGGTGCCGCGCCGCACCCGCTCCAGCCCGAGCAGGTGCTCGACGGCTCCGATCCCCTGGTCGAGCAGTGGGTGCGCGACGCCGACCTGCTCCTGAGGGAGCGGTCGCGGCACGCCAGCTCGACGGTCGACGTCCCGCTGCCCTCGCACCTGTCGGTCTCGGCTCTGGTCGCCCTCCGACGGGATCCGGCCGAGCTGGCCCGGCGGCTGCGCCGGCCGATGCCTGCGGCACCGGCGCCGCAGGCCCGTCGGGGCACCGCCTTCCACGCGTGGCTGGAGGAGCGTTTCGGTGCGGCGAAGCTGGTCGACCTCGACGAGCTGCCGGGTTCCGGTGACGAGTTCGCGGCTCCGGACGGCGCCCTGGCAAAGTTGCAGGAGGCGTTCCTCGCCAGTGAATGGGCCGACCGCCAGCCCGCCGAAGTGGAGGTGCCCTTCGAGACGCCGCTCGGGCCGCTGACCCTGCGCGGGCGGATCGACGCCGTCTACGCCGACGCCGACGGCGGCTTCGAGGTGATCGACTGGAAGACCGGACCGCCGCCGTCGGGCGCCGAGCTCACCGCGGCCGGGGTGCAGCTCGCGGCCTACCGGCTGGGCTGGTCACGACTGACCGGCGTACCCGTCGAGCGGGTCAGCGCCGGCTTCCACCACGTGGCGGCCAACCTCACGCTGCGCCCGGTGGATCTGCTCGACGAAGCAGGCCTGCTCAACCTCGTCACCGGCTCGCGCGAGACCTGACCGCGACACGCCGTCCCTCCGGCCCGATGTGTCCGTGAGCCGCCCACTATGGGCGGTCCGAACGTCCGCCGCACGGCCGCGCCGCGGCGCACGGCAGACGGCGGGGCGGCGGAGGAATCGGCGACCGTCGCCCGCTCACAGGAAGGCCTGCGGGCGACCGGGCGCGTGGATCCACGCCCGCAACCGCGCGGCGTGGCGCTCGAGGGCGCGGTTGAAGCCGGGACGAAACGGGGCCTCGGTCAGCTGGACATGGTGGCGCGAGCCGTTGTGGAGGAGGAGCCACACCGTCCAGCCGGTGCCCAATCGGCCGTGGGCCCTGTCGACCACCGCATCGGCCAACTCGTCGCGATGGAAAGTGCGGGTCGTGAACTGGTTGCGAACCGTCAGCCGGCCGTCGGAAGTGCCAACGGCGCCCATCACGAACATCCGGGCGCCCAATGCCAAGCCGAAGGCCGCGACCAGCCAGCCGACCATCCCCGGCCCGTCGGACTGCTGGACAACGATCCACAGCCACGCCGGGAGGAACACCACGATCCATAGCCGGGCCCACAGCGGCGGGTGGATGTGCAGCTCTGGTTGCGACGCGGGCATCACTTGATCATGCAGGTGGCCACTGGCACTCGCGATCTTGGCGGCAGACCTGCTGCGTCGACCTGCTGGCCCTGTGCGGCCCACGATGGGATCCGGATCAACGACGGCCCGCAGAGGACGACAGGCACACGTCTGGCCGACGTGGCCGTTGTCAGCGACGCCCGGACTGTCGTCGCCCGGCGTCCTCCCACAAGATCACGGGCATGGCAGACCGGGCGGGCGCAACGGAATGAGGCTTCGGTGGTGGCGTCCCGCCGAGGACGTCCCTGGCTGGGCGACAAGCCGCCTGGTACAGGCCCTGTTCCTGTCGGGCATCGGCATCCTGATCGGCGGATTCGTCGCCCTCGACCACGTCTGTCCCACCACCCCTGGCCTTCGGCCATACCTGACGGCATTCCTGGGACTGGGTGCGTGCCTACTCGTGACGGTGCTCCTGCGCCTGGAACAGGTTCGCCGTCACAAGCGCAGGGGCAGGCGTCAGTCGCCGGAGCCGTAGGGCTCCGTGTGTCCCTGAGGCCGCGTTCGGGACAGTTCCGGCGCCGCTCTCACGCCCTCTGTCAGGGGACGGTGCGGTCACCCCGGTAACCGGACGAACAAGGGACGCCCCGCGCCCCTTGGCCGCGGTCACGGCGAGCCGACGCGCGGCTTGGTCAGCTCGATGCAATCCGGTCCAGGATCGCGCGGGTCAGCTCGTCAGGGGCCTGCTCGGGGATCCAGTGCGTGATGCCGGCCAGTTCCACGAAGCGGTAGTCACCGGCCACGTAGTTGGCACACGCCTCGGCCGCGGTCCGCCCGATGGCGACGTCGCCGTCGCTCCACACGTACGTCGTCGGCACAGCGACCGGGTCGACCCGGATGTCGGAGCTCATCGCCCGGTACCAGTTCAGCGCCGCGGTCAGTGCGCCCGGCGCCGACAGCACCGCCACGTACTCGTCGATCGCCTCGGCCGGAATGCCGCTGTCCTGCTCGCCGCCCGACAGCATCCGCCGCAGTCGCCTTGCGTCGTCGGCGAGCAGCACCTCCTCGGCCTTGCCCGCCTGCCAGAACAGCCGGATGTAGGCCGACCGCTCCTTCTGCTCGGGGTCGGCACGGAACGCCGCGGTGTAGGCAGCCGGGTGCGGCACCGACACCGCCGTCAGCGAGCGCACGCGGTCGGGGTGCCAGGCCGCCAGGGTCCAGGCGACGTTCGCGCCCCAGTCGTGCCCGACGACATCGGCCACCGGGATCTCCAGCGCCGTCATCAGGTCGGCGGTCACCTGCGCGAGGTTCTGCATCGAGTACGCCTCGACCTCGCCGGGTCGCGCGCCGGGGGAGTACCCGAGCTGGTCGGGGGCGTAGGTACGCAGCCCGGCCTGGGTCAGCAGCGGCGTGACGGCGGCCCACGACGCCGACGTCTCCGGGAAGCCGTGCAGCAGCAGCACCGGTCGCCCGTCCTCGGGACCGTCGACGCGGACGTCGAAGGTCAGGTCGCCGACGTCGGTGCGCAGCAGCTCTCCAGACATGGTGCGGACGCTAGCCGGGGGCGGGCCGCGCTGCTCACGGCGCTACCGTCCAGGACCGTGACCAGCAGTCCGGAACGCGCATTCGTGCTCGACCACCTCGATGACCTGCACGCCGACCTAGACGCCTGGCTGCGGATCCCCTCGATCTCCGCCGACCCGGCGCACGCCCCCGACGTGGCCGACAGCGCCGCCTGGCTGGCCGATGCGTTGCGCCGCACCGGCTTCCCGACCGTCGAGATCTGGCCGACGCCGGGCGCGCCGGCCGTCTTCGCCGAGTGGCCGTCGTCGGACGCGGACGCACCGGTCGCGCTCGTCTACGGCCACCACGACGTCCAGCCGGTCGATCCGCCCGAGCTGTGGGTGCACCCGCCGTTCGAGCCGACCCGCGTGGACGGGCCCGACGGCCCGGAGCTGCACGCGCGAGGCGCGATCGACGACAAGGGCAACGTCGCCTTCCACCTGCTGGGCATGCGCGCCCACCTCGCCGCCACCGGCCGCGACACCCCCTCCGTCACCGTGAAGCTGCTCATCGAGGGCGAGGAGGAGTCCGGCTCCCCGCACTTCGCCGCCCTGCTGGAGGAGAAGGCCGACCGGCTCGCCTGTGACGTCGTCGTCGTCAGCGACACCGGCATGGCCGCACCCGACGTCCCGAGCGCCGTCACCGCCATGCGCGGCCTGGCCGACGCGGAGATCACCCTGCGCGGACCGGCGATCGACCTGCACTCGGGTTCCTTCGGCGGCGCCGTCCCCAACCCCTTGCACGCTCTTGCCCAGCTGCTGGCGAAGCTGCACGACGACCAGGGCCGCGTCACGCTGCCCGGGTTCTACGACAAGGTGCGGCCGCTGTCCGACCGCGAGCGCGAGCTCATGAGCCGGGTGCCCTTCGACGAGCAGGCCTGGCTGGCCGGCCCCGCCGCCTCCCGCGCCACCTACGGAGAGGCGGGCTTCAGCACGCTGGAGCGCACCGGCGCCCGGCCGACCGCGGAGGTCAACGGCATGTGGGGCGGCTACACCGGCCCCGGCCACAAGACGATCATCCCGGCCGAGGCGCACGCCAAGGTCACCTTCCGGCTGGTCGCCGACCAGCGCCCGGAGGACGTCGGACCGCAGCTGAAGGCGTGGGTGGAGGCCAACGTCCCGACCGGCATCGAGGCCGAGGTGCGCACCCCGCCCGGCGGCGTCGCCCCGTGTGCGAGCGACCTCGACTCGCCGGCCATGGACGCCCTCCTCCGCGCCATCGGTCAGGCCTTCGACGTCGACCCCGCCGACGTCCTCTTCACCCGGGAGGGCGGCAGTGGACCGGAGGCCGACCTCGTCGAGGTGCTCGGGGCGCCGCTGCTCTTCCTCGGCGTCGGGCTGCCCACCGACCGCATCCACTCGCCGAACGAGCGCGTGCTGCTGCCGATGCTCCACCGCGGCGCCGAGGCGGCGGCGCACCTGTGGCGGGAGCTGGGAGCCATGCGGCCGCGCTGAGACGCCCCCGTCAGGCGGCAGTCCCGACGACGACGGTCGCACTCAACTCGTCGTCGGTGACCACGCGCGGGACGAGTCCCGCTTCGGCGACGACCCGGACCGCCGTCGGCACCTGAGCGTTACCCACCTCGAAGAGCAGCGAGCCGGCCGACGCCAGCCACACCCTGGCGCCGGCCACCACCCGGCGGGCGACGTCCAGCCCGTCGGCCCCGCCGTCGAGGGCCACCCGGGGCTCGTGCTCCCGGGCCTCCGGCGGCATCAGAGCGACGGCGGCGCTCGGCACGTAGGGCACGTTGGCGACGATGACGTCGACCCGGCCGTGCAGGTGCGCGGGCAGGGCGCCGAACAGATCGCCGGCGTGCACCGTCCCGTACGGGAGGTTGCACCGCGCGCAGTCCACCGCTGCCGGGTCGAGGTCCGAGGCGTGCACCTCCGGGGCGTCCAGCACCGCGCTCAGCGCGGCGGCCACTGCGCCCGATCCGCAGCAGAGGTCGACGACGACGGGCCGCGACGGGGCCAGCGCGGCGGCCTGGGCGACGAGCAGTTCGGACCGGCGGCGCGGGACGAACACGCCCGGGGCCACGGCGATGCGTAGGCCGCAGAACTCCGCCCAGCCCAGCAGGTGCTCCAGCGGATCGCCGGCGACGCGGCGGAGCACCAGCTCCTCCAGCCGAGCCGGCGAGCCCGCCTCCGCCGCGAGCAGGCGGGCCTCGTCCTCGGCGAAGACGCAGCCGGCGGCGCGCAGCCGCGCGGCGACGGTGGGTGTTCCAGCGGACACGGCACCTCCCGGCTGAGCCGGGAACGCTACCCGCCGTCCTAGGGTGAGAGCCGTGACCGGACCTGGCCAGCCGGCCCCACCTCCCGGCTGGTACCCCGATCCCGACGGCACGCCGGGATTCGTGCGCTGGTGGGACGGCGCGGCGTGGTCCGACGTCGCGACGCCGGCCGGTCCCGGGGTGGCCGTGCAGTTCTCGCCGGTGCTCGCATCCCCGGAGCCCGCGTCCTCGCCGATGCTGCCGGAGGAGGAGCCGCGCGCCGGTGGAGACGGCGCCCGCACCGCCTGGGTCATCGGCGTCTCGCTGCTGGTGCTCGTCGCGGTGGTCGTCGCCGCCGTCGTCCTCGGCCGGCCCGAGCCCGACCCGGTGGCGCAGACGCCGGCGCCGTCGGCCCAGCCGCTGCCCCCGCCCGGCACGGAGTTGCCGCCGGGAACGGTGCGGATCATCGACGAGGCGGCCGGCATCTCCTACCCCTATCTCGGCGAGAACTGGTACGAGTTCGACCTGGGCATCCAGGCCGAGGTCACCGCGATCGCCGGGCAGTACTTCGTCACCCAGGATCTGACGCCCGACGGCAGCACCTTCATCGCCCAGTGCACGTCGGGTCCGCTCGCCGAGACCCTCGGGTGGGCGGGCCCCTCCACCCTGCAGCGCACCACGCGAACCGTCGCGGACAGCGTCCGCTTCAACTACTACCCGCGGCCCAACGAGCGGACGGTGCTGCGCGAGGAACCCCGGACCGTCGACGGGCACCCGGCGTACCTCTACGAGTTCCAGCTGGCCTGGGACGCACCCGGTTACGACGCGAGCGGCGAGCGGGCTGTGCTGATGCTCATCGACGTCGGCCGGCCGGTGCCTGCGCTGCTCTACATCTCCATCCCGAACACCCACGCCGAGCTCTACGGCGTGATCGACCGCGTCATCGAGGACGTCGACGTCCTGTGACGCTCATCCCTGATGATGAGCTTTCCTGGTCATCAGGGGTCCTCCCTCGCGGTCGACCATGAGGGAGGACCCCACACGGTGAGGGAGGACGCACCGAGCCAGGACGCAGCGACCCCGGACCGCGCCCAACGATTACTGTCGGGCGCGTGACGACTGCTGGTGCCGAACTGACCCTGCGGCACCCGGTGGAGCGGTTCACGCTCGACAACGGGCTGCGCGTGGTCCTCGCCCCCGACCGGAGCGTCCCCGTGGTGGCCGTGAGCGTCTTCTACGACGTCGGGATGCGCAACGAGCCCGAGGGGCGGACCGGTTTCGCCCACCTCTTCGAGCACATGATGTTCCAGGGCTCGGCCAACGTCCCGAAGATGGAGCACGCCCGCCTGGTGCAGGCCGCGGGCGGCACGTTCAACGGCTCGACCCACCAGGACTACACGAACTACTTCGAGGCGCTGCCGGCCGAGGCGCTGGAGCGCGCGCTGTTCCTCGAGGCCGACCGCATGGCGGCGCCGGCGATCACCGAGGAGAACCTCCGCAACCAGATCGACGTGGTGAAGGAGGAGATCAGGGTCAACGTGCTCAACCGGCCCTACGGCGCCTTCCCCTGGCTGCAGCTGCCGCAGATCGCGTTCGACAGCTTCGCCAACACCCACGACGGCTACGGCTCCTTCGTCGACCTGGAGTCCTCGACGGTCGACGACGCGACCGACTTCTTCTCCCGCTACTACGCGCCGGGCAACGCTGTCCTCTGCATCGGCGGTGACCTCGACGTCGCCGAGACCGAGCGACTGATCCAGCGCTGGTTCGGACCCGTCGCCGCCCGCGAGGTACCGCCGCTCCCGCCGACCGGGGAGCCCCTGCCGACCACCGTGCGCACGGCGGTCGTCGAGGACGCACTGGCGCCGGCCCCCGCGCTGGCCATCGGCTGGCGGGTGCCCGACCCCGTCGGCGAGTTCGACCGCTACCTGGGCACCGTGCTGCTGGCCGAGCTGCTCAGCGAGGGCGACGCGTCGCGGCTGGAGCGCCGCCTCGTGCACGCCGACCGCATCGCCATCGCGCAGAGCAGCTACGTCGGCCTGTTCGGCGACCCCTTCGACGTCCGCGACGCGACCCTGCTGACCACCCAGGTGCACCATCCCGCCGCGGTCCCCGCCGACCGCGTCCAGGCCGCCGTGCACGAGGAGGTGCGGCGGATCGCGGAGGACGGCGTCCCCGTCGACGAGTTGCGTCGCGTGCAGGCCCGTACCGAGGCGCAGCTGCTACGCCAGGCGGACTCGGTGCTCGGCCGCACCCTCGGCTTCGCCGCTGCCGAGATCGTGCACGGCCGGGCCGAGCTGGCCGGTGAGCTCGCCGCCCGGCTGGCCGCGGTGACCCCCGACCAGGTCCGGGCCGCCGCCGGAGAGCTGGACCCCGACACCGCCGCCGTCCTCGAGCTGCGCGCCACGGGAGGACGGCGATGAGCCTCGATCTGTCACTCATCCCGCCCCTGGGGGAGCCACGCCCTCAGCCGGTGCCCACCGCGGTGGAGTCGACGCTGCCCAGCGGGTTGCGGCTGATCGTGGTGCCCCGGCCCGGCGTGCCGCTGATCGAACTGCGCCTCCGGGTGCCGTTCGCGGCGACGACGGCGGCCGACGCCGGACTGCACACCGCCCGCGGGTCGGTCCTCTCCGGCGCCGTGCTCCTGGGGACGGCGGCGCACGACCAGACGGCCATCGCGCAGCTGCTGCAGGGACACGGCGCCGAGCTCTCGGTCTCCACCGACCCCGACCGGCTGCTGTTCGCCACGACGCTCCTGCCCGGCGGCCTCCGTCCCGTCCTGGACGTCCTCGCCGAGCTGCTCACCGGCGCGACCTACCCCGACGGCGAGGTCGAGGGGGAGCGCGACCGCGTGGCCGAGCGGATCGGCATCGCGCTCTCCCAGCCGGGCGTCATCGCTCGCGGTGCGCTCGCTGCCCGCCGCTACGGCGACCATCCCTACGCGATCACGCTGCCCGACCCGGGGCTGGTGAGCGCCGTCGACGGCGGCGCGCTGCGGGAGCTGCACAGGTCCCGGGTGCTCCCGGCCGGCAGCACCCTGGTCCTGGTCGGTGACCTCGACCCCTCCGCCGCGGCCGACGTCGTCGCCGGCGCCCTGGGGGAGTGGACCGGGATCGGGCACGCCGTGGAGGCGCCCCCGGCACCGGACCTGCGGGCGGTCGGCATCGAACTGGTCGACCGGCCGGGTGCGGTGCAGTCCAACATCCGGCTCGGCGGCCCCGCCCCCGGCCGGACCGATCCGGCGCTCCCGGCCGTGCGGTTGGCCAACATGATCTACGGCGGGTACTTCTCCTCCCGGCTGGTCGAGAACATCCGGGAGCGGCGCGGGTACACCTACAGCCCGCGCAGCTCGGTGGACCACCAGGCCGCCGGGTCCTCGTTCCTCGTCGAGGCCGACGTCGCCACCGAGGTCACCGGGCCCGCGCTGCTCGAGACCTGGTACGAGCTGGGTCGCATGGCCCTGCTGCCGGTCACCGAGGCCGAGCTCGACGGGGCCCGCCGCTACGTCCTGGGGAGCATGGCGCTGTCGACGTCCACCCATGCGGGGCTCGCCAGCACCCTCTCGGCCCTCGTCGGTGCAGGTCTGCCGCCGGGCTGGCTGGCCGAGCACCAGCAGGCCCTCGCCGAGGTGACCGTCGAGCAGGTCCAGGAGGCCGCGCACCGCTACCTCGCGTCGTCCGGACTGACCGCGGTCGTCGTCGGGGACGCCGACCGGATCGCCGGGCCGCTGGGTGCCCTGGCGCCGGTCAGCGTGCGCGCCGGCGCCCCGGAATGACGGTGCCCGCCTCGGCGTGGCCGGAGAACACTGGGCCGTCCCGCGGGGAGGTCCCGGTGCTCTCCCGCGTCGCCCACGACCGCACCCACCTAGCGCGGTCCCTGCCCGACCCGACCGGGGGACGGCCGGTCCGCGTGCTGACCGTCGACGCGCAGCGCAGCGTGCCGGTGGCGGAGGGGCCGGACGGTCCGGAGCTGGTCTGGGACGAGCAGCCCGAGCTGCCGGTCGGGGCGGTCTACCTGGGAGAGGCGGACGGCGTCCCGTACGCCGCGGTCCGCGGCGCGCGCTCGCTCACGGTCGTCGGCCGCCCCGTCGACTCGTGGTCGGGATTGCGGGAGGTGGGGGCCGACCTGGGCGCTCTGGACGCCGGCCTGCTCGTCGAAGCCATCGGGATCCTCGAGTGGCACGACCGCAACCGGTTCAGCCCGCTGACCGGAACCGCGACGACGATCGAGCGGGCCGGGTGGAGCCAGCGCGACCCGAGCACCGGCACCGAGATCTTCCCGCGCACCGACCCGGCCGTGATCATGCTCGTCCACGACGGCGCCGACCGGGTGGTGCTGGGACGGCAGGCCGTGTGGCCGCCGGGCCGGTTCTCGATCCTGGCCGGGTTCGTCGAGCCCGGGGAGTCGGCCGAGGCGGCCGTCGCCCGGGAAGTCGCCGAGGAGGTCGGCCTCGCGGTGACCGACATCCGGTACGTCGGCAGTCAGCCGTGGCCGTTCCCCCAGTCGCTGATGCTCGGCTTCGTGGCCCGGGCCACCGGGAGCGACGAGCTGGTCCTCGACCCGACCGAGATCGAGGAGGCCCGCTGGTTCACCCGCGACGAACTCGGCCGGGGCGCGGGACCCGCCGCGCTGCCGCCGCCGGTGTCGATCGCCCGGCACATCATCGACCGCTGGGTGGCCGGCGAGCTCAGCTAGCGAGGCGCCCGGCCAGCACCAGCGCCGGACGGTCGGGGTGGTCGGCCAGCACCACGGCGTCCGCGAGCGCCGCCGGGTCCACCTCGTCGTCGTAGCGGTCGAAGGCCGGGAGCTCCCACGCCTGCTCCGGTGGGGTCAGCCGCCGCCGCGCCGCCGGGGACATCCGCAGGTGCACCACGACGTCGAAGGGCAGCCCGACGCCCTGCAGCAGCGAGCCGGCCACCAGCAGCACACCCTCGTCCGGAGCCGGGCGGCGCCGCGCCCGGGCCGCCCGGTCGCGGACGACGTCCCACAGGACCGGCAGGTACTCCCCGGAACCGCCGGGGCCCACCGGGCCGAGCACCTCGCGGGTGAGGGCGCCGGCGTCGAGCCAGTCGGTGTAGCGGGCGTCGGGATCGGTCCGCCCGTGCTCGAGTCGCAACGAGGCCGGCCGGTAGAAGCCGCCGGCGGGGACGACCACGGACGGGCGACCCAGAGCCGGCAGGCGCTCGGCCACCGCGAGGGTCAGGCGCTCCGGGGCGGCGGCGTCCGGGCCGTCGACGGCCACCCGTAGCGCGGTCGCGCCGGGCTCCGGGGCGAGGGGAGCGAGGAGGTCGGCCAGGCGCTGGGCGAGAGCGTGCGGGGTGAGTGGCTGCGGACGGGTCAGGAAGCGCCGTCCGCGGGAACGACGGCCGCGGGTCCCGGAGCGGGCCGGGGGGCCGGCGGGATCACGGCAGCGACGACCGAGCCCGGCCGGCGCCGACCCGGGGTCGGGACGGACCGGCCGGAGGGCGGTGGCGGGGTTCCGGCCGACGCCGCGTCCGCGGGCGGAGGCGCCGCGGCGGAGCCGTCGCTCAGGCCGTCGAGCACCTCGCGCGCCAGCTCCGCCACGGGGCGGCCCTGGGACCGGGCGTCACGGCGCAGCGCCTCGAACGCCGTTCGGGCACTGGTGCCGTGCCGCTCGGCGAGGACGCCGATCGCACGCTCGGTGGACACGCGGGCGGCCAGCGCGTGCTCGAGCTGGGCGACGGTGCGTTCGAGTTCGGCCACGCGTGCCGCGGCCGGGTCCAGCGGTGCGTCACCGGCGCCGCCGGGCCCACGGGCCGATCGGCGAGCGGTGCGGTCGGGCTCGGTCAGGACGCCGAACTCCTCGGCCACGAGGTCGGCCAGGGAGAGCCCTTCCACCAGGTCCCCGGCCGCCTCGCTGCCGGCGGGGGACTGCACGCACCAGCCGCGATCGGTGCGCGTGAGAGCGACCGTCGTGGCGGCGCAGTCATCGGTCGTGGCGGAGGACTCAGGCCCCGGGATGACGACCGCGGCTTCCGGAAGGGCGGCCGGTGCGGTGGGCCGGCCGACGTCGGTGCCGCGGTCGCGGCCCGCTCCAGGGCAGCTCTGCCCCTTCGAGGGCCGGGGACCGGGGATCACGGGGTGCTCACGCCTCCGGCTGGGGGCCCAGCTGGGCCTTCACCTGGTCGATGGTGGGATTGGTGAGCGCGGCGCCGTCGGCGAACAGCAGGGTCGGCACGGTGCGGTTGCCACCGTTGGCCTTCATGACGAGCTCCGCCGCCTGCGCGTCGTGCTCGATGTTGACCTCGGCGAACGGGATCCCCTCGCGCTGCATGAGCTTCTTGAGCCGCACGCAGTAGCCACACCAGTCGGTGGTGTACATGGTCACGAGGGCCGTGGGGGTCGAGGTCATCGGGCAGGATCCTCCCTGGTAGTTCCGGACGGGTCCACCCCCTGGAGGGTGGACCCGACGTGTGTCCACGGCAACGCAGCGTCGTTGGGGATGCTTCCCACCTGTGTCCCTCCGGGCTGAGAGGATCAGCGGCGCACGACGGTCGTGATCCGGGAGGAGGCTCAGATGTCGCAGACGGAATCCGTACGTCACGGTACCGAGCCGGCCTCCCGCGCGGAGTCCGTCCTGGCCGCGCTCGACGAGGAGCAGCGCGAAGCCGCGCAGGCGGTCGTCGGGCCGGTGTGCATCCTCGCGGGTGCCGGCACCGGCAAGACCCGCACGATCACCCACCGGATCGCCTACGGCGTCCACACCGGTGTCTACGTGCCTGAGCAGGTCCTCGCGGTGACGTTCACCGCGCGCGCCGCCGGCGAGCTCCGTGGCCGGCTGGCGGCACTGGACGTCGGCGGCGTGCAGGCGCGGACCTTCCACGCCGCGGCGATGCGGCAACTGCGCTACTTCGCGCCGCGGGTGCTGGGCGGCCCCATGCCGTCGCTGGTCGAGAACAAGCTGCGCCTGGTGGCCACCGCCGCTTCCCGGTCCCGGCTGTCCACCGACCGCACCAGCCTGCGCGACCTGGCCAGCGAGATCGAGTGGGCGAAGACCACGCTCGCCACGCCGGACGACTACCCGGCCCGCGCGGAGGCCGCCGGCCGGGAACCGCCGTTCGACGCCGCCGCGGTCGCCGCCGTGTACGCCAGCTACGAATCGGCCAAGCAGCGCGACGGGGCGCTGGACTTCGAGGACCTCCTGCTGGTGACCGCCTTCGCGATCGAGGAGCACCCGCAGGTCGCCCGCGAGGTGCGCACCCAGTACCGCCACTTCGTCGTCGACGAGTACCAGGACGTCAACCCGCTGCAGCAGCGGCTGCTCGACGCCTGGCTCGGCGGTCGGGCCGAGGTCTGCGTGGTCGGCGACCCGAACCAGACGATCTACTCCTTCACCGGCGCCGATCCGGACTACCTGCTCGGCTTCGCCGACCGCTATCCCGACGCGGCAGTGGTCAAGCTGGAGCGGGACTACCGCTCCACCCCGCAGGTCGTCGGACTGGCCAACCGGTTGATCGGCCAGGCGCCCAAGCGCAAGGGTCTCCCCGGCCTCCGCCTGCTCGGTCAGCGCCCCGACGCCGGCGAGCCGACCTTCCACGAGTACCCCGACGAGCCGGCCGAGGCGGCCGCGGTGGCCGCGAAGTGCAATGCGCTGATCGACTCCGGGATGCCGGCGGCGGAGATCGCCGTGCTCTTCCGCATCAACGCCCAGTCCCAGGTCTACGAGGCGGCGCTGGCCGACGTCGGGGTGCCGTACGTGCTCAAGGGCGGCGAGCGGTTCTTCGAGCGGCCCGAGGTCCGTGAGGCGGTGCTGCTGCTGCGGGGCGCGGCCGCGGGGGGCAGTGATCCGGGCGCCCTCGTGCCGACCGTCCGCGACGTCCTCGCGTCGGTGGGCTGGGCCGAGCACCGGCCGCCGGCCGGCGGCGCGGCCCGCGACCGCTGGCAGTCCCTGGCCGCCCTCGTCGACCTCGCCGTCGACCTGGTGGCCGAGGACCCGACCCTCGACCTCGCCGGGTTCGTCGGGCATCTCGCCGAGCGGGCCAACGCCCAGCACGCACCCACCGTCCAGGGCGTGACGCTCGCGTCGATGCACGCGGCCAAGGGCCTGGAGTGGGACGTCGTCTTCGTCGTCGGACTGGTCGACGGGGTGGTGCCGATCGCCCAGTCGCTGAGCCGGCCGGCCGCGGTCGAGGAGGAGCGCCGGCTGCTCTACGTCGCCGTGACCCGTGCCCGTGAGCACCTCTCGCTCTCCTGGTCGCTGGGCCGCAACCCCGGGGCCAAGCGGGCGCGCCCGCGCAGCCGGTTCCTGGACGGCCTGGCTCCGGGGTCCGGGCCCACCGCCCCGGTGGCCCGTCGGCCGGCCAAGCGGGCCAAGGTGGTCCTGGAGGGGGAGGCGGGGGAGCTCTTCGAGCGGCTCCGCGCATGGCGCAGCCAGGCGGCGCAGTCGGCGTCGGTGCCGGCGTACGTGGTCTTCACCGATGCGACGCTGCAGGCGATCGCCGAGACCCGGCCGTCGACCCTGCGCGAGCTGTCCGGGCTCCCGGGGATCGGGGCCAGGAAGCTCGAGCTCTACGGCGAGGACGTGCTGGCCGCCGTCAGCGGCTGACCCGCTCGAGCCCTTCCGGACCCGGGCCGGGTCGGTACCGAGGGCGACGGCAAGCGGTGTCGCGGGGGCCGGGGCGACACGTCCTGAAGAACTCGTCGTTAATTCGATTGACCCGGTTTCCGCCCACCCCCTACTGTCTCGCACACACGAGCCGCACCCCCACGCTCCTGGCCGTCCGGCCAGGGCCGATACCGAGGAAGGAGGGGGCACTGATGATCAGCATGACGTGGACCACGGCCTCCGCCGATCTCCTCGGCCTGGGCGGTCTCGACGTGCGCCCGGTCTACGGCCCGGGCCTGTGCGCTGCCGTCGCCGAGCGTGCCGTGGCGCCCATCGCTGCGTTCGCCGCTCCGTCGCAGGGGACCGGTCTGCCCACCGGCGGCACCGCCGTCCGCCTCCGCCCCGTCACCCGGCAGGCCATCGGCCACGGCGTCGTGACCACCAAGACCTTCGAGAACAACGGCACCACCCTCGGGAACCACTCCTCGAGGAGACCGCAGAGCTAAGCGCTCGACCGGTCCTCCACGAGGCCGCGGAACCCGAACCCCGGGATCCGCGGCCTTTCTCTTTGTCTGCGGCGCCCCGGCACCGACTTCCGGTCGGCGGACCTCCGCCGGCCGTCGTAGACGAGAGAACGAGGAGGAGCGGCAGTGCAGCAGACGATCGCCCACCCGACGTCCCACCGCCGACCCGGGCTCCCCTGGACCGGGGACTTCCCGCCGAGACGACCCACGCCACTGGCTCCCGTGCCGGTACGGCGCCCCCTGCCGTGCCGAGTGGAGGACCCGGAGCTGTGGTTCGCCGAGAGCCCGGCCCTGCTCGACCAGGCCAAGAGCCTGTGCGGGGAGTGCCCGATCCGCGACGCCTGCCTGGCCGGCGCCCTGGACCGGGGCGAGCCGTGGGGTGTCTGGGGCGGCGAGATCTTCGAACGCGGCGCCGTCATCGCGCGGAAGCGCCCGCGGGGCCGTCCCCGCAAGGTCGTGGCCGCCTGAGCCACGACCGAGAACTTCCCCTGTCGCTCGGCAGGGGGCCGATCACTCATCCAGAAGGAACCGTCATGTACATGCTCGAACAGGATCTGGCCCGCAGCCGGATGGGTGAGATGCAGGCGGAGGCCGCCGCGGCCTCGCGTGCTCGTCGCCTCTACCTGGCCCGCCGCGCGGCTCGTCGCGCGGAGCGTGCGGTGCGCCGCGCCGCGCGGGCCAGCGCCGCCGTCTACTGAGAAAGACCACCCGAGCCGAGGCCGGGTCACGGACGCTTCTGGTGTGTCCGTGACCCGGCCTCTATGACATTGCGGTCCTCCGGGACATTGCGGTCCTCCGGACCGCACCGCGGCCAAGTGCCGTCCCCTGTCGCGAGGAGCTCCCTTCGTCGTGCCTGCGCGGACCCTCCGGGTCCCACTCGGCACGACCCCGCCAGCCTCATCCAGTCGGTCGTGCCTGCGCGGACCCTCCGGGCCCACTCGGCGCGACCATCACTCGACGAAGCCGGGGAGCCATTCCTCGAGGACGCTCCGGAAGTCGCCGGCGGCGTCGAGCTGGCAGAGCACCCCGATGGAGCCGATCGTCACCCGGTGGATCAGCAGGTACGCCGGCGGCAGATTCAACTGACGGCCGAGCCGGCTGGCGTCATTGCGCGGGTCGGCGATGCGGGCGGCCTGCTCCTGCATCCAGGCCCGGGTGAAGTGGAAGTGCCGGGACGCGACCGGCTCCATCAGGGGACGGACGAAGTCGAGGACCCCCTGGGGATCGACCTCCATCGACGGCCGTACGAAGCCCTCGAGACGCAGGTCGGCGAGCACCTCGTCGGCCTTGCCGGCCAGCGCCCACCGCAGCAGCCGGCCGATCGGCTCCGGGTGGCCGTCCGGCAGCCGCGCGGTGGCCCCGAAGTCGATGACGCCGAGCCGACCGTCGGGCAGCAACCGGAAGTTTCCCGGATGTGGGTCGGCGTGCAGCATGCCCGCCCGCTGCGGACCGGAGAAGTGCAGCACCGCCAGCAGGTGTCCGGCGCGGTCGCGCTGCTCGCGGGTGCCGTCGGCGATGACCCGTGAGAGCGGTGTGCCGTCCAGCCATTCGGAGACGATGACCTTCGGCGCGCTGGCCACGACGCGCGGGACCCGGATCTGGTCGTCACCGGCGTAGGCGGCGGCGAAGGCCCGCTGCGCGTCGGCCTCCAGTCCGTAGTCCAGTTCCTCGACGACGCGCGCCTTGAGCTCGGCGATCAGCGGCTTGACGTCCATGCCGGGGAAGAGGGCGGCGAACAGGCGCGCGAACCGGGCCAGCTGGTTGAGGTCGGCCATGAGCGCCGTCGCCGCGCCGGGGTACTGGATCTTCACGGCGACGTCCCGGCCGTCGCGCCAGGTCGCGCGGTGGACCTGGCCGATGCTGGCCGCCGCCGCCGGCTGGTCGTCGAACTCGGCGAACCGCGTGCGCCAGCTTCCGCCGAGCTGCTGGGCGAGCACCGCGTGCACGGTGCGCGCCGGCATCGGGGGCGCCTCTTCCTGCAGCTTCACGAGGGCCTCGCGGTAGGGCGCCGCGACTTCCTCGGGAACCGCCGCCTCGAACACCGAGAGGGTCTGGCCCAGCTTCATCGCCCCGCCCTTGAGCTGGCCCAGGACAGCGAACAGCTGCTCCGCCGTCCGCTGCTGCAGCTCGGCGGCGACGGCGTCGGCGTCACGGCCGGAGAGCCGCTTGCCGAGGCCCAGGGTGGCGCGGCCGGCGGCCCCGAGAGGGAGGGAGGCCAGCCGGGCGGTCCGGGAGACCGAGCCTCGCGGCATCACCGGTCCGTCGTCACTCACGCATCCTCCTCGCCGCCGGACGCCCCGCGGCGCCCTCCGTCTCGTCTCGGTGAACTCGCGAGCCCGGTCAGCCGCCCATTGTTCCCTGCCGGAGGCCGTCTGCGCCCGCAGGAGGCGTCGCCGGATCGCTCGCGCGGGTGGCAGGAGCGCCGGTCCCGCTCGTGGGGACGGCGTCCCCACCCGCACCACAGTGGCAGCCGCGGTGGGCCGGCCAGCGCCGCATCCGTGGCGTGAGGTGAGGAGGGCGCAGCTCGACGGTGGCTTCCAGGACCCCCGGTGCCGCGGAGCCGTCGAGATAGGCGAGCACCTGCAGCGCCGCGGTGGCGGCGGTGAGCAGGCAGGTGATCGTGGAACCGCTCGGCGGTGGCTCGCCGGCCGTCAGCTGAGCCGCCAGCCGCGGCCAGCGTGGGTCCGCGTCACGGCGGTGCAGATCGGCGCAGTGCAGGCAGCTGGTCACCCCGGGGACGACGAGCGGACCGACCACGCCCGTCTCGCCGCGGACCGTCGCCACCAGATGGGGCACTCCGGCGCGCTGGATCCCGGCCACCAGTGGATCGGAGGCGGCCCACGGCCGGGCCAGGACCACCAGGTCGGCGCCGGCGTGCGACGGCAGCGGCCGGAGGTCGGTGAGCGGGCTCGCGCGACGCACCGCGTCCGCGGCGGCCAGCGCGCGCGGCCGTCCCTCGTCGGCGGCGCTCAGGCCCCCGACGACGGCGTCCCCGGCCGCGGTGAGCCCGGGATCGCGAACGGTCACCCGGCCGACGCCGCTCGCGGCCAGCATCGCCGCCAGGGGAGTGCCCACGCGCGTGGCGCCTTCCACCACGACCACCGCCTGCCGCCGTGCGCGCCAACCGCCGGGTCGCGCCACCGCAGCAGGCAGCTCCGGAGCGGTGCGCGCGGCGGCTGCGGGGCCGGCGGCCGCGGCCAGCAGGTCACCGGCGTCCAGGTCCACGAGCAGTCCGGCGGCCCGCAGGCCGTCCAGGACACCCGCCACCATGCCGGGATCGAGCCCGTCCCGGGCGGCGTCTCCCAGGACGGTCCGCTGGGCCCGCCGTCCGTCCAGCCCGCGCAGCAGGGCGACCACGTCGGCTCCGTCCGGGCCCAGCACTAGGCCGTCGCGCGCGTCGACGCCGCCCACCTGCACGCCGTCGGCGCCGTCGTGCAGCAGGGGGGTGGCGGCCGGGAGCAGGGGATGTGCGGAGTCACTCACCGGGGCAGCGTCGCAGCGCGGCGTCGCGCGCGCCGCGACCGTCCACAGGCCCCGGGACGACGAACGGCGGCGCCCCGATCGGGGCGCCGCCGCGGTGACGTTCTGGAACGGCCACCCTTCCCCACCGGCCTCCTGCAGGGACCCACCGCGAGCCTGCGAGCGATGGGTAGCAGGGGGTCCTTCTACGAGGTGTGGGGGAAGGGTGGTCCTTCTTCAGGCCTTGCCGAGGATCCGGTTCATCTTGGTGCCGCAGACCGGGCAGGTTCCCTGCGCCATGCGACGGCCGGACTCGCTGACCTTGACCTCGCCGTCGAAGTCGCGCTTCTCCTTGCACTTCACGCAGTAGCCGTTGTAGCTCTCAGCCACGGGGATCTCCTCGAACTCGGGGTGCCTCGGCACGCGCGCCGGGCGCCGTTGCGCAGGAACGCTACCCGTGCGGGTGGGTGGGCGGGCCAGCCGTGGCGTCGCGAGTGGGCGCCCGGGCGGCGCTGCTCCCACCACGTTCCCCACAGCCTGTGGACAACCCTGTGGAGCACGTGGGGACGGTTCGGCGTGTCCCTGTGCGCGGAGCGGGGACGGGCCCGGGACAACCCTGTCCGGTCACCGGCGGATCCCTATCCCACCTGGGCAAACGCCGCCACCGCGGCTGTGGAGCGACCACCGAGCGCAAGCCTTGTCACCGGGTGGAGCGGCGGTCGTGTCCACCGTCCGTGCGACGTGCACCCGAGTGGGTGCCTTCGCACAGGCGCGGTGTCGGCGGAGTGCCTTACGGTGCCTCCGTGCCCGGATGGACTCCTGACGCTCTCGCGTGCCCCGAGGCGGGGGCCACGTCGTCCTCCGCCGACCGGGGTGGTCGCGCGATGCCGGCTGCCCGTCCACGCCGGGGTGCCGAGGACAGCACCACGGGTCGGGACGCCGGTCTGCCGGAGCTCGCCGGCGGTCCCCCCGGCATGGGTGTCGTGGAGGTGCGCCGCAGCGCGCGGCGCCGTCGGACGGTGACCGCCTACCGGGAGAAGGGGCGCACCGTCGTCCTGATCCCGGCCGCGTTCAGCCCGGCGGAGGAGCGGCGCTGGGTGGCGCAGATGGTGGCGAAGCTGCAGACCCGGGAGGAGCGGCGGCGCCGCTCGCTCGGCGGCGACGACGAGCTGATGGCCCGGGCCCGCGCGTTGTCGGCCGCCCACCTCGACGGGCTGGCCGAACCCACCAGCGTGCGGTGGGTGGACAACCAGAACCGCCGATGGGGTTCCTGCACCCCGGCCGATGGGAGCATCCGCCTGTCGGGCCGGTTGCGGTCGATGCCGGAGTACGTCGTCGACTACGTGCTCGTCCACGAGCTGGTGCACCTGCTCGAGCCGGGGCACGACGAGCGCTTCTGGGCGCACGTCGCCCGCTACCCCCGAGCGGAGCGGGCCCGTGGCTTCCTGGAGGGCATCGAGCTGGCCGCCTCGGCCGGCGACGCGGACGGGGACCCCGCGGCCGACCTCGTCGACTAGACGCCGTCCTGGCTGGGCCGCCCCTCGCCGCCGGGCCCTTCGCTCCCGTCGTCGCCGGAGTCGCCGCCGGCCTCGGTGCCGGGCTGCTCGCGAGCGTCGGCGTCGTCCGCGGTGAGCGCCGCCAGCTCGTCGTCCAGGCCCTGGCGCGCGACGAAGTCCAGCGGCTCGTCGAGGTCGTCGGACGTGGGCAGCAGGTCGGGGTGCGACCAGAGCCGGTCGCGGACGTCGGCTCCGTGCTGCTGGGTCATCGCGCCCCACACCGTCGCCGCGTCGCGCAGCCGCCGCGGGCGCAGCTCGAGCCCGACGAGGGTGGCGAACGTCTGCTCCGCCGGACCGCCGGAGGCGCGGCGGCGGCGCATCGTCTCGGCGAGCGCCGAATGCCCGGGCAGCCGGTCCTTGGCCGCCTCGGCGACGACGGTGTCGACCCACCCCTCGACCAGCGCGAGCAGGGTCTCCAGCCGACGCAGCGCCATCTGCTGCTCCGGGGTCTCCTCCGGCTCGAGGACGCCGCTGCCCAGCAACTGCTGGATGCTCTCCGGGTTGCTCGGATCGATGCCCCCTTCCATCCCGGACATCGCCTCGCCGAGCTTCTGCTCGATCGCCTCGCGGTCGATGGTGATGCCACGGGCGTAGGCGTGCACCGCATCCTGCAGCTGCTGACGCAGCCACGGGACGTGGGCGAACAGACGCTGGGAGGCGGCCTCGCGAAGGGCGAGGAACAGCCGGACCTCGTCGGCGGGCCGGTCGAGACCGGCCGCGAAGGCGGACACGTTCTGCGGGACGAGCACTCCGGTGCCCGCCGGGGCCAGGGGCAGCCCGACGTCGGTGCTGGTGATGACCTCGTCGGCCAGCCTGCCGAGTGCCTGGCCGACCTGGGCGCCGAACATCAGCCCACCCATTCGGCCCATGATCCCGGCGACCGGCCCGAACGCCATGGCCGCTTCCTGCGGGAGCGCGCTGGTCATCGCCGCGACGACCTTCTCCGCGAGCGGATCGATGAGCGCGCCCCAGGCCGGCAGCGTCTGCTCGACCCACTCGACGCGCGACCAGGCGGCGGTGCGCTCGATGCCCGAGGGCAGCTCGGTCACCTGGTCGAGCCAGAGGTCGGCCAACCGCAACGCCTCGGCGACGGCGGTTCGCTCGGCGTCCGACGACGGCTGGTGGCCGGCCGCCAGCTGGCTGATGGCGCCCTGGCGGGCGAGGTCCCAGTTGACCGGGCCGCCGGACCAGTTCATCAGCTTCTGCAGCTCGGCGAACAGCGGCATCTTGCCGAGCAGGTCTTCCGGGGAGCCGCCGCCGGCGATGCCGCCGAACAGGGCACCCAGCCCGAAGGGGTCACCGGGGTTACCGCCCTGACCGGGCTCCCGGCGCTCGGGGTCGCGGTCGGACGGTCCGAAGCCGAACGGCACGTCACTCATGCGTCCACGGTAGACGCCAGAAGGACCCCGTCCTCCTCACCGCTCGCATGCTCGCGGCGAGCCTCTGGACGGGGCCACTCGCAGGTGATCCCCAGGTTCGCGACATAGGCTCGCCCGTCGTGACCCGCCGCATCGCCGTCCTGACCGCCGGTGTCGTGCTCCTGGTCCTCTTCGGGATCCTGGGGACGACGCTGCCGGTGCCCTACGTCGCGCAGGTGCCGGGGCCCACGTTCAACACCCTCGGCGACATCGACGGCGAGGCGATCATCAGCATCGAGGGCCGGGACCGTGACGAGATCGAGGGCAACCTGACCCTGACGACCGTCGGCGTGAGCCGGGGCGGTCTCAGCCTGGTGCAGGCCGTCCACGGCTGGTTCGACGACGAGGTGAGCATCGTCCCCGAGGAGTCGGTCTACCCGCCGGACCGCTCGGAGGCGGAGACCCGCCGGCTGAACCGCGAGGCGTTTCTCACCTCCGAGCAGGCGGCGCAGACCGTCGCACTGGGCCGGCTGGGCTACCCGGTGAAGGTCGTCGTCCAGGGGTTCGCCGAGGACTCGCCGTCGGAAGGAGTCCTCGAGGAGGGAGACGCCATCGAGGCGATCGACGGCAGACCCACCCCGGACACCGAGGCGCTCGACGAGGTCCTCACCTCGATTCCCGGCGGCTCGACGGTGACGGTGTCGTACACGCGCCTGGGGGAGCCCGGAACGGCGACGGTCACCACCCGGTCCGCGGAAGAGGGCACGGGTTCGCTGCTCGGCATCACGATCCTCGAGCAGCCGGCCGCGCCCTTCGACGTGGACATCCAGGTGGAGGACGTCGGTGGCCCCTCGGCCGGCCTGATGCTGACCCTGGGCATCCTCGACCTCGTCGGGGACGACGACCTGACCGGGGGAGCGGTGATCGCGGGAACCGGCACGATCGACATCGACGGCAACGTCGGCGCGATCGGCGGGATCCCGCTCAAGATGGTGGCCGCCACGGACATCGGCGCGGAACTCTTCCTCGTCCCGGAGGGCAACTGCGCCGAGGCCGCGGCGGCGCCCGACCCGGGGTTCCCGCTGGCCCGGGTCGCCACCCTCGACGACGCGCTGGAGGCACTGGCCGACTTCGAGGCCGGCCGCACACCGGAAACCTGCTGAACCCCTCGACCTGCCGGGGAACCCCGTCGCCCCTCGAGCGTTGTGCTGGGATGACCGGAGGTTCTCTCCGGGGCCCGATCGAAGCCCTTCGATCGGCCGCGGGTCGGATCCCGACCCATCGCACGCCCGCAACTGTCTGAAACTGAAGGAGAGCGCTCGTGGCCATGCGGCCCCCCGTGCCGGTGCCGACCCTGTCGCGCCGCGCGAAGCTGGTCCTCGGCGCCGTCGCCGTTCTGCTGGTGCTGTTCACGGTCATCGGCACGCTGACCAACGTCTACGTCGATTACCTCTGGTTCGACGAGACGAACTACACCCAGATCTTCTGGACCGAGCTCCAGACCCGAGCCTTGCTGTTCGCCGTCGCCGGCGTGGCCACCGGTGGTGCGGTCGCCGCGTCGATCCATCTCGCCTACCGGTTCCGGCCGACCTTCCGGCCGATGTCGCTGGAGCAGCAGAACCTCGAGCGCTACCGCCAGTCGCTGGAGCCCCGCCGCGGCCTGGTGCTCACCGCCGTCGCCGTGGTGCTGGGCCTGTTCGCCGGTTTCACCGCGCAGAGCAGCTGGCAGACGTGGCTGACCTTCCGGAACAGCACCGACTTCGGGAGTACCGACCCGCAGTTCGGCATCGACATCTCGTTCTTCGTCTTCGAGTACCCCTTCTACCGGCTGCTGCTGGGCTTCGGCTTCGCGATCGTGCTGCTGACGCTGATCGGCTCGGTGCTCACCCACTACGTGTTCGGCGGGCTGCGCCTGCAGACGCCGGGGCAGAAGCTCACCGCCGCCGCCCGCGTGCAGCTGTCGGTGCTCCTGGGCCTGTTCGTGGCCCTCAAGGCGGTGGCGTACTGGCTGGACCGCTACGGGCTGGTCTACTCCGACCGCGGTGACGTGTTCACCGGCGCCAGCTACACCGACGTCAACGCGCTGCTCGTGCCCAAGACGATCCTGGTGTTCGTCGCCGCCATCTGCGCCATCGCGTTCTTCGCCAACATCTTCGTCCGTAACTTCCTGCTCCCGGCCGCCGCGCTGGTGCTGCTGCTGCTTTCCAGCGTGGTCATTGGCGTGGCCTACCCGGCGATCGTCCAGCAATTCGTGGTCCGGCCCAGCGCCAACGAGAAGGAAGCGCCCTACATCGAGCGGGCCATCGAGATGACCCGGCAGGCCTACAACCTCGTCGACGGCGACGACGTCGAGTACGTGAACTACGCTCAAGAGACCACCGGCGAAGCGGGTGAGGAGGTGGACCCGCAGGTCGCGCTCGCCGAACTGCGCAACGACACCGAGACCATCCCGAACGCCCGTCTGCTGGACCCCAACGTGCTCTCCGAGACGTTCACCGCGCGCCAGCAGATCCGAAACTGGTACGGCTTCCCCGAGAAGCTGGACGTCGACCGCTACGCCGTCGACGGTGAACTGCGTGACTACGTCGTGGCGGTGCGCGAGCTCGACAGCGCGGGGCTGTCGGAAAACCAGAGCACCTGGATCAACCGGCACACCGTGTACACGCACGGGCACGGTTTCGTCGCCGCACCGGCCAACGAGGTCGTGGGCGGCTCCGACGGCGGCGAGCCGAACTTCACCACCGGCGACCTGCCCGTCCGCGGGGACATCGTGCCCGAGCAGAGTCGGATCTACTACGGCGAGCTGATCGAGGACTACTCCGTGGTCGGTGCGCCCGAGGGCACCGCTCCCCGTGAGTCCGACCTGCCCGAGGGCGGCTCCGACGACCGTCAGATCAACAACACCTACGACGGCGAGGGCGGGGTGTCGGTCGGCAGCTTCTTCCGCCAGCTGACCTTCGCGATCAACTTCCGGGAGCGCAACTTCCTGCTCTCCAGCGCGGTGAACGAGGAGTCGAAGGTGCTCTACGTCCGCGACCCGCGGGAGCGGGTGGAGAAGGCGGCGCCGTTCCTCGAGGTGGACGGCGACCCGTATCCCGCGGTGATCGACGGGCGGGTGACCTGGATTCTCGACGGCTACACCACGTCGGATTCCTACCCCTACGCCGAGCAGATGCAGCTGGGCGAGGCCGCCGCGGACTCCTTGACCGGCACGGGCACCACCGCGTTGCCGAACGAGACGTTCAACTACATCCGCAACTCGGTGAAGGCCACCGTCGACGCCTACGACGGCACGGTCACGTTGTACGAGTACGACACGGAGGACCCGGTCCTCCGGACCTTCATGAAGGCGTTCCCGGGGGTCGTCCAGCCCAAGAGCGAGGTGTCCCAGGAGCTGGAGAGCCACTTCCGCTACCCGGAGGACCTGTTCAAGGTGCAGCGGGACATCCTGACCCGCTACCACGTGGACGACCCGATCGCCTTCTACGAGGGCAGCGACCGGTGGCAGGTCCCGACCGACCCGACCCAGGACGTCGAGGCGGACCAGCCGCCATACTACATCCTCGCCCAGCGGCCGGGGGATGACGAGGCCACCTTCCAGCTGACCAGCGCGCTCAACGCCTTCCAGCGGCCGAACCTGTCGGCGTTCGTGTCGGCGTCGAGCGCGCCGGACACCTACGGCGACATCCAGGTGCTGCAGCTACCCGGAAACACGCCGTTCCTGGGACCGACACAGGTGCAGAACTCGTTCGAAGCGAACGACGACATCCGCCGCGACCTCACCCTGTTCGATAGCGACGACTCCAACTCGGTGTTCGGCAACCTGCTGACGCTCCCGATCGGTGACGCCGGCCTGCTGTATGTGGAGCCGCTCTACGTGGAGAGCACGGGGGAGGGGAGCTTCCCCCTGTTGCAGCGGGTGATGGTCAACTTCGGTGGCCGCATCGGCTACGCGAGTACGCTCGCCGAGGCGCTGGACCAGGTCTTCGGCGCAGGAATCGGGGAGATCGCGACGGACAGCGACGGCGCCCCGCCGACGCCGGACGATGACGGCGACGAGACGCCGACGCCCGCGCCGACGGATCCCGCGGATCCGACGACTCCACCGGACACCGGTGGAACGCCGGCGACCCCGGGCATGGAAGCGGCCGTCCAAGACATCAACGCCGCCCTGGAGGCGCTCGCCACCGCCCAGCAGGCCGGTGACTTCGCCGGACAGGGGCAGGCGCTGGAGGACCTGCAGACGGCCGTCGACGCCTACCAGGCCGCCCAGCAGGCGGCCGGGGCCACACCCGGCGGATGACGGACCCGTCGTGGGTCGAGGGGGCGGCGCGGAGGTCGTGTCCGCCCCCTCGACCGCGGCTGGTAGGGTGGTGCCTACCGACGCGGGGTGGAGCAGCTCGGTAGCTCGCTGGGCTCATAACCCAGAGGTCGCAGGTTCGAATCCTGCCCCCGCTACCAACCGACAGTGGCCCTCACAGTGCCTGTGAGGGCCACTGTCGTTCGTGTACGGGTATGCACGCGTTTCTACGGAGTGGTCTGTCACGTCCTCCGAATCAGCCGCCGAGGCCGGCGTCCCGGGCGCGGAGCGCCGCTTGGGCTCGGTCGGCGACCTGCAGTTTGGTGAGGATGCTCGAGACCAGATTGCGCACGGTCTTGGGGCTGAGGAACAGCTCGGCGGCGATCTCGGCGTTTCTGCGTCCCAGCGCCAGCTGCTGCAGCACCTCCCGCTCGCGCGCGGAGAGATCCGGGAAGGCGTCGGGCGGCACCGGCGGCGGGGCCGAGGTGAACCAGTCGATCAGCCGCTCGGCGACTCCTGGGCCGAACAGTGCCTCGCCGTGGCCGACCGCGCGGATGGCCCGTAGCAGTTCGCTGAAGCTCGCGCCCTTCAGCACGTAGCCGCGGGCGCCTGCTCGCACCGCACGGAACACCGTCGCGTCGTCCTCGAACATGGTCACCACGAGCACCCGCACGGACGGTGCGGTCCCCACCAGCCGTCGGGTGGCCTCGATGCCGTCGAGATCCGGCATCTGCACATCCATGACCACGACGTCCGGGCACAGCTCCTGGGCCAGCGCCACCGCCTTCGCGCCCGTGTCCGCCTCTCCGGCCAGCACGAGATCCGGCGCGGCCGCCAGCACCGCGCGGAGCCCGGCGCGGAAGGTCGGGTGGTCATCGGCGGTGACCACGCGGAGGGGCGTGTCGCCGTAGGGGGGATCAGCCATGCGGCACCAGGTCCCGGATGGGAAGGAGGGCGCCGACCCGCGTGCCGCCGCCGTCGGCCGTGCCCAGGGTGCAGCGGCCGCCCAGTTCGGCCGCGCGCTCCCGCATCGAGTTCAGGCCCACCCCCGCCGACCAGGTCCGCCGGGGACCCACCCCGTCGTCCACCACCTCCACCACCAGGTCTCCAGCGGCGCAGGTGAGCCGGACCGTGCAGCGGCGGGCCCGGGCGTGCCGGACGACGTTGGTGACCGCCTCGTCGACGATCCGGTATGCGGCCACCTCCACGGCCGCCGGCAGTGGTGGCAGCTCGTCGGCTTCGACCGCGACCTGCACGTCGCTGACTCGGTAGCGCAGCGCCGCCTCGCGCACCGCTCCGACCAGGCCCAGCTCGTCGAGTGCCGGGGGGCGCAGGTCCTCGATCAGCCGCCGCAGATCGTCAAGGGCGCGCTCGACGTCGACCTCCAGCTCGGCCAGGATCGCGTCGGCCGCTTGTGGACGTACCGGGTAGAGCGCCCGCGCCGAGCCGACCTTGAGCGTCTGCGCGGCCAGCTGCGGTCCGAGCCCGTCGTGCAAGTCCCTGCGTAGCCGGCGGCGCTCCTCCTCCCGCCCGGCGACCAGCCGCTCGCGGGCCTGCTGCAGCTCGTCGGTGAGGCGGGCAGCGTGCACAGCCGCCGCGGCCTGCCGAGCCAGGTCCTCGATCAGCGGTGCGTCGGCGTCCCGCAGCCGGCTGCGTGGCGTGAGCACGAGGGTGCCGACAGCCTCCTGCTGGTGCACCAGCAGGACCCGGAGAGGGTCGTCCTGGCCGGGCACGCCGCTCTCTGCGGCAGGTAGGTCTTCGCCGTCCGGCGTCCGCACCTCCAGGCCGGTGTAGTGCAGATCCAATGCCGAGCGCACGGTTTCGACGATGGCGCGGAGGGCGGCTGCCGGTGCGAGAGCCGCTTCCAGGTGCCGGCCCAGGCGGGACAGCACCTCGTAGGGATCGTCCCGGCGGCCGAACACCAGCCGGTTGACCCAGCGCTGCACCCGCTCCCGCAGTGGGGCGAACATCACAGCGGCCAGACCGGTGGCCACCAGGGACACCGCCAGGCTGTCCTCGATCTGCAACAGCGCCCCGAGCCAGGCGACCACCACGACGTACACCGCGACGACGACCGCAGACAGAACGCCGTACACGAGGGTCCGGCTGATGAGCAGGTCGATGTCGTAGAGCCGGTGCCGCAGGATGGCCACGGCCGCGCCCACCGGAAGCCCGGCCAGGGCCGCGAGGCCGGCCACCCACAGCAGCGCGTCGAGGGGTGCGGGTGCGAACTCCGTGGCGGTCCAGCAGACGACGTTGAGGGCCGCCGGGTAGGCGATCCACTTGATCTGCTGCCGCTGCCGGACGACGGCGCGCCGGTAGCGAACCACCTGGGATCCGAGGGCGGCCAGCAGCGTAGCGGTGCCGAGCACGGTGGTCGCCGGAACGACGTCCCCGGCCAGTACGCCGACGGGTCCGTCGACCTCGACGGGGTTGCTCAGGCCCGGGAAATCGGACGCGTCGATCTCGTCGGGTCGCATGCCCAGCGCCAGTGCGCCGGCGATCGCCGCGGCGACCGACGTCCACAGCACCGGCCGCCACCTGGGCGAAGGCAGCGCGCCGTCCGGGAAGAACAACAGCAGCACGGTCGGCGCCAGCAGCGCGAGCGGAGCCAGGCTGTTCGTGACCCAGGCGACCGCGGTGGGGTCCGGCCACCGGCCGGGTTGCACGAGGGCGAGGTCCGCCCACGCCTTCGCCGCGAACACCGACGCCAGACCCGGCCCCACGACGGCCAGGCTCCAGCCGACCGGATTGCGCGGTCGTCGTTCGGCCACGAGCGCTCCGACGCCCGCGAACACCAGCGCGGCGGCGAGCACGACCAGGAGGAACGGGAGCGGCGCGGGATTCGGGTCGTCCGCCGGCGGACCGCCGGCGGAGACGGCGGCCCCCACCGCCAGCGTGGCCAGCGCGGCGGTGAGCAGCGGCAGTCCCCAGGCTGCCCGGGCGCGTGGTCCGGCCGGCGGCCCCCCGGCCGCCGTGTCATGGCGCGTCTCCACGGGGTCGGGTGCAGGACGTGTGCGCATGCGCGCTCCTCGCGGTCGTGCGGGGCCCACGGCCCGCCGGCGTGAGCGGGTCGAGGGCGCCGCGACGCGGGTCAGGCTAGTGGCGCGGGAGCTTGCTCGATGGTGCGGCTGCGCGCCCACAGCGCGACGCCGAGCGCAACGTAGAGCAGCCCGGCCAGGATCGTTCCGGGTCCCTCCACCACCAGGGGCAGGGGCAGGGGCAGGATGAAGCCGAGTGCGCACCAGCGAGGGAAGACTCCCGCTCGCCAGGTGGCGACGCCGTACAGCACCGAGCCGGCCATGAACGTGAGCACCCCGATCACGGTGAGGGGCTCATCCAGCAGGGCGACCTTGCCCGCGGCATCCACGAGCAGCCCACCGACCACCAGGGGAAGGGCGAGCACGCCGAGTCGGCCGGTGCGCTCGTGCTGCACCGCGGCGTAGCCGAGGTAGCCCACGAGCATCAGGACGACGGCGGGGCCGAGGACGACGGCGAGCGGGTAGCCCCCCGGGGAGGAGAGGGTCGTGGCGATCCCCTCGACGGCGAACAGTGAGCCGCCGATCACGAACGCGGCGGCACCCGCCCGGGCCGGCGTGCGGGGAGACGACGTCGTGCGGGGCGGGGCGATGAGCGACGAGCTGGACATGCGGGCCTCCTGACAGGGAGCGGTACTCGGGCTCGCCCACCGTGGCTCCGGCCGCGTCCCGCCGTCTGGTGTCCGGCGTCCCGAGAACCGTCCCGATCGCACGGTGGGCGATCCCCGCCGAGGACCCTTGCCGCGATCGGCAGGCCTGTTCCGGGAGGAAACGGACCCGGACTCGACGGTCTGCCGGGGAGGAACGTCCGGCCAGGGAGACATGGGTGGAGATCGTCTCGGGGAGGCGGTCGGAATCATCCGTCACGATGCCTGCGTCGTCGGACGAGCGGGCGAGTCACGTCGTGAACGGACCAGCACGGGGGTGTGCAGCTGCGTAGGCAGCAACTCGCTACCTGCGGAGTCGGCGACCTGCAGTTCGGCGAGGATGCGCGACACCAGGTTGCGCACGGTCTCGGGACAGCGGAACAGCTCGGTGGCGATCTCGGCGTTCTTGCGCCCGAGGCGAGTGGCGCCGGCACTCCCGCTCCCGGACGGAGAGCGTCGGGAAGGCGTCCGGCGGCACCGGCGGTTGGCTGAGCTGAGCCGATGCTGACCGCGGAGGCGGTGATCAGCCCCGTACGCCTGGACGTGGACATCCCCACGCTCCGCGTCTACGCCGACGCGATGTTCCACCACGGGTACGTGGCCAAGGCCGTCATCGACGAACACGGCGGGCTGCCATCGGACCCCGTCGTCCCCGAGCGGGTGTCGCTGTCCGTCGACCCGGACGGCAGCCTCCGCGTCATCGGCCACGCCACCGACCCGCTCGTCGCCGCGGACCTCGCCGACACGGCGGCCGCGGCCTTCGTGCCCAAGCTGAACGAGATGGGCCGAATCCTCGTGCCCGGCGACGCCGCCCACGGGACTGAGGCCTGGAAGGAAGCCATGACCATGGCCGAGGAACTCGGCCCCGTCGGCGAGTTCACCGTCGCGGAGTGGGCCAACTGACCCGCTCCGCGACGGCGCCCGGTCAGTAGGTGCAGCCGGCCACGCCCACCGGCACCAGGTACGCCTGGATCTCGTAGATGTTGTACGAGGGAACGTCGCTGACCCAGTTCGGCCTCGGGTTGACGTGCGTCGAGACGCCGTTGTAGCCGCCCCGCACGTACCACCAGGCGCTCGTGCTCACGGCCTCCGGGTCGAACCGGGTGTCGTAGATGACGTAGCGGTACCCGCTGCACCAGCCCGGGTTCGTCCACATCTGCTGCGGCTCGGAGGAGATGAGGACGTCACCGGCCTCGCCGTAGTAGCAGCCCTCGCAGACGTACGTCTGGTGGAGCGGGTCACCGGTCTGGTCCTGGAACGAGAACAGCATGTTGGACTGACTGAGATCGGCGCGGACGTGCACGCCGACGAGGCCGCTGTTCTGCACCGCCTGCGCAGTGCCGGCCGGGCCGGCCACGGTCAAGCCCAAGGCCACGCCCAGGGCGACCAGCAGCGCGGTAATCCTGTTCTTCATTTTCCGGCCCTTTCAGTCGGGACTGAACCGCCCCGGGTTCGCTACAGGGCGGATTCTCCCACGAGCGGGTGCTCGGTGGAGTCGATCTGACGGTAGTGCTCGGCTTCGACCTCCGCCGGTGGTCGGTAGCCCAGCGCGGAGTGCAGGCGGGTGTGGTTGAACCAGTCGACCCAGCCCAGGGTGGCCAGCTCGAGGTCGTCGGCGCCCTTCCAGGGGCCCTCCCAGAAGACGAGCTCGGTCTTGAACAGGCCGATCACCGACTCTGCCAGGGCGTTGTCGTAGGAGTCGCCGACACTGCCGATCGAGGCCTGCAGGCCGGCCTCGGCGAGCCGGTCGGTGTAGCGGATCGAGGCTGAGGCGAACCAGTCGATCAGCGGCCCGGTCACTCGGGTCCGAACAGCGCCTCCCCGACGAGGGGCAAGCCAGGTCGGGAGGTGGACGACCCGTGGGCGGATACCTGTGCACCACGTCGTGACCTGCGGAAGGACGCCGCGCCCGACAGAGAGATCGTTGGGCCGGTCGGTCCCCCGCGACGACGACGGAAGGCGCGTCCCTCCCTGGCTTCCGTGTCTTCGAGTCGAGGGGCAGACCGGTCAGACGACGCTCAGGTAGGCCTCGTGCTTGCGCAGGTACTGATTCCGGCGCACGCCGGCCGGGTCGCGATGCAGCGGCGGCTCGGCCGGGCCCTGGAGTGCGGGGGGCTGCACGGCGTGCGCCGGCTTGCTCGGGCGGTTGCGCATCGCCGCGAGCAGGGCGTGCGGTCGCGTTGCGTCGTCCTCCTCGCCGGTGCCCACGGGAACGGGACGCCGCACGACCGCGGGAAACGGCTCCTTGTGCGGGGGGCGCTGGGGGTCGGGCAGTCGAAGGTCGGCCAGGTCCATCCAGGCCGAGTGCCGCAAGCCGTCGACGCGGCAGCGCACGCGCGCGGCGACCCGGCCGCTGTCCTCGTGCCGCCAGCCGATCAGCTCGCCGGAGTACCAGATGCCGCGGTGGTGGATCTCCACCGGCTGTGGCTGCCCGGCGAACATGCTCGCCGTCTCGTCCCCCACCACGTAGCGGACTGTAAGCGGACAAGCACGCACGAAACGGGAAGGCGCGCGCGTGCCTGGGACCCCTGTGACGGAGTGGTACCGGAGGCGTTCCGGGGTCCCCGCGAGGGCGCTGCGGGCGAGGTGTACTGTGGAATCACCGACGCGGGGTGGAGCAGCTCGGTAGCTCGCTGGGCTCATAACCCAGAGGTCACAGGTTCGAATCCTGTCCCCGCTACGACGAAAGGCTCGGTCACCGCGGTGGCCGGGCCTTTTTCGTGGCCCGGCATGCCGTGTGTTGTGCATCACCCCACCCACTCTCTAGCGTCACGGTCACCGTTGACCGTTACTACCGGGGAGGTCCCCGATGGCCGTGGACGCCGGATCCGGACTCCCCGACCTGGAAGCTGTCGACCTCTCCGACCGGGACTTCTGGGTGGAGCCCCCGGAGGTGCGGCACGCGGTGTTCGACCGGCTGCGCGCCGAGCGGCCGTTCGCCTTCTTCGCCGAGCCGGAGATCCCCGGGCTGCCGGTCGGGCCCGGCTACTACGCCGTCACCCGGCATGCCGACCTGGACGCGATCAGCTCCCAGCCGCAGGTCTTCTGCTCCGGCAAGGGGGCGGTGTCCATCCAGAACATCCCGGCCGACCTGAACGAGTTCTACGGCTCGATGATCAGCATGGACGACCCCCGGCACGCCCGGATCCGGCGCATCGTGTCCAAGACCTTCACGCCGCGGATGCTGGAGCGGGTCGTCGACTCGGTGCGCGGCATCGTCGAGGACGTGCTGAGCGAGGCGCGCCGCACCGCCGAGGCGAACGACGGGCGCCTCGACGTCGTCGCCGACGTCGCCGCGCCCATCCCGCTGCGGGTCATCTGCGACATGATGGGAGTGCCCGCCGACGACCGGGCCCTGGTGCTGTCGGCGTCCACCGTCATCCTCTCCGGCGGCGATCCGGAGCTGATCGAGGACCAGGACGAGCAGCTCACCGCGCTGTTCGAAGCCGGCATCGCGCTCGCGGGGGTCATGGAGCGGCTCGCGGCCGAGCGTCTCGAGCGGCCCACCGACGACCTGACGACGGCGCTGGTGACCACCGAGGTCGACGGCGAACGCCTGACACACCAGGAAATCGGGTCCTTCTTCATCCTGCTGCTGGTGGCGGGCAACGAGACCACCCGCAACGCGATCTCCCAGGGCATCCTCGCGCTGTCCGAGCACCCCGAGCAGCGCGCGCGCTGGGCGGCCGACCCGTCGATCGACAAGACGGCGGTCGAGGAGCTCGTGCGCTGGACCAGCCCGATCAGCTGGATGCGCCGCACGGCGACGCGCGACGGCGAGGTGAACGGCCACCGGTTTGCCGAGGGCGACAAGTTCCTGCTCTTCTACGCGGCGGCCAACCGCGACCCGGAACTCTTCGCCGACCCGCACGTGTTCGACCTGACCCGCGACCCGAACCCGCACGTGGGCTTCGGGGGCCACGGCCCGCACTTCTGCCTCGGCGCCCACCTCGCCCGGCGGGAGATCGCGGTGACCTTCCGCCAGCTGTTCGAGCAGCTGCCCGACCTCGAGGTGGCGGGGGAGCCGGCCCGGCTGCGGTCGTCGTTCGTCAACGGCCTCAAGCGGCTGCCGGCGCGGCTGACGGACGTGCGGTGACCCGCATAGCGGTGGACCGGGAGCGTTGCGTCGGATCGGGTACCTGCGAAGTGCTGGCGCCCGACGTCTTCGAGGTCGACGACGAGGGCGCCCTCGTCGTGCACCGGCCCGAGCCGGCCGGCGACGAGGTGGACGAGGTCGAGGACGCCGTGCAGGCGTGCCCGACCCGCGCGCTGTCGCTGGTGGAGTGATCGGACCGGCCCGGCCGGGGTAGGGGACCGTCATGGAGCCCACTGTGAAGGACGCCCCCGAGGCGAACCGGTACGAGATCCGCGACGGCGACCAGCTGCTCGGCCACGCCGACTACGAGCGGCGCGGGGACACCGTCGTCTTCACCCACACCGAGGTCGACCAGGACTCCGGACGGAAAGGCCTGGGCAGCACGCTGGTGAAGGCCGCCCTCGACGACGTCAGGGCGAAGGGCGGCTCCGTCGTCCCGCAGTGCTCGTTCGTGCGCGGCTGGATCGGCAAGCACGAGGAGTACGGCGACCTCGTCCGGTCGCGCTGAGCCGACGGGACGGCGGCCGGCTCCCACTCTCAGAGGACGTGGTGGCCGTACATCTCCCCGAGCGGGTCGGCGATGAGCTCGATGCGCGCGCCGTCGGGGTCGCGGAAGTAGACCGAGACGCCGCTGTGCACCTCGTGCTCGACGCCGGCCCCGGCGAGCCGCTCGACCAGCGTCGCCCAGCGCTCGGGGTCGACGCTGATGGCCATGTGGTGCAGGCCGCCGAGCACCTCGGCGTAGGGGCCGACGTCGAGGCCCGGGAAGTCGAAGAAGGCCAGCAGGTTGCCGTTGCCGATGTCGAAGAAGAAGTGCGAGGAGCCCGGGTAGTCGCGGTTCTCGATCAGCTCGGTCAGCGGGAACCCGAGGACGTCCTGGTAGAAGCGGACGGTCCGCTCGACGTCGCTGCTGATCAGCGCCGTGTGGTGCAGCCCGCGCGCGGTCGATGCCGGACGTTCGCCGGAGGGCTTGAGGTGCGCCTCGCGGATGCGCGCGCGCTCCTGCTCGAGCGCGTCCAGGTCTCGGGTGCTCACGCTGGTGATCCTCCTCGGTGCGGCTGCCCGGACAACCCGCGGACGTGTGATCTCGTTCCCGCACGCGGTGCGTAGCCTCCGCCGGGTGATCCTGGAACACGCGCCGCTGACCGTCCGACCGGGGGAGCAGGAAGCCTTCGAGACGGCGTTCGCCCGGGCGCGGTACCTCATCGCCGGCGTCCCCGGCTTCCGGCGGCTGAGCCTCTCCCGGTGTCTGGAGCGCGACACCGGATATCTGCTGCTCGTGGAGTGGGAGCGGCTCGAGGACCACACCGAGGGCTTCCGCGGCTCGCCGGTCTACCAGGACTGGCGGGCGCTGCTGCACTCCTTCTGCGCCCCGTTCCCCATCGTGGAGCACTACGCCACCGTGCTCACGGCCGAGCCTGAGGAGGGCGCGTGATCGAGCTGCGCACCCTCGGCGAGCTGGATGCCATGCGCGCCGCCGGTGCGGTGGTGGCCGACATGCTGGCCGCCGTCCGGGCGGCTGCCGCGCCCGGCGTCCGCCTCACCCGGCTCGACTCGGTGGCCCGCGACGTCCTGGCCGACGCGGGCGCGACGTCACCGTTCCTCGGCTACGCGCCACTGGCCACCACCCCGCCCTTTCCGGGCGTCGTGTGCCTGTCGGTCAACGACGTCGCCCTGCACGGCATCCCGACGCCCGATGTGCTGGAGGACGGCGACCTGCTGAGCGTCGACGCGGGTGCGGTCCTCGACGGCTGGGTCGGGGACGCCGCGATCACCTTTCCGGTCGGGACGCCGCGGCCGGAGGACCTGGCCCTGGTCGCCACGGCCGAGCGGGCCTTGGAGGCCGGCATCGCGGCAGCCGTCGTCGGCAACCGGGTCGGTGACATCTCCGCCGCGATCGGGGCAGTCGGCCGCGCCGGCGGGTGCGGCATCAACACCGACCAGGGCGGGCACGGGGTCGGCCGCACGATGCACGAGGCGCCGCACGTGCCCAACGAGGGGCGGGCCGGCCGCGGGTTGCCACTGCGTGCCGGGCTGGTGATCGCCATCGAGCCGTGGTTCCTGGCCGGCGGCAGCGACGACTATCGCGTGGACGCCGACGGCTGGACCCTGCGCAGCGCCGACGGGAGTCGCGCCGCGCACGTCGAGCACACCGTCGCCGTCACCGACGACGGCCCCCGCATCCTCACCGCCCGCGGTGAGGTATAGGAACCTTTACCTGCGTTTTCGAGCCTTGGGTTCAAGGAGTCGATGCAACACCCCGCGGTGAAGTGGGGTGGTGTCGATGGGGCGTCCGCGGATGCCGAAGGAGATCGAGCGCAGGTTCTGGCGGCTGATCGCTGCGGGATCGGCGACGGAGCAGGCGGCGGAAGCGGTCGGCGTGTCGGCCGACACTGGGCAGCGGTGGTTCCGCGACGGTGGCGGCATGGCGCCGATGGCATTGACCGAGCCCAGCGACCGATTCCTGACCGTGGCCGAGCGGGAGACGATCGACCTGTGCTGGGCCGAGGGCTGGCCGCAGGCCGACATCGCCCGCGAGATCGGCCGGCATCCCTCGACGGTCTCCCGCGAGCTGCGCCGCAATCGACTCGAGGGCTATCCGCGGCGTCCGCCGCTGCCCGTCGGCCAGCGGCACCGCCCCGGGCCGGCGCCGGGGACTCAGGGCCCGGGACGGCGCCCACGGCTGCGCTATCGGGCCGCGCCGGCGCAAGCCAAGGCCGAGGCGCGGGGCCGCCGCCCGAAGCCGAGCAAGATCGCCGAGTTCCCCGAGCTGCAGGCCTACGTGCAGCGGCAGTTGAAGGAGGGCTGGAGCCCCGAGCAGATCACCGGCCGTCTGGTCGTGGATTTCCTCGACGATGAACGGATGCGCATCTCACATGAGGCGATCTACCAGGCCCTGTTCGTCCAGGGCCGCGGTGGGCTGAACCGGGAGCTGACCAAGCACCTGCGCACCGGGCGGGCGCTGCGTAAGCCCCGCCGTCGTGTCTGTCGACGACGAGTGAAAAGTGACCCCCAGGCGTCGGATGAAAGTTGACCCCCGCCGACACCTGAAGGGTGATCACTGTGGAGGACTGGGCCGAGATCCGTCGACTGCATCGGGCGGAGAAGGTGCCGATCAAGGAGATCTCACGGCGGCTGGGAGTCGCCCGTAACACCGTGCGATCGGCGTTGGCTGCTGACCGCCCGCCGAAGTACGAGCGGCGGCCGAAGGGGTCGCTGGTGGACGCGGTGGAGCCGCAGATCCGGGCGATGCTCAAGGAGTTCCCGCGGATGCCGGCGACGGTGATTGCCGAGCGGATCGGCTGGACCCACTCGATCACGATCCTCAAGGACCGCATCCGGGCGATCCGTCCCGAGTACGCCGGCATCGATCCGGCCGATCGGCTGATCCACGAGCCCGGGCAGGCGACCCAGTGCGACCTGTGGTTCCCGGAGGTGAAGATCCCGGTCGGGCACGGGCAGGCGGCGGTGCTGCCGGTGTTGGTGATGACCGCGACGTACTCACGGTTCATCTCCGCGGTGATGCTGCCCTCCCGGCAGGCTGGGGACCTACTGGCCGGGATGTGGCAGCTGATCAGCGCGGTCGGAGCGGTGAGCAAGACGCTGGTCTGGGACCGGGAATCCGCGATCGGCGGCACCGGCCGAGTGAGCGCACCGGCGGCGGCATTTGCTGGCTCGCTGGCCACCCAGATCCGGCTGCTGCCCCCGCGCGACCCCGAGTCGAAGGGGATGGTGGAACGGAACAACGGGTTCTTGGAGACCTCGTTCCTACCCGGCCGACAGTTCTCCTGCCCGCACGACTTCAACGACCAGCTCACCGACTGGCTCCCGACGGCCAACCGCCGGCTGGTGCGGGCCACCGGCGCCCGCCCGGTCTCGGCCCTGGAGGCCGACCGGGCGGCGATGACGCCGCTGCCGCGGGTCGCCCCGGCGGTCGGGCTGAGCCACCGGGTGCGGCTGGGCCGGGACTACTACATCCGACTCGACGGCAACGACTATTCGGTCGACCCGCGAATGATCGGCCGGATCGTCGACGTGGAGGCCTCCCCCACCCAGGTGGCGGTCGTGCACGACGGCCTCGACGTCGCCGTGCATCAGCGGTGCTGGGCCAAGCGGGCGGTGATCACCGATCCCGAGCACGTGCGCATCGCCGCCGAGCTGCGCGCCGAATACCGGCTGCAAGCGGCCGAGGCGGCACGTCGGTCGCGGGCCCGTCACCACGAGGACGGGCATCCGGTGATGCTGCGCGCCCTGCCCGACTACGACGCGCTGTTCGGCTCGGACTTCGACCCCGCCGGCGCAGTCCAGGCTTCGATGCCGGAGGGCGCGCGGTGAGCCCGGTGATCACTCGCGGCGCGGATCTGCCCGCCGACGCCGGCCACGTTGCCGGCCGCAGCAGCAGTGAGTTGGTCTCCCACATCGCCTACCTGGCGCGAGTGCTCAAGACCCCGATCATCGGCCGGATTTGGGCCGAGCTGGCGACCCAGGCCCGCGAGGAGCACTGGTCGCACGAGGAGTACCTGGCCGCCGTGCTGGCCCGCCAGGTCGCCGACCGAGAAGCCAACGGCACGCAGATCCGTCTGGCCGGAGCTCACTTCCCGCAGGTCAAGACGCTCGAGGAGTTCAACGTCGACCACCAGCCCTCTCTGCGCCGCGACGTGCTCGCGCACCTGGCCGGCTGCGCCTACATCGGCCGAGCGGACAACGTCGTACTGCTCGGCCCGCCCGGAGTCGGCAAGACCCACCTCGCCCTGGGCCTGGGCCTCAAGGCAGTCCAGGCCGGACATGCGGTGCTCTTCGACACCGCTATCGGCTGGATCACCCGACTGCGTGACGCCCACACCGAGGGCCGGCTGGCCGCCGAACTCAAGCGACTGCGCCGCTACCGGCTGCTGATCATCGACGAGGTCGGCTACATCCCGTTCGACTCCGCCGCGGCCAACCTGTTCTTCCAACTGGTCTCCACCCGCTACGAACAGGGCTCGATGATGATCACTTCGAACATGCCCTTCGGCCGCTGGGGCGAGGTCTTCGGCGACGACATCGCCGCCGCCGCGATGATCGACCGCCTCGTCCACCACGCCGAGGTCATCACCCTCGCCGGGGACTCCTACCGCACCCGCGCCCGCCGCGAGCTCCTCGCCCGCGACCCGGCCGCGGCCACCCGCACCACCCCGCCGGCTACCGGGCCGACGGACTGACCAACCAACCCCAGGGGGTCAAGATTCACACGACGCCAGGGGGTCAATTTTCGGGCGCCGTTGACAGTGTCGATGGCCGCCGGGAACGGATCAAGGACAAAGTCATGATCTCCGAGCGGCCCGCCGAGGCCGACGACCGCGCCGTACCCGGCCACTTCGAAGGCGACCTGATGGTCGGCAAGGACAGCGGCTCGGCGGTCGGCACCCTGGTCGAGCGCACCACCCGGTTCACCATGCTCCTGCACCTGCCGGCCGATCACGGTGCCGAAGCCGTCCGCGACGCCATCACCACCAAAATCGCCACGCTGCCGGTACATCTGCGCCGCTCGCTGACCTGGGACCAGGGCATCGAGTTGGCCAGGCACACCGAGATCACCATCGCGGCCGACCTGCCGATCTACTTCTGCGATCCGCACAGCCCCTGGCAGCGCGGCACCAACGAGAACACCAACGGCCTGCTCCGCCAGTACCTGCCCAAGGGCACCGACCTCTCGGTGCACACCATCGCCGACCTCGAGGCCATCGAGACCCGACTCAACGGCCGACCCCGCAAGACCCTCGGCTTCAAGACCCCCGCCGAAGCCTTCGCCCAGCTACTCTCCGAAGATCAACAAGCTGGTGTTGCGACGACCAGTTGAATCCGCCAGCCGAGAACGTAGGTAAAGGTTCCTATGCCTGGGGTCAGCGCAGCGCCTGGTCCAGGTCCGCGAGCAGGTCGTCGACGTCCTCGATGCCCACCGAGAGGCGTACGAGGTCGGCCGGCACCTCCAGCGGCGAGCCCGCGGCGCTGGCGTGGGTCATCCGGCCGGGGTGCTCGATCAGCGACTCGACGCCGCCCAGCGACTCGGCCAGCGTGAACAGCTGCGCCCGCTCGCATACCTTCAGCGCCTGCTCCTCACCGCCGCGCAGGCGGAAGGACAGCATCCCGCCGAAGCCGGACATCTGCTTCGCCGCGATGTCGTGGCCCGGGTGGTCGGGGAGCCCCGGGTAGAGCACCGAGGCGACGTCCGGGTGCCCGAGCAGGAACTCGGCGATCCGAGCCGCGTTGGCCTGGTGCCGGTCCATGCGGACGCCGAGGGTCTTGATCCCGCGCAGCACCAGCCAGGCATCGAAGGGCCCGGCGACGGCGCCCATCGCGTTCTGGTGGTACGCCAGCTGCTCGCCGAGCTCGGCGTCCGAGGTCACCAGGGCGCCGCCGACGACGTCGGAGTGGCCCCCGAGGTACTTCGTCGTGGAGTGCACGACGACGTCGGCGCCCAGGGTCAGCGGCTGCTGCAGGTAGGGCGAGGCGAAGGTGTTGTCGACGACGAGCAGCGCGCCGTGCTCGTGCGCGAACTCCGCCAACCGCGCGATGTCGGCGATGTTGAGCAGCGGGTTGGTCGGCGTCTCGCACCAGATGACCCGGGTCGTCGGCCGCATGACCGAGCGCAGGGCGTCGAGGTCGTTGAGGTCGGCCGGCGTGTGCTCGACCCCCCACCGGGAGGCGACGCGGGAGATCAGCCGGAACGTGCCGCCGTAGGCGTCGCCGCCCAGCACGATGTGCGAGCCGGGCTCGCAGACCGTGCGGAGCACGGTGTCCTCGGCGGCCAGACCGGAGGCGAATGCCATGCCGCTCGTGCCCTGCTCGAGCGCGGCGATGGCCTCCTGCAGCGCCGTCCGGGTGGGGTTGGCGCTGCGGCTGTACTCGTAGCCGCCCCGCAGGCCGCCGACGCCGTCCTGCTTGTAGGTGGTCGTGAGGTGCACCGGGACGATGACCGCGCCGGTGGCCGGGTCGGGCTCCTGGCCGGCGTGGATGGCCCTGGTGTTGAAGCCGCTCATCGAGTCACCGTATGCGGCAGGCCCGCGAGGTGCCCGAGGACGTCCTGCCGGGTGACCACGCCGGCGGGCTTGCCGTCGACGTGCACGAGGAGCGCATCCGCCGAGCCGAGGGCGGTCACCGCCTCGGTGACCGCCTCGCCGGAGCCGATGATCGGCAGTGGCGGGCTCATGTGCTTCTCCACCCGGTCGGACAGGCTCGCCCGGCCGGCGAACAGCGAGTCGAGCAGCGTCTTCTCGTCCACCGAGCCGACGACCTCGCCGGCGGTCACCGGTGGTTCGGCACGCACCACCGGCAGCTGGCTGACGCCGTACTCGCGGAGGATGTCGATGGCGTCCCGGACGGTCTCGTTCGGGTGCGTGTGCACGAGGGTCGGCGTCTCGCCGGACTTGGTGTGCAGCAGCTCGCCGACCGTCTCGCCGGACGCCGACTCGAGGAAGCCGTAGTCCGACATCCAGGCGTCGCTGAAGATCTTGTTCAGGTAGCCGCGGCCGCCGTCGGGCAGCAGCACCACCATCACGTCGTCCTTGGTCAGCTTCGTCGCCGCCTGCAGGGCGGCGACCACCGCCATCCCGCAGGACCCCCCGACCAGCAGGCCCTCCTCGCGGGCGAGCCGGCGCGTCATGGCGAAGGAGTCGCCGTCGGAGACCGGGATGATCTCGTCGGCGATCTCGCGGTCGTAGGTCGACGGCCAGAAATCCTCGCCGACGCCCTCGACCAGGTACGGGCGACCGGTGCCGCCCGAGTACACCGACCCCTCGGGGTCGGCGCCGACGACGCGCACCTTCCCGCCCGATGCCTCCTTGAGGTATCGACCGATGCCGCTGATCGTGCCGCCGGTGCCCATACCGGTGACGAACGTGGTGATCCGGCCTTCGGTCTGCGCCCATACCTCCGGCCCCGTCGTCTCGTAGTGCGACTGCGGGTTGGCCGGATTGGAGTACTGGTCGGGCTTCCAGCCGCCGGGCGTCTCCCGGGCGAGGCGGTCGGAGACGGAGTAGTAGGAGCGCGGGTCGGCGGGGTCCACGGCCGTGGGGCAGACGACGACCTCGGCGCCGTAGGCCTTGAGCACGTTGATCTTCTCCTGCCCCACCTTGTCGGGGCAGATGAAGATGCACTTGTAGCCGCGCTGCTGCGCGACCAGCGCCAGGCCGATGCCGGTGTTGCCGCTCGTGGGCTCGACGATGGTGCCGCCGGGCTTCAGCGCGCCGCTGGCCTCGGCCGCGTCGACCATCCGGACGGCGATCCGGTCCTTCACCGACCCGCCCGGGTTGAGGTACTCGACCTTGGCCAGCACGAGCGGCGCGTCGGGACCCAGATCGCGGGTCACCGAGGTGAGCCGCACGAGTGGGGTGTTGCCGACCAGGTCCACGACGGACTCGGCGTACTGCACGGGGCCTCCTCGCAACGGCACCGACCGTCGGCGTCCGTACGGCCATCCCATCAGATGGACGGCCGGGTGTCCGCCTGCGTTCCGGGCCCAGCCGGTGGGCAGGGGCGCGGGATGAGCCGGACCGACGTTCCCGAGGGAATCGCGGCGGACGTCGCAATCACCGGGTTCTCGCCGACGGCCGAGGAGGGGGCTCGCATCGACGCCCTGGCGGGCGGCTGAGCCGTCGGGCGAGGATGCGGGCATGACTTCTCCCGTGGGCACCCGCACGCTCGGACAGGACGGCCTGACCGTCTCCTCGCTCGGTCTCGGTTGCATGGGCATGAGCCAGATGTACGGCGCCGCCGACCGGCAGGAGTCGATAGCCACCGTCCACCGGGCGCTGCAGCTCGGCGTCACCTTCCTCGACACCTCGGATGTCTACGGGTTCGGGCACAACGAGGAGCTGGTGGGCGAGGCGATCGCCGACCGCCGGGACGCGGTGCAGCTGGCCACGAAGTTCTCCCTCGGGCAGGACCAGAACGGCGCCCGGACGATCGACGGGCGGCCGGAGAACGTCCGGCGCTGCGCGGAGGCCAGCCTGCGCCGGCTGGGCGTCGACGTCATCGACCTCTACTACCAGCACCGCGTCGACCCGGAGGTCCCCATCGAGGACACCGTCGGCGCGATGGCAGAGCTCGTGGAGCAGGGCAAGGTGCGCTACCTCGGTCTGTCGGAGGCCAGCGCGGCGTCGATCCGGCGGGCCGTCGCGGTCCACCCGATCGCCGCGCTGCAGAGCGAGTGGTCGCTGTGGACCCGGGACCTGGAAGTGGCAGGGGACGGCGGGGCGCGCAGAGACACCGTGCTGGAGGTCGCCCGCGAGCACGGGATCGGCATCGTCCCGTACAGCCCGCTGGGCCGCGGCTTCCTCACCGGCGCCATCACCAGCCCCGACGACTTCGACGAGGACGACTTCCGGCGCAACAACCCCCGATTCCAGGGCGAGGCCTTCTCCGCCAACCTGCGATTGGTCGACGCCGTGCGCGACCTCGCCGCCGAGAAGGGGGCGACGCCCGGTCAGCTCGCGCTGGCGTGGGTGCTCGCCCGGGGCGAGGACGTCGTCCCGATCCCCGGCACGAAACGGCGCCGCTACCTGGAGGAGAACGTGGCCGCCGTGGCCGTCGAGCTGACCTCCGACGACCTGGCCCGGCTCGACGCCATCGCCCCGCCCGGGGTGGCGGTCGGCGGCCGGTACGCGAGCAGCGCCTACGCCTACGGCGACAGCCCGGAGAAGGTGGCGTGACCGAGCTCGCGAGGTCACCGAAGAGCAGAGCACCCGTGGGCACGTGGCCGACGAGCGCCAGCGAGGAGGGCGCGTGACCGAGCTCGCGAGGTCACCGAAGAGCAGAGCACCCGTGGGCACGTGGCCGACGAGCGCCAGCGAGGAGGGCACCAGTGACCGAGCTCGCGAGGTCACCGAAGAGCAGAGCACCCGTGGGCACGTGGCCGACGAGCGCCAGCGAGGAGGGCGCGTGACCGAGCTCGCGAGGTCACCGAGGAGGAGAGCACCCTTGGGCACGTGGCCGACGCCCGACAAGAGGAGGGTGCACCAGTGACCGACCGCCTGCTCGTCGCCGTCTTCGCCTCGCCGGTGTCGGAGGTGCTGCTGCGGTGGGGCGGGGAGCTGGGCTTCCGGACCGTGCTGGTGGAGCCGGGGGACGGCGCAGTCGACGTGCGGGCGGACCGCATCGCGCGCGGCTTCGCGGAGATCGAGGACGAACTGGCCGGTGGGGACGCCGACGTCGTCGTCACCGACCACCACCGCGACGAGCTCGGGAACCTGCTGCGGGACGCCCTGAGCCGGCCCGCCCGGTGGGTCGGCGTCATGGGCAATCCCCGCCACGAGGGCCCGCACGTCGCCGCCCTCACCGCGCTGGGTGTGCCGCCGGCGGAGATCGCCCGTGTCCACCGGCCGATCGGCCTGGACATCGGCTCGCGACAACCGGCCGAGATCGCCCTGTCCACCCTGGCCGGGCTGCTCGCCGACCGCAACGGCCGTGCCGGCGGCTTCGCCCACGGCGGCTGACGGCGGCCGTGGCCGACGTCCTGCTCGGCGCCGACCTCGGGACCTCGGGCCTCAAGCTGGTGGCGCTCGATTCGGCCGGTGGCGTGGTGGCGGAGGCCGAGCGCGCCTACGGCTACGACCGCCCGGCGCCGGGGCGGGCGGAGAGCGACGTCCGGACGTGGCACGCAGCTCTCGACGCCGCCGTGGCGGCCGTGGTCCCGCGGCTGGCTGGAACGCGCGTACGGGCACTGGGGATCGCGGGCCAGATGCACGGCGCCGTCCTCGTCGACGGCAGCGGCGCCGCCCTGCGCCCCGCGCTGCTGTGGCCCGACCAGCGTGGCGAGCCCCACCTCGCACGGTGGCGGGATCTCGCCGCCGGCGATCGCGCGGCCCTGGGCAACCCGCTGGCCGCCGGGATGACCGGCCCGCTGCTCGCCTGGCTGGCCCGGCACGAGCCGGAGGCGCTCCGGCGGGCATCGGCGGTGCTGCTGCCGAAGGACGCCCTGCGGGCAACGCTGCTGCCCGGTACGGATCCGGCGGTCACCGACCGCAGCGACGCCTCGGCGACCCTGCTGTGGGACGTGGTCGCCGACGACTGGTCCGCGGCCGCGGTCGCCGCGGCGGATGCCGACCCGGCACTGCTGCCCGTGGTCCGGCCGTCGGAGGAGGTCGTCGGCAGCGCGCGCCTCCCGGTCGGCGAGGTGCCGGTCGTCGTCGGAGGTGCGGACACCCCGCTGGCCCTGCTGGCATCGGGTGCGAACACCGGGGCGCAGATCAACCTGGGTTCCGGCGCCCAGCTGCTGCGGCCCGGCCGACGGCCGGCGCCCTCGGTGGACCCGGTCGTGCACACCTATGCCGACACCACCGGTGGGTGGTATGCGATGGCCGCGCTGCAGAACGGCGGCTCCGCCTGGGAGTGGGCCTGTGGAGTCCTCGGGCTGTCCTGGGCGGAGTTCGTCGACGCGGCCGCGTCGGTGCCGGCCGGTGCCGGGGGAGTGGTGTTCCGGCCGTTCCTGACCGGTGAGCGCGGGACCGTCGCCGGGCCCGACGATCGCGGCGGGTGGATCGGGCTCTCGGCCGGGACCACGCGCGCCGACCTGGCCCGTGCCGCGGTCGAGGGCGTGGTCTTCGCGGTCCGGACGGCGTTCGAGCTCCTGGACGCGGCCGACCGCGAACCGGTCCTGCTCACCGGTGGGGGCGCGCGCTCCGGCGTCGTCGTCCAGCTGCTGGCCGACGTGCTCGAGCGGCCCGTGCGCCCGCTCGGGCTGCGCAGCGCCTCGGCGGTCGGTGCGGCGCTGCTGGCCGGGCGAGGGGTGGGGATGGACGTCCACCCGGAGCGGGACGCCGGGCCGCTCGTGGAGCCGAGGCCGGCACGTGGTCTCGCGGACGCCGCCGCCCGCTGGACCGGCGCCTGAGCCGGCAGGCATGGAACGTCGGCGCACGCAGGCCATCCGGCAGTCCACCGACAAAGGCCCAACAGCTGGCCGAGGACCGGAAGACCCGGGCGACGATCGACGACGTGCGCCGCCGCATCCAGGGTGGCGGTCGCGGAGGCAGGGGAACGGGCGCCGGCCCGACCGTCCAACCCCGCCGGATCAGGCGGGGTCGGGCAGCCGCACGTGCGCGAGGGCCGCGTCGTGCAGCGCTCCGTTCGTGGCGATGGCATGGCCGCCGGCCGGACCCGGGGCGCCGGTCAGATCGGTGAACCGGCCCCCGGCCTCCCGCACGATGACGTCGAGGGCGGCGAGATCCCAGACCGACACCTCGGGCTCGCACGCGATGTCGACCGCGCCCTCGGCCAGCAGGCAGTAGCTCCAGAAGTCGCCGTAGGCGCGCGTGCGCCAGACCGAGCGGGTCAGGTCGAGGAAGCCGTCCAGGACGCCGCGCTCCTCCCAGCCGGACAGGCTGGAGTAGGACAGGCTCGCGTCGCCGAGGTCGGTGACCTCCGAGACCCGGCAGCGGGTGGCGGACTCCAGACGCCGGCCGGTCCACGCGCCGACGTCCTTGGCCGCCCACCAGCGGCGGTTGAGGGCCGGCGCGGACACCAGCCCCACGACGGGTTCCTCGCCGTCGAAGAGGGCGATGAGCGTGGCCCACACCGGCACGCCGCGGACGAAGTTCTTCGTGCCGTCGATGGGATCGAGCACCCAGCGGCGCGGGCCGTGCCCGGTCGTGCCGAACTCTTCGCCCATGACCGCGTCCCGGGTGCGGGCGCGGCTCAGGGTGATCCGGAGCATCTCCTCGACCGCCCGGTCGGCGTCGGTGACCGGCGTCAGGTCCGGCTTGGTGTCCACCGTCAGGTCCTGGGCCCTGAACCGGTCCAGGCTGATCGAGTCGGCTTGATCGGCCAGCACGTGTGCCAGCCGCATGTCCTCGGAGAATCCCCGGCCCGATGTCATGGGCACCGAACCTAGCGGGGTCTCAGTCGAAGACCGCTGAACTGACCCCGCTCGGCCCCTCGTACTCCCGGTCCTCGATCTTCTTGAGGGCCTCGATCACGTCGTCGTCACCACCCTGCTGCTCGGCATGCCGGACGATGTCGTCCTTGCTCGCCGGGTAGTCCATGCCGGACAGGGCCTTCTGGATGTCGATGGGGCTCACCATGCCTCTGCCCCTACCCGGGTGAAGTCGACCAATGCGTCGATACCGTCGAGGAGTGGACGCCGCGACGATCGCCGGGCTGCTCGCCGATCCGGCCCGGCTGAAGGTGGTCGCCGCGCTGGCGCTCGGCGCCGGGACGATCGAGGAGGTGTCGGCGGCCTCGGGGCTTCCGCTCAAGGACGTCGCCCTGGCCGCCCGCCGGCTGGCCCGCGCCGGGCTCGTCCACCGGGACGGGCACGTCCTCGCGTTGCGCACCGAGCGCTTCGGGGCGGCGGCCCGGGCCGCCGCCGAGTCGGCCCCGGCCCCGGAGGCGCTGTCCGACGACCCGGCGGAGAACGCCGTGCTGACCACCTTCGTCCGGGACGGCCGGCTGGTCTCGATCCCGGCCCAGCACAGCAAGCGCCGGGTGGTCCTGGAGCACCTGGTCCGGGTCTTCGAGCCCGGCGTCCGGTACCCCGAGCGCGAGGTCAACGCGCTGCTCGGCGTCTGGCACGCCGACGTGGCGGCGCTGCGCCGCTATCTGGTGGACGAGGGGCTGCTGTCCCGGGAGGCAGGCGTCTACTGGCGCAGCGGCGGTTACGTCGAGGTCTGAGTCGGTTTCTCGACTTGGCGACCTGTCGACGAATCCGTTCGACGACCGGCGCCGGCGTCCGCACACTGCCGGGGTGGTCCCGACCCCGTCCGCCGACACCTTCGCCGCCCTGGCGCGCTCGTCGCCGTGGCGCTGGTCGACCCTGCGATTCACCGTGTCCTGGGCGGAGGATCGGTGGACGACCGGTGCGGTGCGGGCCTGGCTGCGGCGGCCCGACCTGCTGCGGGTGGAGGAGCTGGACGGCGCGCTGCTCCAGGTGGTGCGCGACGCCCCGGACGGGAATCGGGTGGTGCCGGTCCTGCGTCCCGACGGGCTCGTCGCGAGCCGTCCCGCGCCGTGGGCCTCCGGCACCGACGCCCCGATGTACCAGAACTACCACTGGGTGGCGATGCTCGACCCGGCGGAGCTCGCCGACGGGATGGACCCCGACACCGACCGCACCGTGCCGGGCGCCGACGTGGAGTCCGTGGCCGAGGTGGAGCACGGCGGGCGGCCGGCGTGGGAGGCCGCCGTCCGCCCGACCGCCGCCTACGAGCCGCGCTGCGGCTGCTGCTCCCTGCTGCGCTGCCGCGCGGTCGACCTGGTCGAGTACCGGGACCACCCGGAGCACGTGCTGGCGGCATACCCGGACGCGTACCGGGTGCGGCTGGACGTCGGCACCGGCGTCTGCGTGCTGACCGAGCAGATCGGCGGGCTCACCCCCGGCAAGGGGCACGACGTCCGCATCGAGGCGGTCGACGAGCCGATGGACGACGGGCTGTTCTCCGTGCCGCCCCGCCGGCCGTTCCGCCGGCGGTCGGGGTGGTCGCCCTTCCGCTGACCGGCCCCCTCGCAGGATCTCGCCGCGAGCGTGTGAGTGGCGGGGGGCGAGGGGGTCCTTACCAGCCGGGGCCGACCTGCCCGACGGCGCCGAGCAGCACGCGCAGGGCGGCCAGCTGATCCTGGCGGGCCGGGGGGCCGGCCGCGGCCCACGCGTCGAGAGCGCAGCCGGGATCGTCGGCCGTGTGCCCGCAGCCCGGCGGGCAATCCACCGCCGCCTCGGCGATCTCGTCGAAGGACGCCAGGACGTCGTCGGCGGTGACGTGCGCCAGGCCGAACGACCGGATGCCCGGGGTGTCGATGACGGTGCCGCCGTCGGGCAGGTCGAACAGCACCGCCGAGGACGACGTGTGCCGCCCCTTGCCGATCTTGCTCACGTCACCGGTGGCCCGGAGGGCATCGGGGACGAGTCGGTTGACCAATGTCGACTTGCCGACACCGGACTGCCCGACGAACACGCTCATCCGGTCGGTGATCCGGTCGAGCAGGGGTTCCAGCGACACCTCGCGGGAGATCGCCACCGCGTCGAGCCCGAGGCCGGCGTACCGGTCGAGCAGCGGCTGCGGGCTGCCCAGGTCGGTCTTGGTCAGGCACAGCAGGGGCTCGAGACCACCGGCATAGGCGGCGACCAGGCACCGGTCGAGGAAGCCCAGCGCCGGCTCGGGGTCGACGACGGCGGTGACGACGACCAGCAGGTCCGCGTTGGCCACCACCACCCGTTCCGTGGGATCGGTGTCGTCGGCGGTGCGCCGCAGGGACGTGGCCCGTTCCTCGATGGCCACGATGCGGGCCAGGCTGTCGGTGCGGCCGCTGGTGTCGCCGACCACCCGCACGCGGTCGCCGACGACGACGCCGTGCTTGCCCAGCTCGCGGGCGCGCATGGTGGTCACGTCGACGGCGCCGTCGGGCCCGTCGACCCGGACGGTCATCCGGCCGCGGTCCACGGCGACGACGAGCCCTGGGACGGCGTCGGCGTGCGTCGGCCGGGTACGGGTGCGGGGACGGGAACCACGTCGGCTGGGCCGGACCCGGATGTCGTCCTCGTCCGAGCGGCTGTCGTGGCGTCGCCCGCTCATGACCGGCCGCTCAGGGGTGCGCTCCGGCCGGCTCGCCCAGCAGACCCGCCCAACGCTCGGTGAAGTCGGGCAGCGTCTTGGTGACCGCGCCGGGGTCGGCGACCCGCACGCCGTCGATGGCCAGTCCGAGCACCGCGGCCGCCATGACCATGCGGTGGTCGGCGTAGGAGTCCAGCTCCGCCGGCCGCCGGGGGCCGGGCTCGATCGCCAGGCCGTCGGAAAGCTGCTCGATCCGGGCGCCCACCGCGGTCAGCACCTCGTCCAGGGCCTGCAGCCGGTCGGTCTCGTGGCCCCGCAGGTGGCCGATGCCGGTGAGCCGGGAGGGGCCGTCCGCGAGCGCGCAGAGGGCCGCGAGCACCGGCGTCAACTCACCCACCTCGCCGAGGTCGGCGACCAGCGGGCGGATGGTGTGCCCGCCGGTGACCTGGAGGCCCTCGGCAGTGCGGGTGACCTCCGCCCCCATCCGGGCCAGCAGCCGGTCGAGCTGGGCGCCGGGCTGGGTGGTCGCCTCCGGCCAGTCGCGGACGGTCACCCGACCGCCGGTGACCAGGGCGGCGGCGAGGAAGGGGGCGGCGTTGGAGAGGTCGGGCTCGATGACGACGTCCCGCGCGGCGACCGGCCCGGGAGCGACCCGCCAGCCGCGCTCGGTGGCGACGACGTCCACCCCGTGCGCGCGCAGCGTCGTCACGGTCATGTCCACGTGCGGCATCGAGGGCACCCCGCCGGTGAGGGCGAGGTCGATGCCGTCGTCGAACCGCGCGGCGGCGAGCAGCAGGCCGGAGACGATCTGCGAGGACTCGCCGGCGTCGACGACGACCGCCCCACCACGCACCCGCCCGATCCCGTGCACGGTGAACGGTGCGCGGCCACGACCGCCGTCGTCCACCTCGACGCCGAGCGCGCGCAGCGCGGCCAGCAGACCCGCGTTGGGACGGTCGCGCAGGCGGGCGTCGCCGTCCAGGCGGACCGGACCGGCGGCCAGTGCGGCGACCGGCGGCAGGAACCGGAGCACCGTGCCGGCGAGTCCGGCGTCGACCTCGGCCGGCCCGGTGAGCGGGCCCGGGGTGACCAGCTGGTCCGGGTGGGTGGGCGAGCCATGGTCGTCGATCCGCACCCCGAGCGCCCGGAGGGCATCCGCCATCAGGTCGGTGTCCCGCGCGCGCAGCGGCCGGACCAGCCGGCTGGGTCCGTCCGCGATCGCCGCCAGGATCAGCGCCCGTGCGGTGATCGACTTGGAGCCGGGCAGGGCGACGACGGCATCGACGGGCGCCGTGCGGTGCGGCGTCGTCCAGACCGGGGGCATGCCTACATCCTGCCCGGTCGGACGCGCCGCACCGCCGTCAACCGTCCGTCAGGCGCCCGCAGGCTTGGCCTTCTTCGCCGGCACGGTGCGGACCAGGCGCCGGTTGGCGAATTCGAACATGCCGAGCTCGGACAGCTCCCGGCCGTAGCCGGAGCGCTTGACGCCGCCGAAGGGCAGCTCCGGGGACGAGCCGGTGGGCTGGTTGATCCACACCATGCCGGCCTCGAGCCGGTCGGCCACCGACCGCGCGCGGTCCAGGTCGCCGGAGAAGACGGTCGCGCCCAGCCCGAAGTCGCTGTCGTTGGCCAGCTCGATCGCCTCGTCCTCGTCCTTGACCTTGTAGACGACGGCCGCCGGGCCGAACAGCTCCTCCCGGAAGGCCCGCATCTCGGGGGTCACGTCGGTGAGGATCGTGGCCTCGACGAACGCGCCGGGCAGGTCGGGGCGCTTGCCGCCGGCCACGACCGTGGCGCCCTTGTCGATCGCGTCCTGGATCTGCGCGTGCAGGTCCTCGGCGGCGCGCTCGGAGGACAGCGGCGCCAGGGTGGTCGACGGATCGGCCGGGTCGCCGGGGGAGAAGGTGGCGAACGCCTGCTGCAGTCCGCCGACGAAGTCGTCGTACAGCTCCTCGGTCACGATGAACCGCTTCGCGGCGGTGCACGCCTGGCCGGTGTTCTGCATCCGGCCCATGGTGGCCGCCTTGACGGTCGAGCCCAGGTCGTCGGCGTCGAGCACGATGAACGGGTCGCTGCCGCCCAGCTCCAGCACCGACTTCTTCAGGTGCCGGCCGGCGATCTCGGCGACGCTCGCACCGGCCCGCTCGCTGCCGGTCAGGGTGACGCCCTGGACGCGGCGGTCGGCGATGACCTTCTCCGTGTCCGGGATCTGCAGGAAGACGTTGGTGAACACCCCCTCCGGCGCGCCGGCGTCGGTGAACAGCTGCTCGATGGCCAGTGCGCACTGCGGCACGTTCTCCGCGTGCTTGAGGATGATCGTGTTGCCCAGCACCAGGTTCGGGCCGGCGACCCGGACCACCTGGTAGAAGGGGTAGTTCCAGGGCTCGATGGCGAGCAGGACGCCGACCGGGTCGGTCTCGACGACGGCGTCGCCCTTGCCCATCATCACGTCGATCGGCTTGGGCTCGAGGAAGCCCGGGCCCTTCTCGGCGTAGTACTTGAGGATCATCGAGCACAGGTAGAGCTCGCCCGTTGCCTCCTCGCGGCGCTTGCCCATCTCTTTCGTGATCAGACCGGCGAGCTCGTCCCGGCGCTCGTCGATCAGCTCGGCGGCCCGGGCGACGACGGCCGCGCGCTCCTCGACGGGGCGGCGGCGCCACTCCTGGTAGGCGGCGTGCGCCCGTTCGACGACGCCGTCGATCTCGCCGGTGTCGAGGAAGGGGAACTCCTGCTCCGTCTCCCCGGTGTAGGGGTTCACCGTCGCGTACGGCCGGGCGCCGGCGTCGCTGGCGGTCTTCGGGTGGTCGGTCGGGGGGGTCTGCGTCGCGGTCACGCGGGTGATCCTCGTCTCCTGGGGGACATCGTCCGACACGAGGTGTACCCCGGCGCCCCTGGCGCACGCACGGCGGGTCGTCGCAGGCCGCACCTAGAGTCGGGGGAAGAGCCGGAGCAGGGAGGAAGCGCCGATGTGCGGTCGCTACGCGGCCAGCCGCAACCCCGACGACCTCGTCGTCGAGTTCGAGGCGGTGCGTGCCGACGGGCAGGAGCCGCTGCCCGCCGACTACAACGTCGCCCCGACCAAGGACGTGTACGTCGTCCGGCACAAGAAGGAGCGCGACGCCGAAGGCGCGCCGACGGGCGGCGGGCACCGCGAGCTGCGGGCCGTGCGCTGGGGGCTGGTCCCGTCCTGGGCCAAGGACGCGTCGGTCGGCAACCGGCTGCTCAACGCCCGCGTCGAGTCCCTGACGGAGAAGCCGGCCTTCCGCAAGGCCGCAGCCTCGCGCCGGTGCCTCGTGCCGGCCGACGGCTGGTACGAGTGGGCCAAGCGGCTGGACTCACCGACCAAGCAGCCCTACTTCCTCACCCCGCGCGACGGCTCGGTGCTCGCCTTCGCCGGGCTCTGGGAGGTCTGGGGCCGCGGCCAGGACCGGCTGTACACCTGCACGGTCATCACCACCCCCGCGGTCGGCGAGCTGACCGAGATCCACGAGCGCATGCCGCTGGTCCTGCCGCCCGACCGCTGGAGCGCCTGGCTGGATCCGGCGCGGGACGACGTCGGCGAGCTGGTCGAGCCGACGCCCCTCGAGCTGGTCGAGGCACTGGAGCTGCGCCCGGTGAGCACCGCGGTGAACAGCGTGGCCAACAACGGCCGCGAGCTCGTGGCCCGCGCGGAGTCGGTCAGTCCGCCCGCCGAGCAGCCCGCGCTGTTCTGACGGTGAGCAGCCCCGCTCCTCCGCCACCCTCGGAACCCCTGCCGCGCTGGGTCGCGGCCGCCGTCACCTTCCTCTCCTCCGGCGCGGTGCTGGTGCTGGAGATCGTCGGGCTGCGGCTGATCGCGCCCTACGTCGGCGTCACGCTGCAGACCAGCACCGCGGTCATCGGGTTCGCGCTGGCCGCCATCGCCATCGGGGCGTGGACCGGGGGAGCGACGGCGGACCGGACCGACCCGCGCCGGCTGCTGGCGCCGCTGATGGTCGCCGGCGGTGCGCTCGTGGCCGCCGTCCTTCCGCTGGTGCGGTTCACCGGTGCCCTGCTCACCGGCGCCGACGCGGGGGGCGTGCTGCTGCTGGCCGCGGTCGCCGTCGTGGTCCCCGCGGCGTTGCTGTCCGCGGTGCCGCCGATGGTGGTCAAGCTGCAGCTGGCGAGTCTGGCGGAGACCGGGTCGGTCGTGGGCCGCCTGTCGGGCATCGGGACGCTGGGCGCGATCGCGGCCACCTTCGCCACCGGCTTCCTGCTCATCGCGGTCCTCCCCAGCAGCGTGATCCTCGTGGGCACCGGTGCGGTGACCGCCGCGGTCGGAGTCGCCCTCGGCGTCCTGATCCACCGCCGCACGCCGGCGGCCGGTCGCGTGCCGCCGGCGCTGCTGGTCCTCGCGGTGGCCGGCCTCGGCCTGGCCGCGGTCGCGCCGACGCCGTGCGAGGAGGAGACCGCGTACCACTGCGCGCGCGTCGTCGCCGACCCCGAGCGGGACACCGGGCGGGCGCTGCTGCTGGACACCCTCCGCCACTCCTACGTCGACCTCGCCGACCCGACCCATCTCGAGTTCGAGTACGTCCGGGCGATCGCGGCGGTCACCGACGTGCTCGCCCCGGCCGGCGAGCCGTTGTCGGCGCTGCACATCGGCGGCGGCGGCCTGACGCTGCCGCGCTACCTGGCGCACGCGCGGCCCGGCACGGAGAGCCTGGTCGTGGAGGTGGACCCCGGGGTCGTGGACATCGACCGGGAGCAGCTGGCGCTGGAGACCTCCGAGCAGCTGCGGGTGCGGGTGGCCGACGGCCGGGTGGCGCTCGCCGAGGAGGCCCCGGGGCAGCGCGACCTCGTCGTCGGCGACGCGTTCGGTGGCCTGTCGGTGCCCTGGCAGCTCACCACCCGCGAAGCGGTCGAGCTGGTCGACCGGGCGCTGGCCGACGACGGCGTCTACGCGCTCAACCTCATCGACCACCCGCCGCTGCAATTCGTCCGCGCGGAGCTGGCCACGCTGCGATCGGTGTTCCCGCACGTCGCGTTGCTCGCCCGCATCCCGGTGCTGGCCGGGGAGGACGGCGGGAACCTCGTCGCCGTCGCCTCCCGCTCGCCCATCCCCACCGAGGAGATCGCCGCGCGGCTGACCGACCGGGATCTCGTGTGGCAGGTCGCGCACGGGTCCGAGCTGGACCGCTTCGTGGGGGACGCCGAGGTGCTCACCGACGACTTCGCCCCGGTCGACCAACTGTTGACCCCCTACGGCTGAGTCATCGCCCGACGAAGTGTGCGCAGAAGCCCACTTCCAGGGCCCGGACGTGGGCGTCAGCGCACATCGTCCGATGCTCGAGGGGGCGCGTCAGCGGCCGATCACGGCCGTGGTGGCCCGCGTCAGCCGTACCAGGTCGGCGGGCGGGAGCTCCACCTGGAGGCCGCGGCGCCCGGCGCTCACCATGACGGTGCCGAAGCCGAGCGCCGAGGAGTCGACCACGGTCGGGAGGGCCTTCTTCTGGCCCAGCGGGCTGATGCCGCCCAGCACGTAGCCGGTGGCCCGTTCGGCGTCGGCGGGGTCGGCCATGACCGCCTTGCGACCGCCCGAGGCCGCGGCCAGCGCCTTGAGGTCGAGGGTGCCGGCCACCGGGACGACGGCGACGGTGAGCGCGCCGTCCACTCGTGCCACGAGGGTCTTGAAGACCTGCCGCGGATCGGCCCCGAGCGCGGCGACCGCGGCCTCGCCGTGGCCCTGGTCGGAGGGGTGCTCCGGGTCGTAGGGGTGCAGGGTGTGCGTCACGCGGTCCCGCTCGAGAACCCGTACCGCCGGAGTCGCCGCCACGGCGCCGGAGCGTAGCGAGCGTCCTGCCGGTCGTGCGCCGGAGAGGGAATCGGCATGAGCACCGCTCGGTTGCACCGGCCGTGAGCAGCACCGTCTCCAGCACCCGCCCACGGCCCGCGCGCCGGCGGCCCCCGGGCCGTCCCGATGCCGCGCGGCTAGGATCGACCGATGCGGCGCCCCGCATCCGGGGGCCCCAGAGAGGACGGTCGGTGCCTGAGCAGACCGCAGATCAGACCCCCGAGGCAACGGTTCCGGTGGAGACGCCCGAGGCGCGGGCGGACGGCAGCCGGGCCGAGGCGGCCGAGACCCGTGCCGAGCGGGACGCCCGTTTCGAGCGCGACGCGCTGCCGTTCCTCGACCAGCTCTACCCGGCGGCGTTGCGGATGACCCGCAACCCTGCCGACGCCGAGGACCTGGTCCAGGAGACCTTCGTGAAGGCGTACTCGGCCTTCCACCAGTTCGCCGAGGGCACGAACCTCAAGGCGTGGCTGTACCGGATCCTGACCAACACCTACATCAACAGCTACCGGAAGAAGCAGCGGCAGCCGCAGCAGTACCCCACGGAGCAGGTGCAGGACTGGCAGCTCTACGCGGCCGAGGAGCACACCTCCAGCGGGCTGCGGTCGGCCGAGATCGAGGCCCTGGACCACCTGCCCGACACCGACATCAAGGAAGCGCTGCAGCAGCTCCCGGAGGACTTCCGGCTGGCGGTGTACCTCGCCGACGTCGAGGGCTTCGCCTACAAGGAGATCGCCGAGATCATGGGGACGCCCATCGGCACGGTGATGTCGCGGCTGCACCGTGGCCGCCGGGGGCTGCAGAAGCTGCTGGCCGACTACGCCCGCGAGCGCGGTTTCGTCCGTGCCGGAGCCGGTGAGGAGGCGAGCCAGTCATGACCGACGACGTCCATGGTCGCGCCGGGAAGGGCCCCTCCGATGAAGGACATGGCGAGCCGATCGAGATCCACTCCTGTGACGACGTCCTGTCGCACGTGTTCGAGTTCCTCGACCACGAGACCGGTGACGAGCGGCGCGCGCTGATCGCCGAGCACCTCGAGGACTGTTCCTCCTGCCTGCGCGAGTTCGGCATCGAGCAGGAGTTCAAGGCGCTGGTCCGGCGGCGCTGCGGCGGCGACGCCCCGCCCTCCGGCCTGCGCGAACGCATCAAGATCCAGCTGACCACCGTCTCCTTCGAGGAGGACGGCACGCAGATCACCGTCGAGCGGATCAGCACCGAACACACGGTGGACCGGCCCGCCTCCGCCTGACCCCACGACGACGAGCGCCCCGTTCCCGCAGCTGCGGGGACGGGGCGCTGTCGCGCTCCAGCCGTGTTTCAGGCGTTGGGCCGCTTGCCGTGGTTGGCCTTGTTTCCCTTGCGGGAGCGACGCTTGCGTCCGCGCTTGGACATCGCTGCCCTCCTCTCGCTGCCGGTGTGGGCCCGCAGACCCCGCGTTCTCGCGGGCCGGGACGCCGGGGCACGTATCGTGCGCGGCGCCGCCGGAACCGCCAAGCTGACGCTGCAAGCCTCTCACGGGGCGCTCCGGTCGCATGCCGGGCGGGGAATGCGGAGGGAGCACTGGTGGCACAGCTGGGGATCGAGAGCGCGCTCGTGGCCGGCCGTGGGCCGGCCGCCTGCGCCGTCGTGACCGCCTGCACCCGGCTCGGGGTGAAGGCCGTGGCGGTGCACTCGGAGTCCGAGCGCTCGGCGCGGCACGTCCGGCTGGCCGACGACGCCGTGCTCCTCGGCCCGGCTCCCGCCAGCGAGTCCTACCTGGCGGTCGAGCGCATCGTCGAGGCCGCGCGCCGCAGTGGCGTGAAGGCCGTCCTCCCCGTGCACCCGGCGCTCGCCGGCAACGCCCGTCTGGCCGCGGAGGTGGCCGCAGCGGGGCTGATCTGGGTCGGCCCCGACGCCGAGGTGCTCGAGCGTCTCGGTGGCGACGGGGTGGAGCCGGCCAGCGAGCGCGGCCTGCTGGCGTGGGTGACCGCCGACGGGCTGCGCTTCGTCACGCCCGTCGCCCGCGACCGCGCCGCCGGCATCGCCCGGGTGTCGTGGACGCCCGAGGAGTGGGCGGCCGACGGCTCCCTCGCGCTGCCGCCGGCCGCGCAGCGGCTGGCGGACGTGGGATGGCGCGGGCTGGTGACGGTCGGGATCGCGCCGGACGGCGACCTCGCCGAGGTCGCGGCCGGCTTCTCGCTCGACATCGCCGTCCTGGAGCGCGCGCACGGCGTGGATGCCGTGGAGCTGGCCCTGCGCAGCGCCGACGGCGGCCACACGCAGGTGCCGGCGGGGCGCGGCGTTCGGGCGGCGGTGGCGGCCCAGCTGAGGTCGACGCTGCCTCCTGGAACGGCCGGCCGGGTGACCGGGAAGCTGCCGGGGAGCGACGGCGGCACACCAGCGACCGACGTGGAGCTGGTGGCCGTCAGCGGTTACGACCCCGGGGACCGGCTGGACGGCTGGTACGACGCGCTGCTGGCCACGGTGAGCGCGGCCGGCCCCGACACGCGGTCCGCGGCGAGCATCGTCTCGGACGTCCTCGGGGAGCTGACCGAGGCAGGCGTGCCGCACGACGGGACCGAGGTCTCGGCGGTCCTGGCGCGGCTGGCCGCCGGGAGCAGCGTCTCCACGCCGTGATCGCCCGTGCTTGGATGACTGCGCCTGGAACGGTGCACGCTCACGAGGAGGCACGGTGGCGGTCGAGGAGATCCACGCGGAGATGGTCTCCAGCGTCTGGAAGGTCCTCGTGCAGCCCGGTGCGCCGGTCGCTGCGGGGGACACGCTGGTGATCCTCGAGTCGATGAAGATGGAGATCCCCGTCCTCACCGAGCGGTCCGGCGTCGTGCACGAGATGCACGTCGTCGAGGGTGAGGTGCTCCAGGAGGGCGACCTGATCGCCACCGTCACGCACGGCTGAGTGCGGAGCAGCTAGCGCTGCAGTCGCTGACGCGCCTCCTCCAGCTCCTCCCCGAGCGAACGAAGCGCCAGCTCGGCTGCGCGCTCGCCGCCCCGGGCCATCACCTCGACGGCCTCCTCGTCGTCGAGTTCCGCCGTGTCCAGGGTCGGCTCACCGACGTGGGCCCGCAGCGCCACGAGCGCGCCGCCGAGCAGGACGTCCAGCAGTGCGGACGCGTCGACCCAGTTGCTGTCCGGTCGCTCTTCCCGGCCCGGCCGCCACGGGTCGACGTCGGGGACGAGGTCGGGCATCGCCCGCTGCAGGACGAGGTCGAGGACGAGCTGGAAGGACTGGCACTGGCTCGCTCGGCGGCCCAGTGCGTCGCGCGCGTGCACTCCGACCAGCTTGAGCGCCAGCGGCGTCATGTCTTCGAGATCCGGGTTCGAGGTGGTGAGCACGGCCTCGAACACGTTGCCGTCGAAGATCACGTCGAGCGCCAGCCGGCTGTTCATGCAGCGGATCCGGTCGGCCCGGGTGCCCCACACAGCGAGATTGCGGTAGTAGGCCCGCACCTATTCCAGGTGGGACGAGCCGGCCGCCGAGCCCAGGAAGCCCTTGTCGAACTCGGGCAGTTCCGGGAACACCATGCCGACGAGATTGATGTTGACGAAGTGGTGCCAGGTCGCATCGGTGATGACCCGGCCGACCCCGGCGCGATGCCCGTCGTAGGCACAGATGCCACCGAACGCCTGCGCGTATGTCGCGCGCTTCTGCCCACCGGGGAGCCGGGCGACGTTGCCGGCGGGGACGGTGTTGGTGGAGATGACCTCCGGCAGAGGGCGCGGACCGCCGTCGACGGCTGGTGGGTACTCGGCGTCCCCCGTCGGGAGCGTGGCCGAGGTGTCGGCGGGCTCGACGCACTCGCCTTCGTGCGGGTGGTCGGGCATCACCCGGATGACGCCCCGTGGACCGCACAGGAGTGGGTGGGGGAAGGTCAGGGGGAAGAAGTGTCCGGCCGTGTACATCCTCGGCGCGACCACCTGCGGGACGTCGTCGGACTGGTCGTTGAACAACCCGCCGCGATTCGTGTCGTTGCGGCGGGGACCGCCCATGGAGACCCGATCGAACTCCTCCTGCGCGGACGTGGAGTTCCAGAGCCGCATCCCACGGGCCCGGGGCACCTCCGAGGAGAGGGCTTTTCCGAGGGCCCCGTGGTCACCGGTCGCGAAGAGTCCGCCGCCGCCGTTCATGTACTCCGTCAGCGCGCGCAACTCGCTCTCGGCGAGACTGTCCGCGGGACCGCGTCCGGGGTACGCCGAAGAGATGCCGAACAGCATCACGACGTCGTAGCGGTCCGCGGCGAAGTGGTCCCCGTCGTCGAACCGGAAACCGGAGATGCGCCGCGCGATGCGAGGCTCCCCGACCATGAGCCGGGTGGGGTCGACCGCGGAGATGTGCGCCAGCGTGATCTCGTGCCGGACGTAGCGCCCGGGAGTGTTCAGCAGGGTACGCACGAACACGCTGAGGCCGAAGTCCTGCTCGGAGAAGTCGAGTCCTCCGTCGGCCACCAGGAGCACCCGGTTGCGGCACGGGCGGAAGAACGGATACAGGCGCTCGGGCAGCAGCTGGAGGTCCCGGCGGAAGCGCTCGCGGAGCAGCACTTCCTCCAGCGCCCACGGCGGAAGCGGACCGGCCAGGTCCACGGGCATCGGCACGTCGGTCTCGGTCATGGACGTCCCCCTGTTCGTGACTACCGTCAGGCGGACGACTCCCGGGTGAGACCGGCTCCATCAGTGATCCGACGGATGCGACGCGGGACCTCGTCAGGAGTGTTCCCGTCGCTCGCGTCTGCCTGTGGCCAGGCTGACAGGCGCCTCATCACCGCACCGTCACGGTGTCGTCACGGCGACGCCGGCGTCCCTGGACCAGCGGGGGAAGGCCGCAGCTACAGGTACAGCGAGTAGACGAGCAGATCGACGCCGGGGACCGGTGTCCAGTCCCGCTCGGGCACACGGGTGAAGCCGAGCCGCTCGTAGAGCCGCTGCGCTGCGGTCATCCGCGAGCCGGTGGACAGCACCATGCGCCGCTTGCCGGCGGCGCGCGACCGCTCGAGGCACTCGGTCATGAGCATCTTCCCGAGCCCGCGCCCCTGAGCCGACGGGTCGACGACAAGCATGCGGACGCCGGCGTCGTCGTCGGACTCCGTGACCTCCCCGAAGTCACCCTGCAGCACGAGCGCGACGCTGCCGACGACCCGGTCGCCCTCGCCGCGCAGCACGAGCAGTTCCGCCTTGCGCGCGCGACCCGCCACGTCGGCGAGCTCGGCGGCATAGCCGGGCGAGGCGAGCCCGCCGTCGATGTAGGTGCGGACGGTCAGGTCGGCGATGCGGTCGTAGTCGGCGGGGGAGGCAGTGTCGATGCGGAGGGCGGGGGTGCTGACCACACCCCCAGCGTAGTAAGAGGCCCTGTCCCACTCCTCCCTCACAGGCTCGGGTGAGCCTCCGGACAGGGCCTCACCGGGCGTGTCCTATTCGGCTGAGACTGCCGTAGCAGGGTCGGTCGGCACCGTGCACGGCATGTCGTACGCCAGTGACCTGACCGACGAGCGCGCCTGGCGCGTCGAGGTCGCCCACGGCCGGCTGGGCGCATCGTGTAGTGATCTCTACAGCGCGTCGGCCGGGATGACCCCGGCGCGCGAGATCCGGCGCTGTCAGACAGTCTGGTCGGACTGCTTGCGGACGCGGAAGCGGAGGATGGTGGCGTCGCCCGACCGCGTGCTGCTGATCGGTTCCAGGTCTGTCCTCGCAAGGCCCGGGGACGAGAAGCGGATGCCGTCGCCCAGCAGAACCGGCAGCACATACACCAGGATCTCGTCGACGAGCCCCCGCTGCAGGCACTGGCCGGCCACGTCGGCGCCGAGGATTTCGAGGTTCTTGCCGTCGGCAGCGTCCAGTGCCGTGGCGACCGCTTCGCCGATGTCGCCGGTGAGGATCGTGACGCTCGGATTCGGTGGCACCAGCGGCCTATGGGTGAGGAGGAACATGGGTCCGGAGAAGGGGTAGTCGACGCTGCCCGGCTTCTCGTCCTCCATCCGGTCGCCTACCTCCCACGTCCGCCGGCCGACGAGCATGGCACCGGTGGCTGCTGCGATCTCCGCGACATCGTCCGGTGCCACGAAGTCGGCGAGAGCGCGATCATCCCCCCAGTCCATGGAATGGCCGGGACCGGCGATGAAGCCGTCAAGCGACATGCACCGGTTCACGACAACCTTGCCGTTCATTTCACACCCCCATCCCTGAGTCATCACCGCACGTCTGACCAATCCCCGAGCCGACGTCTGCGAGACCTCAGCGCGCGCTGTCACGGTTGATCTTTCCGCCGATCGGGGCAGTCGGGGAAGTGCCCCTCCAGCACGTCCACGCGTGACAACCCGGCCGGGCAGTAGCGACAGCTAGGACATCCGCATCTCGGCATGACAGCGCGCCCGGCTCCCAGGGCCGGAGGCGCTAGGGAATGAGCACACCCGCTTAGACTTAGGCTCCGGTCACCATGAGCAGCCTCTCGGAACGCCTGACCCGCGGGTCGGCGTCGACCCCCTCGCAGGTCGACCACGCGCGCCGGCTGGTCGCCGACTGGCAACTGCTGGCCGATCTCGCGTTCGCCGACCTGACCCTGTGGGTTCCCCTGCCCACCGGTGCGTGGTGGTGCGTGGCGCAGGTCCGCCCGCTGACCGCGCCCACGAGCCGACCGGAGGACCTGGTCGGCAGCGAGGTCGCCGGCGAGCTCGCCGAGCCCTTCAGGACGGCGCACCGCGAGGGGCGACCGCTCACCGAGGGCGAGCCCGACTGGTCCGGTGCGACGCCACGACGCCGCGAGGTGATCCCGGTCCGGCACGACGGCGTGGCCGTGGCGGTGCTGGCGAAGGACACCAACCTCGCGGTGACCCGGTCGCCCTCCACCCTGGAGCTCACCTACCTCGACATCGCCGCCGACCTCTGCCTCATGGTGTCGGCGGGGACGTTCCCTCCGCAGAAACTCCAGGACGCCGAGATGAGCCCCCGCGTGGGCGACGGCCTGGTCCGCCTCGACGGGGCGGGCCGGGCGACCTACGCCAGTCCCAACGCGCTGTCGGCCTACCGCCGGATCGGGGTGTCCGGAGACGTCGTCGGCGCCGACCTGGCCGACCTCACCCGAGGCGTGTGCGCCGACCGCGTGGCCGGCGAGGCCGTGGCCGCGGGGATCGCCGCCGCCGTCGCGGGCCGGTTCCCCGACCCCATGGACGTCGAGAGCCGCACGGCCACGATGCTCCTGCGCGCGCTGCCACTGCAGGCCCCGGGCGGTGAGGAGGGGGCGCTGGTCCTCGTCCGCGACGTCACCGACGTCCGCAGCCGGGACCGTGCGCTGCTCACCAAGGACGCCACCATCCGGGAGATCCACCACCGGGTGAAGAACAACCTGCAGACCGTCGCGGCCCTGCTGCGGCTGCAGGCACGCCGCATGACCGAGCCGGCCGCGCGTGCCGCCCTGGAGGAGTCCGTCCGGAGGGTCGCCTCGATCGCGGTCGTCCACGAGACCCTGGCCGGCAGCCGCGAGGACGTCGTCGACGTGGACGACGTCCTGGACCAGGTGCTGCCCATGCTCGGCGACCTGACCTCCATCGGCCCGGCGGCGGGCACGCGGCGCACCGGCTCCTTCGGCGAGCTGCCCGCCGCGGCCGCCACACCGCTGGTCCTGGCGGTGACCGAGTTGTTGCACAACGCCGCCGAGCACGCCTTTCCCGAGGGGCCGGGCAGCATCGAGCTGGTCGCGGAGCGGGACGACGAGGACCTGGTGGTACGGGTGCGGGACAACGGCACCGGCCTGCCGGAGGGTTTCGACCCGGCTGCCAACGACGGGCTGGGACTGCAGATCGTGCGGACACTGGTCACCAGCGAGCTGGGCGGCACGCTGTCGATGACCAGCCCGCCGAGCGGAGCTGCCGCCGGCCAGCGGGGCACCGAGGTGGTCCTCGCGCTGCCCGGAGCAGGCCGGCCGCGACGCTGATACGCGCCGAGGCCGGCCCGGGAGAATTCCCGGACCGGCCTCGAGGCGATCTGTTCGTGCTGTCGTGCCGGCGCTCCGGGGAGGATGCCCCGGGTGCCCGTGGTGCTCGGGATCAGGCGGTGTGCACCCGGGTGCGAGCCTGACGGCGCTTGAGCGCGCGTCGCTCGTCCTCGGACAGCCCACCCCAGACGCCGGAGTCCTGACCCGAGCGCAGGGCCCAGTCCAGGCACGACTGCGTCACGGGGCAGCGGCGGCACACGGCCTTGGCCTGCTCGATCTGCACGACTGCCGGGCCGGCCGTCCCGATCGGGAAGAACAGCTCCGGATCCTCGTCCCGGCAGAGCGCGCGGTGGCGCCAGTCCATGGCGGTGTACTCCTCGGTGTCGTCTACGGTTGGTGCGTCAGTCGCCGGCTCGGACCGCGGTGCAGGGCCGACACCGGTTGCCCAGCGCTGTGGCTCAGCGACTACCTGCCTTGTTACCGGCAAGTTGCGTTCTGCACGCGATGTTTTCACGTGAAAGACGCCTGTCAAGCAGATCGAGGCCGTCGTTCGACCCCTCGTGAGCAAGCTCACCACGGGCGTGCTAGGACCGCCACTCGACGGAACCACACACCGGTCCGGCGCGTTGACAACTTCCGGTCGGCGTGCGTGAGAGCGGAGCCCCGGGGCTCAGGCCACGACGCGGAGAGCGGCCGGCACGTGGCGCACCCGCAGCCCGGTCGCCGTCCCCAGGTGATCGCCGTCCACCTGCCAGCCCTGCGGCCGGACGGCGGTCAGGGAGAGCTCCTCCAGGTCGTGCCGGCGGTGCACGCCGCGGCCGCGCGCGTCGGGTTCACGGGCGAGAGCCTGGCGCAGCGTGTGCAGCATCCGCAGCGGGCCCATCCGGCCCAGGGCGAAGACGTCCAGACCGGTGTCGAAGGACGCCTCCGGCGACGGGTTCACCGGGCGCCCGCCCAGATATGTCCACGGGCTCACGTTGGACACCAGGCAGAGGAACAGTTCCTCCAGGTCCGGCTCGTCCGGCAGGTGCAGCGCCAGGGCCGGACGACGTCGTTCCCGCCCGAGCAGGAAGGCGGTGGTCGCCTCCTTCACGTAGAGGGCTCCGGTGGAGCGGCGGCCGGCCGCCCGGCGGGCCTCGACCCGTGCGAGCACCTCCGCGTCGAAGCCCAACCCTGCCGTGAAGACGAACCAGCGGGGCGCGGTCCACTCGTCGTGCACGGCGGCGTCGGCGGTGGCCACCGCCGACGCAGTGGCCGGCTCGACGCCGCTCACCGGTGCGCTGCTGGTTCCCGTGGCGCTGGCGGTGCCGAGGGAGACCAGCCGGGTCCGTCCGGCGCGCAGCGAGGCCAGGATCTCTGCCGTGGCCTCGACGGGGTCGCGGGAGCGTCCGAGGGCCCGGGAGAAGACATTGGTCGAGCCGCCCGGCACGACGGCGAGCATCGGCAGGTGGGGCGCCGGACCGTCGCCGAGCAGTCCGTTGACGACCTCGTTGACCGTGCCGTCACCGCCCACGGAGACGACGAGGTCCATGCCCTCGGCGACCGCCTGGTGGGCGAGTTCGCGGGCGTGCCCGCGGTGGGAGGTCTCGACGACGTCCAGCTTGAGCTCGCTGGCGAGGGCGCCGACCAGGACGTCGCGCATCTTGGCGCTGGTGGTCGTCGCCGCCGGGTTGACCACCACGAGCGCGCGCATGGACGCCAGGCTAATCAGGCGCAGCGCGGATCCGGGGGAGGAGCCGGCCGGCGGGAACCGCGGGGCAGCGGAGCGCGCCGCGTAATCTCGCCGTCGTGGACGAGTCGAGCGGGCTGCCGCGCCGGCCTTCCCGTCGCGCGCTGGACCGGTTGTTCGGCGCCGCCGCCGAACCGTCGGCGCCGCGGCCGGCGCGCCCCCGGGTCGAGGCGCCGCGGGCACTGCGCTGGGCGGCGCTCGTCGTCGGCATCGAGGCGGCCGCGATCGCCCTGGGTGCTCTCGTCCTGCTCTACCTGACGTTCACCAGCGACGCCGCCAGCGTGTCCCGCGCGGTCGCCGAGGTCGTGCTCGTGGCCGGCGGGGCGGCGGTGCTCGCGGCGGCCGCGGTCGGGCTCTGGCGGGTCGCCGGCTGGGCGCGGGGCCCGGTGATCGCGCTGCAGCTGCTGCTGGCCGCGCTCGCCTACACCACCGCCTTCGAGGCCGAGCAGCCGCTGATCGGCGTGCCCGTCCTCGTGCTGGTCGCCGTGGAGCTCTACCTGCTGGCCACTCCCGAGGCGCGGCTGGCCTACCTGGAGCGCGACGACCGCTGAGCCCCTCGCAGGCTCGCGGCGGGCCCCTGGAGGGCCCGCGTCAGATCAGGTCGATGACGTCGGCGATCGAGTCGAGGATCCGGCTGGGGCGGAACGGGAAGCGGGCGACGTCGGCCGCCGCGGTGGAGCCCGACAGCACCAACACCGTCTCCAGCCCGGCCTCGATACCGGCCACGACGTCGGTGTCCATCCGGTCGCCGATCATGATCGTCGATTCCGAGTGCGCGTCGATCCGGTTCATCGCGCTGCGGAACATCATCGGGTTGGGTTTGCCGACGAAGTAGGGCTCGGCGCCGGTCGCGCGGGTGATCATCGCCGCGACGGAGCCGGTCGCGGGCAGCGGCCCCTCGGGCGACGGGCCGGTGACGTCGGGGTTGGTGGCGATGAACCGGGCGCCCCGCCCGACCAGCCGGATGGCCCGGGTGATCGCCTCGAACGAGTAGGTGCGCGTCTCGCCGAGGACCACGTAGTCCGGGTCCGTGTCGGTCATGACGTAGCCCACCTCGTGCAGTGCGGTGGTGAGGCCGGCCTCGCCGATCACGAAGGCGGAGCCACCCGGGAGCTGCGTCTTGAGGAAGTCCGCCGTCGCCAGGGCGGAGGTCCAGATCGACTCCTCCGGCACGTGCAGGCCGGTGCGCGCGAGGCGGGCGGCCAGGTCACGCGGGGTGAAGATCGAGTTGTTGGTGAGCACCAGGAAGCGGCGCTGCTTCGCGACCAGCTGGTCCAGGAACTCCGCGGCGCCGGGCAGCGCCTTCTCCTCGTGGACGAGCACGCCGTCCATGTCGGTGAGCCAGCACTCGGCGGGCGCGCGTTCGATGGTCATCAGGTCCTCCGGTCGGCGGCGAAGTCGGTCAGGGCCTCGTCGGTGAGACGGAAGACGGTCCATCCGTCCATGGGGACGGCGCCGGCCGCCTTGTAGAACTCGATCGACGGGGTGTTCCAGTCGAGCACCGACCACTCCAGCCGCGAGTACCCGCGCTCGACGCAGACCGCGGCCAGCGTGCGCAGCAGCTCCTTGCCGAGCCCTCGGCCGCGCTGCCCGGGCTGCACGTAGAGGTCCTCGAGGTAGACGCCGTGGGTGCCGCGCCAGGTGGAGAAGTTCAGGAACCACAGGGCGACCCCGACGACGTTCCCGAGGGTCACCCCGTCGTCAGCTACAGCGACGTGGCCGAAGAGGGCGGGCGAGTCGCCGAAGAGGCACTCGGTGAGCTGCTCCTCGGTCAGGCGGACCTCGTGCAGCGCCTTCTCGTAGTCGGCGAGCTCGCGGACGAGCCCGACCACCGCGGGGACGTCGTCGGGGCGGATGGGCCGCACGCTCATGAGAGGGCCTCCTTCAGCTTGCCCGGGAGCAGCCTGCCCAGCGGAGCGAGGACGGGGACGAGGACCGGCGCGAACAGGTAGCCGTAGGCCAGGAACATGCCCGTGACGACCGGCCACAGGGCGAATCCGACCACCAGCAGCAGCGCGGTGGCGATGAGCCCGTACGGCCGCCCGCTCTTGGGACTGACCAGCGAACGGAAGGAGCGGAACCGGATGTTGGTGACCATCAGCAGGGCCGGCACGAGGACGATGAGCAGCACCCACAGCCGGTCACGGCCCTGCATGTCGTCACCGAAGGCGAACACCGAGGCGAGGACGACGCCGGCGGCGCCGGGGCTCGGCATGCCGATGAAGTACCGCTTGTCGGCGGTCGGATCGATCGTCGTGTTGAACCTGGCCAGCCGGATCGCGGCGCAGGCCACCCAGACGAAGCACACCACCCAGCCCAGGGGATCCCACTCGTCCTTCCCCTGCGAGAAGAGTGTGAAGGCCAGCAGGGCCGGCGCCAGACCGAAGGACACCAGGTCGGCGAGGGAGTCGAACTGCAGGCCGAAGGGGGTGACGGCGCCGACCAGCCGGGCGACGGCGCCGTCGGCGATGTCGAAGACGACCGACAGCCCGATCAGGACCGCCGCGAGGCTGTACTGGCCGCGGATCGACACCAGGATGGCGAAGAACCCGCAGAACATGTTGCCGAGGGTGAAGAGGCTGGGCAGGCTCGCGAGGGCCCGGCGGCGGGTACCGCGGACGGAGCCGCGGACGAACTCCACGGTGGCGGTGCGCCGGGTCGGTGGCATGGCCTCGCCCTCTCAGCCGGCCGCGGGCCAGCGCGCGATGACGGTCTCGCCGCCCCGCACCCGCTGCCCCTTCGTCACCGTGACCGTGCACTCCGGCGGGAGGAAGACGTCCATCCGCGAACCGAACTTCATCAGTCCCATGCGTTCCCCGGTCGCCAGCCGCTGCCCCGGTCCGGTGCGGGTGACGATCCGCCGGGCGAGCACACCCACGATCTGCCGGAAGACGACCGTGCGGTCCCCGTCCCGCACCCACAGCTCGCTGCGCTCGTTCCGGTGCGCGGACTCCTTGCGGTAGGCCGCCAGGAAGCTGCCCTTGCGGTAGGAGCTCTCCACGACCTCCCCGCGGTAGGGCGACCGGTTCACGTGCACGTCGACGACGGAGAGGAAGACGCTGACCTGCTGCCACTCGCCCTCCGGGGCGACGCCGTCCTGAGGCGCCCCGGCGACCATCACCACGCCGTCGGCGGGGGAGAGGACGTCGTCCGGATCCGGCGGCACGGTGTCGCACCGCCGGTCGGGGTCACGGAAGAACAGGGCCATGTAGGCCGAGAGGGCCAGGAAGGGCCATACGGCCCAGCGGCGTCGGGCCGCGCCGAGGGCGGCGGCGGGAAGAAGGGGTCCGGTGATGAAAGGCCACCCGGCCCGGTCGATGCGCATGGTGGGCAAACGGTACCGGCCCTTGTATGTGCCCGGTCCCGACGTCCGGGGTCGACCGGGCGCCGAGGCGCGGTCGGGGTCGGTGCTGAGCTCGGAGGTGCCGTTCGGGAACGACCGCGGCAGGCCATCGTGGCGTCGTCCCGGAGGCCGCCGCCCGTGGTTGCGAGACGACGGGCGGCGCCGGCCGACGGATGTCGGACGGCGCCGTCCGAGGCGCTGCGGGAGGGTCAGGCGGCGGCCTTCGTCTCCCAGAAGATCTTGTCGATCTCGGCGATGTAGTCGAGCAGCTTCTGACCCTCGGCCGGATCCATGCTGTTCTTGGCGGCACCGCCACCGGCCTGCTTGGTGGCCTTGTTGAACAGTTCGTGCAGCTGCGGGTACTTCTCGAAGTGCGGGGGCTTGAAGTAGTCGGTCCACAGCACCCACAGGTGGTGCTTGACCAGGTCGGCGCGCTGCTCCTTGATCAGCACGGCGCGCTGGCGGAAGACCGGGTCCTCGTTGCCCTGGTACTTCTCCTGGATGGCCTTGACCGACTCCGCTTCGATGCGGGCCTGGGCCGGGTCGTACACGCCGCAGGGGAGGTCGCAGTGAGCGGTGGCCTCCACGGTGGAGAACATGCTGGTGAAACGCATGGATGTGCCTCCGGATGTCGTGGGGTTGTGTCGTCTGCGACCCTACTCGCGGTGGTCCACGGCGACAGTGCGGGAGACGGGGGCCATGCTTGCCTCCCCGGGCTCGACAGCCCCTGGGCGCTGGTCCGGGTGAGCGGCCCGTCGATGTCCCCGACGGTGCGGCACGGCGATCGGCTGCTCGTCCGCCGCGTCCGGCCCCGAGCCGACGTCGCACACGGGACCGTCGTCCTGGCCCGGTTCCCCTCACGACCGGAGCTGCTGGTCGTCAAGCGGGTGCGCCGGTCGGTCCCCGGCGGGCACTGGGTCGAGGGCGACAACCAGTTCGTCGAGGACGACAGCCGGGCGTTCGGGCCGGCGGTCGTGCTCGGCCATGTCGTGGCGCGCCTGTGGCCGCGGCCCGGCCGCCTGCCCTCGGCGCCGTCGGTCTGAGACGGAGGCCCTGAGATGGAGGGCCCTGACCGACGAGGGGTCGCCCGCCTTTCGATTACGCTCGATGTCCATGGGTGCAGACACCATGGGCGATCAGCCGGCCGACCGCTTCGCCGACGACCCGGCCTTCGCCGTCCACGAGGGCGGGAAGCTATCGGTGACGCCGACCCGGTCGATCGACTCCATCGCCGACCTCGCCCTCACCTACACACCCGGGGTCGCCCGCGTCTCCAGCGCCATCGCCGCCGAGCCGGACCTGGCCCGGCGGTTCACCTGGGCTCCCCGTGTGGTGGCGGTGGTCTCCGACGGCACGGCGGTGCTCGGCCTGGGCGACATCGGTCCGGTCGCCTCCCTGCCGGTCATGGAGGGCAAGGCGTGCCTGTTCAAGGAGTTCGGCGGGCTCGACGCCGTCCCCATCGTGCTGAGCAGCACCGACGTCGACACGATCGTCGAGACCGTCGCGGCGATGGCGCCGTCCTTCGGGGGCGTCAACCTCGAGGACATCAGCGCCCCGCGGTGCTTCGAGATCGAGGCCCGGCTGCGGGAGCGGCTGGACATCCCGGTCATGCACGACGACCAGCACGGGACGGCGATCGTCGTCCTGGCCGCGCTGCGCAACGCCGCGAAGGTGGTCGGGCGCGAGCTCGCCGACCTGCGCGTGGTCGTCGCGGGGGCCGGCGCCGCGGGAGTCGCCTGCACCAAGATCCTGCTCGAGGCAGGCATCGGCGACATCGCCGTCGCGGACTCGCGGGGCATCCTGCACGCCGGCCGGGAGGATCTGACGCCGGTCAAGCGGTGGATCGTCGAGAACACCAACCGCTCGGGGTTCGCCGGGACCATGGTGGCCGCGCTCGAGGGGGCCGACGTCTACCTGGGCCTGTCCGGCGGCACGGTGCCGGAGTCGGCGATCGCGTCGATGGCCCCCGGCTGCATCGTCTTCTCCCTGGCCAACCCGACGCCCGAGGTGGACCCGGAGATGGCGGCGAAGTACGCGGCCGTCGTCGCCACCGGCCGCAGCGACCTGGCGAACCAGATCAACAACGTGCTGGCCTTCCCCGGGATCTTCCGGGGCGCCATCGACGCCGGAGCGACCGCCATCACCGAGGAGATGAAGCTCGCCGCGGCGGGCGCCATCGCCGATGTCGTCGGGGACGAGGTGCGGGCGGACTACGTGGTGCCGAGCCCGCTGGACCGGCGGGTGGCCGAGGCCGTCGCCGCGGCTGTCGCGTCCTGCGCACGGGAACAGGGCATCACCCGGTGACCGCCGACTCACCGCAGGCGCGGTGCCCGGGGCTCAGTCGCCCTTCACGTTGACCAGCTGCCGGAGCGTGTGCCGGATCTGGACGAGGTCCGCGGCATCGGCCATGACGACGTCCACGTCCTTGTAGGCAGCGGGGATCTCGTCGAGGAAGGCGTCGCTGTGCCGCCACTCGATGCCCTTCATCGACTCCTCCAGCTGGGCCCTGGTGAACGTCTTGCGGGCCTTCGTCCGCGAGAACATCCGCCCGGCACCGTGCGGGGAGGACGCGAGCGAGTCCGGGTTGCCGAGTCCGCTGACCACGTAGCTCGCCGTGCCCATGGAGCCGGGGATGAGGCCGTCCTGCCCCTTCCTCGCCTGGATGGCGCCCTTCCGGGAAATCCAGAGATCGCTGCCGAAGTGCTGCTCCCGCTGGGTGAAGTTGTGGTGTGCGTTGATCCGCTCGAGCTCCGGTGTCTCGTCGGCCCGCAGGTGGGTGGCCAGGCACGCGGCGACGCGGTCCATCATCTCCTCGCGGTTGAGCAGCGCGAAGTGCTGCGCCCACCGCAGCTCGGCGATGTACCGGTCGAACTCCGGCGTCCCCTCGTCCAGCCACGCCAGATCGCGGTCGGGCAGATCGAGGCCCTCCCGGCGGGCCCGTTCCTGCGCGATCGCGATGTGCTTCTGGGCGATCTTGTTGCCCACCCCGCGGCTGCCCGAGTGCAGGAACAGCCAGACCCGGTCCTGCTCGTCCGCGGTGACCTCGATGAAGTGGTTACCGGAACCGAGGCTGCCGAGCTGCATCGCCCAGTTCGGTGCGGTGGTGGTCACCGAGTGGAGAACCCGGCCCCCCAGCTCGTCGGCCGTCGCCTGCAGTTCGGCGACCCGGCGCTCGGCCGACTCGGTCAGCTTCCTGTTGTACTTCCCGGCCGACAGGGGCACCGCCCGCTCGATGTCGCCGCGCAGCGGTGCGAGAGAGCCGCGCGCCCGCACCTCGTCGGCCGTCCACGGCGAGCGGACGGCGATCATGCCGCAGCCGATGTCGACGCCGACGGCCGCCGGGATGATCGCGCCCTTGGTCGGCAGCACCGACCCGACGGTGGCGCCCTTGCCCAGGTGCGCGTCCGGCATCAGCGCCACGTGCGGATGGATGAAGGGCAGCGTGGCGGTGCGCTCGGCCTGCCGGCGGGTCTCGTCGTCGAGGATGCTGGCCCAGTTCAGCAGCTTCTCGGAGAGGCGTTCCACACCTGCGAGTCTGCGGCGGGCGGAGGTTGTCCGCGATCGGAATCCGGGTCAGCTGTGCGACGTCGCCAGCCGGTCCACGCCCGGGCCGGAGAGCCGGCCCAGGGCGGCGGTGCGGCCGGTGAGCAGCAGGAGGAGGGCCTCGATCGGGCCCTCCACCAGGACGCCCTCGCCGGCCGACCAGTCGGTGTCGGTGGCGACGAGCCGCAGGCCGCGCATCCGGCGCCGGACGTGGAAGGCGATGGACAGCGGCCATCCCGTCGTCCACACCCGGGTGGCCGCTGCGGTCGCCGCCGCCACCGGCATCGTGCGGGAGCGACCCAGCGGGAGGGTGAGGTCCTGGCCGTGGACCAGGACGTCGATCAGCGGCTCGAGCGGGGTGATCAGCGGCGCGCGCCGGCGTGAACCCGCCATCGCCCGGATCTCGGCTGTGAGCTGCCCCGTCGGGACGACGGCGTGGCGCAGGGCGGTGTCGCGGACCATCCGGTGGTAGTCGCCGCGGGCGCGAGTCATCTCCGCGACGGCCTGCCCCAGCCCATCTGCGCCAGAGCGCGGTGCGCGGCGACGTCGCGGACCCGCCAGCCGTCGCAGAGGGACGGCGTCTCCCACTCCTTCGGGGAGAGATCGTCGAGCAGGTCGGTCTGGCTGAGGTGTGCCCTGACCGTCGACCCGGAGCTCACGGAGTCCGATCTCGACGTCGGTCTCCTGCTGTTCATCCCCTCCCGGGCAGGTGACCAAGCAGACGGCCAGCTTCCTCGTGGCTGCGCTGGAGCGCGCCGGCTACGTGCGCCGCATCCCTGATCCCTCGGACGCCCGTGCGCGGCTGGTCGTACTCGGCGAACGCGCCCGGGCGGCGCAGCCGATCGCCGAGGCCGCCGTCGCCGCGGTCGAGGCGGAGTGGCGCGCGCGCCTGGGAACCCGGAGTGGGACAGGTTGCGGACCACGTGACCCGCCTGCGCGAGATCACCGACCCCTATCGATGACCGGTGTCCGGAGCAGGGGTCAACCCAGGCTGAGCAGGCGCTCCACCAGCGGGTCCACCGCGCCGCGGACCGCGGTGTTGAGGTAGACGAAGACCGCGATCGCGACGAGGAAGGCCGGCACCAGAACCGCCTTCTCGACGAAGGCGCCGGTGCGCAGGTGGATCGGCGCCAGCCGGCTCCGGCGGACCAGCCAGACGATCGGGACCGGCACGCCCTCCTTGGTCAGGAAGTCGCCGGCGATGTGAGTCAGGACGCCGACCCCCACCGCGTAGGGCAGCCAGGCCGGGCTCGGGCTGTGCTCGAGCAGGTACCAGGCGCCGCCCCACGAGAGGAGCAGGTTTCCGATGACGGTGTTCTCCGCCCGGCCGGGGATGACGAAGTGCAGCGCCCGCAGGGCCAACCCGATGGCGAGCGCCAGCAGCAGCAGGCTCGACCAGTAGGCGCCGGCCGCCAGGTGGGCGAGCAGACCGAAGACCGCCGGCCCGAGGATCGCGTCGTGCGTGCCCCAGCGGTGACCGCGGGCCACCGTGCCGACCGCGCCGGAGGGGACGTCGGTGAACGGTCCCCACATGCGCGAGATGGTCGAGCCCCGCTGGTCGAGGTCGGGGAGCATCGCGAAGCCGCCCGCTGCGGAGATCCAGGCGACCTGGGCGACGGTGCCCTGGACGGGTGCCCACGGCAGGGTCGCCGCACCGGCGGCTAGGCCGGACAAGGCATGCGAGTGGCCGAGCACGCGCACAGGGTGACGCCCGGACGAGGCGCGTCGGGATAGGCGCGCGGTCGGCCGACCGCAACTTCGGGGAAGTCGCGGCCTGGTCGGTGGATCAGGCAGCGACTTCCCCGAAGTCGTCGTTCAGTCGTCGAGGTCGGCGTCGTCCGTGCCGCCGCGGGCCAGCCAGGTGGCCAGCCGCTCGACGGGCACCTCGAAGTCGGGGAACTGGTCCACGAACGCCTGCATCTGGTCGGCCAGCCAGGCGAGGGTGACCTGCTCCTCGCCCCGCCGCTCGGCCAACTCCTCGAGTCCGCGATCGGTGAAGTACATGGTTCGGGTCCAGGTGTGCCGGCGGCTAGTCCGCGAAGGCCTCGGCGACCAGCTGCCGCTGCTCGAGGTCGTGCACCTTGGCCGAGCCGACCGCGGGACTCGCCGACGCCCGCCGGCTGACCCGGCGGAACGTCCGGCCCTGCGGCAGGTGCTCGGGGAGGTTGACGGCCATGAACTGCCAGGCGCCCATGTTCATCGGCTCCTCCTGCACCCAGACGACGTCGTTCGCGTCCGGGTACCGCTCGAGCTCGGTCCGGATCTGCTCGGCCGGCAGCGGGTACAGCTGCTCGACCCGCACGATCGCGGTGTCGGCGCGGCCATCGGACTCCCGCTGCGCCATGAGGTCGTAGGCGACCTTGCCGCTGCACAGCAGCACCCTGCGGACGGCGGACGCGTCGAGCGGGTCTCCACCGACGCCGGTGTCGGGCAGCACCGGGCGGAAGCTCTGCTCGGTGAAGTCCTCGACCGGGCTGACCGCTGCCTTGGCGCGCAGCAGCGACTTGGGCGTGAAGACGACGAGCGGCCGGTGCACGTCCGAGAGCGCCTGGCGGCGGAGCAGGTGGAAGTAGTTGCCGGGGGTGGTGCAGTTGGCGACGGTCATGTTGTTCTCCGCCGACAGCTGAAGGAACCGCTCGATCCGGCCGCTGGAGTGGTCGGGGCCCTGACCTTCGAGGCCGTGCGGGAGCAGCATGACGACGCCGGAGCGCTGACCCCACTTGGCCTCGCCGGAGCTGATGAACTCGTCGATGACCATCTGGGCGCCGTCGACGAAGTCACCGAACTGGGCCTCCCACAGGACGAGGGCCTTCGGGTTGGCGACCGAGTAGCCGTACTCGAAGCCCAGCGCGGCATATTCGCTCAGCAGCGAGTCGTAGACGAAGAACTTCGCCTGGTCGTCGGTGAGGCTGGCCAGCGGCGTGTACTCGGCGCCGTTCTCGCGGTCGATGAGCACCGAGTGCCGCTGCACGAACGTCCCGCGCCGGGAGTCCTGACCGGCCAGCCGGACCGGGATGCCCTCCATGAGCAGCGACCCGAAGGCCAGCAGCTCGCCCATGGCCCAGTCGACGCCGCCCTCGCTGGCCATCGCCGCGCGCTTCTCGAGCATCTTCTGGAGCTTCGGGTGCGGGGTGAAGTCCGGCGGGAAGGAGACGTGGGCGTCGCCGATGGTCTTGAGGACCTCGGGGGTGATCGCCGTGTCGACCTGGGACTCCTGCGGCGTGCGGGGGTCCATGACCGGCTCGGGCTTGGAGGAGTCCTGCGCGTCGTGGGTCTCGGCGAACGCCCGCTCCAACTGCCCGCGGTAGTCCTTGAGCGCCTCCTCGGCCTCCTGCAGCGTGATGTCGCCCCGGCCGACCAGTGCCTCGGTGTAGAGCTTCCGGACCGAGCGCTTGCGGTCGATGATGTCGTACATCTGCGGCTGGGTCATCGACGGGTCGTCACCCTCGTTGTGCCCGCGCCGGCGGTAGCAGACCAGATCGACGACGACGTCCTTCCTGAACGCCTGCCGGTACTCGACCGCCAGCCGGGCGACCCGCACGCAGGCCTCGGGGTCGTCGCCGTTCACGTGGAAGATCGGCGCGTTGACCATCCGGGCGACGTCGGTCGAGTACAGGCTCGAGCGCGCAGCCGTCGGGCTGGTGGTGAAGCCGACCTGGTTGTTGATCACCACGTGCACCGTGCCGCCGGTGCGGTAGCCGCGCAGCTGGGAGAGGTTCAGCGTCTCGGCGACGACGCCCTGGCCGGCGAACGCGGAGTCGCCGTGCAGCAGGACGGGCAGGACGGTGAAGCCCTCCTCGCCCTTGTCGATCATGTCCTGCTTGGCCCGGACGATGCCCTCGAGCACCGGGTTGACCGTCTCGAGGTGGCTGGGGTTGCTCGCCAGGGACACGGCGATCTCGGTGTTCTCGCGGAACGGGTTGCGGAACTTCCCGGTGGCGCCGAGGTGGTACTTCACGTCGCCGGAGCCCTGGACGGTGCCGGGGTCGATGTTGCCCTCGAACTCGCCGAAGATCTTGGCGTAGCTCTTGCCGAGCACGTTGGCCAGGACGTTGAGCCGGCCGCGGTGCGCCATGCCGATCGCGACCTCGTCGAGGCCGTGGTCGGTGCCGGCGATCAGCACCTCGTCGAGGATCGGGATGACCGACTCGCCGCCCTCGAGGCTGAACCGCTTCTGGCCGACGTACTTGGTCTGCAGGAAGGTCTCGAAGGCCTCCGCGGCGTTGAGCCGGCCCAGGACGTGCTTCTGCTTCTCGCGGTCGGGCTGCTCGTGCTTGACCTCGATCCGCTGCTGGAGCCACTCGCGCTCCTCGGGATCGGTGATGTGCATGTACTCCACGCCGACGGTGCGGCAGTAGGAGTTGCGCAGCACGCCCAGGATGTCGCGCAGGGCCATCAGCCGCTCGCCGGCGAAGCCGCCGACCGGGAACTTCCGGTCGAGGTCCCACAGGGTCAGGCCGTGCTGGAGGATGTCGAGGTCGGGGTGGGTGCGCACCTTGAACTCGAGCGGGTCGGTGTCGGCCATGAGGTGGCCGTTGCGCCGGTAGGACTCGATGACCTCGACGACCCGGGCTTCCTTGTCGATCTGCCCCTCGCGGGTGATCCGGACGTCCGGCATCCAGCGCACCGGCTCGTAGGGGATCCGCAGCGACCGGAAGACGTCGTCGTAGAAGCCGTCCTCACCGAGCAGCAGGGCGTGCAGCCGGCGCAGGAAGTCGCCGGACTCCGCGCCCTGGATGATCCGGTGGTCATACGTCGAGGTCAGGGTGATGATCTTCGACACGGCCATCTCGGTCAGCGCGTCGGGGTTCATCCCCTGGAACTCGGCCGGGTACTCCATGGCGCCCACGCCGATGATCGCGCCCTGGCCGGCGGTGAGCCGCGGCACCGAGTGGTTGGTGCCGATCGTGCCCGGGTTGGTCAGGCTGATCGTCGTGCCGGAGAAGTCCTCCATCGTCAGCTTGTTGGCGCGAGCCCGCCGGATGATGTCCTCGTAGGCGGCCCAGAAGCCGGCGAAGTCCATCTCCTCGGCGGCCTTGATCGAGGCGACGACGAGCGACCGGGAGCCGTCGGGCTTCGGCAGGTCGATGGCCAGGCCGAAGTTGACGTGCTCGGGCTGCACCAGCACCGGCTTGCCGTCGACCTCGGCGTAGGCGTTGTTCATGTTCGGGAAGTCGTCGAGCGCCCGGACCAGCGCGTAACCGATCAGGTGCGTGAAGGAGATCTTCCCGCCGCGGGAGCGGGCGAGGTGGTTGTTGATGACGATGCGGTTGTCGGCGAGCAGCTTCGCCGGTACCGCACGCACGCTCGTCGCCGTCGGCACGGTCAGCGAGACGTTCATGTTCTTGACCACGGCGGCGGCCGCGCCGCGCAGCGGTGACTGGGAGCCGGCGGCCACCGGGGGAGCGGGGCTCTTGGCGGCCGGCTTGTCCGCGGGCTTGTCCGCGGCCTTCTCCGCCGGCTTGTCGGCGGGCTTGTCGGCGGCCTTCCCGGCCGGCGCTGCGGCGGCCGGCTCGGGGGCGGGCGCCTTGGGGGCGGGCGTGTTGTCGCGGGCGGGGGCCGGCGAGGCAGGGGACGTGGCCGCGGGCCGGGCGGCGGCAGGGGCTCCGTCGCGTGCGGCGGCGGGCTCCTCGCGGTCCGCGCCACCGACGGGGCCACCGGGCCGGTAGTCGGCGAAGAACTCGTGCCAGGCCTGGTCCACGCTCGAGGGGTCGGCCAGGTACTGCTGGTACATCTCCTCGACCAGCCACTCGTTGGTGCCGAATCCGGCCACCGGGGAGGAGGACGCGGAGGAGGGCCGGGATGAGCTCACGCTTGACACGGGGTCGAGTGCCTTCTTCGTCTGTGGGCGGCGTCTGGTGCAGTGGTCTGGTGCAGTCGTCTCGGCCGCGGCGTGGCCGCAGGCCGGAAGTGCGGAGCCTGTGGACATGGCTGGACCGGGTGTCGAGTCTACGCCGGGTCGGAGGCGCTGACCGGGTGTGACAGTCCTAGTCCGCGGCACCGTGTGACACGAGCAGCTGCGCCAGGGCGTCGTCCGCCGTCGCCCGGGCGGAGTCGCCGCGCCGGTGACGGGCCGCCGACACCCTGCTGATGTCCAGAGCGCTCGCGCCGTCGTTGGTGGTGGCGTTGACGTCGGCGCCCGCGGCGAGGAGCACCCGGACGACCTCCAGAGAGTCGTCCGCGCCGCCGGTCACGGCGGCGTGCAGCGGCGCCCGCCCGGTGTCGGGATCGCGACGGTCGACGTCGGCGCCGGCCTCCAGGAGCAGCCTCACCAGCTCGAGCCTCGAGCCGCCGGCCGCCGCGTGCAACGCTCCGCCGTCGGCATCGGCACCCCGCTCGAGCAGCAGCCGCGCGGCGGCCGGGGCCCCGCCGAGAGCTGCCCAGGAGAGCAGGTCCAGACCGGACCCCGCGTCGCTGAGCGATGCGCCGTCGTCGAGGTGGGCGGTGAGCTCGTCGAGCCGGCCCAGGTAGGCGGCACTCGGGGCGTCGAGGACGGCGCCCAGCTCGAGGAGCGACGGCACCAGGACCGGGCAGAACTCCAGGGCGACGTGCAGCGGCGTCCGGTGGTGCTCGGTGCGCGCGTCCAGGTCCGCGCCGGCGTCGACCAGGACGCGCGCGATGTCTGCCCGGCCCTCCGCGACGGCGACGTGCAGAGGGGTCCAGCCCCCCTGGCCGTCCCGCTCGACGGTGCTGCCGAGCAGTCGGGGCGTCGACGCGATCGCGGCCTGCACGGCGTCGATGTCGCCGGCGGCGATCAACCTGCCCAGCCGCTGTGCGGTCATGCGAGTGGTCACGCGTGTCCTTCGGTGTCGGGGACGGAGGGGCGATCGGCCACGTCCAGGTAACCACCTCGAGCCTGCGCGAGGCGGCCCTCCTACCCGACCCTCGCACGCTCGGGCCGGGTCCGGGAGGGGGCCTTCGTTCAGACGACGTCGCGCCGCACGGCCAGCAGGGTGCCCAGGAGCGCGGCGAGCAGGCCGTAGCCGACCAGCAGCAGGCCGCCCTGCCAGGCGCCCAGGAGGTCGGGCCCCTGGAACGTCGCCGTCATCGCCTCCAGCCCACCTCCCGGCATCCACTTGTAGGCCCCTGACGTCGCCGGGATCGAGCGGATCACCGGCTCGACGACGAAGAGGTACACCAGCCCACCGACGATGGCGCCGACCTGGTTGCGCAGCAGCGCCCCGATGCCCACTCCCATCAGGGCGTAGATGACCAGCGCGAGGCCCGAGGTGCCGATCACCTCGAGGTTGTCGCCGGTGAGGGACGGCGCCGCACCCCTGGCGCCCGCGTAGAGCCCGACCACGAGGAGGTTCACGCCCAGCAGGATCAGCGCGAACGGGACGGCGACGAGCGCGTAGGCGATCAGCTTCGCCACCACCACCTTCCAGCGGCGGGGAGTCGTCAGGAAGGTGGGGGTCGCGGTGCGGTGCCGGTACTCCTGCGTCATCCCGATGATGCCCAGGATGAGGAACAGCACGGTGGCGTTGGTCGCCTGCGCCAGCGCGACCTGCTCGAATTCCGCCGTACCGACCGGGGGGAGCCCGCTCTCCGCGTTGCCGGCGAAACCGGTCAGCAGCGCAGCGAAGCCGCCCACCATGACGCATGCCCCGAGCAGCAGCCCGAGCCAGACCTTGGTGGTGAACAGCTTGGTCCACTCCGCACGCACCAGGCGGATCATCGGATGGCCTCCTGAACGGTCGGCGAGGGCGCGGCGAACTGCTCGGAACCGCTGGTGAGCTGGAAGTAGATCTCCTCGAGGCCGCTGGTGCGCGAGCGCAGTTCGTGCAGCTCGATGCCGGCGGCGAACGCCTGGCGCCCCACCTCGGCCGGGGTCGACCCGGAGACGGTGAGTGTGCCGTCTTCGTGGATCACCTGCGCGCCGTCGGCAGCCAGCACCTCGGCGAGCCGGGCGACCTCCGGGCTGCGGACCAGGACCGTGCCGGCGCCGTCGGCCCCGGAACGGAGCTGCTCCATGGACCCCTCGCGGACCAGCCGGCCGGCGCCCACGATGACGACCCGGTCGACGGTCTGCTCGACCTCCGACAGCAGGTGGCTCGAGACCAGCACCGTGCGGCCCTGGTCGTGCGCGAGGTGGCGGAGGAAGCCGCGCAACCACTGGATGCCCTCGGGATCCAGGCCGTTGGCCGGCTCGTCCAGGACGAGGACGGAGGGGTCGCCGAGCAACGCCGTGGCCAGCGCGAGCCGCTGCCGCATGCCGAGCGAGTAACCCCCGGCCCGGCGGTCGCCGGCATCTGCCAGGCCCACCTGCACCAGGACCTCGTCGGCCCGGGAGAGCGGGAAGCCCGCGGCCCGGCAGTACACGCGCAGGTGGTTGCGACCGGAGCGCGCCGGGTGGAAGGCGGTCTCCAGCACGGCCCCGACCGTCCGCAGCGGCTCGGCCAGCGAGGTGTACGGAGCGCCGTCGAAGGTCGCCGTCCCCGCGTCGGGGTGCATGAGGCCGAGCAGCATCCGCAGTGTCGTGGTCTTGCCGGCGCCGTTGGGGCCGAGGAAGCCGGTCACCGATCCCGGTTCCACCGTGAACCCGAGGTCGGAGACTGCGCGCACCTGACCGAAGGACTTGCTGAGTCCGCGCACCTCGACCCGGACGGGGTCGACCGTTCCGGTGCTTGCGATGGAAATGATGTCTCCTCGTCGTGGGCCGCGGGGTCCTCCCCATCCAAACGCACCGGGGGTTGCGCCCGGGAGCCCCCGGGTGCCCTGGCGTGCCGACGTCCACCGGGGCGAGATGATCTCGGCGTGACCCCTGGCACACGCCTCACATAGAGTGCGCGCCGTGAGCGAGACCTCGAACGCCTACCGGACGGTCGTCGTCGGGACCGACGGATCGGAATCCTCCCTGCGGGCCGTCGCGCGGGCGGGCTCGCTGGCCGGCGCGTGCGGCGCCACGCTGGTGATCGCCTGCGCCTACCTGCCCGCCGAGGCCGACGACCGCGAGCTGGCCCGCGCCCAGGACGTGCTCCGCGACGAGGCGTACCAGGTCGTCGGCTCGCACCCCGCCGAGGACACCGTGCGGACGGCGGCGGAGCGGGCCGGTTCCGCGGGGGCGACGAAGGTGAAGACCGTGGCGGTCCAGGGCTCGCCGGTGGAGACGCTGCTCGACGTGGTCCGCCGCGAGAGCGCCGACCTGCTGGTGGTCGGGAACCGGGGCCTGGCCGGCATCAAGGGGCGCCTGCTCGGCTCGGTGCCCGCCGACGCGACCCGCCGCTCGGAGTGCGACGTGCTCGTCGTGCACACGACCGACTAGGTCGCCGGACGCCCATGGACGACCCGGGGGAGGGCCCCGGCCCGAGTGCCCGTGAGGCGCTCGAGCAGCTGCTGCTCGACGGGCCGCGGCGGTACACCCGCCTGCAGGTCGCCGAGATGGCCGGCATGGCGTCGCAGCGCACCCAGCGGCTGTGGCGGGCGCTCGGCTTCCCGGACGCCGCCGACGACGACCCCGCCTTCACCGACGCCGACGTCGCCGCCCTCGGCGTGCTCTCGGAGCTGATCGACTCCGGTTTCGTCGATGCGGCCACCGAGGCCTCGATCGCCCGGGCCATGGGGCAGGCGCTCTCCCGCCTCGCCGACTGGCAGGCGGACATGCTCGCCGACGCGCTCATGCGGACGGGGCCGGACGGCGAGCGGCGGCCCGCCTCCCCCGAGGAGGCCGTCGCGGTGGCCCAGGCGCTCCTGCCGAGGATGCGCGACATCCAGAGCTACGTGTGGCGGCGGCACCTGGCCGCCAACGCCGACCGGCTGCTGGCCGTGTCCGCCGGGCAGGGCGACCGGCGGGTACTGGCCGTCGGGTTCGCCGACCTGGTGGGTTACACGTCGCGCAGCCGCGGCATGGGCGGCCGGGAGCTCGGGGCCATGGTCGAGGACTTCGAGAGCACGGCGACCGAGGTCATCGCGCGGCACCGTGGGCGGGTGGTGAAGACGGTCGGCGACGGCGTGCTGTTCACGGTGGCGTCGCCGGGCGACGCAGCGGAGATCGGGCTGCTGCTCCCCGAGGCCTGGGACACCGAGGAACGGCCGCCGCTGCGCGTGGGTGCGGCGTACGGGACAGTGCTCACCCGCCTCGGCGACGTCTACTCGCCCGTGGTGAACCTGGCCAGTCGGCTGACGTCCCTGGCGCGCCCGGGCGCGGTGCTGGTCGACCGCGACCTCGCGGACCGGCTGCGCGACCATCCCGGCTACCGCGTCCGGCCGCTGCGCCGGGTGTCGGTCCGCGGGTACGACCACCTCCAGCCGTGGTTGGTGCGGCGCCGCCCGACGGGGGACGACGCCCCGGCCGCGCCGGACGCCTACGACGAGGACTCCTTCGACGACGAGGGGTGACCGGGTGGCACGCTCTGCTCCATGAGCGCCACCCTCGTCGCCCGCGGTCTGGCGGCCGGACACGGCGCCCGCGTGCTGTTCTCCGGTCTCGACCTCGTCGTCGCCCCCGGTGACGTCGTCGGACTCGTCGGCGTCAACGGGGCGGGCAAGTCCACGCTGCTGCGCACGCTTGCCGGGGAGCTGGCGGCCGAGGCCGGATCCGTCGTCGTCAGTCCGCCGACCGCCACTCTCGGATACCTGCCGCAGGAGCACGAGCGCCGGGAGGGGGAGACCGTCCTCGACGCGCTCGCGCGGCGCACCGGCGTGGCTGCCGCCCAGGCCGCGCTGGACACGGCGACCGACGACCTGGCCGCCGGCCGCGAGGGCGCTGACGACGTCTACGGCGACGCGCTCGAGCACTGGCTCGCCCTCGGCGGCGCCGACCTCGACGAGCGTGCGGCGGACGTCGTCGCGGAGGTGGCCCCCGGTGTGGAGCTCGCCGCACCGACGGCGTCGTTGTCGGGGGGACAGGCGGCCCGCGTCGGCCTGGCGGCGCTGCTGCTCTCCCGCTACGACGTCCTGCTGCTCGACGAGCCCACCAACGACCTGGACCTGGCGGGGCTCGACCAGCTGGAGCGGTTCGTCACCGGTTCGCGCGCGGGCATCGTCGTCGTCAGCCACGACCGCGAGTTCCTGGCCCGCACGGTCACCCGGGTCGTCGAGCTCGACCTCGCGCAGCAGCTCGTGCGGGTCGTCGACGGGGGGTACGAGGCGTACCTGACCGAGCGCGAGGTGGCCCGCCGGCACGCGCGCGAGGAGTACGAGGAGTTCGCCGACACGAAGGCCTCGCTCGAGGCGCGCGCACGGATGCAGCGCAACTGGATGGCCAAGGGCGTCCGCGACTCCATCAAGAAGCCCAAGGACGGCGACAAGCACATCAAGGCCGCCAATCGGGCGTCGTCGGAGAAGCAGGCAGCGAAGGCGCGGCAGACCGACCGACGGATCGAGCGGCTGGAGGTGGTGGAGGAACCGCGCAAGGAGTGGGAGCTGCGGATGGAGATCGCCACCGCACCCCGCGCGGGCGCCGTGGTGGCCACCCTGCGCGGCGCGGTCGTCCGACGTGGTGACTTCCGGCTCGGTCCGCTCGACCTCCAGGTCGACTGGGGCGACCGGGTCGCCATCACCGGCGCCAACGGCTCGGGGAAGTCCACGCTCCTGGCCGCCCTGCTCGGCCGCGCGCCGCTGGACGAGGGCACCGCCTCGCTCGGGCCGGCCGTGCGGATCGGTGAGATCGAGCAGGCCCGCAGCCGGTTCTTCGGTGCCGAGCAACTGCTGGACGCGTTCTCCGCCGAGGTGCCCGACTGGCCGACGGCGGAGGTGCGCACCCTGCTGGCCAAGTTCGGGCTCGTCGCCGACCACGTGCTGCGCCCCGCCGCGACCCTCTCGCCCGGCGAGCGCACGCGGGCGGGCCTGGCCCTGCTGCAGGCGCGCGGGGTCAACGTCCTCGTGCTCGACGAGCCCACCAACCACCTCGACCTGCCGGCGATCGAGCAGCTCGAGCAGGCGCTGGCCGGATACCCGGGCACGCTCCTGCTGGTCACGCACGACCGCCGGATGCTCGAGGCGGTCGCGACCACCCGCCGGCTCGAGGTCGCCGACGGGCGGGTCACCGAGCGCTGACCGGCTCAGCCGGGTGCGTCCAGCTCGTCGGCGATGCCCACCGTGTCCATGCCGGCCCACGTCTCGGACACGTGGTGGGCCAGCACCATCAGGTCCCGCAGCTGACCACCGCGGTCACGGATGTGATCGCGCAGCAGCGCCTCTCCGGAGAACCCCAGGTCGGTGAAGAGCGCCAGCGCCGCCCCCTGCTCGGCCACCACCTCCACGACGAGCTTCGACAGGCCCGACGAGACCGCCTCCACGAGGGCGCGGCGGGCCAGTTCGCGTCCCAGTCCGCTGCCCCGCCGGGACGGGGAGACGACGAGGCGCACCTCGCCGACGTGGTCGGACCACCCGGGCAGTGGCCGGACGGCGACGTAGCCGGTGACCTCCTCGGCGTCCGGACTGCCGTCGACGGCCACCCAGCGCCCGCCCGGTGTTTTCGCGGAGGCCCAGGAGCGGACCGTCTCCGGATCGGTGACCTCCTCCTTGATGAAGGTGAGGTCGCCGTCGGGCAGTGCCTCGAAGAAGCGCAGCAGCGCGTCGCACCGCTCCGGTCCGAGCTCCACGACCGCCATGTCACGCCTCCTGACGCGCGTCGTCGCCGAGGAGGTCGCTCCGGCGGCGGACGAAATCGATGATCGTGGGCACCGTCGTCCTGGCCGCCGTCCGGCCGACGACCAGCCCCATGTGGCCGGCGTCCAGGCGCAGCTCGTGCTTGTCCGGCGAGCCGACCAGGTCGATCAGCGGCGCCGTGGCGTCCGGCGGCACGATGTGGTCGCGGGTGGCCCGCACGGTCAGGAACGGCACCTGGATGTCGGCGAGGTGCACCGGATCCCCGCCGACGGTGAGCCGGTCGGTGACCATGCCGTTCCGGCGCACGAGCATCTCCGCGGTCTCCCGGGCCGCGGCGCCGGGAAAGGGCACGTGGTCGTCCGACCAGCCGGTCATCGCCTGGTAGGAGGAGACGTACTCGTCGTTCCAGAGCTTCTCCCACAGGGTCACGTACCGGGTGACCTCGGCCGTCGGCGTCAGCGACCGGAAGCCCTGCACCACGACCGACGGCGGGACGTTGCCGTCCGCGTCGAGGACGGAGCCGACGTCCATCCCGCCGACGCTGAAGATGTCCGCGAGCGGGCCCATGTGCCGGAAGTCGACCGGCGTCGCCAGCACTGTGAGGCTGCGCAGCGGTGCGTCGGGGTGGTGGGCCGCGTAGAGCAGGGTGAGGTTCCCGCCGAAGCAGTAGCCGAACAGGTTGACCTCGTCGGCGCCGGAGAGCTCGAGGACGCGGTCGATCCCGGCGGGGATGTAGTCGTCGGCGTAGTCCTCCAGCCGGTTCTCCGCGTCCCGCTCGTCGGGTTCGCCCCAGTCGAGCATGTACACGTCGAAGCCGGCCTCCAGCAACTGCTCCACGAAGCTGTTCCCCGGCGTCAGATCGAGGATGTAGCTCTTGCTGACCATGCTGAACACGATCAGCAACGGCGGCCCGTAGCGGACGCCCCCGTAGGTGTCGGGGTCGTTGCGGTAGTGCCAGAGCTGGGTGCGGCCCCGCTGCCAGACGACGTCCTTGGGGGTCTGCCCGACGCCGGGGCGGTCGACGCCGGCGACGAGCTTGATGCCGTTACGGGCGCGCAGGGCGTTGCGTTCGACGTCGCGCCGGACGCGGTCGAGCACCGTCTGCGGGCTGGGCACCGTCGGCATCGCTGTCCTCCGTGGGGGCGGTCGTGGGATGGGCAGTGCCAGGGCGGGACGAGGCACGTCGCCGCTCCTGCTCCAGCTGGATGGTCAGCCGTCGCACCTCGCGGTCGAGCGAGCCGATCTGTGCGCGCAGCCGGCTGATGTCGCTGCCGGCAGGGAGGTTCACCAGGTGCCAGGCGCGCGCCGTGAGGCCCTGGACCGAGCTGCCCGCGACCGTCTGCGCGCGGCGGAGCAGCGCCGTGGCCAGCGAGAAGTAGTCGCTGCGCACCAGGTCCTCGGCGCGCGGGGCGACCGCGCGCTCGGCGGCGTCGAAGGCCTGCCGCCACAGCGGTGCGGGCGGCGGGGGTTTGCGGGGTGCGTTCATCGCCGGCGAACCCCGTGGGTCACCTGCGCGATGTCGGGCACGTGGTCCAACCTGGTCACGATCGTCTGCCTCCCCGTAGAACTGCGGGTCCTCGTGGTCCGGAATGCCGCCCTACCCGCCCGGGAGGTGGCCTACCCCACATCACGGCTACGGTCGCCGGACGGACACGACAGGCAGACAGAGCACGACGAAGGGGAGCCCGACCATGGCAGACCGCACGATCCTGGAGATGTTCCGGCTGGACGGCCGGGTGGCGATCGTGACGGGGGCGTCCTCGGGTCTGGGCGCCGTCTTCGCGCGGACCCTCGCGGAGGCGGGGGCCGACGTCGTCCTCGCGGCCCGGCGCGTCGACCGCCTGGCCGACACGCAGCAGGCCGTGGAGGCCGCCGGCCGGCGGGCGATCTCCGTGCGCACCGACGTGGCCCTGCCGGAGGACTGCCAGGGTCTCGTCGACGCCGCGATGGCGGAGTTCGGCAAGGTCGACATCCTGGTGAACAACGCGGGCATCGGGACTGCCGCGCCGGCCACCCGCGAGACCCCCGAGCAGTTCCGCCAGGTCATCGACGTGAACCTCAACGGCTGCTACTGGATGGCCCAGGCCTGCGGACGCGTCATGCAGCCGGGCAGTTCCATCGTCAACATCTCCAGCGTGCTGGGGCTCACCACCGCGAGCCTGCCGCAGGCGGCCTACGCGGCCAGCAAGGCGGGGCTCATCGGGCTCACCCGCGACCTCGCCCAGCAGTGGACCGGCCGCAAGGGCATCCGGGTGAACGCCCTGGCACCGGGGTTCTTCACTTCCGAGATGACCGATCAGTACCCCGAGGGCTACCTGGAGTCGCAGTTGACGCGCGTGCTCGTCGGCCGCAAGGGCGACCCGGAGGAGCTCGCCGCCGCCCTGATCTTCCTGGTCAGTGACGCCGGCGGGTACGTCACCGGCACGACCATCCCGGTCGAGGGCGGGATGCTGACCAGCTGAGCTCCAGCCCCCGGTCAGCCGGCCCGCTCGATCAGCGCGCCGATGCGGTCGAGGATCTGCGGCCACACCTCGCGCGGCAGGTCGTGCCCCATGCCGTCGACGACGAACAGGTCGGCCTCCGGGATGGCCGCCGCGGTCGACCGGCCGCCGCTGACGTTGACCAGCGCGTCGTCGGACCCGTGGATCACCAGCGTGGGGACGGCGACCTTCACCAGATCGGCGGTGCGGTCAGGGGTGGTGAGGATCGCCGCCAGCTGCCGCGCGACGCCGGCCGGGTCGTGGGCGCGGTCGAAGGAGAGGCCGGCGCGGTCGCGCAGCGCGGACTCGTCGAACTCGAAGCCCGGGGATCCGATCACCCGGTAGGTGTCGATGACCCGCTGGACCGCGGCCTCCCGGTCGCTCGCCGGCGCGGCCAGCAGAACCCCCATGGCGGCCTCGTTCGGTGCGCCGACCGCGGGGTCGCCCGTGGTCGACATGATCGAGGTCAGGCTCCGCACCCGCTCCGGGTGATGGACGGCCACGAGCTGGGCGATCATCCCGCCCATCGATGCGCCGACCACGTGCACGGAGTCGAGCCCGAGGGCGTCCAGCAGACCGACCGTGTCGTCGGCCAGGTCGCTGAGCGCGTACGGAACGGTGGAGGTGTCGCCGCCGAACACGGTGAGGATGTCGGGGGCACCCGCGGCGTGCAGGTGGGTGGAGAGGCCGATGTCGCGGTTGTCGAAGCGGACGACGAAGTGGCCCCGCTCCGCCAGCCCGGCGCAGAAGTCGTCGGGCCAGCCGATCATCTGGGTGGCCAGCCCCATGACGAGGAGGACCGGCGGATCGCCCGCGTCGCCGAAGGTCTCGTAGGCGAGCTCGATCTCGCCCACCTGGGCCCGCTGGATGCCGCTGCTCTGCATGGGCCCGGACGCTAACGCAAGCCGTTGTGCACGGTCACGGGCGGTGCGGCGCGGATCGGATGAGTGCGCCTAAGAGAATCTCTTTCCAGCGCATTGCCCCTGTTCAGACGCCTGGCCGGCGAACAAAATCGTCTACGCGAGCGGTCCGGCGTGTTGGAAGACCGTCCGCGGGTCGTGCTCACGCAGCCGAACCGGAAGCTGTCGCCGGCTGAGATCGATGAGCTGGTGTCGGCGTACGAGGCTGGCACAGCCATCGCGCATCTCAGCAGCCGCTTCGGCATGCACCGGCAGACGGTGCGCTTCCATCTGAAGCGGCGCGGGATCACGCTGCGCTTCAGCACCCGGCTCCTGGAGTCCGCTCAGATCGATGAGGTCGTACAGCGCTACGCCGATGGATCGTCGACCGCCGAGCTCGGTCAGCGGTTTGGGGTCAGCGCGGACACGATCCGCCGTGCCCTGCGAGGGCGTGGTGTCAGGCTGCGTCCGCCGCCGGATCGTCCCCGCCCATAATCAGTACGCCTGGGTGCCCATGCTCTATACCCTGTGGGGACAGACTCTAGGAGGGGACTTCGTACACCCGGGCCCTTCCGAGCGTCCCAAGGAAGTCATCATCATCGGGGTCGCAAACGCCACATATCGCCCCCGTCTTGCCGCACTGACATTACGAGGCGCCTGCCGTAATATAGGGGCTATAATGGAACGGAACATATGTCCAATATTGAACAGCAAATTCTCATCGACTTCGTGTCGGAACTCGTCACGCAAGGCTCAGTTCCTGCATCACTAATCTCCGAGCTGCATGATCGGTTGACTTCCGAGAAGTTGCCGAGCGCCGAGATGCTCCTAACGGTCCTGCGTGACGCAGCCAAGGAGGGAACGCCTTGATTCAGCTTGAGGCCATACACATTGAAGAGTTTCGCGGCATTCGCAAACTCGACCTTAAGCTGGACTGCAAGTCGTTCGTCGTACATGGCCCGAACGGCTCAGGGAAAAGCGGGGTGGTGGATGCGATCGGCTTCGCAATCACCGGTACGATCAGTCGGCTTAGCGGTCCCGGAACCGGCGGCTTGACGGTTCTCAGACACGGACCGCATGTCCACCGACGCGACGATCCCGCTGCCGCCAAGGTCTCTCTGACGATCCGCGATACCACCACGGGCAAGAGTGCAGTGCTCAGTCGCACCATCAAGGCGCCAGGCAGCTTCACGCTGACGCCGGACACAACCGAGATGCGCGAGGCATTGAGGTCCGTACAGGATCATCCTGAGCTGACGCTCTCCCGTCGTGAGATTATCAAGTTCATCCTCGCCGAGTCAGGCAAGCGGGCTGCAGAGGTCCAGGCTCTCTTGAAACTTGAGGGCCTCGAAGAACGTCGGAAGACACTGAAAACCACCTTGTCTCTGGCGTCAAGGGACGTTACTGGGTCGAAAGCCTCACTTGAGGACGCCAGGGACGGTGCGCGCAGGCATTTCGATGTAGCCGATCTCGACGCCACAGAAATCATGAAGGCCGCAAACAAGCGGCGTGATTTGTTGAAGCTTACGCCGCTCCAAGAACTCAGCCTTGACACGGACTTCAAGCAGGGGCTTGAACAAGAGGAGACGCAGACGACTTTCAATAAGGCTTCTGCGACTCGAGACGTGGAAGCCTTGGTGAAAGCCTTAGCGCACTCGGAAGTCATGAACGACAACATCGCGGCGCTGCGACCTGCACTGAGCGATCTCGCGAGCGACGTGACCATCCTTGAGGCGTTGCAGCAGCGGGAGTTCGTGGCCAGCGGTCTTGACTTGGTCATCGATGCAGCGGTGTGCCCGCTCTGCGACACCGCCTGGGAGAATGTTGACGCGCTCCGTCAGCACCTCCAGGAGAAGATCGCGCGTTCCGACGCTGCTGCAGCGCTACAGAAGAAGATCATGACGGCCGGCACGGCTCTGATAGCACAGATTCGCAGTCTTCGAGGGCTCGTGCGAGCTACCCAGCCTCACGCTCTCGCCCATGGCGACGTGCCGCTGCAGCTTGCCTTGGAGCAGGTCTATGAGGATTTTCTGACCGTGGAGACAGCGTTGGGGAGCCCACAGGGAGCGCTTGGGCAGAAGGAACGTGTCGACAGTGACTTGCTTCGTATTCCGGCCGACCTGCAGGACGGGCTCGCCGGCTTGATCAGGACACTGAGGGCTCTGCCGGACAACAGCGCCCGCGTGGATGCGCAGAGCTACCTAGTTCTGGCGGACGAGCGCTGGTCTCAGCTTCGGCTCGCCAAGGCCAAGTATGGGCGCTCCATGGCGGTCAAGTCATCTGCACAGACCATCTACGACGCCTACTGCAAGAGCGTCGACACCGCACTTACGAATCTCTACGAAACGGTAGAAGGCAGCTTCAGCGAGTTCTACCGGCAGATCAACTCAGACGACGAGGCCGCCTTCAAGGCAGAGCTTGGACCAAGTTCCGGAAAGCTCGACCTTGTGGTCGACTTCTACGGGCTCGGCATGTTTCCGCCCGGGGCCTATCACAGTGAAGGCCACCAGGACGGCATGGGCGTCTGTCTGTACCTCGCTCTCGTCAAGCAGCTGCTCGGCGACAGCTTCCGCTTCGCTGTGCTCGACGACGTCGTCATGTCGGTCGACAGCAACCACCGCCGGCAGTTCTGCGAGCTCTTGAAGGAGCGCTTTCCCGACGTCCAGTTCGTGATTACTACCCACGACGAGATCTGGGCCAAGCAGATGCAGTCCTCCGGCCTTATCTCGCGCACGGGTCACGCCCGCTTCTACGGCTGGAACGTCAACGAGGGTCCCGCCGCCGAACAGGGCGTGGATCTCTGGGACCGGATTGACGCAGACCTCGCCAAGGACGACGTAGCCGGCGCCGCGCACAAGCTGCGCCGCGGCCTAGAAGCCATCATGACCGACCTTGCCGAAGCGCTCCGGGCCAGAGTTGCGTATAAGGGGGACGCAAAGTATGAGCTCGGCGAACTTCTGGGATCGGTCACGGGGCGACATGGAGACTGGCTAAGCAAGGCGGCGAAGTCTGCGAACAGCTGGGGGAATGCCGCGGCGAAGCAATCGGTCGAAGAACTCAAGGACTCGCGAAGTAAGGCAGTGCTCGCTCAGCAGAATGAGAACTGGGCCGTCAATGCGCTCGTGCATTACAACGAGTGGGCCTCCATGTCTAAGGCCGACTTCGTCCCAGTCGTGAAGGCTTGGCGGCAGTTTCTCGAACTATTCCAGTGTGACAACGCAGCCTGCGAGTCCTGGATCTACGTGTCGGGCGCGGCTGGCAAAGAGGAGACCCTTCGGTGCGACTGCGGAGTTTATAACCTCAACCTCGTAGGTAAGTAGAGGCGATGCAGCGCACTGATCGTGTCGCCGGTTGGACGGTCGAAAGTCTCGCCCCCTGCGCCTCGGTCCCGAAACTGTCAGCGCTGCCTGAGAGAGTCGGGATGCCCGCAGTTTTTGTGAGACTCGAAGTAGGTAAGCTGGCACGCCGCTCTCTGCATGGCGGTTTACCTGTGGACGAACATTGGAGGTTGAATGTCCGATCACTATGTTTTGCTGGGAGCCGGGTTCTCTCGCGCAATCTGCGACGAGATGCCATTGCTGCATGACTTATCCGAGCAGGTATTCACCGAGTTGGGTTTAAGTAGGGATGCGTTGGCGCCGTTCGGTGGAGATCTGGAGCAATGGCTGTCTCACTTATCGAGCAATCAACCCTGGCTCACCGACCAGGAGAACCTGCGCAACTTAGCTACCTTTAGAGATGCAAGCGAAGCTGTGCACACCTGCATCGTTCGATCCGAGACAGTTGCCGTCGCCTCGCCGATCCCTTCCTGGCTGACGCGGTTGATCTGGCATTGGTGCACACTGAATGCCAACATCGCGACGTACAACTACGACGTCTTACTTGAGACGAGCGTCTCGCACCTGAGCCTGACGAGAACGTGGGCGGATCTCTACGCCATGCCAATCGCCGAAAGGAGGGCGCCAGGGGATGTATCGCAGTACCCGACCGAGCAGCCGCCCAGCTCCGTCCTTCGACTCTTCAAGTTGCACGGCTCAACGAACTGGTTCTACGGCGGCCCTGACGCACCTGTGACCGACCGAGTGGTCATGACCCAGGCTTCTGGTTGGTGGCCTGGCTCGCCAGCGGAACACTCTCTTCCTCGTTCCTCGGGTCGCCAGACCAACCTATACGACGATCTCCTGCCGTTGATCATCCCACCGACCGGTACGAAAGGCGGCTATTACGGTAACCGGTCGCTGCGAGCACAGTGGCAGACGGCATTCACGGCTCTTAAGGCCGCCAAGAGTCTCACTATCATCGGCTATTCCTTCCCGCCGAGTGACCTGGCGGCAAGACACTTCATTGCGAGCAGCCGACTAGCGGTTCCCGTCGCAGTTGTTGACAGGCGTCCTGAGGTCGCGGCTACCGTCGAAGCACTTCTGCCGTCGGCAGCAATCTCCGCATACTCCGGCGAGCAGGCGATAGAGAAGTACGTTGACGACACATGCGGTGATGTCGTCCTCTGGGGTGTGCAGCACAACGCCGCAGGACGCCGATCTCGGTTACAGGTTAACGGCATCGACATTGACCTGAGCGGCGAGGTCAACCCGTACGATCCCGATTTGCCTACGGGGGACCCAGATCCAGCGAGTACGTGGATAGCGCAAGAAGTGGAGCGCAAATACCCTGGCGCAACGCGTGCTGCATTAAGGGATCACTGGCCACGCAGCAATGACGGAACTCTGTGGCAGGGCATTTACACCGGCCCTCGGCAGTCGGAGTGACAAGTTGGCTGGGAGAGCAATCGCTGGCTCGCTAATCCCCGTGGGTAAGCATGCCCAAGTTGATAAGCCTGAATTCCATCGCGCTGCGACTAACCTGAAACTTGCCGGCCAGGACGTCGACTACCTCGCTGTCGGTTCGGTGGCGGCCGCGTACGATCCGATGCAATTCGTCGGTCACTGCAGCGCTTGGCATAAGCAAGCCCGCTGCGAATGCGTTCGCCTCCATCTCCTCCCGGTCCGTGGCTAGGGACGAGACCGAATCTCGAAAATTGACACGGACAGCGCGATCGACAACCAAGCGCTTGCCCTTGTGTAGGACCAAATGCCCAAGTTCGTGCGCGATAGTGAATCGTTGTCGCACTTCGGCATTGTTCGCGTTCACGCCAATAATCGGTGTCTCGCCGGGCTCTCGAAGTAGGAGACCGCTGACAGGCGCCGATGTCAGTAGACGGCAACGAAGCCGAACTCCTCCAGATTCTGGACGAACGGTCAAGCCCGCTGGCGTGGTGTGTGACGACTACCGCGTGATCTTCATGTCGGTCAGGCGCTGAGCGCCGGGATCGTCGTCTGGGTGGGCACCTCCTCGGTTCCGTCGGCGGTGTCGGTGGCCGCCTCTACGTGCAGGGCCCGCTGCTCACCGGGGCCGTCGCACACCACCTTGGTGGACGCCACTGCCGCCACCGTCTCGTCCGACAGCCGCTGGCTTAGTTTGTGTGGCCGGTAGGCGGGCCTGAGGGGCAGCGCTCGCGCCCTGCCCTGTCGCTCGAGGTGCCGCGTCAGCCTGGTGACGCGCTGGACGACGCCGTACGAGTTCGAGTAACGGCGAAGCACTCCTCGACGCCAACACCCGCCGCCTCCAACTCCAACATGCTGGATGCCGGCCGAAGCGACAAGATCGACTTTCTTTCTGAGCCGAGTCTCGGGAGTTGTGCAGACTGTCACGGCCCCGCACCCCCTTCCACAAGCGGCGGCAGATGCTTAGGTTGTCGCTGACCCGGGCGCGTCGCTCGGCCGAGAGATGCGAGGGCGCCGTGAAGACGTGGACGGCTCGGCTGCGGATTCTTGCTGTGACTACGGTATTGATGGTTACTAGCGTGGTGACAGCTGCATCTGCGAGCGCGGATGCTCCCTTGGCACTGCAGGCCTGGTCTGGGTCGGGTACATATGACGAGACACCTGAAGACACCCAACTGGTCTTCGAAGTGCAGGTGACTGGGGGGCCCTTAGTGCCCCGATCCAATATTCAGATCGGGCTACCTTTCAGCTATCTCAATTTCGTTTGTAGGGACCCTGGAACCGGTTCGAATCTCGGCGGCGGTGGCTTTGCTTTCGACGAGGAGGAGGCGGTCTCCGTTGTAGGGGATGTTACAACATATCGCTTGACACTTACTCCAGGTGCGTGGTGGGGAGAGTGTCGGCTAATCAGCGCTATGCTGGTTGCCCAAAGTGGTGCCCAGCAGGAATACCCATCCGAAGATAGCCTCGCGACTCTTGGCTCCCCATTCCTGGTCAAGCAGGGATCATCCACAGATGGCATAGCGCTTTCCTCGTGGAACGCGACTGTAGGGGCCGACCGGTCTGTGATAATCGATCTCACGGTCAGTGGCGGTGGCGGCCTGCAGTCACGGTTCACTGGCGAGGCGAGCGTAATCGGTTACGTGTGCGTGGATGCCGTTACCGGGGAAGATGTGTATGGGCACGGCAGTCTGATAGGCGCGGAGGAACTCGTCTCAGGTAGCACATATCGGTCGGGTCCTCACTCGCAGAACAACCCAGATTACCCGACGCTTAACTGCCATATGAACGCTGCGTACCTGTACGGAAAAGATGGATCGTCGAAGCTCTACTACACGGTCGAGGACCTGCAGGCGGCTGGACTGACTCTGGAATTCTCGATTCCTGGACCGGATGTCGCACCTCGGCCTCCAGTGGATACCACACTCACGTACGTGGCGCTCGGGGATTCCTTCGCTGCCGGAGAGGGGGTCGAGCCTTTCTGGCAGCCACCAGATTACAAGTGCCACAGGTCCCAATTGGCATATCCCCGATACGTAGAGCAACCAGGCGTACCAGACGCCTCGATCTTCGATCGTCTCGGGACCGATGACGTTGAGTGGGGATTTCAGGCGTGCAGCGGAGCTCGAACTTGGCATGTGCTGCCGACTGAAATGGGCGGCAAGGGCAACCACGGCGATCCCCTGCCGCAGCTCGAGCAGAATCGTGCGGCTGACACGGACAATGTGTATGACCTTCCGGTGGATGAGAGTGTCGAGCTGGTCACTATTACAATCGGCGGCAATAACGTTGACTTCTCGTCCATCCTTGGAATCTGCTATTCCAGCTCCGACTGCACTAAGGCTCGGGTGAATGGGCGAGTTCTTGAGGCGGAGATCACTCGACGGCTCAGCGCCCTCGGGCGGGAACTAGACAAGGTATATGCGCAAATCCGTCTCCAGGCGCCTAATGCCCGAATTCTTGTTGCGGGTTACCCGCACCTCTTTCCAGCCACAGCCAAGGAGCAAAATTGCCCGAAGTTGGCTCAACGGCCGTACTTGCGGGGCACCAGGGGGCCGAGCGCCACTCTGGGCTTTAGCCGGAAAGAGCAGAACTTTCTTCGCGGGCAAACCTCACGCCTCAACCAGGTCATCGCCGACCGTGTCAATAATACTCGGTGGGCAGAGTTTGTGCCGGTGGATGCCATCTTCGCGGGTCATGAGGTCTGCGGCAAGAGCGGTGAGTGGATCAACGCCCCACAAGTAACAGCAAGGTGGCCCAGCCCCGTGAATGACCAGTCATTCCATCCGAACGAGCATGGGCACGAGTTGGGATACGCTGCAGCCATCAACGCAGTGCTCCACGGGGTCACCTTCTAGAGGACTGTGGACGCCGCAGGTTGCGATAGGTCAGGAGGCCTGCCGTAACGTCGATGAGAATTGCCGACACTAGCGCACCGTAGGAAATCACCGTCGGCCAGAGGCGAGGTCTGAAGTTCTCGGAGGCAGATGCGCCGAAGCCGCCAAGGGTACCGCCTTGTTCGAAGAACATGGCGAGGGCAATGAAGAATGCGCCGAGGCCCAAGGGAATGGCCAAAGCGATCGCCATCAGCCCTGCCAAGATGCCGGCCTTGAGTCGGCTCATCGTTGGATCGAGGCCAGTAGCTCTAGAGGAATGTTGTGTTCTCACTTAAAAGTAATTATACCGCGACCGTCCGGAAATAGCGCTCCTTTTCGCACCATTATCGTACAAGTCTGGGGCGGATATTGACGCCAGCCCTTACCAGGGCCCGCATGATCGTGCTGGCACCAAAGCCGAGGTGGTCGGCGATGACTCGGACGCTCAGCCCAGCTTCGTAGAGGTCGACGGCCTGTCGTGCCTCATCGGCGGTCAGGCTGTGGCTGCGGGCCGTGATGCCGTGCTGCTTGAGCAGCTTGTTGATCGAGCTATGCGCCAGCCCGAACTGCTCGCCAACTTCGCGGGTAGTGGCCCCAGCCTGATAGGCAGCGAGGATCGTGGGCACCGTGCCGCCAGACAGCCGCTGGCTGAGCTTGTGCGGCTGGTCAGTGCGGGGTGCTGACGTCCGGTCGCCGACCTGCCGTTCCAGATACCGCGTCAGCCGAGCGACCCGCTGCACGACGCCGTAGTTGTTGGAGGTACGCCGAAGCACCTCCACCATGAACGTCTTGCTCGAACCCGCGTCCAAGGACACGGAGGCGAGACTTCGAGAGCGCCGACGCCACCGTGTGCGCCTGGCCCTTCAGCATGTCCCCTCATCGAGACAGGGCTGGCCTCGTCGCGGGTTTGTCAGCCACGGCCGTCGGATTGAAGATCACCGACCTGCCGGTGGTAGACCACCGCCGGTGCTGCGGTTAACCGGCGTCCCGCGGCGGTTTAAGCCCGCGCACCAGTTCGCCGGGGTCGATGCCAAGCCCTCGCGCGATCTTGAGGATGTTGTGCAGCGTTAGATTCCGCCGTCCGCGCTCGACCTGGCCCAGGAAGGTCCAGTGCAGGTCGCAGGCGTGCGCCAGGGCTTCCTGGCTGAGGCCGAGCTCGTTGCGGCGGGTGCGCACCCGCTCGCCGAACTGGGTGGCCGCCTTTGAGACCGGGGCGGGAGAGACGGGCATGGCGGGCCAAGCACATATGGCCCATGACCATGCGGCCAGAGACCATACGTCTCATCCCTTGGTCGGCGTACTGCCCACTGCTGCACTTCCAAGAGCAACCAGCGACGCCTGCGAGCTGGCCGCGCTGTTCGAACGGGTGTTTCCATCGGACAGATGCCCGCGACGGTAGCGGGCCCTCCGCGCCTAGCCAGCTGAAGCGAAGCCATCGTCCGCTGCCGCATGTTCGAGCACCGACCGGATGAGGTACCAGTGTTCATCGTCGACCGGCTCGAACCAGGCCACCTGTTCGCCCGGAGAGTTTCGGTTGGCCGCCAGTTCGGCACGGTTCGCCAGCCGGATCCGCGGCGCGTAGGTTGCCAGCCCCGACACGGTATAGGAGCGACCGTCGAGCACGAACTCGGCGGAATGGGTTATGTACAGCGCACCCCCCGCTTCGGCAATCGATGCCAGGAATCTCGGCACTCCTCCTGGCACGACCTTGGCGCTCAGTGCGGTGTAGGGCAACTGGGCTCGCTCCCCTGACAACGCGTCGGCGACACTGAGCAGGTCTCGCACCACGTCCTGCGACAGCTCCTCCGTGGGGATGGGAATCAGCGTCCGCAAGTGCCGCTGGAGCGCGACCAGTGCCCCGACAAGGCGGCACAGCGGCCCAAGATCGTCTGGCCAGGTCGTGTCCGCTTGGAACCCGCCCAGCTCCGCCGGCCCAGCGCATAGCGTCAGTCGGTCGCCGGGTTGCAGCGTCGCCAGGAACTGTAGGGCCGGCAGGACTTCATGAGGACGTCGCCCAGCCACCGAGCGAAGGGTGACGTGGAGCTGTCCACGGACAGTGCCGTCCTCACGGAGGACCAGACGCACCGCAAGCGCGTCGCTGGCGTCGGCACCCAGCATGGTGCTGCCGTGGCTGCCACCGACGCGCCTCGTGAAGGTCACGGGGAGCGTGACGGCGGGGCGATCAGCCGTCGATGGCTGGAGCGTCAGAGACGCCTGCAAAGGGAAACCCTGCGTGACGGGAATGCTCAGCAGCTCCAGGTCGCCGGCTCGGTCGTCGTCACCCAACAAGCGCTGCGTCGCCTCGGACGCCGCTACGACGTCGAAGCGACTGACATAGCGCCCGGGGATAGCTACCTCGCCACCCACCTCCAAGGTCTCCCTGAGCCGGTCCGCGATGTCGCGCGCTTCCGGATCGTCAGCCGGGAAGTAGAACGTCGGAGTGATTGAGATCGGGTCGTCGACGGGCGCTTCCGGGTGCCTGGGCATGAGCGTCCGCATGCGCCCGCGCGGGCCGGAGCTGAACTCCCATCGCCAGTACGGGGAGATCTCGTCGCCCCGCTCGAGCAAGGCGTCGAGCCGCTGCGACAGGTCGTCGCCCGAGGCCAGGACCGCCTGCTCCATGTTGAATTGGCGCGCTCGCTCCAACAGTCCGTACGTTTCGCCTTCGATGTACGAGATCAGATCGTGCCGGCCAGCGATCCGGCGATCGAGCCAGTCGCGTCCCCACCACTCCAGAGCAACCCCGGGAGCAATGTCGATCAGACCCGTCAGCCAGGCCAGCTCCTTGGGGGTGGGGACGGACCGGGTGATCAGCACCCATCGAGTCGGTGCGTGGAGGTTGACCGCCCGGGCCAGCGACCGCTTCACTTGGCGCCTTTGACTGGTGACGAGACGTCCACAGAACGACTTCACCTCGAAGATGACGAGTCCGTCGGGGCTATCCCACCGCATGTCCTGCGCTTCATCACCGCCCGCGCCGTCGATGGCAGTGACACTGTCGCCAAGTTCATCGCGCAGCAGCATCTGTACCACCCGCTCCAGCCGGTGCGGGTCGAGATCGTTCCATTCGAGCACGGCCTCAGTCTGCGGCAAGGCACCGACAGCATTGCCCAGACTCGGCCGGTTGTCGTCTTCGGTCGCAGAAATTGGTGGTGACCGTACGTCACCGACTGGGCCGCCGCGCCTACCGCTTGGATAGACCTTGCATCCCATGACCTTTCATCCTTATCGTGGTCAAGGCCGGTCGAGGTACGGCCGGCCCCTCCCAGGGCGACGGCGGAGGCGGGGTGGCGATCGAATGAACGGCGGCGGCGGTTGAGTACCGCGAATCTGACGTAGGACCGGGGCGCCGCGGCGGCCTTGCTTGGCGGCACGACCACCGCGGCGTCTCCCTCGTGCCGTGGCCGCTGCATCGCATTTCGCAATCGATAAAGCGCGAGCGCTTTGCCATAATTGGCAATAGTTATGCGCGACCCGCTCCACCGGCTGTATCAAACCAAGCTCGCTCTCCTGGCGACCATCCTCACCGTGACCGGCCTGGCCCTAATCGTGCTGGCCCGCTGGAGCGACGGACAGGCCGGCTGGCAGTGGTTGAGCCGTCTACCCGTCATCGACCTCGGGTCGGCCCTCTTCACAACCGGACTGGTTGCCGTTGTCTTCAGCTACCTGGACGGCCAGGACCGCGAAGTTCGGGACACCGAGCGGCTCAAGCGGGTGATTTCCACTGAGGCGCCCGCCATCCGGGACGCCGTCATCGACGGCTTCGCGTTCAAGCAGGAAGACCTCGCCCGCGTCGCCACCCCGGAGCGGCTCGACCAGATCGTCAGCAACAGCCTGGCTCTGCGGCTGGGAGATGCAGCCTTTGCCGGAGACATCTATACCGATATCCGCGAGCAAGCCATCCGGGCCACCGAGCGCTGGTACGACTGCCGGATCTCGATACGGCTCTCTAAGGCCTTAGAGAGGGGAACGGGCAGCGCCCGTTCCCCTCTCTTCGTCGCCACGGTGACCTGGGAGTACACCGTCATGCCGACGACGCAGATACGCCGTTTCACCTGCGTCGACGACCGGGCCGAGTACCGCGAACTGACACAGGACCCCACAACCTCCGTCTGGTACGTCAACCCGCGCCATGGCATCCATGCCGGCAGCAAGGCGGCGTTCGAGCTCGTCCAGTTCGCTGTGCACGGCGCGGATCTACCCATCCGGCGGACCGAGCGATCGGATGGCCAGACCTACAGCGTGAATATCGGCAAGGAAGTCGTTCAGGAGGGGAGGCCCGTCACGATCGCGTACACCTACCGGACAGTCGTCCCCGTACGTGGACACCTGCTGCACCTTGACCTCGAGCAGCCGACCAAGGGCGTCGACATCGAGCTGGACTACAGCGACTGCGGCATCGAGTACGTCAACGTCGTCGACTTCATCGCCAGCAGCGAACAGGCGCGGGTGTCTCAGAGCCCGGAGACGGTCCCGGGGCAGCGGGTCAGCGTCGGCTTCGATGGTTGGGTCTTCCCGCGCTCGGGAGTGGCTTTCGTATGGGTGCGCGACCGATCGCGCCATCGCGAGTGACCGTAACGTTCAGCTCGTCAGACGCCATCCTCGGACCCGTCGCGCTTGACCACAATGAACTCGACCTTTGCGGTGCTTCCCGCTGCAGCAAGCGTTCAAGAGCCTCGAGCAAGCAACGGAACTGCAAACTTCTTTCGATGGGTGGGTGTTCCCCGGTCGGGCGTAGCGTTCGTTTGGCTTGCCAACTAGCGACTCTTGCGCTTCCCGCTCAGCGCTGGGCGCGGTGCAGCAAGGATACTCTGCAGGACCACGGAGATGGAATCCGACGCATAGCCAATCACGCGTAGGCGCACGGGGCGGGCATCATGCACTACAAGAGACACGCTGGCTAGACCCAACTGTCTTCCCACAGGACCCTGGCTTTGCGCGGCAACGTGCACCGAGCTTGCTGGAAGCGCATATTGCTTCACCCAGAGAAAGCCGCGCTTGTACTGGATCATCATATCCCCGTGTACGGCAATTGCCGTCCAGAGACGATTTATCCCGAGCAACAGCAGCAAGCCCAGGACGATGCCAGCGAGCAGACTATCCTCGGAGCGCAGCCACGCGACCAGCGCCCATACGCTTGCGGCGACAACGCAGCAGGAAGCGATGACGATGCGGTGGGGCCCCTTAGGCCGTAGCGGCTCCCTGAGGGCGCTGCCATGCTCGGGGAATGTATCGGCGACGGTGGCCATCACATGGTCGAGACGGACAGCGGGGAAGATTACGTTGGCCTTCATTTTGCTGCCGGCCTCGCGGCTCACCAGGCTTAGTCGGGCGTAGCCCGTTGCACGCATAGCGGGGTTCTGCTCCAACTTCAGTCCGGCAACATCAGACTGCTCGATCTGTCGGCGCTCCCGGATAGTGAGTCCGCCGGTGATGTAGAAGGTGTCACCGCGGCGTTCGACCCGAAAGGAACGATAGCGGAGCCACGCGACAGCCAGTCCATAGGCGAAGGCGAAGACTAGGGCGCTCACTAGAAGCAGCGTCAGCTGCCACGGGTTCGGAGGATTGAATAGGCCGACTAGCCAATCCGCGGCTGGCAGTGGTAACCAGGCCGAACCCTCGGCATAGAGACCGAGCAAAACCGGGAAAACCAGAAAGACCTGACCGTAGGTAGCCGCGATGAGCAGATAGTCTCGTGGCCTAGCGGTGTAAATGACGGCGTCGTTCAGTTCGTCAGCGGCCGTGGGGAAAGCTACGTTAGATGCTTGTCGCGTATCAGTCTCAGTGGCTACCTTGCCCGGAGGCCCTTGTTCTCTATGCGGCATGGCTGTGGCGGCATGGCGGCGCTGCATTTCTTCTGCCAAGCGACGATCTAGTGCGTCCAAAACGACTTGCTGCTTCGTCTGCGCGCCGACCCCAACCTGTACCGAAACACAGTTCAGGACCCGCTGCACCAGCGGTTCGGAGACTTGCACGGAGGCCATGTCTGCCCAGGCCAGTGACAGCCGCTCCTTGACTATCAGCCCCTTTTCGAAGATGAACGCGTTGTCTGTTAGGGCAAAACGGACAGTCCACCAGTCGAAAAGGATGGCGTGTAGCCGCGAGTAGGTGAACGCCCAAAAGAATAGGTCGAGCGCGATACCCAATGCACCCTCAGTATGGCGCAAAGTCGCGAGGTAAAAGAAGAGGAATGGTCCATACAGTTTCACGCTCTCAATTGCCCGGATGGCAAGCATCTTCGGGCTGTTGCGCTGCATCAGTCGCGGCTCCCGCCTCGACGCTGCACGGCGGTTCGGACCTCGACGGCTACAGTGGGCGGCACCGGTCCGAGCGCATGATGTTCCGCGATCGTCCCCAACTGAACCTTGACCAAGCCATAGCGGGCGAGGGCTGGCCCCTGACGAGTTTCAACGAAGAGTATCTGATGCAACGGCAGCACAAGCAGCCGACGGAATAGCCTGCCCCGGCGAATGGCCACATGGTCTTCAGCCACTTGAAACTCATAGTAGCGGTAGCGTCGTGGGATAAGAACGATTGCTTCGAACAAGCCGATAGCAAGGACGGCTGCAGCGACCGATATGCGCAACGGCTGCCAACTATCAGGGACGGCAGGGATGTAGAATGCCACCACTGCAAGAAGGAGAGCGATCGTCGTTGTAACGACGTTCTCGATGTGCCACACAACTTTGGCCTCGCTGGGCAGGTGCTGATACGGCTGGGCGGTAATAGTCCAGTCCGCGGGTTGTTCAGATGGTTGTTCGGCTGCGGTCAACACATGCATCCTCGCTTGCTGAGCATTTGCTCAGTTTCCTCTTGCAGTGTACCAATTGGCAACGGGTGCGTCCATACTTATGCATTGGTGGCGCTTGTTCGCCGTATGTCATTGCCTGCTTGCAAAGGGGCCTGCCTTGGCCCTCTCTTCCTGAGCCAAGGCAGGCCTCCTCGCGCGGCTACCTACAGGTTCGACAGAACCCACCAAACGACTTGACCAATGGGCCAGCCGTTCGTGAGCAGCCAGATGATCTGGCTCTTGTGGGCCCAGGCCCAGTTGACGGCACGAGATCCGTACGGGGCCAAAGCCCGGATCACACGCAGGAATGCGAACATTCAGTTCCTCCGGAAACCGTGGGTGATGAAGTCAGTGAGGCGCAAGGGCATCCGGGCCCTTAGCCTTTACTCAGGGTGCCTCCTCCTCTGCGAAGAAGCCGGGGCTTCGACGTAGCCCGCGCGCCGCGGAGCCGGACAGCAGCGAGAATGAGGGCAGGGCCCGCACGTCGGTCAACACGGACCAGCGCTGTCTAGCCATGTGGGGACGCCGTGAGGACGCCCTGGAGATGGAACGAGGACGCCGGGGGGACGGCCGAGGACCGTCCGTGGCTGGGACGCATCCCACGCCAGGTTGCCTGTCTTCCGACCGGGCTACATGGGAGGGCACTGTGAGAGACGGAGATGCGGTAGGGAGCGTCTCGCCCGATCCCGCGCGATTACTGGCGGCCGCCCGTCAGTTCGGTCGAGAGATGGAGCAGCTCCGACTCATTCAGGGAATGTCATGGCGACAGATTGACGAGGCGGTCCAAGGCCAGCCAGGCGTATCCGGCTCGGAGAGCACCTTCTACAGGATGGTAAAAAACCCAACGGGAATGCCTAAACCCGATTACGTCCGCAGCTTCGTCCTCACGCTTGGGCTGACCGAGCAGGACGGAAACTACTGGCTGGAGCGCCGAAAGCAGCTCATCGACAAGGCGAGCCGCGGCGACTCGCAGGACGAGCCGGCCACGCAGCCGGCTTCCACGAGCAAGCTTCCATTGTCTAGCTCCCCGGAACTGTGGCCCCCTGTGGCGGAAGATCAGGCGGATGGTCATTCTCTGCGGTGGCGGAAGCCTATGACCGTGGCATCCGCCGCCATTCTCGCTGTCGCTGTGATTAGCGGCGGGACATTCCTGGCCTTTCAACCGGGATCAGAGGGGGCGTCGCTCGTCGAGGGGGAAGTGACGTGTCAATCTGGAGCTCAGGTCGTGGGTGTTTGGATACAAACAGAAAATGGTCCAAGCTCCGGTTTTGCTGCCAGAAGCACATCGGGCGCCGGTGTCCGATACGAGTATGCCTTGTCCGAGGGCACGCGATATGCCGTCCATGTTGGATGTGGCGGAACACGAGAGAACTGGGACACGAACAATCGGTCTGGCTATGGAACCGGCCCCTTCCGGTCGTTTGTGTGCCGCGATCAAGCGACTCCAAGTGAAGGCCGCAAGTACGGCATCTGCGATGAGATATAGACGTGAATCTAGTCCGAGCGAAGATATGGGTTCACTGGCCTTGTAGCCCACAGTCACGTTAAGTTGGCAGCTGCCCGCCGAAAGCCTTCCCAAGCAGTCCGCCGGCGCCGGACGGTGTTCTCGCTGTACTTCCGCCGCCTCAGGAGCGCCTGATACTGCCTGAACTGCTGCTCGGTAAGGGTGAAGACGTCGAAGCCCCGCTCCTCGCACCAGTCGTACAGGTGCTCAAGGTCGCCCCAGTACGCCCGAGCGGTGTTGTAGCCGTAGTTCAGTAGGTACTCCTCGCGGGCCTCTGCGAAGCGCCGATCGCGCTCCGGCAGGTGCCGGATGAACATCGACCGGCCTTCGGGATATCGCCCCTCCGCCACTGGTTCAGAGTAGGTGTGGGGGGCCTGCGTGCTATCACGCTTATGTTTTGAGCCCTCTGACCTGCGCCTTAGCGTCGAAGACGATCCGTTCGTTTCCGACCAAGGAGTTGTCAGACATGTCCGCAGAGCTCTCCCGCTACAGCGCCGATCTGCTACCCGGTGATGCCCGGCGCGCCGGCCGGGCCATCAGCCGCTACCAGACCGGCGGCCAGGTCCGTACCGCCAAGGTCGACACCGAGACCGACGTCGCCATGGCGAAGGCGGATGCCCTCACCGCCGTGACGGGCCAGGCCATGGCCAACGTCGTCCGCGTCGCGCAGGCCCACCGTCAGCTGGAGCAGTTGGCACCCGAAGCAGCCGGCCGGCTGGCCTTCCTGGCCGACGACCACCTGCTGGCCATGAGCGAGACCGTGGCGGACTTGCGCCGCGATCTGCGCCGGAGGTAGGCAGCCGTGATCATCTTCCTCGCCCTCACCGGCGTGCTGGTCATCGGCCTGATGCTTGGTCTGCTCTGGCACAGCACCGTCCTGATTGGCGACCGTCGGGCCCTCGACCGGCTGGCGAGCCACTTGGCAGCGGAGCAGCTGATTCAGGCCCGGACCCACGACACGTTGCGCGCCATGCGCGACGCCGCACACAACCAATGGCAGCGCGGCTCGGGCGGTGCCTCGTGAGGGGCCTGAGCCTGCGCCGGGCCTGTAGTGATCTCAGCGATCTCATCCTGAGCGCCACTGCCACTACCCAGGGGCTGGTCGGCTTCGGCTGGGCACCCCGCCCGGATGCGCCGAGTACCTATCCCGACCTTGTCGCAGCGGTCGAACGATCGGTACGTACCGGGGAGCCGTTGCCGGTGAGCGACGAGAATTCCGAGTCGGTCATCTACGCCCACCCCGACGTCAACCTGGCGCTGCGCTACTGGCATGACGTCTCGCATGTTCTGCGCGGGTTGGACTTCACGCCGCCGCAGGAGCTGCAGTTGGCGCAGGTCCACCTCAGGGTTCTCGAGATAGCCGGTTACGACGAGGAGACGCTCGTCTGGCGGCTGCTGCGCGCCGACCTGGTAGGGCAGGTCTACCTGTCGGCCGTCGGCAAGCGCTTCCCTGCGGATCAGGCGGCGTTCGTGCAGCGCTGCCTCGAACGCGGTCTCGAGGCGGCCGTACTGGCCGAGCTCGGCGGCGAAGTGACGCCGCAGCGCCTGACACTGCCGCCGTCAGGAGTCGTGGCGGCGTGAGCTCGGACCCGCGGTCGTGGACGGCCGGCATCGTGGGCTTCGCGCTCGCGGTGCTGGTCGCCTGCTGGGCGCTTCAGTTGGCGGCGGGGCTACTGCTCGACGCCCTGCCGATCCTCGGGCCGGTAGCCGGCCTGGTGGTCGTTGGGTGGGCGGGCTGGCGGTATGTCAACCGGCCCCGTGGCTGGTAACCCTCGATGCCTCACGATCTGCGATCGCCGCCCGGCGGCCGTTGCATAAATATGCCGCCTGACAAATCCCCCAGCCAACTCGGTCAGCGCATTCCAGTCGGTGTTGTGAAATCATCATAGTCCATTGACCGCTGCAATTACGCAGCACATAGTAGTTCCCACTGCTGCGCAAGTGCAGCGATTCCACACATTAACTTGAGCGGAAAGGAGGGCGGAGCTATGTCCAGGACATATCGAAACAGCAAGCAGGGGGACGACCGACGCCGGCGCGTCAACGCCCGGGCGGTGCGACGGAACCCGCCGGACCTGCGCACGCTGGCCAAGGCCCTGCTCATGCAGGCGGCCGACGAAGCAGCTGCCGCCATCCAGAAGGTCGACGCCACCAAGCCCAGCGGTCGGACGGACGAGCCGCCCGAGACGAAAGGGCCGCGCCCGTGAGCCGGCACGAGTCTTCGATGAGCTGGCGACTGCTCCAGTGGCAGCGGCCACTACCGCCCGAGGTCGCCCTGAGCGTCCTCCGGCAATGGGCGGCAGATCAGCGCAGCCCCCGACTGGTACTGGAGGCCCGGGCGAACCGGACGGGTGTGCGCTACCTGTTGGGCGGCACAGCCCCCGCACTGCATGACGCCGCTTCCGTGGTGACGCGAGGCTTCCCGGGCTCAGCACTGTTGCCGGCTCCCGAACGATCGCCCATCGAGGCGGCCGGACGGCTACAGGCATCAACGCGGCACCGGGCGATCGGCCGCAGCGAACCGGAGACCGTCGTCCGAAGCATCCTCGGAGCGCTGACCCAGGTCACCGCCGACGAGCAGCTGGTCCTGCAGATAGTTCTGGGACCGCGGCGGATACCGCTGTCGGTACCGACGCAGAGCCCGTCGTCCGTCGTCGCTCCCTGGCACCAGGCGCTCTGGCACGGCCGGGGCGGCGTCATCGACGGGGAGAAGCGCACGGCGCTTCGCGACAAGGTCAGCGACCACGGCTTCGCCTGCACGATTCGGCTCGGCGTCAGCGCTGCCAGCCCTGCGCACCGTCGTCGGCTCCTCCTCGGGCTGCTGGCGGCAATCCGCACCAGCGAGGCACCCGGCGTACGGCTGCGGCTGATCCCCGAGCCGGCCAGGCGGCTCAACGAGACGCGCCCCCCGTGGCTCTGGCCCCTGCGGCTCAACGTCCGGGAAGTTCTGGCCCTCACCGCCTGGCCGCTCGGCAACGACGAGCTGCCCGGCCAGCCGCCGGCCCACCCGCGGCTGCTGGCCCCCGTTGCACCTGGACCACGCCGTGGCCGGATCGTGGCGGCTCCCGCTGCTCCCGGCGTGGCTGCCCCATTGAGCCTGTCAGCGCGAGACGCACTGCACCATCTGCATGTCATCGGGCCGACCGGCGTCGGGAAGTCGGTACTGCTCGGCCGGCTGATCGAGCAGGACATCTATGACGGCCGGGCGGTCGTCGTCATCGAGCCGAAGGGCGACCTGGTCGACGACGTCCTGGCCCGCATCCCGGAGCACCGCCGGGGCGACGTCGTTGTCCTCGACCCGACCGACGCCCGTCCGGTCGGCTTCAACCCGCTGCTCCGCGGCGGCCAATCGGCCGAGGTCGTCGCCGACAACCTGCTGAGCGTCTTCAAGGCCCTCTACGCCGACGCCTGGGGCCCGCGCCTGCAGGACATCCTGCACGCCTGCCTGCTGACCCTCGCCCGCCGAGACGATGCCAGCCTGGTCATGCTGCCGCTGCTGCTGACCAACCCCGGCTTCCGACGTTCGCTGACGGCAGGCCTGCGCGACCCGATCGGGCTCGGCCCGTTTTGGGCCTGGTACGAGGCGCTTAGTGACGCCGAGCGTGCGGCCGTCATCGCCCCGGTCATGAACAAGCTGCGGCAATGGCTGCTGCGGCCCAGCCTGCGCGCCGTCCTCGGACAGCGGCGTCCGGCCTTCTCGATCAGGCAGGTCTTCACGGAACGGAAGATCCTGTTGGTCCCGCTGCGCAGCGGCGTCATGGGACCCGAAGCGGCCAGCCTGCTCGGCTCGCTGGTCGTCTCCGCGCTCTGGCAGGCCACTCACTCGCGCGCTGCCATCCCGGCCGATCGGCGCCACCCCGTCATGGTCTACATCGACGAGGTCCAGGACTACCTGCACCTGCCGACCGACCTCGGCGACGCCCTGGCTCAGGCTCGCGGGCTCGGCGTCGGCTTCACTCTGGCGCACCAGTACCTCGACCAGTTGCCACCGGCGATGCGGAGCGCGGTGCTCAGTAACGCCCGCTCGCGGGTCTGCTTCCAGCTGTCGCACGAGGACGCCGCCGCCCTCGCCAAGGGGCATCCGGAACTGAGCCCGGAGGACTTCACGGCGCTCGGGCCGTTCGAGGTATACGCCAGCCTGTTCACCGGCGGGCGGGTCACGCCCTACGCCTCTGGGCGCACCCTGGCGCCGTCGTCACCCGCTAGGGACGCCGGGCTGCTCCGCCGAGCCAGTGCCGAGCGCTACGGCCAAGCGGTGGACGCCGTCGAGGCCGGCTTCGCCGAACTTCTCGAACCCCATAAAGCCCGTCCGGACAGCGGCCGTCGGCCCCGGAGCACGTCATGACCGGACTACCGACCGCCCTGCCGGTCGCCCCCCAGATGACTACCGCGCCATGCCTGGCCAGCGGCCCGCCTGCCGGATTTGCTGACCGGAAAGACTGCTCTCCCGGGGGCTCCTCATGAGCCGTCCCGAACGCCGCCGCGGCCCCGGTCGCCCGGGGCTGACCACCCTGGCGGAGCGGCTCAGCGACCGGGATCAGGCGGTAATGGCCGAGTTGCAGCGACACCGCTTTCTATCCACCGATCACCTGCAGCAGCTGGTCTTCACGGGTCACCGTTCGCTCATCTCGGCTGCCCGGACTTGTCGGCGGGTGCTCGGCCGGCTGCATGACGAGCGCCTCATCGAGCGCCTCGACCGCCGGGTCGGCGGCCTGCACGGTGGCTCGGCGGCCTCAGTTTGGACGCTCACCGCTGCCGGCCAGCGCGTGCTCGGGCTGCAGACCGGTAGCGGCAGCAGCATGCGGGTCCGGCAGCCCGGCGGGGCCTTCGTGCAGCACTACCTGGCCGTCGCCGACGTCCACCTGGTGCTGCTCCGGGCCGCCCGTGAGGGGCAGATGGAACTGCTCAATCTGGAATTGGAACCGGTCTGCTGGCGGCACTTCCTCGACCCGATGGGGACCCGGCAGGTCCTTAAGCCGGACCTGTTCGCCGTCACCGCCACGGAGAACTACGAGAACCACTGGTTCATTGAGGTCGACCGCGGCACGGAGGGCATCCCGACGCTGGTCCGGCAGTGTCAGGCCTACGCCCGCTACCGAGCGTCCGACCAGGAGCAGGCTGAATCCGGGTTGTTTCCGCGGGTCATCTGGCTGCTGCCGACTGAGATTCGGCGGCGGCGCTTCCAGGCGGCGCTCACGGCAACGCGCTCGCTCGACGGCGATCTGTTCCGCCTGGTGACCGCTGGTGGACTCTTACCCGTTGTCACCGACCAGGAGGCCTCATGAGCGGCCTCACTCTTGATCTCGTCAACCGCGTGCTCGTCGGTGACGCGACGGAACTCCTGGCGCATCTGCCCGACAGGAGCGTCGACATAGTCCTGACCAGCCCGCCGTACTTCCGGCTGCGCGACTACGGCGTCGACGGCCAACTCGGGCTGGAAGGCGACATCGAGGAGTGGGTCAAGAACCTGCGCGGCGTCAACCGGGAGGTGGCCCGGCTGCTGACGCCGACCGGCAGCCTGTGGCTCAACCTCGGCGACAGCTACGCCACCCATCCGCGCGAGGGCGCCACCCGTAAGAGCCTGCTGCTCGGTCCGGAACGGCTGCTGCTGGCGCTGCAGGCCGACGGCTGGCTGGTCCGCAACAAGATCGTCTGGAGTAAGAGCAACCCGGTACCGAGCCCAGTCCGCGACCGGCTGGCTGCCACCTGGGAAGTCGTCTTCTTCCTGACGCGCCATCCGCGCTACTTCTTCGACCTCGACGCCATCCGGCAGCCGCACACCAGCCATGCGCAGGCGCCACGGCGACCGGCATCAGCACCACACACGCCGGACACATGGCGCGGCCCGAACGCCGTCGGTCGCAGTGGTTTGGCCGGGATGCGAAGGTCCGGACGAACCGGCCACCAGCGAGGCAAGAACCCCGGCGACGTCTGGCGCATTGCCAGCGGTCGAAGGCATGGGTCGCACCACGCCACCTCCCCGCTGACGCTGGTTGAACGGGTCATCTGCGCCGCCTGCCCGGAGGCCGTCTGCAGCGAGTGCAGCTCCCCGTGGACGGCCGGGACGGCGGCCTGCCAGTGCCAGGCACCCAGCCGGCCGGGACTGGTACTCGACCCGTTCCTTGGCTCGGGCACCACGGCCGTCGCCGCCAATCGACTCGGCCGCGACTGGCTCGGTATCGAACTGAACCGCGCCTTCGCCGCCGAAGCCGAGCAGCGGATTCGGGCCGCCGGGGCCGAGCGCCCGAAGCGAAGCCGCTCGCCGCCGTAGCGCACCGACCGGTCCGGAAACAAGTAACGAAAGGAGGTGACGTGAGCCTTGAGACCCAACAACGAGAGAAGCGTGAGGAGCTGCAGACCGCCTGGTACGCCTTCCAGTACTGGACGGGCACCCAGGACGAGAGCCGGTTCCGGGAGAGCTACCTCGGCCACTACACCGACCGGGAGGCCTTCGGGGAGGAGCTGCTGGCTCGCCTGGGCGCCGACGGCCGCCTGGCCAGGCTCCCCGACTGGCTCCGGGCCTACATCCGGCTCGACGGCGAGGCCGTCGTCCGAGACTTCGAACGCGCCGGCCACTTCTACGTCTTCGAGGCACCCGAAGGCGGCGGCACGTTCGTTTTCGACAGACACAGCTACGCCGCGGGCGAGTGAGACCGGGGCTGGCAGGTGCCCACGGCTTCGTCGCTGCCCCGGGCCCTTCGATCCAAGAGAGCGGGCATCCAGCACGCTCGTCGAAGCGCCCCAGCACCGAGGAGGCCGCAATGTCCCTGGCCGACAACGGTTCCACCCGCGGCGGCGTCAAGACGCTCGCCATCCGGTTGGAGCCGGACATGCACGCCCAGCTGAGCCTGGTTGCCCAGCTGCGCGGCAGCACCATCACCGATGAGATCCGGCGAGCCATCGAGGCGCACATCGCCGGCGCTACGTCCGATCCCGACTTCACCGCCCAGGCGACTGGGGCGCTCGAGGACATCGAGCGCGAGGTCGAAGCCCGGCGGGCCGCCATCGCCAGCCTGCTCAAGCCGAAGTCGGCAGGAGCGGCTGAGGGCAGCCCGAAGGGTCGACGGAGCGGGCCGGCCGACTGACCCTTCTACGGGTTCACGGTCGACCTGACCGTGTCGGTGCACCACCGCGGCGGGGCGACAGATGTTGGCAGCTACTCGGCCGCCACTCTGATCGTCCCCGCCGCGCAACACTAAATGCAGTAAGGAAAGGCTTTGCTCGGCGAAAGAGGCGTTGTGAAATTGTCCGACAGTGATGCGTTTTTGCAACTAATCCGATAGAATTAAAAGAAATGGCACAGGAAAGTATTGCGACATGTTGACCACGAGAAGCCACGAACTGGGCGCCCGGCTCCGCGCGGCGCGCGAAGACGCCAAACTATCGACGCGCGAGCTCGCAGCGGCCGTCGGGGTCAACTCCTCGCAGATCAGCCGGCTGGAGCGCGGCACGGTCGGGTCGCCCAACATCGAGCTACTGAGCCGGATCGCCAGCACGCTTCACCTCAGTTTGGCCAGCGTCCTCGACCATGCCGGCTTCCCGATGCACCGCGAGCTGCCGCATCTCGTGCCATACCTCCGGGAGCGCTACCCGGAACTTCCAGAGGCGGCGGTCATCGAAATGGAGCGCTACTTCGACCGGATCGCCCGCGACTACGGCACCAGTGGTCCGGCGGCGAAAGAGGACGAGACATGAGCCGGACGCCATAACGCGGCCGGAGACCTAACGAGAGAGGAGGAAAGCAAGATGCGTTATCAATCATCACCGGTGAACCACAACCCGCTCAACGTCTTGACCAAACTCCGTCAGCTCGTTCCTAACCGGCCCCTGCGCTTCTCCGAAGCGATGCATCTGGCCGAACTGCAAGCCCGGCGGCTGCTGGAGCTCGCTGGTGTAACCGCGCTGCCCGTCTCCTGCCGCGTCATCACGGATCTGCCGCAGATCCGGATCGTCGACGATCCGCAACTGCCACTTGCCGGCGCCAGCCACTGGGACCCCGCGGCCCGTCAGTGGGTTATCCGCCTCAATCCCACCGACTCGGCGGCGCAGCGTCGCTTCACCCTGCTGCACGAGTTCAAACACATCCTCGACTTCGGCGGCCCGGGCCTCCTGCCAATCGGCCTCGACCAGCACCAGCTCTGCACTGACCAACTGGCCGAGCAGATCGCCGATCACTTCGCCACCTGCGCCCTGCTGCCCAAGCGGCTGGTGCGGGAGGCCTGGGCCGCCGGCACGCCCGCGATCGCAGCCCTGGCTACCCGCTGCGACGCGCCGCCCAGCGCGACGCGAAGCCGACTCATCCAGCTCGGCCTGATTGACCCCGCCACGCGCACGGGCCGGCCGCATGAGCATCCAGATGACATCTCCCCGTCCAATACCGAAGCGACTGAGGTAGCGGCATGACGTCCCAGACTGACTCACTCCCGCAGGCGGCAGCCGTCTCCTACCTGCGTGTCTCCACCAAGGAGCAGGCCGAGCGCGACGGCGACCCCGAGGGCTATTCGATCCCGGCGCAGCGGGACGCCAATCGCCGTAAGGCCGAAGCCCTCGGCGCGGTCATCACCGCCGAGTTCGTGGATCGGGGCGAGTCCGCCCGCTCGGCTCACCGGCCGGAGCTACAGCGGATGCTGGCGTACGTCTTGGAAAACCCGGTCGCCTTCGTCGTCGTCCACAAGGTCGACCGGCTGGCCCGCAACCGCATCGACGACGTCGAGATCAACCTGGCACTGCAGGAGGCCGGGGTGACGCTGGTGTCGGCTACCGAGAACATCGACGAGACGCCCAGCGGCATGCTGCTGCACGGGATCATGAGCACCATCGCCGAGTTCTACTCGCGCAACCTGGCCAACGAGGTCGTCAAGGGCATGAGCCAGAAGGCTCGCACCGGCGGCACGCCGAACCGGGCGCCGCTCGGCTACCGCAACGTCCGGGCCGTCAACGACGAGGGTCGCGAGGTCCGCACCATCGCAGTCGACCCTGAGCGCGGCCCGCTGATCACCTGGGCCTACCGGGCCTACGCCACCGGCAACTGGACGCTCCTCAAGCTGGCTGCTGAATTGGAAGTCCGCGGCCTGCGCACCGTCGCCACCCCGGCGCAGCCCAGCCGGCCGGTCCGGCCGAACATCGTCCACAAGATCCTGACCAGCCCCTACTACAAGGGCGAAGTCATCTGGCGCGGCGCCAGCTACCCCGGCCGGCACACCCCGCTGATCGATGAGGTGACTTGGCAGCGGGTGCAAACCGTGCTGTCGACGCACCGGGTGGGGGAGAAGCAGCGGGCCCACCCGCACTACCTGAAATCGACCGTCTTCTGCGGCACCTGCGGTAGCCGCTTTGTGGTCAACCTGTCGACAAACCGCTACGGCGCCAGCTACCCGTACTTCATGTGCCTCGGCCGACACCAGAAGCGGACTGGCTGCACCCAGAAGGCGCTGCTCATCGCGGCCGTGGAGGAGCGCGTCGAGGACTTCTACGCCGACGTTGAACTACCTGCCGAGCTGCGGGAGCAGATCGAGCGCTTCCTCCGCGACGAGCTCGCCACCTCCCGTGCCGCGGCCGAACGCGAGCACGGCGCGCTCACCACGCAGCGGCAGCGCCTGATCAACGAACGGGCCAAGCTGCTGCAGGCCCACTACGCCGGTGCCGTCCCGGTCGACCTGTTGAAGGTCGAACAGGACCGCATCGCCGCGCAGCTGGCCCACATCGAGGACCGGCTGCAGCGCGCATCGGAGGCCGCGGAAACCGTTGAGGAGAGCCTGACACTGGCCCTCGACTTGCTCAGCGACTGCCACGAGGCTTACCGCCGGGCCAGCGACAGTGTCCGCCGGCTCTACAACCAGGCCTTTTTCGAGCAGATCTTTTTCTCCGACGAGGGGATCAGCGCCGTCCTCGCCGAACCCTTCCGCACTCTCATCGGGCCGGAGGTCGTTCACGAGGTCCAGACGGGCACGGACGACGCCGACACGGCGGCCGAAGGGCCGGTGGAGACATCCGATGACGGCCTGGACACGTCGCCGGGCGCCTGGACGGCCGAGGACCTCCGCCTCATCCGGACCTCGCCGGTCCGGCCACCACGGGGCACAACGAAACAACCTGCGCCGCATTGGTCATGCGGCGCAGGTTGGAAACAACACACGTTGGTGCCCCCGGCAGGATTCGAACCTGCGCCCCTGCCTCCGGAGGGCAGTGCTCTATCCCCTGAGCTACGGGGGCTCGTCCGTTCGTGCGGGACGAACGCTATCAGCCGCCGGACGACGTCCGGACGCAGGCCCTCAGGGGGCCGGCAGCGGGGTGCCGCCGCGCGCCGCCAGCATGTCGGCCATCAGCGTCGTCTCGGCCGTCTGCGACTCGGCGATCGCATTCGCGAGGTTGCGCACGACGTCGGTCTCGGCGTTCTCCTCGGCGTACTCGGCCATGCCCAGGCCACCCTGGTGGTGGCGGATCATGAGCCGGAGGAACTCCACGTCGAAGGCGTTTCCCGACAGCGACCGGAGCTGGGCGAGCTCTTCCTCCGTCGCCATCCCGGGCATGACTGCGGTGTCCACGTCCATGGCGTGGCCGGAGTGCCCGCCCGCGTGGTCCATCCAGCCCATGACCTCACCGCCGGTCGGGGAGTAGCCCCAGAGGGACAGCCAGCCCTGCATGCGGCCGACCTGGTTCGTCTGCGTCGTCCCGATGTCGAACGCCAGTCCGCGGACGGCGGGGTCCTCGCTGCGGTCGAGGGCGGCGTTCGCCATCTCGACGCCCTGCAGGTGGTGGAGCGCCATGTCCCGGGAGAACCCGACGTCGACCGCACTGGGCTCGGCTGCGTCGTCCCGGCCGAGGCCCAGCGCCACTGCCAGCCCGCCGCCCAGCAGGACCAGCCCGACGGCGATGACCGCCAGCAGGACCACCCGCAGAGGACTCCGGGTCGATGTCGGTTCGTCGGCCGTGGTCACGGTCCTCCTCGGTGTCGTCCGGTGCTCTGGCAGCGGGTCAGGGGGCGGCCGTCTCGGCCGGCGCCTCGGTGCCCGTCGCGCCGTCGGGCTCCTCGAGCAGCGGGTCCGCGGCGAACGTGGGGTTCTCGCAGCTGGCACCGGGCTCAGGAGTGAACTCGGCGTTCAGCGTGAGGAAGTCGGCGAACTGCTTGATGCGGATGTCGTCGACGCTGTCGACCTTGAGCTGGTGGCCCCACGACTGGAGGGAGATGGGTGAGTCCAGCCCCTCGACGGGGGACAGCATCCGCCCGGACTCGTCCTCGACGAGCGCGGCAAGGGTGTCGATCTCGTCCTGCGAGAGAGCCTCGGGGTCGTAGGTGATCCAGACGGCGCCGTGCTCGAGGCTGTGCACGGCGTTCTCGTGCCGGATGTCGACGTCGTAGACCGTGCCCGTGCAGTCGGCCCAGTCCGGGGGCGGGGCGTGCGGACCACCCACCGGCGGCGACTGCTCGTAGTCGACCGGAGTGGTGACGTGCTCCGCGGACAGGTCGTCGTAGACCTGGACCCCGTCGATCTCGTCGACCGCCTCGACCCGGTTGGCGTTGGACTCGTTCACCTGGACCACGGCGTAGGTGATGACCGCGGCGGCGAACACCACCACGGCGAGGGCGCCGGCGATAAGGCCCCAGGGCCGCTGCGGGGCGACGACGTTGGCCGCCGGACGGGTGCGTCCGCCCTTGCCGGCCGTGGCGCCCTTGCCGGCAGGCCTGCCGTTGCCGCTCGCGGGCTTGCGGTCCTTGGCCAAGGCCTCTCCTCATGCTGACGTGACGCTTACGGGGGATGCGGGCACGGACGGCCCTCGCCGGACGAGTCTAGGTCGGGGCCCTGTGCAGACCCTGTGAGCGTGAGAATCCTGTGGCCGGGCGGGTCGACGGGGCAGCCGAGGCCGGTCAGTACGCTCGTGCGGTGACACCTGAGCAGCTGCGGAACGTCGTCCGGACCGTCGTGGCCGCGGCCGTCGACCGTGGCGCCCTCGCGGTCGAGGTGCCCGACGAGGTCGTGGTCGAGCGCCCGAAGAACCGGGCGCACGGCGACTACGCCACCAACATCGCCCTCCGGCTGGCCAAGGCCGCCGGCCGGCCGCCGCGCGAGGTGGCCGAGCTGCTGGCCGGCGACCTCGCCGCGCAGCCCGGCATCGCGGCGGTCGACGTCGCCGGCCCCGGCTTCCTCAACATCACCCTCGCCCAGGGCGCGCTCGGCCGGATCGCGGTCGACGCGGTCACGGCCGGGGCCGCGTACGGGCGAACCGAGGTGCTGGCCGGCCAGAGGCTCAACCTGGAGTTCGTCTCGTCGAACCCGACGGGTCCGGTCCACATCGGCGGCACCCGCTGGGCGGCTGTGGGCGACGCACTGGGCCGGCTGCTCGAGGCCAGCGGTGCCGACGTCACCCGGGAGTTCTACCTCAACGACGCCGGGGCGCAGATCGACCGGTTCGCCAAGAGCTTGCACGCCGCCGCGCTCGGCAGGCCCGTGCCGGAGGACGGGTACGCCGGGAGCTACATCGGGGAGATCGCCCGCCAGGTCGTGGCCCGTGAGCCCGGGCTGCTCGACCGGCCCGCCGACGAGCAGCTGGCGGTGTTCCGCGCCCACGGCGTGGAGCTGATGGTCGCGGAGATCCGCAGCTCGCTGGTCGCGCTCGGCGTCGAGTTCGACGTCTTCTTCTCCGAGACGAGCCTGCACGAGTCCGGAGCCCTGGAGAAGGCGGTGGCCCGGCTGCGCGAGCAGGGGCACGTCTTCGAGCATGACGGGGCCGTCTGGCTGCGGACGACGGACTTCGGCGACGACAAGGACCGGGTACTCATCAGGGCCGACGGCGAGCCGACCTACTTCGCCGCCGACTGCGCCTACTACCTGGACAAGCGGGCCCGTGGCTTCGATCGCGTCGTGATCATGCTGGCCTCGGACCACTCGGGGTACGTGGGCCGCTACAAGGCACTCGTCGCGGCGACCGGCGACGACCCCGACGCCCATCTCGAGATCCTCATCGGGCAGCTGGTCAACCTGCTGCGGGACGGCGAGCCGGTGCGGATGAGCAAGCGCGCGGGCAACGTCGTCACCCTCGACGACCTCGTCGAGGCCATCGGGGTCGACGCGACCCGGTACGCGCTGGCCCGGGCATCCGTCGACCAGCAGATCGACGTGGACGTCGACCAGTGGACGCGGAAGACCAACGACAACCCGGTCTTCTACGTCCAGTACGCGCACGCCCGGATCTCCTCGGTGCTGCGCAACGCCACCGACCTGGGCCTGGCCCTGGGAGAGGCCAGGGACGTCGACGTCACCCAGCTGGTGCACGAGCGGGAGAGCGACCTGCTCCGGGCGATCGGCGAGTTCCCCCGGGTGCTGACGGCAGCCGCCGAGCTGCGGGCGCCGCACCGGGTCGCGCGCTACCTGGAGGAGCTGGCCGGTACCTACCACCGGTTCTACGACTCCTGCCGCGTGCTGCCCCGCGGCGATGAGGAGGCCACGGCGCTGACCACCGCGCGGCTCTGGCTGTGCGCGGCCACGGCGACCGTGCTGCGCAACGGCCTCGACGTCCTCGGTGTCTCCGCCCCGGAGCGGATGTGAGGGCGCACCCTGCGGGACCGCTGCACGGCAACATCCAGCAGCCGACCGCCGCGGGTGCGCCGCCGAGCGACCTCGGCGTCCTGGACCCGCACGTCTGGCCACGCTCGGCCGAGCGGGTCGACGGCGAGTTGCACGTGGGCGGACGCCCGGTCACCGAGCTGGCCCGCGAGCACGGCACCCCGCTGTTCGTCCTCGACGAGGGCGACTTCCGTGGCCGGGCCGCCGACTTCGCGACCGCGTTCGCCGACGCCGACGTGCACTACGCCTCGAAGGCATTCCTCTGCGGGCAGGTGGCCCGCTGGATCGCCGAGGACGGCCTGCACCTGGACGCCTGCAGCGGCAACGAGCTCGCCCTGGCGCTGGCCGCAGGCTTCCCCGCCGAGCGGATCGCGCTGCACGGCAACAACAAGTCGCTGGTGGAGCTCCGCCTGGCCGTCGACTCGGGGATCGGGCACATCGTGCTGGACTCCTTCGACGAGATCGACCGGCTCGTCCCGCTGGCCGAGGCGCGGGTGGCCGCGGGCGGTGCGCCGGTGCCCGTGCTGATCCGCGCGACGGTGGGCATCGAGGCCCACACCCACGAGTTCATCGCCACCGCGCACGAGGACCAGAAGTTCGGCTTCTCCCTGGCCACCGGTGACGCGCTGGCGGCTGCCGTCCGGGTGATCCGGGAGCCGGCACTGCTGCTCACCGGGCTGCACAGCCACATCGGCTCGCAGATCTTCGACACCGCCGGCTTCGAGGCCGCCGCCCACCGGATCGTCGGGCTGCTCGGCCAGGTGCAGCAGGCCACCGGCGAGCTGCTGGGGGAGCTGAACCTCGGCGGAGGGTTCGGCATCGCCTACCTGGCCGAGGACGACCCGGTCACCCCGGCGGACGTCGCCGTCCGGCTGCGGTCGGTCGTCGCCGCGGAGTGCGCTGCCCTCGGGCTGCCGGTGCCCCGCCTGGCCGTCGAGCCCGGCCGGGCCATCGCCGGGCCGGGCACCGTCACCCTGTACGAGATCGGCACGATCAAGCCGGTCCGCCTGGGCGCCAGCGGTGCCCCCGGCACGCCGATGGTGCGCAACTACGTCTCCGTCGACGGCGGCATGAGCGACAACATCCGTACCGCCCTCTACGACGCGAGCTACACCTGCGTCCTGGCCAACCGGACCTCCGAGGCCCCGCCGGCGCTCTGCCGCGTGGTGGGCAAGCACTGCGAGAGCGGCGACATCCTCGTCCGCGACCTGTGGCTGCCATCGGACGTGCAGCCCGGCGACCTGCTCGCGGTCGCCGCCACGGGCGCCTACTGCTGGTCGATGGCCAGCAACTACAACTACCTGCTGAAGCCGCCGGTGGTCGCCGTGCGGGACGGCGGGGCGGAAGAGATCGTGCGGCGTCAGACGCTCTCCGACGTGTTCGCCCTCGACGCCGTCCTCGCGGGCTCGCCCGCGCCCTCGCCGGCGCCCTCCCAGCCGGCGCCCGAACACCCCGTGGGAGCTGGCTCGGCGAGCTCGCGAGTCGATGAGAAGGCATGGTCGTGAAGCCCTTGAAGGTTGCCCTGCTCGGCTGCGGGACCGTCGGCAGCGCCGTCCTGCGCCTGATCGACGAACAGGCCGACGACCTCGCCGCCCGCGTCGGGCGCCCCGTCGAGGTGGCCGGCATCGCGGTGCGCCGTCCGGCCCACCACCCCGACGTCCCGCAGCACCTGCTCACCACCGACGCCCAGGCCCTGGTCAGCCGCGACGACGTCGACCTCGTCGTCGAGGTGATCGGTGGCATCGAGCCGGCCCGGACGCTGATCCTGGCCGCCTTCGAGGCGGGCAAGTCGGTGGTCAGCGCCAACAAGGCCCTGCTGGCCGACGACGGGCCGGCCCTGCACGCCGCCGCGGCGAAGTCCGGCGTCGACCTCTACTACGAGGCCGCGGTCGCCGGCGCCATCCCGCTGCTGCGACCGCTGCGCGAGTCGCTGGCCGGCGACCAGCTCCGCCGCGTGGTCGGCATCGTCAACGGGACCACGAACTACATCCTGTCCCGCATGGCCGAGACCGGCGCCGGCTTCGCCGAGGCGCTCGCCGAGGCCACCGAGCTCGGGTACGCCGAGGCCGATCCGACCGCCGACGTCGACGGGTTCGACGCCGCGGCCAAGGCGGCGATCCTCGCCTCGCTGGCCTTCCACACCCCCGTGTCGGCCGCCGACGTCTACCGCGAGGGCATCTCGGCGGTGTCGGCCACCGACGTCGCGCGGGCCGCCGAGATCGGCTGCACGGTCAAGCTGCTGGCCATCTGCGAGCGGGTGGAGAACGGGAACGGCGACTCGGTCGCCGTCCGCGTGCACCCCGCGATGATCCCGACCACGCACCCGCTGGCGTCGGTCGGCGGCGCGTTCAACGCGGTGTTCGTCGAGGCCGAGGCGGCCGGGCAGCTGATGTTCTACGGGCAGGGCGCAGGCGGAGAGCCGACGGCCAGCGCCGTCCTCGGCGACCTCGTGGCCGTCGCGCGCAACCGGCTGGCCGGGGCCTCGGGCCAGGGGCCGACCGGATACGCCAACCTCGACGTCCGGCCCATCGCCGACACCCCGACCCGCTACCACGTCAGCCTCGACGTGGCCGACAAGCCGGGCGTGCTGGCGACCGTCGCGCAGGAGTTCGCCCGGCACGAGGTGAGCATCGCCACCGTCCGCCAGGACGGGCACGGCGATGCGGCCACGCTGGTGATCGTCACCCACAGCGCCCCCGACGCCGCGCTGTCTGCCACCATCGCCGCGCTGCGGGACATGCCCGCCGTGCGGGGGGTCACGAGCGTGCTGCGCGTGGAGGGGTTGTCATGAGCGTCTCGGGGACGACGGTGTCGCCCGGCTGGCCGGGGCTGATCGAGGCCTACCGCTCCCGCCTGCCGGTGAGCGACGACACCCCGGTGGTGACGCTCCAGGAGGGCGCGACCCCGCTGCTCCCGGCGCCGGAGCTCTCCCGTCGCACCGGCTGCGAGGTGTTCCTCAAGGTCGAGGGCGCCAACCCGACCGGCTCCTTCAAGGACCGCGGCATGACGATGGCGATCACCAAGGCCGTCGAGGAGGGGGCGAAGGCGGTCATCTGCGCCTCGACGGGGAACACCAGCGCGAGCGCCGCGGCCTACGCCGCCCGCGCCGGGCTCACCTGCGCGGTGCTCGTGCCGCAGGGCAAGATCGCGATGGGCAAGCTGGCCCAGGCGCTGGTGCACGGCGCGCAGCTGCTCCAGGTCGAGGGCAACTTCGACGACTGCCTGGCACTGGCCAGCAAGCTCGCGATCGACTACCCGGTCAGCCTGGTCAACAGCGTCAACCAGTACCGCATCGAGGGACAGAAGACCGCGTCCTTCGAGATCGTCGACGTCCTGGGCGACGCCCCCGACATCCACTGCCTGCCGGTCGGGAACGCCGGCAACATCACCGCCTACTGGCAGGGCTACCGCGAGTACTGCGCCGACTCCGACGCCCCCGGCCCCGCCTCGCGCACCCCGCGCATGTGGGGCTTCCAGGCCGCCGGTGCCGCGCCGATCGTCAGCGGTCAGGTCGTGGAGAACCCGAGCACGATCGCCACCGCCATCCGGATCGGCAACCCGGCGTCGTGGACCAAGGCCCTGGCCGCACGCGACGAGTCCGGCGGCCGCATCGACGCCGTCACCGACCGCGCGATCCTGGCCGCCTACCGGCTGCTGGCCCGAAGCGTTGCGGTCTTCGTCGAGCCGGCGTCGGCGGCCTCGGTCGCCGGGCTGCTGCAGGTCGCCGCAGCCGGTGAGCTGGAGCCCGGGCAGCGCATCGTCTGCACCGTCACGGGCAACGGGCTCAAGGATCCCGAGTGGGCGATCTCGGGCGCGCCGGCCCCGGTCACCATTCCCGTGGACGCGGCGGCCGCCGCCGCCCAGCTCGGATTGTGAGCCATGCGGTGCGGGTCCGTGTGCCCGCCACCAGCGCGAACCTCGGGCCGGCGTTCGACTGCGCCGGCCTGGCGCTGACCTGCCACGACGTCCTCGAGTTCGCCGTCCTCCCGTCCGGCCTCGAGGTGTCGGTCTCCGGCGTCGGCGCCGGGGAGCTGCCGGCCGACGAGTCGCACCTCGTCGTCCGCGCGTTCCGGGCGGCCTCTGCCGGCCTCGGCTGGACGCCGCCGGGGCTGCGCGTCGTCGCGGAGAACGGCATCCCGCAGGGGCGGGGGATGGGTTCCTCCGCCGCGGCCGTCGTCGCGGGGGTGCTGGGTGCCTGGGCGCTGTGCCCCGACGTCGAGGCGATCGACCTCGACGCCGTCCTCCGGCTGACCACGGAGCTGGAAGGGCATCCCGACAACGTCGCCGCCTGTCTGCTCGGGGGCGCCACGCTGTCGTGGATGACGCCGGACGGCGCCCGTGCCGACCGGCTGGAGGTCGACGCCACCGTCACGCCCGTCGTCCTCGTCCCCGGCGACACGCTGTCCACGCACGTGGCCCGGGGCCTGCTGCCCGACGTCGTTCCGCACGGCGACGCCGCGCATGCAGCCGGCCGGGCCGCGCTCCTCGTGCACGCGCTGACCCGCGAGCCCGGCCTCCTGCTCGAGGCGACCGAGGACCGGCTGCACCAGCGGCAGCGGGCCGCCGCGATGCCGGAGTCGCTCGCGCTGCTCGACGCGCTGCGCGGGCAGGGGCTGCCCGCCGTGGTCTCCGGCGCGGGCCCGAGCCTGCTCGTCCTCGCCCAGGGGTCGTCCGGCGCCGGGGGCGACCCCTCCACCGCGGACCACCTCCGGACCATCGGTGAACTGGCCCCACCGAGCTGGACGGTCCTCCCGCTGGAGGTGGACGTGCACGGGGCGCGCGTGCTCGATGAAAACCCTCAGGTATCGTCTCGGTAACGAGGAACACACGCCGGACCCACCGGTGTTGTCACGGTCTGTGAGCTGCGTCTAGGCTCACGGCGTAGCCGCCCACTCGGGTGAGCCTCGCGCGGGGCCGAAGCAGACGATCTCTCTTCGCCGCTGATCCGCCTCGCATCTTTCGACCCGATCCCTTCTGCGTTCCCGCCTCCGGGCCGGACCTCCGGGGACCGGGGCACCCCCTGCGCTGCAACGCGCAGGTCACCGCAGGGAAGGACCTGTACGTGAGTGAAACCACCGACCTCGAGGTGACCGGTACGCAGGACGCTGCCGGCCCGACCGAGGCGACTGCCGCTTCTGGGACGACGGGCAGCCCCCGTCGCCGCGGCAACGGACTGTCGGGGATGCTGCTGCCCGAGCTGCAACGGCTCGCCGGCGAGCTGGGCATCTCCGGCACCGGCCGGATGCGCAAGGGCGACCTCGTCGCCGCCATCTCCGCCCGCCAGGTGGGCGGCGGCGACGCCCCGGCCGGCGGCGCGCCCGCGGCCCGCGTCCCCGAGGCCCGTGGCGTCGCGGCGACGTCCGCGCCCCTGGAGGCCCCCGTCAGCGGTGGCGCCAACGGCGGCCCGCTGACCGGCGCGACCGAGACGCCCGAGGCGGTACGTCCCACCCGCACGCGTCGTGGCGCCAGCCGCCCCGCCGGCTCGCCGTCGGCCGATGCGGCCCCCGCAGGCGAGACGACCGAGATCCCCGCTGCCATCGAGTCCGCCGCTCCGGCCGCGCCCTCCACCGACGACGCCCCCGCCGACGGCGACCAGCGCACCGAGGGGGACCGCCCCCAGCGCAGCCGCGACCGTGGCCGTAACCGCGGCGACCGTGACGGAGCCCCCCGCGACGCTGCTCCCCGCGACGGTGGCAACAACCGTGACGGCGGCAACCGTGACGGCGGCGGCGCCCGCGACGGGGGTAACCGTGACGGCGGCAGCGCTCGCGACGGCGGCGCCCGCGACGGCGGCACCCGTGACGGCAACCGTGGTCCCGACCGCGGCGACCGCAACGACCGGGGCGGACGTCCGGACAACCGGAACGACAACCGCAACGACGGCCGGACCAACACCAACGATGACGACGACGACGACTTCGAGGGTGGCCGAGGTCGCCGCGGCCGTCGCTACCGGGACCGCAACAAGCGCGGCGGCAACTCCGGTGGCGGCCGCGACCGCTACGACCAGGGCGAGCCGACGGTCAGCGAGGACGACGTCCTGCTCCCCGTCGCGGGCATCCTCGACGTCCTCGACAACTACGCGTTCGTCCGGACCTCGGGGTACCTGACCGGCCCGAACGACGTGTACGTCTCGCTGTCGCAGGTTCGCCGCTACGGCCTGCGCCGCGGCGACGCCATCACCGGCGCCGTCCGCCAGCCGCGTGAGGGCGAGCGCAAGGACAAGTACAACGCGCTCGTCCGGCTGGACACCGTCAACGGGCTCGAGCCCGACCAGGCGAAGAACCGTGCCGAGTTCACCAAGCTGACCCCGCTCTACCCGCAGGAGCGCCTGCGGCTGGAGACCGAGCCGCACGTGCTGACCACCCGGGTCCTCGACCTGGTCATGCCGATCGGCAAGGGTCAGCGCGCCCTGATCGTCAGCCCGCCGAAGGCCGGAAAGACGATGGTCCTGCAGGCGCTGGCCAACGCGATCACGACCAACAACCCCGAGTGCCACCTGATGGTCGTCCTGGTCGACGAGCGGCCCGAAGAGGTCACCGACATGCAGCGCTCGGTGAAGGGCGAGGTCATCGCCTCCACCTTCGACCGGCCGCCGGCCGACCACACGACGGTCGCCGAGCTCTCCATCGAGCGGGCCAAGCGCCTGGTCGAGATGGGCCACGACGTCGTCGTCCTGCTGGACTCGATCACCCGCCTGGGCCGCGCCTACAACCTGGCGGCCCCTGCCAGCGGGCGCATCCTCTCCGGTGGTGTCGACTCCACGGCGCTCTACCCGCCCAAGCGCTTCCTCGGCGCGGCCCGCAACATCGAGAACGGCGGCTCGCTCACGATCATCGCCTCGGCGCTGGTCGAGACCGGCTCCACGATGGACACGGTCATCTTCGAGGAGTTCAAGGGCACCGGTAACGCCGAGATCAAGCTCGACCGCCGCCTGGCGGACAAGCGGGTCTTCCCGGCGGTCGACGTGAACGCGTCGGGCACCCGCAAGGAAGAGATCCTGATGAACCCCGACGAGCTGGCGATCGTCATCAAGCTGCGCCGGGTGCTCGCCGCGCTCGAGCCGCAGCAGGCCCTGGAACTGCTCCTGGACAAGCTGAAGAAGACGCGCAACAACGTCGAGTTCCTCATGCAGATCCAGAAGACGACGCTCGGGCCGACGAACGACTGAACGAACCCCGGTGCGGTCGGCCGGTCTCCTTCTGGGAGACTGGCCGACTGAGCCCCGCCGGCGGCGCGGAATGACCATCGGCCCGCCGGCGTTCGACCACACGAACACGACAGACTTCTCGGAAGAGGCGCAGGCATGAAGAGCGACATCCACCCGGCCTACAACGTCACCACGGTGACCTGTGGCTGCGGCAACACGTTTCAGACGCGCAGCACGTCCCCGACCGGTCAGCTGACCGTCGAGGTCTGCTCGGCGTGCCACCCCTTCTACACCGGCAAGCAGAAGATCCTCGACACCGGTGGCCGCGTCGCCCGCTTCGAGAAGCGGTTCGGCAAGCGTGCCCCCGCCGGTGCCGAGACGGCCGGTTCCGAGGCCGCCGGCAAGTAGCTCCTCCGACGGCGCCCGTGCCGCCCCCACCCGGGGCGGGGCGGGCGCCGTCGTCATGTCCGCAGCCGTGTCCCGGCGTGTCCGTCCGAGAGGAGTCCACCGATGAGCGCCCCCGACCGCCTCTCGGCGCTGCTCGACGAGCACGCCTCCCTGGAGCGCGAGCTCGCCGATCCGGCGGTGCACGCCGACCAGTCCCGGGCCCGGCGCCTGGGCCGCCGCTACGCCCAGCTCGCTCCGCTCGTGGAGACCGCCCGGGCACTGGACGAGACACGCGGCGACCTGGCGACGGCGCGCGAGCTGGCGGGTGAGGACGCGTCGTTCGCGGCCGAGGCCGCCTCGCTGGAGCAGCGGGTCGAGGAGCTCACCGACCGGCTGCGCGAACAGCTCCTGCCCCGGGACCCCGACGACGACAAGGACGTCATCCTCGAGATCAAGGCGGGGGAGGGTGGGGCCGAGTCGGCACTGTTCGCCGGCGACCTGCTGCGCATGTACCTGCGCTACGCCGAGCGCCGCGGCTGGTCGACCGAGGTGCTCGACGCCGTCGACGCCGAGCTCGGCGGCTACAAGGACGTCGCGGTCGCCATCAAGTCGCGCGGCGACGAGGGGATCTGGTCCCGGCTGAAGTTCGAGGGCGGCGTCCACCGGGTGCAGCGGGTGCCGGTCACCGAGTCGCAGGGCCGCATCCACACCTCCGCTGCGGGCGTCCTCGTGCTGCCCGAGGCCGAGGAGGTCGACGTCACCGTCGACCCGAACGACCTGCGCATCGACGTCTTCCGGTCGTCGGGTCCCGGTGGGCAGAGCGTGAACACCACCGACTCCGCCGTCCGCATCACCCACCTGCCCAGCGGCATCGTGGTCAGCTCGCAGAACGAGAAGAGCCAGCTGCAGAACCGGGAGTCCGCGCTGCGGGTGCTGCGCTCGCGACTGCTGGCCGCCGCCCGCGAGGAGGCCGACGCCCTCGCCAGCGACCAGCGGCGCAGCCAGGTCCGGACCATGGACCGCAGCGAGCGGGTGCGCACCTACAACTTCCCGGAGAACCGGATCGCCGACCACCGCGTCGGCTACAAGGCGCACAACCTCGACCAGGTGATCGATGGTGACCTCGATGCGGTGATCGACGCACTGGTGGCCGCGCACACCGCGGAGCTGCTGGCGGCCGGCTCCTGAACATCAGGCCACTGATGACCGCCGCCGTCCGCCGGCTGACCGACCGCGGTGTCGAGTCCGCTCGTGTGGACGCCGAGCTGCTGCTCGCCCACGTCCTCGGCGTCCCGCGCCGCCGGCTGCTCACCCTCGACGAGGTGACGGACGACGACGCCGCCCGGTTCGGAAGGCTCGTCGAGCAGCGGGCCGACCGGGTGCCCCTGCAGCACCTCACCGGTCGTGCGCCGTTCCGCTTCCTGGAGCTGGCGGTCGGGCCCGGGGTGTTCGTCCCCCGGCCGGAGACCGAGCAGCTCGCCGGCTGGGCGCTCGAGCGGCTGGCCGGTGCCGCCGAACCCCTCGTCGTCGACCTCGGCGCGGGCTCCGGGGCGCTCGCCCTGTCGATCGCGCACGAGCACCGCGGTGCGCGCGTCACCGCCGTCGAGCGCGACCCCGGTGCGATCGAGTGGACCCGGCACAACGCCGCCGTCCGGGCCGCGGCGGGGGACACGCCGGTCGAGGTTCTCGCGGGCGACATGACCGACCCCACGCTGCTACCGGAGCTGGACGGCACCGTCGACCTCGTGGTGTCCAACCCGCCCTACGTGCCCGACGGCGCCCGCGTGCCCCGCGAGGTGGCCGACCACGACCCGCCGCTGGCGCTCTGGGGCGGTCCCGACGGCCTGGACGTCGTCCGCGGGCTCCTGGTCACCGCCGCGCGGCTGCTGCGTACCGGGGCCTGGCTCGGCATCGAGCACGCCGACCAGCAGGGCGGCTCGCTGCCCGCGCTGGTCCGGGCGCACGGCGGCTTCGCCAACGTCCAGGACCACCTCGACCTGGCCGGGCGCCCCCGGTTCACCACCGCCCGCCGGGTGTGATCCGGTCGTGGGGGAGACTCCCTGTCCGTGGCTGACCTCTTCGACTGCGCCGATCCGGAGCAGCGCGCCGCCGGGCTCGACGCCGCGGCTGCCGCCATCGCCCGCGGTGAGCTCGTCCTGATCCCGACCGACACGGTCTACGGCGTCGCGGCCGACGCGTTCACGCCGGCTGCGGTCACCGGGCTGCTGGCCGCGAAGAACCGCGGCCGCACGATGCCGGTCCCCGTCCTGATCGGCGAGGCCTCCACCCTGGCCGGTCTCGTGGTGAACCTGCCGCCCGCGGCCCACGAGCTGGCCCAGGCGTTCTGGCCCGGCGGCCTGACCCTGGTGCTCGAGCACGCACCCTCCCTGGCCTGGGACCTCGGCGACGCCCAGGGCACCGTCGCCGTCCGGCTCCCGGACGACGACGTCGCCCGCGACCTGTTGCGGAAGACGGGACCCCTCGCCGTCTCCAGCGCCAACCGTTCCGGGCGGCCGGCCGCGACGACGGCGGGTCAGGCGGTGGAGCAGCTGGGAAGCCACGCGGCCGTCGTCCTGGACGGCGGCGCGCGGGAGGGCTCGGCGGCCAGCACCATCGTCGACTGCACCGGTCCGGTGCCGCGCGTGCTCCGGATCGGCGCCATCAGCGTCGACCGCCTGCGCGACGTCGTCCCGAACATCACCGACTGAGCCGACGCGAGTGGGCCCGGAGGGTCCGCGGAGCGGCGGCTCGCAGGCCTGGGGTCCCGACGAGCGGGGGCCCGGAGGGCTCCCCGAGGAGCGGACGGCAGCGGCTCAGCGCGCGAGGGGTACGGCACGTGGCCGCGGTGCAGTCCTGAGGACTGCCATGTCGTGGCCGCGGTGCAGTCCGGAGGACTGCCATGTCATGGCCGCGGCGCGATCCGGAGGATCGCAGTGTCATAGTGGGGGATCGCCGCACGTCCTAGCCGGGGCACCGCGGGCAGCCGCAGCGAGTTCGACGGAGTGGGGGTCGGAGATGAGCGCGCCGTCCTCCAGCCACCGCGCCGTCGTCGCCGATGCCCGTAGGCGGTCCGTCGCCCGTCACTGCCCGATCAGCGCCACCTGATCCCGTGCGCGAGTACGCCGTCGTCCTCCTCACCGCCGCGCTGGTCACCTTCCTGACCACCCCGGTGGTGCGCATGGTCGCCATCCGGGCGCGGATGATGGCGGCCCCACGCGAGCGGGACGTGCACGTCATCCCCACCCCCCGCGGCGGCGGCGTCGCGATGTACCTCGGCGTGGCCGCGGCCATCCTGGTCGCCACGCGGCTGCCGGCGCTGCAGCGGACGTTCGAGGACTCCCAGACGATCGCGGTCCTCGTCGCGGGCGGGCTGATCTGCCTGCTCGGCGTCCTCGACGACCGGTGGGGCCTGGACGCGCTGACGAAATTGACCGGTCAGATCGCGGCCGCGGGGGTCATGGTCCTGCTGGGCGTGCAGTTGGCCTTCCTGTTCCTGCCGGTCGCCGACATCGGCACGATCTCGCTCGGTCCCGACATCGGTGTGCCGCTGACGATCCTGCTGACGGTCGCGACGGTGAACGCGCTGAACTTCATCGACGGTCTCGACGGTCTCGCGGCCGGCGTCTCCGCCATCGCGGCGCTGGCCTTCTTCGCCTACAGCTACCACCTCGGGATGGTCGGCTACGACGACGTGGCCAGCGCCCCGGCGCTGATCACCGCGGTTCTCGCCGGCGCCTGCATCGGCTTCCTGCCGCACAACTTCAGTCCGGCGCGGATCTTCATGGGCGACTCCGGCTCGATGCTCGTCGGCCTGATGCTCTCGGCGGCGGCGGTCACGGCGACCGGCGGGGTGGACCCCCAGTCCTTCGACTCGGCGGCCACCCTGCTGCCGCTGGCGCTACCGCTGCTGGTCCCGATCGCGATCCTGTTCATCCCGTTCGTCGACCTGCTGATGGCCGTCGTCCGGCGCACCCGCAAGGGTCAGTCACCGTTCTCGCCGGACAAGATGCACCTGCACCACCGGCTGCTCTCGATCGGCCACTCGCACCGGCGTGCGGTGCTGGTCATGTACTTCTGGGCGGCGCTGCTGTCCTTCGGCGCCGTGGGCCTGTCGATCACCGGCGGTCAGGCGGAGCTGGTCGTGGCGATCGCCGTCCTGCTGGTGGTGGGCGTCGTGGTCGTGCTCAGTCCGCGCGCCCGCCGGGCCGCGCGGGAGGCGCGGGCGGCGGAGCTGGCCGCGCAGCGCGAGCGCAGCCGCGCCGAGCACCCCACGGCCCGCGCCGTCCGGGCGCACGCCGCCGGGCGACCGCCTCGTCCCGGCGAGGGAACCGCCAGGACGACGCCACGTACTCCTGACACCCGAAAGGCCCTCCGATGACTGTTGCAGGACCGCGCCCCACCCGGGGTGACGCACCCTGGGACATCTCCTTCCTCCGGGTCGGCGCCTCGGTCACCGCAGTGGCTGCACTCGTCGGGGCGCTGGTCACCGGCGTGGTCGGCGGCTGGCCGGACGCCGTGGGAGTACTCATCGGCGCCGCGATCGTTACGGCCTTCTTCGCGGTGTCCGGCGTGGTCATCGCGTGGGCCGGCCGGATCGACGACACCTTCACCCTCCCCGCCGCCCTGGGCATGTTCTTCGTCAAGGCGGTCGTCCTCTTCGGCGTGCTGAATGCGCTGCCGGAGGACGGCTGGCTGGACCGTCGGACGCTCGCGTGGACCGTCGTCGTAGGGGCACTGCTGTGGAGCCTGGTCCAGCTCCGGTGGGTGTGGACGCGCCAGCTCTACTACGTGCCGCCCCCCGCGCCGCCCACGGCCTCGGGGACGCCCCGCCCGGACCCGGAAAAGCCCGCGTCAGGCGGCTGAGATAGTGTCCGACCCGATGGCCGAGGACAGCCCTGCTCGTGGAGAGGCTCGACCTCGACCTGCACGTCCGCCCCGGCAGGGCAGCGGTGCCGAGACCGGTTACGCGGTCATCGGGACGATGATCTCCGGAATGGCCGTGTGGGGCGGGGCCGGGTGGCTGCTCGACCAGTGGTGGGACACGCGAGTGTTCTTCCCGGTCGGCGTCATCCTCGGCATGGCTGTGGCGATCTACCTGGTGGTCGCCCGGTACGGAGCCATCGACCCGGCCCCGGGTCAGTGGTCAGCAGGAAACACCCCGGGCGGACGACGGAGCCGGCCCAGGACGCAGAAGGGACAACGGTGACCCCCAGCGCCCTCGCGCTCGACGGCGTGCTCGCTGCCGAAGGATCGGGCGACGGCTTCCAGGCCCCCGGACTCGGCGAGTTCTACCCCGAGGTGATCGCCAGTTTCTCGCTGCTCGGCATCGACTTCGAGATCACCCGGATCACCCTCATCCTCTGGGTGGCGACGCTGGCGATGATCGCTTTCCTCGTGGCCACGGTGCGCAACCCGCAGATCGTCCCCGGCAAGCTGCAGTTCGTGGGGGAGTCGGGTTACTCGCTGGTGCGCGACGGCATCGCGCGTGACGTGGTGGGGCCCAGGGGCCTGCCGTTCGCCCCGTTCCTTGCCTCGCTGTTCTTCTTCATCCTCGCGAACAACCTGATGGCGATCATCCCGTTCGCGCAGATCTCGCCGATGTCGAAGTTCGCCTTCCCGCTGGTGCTCGCCGCGATCTGCTGGGTCCTCTACATCTACATCGGAATCCGCGAGCAGGGAGTCGGGAAGTACTTCAAGGACATCCTCTTCCTTCCCGGCGTGCCCAAGCCGATGTACATCCTGGTCACCCCGATCGAGATCCTCCAGAACTTCATCGTGCGACCGTTCACGTTGGCGGTTCGACTCTTCGCCAACATGTTCGCCGGCCACATGCTGCTGGTCGTCTTCTCCCTCGGCGCGGTCTACCTGTTCAGCCGGGACAACTTCTCGATCGTCTTCGGGCCGGTCTCCGCGCTGATGGCGATCGTGATGACCTTCTTCGAGTTGCTGGTCATCTTCCTGCAGGCCTACGTCTTCACCGTGCTGATGGGCACGTACCTCAACGGTTCGATCGAGGCCGAGCACTGAGCGAACCGCTACACGAACGTCACACCCCTGAACCGCACCACCCGCACGACCCCGCCAGCCGCCCGGCGACCGCCGGGCGACGACAGAGGAGGAACACCCCGCAATGGACGTTCTCGCAGAACTGACCGGCAGCGTCGGCTCGATCGGCTACGGTCTCGCCGCCATCGGCCCCGGCATCGGTGTGGGCATCGTCTGGGCCGCCTACATCCAGGCGACCGCCCGGCAGCCCGAGTCCGCCGGCCTCACCCGTACCTATGCCTTCCTGGGGTTCGCGCTCTCCGAGGCGCTCGCGCTGATCGGCTTCGTCGTCCCCTTCGTCTACGGCACCTGATCCGTACCGTCTGAGTACGGTGACCGACTCTGAGACAGGGACACTGAGAGCATGAGCATCCTCGCTGCGGAGAGCGCCAATCCGCTCCTCCCGCCCGTGGGCGAGATCATCATCGGACTGATCGCCTTCGCGATCGTGCTGTTCGTGATGTTCAAGTTCGTCGCACCGCGCTTCGAGCAGGTCTTCCAGGCCCGGCGCGAGGCGATCGAGGGCGGCATCGAGCGGGCCGAGGCCATGCAGGCCGAGGCCAAGGCCGCGCTGGAGCAGTACCGCGCCCAGCTGGCCGAGGCGCGCAACGAGGCCGCACAGATCCGCGACCAGGCCCGTGCCGAGGGGCAGCAGATCCTCGAGGGGCTGCGCAGCCAGGCGCAGGAGGAATCGGCGCGCATCGTCGCCCGCGGCGAGGAGCAGCTGGCAAGCGCGCGCCAGCAGGTGGTCAACGAGCTGCGTGGCCAGATCGGCACGCTCGCCGTCCAGCTGGCGGGTCAGGTCGTGGGCGAGTCCCTCGCCGACGACGCCCGGCGCAGCGGCACGGTCGACCGCTTCCTCGCCGAGCTCGACGGCATGGCGGCCGGCAGCCCGGACGGACGGACCGGTGGGGCGACCAGCGTCTCGGGGAGCCACCGTTGATGGAGGCCTCCAGCCGGGCGGCACTGGCCGAGGCGCGCGAGCGCCTGGACCAGCTGAGTCGTCCGGCCTCCGGCGTCCTGGAGAAGGCGAAGGACCGGCTGACCGGGCAGCCCGCGCGGGCTGCGTCGGGACCTGAGCTGCTGGCCCTGGCCGACGAGCTGTTCGCCGTCGGCCGGCTGCTGAACGGCCAGCTCTCGCTGCGCCGGGCACTGTCGGACCCGGCGGGCCGTCCGGAGGACCGGGCGGCCCTTGCCCAGCGGCTCTTCGGCTCGAAGGTGTCGTCGACGGCCCTGGACATGGTGGAGACCGTCGCGCGCCAGCGCTGGTCCCACCCCATCGACCTCGTCGACGCCTTCGCCGCACTGGCGACCGAGGCGTCGTTGGACGCGGCGGACGCCCGCGGGGAGCTCGACACCGTCGAGGACGAGCTGTTCCGCTTCGGCCGCATCGTCGCCGGTGACCGCGAGCTGGGCCGCATCCTCAGCGACCGCAAGGCCCCGGCCGAGGGCAAGAGCGCGCTGCTGGACCGGCTGCTCTCGGGACGGGTCAGCCCGGTCACCGAGCAGCTGCTGCGCAACGTGCTCACCGGTCCCCACGTCGGCAGCGCGGAGAACGCCGTCGAGCGGCTCTCCGAGGTGGCCAGCCGGCGCCGGGGCCAGTCCGTGGCCCGCGTCACGACCGCCGTGCCGCTCACCGACGCCCAGGAGCAGCGGCTGACCGAGGTGCTCCGCCGGATCTACGGGCGGACCGTCAATCTGCAGGTCTCCGTCGACCCGGGCGTGCTCGGCGGCCTGATCGTCCAGGTGGGCGATGAGGTCATCGACGGCAGCATCGCCCACCGCCTGGAAGCCGCCGAGCGGCGCCTGGCCGGCTGACCGCCCCACCGACCGACCACCCAGACACCACCCGCAGGGAAGAGGACGACCCATGGCCGAGCTGACGATCTCCGCAGACGAGATCCGCAGTGCCATCCAGAGCTACGTCACCGAGTACAGCCCCGACATCTCCCGCGAGGAGGTCGGCACGGTCACCGAGGCCGGCGACGGCATCGCCCGTGTCGAGGGACTGCCCTCGGTCATGACCAACGAGCTGCTCGAGTTCGAGAGCGGCGTTCGTGGTCTGGCGCTGAACCTCGACGTGCGCGAGGTCGGCGTCGTGGTGCTGGGTGACTTCTCCGGCATCGAGGAGGGCCAGCAGGTCCGCCGCACCGGCGAGGTGCTCTCGGTGCCCGTCGGCGACGGCTACCTCGGCCGTGTCGTCGACCCGCTGGGCAACCCGATCGACGGTGGCGGTCCCATCGAGACCACCGGCCGCCGCGCGCTGGAGCTCCAGGCACCCACCGTGGTGCAGCGGCAGTCGGTGCACGAGCCGATGCAGACCGGCATCAAGGCCATCGACGCGATGACCCCGATCGGTCGCGGGCAGCGCCAGCTGGTCATCGGCGACCGCCAGACCGGCAAGACGGCGATCGTCACCGACACGATCATCAACCAGAAGGAAGCCTGGGCCACCGGCGACCCGGCCCAGCAGGTTCGCTGCATCTACGTCGCCGTGGGTCAGAAGGGTTCGACCATCGCGGCGATCCGCACCGCCCTCGAGGAGGCCGGCGCGATGGAGTACACGACCATCGTCGCCGCCCCCGCGTCGGAGGCCGCGGGCTTCAAGTACATCGCCCCCTACGCCGGCTCGGCCATCGGCCAGCACTGGATGTACGAGGGCAAGCACGTCCTGATCGTGTTCGACGACCTGTCCAAGCAGGCCGAGGCCTACCGCGCGGTCTCGCTGCTGCTGCGCCGCCCGCCGGGCCGCGAGGCCTACCCCGGGGACGTCTTCTACCTGCACTCCCGCCTGCTGGAGCGCTGCGCGAAGCTGTCCGACGAGCTGGGCGCGGGTTCCATGACCGGGCTGCCGCTCGTCGAGACCAAGGGCAACGACGTGTCGGCCTACATCCCGACCAACGTCATCTCGATCACCGACGGGCAGATCTTCCTCGAGACCGGTCTGTTCAACTCCGGTGTGCGCCCGGCCATCAACGTCGGCATCTCGGTGTCCCGCGTCGGTGGCTCGGCCCAGATCAAGGCCATGAAGTCGGTCGCCGGCCGCCTGCGTCTCGACCTCGCGCAGTACCGCGAGCTGGAGGCCTTCGCCTCCTTCTCCTCCGACCTCGACGCCTCCAGCCGCGCCACGCTGGACCGCGGCATGCGCCTCGTCGAACTGCTCAAGCAGGGGCAGTACTCGCCGTACCCGGTCGAGCGCGAGGTCGTCTCGCTGTGGCTGGGCACGACCGGCAAGCTCGACGTCGTGCCGGTGAGCGACGTCCGGCGCTTCGAGTCCGAGTTCCTCGACTTCGTCGCCCGTGGCGACAACGGCATCTTCGACACCATCCGGACGTCGAAGAAGCTCGAGGACGACACGGTGCAGGGCCTGGAGCGTGCGGTCGAGGCGTTCTACGGGCAGTTCACGACCGGTGAGGGCGAGTCGCTCAAGGTCAACGAGCCCGAGGCCGAGGCGATGGATGCGTCCGAGCGTGGCCAGGAGCGCGTCCAGGTCAAGAAGAAGGCCTGACCCATGGCAGCCTCCCTCCGCGCGCTGCGGCGCCGCATCCGCTCCACCCAGTCGACGAAGAAGATCTTCTCGGCCCAGGAGCTGATCGCCGGTGCCCGCATCGTGCGCGCCCAGGCCCGGGTCGAGGCGTCCAAGCCCTACGCCCGGGAGATCACGCGGGTGCTCTCGGCGCTGGCGTCGTCGGCGTCGCTGGACCACCCGTTGCTGAGCGAGCGGCAGAACCCGCGTCGTGCGGCGGTCCTCGTGATCACCTCCGACCGCGGGTTCGCCGGCTCGTACAACGTCAACGTCCTGCGGCGCACGGAAGAGCTGCTCTCGTTGCTGCGGCAGGAGGGCAAGGAGCCGGTCCTCTACGTGGTCGGCCGCAAGGGGGAGACGTACTACTCCTTCCGCGACCGCGAGATGGCCGAGACCTTCACCGGCTTCTCGGAGCAGCCCGGTTACGAGGACGCGCAGAGGGTCGGCTCCGCGCTCATCGACGTCTTCACCGCGGGTGAGGACGACGAGGACGGCGACGCAGGTGCCGACGGCATCCTGGGCGTGGACGAGCTGCACATCGTCTACACCGAGTTCCGCTCGCTCCTCTCCCAGGTGCCCGTCGCCAAGCGGATGGCACCGCTGGAGGTGGAGGAGGTCGAGGAGTTCGACTACGAGCGGGAGGACAGGGAATCGAGCGCAGCGAGCGGCGGTTCCGGCGACTCCGGCGTCCCGACGTCCTACGAGTTCGAGCCGTCCGCCGAGGGGCTCCTCGACGCGCTGCTGCCGAAGTACGTCACCACCCGGATCTACGCGGCGATGCTCGAGGCGGCCGCCTCGGAGTCGGCGTCGCGGCGCCGCGCGATGAAGTCGGCCTCGGACAACGCCGAGGAGCTGGCTAAGAACCTTTCCCGGCAGGCCAACCAGGCCCGCCAGGCCGAGATCACCCAGGAAATCAGTGAGATCGTCGGTGGCTCCGACGCGCTGGTGTCCGCCGGTGCCGGCGACTGAGTCGGGCCGAGCGCCCGACATGAACCACCCGAACACGCGAGACCACCGCAGCCCGAGGGCAGGAGAGCAGTACAGATGACCGTCACCGAGGACCGTCCGATCAACCAGCAGACGCAGGCCGCGGGCCGTGTCGTACGGGTCACCGGACCGGTCGTCGACGTCGAGTTCCCCCGCGACGCGATGCCCGACCTGTTCAACGCCCTGAAGGTCGAGGTCACGCTGGCCGACCTGGGCAAGATCCTGACCCTCGAGGTCGCCCAGCACCTCGGCGAGGGTGTTGTCCGCACCATCTCCATGGCGCCGACCGACGGCCTCGTGCGCGGCGCCGAGGTGCGCGACACGGGGGAGTCCATCACCGTCCCCGTGGGTGACGTCACCAAGGGCCACGTGTGGAACACCCTCGGCGAGTGCCTGGACGAGCCCGGCTACGGCGCGGACGCCACGCGCTGGTCGATCCACCGGCACGCGCCCCGCTTCGACCAGCTCGAGGGGCGCACCGAGCTGCTCGAGACCGGTATCAAGGTCATCGATCTGCTCACGCCGTACGTGGCGGGCGGGAAGATCGGCCTGTTCGGCGGCGCCGGTGTCGGCAAGACCGTTCTCATCCAGGAGATGATCCGCCGGGTCGCTCAGGAGTTCGGTGGTGTGTCGGTGTTCGCCGGGGTCGGCGAGCGCACCCGCGAGGGCAACGACCTCATCACGGAGATGACGGAGTCCGGCGTCATCGAGGCCACCGCGCTGGTGTTCGGCCAGATGGACGAGCCGCCGGGCACCCGTCTGCGGGTGGCGCTCTCGGCGCTGACCATGGCCGAGTACTTCCGTGACGAGCAGAACCAGGACGTGCTGCTCTTCATCGACAACATCTTCCGGTTCACCCAGGCCGGGTCCGAGGTCTCGACGCTCCTCGGCCGCATGCCGTCCGCCGTGGGCTACCAGCCGACCCTGGCCGACGAGATGGGCGAGCTGCAGGAGCGGATCACCTCGACCCGGGGCCGGTCCATCACCTCGCTGCAGGCGATCTACGTGCCCGCCGACGACATCACCGACCCGGCGCCGCACACCACCTTCGCCCACCTCGACGCGACGACCGTGCTCTCGCGGCCGATCTCGGAGAAGGGCATCTACCCGGCCGTGGACCCGCTGGACTCGACCAGCCGGATCCTCGACCCGCAGTACGTGGGCGAGGAGCACTACCAGATCGCCCAGACCGTGAAGCGGATCCTGCAGCGGTACCAGGAGCTGCAGGACATCATCGCCATCCTCGGCATCGACGAGCTCGGTGAGGAGGACAAGGTCACGGTCAACCGGGCCCGGCGCATCGAGCGATTCCTCTCGCAGAACATGTTCGTGGCCGAGGCGTTCACCGGGCAGCCGGGCTCGTTCGTCCCGCTGTCCGAGACGCTGGAGGCCTTCAAGGCCCTGACCGAGGGCACCTACGACCACCTGCCGGAGCAGGCCTTCTTCATGCAGGGTGGGCTCGAGGACCTCGAGAAGAACGCGGAGCGGCTCAAGAAGGGCTGATCCGCCACGACGACCGGACGGCCGGGCTCCTCTTCGGGGCCCGGCCGTCCGCCGTTGTGCGCCCGATGAGGCTCCGGATCCCCTGATCGGGGGGACGGGCCGTCACCCGAGTGAGTGGATCGGGGCTACTGTTCCTCCTGGTCAGCCCTCGGGGTGCCGACCATTCGACCGATGAGCCCGAGCCCCGGGCACCGTGACGAGGATCGACGTGGACCTGGACGACGCCATGCGAGCGAACGTGGAATCCGACAGTGCCGACCCCGGCTGGACCTGGCCCCCGTACGCGCCGGTGCAGTCGGTCGACGGGGAACCCTTCGGCACCGACGAGTGGGCCCCCGCCTCGACCGTCCGACGTCCCTGGGTCCGGCTCGGTCGCTGGACGCTGCTGTACCGCCGGGCCGCCTGACCACGACCCCTTCCGCTCCGCCCTTCGCAGGCTCAGCGCGGCCGAAGCGGCCCGTGCCGGGGAGCTGGCCCGGGGCTGCGCATGCTCGACGACGACATGGCGCTCGTACAAGGAACCCGTCCTCCCCACCCCTCGCATGCTCGGGGCGGTGCCCTGGACGGGGCCGGTGCCGATCGCCTCGCTAGTACCGCGGCCGGCAATGTTTGCCGTCGATGACGGCTCGCGGTTTTGTCGGTGGTGTGGGGCAGGGTGCGGGCGTGCCTCGTCGTCGGGAGTCGTCCGCGCCGCCGGTGGTGTACCGGACGGCGCGGGTGGCGCTGCGGGTGACGGTCGGTCAGCGGCGGCGGCTGTTCGGGTTGCTGCGGTCGGGTGGGGATGTGTGGGCGGCGGTGCTGCTGCTCAACCGCTGGCGCCGGCAGCGTGGTGACCGGCCGATCGTGGGCTATCAGGAGCTGTGCCGGGAGCTGGCCGCCGCCGGGGAGGGCACCTTCGGTGAGCTGTCCACCGTGGGCGCCCGGTCGGTGCTGCGGGCCTACTCGGATGCGTGGATGAGCGCGGCCCGACGCCGCCGGGCCGGCGACGAGACGGCGCGGTTTCCGCGCCGGCGGCGGGGGCTGGTGCCGGTCCGCTTCTACGCCGGCACCTTCACCGTGACCGGCGGGCGGGTGCGGCTGCCGGTGGCTCGCGGCCGCCCGCCGTTGTGGGTGCGGCTGGCCCGCCCGCTCCCGTACCCCGCGGAACAGGTGCGCTCGGTGCGGCTGACGTGTGCTGGGCGGCGGCTGTGCCTGGAGGTCACCGCCGAGGTCCCGGTCGCGGTCTACCCGGCGGGGGCGGGCCCGGATCCGGCTCGGGTCGCCGGCGTGGATCTGGGCATCATCCATCCCTATGCCGTTCTCGCTCCCGGCGGCGGCGAGGGGCCGGAGGCGGCGCTGCTGGTGTCGGGGCGGGCGCTGCGGGCCGAGCACCGGCTGCACCTGGCCGAGGCCAAGGCCCGCGCCCGCGCCGCCGCCCGACGCGCCCCGGCCCGGGGGCAGCGCGGCTCCCGGCGGTGGAAGCAGTTCCGCCGGCGCGGCCGCGCGCTGGAGGGCCGGCACCGCCGGCGACTCGGCCAGGCCCGGCACGAAGCCGCCAAGGCGGTCGTGTCCTGGGCCGTCGGGCAGCGGATCGGCACCCTGGCCGTGGGCGATCCGCGCGGCGTGCTGGCCCGCGACGCCGGGCGGCGGCAGAACAAGGCCGTCCGCGACTGGGCCGTCGGTGACCTGCTGCGGGCGCTGGCCGACAAGGCCGCACAGGCCGGCATCGCCGTCGAGCTGGTCGACGAGCGGGGCACCTCCTCCACCTGCCCGGCGTGCGCCGCCGCGTGGCCAAGCCGCGGGGGCGGGTCTTTGACTGCCGGCACTGCCGGTTCACCGGGCACCGCGATCTGGTCGGTGCCGCCAACATCGCCACCCGCACCACCGCCGTCGCCGGTGGCGGCACCGGTGGTGGACCTGTCGTCGGCGGTTCGTCGCCGGTGACCACGCACCGTCGAGCCGGCCGGCACCTGCCCGGTGCCGGCCGGTCCCGGCGTGATCCCCGTCGCGGACTGATCAGCCGGCCCCCCGGCCGGCCGATCCCCACCGATCCGGTGGGTCGCGGCGGCGGGTCCATCTGGCCCGCCGTGGCCCGCCCCGCAACCGGTCCTGGTTCCGGGGAGTCGCTCGCCGGCACCCGCCGCGAGGATCAGGCACCGCCCCCCGGGCGAACCTTGCCTGACACGGCACTAGAGTGGAGGCCCCGTCCGTGATCCCGAGGAGTGTCGTGGCGACCCTGCAGGTCGAGTTGGTGGCCGTCGAGCGGAAGATCTGGTCCGGCGAGGCGACGATGGTCATCGCCCGCACGACCGAGGGTGAGCTGGGCGTGCTGCCCGGTCATGCACCGCTGCTGGGCGAGCTGGCCGGAGGCGGCGTGGTCACGATCCGCACCGAATCCGGCGAGGACGTCGTGGTCGCCGCTCACGGCGGGTTCCTCTCGGTGACCGAGCGGGGGGTGTCGATCCTCGCCGAGACGGCGGAGATCGCCGGCGAGATCGACGTCGAGCGGGCGCGCGAGGCGCTGCGTCGTGCCGAGGGCAACGGGGACGACCCGGAGGCCGTCGACGCGGCCCGTCGTGCGCAGTCCCGCCTGCGGGCAGCCGGCGAGAGCGCCTGATCCACCCCCGCTGACCGATCCGCGTCGTAGCCGGTCGCCCCGTGAACACGGTCCTGCTGGTCCTGCTCGGCGGTCTCGTCGTAGCGCTGGTCGTCGCCTTCCTGCTGCGCCGCCGTTTCCTGCTCTCCGGCCTCGGCGCGGTCACCATGTGGCTGCGTCCCGTCGGCTCGGCCCGCTGGTCGGTGGGCGTCGCCTGGTATGCCGGCGACATGCTCCTCTGGTACCGCGGGCTCTCCCTCGCCGTCCGGCCGCACGAACGCTTCTGCCGCTCGGGCCTGCGCGTGGAGTCCCGCCGCAGCGCGGGGCGGGACGACCTCGCCCTGCCCTCGGACGTGGTGGTCCTCGCCATCGCTACCCCGGAAGGGCCGCGCGAGCTGGCGATGGACAGCTCGACGGTGACCGGCTTCCTGTCCTGGGTGGAGTCGGCCCCACCCGGCAGTTAGCGGAAGGACCCCCTGCCACCCACCACTCGCACGCTCGCGGCGGGGCCCTGCAGGGGGCCGATCAGTCGGTCGTGGTGGCCCGAGCTGCGGCCGCGCGCTGGGTGTGGGCACCGCTGTGCGCTCCCGGCTCCCAGAGGATGTCGCCGTCGGGGTTGGCGACCCGGGACAGGATGAACAGCAGGTCCGAGAGCCGGTTGAGGTAGCGGGCGGTCTCGGCGTTGGTGCGCTCGGCGTCGACCTCCAACAGGGCCCACACGCTGCGCTCGGCCCGCCGGGCCACCACGCGCGCCTGGTGCAGCAGCGCCGCGGCCGGGGTGCCGCCGGGGAGGATGAAGCTGTCGAGCTTCGGCAACGACGCGTTGTACTCGTCGCAGGCCGCCTCCAGCCGCTCGGTGTAGGCCGACGTCACCCGCAGCGGCGGGTACTTCGGGTCCGGGGTGATCGGCGTGCAGAGATCCGCGCCGACGTCGAACAGGTCGTTCTGGATGCTGCGCAGCAGGTCGACGACGGCGGGGTCCGGGGCGCCCAGCGCCAGCACGGTCCCGAGCACGCTGTTGGCCTCGTCCACGTCGGCATAGGCGACCAGACGTGGATCGGTCTTGGCGACCCGGCTCATGTCGCCGAGGTGGGTCTGGCCGGCGTCGCCGGTCTTCGTGTAGATGCGGGTGAGCCGGACGGTCATGCTCCGCAGCCTAGGACCCGGTGCGCACCGGCTCCGGCCGGGCGGCGGTGGCCGCCCGCCGTAGGGTGGTCCGGTGGAGTGCTTCGAGGTGACCGGCGGCACCGCCCTGACCGGGCGGGTACGGGTCACCGGTGCCAAGAACAGCGCGCTCAAGCTCATGGCGGCCGCGTTGCTCGCGCCCGGCCGGACCACGATCGACGAGGTCCCCGACATCCTCGACGTCGCGATCATGGGCGAGGTGCTGCGCCGGCTGGGTTGCGAGGTGGACTACCAGCGCACGGCCGGGGGTGGTGGCGGGGGACGGGTGCTGATCGACGTCCCCGACAAGCCGTCCACCGAGACCGACTACGACCTCGTCCGCAGGATGCGCGCCTCCATCAGCGTGCTGGGGCCGCTGGTGGCCCGCTGCGGCAGCGCCCGCGTGGCACTGCCGGGCGGCGATGCCATCGGCTCCCGCGGGCTCGACATGCACATCGCGGGCCTGGAGCGGCTGGGTGCCACGATCGTCAGCGAGCACGGCTTCCTGGTGGCCACGGCGCCCCGGCTGTCCGGGACGTCGATCTGGCTGGACTTCCCGTCGGTGGGCGCCACCGAGAACCTGGTCATGGCCGCGGTGCTCGCCGGCGGGACCACCGTCATCGACAACGCCGCGCGCGAGCCGGAGATCGTCGACCTCTGCTCGATGCTGCGCGCCATGGGCGCCCACATCGAGGGGGCCGGTACCTCGACGATCACCGTCGAAGGCGTGGAGGCGCTCTCGCCGGTGAGCTACACGACCGTGCCCGACCGCATCGTGGCGGGCACCTGGGCGGTCGGCGCGGTGATGACACGTGGCGACGTCGTCATCGAACGGGCCGTCGCCGAGCACCTCGCGGTGGCGCTGGACAAGCTCGCCGACGCCGGGGCGACGGTCGAGGCGCGGTCCGACGGCCTACGGGTCGCCATGACCGAGCGGCCGCGCTGCGTCGACATCGTGACGCTGCCCTTCCCCGGCTTCCCGACCGATCTCCAGCCGATGGCGGTCGCGCTCGCCGCGGTCTCGACCGGGACGGCCCTGATCACGGAGAACGTCTTCGAGGGCCGGTTCATGTTCGTCAACGAGCTGGTGCGGCTGGGGGCCGACGTACGCATCGACGGTCACCACGCCGTCGTCCGCGGGCGGGAGCGGCTGTCCAGCGCGCCGGTCGTCGCCACCGACATCCGTGCCGGTGCCGGGCTGGTGCTGGCCGGGCTGGTCTCCGACGGCGTCACCGAGGTGCAGGAGGTGCACCACGTCGACCGTGGATACCCGGACTTCGTCCAGCAGCTGCAGGGGCTCGGGGCGCGGGTCGAGCGGACGCAGCGACCCGGCTGACCCGTCAGGGGCCGGGAAAGGTGGAGGCCAGGGAGCGGGCGCGGGCGGCGTCCTCCGGGAACACGAACACGTCGGCCCGGTGCGGAGCCGGGCACCGCACGGTCGACCGGATCCCTGCGTCGGAGAGCACCGCGCGCAGCGCGAGCGCCGACTCCCTGCGGGAGAGAGTGGCCACCAGGGTGAGCAGGCCCTCCTCCACCGGCGGCGTCGGTGCCCCTCGTCCGTACCCGGTGCCGAACGCCCAGCGCAGGAAGAGCGCGATCAGGGCCAGGACGATGAATGCGATCACCGGTCCCACGAGGTAGTGCAGGCTGCTGCCCGCGCCGATCGGCATGCCGACCTCCTGTCCGCGACCCCGTTCGAGTGTGCCACCGGTCACGCTCCCCGGCCGGAGCTGCTACCGGCGGGTAACCGCCCTACACTCCGCCGGTATGCCGTTCCCTTCGTCGCCGGAGGAGCGTGACCGTCCGTGGGTCATGCGCACCTACGCCGGACACTCCTCGCCGGCCGAGTCCAACGCCCTGTACCGGCGCAACCTGGCGAAGGGGCAGACCGGTCTCTCGGTCGCCTTCGACCTGCCCACGCAGACCGGCTACGACCCCGACGACGAGCTCGCCGTCGGTGAGGTCGGCAAGGTCGGCGTCCCGGTCACCCACATCGGCGACATGCGCGCGCTCTTCGACGGCATCCCGCTCGACGAGATGAACACGTCGATGACGATCAACGCGACCGCGATGTGGCTGCTCGCGCTCTACCAGGCGGTCGCGGAGGAGCACGGCCACGACGTCAGCACGCTCGCGGGGACGACGCAGAACGACATCATCAAGGAGTACCTGTCGCGGGGGACCTACGTCTTCCCGCCGGCTCCGTCGATGCGGCTGATCACCGACATGGTCGCCTACACGGTGACGACCATGCCGAAGTGGAACCCCATCAACATCTGCAGCTACCACCTGCAGGAGGCCGGGGCCACGCCGGAGCAGGAGATCGCCTACGCCATCAGCACGGCCATCGCCGTCCTCGACTCCGTCCGTGACTCCGGGCAGGTGCCGCAGGAGAAGTTCGGCGAGGTCGTCGCGCGCATCTCCTTCTTCGTCAACGCGGGCGTCCGCTTCGTCGAGGAGATGTGCAAGATGCGTGCCTTCACCCAGCTCTGGGACGAGCTGACGAAGGAGCGCTACGGCGTCGAGGACCCCAAGCACCGCCGCTTCCGCTACGGGGTGCAGGTCAACTCCCTGGGGCTGACGGAGGCGCAGCCGGAGAACAACGTCCAGCGGATCGTGCTCGAGATGCTCGCGGTGACGCTGTCCCGCGACGCGCGAGCCCGTGCTGTGCAGCTGCCGGCCTGGAACGAGGCGCTCGGGCTGCCCCGGCCGTGGGATCAGCAGTGGTCGCTCCGGCTCCAGCAGGTGCTGGCCTACGAGACCGACCTGCTCGAGTACGAGGACCTGTTCACCGGGTCGGTCGTCGTCGAGCGAAAGGTCGCCGGGCTCATCGAGGGCGCCAGGGCCGAGATGGCGCGTGTCGAGGAGATGGGCGGCGCCGTCGCGGCGGTCGAGTCCGGCTACATGAAGAGCGCGATGGTCGGTTCGCTGGCCGAGCGCCGCCGCCGGATCGAGAGCGGCGCGGACGTCGTCGTCGGCGTCAACAAGTTCGAGACCACCGAGCCCAATCCGCTCACCGCCGACCTCGACACGGCGATCATGGTCGTCGACCCGGCCGTGGAGGCCGCGGCGCAGGAGGCGGTGCGGACGTGGCGCGCCGAGCGCGACCAGGGAAGGTGCGACGAGGCGCTCGACGCCCTGCGAGAGGCGGCGGGCAGCGACGTCAACCTGATGGCCGCGACCCTCGACTGCGCCCGCGCCGGGGTGACGACGGGGGAGTGGGCCGGGGTGCTGCGCGAGGTGTTCGGTGAATACCGGGCGCCTACCGGCGTCGCCGCGGCGACCGGCGGCGGGGAGGCCGACGCCACCCTCACCGAGGTACGCGAGCGGGTCCGTGCCACCGGGGAGGAGATCGGTGGGCGGCTGCGCTTCCTGGTCGGCAAGCCCGGGCTCGACGGGCACTCCAACGGCGCCGAGCAGATCGCCGTGCGGGCCCGGGACGCCGGCTTCGAGGTGGTCTACCAGGGCATTCGCCTCACCCCGGCGCAGATCGTCTCCGCGGCGGTCGAGGAGGACGTGCACGTGGTCGGTCTGTCGGTGCTGTCCGGATCCCACCTCCAGGTGGTCCCGAGCGTGCTCCAGGGCCTCAAGGACGCCGGACTCGACGACGTCCCGGTCGTCGTCGGCGGGATCATCCCCGACAGCGACGCCCGCCGGCTGCGCGAGCAGGGCGTGGCCCGGGTCTTCACGCCGAAGGACTTCGGGCTGACCGAGATCATGGGTCATGTCGTCGACGTGATCCGTGAGGCCCATGACCTCCCCGCCCACCCCGACCAGAAGGTGCCGACGCCGGTCTGACGTCGGCTAGCGTCGGGCCATGACTGACGGCGCACCCCGGGTCGAGCGCAACGGCGACATCGTCTGCATCACGATGACGCGGGGAGCCCGGCGCAACGGGCTCTCGCGCGAGCACGTCGGGCAGCTGCTGGCCGCGTTCACCGACGCCGGTGCCGGCGACGCTGCTGGGATCGTGCTGGCGGCCGAGGGCCCGGTGTTCAGCGCGGGGCACGACTTCCGCGACGTCGTGGACCGTCCGCTGCCCGAGGTGCGCAGCCTGCTCGCGCTCTGCACGCAGCTCATGCAGACCATCGAGAGCGTTCCCCAGGTCGTCGTCGCGCGGGTGCAGGGGCACGCGGTCGCTGCGGGCTGCCAGCTGGTGGCCTCGTGCGACCTCGCGGTCGCCGCGGAGTCTGCCGGCTTCGCCGCTCCCGGTGGCAAGGGCGGCTGGTTCTGCCACACCCCGATGGTGCCGATCGCGCGGAACGTGGGCCGCAAGCGTGCCATGGAGCTCGCGTTGACCGGCGACATGATCGACGCCCGGACGGCGCTGGACTGGGGGCTGGTGAACCGGGTGGTGCCGGACGACGAACTGGACGGTGCCGTCACCGAGCTGATGCGTCGCGCGACGCGGGGATCCCGGACCAGCAAGGCGCTCGGCAAGCAGACGATGTACGCCCAGCTGGACCGACCGGAGCGCGACGCCTACGCGATCGCGGTCGAGGTGATGGCTGCCGCCAGCCAGCTGCCGTCGGCGTCGGAGTGGGGCGCGTCGTTCCTGGAGAAGCGCCGTCCGGTCTGGACCGACTAGCGCGGGATTCCCCCGGGAGCGTGAATCGGCGCACATCCCGGCATGACCGGGCGACGGGTTGCATTGACCCTTCCGTGCAGAACCTGTGGGGCCTCACGCAGCGGCGTGCCCTGGACTACGGACGGATGACGACCGCCGGCTGTTGACGCCGGCCGCGCTCGTCGTCCCCTCCCCATCCTTCGAAAGGCCCTCCCTCTCGTGCTCGCTCGTCTCCGCCGCGTGCCGTTCGCGGCGCAGGTACTCCTCGCCCTCGTCGTGGGCGTCGCCCTCGGCCTCGTCGCCCGTGAGATGGGCGCCGTCTCCGACGGCTCGCCCAACTGGCTGACCAGCACCCTCCAGACCATCGGCAGCACCTTCGTCACGCTGCTGAAGACTCTCGTCCCACCGCTGATCGTCACCGCGGTGATCGTCAGCATCGCCAACCTCAGGCAGGTCTCGAACGCCGCGCGCCTGGCCGGTCAGACCCTCCTGTGGTTCGCGATCACCGCCCTGATCGCGGTCGCGATCGGCATCGGCCTCGGCCTGCTCACCGAGCCGGGCCGCAACAGCTCGGTGGACGCCGCCGCGCAGACCGAGCCGGGCACCACCGGCTCCTGGTGGGGTTTCCTCAACGGGCTCGTGCCGCAGAACGTCTTCGGCCTGCAGGGCTCGGCCGAGGGCGCGCTGTCGTTCAACGTGCTCCAGTTGATCGTTCTCTCGGCCGCGATCGGCATCGCCGCGCTCAAGGTCGGCGAGGCGGCCGAGCCGTTCCTCGGCTTCGTCCGTTCCGCACTGGCCATCGTCCAGAAGGTGCTCTGGTGGGTCATCCTGCTCGCGCCGCTGGGCACCGTCGGCCTGATCGGCAACGCGGTCGCCACGTACGGCTGGGAGTCCCTCGGCTCGCTCGGTGTCTTCGCCGGCGCCGTCTACGCGGGTCTCGCGCTGGTGCTGTTCGTCGTCTACCCGGTGCTCCTGCGCGCCCACGGCCTCTCGCCGCTGCGGTACTTCGCGGGCGCATGGCCGGCCATCCAGCTGGCCTTCGTCTCCCGCTCCTCGATCGGCACGCTGCCGGTGACCGAGCGGGTCACCGAGCAGAACCTCGGCGTCCCGCGGTCCTACGCCTCGTTCGCCGTCCCGCTGGGCGCGACGACGAAGATGGACGGCTGCGCGGCGATCTACCCGGCCCTGGCCGCCATCTTCGTGGCCCAGTTCTTCGGCGTGGACCTGGCGTTCACCGACTACCTGCTGATCGTGCTGGTCTCGGTCATCGGCTCCGCGGCCACCGCGGGGACGACGGGCGCGGTCGTCATGCTCACGCTGACGCTGTCCACCCTGGGCCTCCCGCTGGCCGGCGTCGGCCTGCTGCTGGCCGTCGACCCGATCCTCGACATGGGCCGCACCGCGGTGAACGTCGCCGGTCAGGCGCTCGTGCCGACCATCGTGGCCAAGCGCGAGGGCATCCTCGACGTCGAGCGCTACCGGTCGACCTCCACCGTCGACCCGCTGTCCCGGGTCGAGGAGCGCGCAGGTGTGGACGTCGACCTGCGTCGTCCGGAGCCCGTCACGGTCTGAGCCGCAGGACCGCACGACCCGGCCGGTCCGGTCCTCCTCGCGGGGGACCGGGCCGGCCGTCGTCGTGGATCAATCGGTCAGGTCGGCGCAGCCGGACTCGCCGGGCAGGAGCGGACGGAAGGTCACCGACCAGCGCCTGCCGTCGTCGGTGACCCACGGGGTGGTCGCGTTGGCGTCCCGGGCTGCGGCGAGCAGTGTCTGCGCCCGGTCCCCGGTCGCGGTGACGCAGCTGACGTCGCCGAGGCCGCCGACCGGCTCGCCCGGCAGGTCGGGACCGGGCCAGGGCAGCTCCGGCTGCGGCAGGTCGTCGCCGGGGTCCACCCACGGGGAGACGACCGCCGCGACGGCCTCGGGCTCGTAGGCCTCCGTCGCGCGGCCCAGATCTGTCACCGAGGCGAGGAAGTCGCTGAGCTCCTCCCGGGCTGCCGCCTGCTCCGGCGTGATCCCGGTGTCGGGAGGGCCGGCGGGACCGGGAAGGTCGGAGGACGCCCCGAGCGCGTAGACCTCGCGGACGTAGGTGTCCGATGCGGTCACGAGGGTGAACCGGGTCGACGGGACATCGGCGATCGGCGGGCTGCCGAGGTCGCCGGTCTCGTCGACGCCGGCAGCCAGGGCCCGGTCCACGACGTCGGTCACCTGCCCGGGCTCGATCTCGGCCACCTGCAGATTGGGCAGCGCCGGGCCGGGATAGATCGCCGGCACGGGGCCCTCGGTGATCACCCGCCCGTCGGCGTAGACGCTCACGATCGGCAGCCGCGCGGCGAGCATCATCGGCGTCACGAAGCCACCGGTGTGCTCCACCTGGAGCACCAGGCCCTCCTCCGGCGCCGCCACCGACGACGGGGCCGCCGGGTCGCCGGGACTCGCCGTGCCGCCCCGCTCGGCGCACGCCGTCAGGGCCAGGACCAGGGCGAGTGCCGTGGCCGGCCGCGCCGCCCGCATGATCGTCATGCTCCTGTCGACGACGGGGCGGCGGGCAGGGTTCCCGCGCCCGGTACCGTCGGCGCCCGTGCGCCTGGTCATCGCCCGCTGCTCCGTCGATTACATCGGGCGGCTCACCGCCCACCTCCCCATGGCGACCCGCCTGTTGCTGGTGAAGGCCGACGGCTCGGTGTCCATCCACGCCGACGACCGCGCCTACAAGCCGCTGAACTGGATGACGCCGCCCTGCACGCTCAGGGACGAGCTGGCCGACGGGTCGGGCACCTGGACGGTCACGAACAAGGCCGGCGAGCAGCTGATCATCACGATCGAGGCGGTCGAGCACGACCACTCCCACGAACTGGGTGTCGACCCCGGCCTGCAGAAGGACGGCGTCGAGGCCGAGCTCCAGCGCCTGCTCGCCCTGCACGTGGAGACCTTCGGGGCCGGCTGGTCGCTGGTCCGCCGCGAGTACCCGACGGCGATCGGTCCGGTCGACCTGCTGTGCCGCGACGCGAGCGGGACCACCGTCGCCGTCGAGATCAAGCGGCGCGGCGAGATCGACGGCGTCGAGCAGCTCACCCGGTACCTGGAACTGCTCAACCGCGACCCGCTGCTGGCCCCGGTCAAGGGTGTGTTCGCCGCGCAGGAGATCAAGCCGCAGGCGCGGGTGCTCGCCACCGACCGCGGCATCGAGTGCGTGACCGTCGACTACGCCGTCCTCAAGGGCACCGACGACCCTTCCGCCCGGCTCTTCTGACCCGCCTCGACCGGCTGGAGCCAGCCGGCCAGGGCGGCGGCGTCCATCCGCAGGATCTGCATCGCCAGATCCGTGGTGACCGTCGCGAGGACGTCGCGGTCGCTGTGGATGTTCTTGTTCGCGCTGTCGGCGCCTTCGATGGTGAGCACCGCGGGGATGCCGCCGTCGAGGAACGGCACGTGGTCGCTGGCGAAGGGGTTCAGCGACGTCTCCACCGCGAGTCCGGTCCAGGTCGCGGCCGCCCGGGCCAGGTCGTCGATCAACGCCGCGGACAACGGCGCGCCCTCGAGCAGCACGGTCGGCGCCGCGGTGTTGAGCGAGCCGACCATGTCGAGGTTCAGCACCGCGCGGATCCGTGCCCGCTCGTGCGGGGCCAGTGCCGCGACGTACTGACGGCTGCCGTGCAGGCCCTGTTCCTCGCCGCCGAAGAGGATCACCCGCAGGTCGTGGCGCCACGACCGCCCGGCGAGCACCCGGCCCAGTTCCAGGGCGCCGGCCGAACCGCTCCCGTTGTCGTCGGCACCCGGCGCCGGCGCCGACGGTCCACCCGGGGTGTTGACGGAGTCGAGGTGCGCGGTCACGAGGACGACGGCCCGGTCACCGGTTCCCGTCCCGGGCAGCTCACCGACGACGTTCGCGCTCGACCCGGTGCCCACCGTGATCGAGTGCCGGGTGACCGCGAAGCCGGAGCCGGCCAGCCGGTCCGACGACCAGTCGGCCGCCTCGCCGAATCCGGTGCTCCACGAGTGCCGCGTCGGCAGCCCGGTGAGGAACCGCATCGACTCGTCGAAGGACTGCGGCGAGAGGCCGGCCAGCAGGCCGGCCGTGTCGTCGTCCGCCGGCCCCGCCTCGACGGACGGGCGGTCGACGACGACGACCGCGCCCGCCGGCAGGTGCTCGATCCGCCAGTCGGCGTGCTCGTCGGCCCCCTCGGGCCGCCGGGGAGCCGGCACTCCGCCGGCGACCAGGTCGACGACCAGGTGCCGCCCGTGGTCCAGGAGGACCGGGACCTCCGGGTGCTGCACCTGGAACGACCGGCCGACCTGGGTCACCAGGGCCGGCCGCACCGCTCGCCCGTCCGCCGCCCACTCGAAGACCTGGTCCCCGAGCCGGATCGACGCACCCTCGCCGGGGACGCTCATGCCACTCCTCTCAGTCATCGGCCCTCCGTCGGACCTCGAGCCGGTCCGGCCCCAGGTGCACGACCTCCAGCACCTGCTGGCCGCCCCGGTCCGTGCTCACCGCCACCGTGTCGCCCGCGGCCGTCTCCCACCGACCGGGCACCGGCTCCCGGGCATCCCCCCGGCCCACGGCCCACTCCGTGAACGAGCCGTCGTCGGAGAACTCGATCCCGTCCCGCCCTCGGGCCGGGGGGAACGCGTAGTCGGAGGGCCGGTAGACCGCGACGTCCCCGTGGTCCTCCTCGAACGAGTGCATCCAGCGCTTCGCCAGGCCCGGCAGAGGCGTCGGCATCGCTGGGCCTAGACCGGGGTGGCCATGCTGGAGGTCTGCCCCAGCGAGTTGCGGACGCCGTCGAGGCAGGCGGCCATGCGAGCGGCTTGGCCGCCGGTGAACATCACCATCCCGCGGTCATCGGTGTAGTCCATGTAGTCGTAGAACAGATCGCCGTGCGGACCGTTGCCGCAGGTGACGTGCGGGAACGACGGCACCCCGAAGTTGGGTCCGCCGGCGTTCGGGGTGTCCGCCACCTCGTCGGTGCCCGCGCACCCGGTGCCGTCGTCACCCCAGATGTGGAACAGGTTCAGGTAGTGGCCGATCTCGTGGGTCGTCGTCCGACCCAGGTCGAACGGCGCGCTGGCGGTGCCCGTGGTCCCGAAGCCGGTGTGCAGGCAGACCACGCCGTCGGTCTCCGGCGGCCCTCCCGGGAACTGCGCGTACCCGAGCAGGCCGCCCCCGAGCTGGCACACCCAGATGTTGAGGTAGCGGTCCGCCGGCCAGGGGTCGACGCCGCCGGTGGCTGCGCTCTTCACCCGGTCGTCGGAGTCGAACGCGGTCACGTCGGCGCGCGTGCGGGTGATTCCCGACGTCGGCTGCCCGTCCGGGTCGGTCGTCGCCAGCGCGAACTCGATGCGGGTGTCGGCGATCAGCCTCGAGAAGGGCTCCGGGACGATGTCCCTGTCCGCGTTGGTGGCGCGGAAGTCCTGGTTGAGCACGTCGATCTGGCTGTGCACCTGCTCGTCGGGAATGTTCTGCGCGTCGGTGTTCCAGACGACGTGCACGACGACGGGGATGCGCACGACGCCCCCGAAGCGCTCTGTGCCACCGGCCGCCAGGAAGGCCAGCGTGCCGTTCTCGATGGCCGACCGCGCGTCGCGGTAGGCGGACGACTCGTTGAGCAGCCGGCGGTGGACGGTCATCGCGCCACACCCCCGCCGCGCGGGGACGTCGCCCTGGGGCCGGCGCGGGCTGACGACGTCGGGGCCCCTGGCGGTGCTGCCCGAACCCGGCGCGGTGTTCTCGTTGTCGGTCATGCCTGTCGCCGTCCCTTCGTTCCCCACGGGGCGCCGTGCCCCCCGGGCGGCTTCGCGTCGACCGCCGACCTGCGGGCGGCAACGGTGGGACGGGCCGGGAACTCGCGCTCTGACCGGCGTGGGACCGGCTCCGGGCCGGGGATTGTCGGCCGCGAGGCGGCTCGTCCACGGCGGTCAGGATAGGGCCCGACGACCGGCTGTGGGGCCGTTCCCTGCGTCGTGTGCACGACGGCCGGACGCCGGTCCGCCGGGCGCGACGGGGTTACCGGCGGGTAGCCACCGGGCGTGCGGTGCGGCGCGGGTGAGAGACTGCCCGCGATCACCGCCGGTGGGAGGAGAGGGCAACGTGGCCAGGGAACTGAACGAGGTCGGCGTCGTGGGGCTGGGCACCATGGGTGCCGGCATCGCCGAGGTGCTCGCACGGGCGGGCCTGTCGGTCACGGCCGTGGAGGTCACCGACGAGGCACTGGCGCGCGGCCGCGGGCACGTCGAGCAGTCCACCGACCGTGCCGTGAGCCGCGGCAAGCTCGACCCCGCCGACCGGGACACCATCTTCGAGCGGATCCGCTTCAGCACGTCGCTCGAGGACCTCGCGAACGCCGAACTCGTCATCGAGGCCATCCCCGAGCGGATGGAGCTCAAGGCCGACGTCTTCGCCAAGCTCGACAAGATCTGCCCGCCGGACACCATCCTGGCGACCAACACGTCGAGCCTCTCGGTCACCGAGCTGTCGGTCGTGACCGGCCGGCCGAGCAAGGTCATCGGGATGCACTTCTTCAACCCCGCCCCGGTCATGAAGCTGGTCGAGGTGGTGCGCACCGTCGTCACGGAGCCGTCAGTGGTCGAGGACGTCGAGGCGCTGGCCGATCGGCTCGGCAAGGTCGACGTCACGATCGGCGACAAGGCCGGTTTCATCGCCAACGCGCTGCTCTTCGGCTACCTCAACCACGCCGTCTCGATGTACGAGAACCGCTACGCCAGCCGCGAGGACATCGACGCCGCCATGCGGCTGGGCTGCGGCCTGCCGATGGGCCCGCTCGCGCTGATGGACCTCATCGGCATCGACACCGCCTACGAGATCCTCGACACGATGTACAAGCAGTCGCGCAACCGGCTGCACGCGCCCAGCCCCGTCATCAAGCAGATGATGACCGCGGGGCTGCTGGGCCGGAAGTCAGGCCGCGGCTTCTACTCCTACGCCGAGCCCGGCTCCGCCGAGGTCGTGGCCGACGCGGCCACCCCTGCCGCGGGCGGGGCCGCGGAGGGCGCCCGCGACGTCGCGACCGTCGGCGTCGTCGGATCCGGCACCATGGCCACCGGCATCATCGAGGTCGTGGCCAAGGGCGGCTACGACGTGCGCTTCGTCGCCCGGTCGCCCGAGAAGGTGGACGCGGTCACCACGGCGCTCACCAAGTCCCTCGACAAGCAGGTCGTGCGCGGCCGGCTCGAGGAGACCGTCAAGGACCAGATCCTCGCCCGCGTCTCGGGGACGACGTCGCTCGACGACCTGGCCGACCGCGACCTGATCATCGAGGCCGTCGTCGAGTCGCTGGGGGTCAAGGAGGCGCTGTTCGCCAACCTCGGTGAGATCGCCAGGCCCGGCGCCGTGCTGGCCACCACCACGTCCAGCCTGCCGGTCATCGAGTGCGCCACAGCCAGCGGCCGCCCGGCCTCAGTCGTCGGCATGCACTTCTTCAACCCCGCACAGGTCATGAAGCTGGTGGAGGTCGTCAGCACGATCTCCACGGCGCCCGACGTGGCCGCCACCGCACACGCGGTGAGCGCGAAGCTCGGCAAGCACGCGGTGTCCTGCACCGACCGCGCGGGATTCATCGTCAACGCCCTGCTCTTCCCGTACCTGAACGACGCCGTGAAGATGCTCGAGGCGCACTACGCGACCGCCGACGACATCGACGCGGCCATGAAGGTCGGCTGTGGCTACCCGATGGGCCCCTTCGAGCTGCTGGACGTCGTCGGCCTCGACGTCTCCCTGGCCATCGAGAAGGAGCTCTACACCGAGTTCCGCGAGCCCGGCTTCGCCCCGGCGCCGCTCCTCGAGCACCTGGTCACCGCCGGTTACCTGGGTCGCAAGACCGGCCGCGGGTTCCGGGACTACGCCGGCCGCTGAGACGTGCCCCGCCGCCGGCCGAGCGCCGGTCCGCGATCCCCGGATCGCGGACCGGCCCGGCGGACTGAGCAGGTCGAGCAGGCGGCCGACGGCGACTGGGTGGTCCGTCCGGTCACCGGTGCCGCCACGGGGAAGGCCTACCGCTGCCCGGGGTGCGATCAGGAGATCCGGCCCGGGACGCCGCACGTGGTGACCTGGGCGGCGTACGCGCGCGACTCCGACCTCGATCCCTGGGACACCGAGTCGGCCGCCGACCTGCGTCGGCACTGGCACACCGCGTGCTGGCGGGCGCGGGACCGCCGGCGGTGAAAGAGGGCCACCCTTCCCCCCACGCCTCGCAGGCTCGGCGCGGGGACTGGCGAAGGGTGGCCGATCCAGTGCGCCACCAGACTCGCGACGGACCGTCACGACGCCGTTGCATCACCTCATCAGCACCGCGCTGACGACGACGTTGTCGCGGTAGCTGCGCCTGTCTCGGTCGAACTCACCGCCGCAGGTGATCAGTCGCAGCTCGGCCCGGGGCGTGGGCCCGTAGACGTCCTCGGTCGGGAACTCGTTCTTGGGATGACGTTCCGTGGCGGTGACGCTGAAACGGACCGTGCTCCCGTCGGCGCGGTCGACCAGCACCTCGTCGCCGACGACCAGCTCGTCGAGCCGGAAGAACACCGCGGGCCCGTCCCGTGAGTCGACGTGACCGGCGATGACGGACGGTCCCACGTCGCCGGGCACGGCACCGTCGGCGAACCAGCCGGCCCGATCGAAGTCCTCCGGTGGCACCAGCGTGCCGGTGGCGTCGGTGCGCAAGCGCAGCAGTTCGCTGTCCACCCCCATGGCCGGCACCCGCACTCGAACCGGCGGCGCCGCGGTGCCCACGGTGCCGCGCTCGGCCACCACGGGGACCGGCGTGGCGGCGGCCTCGGTCGCCGGGACGGTCGCGCCCGGATGAACCAGCGCGACCGTGCCGGCGATCAGCGCGGTGCCGGCGAGCAGCCGCCAAAGCAGCGGCTGCACGGGCCGCCGCGGCCGACGGTGGGAGCTCACCGGACGCGCCTCAGGAACGGGCGACGTGCCGGGCCCGACCGCGGCGCGACCGCCGGCCCACCAGCAGGCCGGCGAGGACCGTGAGGCCCAACGCGCCGCCCACGACGGCCGGGTCCAGCTCGCCGGCCGCAGTCCCGCCGGCTCCCGTCTCCACGCCGCCGGTGGGGACCGTGCCCGAGCCCGCGGCGTCCAGGACCGTGCGCACGGTCAATCCGCCCTCGGGCCGGTCCAGGACGAAGAGGCTGTACACCGAGCCCGGGGCCAGGTCCAGCGGCAGGTCGGTGGCCTCGCCGTCCACCGTGAGCTGGAGCGCACCGGCGTCGCCGGGCACGGCGGCGTAGTTCCCGGCCTCCGCGAAGGCCAGGTCGGTGGCCAGACCCGTGCCGCCGACGGAGGCGTCCAGGGTCGGTGCACCGGCAGCGGCGGAGATGACCCGCACTCGGGCCTGGCCGGACGGCGGCAGCGTGAGGTCGTCCTCGAGAACCTCCAGGCCGAGGTCGGCGAAGCGGCCGACCCCGGCGACGGTGCGGGCGTCCTCGGTACCGATCTCCACGGTGGTCGACAGCACGGGCGGGGCGGTCGGGTCGGCGCCGGCCTCCCGCATGCTCACCGTGTAGACCCCCGCGGGCACGCCCTGGTAGTCGGAGATGGTCCCGTAGCCGACGCCAGGCACCGTGAGCAGCGCCGTCCCGTCGCCCGGGTCGGCGACCGAGTCGACATAGACGTCGACCGCCGGGGTGTCCGGCGAGAGGTGGGCCAGGCGCAGCAGTCCGTCCTCCGCGGCGGTGGCCCCCGCCACCGCGGGGGCGACGAGCAGGAAGCCGGCACTCATCGCGACGACGGACAGCACACGGGTCGACCGGACCACAGTTCCTCCAGCAGGTTCGGGAGCGGACCGGAAGAGGCCCTGCGGTCCATTCGGCCACTCCACGCGACTCCTGTCCAACCGAGGGTCACGGGGAGGCCTCGGCGACCAGCGCGTCGGGCGCAGATGCGTAGCGGTAGGACAGCAGAACGCCGTCGTCGGTGACCTCCACGCGGTCGGGGGCGAAGGGCGGCAGCTGGGCCTCCAACCAGGTGCGCAGTTCCGCGGTGGCCGCCTCGCCGGCGCCGACCGGCGCGGTCCCCACGGCGTCGAGCAGCACGGTGCGCGCCGGCCCCTCGGCGCCCTCGGCCCGAGGGAACTCGGCCACGCCGAGGCCTTCCCGGGCGGTGAGCACCGCCAGCAGGGAGAGCAGCCGCATGTCCACGTCGGCCGACCCCAGCACTCCCGCGGCCTCCTCTGCGGCGCGCGTCGTGGGGTTGGCCAGCACCGCCTCGGCCAGCGTCCGCCGCCGGTCGAGGTGGTCTGCCGTCGGGATGCCGGGGGAGGGGTCGACCAGGACGAGGCCGTCGAAGCGGGCGACCACCCGGCCACCGGGCGCTGCGGAGCCGTCGGTCACCGTGAGGACGAGGTCGTCCGGGCCGGTGGGCCGGTCGGTCGCCACCAGGTCGTCGGGCGCTCCGGCGACGATCAGGTCGTCGCGCACGTCGCCCTCGGCTCGCAGCTGTGTGCCAGGAGGCAGCTCGCGGTCGGCCCAGTCCAGGAGGGCAGCCGCAGCGGGAGCCTGCGCGGCGGTGCCGGCCACCGGGGCGCTGTCAGGGGCGGTCCTCGTCCCCGCGGTCATGGTGGCCGCGCTCCCGGTCGGTCGGCTGCCCTGGGCGTCGGACCGGTCCCCCTGCTCCAGCCCCACCAGCAGGCCGGCCGCCGCCGCTGCCAGCATCACGGCGAGCGCCACCACGAAGACGAGCCGTCCGCGTCGGCTGCCGAGTGCTGCGCCGAGCGGACCCCCGGCGCGGTGCCGGGGACGGTGCCGTGCACGGCGGGTCGGCACCGCACCTCCTCCCCGGCGTCCGTGGACGGCTGTGCCCCCAGGATGCCGCTGTCCCGCGAACAGTGGTGCGGTGGCTCGCTACCGCGGGTGGTACGCCACCGGCGTCAGAGCCGGCCGTGGGAGACCGGCTGGACGGCGGTGTCGGCGTTCTCCGCTCGAACCGCCGGCTGGTCGATGGCCTGGGTCGGCGGGCCCTGGACCGGAGCCTGTGTGGCGCCGGGCCGCGGGGGCATGGGGAGCTGGCGGGTCGTCGGCTCCGGACGGGTGGGCTGACGGGCCGCAGCCGCCTCGCCCTCGCCGCGGGAAGCGGTGGGGGATGCCATGGCCGGGGCCGGCGCCGTGACCGGTGCTGTCGCACCGGTCTGCGGAGTGGGCGACGGACGGCGCTCGGTCTCCCCGGCGGGAGCAGCCTGCGACGTGCCGCTCGACGTGGTGGCCGGAGTCTGGCCGGCCGCGGGTGAGGACGGCTGCGCGTCCGCGGGTGCGTGCCGGGGGGGCGCCTGCTGGGGCTGTGCCTGCTGCTGCGGCTGAGGGGACGACTGCCGCGGACGGTCGCCGAGGTCCGGAAGGCTGCTGAGCAGCTGACGGGCCTGCAGGAGCCGGTTGGTGAGCTCGTCCCGGACGTCGCGGATCGCTTCGGCCTTGGCCTCCGCCTCGGCGATGAGCTGCGCCGCATGCTGCTCGGCCGTGGCGATGCGCTGACGGGCGGCCTGGGTGGAGACGCGCTCGCGCTCCTCCTCCGCCGCGGCGGCCTCGGCACGGCGCGCGCGCTGCGCGATGTCGAAGTCCTCCTCGACCTTCGCCCGGCGGGCCTGCGACTCGGCGTCGAGGCGGGCCACCCGCTCCTGGGCCTTGGCGACGAGTTCGTCGGCGCGCTGCTGCGCCTTCTGCGCGATCTGCTCGGCCTGCTGGTGGGCCTCGGTGAGCATCCGCTCGACCTCGGCCTGCCCGGCGGCGTGCCGCTCGAGCAGTGCGCGCTCCTCGGCGGCGGTCTGCTCGCGGACGGCCTGGGCGTCGAGCTCGGCGGCGCGGCGGATCTCGCCGGCCTCCTCCTCGGCGAGCTGCAGCATGTGCTGGATGCGCTCGCTGATGTTCTCGAACGTGGGGGCCGACGCCGTCGCGGCCTTGCGGCGCAGCGACTCGATCTCGCCGTGGAGGGCGGACAGCTGGCCCGCGAGGTCGGCCGAGCGGCTGACTGCGGCGTCGCGGTCGGCGAGGGCGACCCGGAAGTCGGCCTCGAGACGCTCGATCGTGTCGGCCACCTGGCTGCGGTCGTACCCCCGCAGGACCACGTCGAACGAGTGCTGAGCCTCGTGGATCGGCAGCAGATCGCGGCGGGGATCGTTCATGTCTCCCATCCTCGCAGACGCGCGGAGGCACTGTCAGCGTGTCGGGGGGAGTCGCCGGTACCAGCAGTCCCGGCTGTCCCCTGCGCCACGCCCCGGCTGCGGACCGGGGCGTGGCGCAGGGTGCCGTCAGGGGTGGGTGGGTTCAGACTCCACGGAAGCGGTTGATCGCCTCGAGGTGCTGCTCGCGCTTCTCGGCGTTCCGGACGCCGAGCCCTTCCTCGGGAGCCAGGGTCAGCACGCCGACCTTGCCCTGGTGGGCGTTGCGGTGGACGTCGAGGGCGGCCTGGCCGACCTCCTCCATCGGGTAGACCTTGGACAGGGTCGGGTGGATGAGGCCCTTGTCGATGAGCCGGTTGGCCTCCCACGCCTCCTTGTAGTTGGCGAAGTGGGAGCTGAGGATCTTCTTCAGGTTCATCCAGAGGTAGCGGTTGTCGTAGGAGTGCATGTAGCCGGTGGTCGAGGCGCAGGTGACGATCGTCCCGCCCTTCTTGGCCACGTAGACGCTGGCGCCGAAGGTCTCCCGGCCGGGGTGCTCGAAGACGATGTCGACGTCCTCGCCGCCGGTGAGCTCCCGGATCTTCTTCCCGAGGCGCTGCCACTCCTTGGGATCCTGGGTGTTCTCGTCCTTCCAGAACGCGTACTGCTCGGCGGAGCGGTCGATGACCAGCTCGGCGCCCATCCGCCGGACGATCTCGGCCTTCTCCGGGCTGCTCACGACGCAGACCGGGATGGCGCCGCCGTTGAGGGCCATCTGGGTGGCGTAGGAGCCCAGGCCGCCGGAGGCGCCCCAGATCAGGACGGTGTCGCCCTGCTTCATGTTTGCGCCGTTGCGGCTGACCAGCTGGCGGTAGGCGGTGGAGTTGACCAGCCCGGGGGCGGCGGCCTCCTCCCAGGAGAGGTGGCCGGGCTTGGGCATCAGCTGGTTGCTCTTGACCAGGGCCAGCTCGGCCAGGCCGCCGAAGTTGGTCTCGAAGCCCCAGATCCGCTGCTGCGGGTCCATCATCGTGTCGTCGTGGCCGGCCGGGTCCTCCAGCTCGACCGACAGGCAGTGCGCGACGACCTCGTCACCGGGCTTCCACTTGTTCACCCCCGGGCCGACCTTGAGGACGACGCCGGCGAGGTCGGAGCCCACCACGTGGTAGGGCAGGTCGTGCTTCTTGGTCAGCTCGGAGACGCGGCCGTACCGCTCCAGGAAGCCGAAGGTCGAGACCGGCTCGAAGATCGACGTCCAGACGGTGTTGTAGTTCACCGAGGACGCCATGACGGCGACGATCGCCTCGCCCGGGCCGAGCTCCGGTGTGGGGACCTCCTCCACGTGCAGGGACTTGCGCGGGTCCTTCTCCTTGGTGGTGAGGCCCTCGAACATGTCCTGCTCGTCCTTGCGCACCAGCACCGCGCGGTAGGACTCGGGTACTGCCAGGCCACCCACGGCGTCCAGCTGGTCGCTGAGGATGGCGTCCCTGATCTCGTTCACGCGAACTCCTGGGTCATCTGTGGCCATCGTCGGCCGGCTCGGAGGCGGTACGGGCGGTACGGGTGGCGCGATGTTACCGATGGGTAACCGGATGGTCGAGTCGGGTCAGCGGGTCGGGTGGTCCGCCGGCTGCACGAGCTCCACGAGCACGCCGCCGGCGTCCTTCGGGTGGACGAAGTTGACCCGGCTGTCGGCGGTGCCACGCTTGGGGACGTCGTAGAGCAGGCGCAGGCCGCGCTCGCGCAGGGTCGCGCTGACCGCCTCGACGTCGTCGACCCGGAAGGCGAGCTGCTGCAGACCGGGCCCGCTGCGGCCGATGAACTTCGCGATGGTCGACTCAGGGGTCAACGGCGCCAGCAGCTGGATGCGGGTGTCGCCGTCGCCGACGGCGAGCATGGCCTCGCGGACGCCCTGCTCCTCGTTGGTCTCCTCGTGCACCGACCGGACGCCGAAGGCCTGCGCGTAGAACGCGATCGCCTCGTCGAGGTCGGGCACCGCGATGCCGACGTGGTCGATGGTGGTGAACAGCTCGCCGGGCAGCCCGGCACGCGTCTGGTTGGTCACCCGGGCATCTTGCCGCCAAGACGTCTGAGACGTCACACCGATGTGGCAGGCTTCACGGCCGGGTGACCGGCATCCGGCGGGCCGTCGCTCGTTGCACCCAGCGATTCAGCACAGTCCTATCCTGAGGGGCAGTCCGACCCGCGCGTCCGCGCGTTCTGCCCTGTAGACACGGTCGCCGGCGTCGGCGGCCCGGCACTGGAGGTCCCCCTGTGAGCGAGAACAACAGAGCCCGCTCGGTCATCGTCAGCGGCGCCCGCACCCCGATGGGCCGGCTGCTCGGCTCGCTCAAGGACTTCTCCGCAGCCGACCTCGGTGGCGTCGCGATCAAGGCGGCCCTGGAGCGGGCCGGCATCTCCGGCGACCAGGTCGACTACGTGATCATGGGTCAGGTCATCCAGGCCGGCGCCGGCCAGAACCCGGCCCGCCCGGCTGCGGTCGCCGGCGGCATCCCGATGTCGGTGCCGTCGTTCACGCTGAACAAGGTGTGCCTCTCCGGCCTCGATGCGATCGCGCTGGCCGACCAGCTGATCCGCGCCGGCGAGTTCGACGTCGTCGTCGCCGGTGGCATGGAGTCGATGACCCAGGCCCCGCACCTGCTCGCCAACTCGCGCTCGGGCACCAAGTACGGCGACACCACGCTCGTCGACTCGATGGCGCACGACGGCCTCTCCGACACCTTCGACCAGGTGGCGATGGGTGTGCTCACCGAGCAGGCCAACTCGCGGTACGACCTGACCCGCGAGGAGCAGGACGAATTCGCCGCGGCGAGCCACCAGAAGGCCGCGCGGGCGGCCAAGGACGGGATCTTCGACGAGGAGATCACCCCGGTGCTCATCCCGCAGCGCAAGGGCGACCCGATCGAGTTCCGCGAGGACGAGGGCATCCGCCCCGACACGACCGCCGAGAGCCTGTCGAAGCTCAAGCCGGCCTTCGCCAAGGACGGGACGATCACCGCCGGCACCGCGTCGCAGATCTCCGACGGCGCCTGCGCGGTCGTGGTGATGAGCGCCGAGAAGGCGGCCGAGCTGGGCATCACCCCGATCGCCGAGATCGGCGCCCACGGGGTCGTCGCCGGCCCGGACGCCACCCTGCAGAGCCAGCCGTCGCGGGCCATCCAGAAGGCCTGCGCGCGCGAGGGCATCGATCCTGCGGATCTCGACCTGGTCGAGCTCAACGAGGCCTTCGCCGCCGTGGGCATCGTGTCCACCCGCGAGCTGGGCATCGACCCCGAGAAGGTCAACCCCAACGGTGGCGCCATCGCCCTCGGCCATCCGGTCGGCATGAGCGGCGCCCGTATCGTGCTCGACCTGGCGCTCGAGCTGCGGCGCCGTGGCGGCGGCGTGGGGGCCGCGGCGCTGTGCGGCGGTGGCGGTCAGGGCGACGCCCTGATCCTGCACGTGCCCGCCAAGAGTTGAGCGAGCTCGACCGGAGACGGAGCAGTTCAGCGCACGTGGCTGACGAGCGCCAGCAGGGCAGTCACGTGAGTCCGGAAGGACTCGCCGTCCAGACGGACGCCCCCGACGCCACGACGGGGCAATCGCTCACCCGCCGCTCCCGGCGTGCAGCCGACGTCCCCACCTTGGTCGAGCGTGCCCGCGAGGGGGACGCCCGTTCGGTGGCCCGGCTGATCTCCCTCGTCGAGGACGCCAGCCCCGCCCTGCGCGAGGTCGCCGCTGCGCTGGCCCCGCACACCGGCCGGGCCCAGGTCCTGGGGCTGACCGGCTCCCCGGGCGTCGGCAAGTCGACGACCACGACCGCCCTGGTGCGGGCGCTGCGCGCCGTCGGCAAGCGCGTCGGCGTGCTCGCCGTCGACCCGTCGTCCCCCTTCTCCGGCGGTGCCCTGCTGGGTGACCGCGTCCGGATGCAGGACCACGCCGGCGACAGCGGGGTCTACATCCGCTCGATGGCCTCGCGCGGGCACCTCGGCGGGCTCTCCTGGGCCACCCCGCAGGCACTGCGCGTGCTCGACGCCGCCGGCTGCGACGTCGTGCTCGTCGAGACCGTCGGCGTGGGGCAGTCCGAGCTGGAGATCGCCTCGCTGGCCGACACCACGCTCGTGCTGGTCGCCCCCGGGATGGGCGACGGGATCCAGGCGGCGAAGGCCGGGATCCTCGAGGTGGCCGACGTCTTCGTCGTCAACAAGGCCGACCGGGACGGCGCCGACACCACCGTCCGCGATCTCCGCTACATGCTGTCCCTGGGTGGCCGGCACTCCGAGGCCGGCCACTGGCGGCCGCCCATCGTGAAGACGGTGGCCAGCCGGGACACCGACAACGGCATGGACCAGGTGCTCGAGAAGATCGAGGCGCACCGCCAGTGGCTGGAGTCCTCGGGCGAGGCGCACCGGCGGCGCAGCGAGCGGGCGGCGCGGGAGATCGAGGCGATCGCGCTGGCCTCCCTGCGCGAGCGGATGGGCGACGTGCACGGCTCGGCGGCGCTGGGCACGCTGGCCGACCGGGTCGTGGCGGGGAAGTCCGACCCCTTCCGGGCGGCGGACGAGCTGCTCGACCAACTCTGACCTGCGCCCCCCACGTCGGCCCGTGAGGATGGACCGATGAACGGGCTACGGCGATGAACGGCAAGGCAGATGCCGTGGTGGTCGGAGCGGGACCGAACGGTCTGGCGGCCGCACTCCGGTTGTCCGCGGCCGGGCTCCGCGTCCAGGTCGTCGAGGCGGCCGAGCGTCCCGGTGGCGGGATGCGCACCGAGGAGCTGATGCGTCCCGGGTACCACCACGACGTCTGCTCGATCGTGCAGCCGATGGCGGCGGCCGCTCCGTTCTTCCGCGAGTTCGACCCCGAGAGCCGCGGTGTGCGGCTGGCACAGCCGGAGATCAACTTCGCGCATCCGCTCCATGGTGGACGGGCGGCGCTGTCCTACCGCTCGCTCGAGCAGACCACCGCAGGACTGGGCGAGGACGGGGCGGCCTACCGGCGGCTGTTCGGGCCGCTGGTCGAGCACGGCACCGATGTCGTCGACTTCTTCCTGACCAGCCGGCTGCGCCGGCTGCCCACGCGCAGCGTGCCGCAGATCGCCCAGTTCGGGCTCAACGGCCTACCCAACGTGCGCTGGCTGGCGAACCGGTACTTCGACACCGAGGAGGCGAAGGCACTCCTCGGCGGCGCCGCCGCGCACGGCATGCTCGACCTGAGCCAGCCGCTGACCTCCGCGCTCGGCATGCTCCTGACGATGCTGTCGCACCACGTCGGCTGGCCGCTCATCGAGGGCGGTTCGCAGAAGCTCGCCGACGCGATGGTCGCCGCACTCGAGGAGCAGGGCAGCGAGGTGGTGACCGGTCACCACGTCACCGACCTGCGCGAGTTCGACGGCGTTCCCGCGGTGCTGCTGAACACCACGCCCGAGGCCTTCGTCGGGATGGCCGGCGACCGGGTGCACGAGGGCTACCGCCGATGGGTGTCCCGCTACCGGCACGGCGCGGGTGTCTTCAAGATCGACTGGATCCTGTCCGAGCCGGTGCCGTGGACGAACCCCGATGTCCGGCGGGCCGGGACCATCCACGTCGCGGGCGACCTGGACGAGACGATCGCCGGTGAGCGGGCACCCAACCAGGGACAGCTGACCGACAGGCCCTACGTGCTGGCGGTGCAGCCGACGGTGCCCGACCCCACCCGCGCACCGGAGGGCGGGCACATCTTCTGGGCCTACGTGCACGTACCGCACGGGGCCGACGTCGACATGACCGAGGCCATCGAGAACCAGATCGAGCGGTTCGCACCGGGATTCCGCGACACCGTCGTCGAGCGGTACACGAAGAACGCCGTCGCCATGGAGCAGTGGAATCCCAGCTACCTCGGCGGGGACATCTCGAACGGACAGGCGACGCTGCGCCAGATGCTGGCCCGGCCGGTGCCGCGCTGGAACACCTACAAGACCCCGGTGACGGGCGTCTACCTCGCCTCGGCCGCCACCCCGCCCGGGCCGGCGGTCCACGGCGCGTGCGGCGACAACGCCGCGCAGGTGGCCCTGCGCGAGGTCTTCGGCGTCCGGGAGGTCCCGCCACTGCGCCCCGCCCTCCGCTGACTTCGCGCGTCCTTCTCGCCGATCTGCGCATGGATGCGGTCATCCCGGCCGCACAACCGCGTTCAGGCGTATCGCGGCGCGTTCAGCGCCGCCGCGATACGGGCGACCAGGGCGACGGGATCGCGCAGATCCGCGGCGGTCGCGAAGATCACCGTCCACCCGGCCGCGGTGGGCCGGTTCAGCCGCCGTCTGTCCTTGCCGACCTGCTGCGCTTCGCCGTGCCAGACGCTTTCGTACTCCACGGCGACCTTGCGCTCGGGCCAGCCGAATGAAAGGACCTCCCTGCCCCCACCACTCGCAAGCTCGCGGCGGGCCCCTGCAGGGAGGCCGCGGTGCAGCATCAATCGCAGCCGGGTCTGCTGAGGCGACTGGGCGAGCCCGTCGGCACGTGCGGCCGCCAGACGGATCGCTCGACAGCCCGGGCCGGTGGTCGCCGTGGCCGCCGCCCGCGGGTCCGCCGGCGTGACCAGGCGCGAGCGCAGGAACTGGTCCAGGCACACCACCGCCTCGTCCGGGGGCTCGATGCGGGCGAGGTCCAACGCCGTCCGCAGCGGGGTGGTGACGAGGACGCCGTCCCGCCGCACGACGTCCTCCTCGGCAAGGTGGCGGGGGGTCACTTGGAGACCGCGTACCGCGCCGGCTCGCCGGCCGGCGGCCAGGGTGCACTCGACGGGGTCGTCGCGTTGCGTTCCGCCAGGTCGACTCCCCACATCACCGCCGCCCTGCGCCCGCGGAGGACGGCCCCCGGCAGCAGTAGGACCGCGGCAGCACGGGCACGCCGCCGGTGGGTGACGGGCAGCGATGTGCAGGCGTACACGTCGGGGAACAGCCGCCGCACGCAGCTGTGCCGGTCGGACGGGAGTTCGAGTCACCCCGGCACCCTGCCGCGTCCAGCGAGAACACCGCGGGGGCTGTCCACAGCCTGGATCGCGCTCGGACGCACGGCGGCGGTTCTGCCGCGCTGACAACCGCCGTCATGCGCATATCGGCGGCAACCCGCAGTGCAACAGGCGCAGCGCCGGCACCGGTAGCGTTCGATGCATGGTCCGACCGCTGGGGCTGCCCTTCGACCCCATCGAGCGGGCCGGCGAGACCTGGGAGAAGCACTTCGGCCCCGCCTCCTCGATGCGCGCCGCGACGAGCATCTTCCGGGTGCAGCAGATCCTGCTGGCCCGGTTCGACGACGCGCTCAGGCCGCACGCGCTGACCTTCGCCCGCTACGAGGTGCTCGTGCTGCTCACGTTCAGCCGCACGGGGAACCTGCCGCTCAAGGTGATCGGCAGCCGGCTGATGGTGCACCCGACCAGCGTCACGAACGCGATCGACCGGCTCGTCGCCGCGGGGTACGTCGTGCGTCGGCCGAACCCGGACGACGGCCGGGGCGTGCTCGCCTGCATCACCGACGGCGGCCGGCAGGTGGTGACGACGGCGACGGCGGCGCTCACCGACCTGGACTTCGGCCTCGCCGACGTGCCCGAGGACGAGCGGGCGGCGCTCTTCGACATCCTCAAGCGGGTGCGGCTCGGTGCCGGCGACGTGGCAGGTGCAGCCGGCCCGGCCGATTGATCGACGCCGGATAGTTGGACGTCCTACTATCGGACCATGGGACAGGACGCTCGGCAGCGGTGGCAGCAGCGGTACGACGCGGCGCTGGCAGGCGGCAAGGTCCGCGACGCCGACTTCACGACGCTCTCCGGCGTCGAGGTCGACCCGGTCTACGGGCCCGCCGACGAGTCCGCCGTCGAGAACTTCGAGCGGATCGGCTATCCGGGTGAGTTCCCCTTCACCCGGGGTCTGCACGCCACCGGCTACCGCGGCCGGGCCTGGACCATCCGGCAGTTCGCGGGCTTCGGGAACGCGAAGCAGACCAACGAGCGCTACAAGATGATCCTGGCCGAGGGCGGGGGAGGGCTGTCGGTCGCCTTCGACATGCCCACGCTCATGGGCCGCGACTCCGACGACCCGCGCGCGCTCGGCGAGGTCGGGCACTGCGGCGTCGCGATCGACACCGCCGCCGACATGGACGTCCTCTTCGACGGCATCGACCTCGAGGCCACGACGACGTCGATGACGATCAGCGGCCCCGCCGTCCCGGTGTTCTGCATGTACCTGGTGGCCGCCGAGCGCCAGGGTGCCGACATCGGGAAGCTCAACGGCACGCTGCAGACCGACATCTTCAAGGAGTACATCGCGCAGAAGGAGTGGCTGTTCGCGCCCGAGCCGCACCTGCGCCTGATCGGCGACCTCATGGAGTACTGCGCCGAGCACATCCCGGCCTACAAGCCGATCTCGGTGTCCGGCTACCACATCCGCGAGGCGGGCTCGACCGCCGCGCAGGAGCTCGCCTTCACCCTCGCCGACGGCTTCGCCTACGTGGAACTCGGGCTCTCCCGCGGCCTCGACATCGAGCAGTTCGCCCCCGGCCTGTCGTTCTTCTTCGACTCCCACCTGGACTTCTTCGAAGAGATCGCCAAGTTCCGCGCGGCTCGCCGCATCTGGGCCCGGTGGCTGCGCGACGTCTACGGCGCGACGACGGAGAAGGCCCAGCAACTGCGGTTCCACACCCAGACGGCCGGGGTCAGCCTCACCGCCCAGCAGCCGGACAACAACATCACCCGGACGGCGGTCGAGGCCCTTGCCGCCATCCTCGGCGGCACCCAGTCACTGCACACCAACGCCCTCGACGAGGTGCTCGCTCTGCCGAGTGCGAAGGCCGCCCAGATCGCGCTGCGCACCCAGCAGGTGATCGCCGAGGAGACCGGCGTGATGAACGTGGCCGACCCACTCGGCGGCTCCTGGTACGTCGAGGCGCTCACCGACGAGATGGAGCGGCAGGCGGAGGAGATCTTCGCTCGCATCACGGACATGAGCGCCGACGGCACGATGACGGCGGGCATCCTGCGCGGCATCGAGGACGGCTGGTTCACCGGCGAGATCGCCGAGGCCGCGTTCGTCTACCAGCGGGCGCTGGAGAAGGGCGACAAGAAGGTCGTCGGGGTCAACACCCTGACCGGGTCGGTGGAGGCCCACGACACCCTCGACATCCTCCGCGTCAGCCACCAGGTCGAGCTCGACCAGAAGGCCGAGCTCGCCGGGCGCCGGAAGACCCGGGACGACGACACCGCGCGGGCAGCCGTGCAGCGGATGGTGGAGGTCGGGCGCACGGAGGAGAACATGCTTCCCGCGATGCTGGACGCCGTCCGCGCCGAGGCGACCCTGGGCGAGATCTGCGACGCGCTCCGCGCCGAATGGGGCCAGTACACCGAACCCGCAAGGTTCTAGCGAGGATTCGCTGGGCCCGCGACGGAGAAGCCGGGAACGGCACTGGGTCGCGGTACGGGACGTGAGCCGCCTGCGAGGGTCGTGCAGCACGGCGGGGCCGGAGGCTCCCCGGGCTGTGCGACGGAAGGGCTCCGCGCAGGTCGGGGACGGCCCCTGGCCGCGGTGTCGACCGGTAGGGAGACAATAGGTACATGCAGCCCACGCGTCCCGGACGTCCCGACCCACGGGCTGCGGCCCAGCAGGCACAGCTGGCGGCCGCCATGTCCGGCGCCGTCGACCTCGCCGCCGTCAAGGCCCGCTCCGAGGCCGCCGCCCGCGCCGCAGCCGCCCCGCCGCCCGACGCCGAGGTGCCGGGCGGGGCGCCGGGTGCGGCGGTGGTCGACGTCACCGAGGCCACCTTCCAGGCGGAGGTGCTCGACCGCTCCTTCCAGGTGCCGGTCGTCCTCGACCTGTGGGCGGAGTGGTGCGGACCGTGCAAGCAGCTGTCCCCGGTGCTGGAGCGGCTGGCGGCCGAGGGTGGGGGCTCCTGGGTGCTGGCCAAGGTGGACGTCGACGCCAACCCGGCGCTCGCCCAGGGTCTGCGGGTGCAGGGCATCCCCGCGGTCAAGGCGGTGTGGCAGGGACAGCTGGTCGCGGAGTTCAACGGCGCCATCCCGGAGGAGCAGGCCCGGCAGTTCGTCACCGAGCTGGTGAAGGCGACGACCGGGGGTGCGCTGACCGGGGGCGAACCCGGCGAGGCCGACGTCGAGGACCCGCGGCTGGACGCCGCGGAGGCGGCCCTCGAGCGGGGAGACCTGGCCGCTGCCGAGGCGGCGTACCGCTCGATCCTCGACACCGAACCGGAGCACCCGGAGGCGGCCCTGGCGCTGCGGCAGGTGCAGCTCTTCCGCCGCGCAGAGGAGGCCGGGCCCGATGCCCTGGCCGCGGCGGACGCCGCTCCCGACGACGTCACCGCGCAGACCCGGGCCGCGGACTTCCTGCTGGGCACGGGCAACATCGAGGCCGCCTTCGACCGGCTGCTCGACGTCGTCCGGCGCGCCTCCGGCGAGGACCGCGACCGGGCACGCACCCATCTGGTCGAGCTGTTCGCGGTCGTCGGTGACGAGGACCCGCGGGTGGGCGCGGCCCGGCGTCAGCTCATGGCTGCCCTGTTCTAGCAGTCGGTCGGCTCACGTGCCCACGTCGCAGGCGCTGACGCCCTCGACGAAGCCGGCGCGGAAGAGATCGACCAGCTGGAAGGCGGAGAGGTCGGCCGCTCCCAGGACGTCGTCCTCGACGCCGTACACGAGCAGGAACAGCACGCTCTCGTCGAGGTCTCCCGGGGAGGCCTGTACACCCGGCACCTCGCGGTCGAAGACCGCCGCGCTGAACCAGCCCGCGAGGCAGACCGCGGAACGCAGGGCGTCGGGATCTGCGGAACCCAGGCCCAGCTGACTGCGTGCGGCCAGGGCATAGGGGACGGCGATACCGGTGGCCACCGCGTAGTCGCCGATCCGGTAGACGTCCCGGGTCAGGTCCCGTTCGTCGTAGCCGACGAGGTTGCCCTCCTCGCAGTACACGAGGTCCCGGTCATCGGGCGCGCAGCCCGGCGCGGTGCCGACGAACGGCTCGAGCGCCGGCGGGTCGAACGACTCGCCGAAGACCTCGACGAAGGCGCGCTGCCAGAAGGCGGGCAGCGCCTGCTCGACGTAGCCGATCAGGTCGCGGTACGGCGCGTTGCCCTGCCGCCGGAAGTCGTCGTCCCGGCCGGTGGTGGTGGCTGCCGCGCCTCCGGCCGGCCGATGACCACTGTGGCGCAGCCGGTCAACCCGACGGTCGTGACCGCCAGCGCGGCGGACACCGGACGATGCCGGAGCGGGCGGGCCATGCCGGGTGCATCGGCGTTCCGGCGTCGCCGCGAACTCCCGTGCTTTCTCAGCGCTCGAGCTCGCAGGCGTCGCCGCCCTCGAGGAACCCGGTGCGGAAGGCGCCCACGAGCTCGAAGCCCGAGGCGTCGACGTTCGGGAAGACCCGGTCGTCCACACCGTAGGTCAGCAGGAACTGCACGGCCTCGTCGATGTCCCCGGGGCTGATGGCGGCATCGGGGAGGACGTCGGTGAATGCGTTGTTGTACCACTGGGCCTGGTACCAGCCGGTCAGGCAGACGGCCGAGCGGGTAGCCGCCCCGTCGTCGGTGGAGAGCCCCGCCTGGTCGCGGACGGCCAGCGAGTACGGCAGCGAGATCGCCGTCGCCAGGGCGAAGTCGCCGATTTCGTCGTAGGCGGGGGTGGCGAGGTCGGTCTCGTCGACGTAGACGGTGTTGTCCTCGGAGCAGTAGCCCAGGTCGCGGTCCTCCAGTCCCTCGCAGGCAGGGGCGGTGCCCTGGAAGCCCTCGACCGTCGGCGGCTCGAAGTCGCTCCCGAAAGCGGCCGGGAAGACCTCGCCCCAGAAGTCCGGCAGGGTGACGTCCACGATCGCCACCAGGTCCTCGAACGCGGCGTTGCCCTGACTGAGGTAGTCGACGTCGTTGGCGAACGCGGCCGCGGTGAACAGCCGGTCGGCGCCGAAGTCGTCCCTGCACGGCTCCAGCCCGCCGTCGAAGCCCTCGTAGAAGGCCGACACCCGGTCGAAGTACGAGCCGTGCGCCTGGGTGTCGTCGGGGTCGCTGCCGACGTCGTCCCGCAGGAGCAGGAACCCCCGGACGACGTCGTCGAGCTCCGGCGTCCTGATGGACACGTGCTGCGCCTCGCCCTCGGCGACCCAGGCCGTCCACGCGCCGGCCAGGCAGTCGGCCTGGGTCTCGTCCTGGATGCCGCGCTCGGAGAACCCGAACCGGCCCTGCATGGCGTGGCCGAACTCGTGCGCCATGACGACCGGCACGAGGAAGCGGCCGTAGTCGCCGGCGAGCTCCTCCAGGAGGGCCCTGTCGTAGGCGATGAGGTCGCAGGCCGGGTCGTAGAACGCGTTCCCGGCCACCGAGTCCGGTGTGGTGGGCGACCCCTCGCAGCCGATGCCGGTCTCCGGGTAGGCGCCCTCGTCGATCGCGTCGGAGTCGACGGAGAAGTAGCCGTTCCGCAGCGGCGTGTACTCCTCGTCGAAGTACTCCGGGTAGGCCGCGATCCAGAACGTCTCGAGGTCGGCGAGCGCGTTGCGCGCGAACCGGTCGATCGGCTCGTCACTGACCCCGGTGATGGGGAACGCGTCGGCGGAGACGTCGACGGCCTCACCCGCCCCGGGCGAGGCCTGTCCCCGGACGACCTCGGTGCTGCAGCCGGTCAGCAGCAGACCGACGACGACGGCGGCGGGCAGGGCGCGGCGCAGGACCGACATCATCGCCGACGGGCTCCCCTTGTCAGTGGGCCGGACTCGCTCGGGGCGGCCGGCGGGTACGACAGCCGCCCCAGGATGCCCGGTCGAGAGCGCGCGCGGGGCACTCCGGCGCGCCGGAGTGCCCCTGCGGTGCAGCGGCTCAGCCTTCGTGCAGCAGCCAGACCGTGCCGAGCGGGGGCGCCGCCACGGTGGCCGAGTACGGCTGGCCGTGCCACGGCTCGGGCTCGGCCTCGACGCCGCCCAGGTTGCCCACCCCGGAGCCGCCGTAGCCCTCGGCGTCGGTGTTGAGCACCTCGCGCCAGTGCCCCTCGCGCGGCAGGCCGATCCGGTAGCCGTGGTGCGGGGCACCCGAGAAGTTGACGACGCAGGCCAGCGCGGATCCCTCGCCGGGACTCTCGCCGTCGTCGGCCGGCTTTCCGTACCGGAGGAACGACAGCACGTTGCCGGTGGCGTCATTGGCGTCGATCCACTGGAACCCGGCCGGGTCGACGTCCAGCGACCACAGCGCGTCGAACTCCTTGTAGCGGCCGTTCAGGTCGGTCACCAACTGCAGGATTCCGCGGTGCGCCGGGTCGTCGAGGTGCCACCAGTCCAGCGAGCGGCTCTCCGCCCACTCGGCGTCCTGGGCGAACTCCGAGCCCATGAACAGCAGCTGCTTGCCGGGGTGGGCCCACATGTAGGCGAGGTAGGCGCGCAGGTTGGCCAGCTGCTGCCAGCGGTCGCCGGGCATCTTCCGCAGCATCGAGCCCTTGCCGTACACGACCTCGTCGTGGCTGATCGGCAGGACGTAGTTCTCGGAGTAGGCGTACATCATCGAGAACGTCAGCTGGCCGTGGTGGTAGCTGCGGTGCACCGGCGCTCGCTCGACGTAGGCCAGCGAGTCGTGCATCCAGCCCATGTTCCACTTGAAGCCGAACCCCAGGCCGCCGAGATGCGTCGGCCGGGTGACGCCCGGCCACGCCGTCGACTCCTCGGCGATGGTCACGACGCCGGGCACCTCGCGGTACACGGTGGCGTTCATCTCCTGCAGGAACGCGACGGCCTCGAGGTTCTCGCGGCCGCCGTACTGGTTGGGCAGCCACTCGTCCCGCGAGTAGTCCAGGTAGAGCATCGACGCGACGGCATCCACCCGGACACCGTCGACGTGGAACTCCTTGCACCAGAAGAGCGCGTTGGCGACGAGGAAGTTGCGCACCTCGGAACGGCCGAAGTCGAAGACGTAGGTGCCCCAGTCCAGCTGCTCGCCGCGCCGCGGGTCCGCGTGCTCGTACAGCGGGGTGCCGTCGAAGCGGGCGAGCGCCCAGTCGTCCTTGGGGAAGTGGGCGGGAACCCAGTCGACGATGACCCCGATGCCGGCCTGGTGGGCGCGGTCGATCAGGTAGCGCAGGTCGTCGGGGCTGCCGTAGCGCGACGTGGGCGCGTAGTAGGAGGTGACCTGGTAACCCCACGAGCCGCCGAAGGGATGCTCGGCCAGCGGCATGAACTCGATGTGGGTGAACCCCGCCGCCACCACGTAGTCGATGAGCTCGTCGGCCAGCTCGCGGTAGGAGAGCCCCTGGCGCCACGAGCCGACGTGCACCTCGTAGACGCTCATCGGCCGCTCGTGCCAGCCGGCGGCCGCCCGCTCGGCCAGCCAGGCGTCGTCGTTCCACTCGTAGGCGGACTCGGTGACCACCGAGGCGTTCAGCGGCGGGACCTCGGTGGCGAAGGCCATCGGGTCGGACTTCTGCCGCCAGGTGCCGTCGGCACCCAGGATGTGGAAGCGGTAGCGGCTGCCGGCCTGGACGCCGGGGATGAAGATCTCCCAGACGCCGGAAGAGCCCAGGGAGCGCAGCGGGTAGGCGCGCGCCTCCCAGTAGTCGAAGTCGCCGGTGACCTTCACGCCGCGGGCGCTGGGTGCCCACACCGCGAACGAGACGCCCTCGACGGTGCCGCGCGGGGTGTCGTAGCGCCGGACGTGGGCGCCGAGAACCTCCCAGAGCCGCTCGTGCCGGCCCTCACGGATGAGGTGCTGGTCGATCTCCCCGAGGGTGGGCATCCAGCGGTAGGGGTCGTCGACGGTGTAGGTGTTCTGCCCGCCCTCGCCGTCGCCGTACACGACCTCGATGCGGTAGTCGCCGGGCTGCTGCGGGAGGCGCGCCTCGTGGATGCCGCCGCCGTGGAGCTGCCGCGCCTCGTAGCGGGAGCCGTCCTCGTCCAGGACGGCGACCGAGACGGCATCGGGTCGCAGCGTGCGGACCACCCAGCCGTCCCCGGTCCGATGGGTGCCCAGGACCCCGTGCGGGTCGTGCGCCCAGCCCTCGACGACCGCCCGCAGGTCGTCGTCGCTGATCTCGCGCACCTCTGCCGAGGGGGAGGAGTGGCCGGGCTCGGCGTTCTGCAGGTCCGGCGGGGTGCTGGTCTCCAGGGCCGCGGACGGCGCGGCCGCGCGGTCCGCCGTCCCGCCCGGCGCCTGCGGGGTGCTCGGCTCGGCCGGGTCGGGGGAGGGGGCCACCGGCTGCTCGGCCGGCGTCCCGGTGCCGACGCCAGGCTCGGCGACGGGCGCCGGCGCCACCACCGGGGGGGTGATGGCTCCCGCGTCGGAGCCCGGCTCGGGGGTCGCCTTCGACGCCGCGCGCTTGGCGGGTGCCTTCTTCGCCGGCGCCTTCTTGGCGGGGGCCTTCGCGGGCGCCTTCTTCGCGGGTGCGGCCTTCTTCGTCGTCCGCTTGGCGGCCTTCTCGGCGGGTGGAGCGTTCACGACCGGTTCGCTGCCAGCAACGGCGTCTGCCGCCTCGACCTTCTCCTCGACGGCGCGCTGCAGGTCGTCCTTGTCGGACACGGGGCGCGCGCCCCGCTCGTCGCTGGTCATGCGTTCCCCTCGTCGGTCACCTGGGGCGTGTTCGGCTCCGCGGGGTCGGGGCTGGGCGGGCCCGGCTGCGGCGCCGGCGCGGCGGCGGCGTCACCCGGCTCTGCGACCGGGGCGGGTGCGACCACGGGATTGGCCGTCGCGCTGTTGTCCGCGGTGCTCTTCTCCGGTGTCACGCGCTCGGTCGGCGACGCCGTGGCCGCCGGCTCCTCCGCCTGCACCGGCTCGGGGGCGTTCACGATCGGCTCGCTGCCGGCGGCCGCATCGACCGCGGCGACGCGCTCCTCGACGGCACGCTGGAGGTCGTCCTTGTCGGCCACGCCTCCGCTGTCCGGGTTGCTTCCTCGGTCGGTCGTCATAGTCTCGCCGTCCTCTGGGGTGCTCGGGTCTCGTGCGGCGGGCGCATCACTCGTGGCTGGTCAGTCGGCTCAGCGAGTTCAGCGGGATCATCAGCCAGTGCGGACGGTTCCGTGCCTCGTAGACGCACTCGTAAACGCACTTGTCCGCCTCGAACGCCCGAAGGAGTGGTGATTCGCCGCACGGGTCCAGTCCGCTCGCGGTGGAGTAGCCAGTGCAGTACGCCGCCCGGTTGCGGGCCGCCCACTCCTGCGCCCGGTAGGCGCGCTGGGTGTCGTCGGGCTGCTCGACCAGCATGTGCCGGGCCGCGTAGTCGAAGCTGCGGAGCATGCCGGCGACGTCGCGCAGGGGGCTGTCGAGCTCGCGGCGGGAGGCCAGCGGCCGGGCCGGCTCGCCCTCGAAGTCCAGCACGATCCAGCCGGTCGCGGTGCGCAGCACCTGGCCCAGGTGCAGGTCCCCGTGGACCCGCTGGCGGACGACGGGCTCGCGGCTCTCGGCCACCGCGGAATAGAGGGCCCGGATCCGCTCGGCGTGCTCGGCCAGTTGCGGCACGACCTCGATCGCCGCCGTCAGCCGGTCGTTCATCTGGGCGGCGACGGCGCCGTACCACTCGTCGTCGGCCGGCTCGGTGGGCAGCACCGCCGCCATGTCGGCGTGCACCGACGCGGTGGCCGCGCCCAGGCGCTCGCTCTCGCCGGCGAAGTCGCCCCCGACCTCGTCGGCGTGCAGGTCGCCCTCGGCGTAGAGGTCCCGGACGCTGGCGGTGGCCAGGCGCCAGCCGTCGCTGGCGTTGGGCACGAAGGTCTGCAGCATCGCGACGGTCGCGGGCGGGGTCGACGGGTCGTCGTCCTCATCGATCTCGATGTGCCCGAGCAGCGGGGCGATGTGCTCGTTCTCCGTGCTGCGGAGGGCGGCGTGGACCTCGACATCGGGATTGAGGCCCGGTTCCAGCCGGCGGAACAGCTTGAGGATGGCCTCCTGGCCGTAGATCAGCGACGTGTTGCTCTGCTCGCCGGAGACGATGTCGCCGGGCAGCCCCTCGGGGATGTAGGCGACCCCGGCCGGGTGGAAGTGCATCGGGCCGACGGTGGAGGCGTTGACCAGGTGGATGAGCCACGACGGCGTCGCGTCCCGGTCGCGCATCGCGTCGTAGGCGTAGGTCTCCTTGCCGTCGTTGGCGATCGCGCCGACGAACGCCGACTCCAGCTCCTCGGCGGGGTGGTCGCGCCACGACAGCGGCACGAGGTAGGTCTCCCGTGCGCCGTCGGCGTAGGTCACCCGGACGCGGTGCACCGACAGCACCGGGTTGCCGCGGTCGAGGAAGAAGCCGTTCTCGCTCACCTCGGCCCACTCGCGCCCCTTGCCACCGAACCACCGCTGGTGCGGCATCCAGTCGCGGAACAGGTCGGTGAGGGCCTTCATCGGTCGTCTCCCGAGTCGGGGGCGCGGTTGTCCGGAGCGTTGTCGCCGGGGGTCTCCTCGGCGGCCTCCACCAGCCCGGCGGCGAGAAGGGCGTCGGCGACCGAGCTGGAGGTGGCGCTCTCCCAGTCCTCGTGCTCGTCGACGACGGCCTCCGGCGCGGGCCGCGACAGCTCGAACCAGTAGAAGCCGTGCCCGGCGAGGGTGAGCATGTACGGCAGGACGCCGATCTGCGGGAACTCCACGCGGCCGGTCAGCTCGATGGGCGTGTAGCCCTCGAACTGGCGCAGGTCCAGCTCCACCGGCTGCGGGAACCGGGACAGGTTGTTCACGCAGAGCACGACGTCGTCGCCGAACCTGCGCACGAAGGACAGCACCGTCGGGTTGCGCGAACCGATCTCCTCGAAGGATCCGAGGCCGAAGGTGGGGTGCTCGTTGCGGACCTGGATCATCCGGCGCAGCCACTGGAGCAGCGAGTTGCTGTTGCGCAGCTGCGACTCGACGTTGGTGACCTGGTAGCCGTAGACCGGGTCCTGGTTCAGCGGCAGGTACATCCGCTGCGGGTCCGCGGTGGAGAACCCGCCGTTGCGGTCGGGCGTCCACTGCATGGGAGTGCGGACGCCGTCGCGGTCACCGAGCCAGATGTTGTCGCCCATGCCGATCTCGTCGCCGTAGTAGAGGACCGGCGAACCCGGCAGCGACAGCAGCAGGGCGTTGAACAACTCGAGGGTGTTGGTGTCGTTGTCCAGCAGCGGGGCCAGCCGCCGGCGGATGCCGATGTTGGCCTTCATGCGGGGGTCCTTGGCGTACTCGTCCCACATGTAGTCGCGCTCTTCGTCGGTGACCATCTCGAGCGTCAGCTCGTCGTGGTTGCGGAGGAAGACCCCCCAGGTGCAGTTGTCGGGGATGTCCGGCGTCTGCGCCATGATCTCCGAGATCGGGAAGCGCTGCTCCCGACGCACGGCCATGAACAGGCGCGGCATCACCGGGAAGTGGAACGCCATCTGGCATTCGTCGCCGTTCTCGCCGAAGTACTCGACGACGTCAGCCGGCCACTGGTTGGCCTCGCAGAGCAGCACCGTGTCGGGGTAGTCGGCGTCGACCACCTTCCGCACCTGCTTGAGGAACTCGTGCGTCTTCGGCAGGTTCTCGCAGTTGGTGCCCTCCTCCTCGAAGAGGTAGGGCACGGCGTCGAGCCGGAAGCCGTCGATTCCCAGGTCCAGCCAGAAGCGCAGGGCGTCGATGATCGCCTCCTGCACCTTCGGGTTCTCGAAGTTGAGGTCCGGCTGGTGGCTGAAGAAGCGGTGCCAGAAGTACTGCCTGCGCACCGGGTCGAACGTCCAGTTCGAGCTCTCGGTGTCGACGAAGATGATCCGGGCGTCGGCGTAGCCGGTGTCGTCGTCGGCCCAGACGTAGAAGTCGCCGTAGTCGCCCTCGGGGTCACTGCGGCTGGCCTGGAACCAGGGGTGCTGGTCCGACGTGTGGTTCATGACGAAGTCGATGATCACGCGCATCCCGCGCGCGTGGGCCTCGGTGAGGAACTCGCGGAAGTCCTCGATGTCCCCGAACTCCGGCAGGACGGCGGTGTAGTCGCTGACGTCGTACCCACCGTCGCGCAGCGGAGAGGCGAAGAACGGCGGCAGCCACAGGCAGTCGACGCCGAGCCACTGCAGGTAGTCCAGCTTGTCGATCATGCCGCGGATGTCGCCGACGCCGTCGGCGTTGCTGTCGGCGAAGCCGCGCACCAGGACCTCGTAGAAGACCGCGCGCTTGAACCACTCCGGATCAGTGCCGGGCGGCGGCAGTGCGGAGCGGCTGTCGGGGAAGTCGGGGACGGGAACGGTCATCGGCGGGGACAGACCTCGTTCGGTTCGCGGGCGATCAGGAGGGGAGGGTCAGGTGACCGGCGGCGGGAAGTGCGCCTGCCGGGGGAGGGTGACCGCGAAGACGTGGGCCGGCTCCCGGTAGGGGTCCAGCTCCAGGTAGTTGAACTGACCCCAGTCGTAGGAGGCGCCGCTGAGCTCGTCGGTGACGCCGAACCGCTCGTGCCAGTCCAGGCCGAGGACGGGCAGGTCCAGCGACGTCGTCCCGATCTGGGTGTTGTGGCTGGACAGGTTCACCACGACGAGCACCGCGTCCTGCGACCCCGGGTCGGTCTTGGAGAAGCAGATCAGGTTCGGGTTGTCGACGGCGTGGAAGTGCAGCGTGCGCAGCTGCTGCAGGGCCGGGTGCGCGCGACGGATCTCGTTGAGCCGGCGCAGGTACGGCGCGAGGCTGCGCCCCGATGCCTCGGCGGCCGCCCAGTCGCGGGGGCGCAGCCGGTACTTCTCGCTGTCGAGGTACTCCTCGCTGCCGGGCTTCACCGCGACGTGCTCGAAGAGCTCGAACCCGGAGTAGACGCCCCAGGTCGGGCTCATCATCGACGCCAGCACGGCGCGGATCTTGAACATCGGCGGGCCGCCGAACTGCAGCGACTCGTGGAGGATGTCCGGGGTGTTCACGAAGAAGTTCGGCCGCATGTAGTGGCAGTTGGTGGCCAGCTCGCGGCCGTACTCCTCGAGCTCGCCGCGCTCGGTCCGCCAGGTGAAGTACGTGTAGGACTGGGTGAACCCGATGCGGGCCAGCTGGTGCATCATCGCCGGCCGGGTGAACGCCTCGGCGAGGAACAGCACGTCGGGATCGGTCCGCTTGACCTCCCAGATCAGCCAGTGCCAGAAGTTCAGCGGCTTGGTGTGCGGGTTGTCGACGCGGAAGATCTTCACGCCCGCGTCGATCCAGACCCGGATCACCCTCAGGCACTCGGCGTAGATGCCCTCGGGGTCGTTGTCGAAGTTGATCGGGTAGATGTCCTGGTACTTCTTGGGCGGGTTCTCCGCGTAGGCGATCGTGCCGTCGGGCTTGGTGGTGAACCACTCCGGGTGGGCCTCGACCCACGGGTGGTCCGGCGCGGCCTGCAGCGCGAAGTCCAGCGCCACCTCCATGCCCAGCTCGCGGGTCCGGGTGACGAAGGCCGTGAAGTCGTCCATGGTGCCCAGCTGCGGGTGGACGGCGTCGTGGCCGCCCTCGGCGCTGCCGATGGCCCACGGGGAGCCGACGTCGTCCGGACCGATCTCGTGCGGGTTCCCGCCGGGGAACTCCTTGGAGTTCGGCCCCTTGCGGTTCACCGTGCCGATCGGGTGGATCGGCGGCAGGTAGACGACGTCGAAGCCCATCTCCGCGACGGCCGGCAGGCGGTCCTGGGCGTTCGCGAACGTGCCGTGGGTGGGCTTGCCCCCGACGACCGGGCCCTCCGACCTCGGGAAGAACTCGTACCAGGAGCCGTAGAGCGCCTCCCGCCGGTCGACCCACACCTCGTAGCGGGGCGAGCGGGTGACCAGCTCGCGCACCGGGTGCTCGTGCAGGTAGCGCTGCAGGCCCGCGGCCAGGGCGGGCGCGATCCGGACGGTCAGCTCCTGCGAGGTGTCGCGCAGCGCGGCGGCCGCGGCGGCGACCCGGTCCCGGAAGTCGTCGCCGGCATCGGCCGCGACCCGGTCGAGCAACCGCGCGCCCTCCTCGAGGTCGTTGGCGAGATCCTCGGCCCCCTGGCCGGCCTCGACCTTCACCTCGACGGCGTGCCGCCAGGTGGCCAGCGGGTCGCTCCACGCCTCGACGCAGAAGCTCCAGCGCCCCTCGCGGTCGGGCACCACGGTGGCGATCCAGCGGTCGGGCTCCGGGGGGAGCTTCGCCATGCGCACGAACGGACCGGTCGAGTCGTCCCCACCGGGTGCGGTCCACACGACGTTCGCCGCGACGGCGTCATGGCCTTCGCGGAACACGGTGGCCGTGATCGGCAGGTGCTCTCCCACCACCGCTCGGGCGGAGAAGGACCCGCAGGACACGACGGGGGCGACATCGGAGATGCCGAGGCGGAGATCAGCGCGGCCAGTCATCGCGGCCCACGCTACTGAGGTCCCGCCCCACCAGCACCTCGACCACGATCACGCCCCATGCGCCTCACCCGTCGGAGCGGTGGGACAGGTGCCCGGGGAAGTTTCGTCCGTACCCCTGGCGGTGCGCCGTCGGCTGGTTAGTCTCGGCCGGTGCGTGCTCTTCGTCGGTTCACCGTCCGTGCGGCGCTGCCCGACCCCCTGACTCCCCTGTCCCAGCTCGTGATGAACCTCCGGTGGTCCTGGCACCCGGAGACGCGCGACCTGTTCGAGACCCTCGACCCCGGGCTCTGGCAGAGCTGTGGCGGTGACCCGGTCCGGGCGCTCGGGGAGGTGTCGGCCGAGCGTCTCGGTCAGCTGGCCAAGGACCGCCGGTTCCTCCGGCGGCTCCAGGACGCGGTCGACGACCTGGAGGAGTACCTGACGACGCCGCGCTGGTACCAGTCCCTCGGGCAGGAGGCGCCGGCGAGCATCGCCTACTTCTCGGCGGAGTTCGGCATCACCGAGGTTCTCCCGCAGTACTCCGGCGGGCTCGGCATCCTGGCCGGCGACCATCTCAAGGCCGCCTCGGACCTCGGCGTGCCGCTGATCGGCGTCGGGTTGCTCTACCGGGCCGGGTACTTCACGCAGGGCCTGTCGGCCGACGGCTGGCAGCTCGAGCACTACCCCTCCCTGGACCCGCACGGCCTCCCGGTGAAGCTGCTGCGCGAGCCCGACGGGTCGGCAGCGGTCATCACGGTGCCGCTCCCGGAGGGGCGCACCCTGTACGCCCACGTCTGGCGGGCGCAGGTCGGCCGGGTGTCGCTGCTGCTGCTCGACAGCGACATCGAGGAGAACGCGCCGGCCGAGCGGCTGGTCACCGACCGGCTCTACGGCGGCGACGAGGACCACCGGCTCCGCCAGGAGATGCTGCTGGGGATCGGTGGCGTCCGTGCCGTGCGCGCCTACTGCGGCCTCACCGGGACGCCGCTGCCGGAGGTCTTCCACGCGAACGAGGGGCATGCCGGCTTCCAGGGCATCGAGCGGATCCGCGAGCTGACCGAGGCCCACGGCCTGTCGTTCCCCGAGGCGCTGCAGGCGGTGCGGGCCGGCACGGTCTTCACCACGCACACCCCGGTCCCGGCCGGCATCGACCGCTTCCCGAAGGCGCTCATCGAGCGCTACTTCGCCGGCTTCGGCGTGCCGATGCACGAGCTCCTCGTGCTCGGGGCCGAGGAGGACCCGACGAAGTTCAACATGGCGCACATGGGCCTGCGGCTGGGGCAGCGGGCCAACGGCGTCAGCGAGCTGCACGGCCACGTCAGCCGCGGCATGTTCAGCGACCTGTGGCCGGGCTTCGACGAGCGCGACGTGCCGATCGGCTCGATCACCAACGGCGTGCACGCCCCCACCTGGACCGCCCGTGAGCTGGTCGAGATGGGCACGCAGACGACCAGCCAGGGCGACCCGGTCGAGGTCGACGGGCCCGTCCACTTCGACGGCGTGGACACCATCGCGGCCGGTGACCTCTGGGCCGTGCGCCGGACCCTGCGCTCCCGGCTGGTCGACGAGGTGCGCCGCCGGATCCGCGAGACCGCCTTGTCCCGCGGCGCCACGGAGGCCGAGGTGGGCTGGACCGACACCGCCTTCGATCCCGACGTCCTGACGATCGGCTTCGCCCGCCGGGTGCCCTCCTACAAGCGGCTGACCCTGATGCTGCGCGACCCCGCGCGGCTCAAGGCGCTGCTGCTGGACCCGGAACGGCCGATCCAGCTGATCATCGCGGGCAAGAGCCACCCGGCCGACGACGGCGGCAAGAAGCTGATCCAGCAGATGGTGGAGTTCGCCGACGACCCCGAGATCCGCCACCGCATCGCCTTCCTCCCCGGCTACGACATCGGCATGGCGCGCTACCTCTACTGGGGCTGCGACGTCTGGCTGAACAACCCGCTGCGGCCGCTGGAGGCGTGCGGAACGTCGGGCATGAAGGCCGCGCTGAACGGCGGGTTGAACCTCTCCATCCGCGACGGCTGGTGGGACGAGTGGTTCGACGGCCAGAACGGCTGGGCGATCCCGACGGCCGACGGCGTCAGCGACGCCGACCGGCGCGACGAGGTCGAGGCGCGGGCGATCTACGACCTGCTCGACAACCAGGTCCTGCCGCGGTTCTACGAGCGCGACGCCAACGGCGTCCCCGGCCGCTGGGTGGAGATGGTGCGGCACACGCTGCGCGAGACCGGGCCGAAGGTCCTGGCCACCCGCATGGTGCGCGACTACGTGCAGGCGCTCTACGTGCCGGCCGCCGGCTCCGCTCGCGCGATGGCAGGTGACGGATACGCGCCGGCCCGCGAGGAGGCCGCGTGGCGCGGTCACCTGTTGTCCCACTGGCACGACGTCCGCGTGGCGCACGTCGAGGCGACGGGGGCGGGGGACACCCCCGAGATCGGCACGACCCTGGCCCTGCGGGCCGAGGTGGAGCTGCCGGGGCTCGCGCCCGGGGACGTCCAGGTGCAGGCGGCCTACGGCCGGGTGGACGACGCCGACGGCCTGCACGACGTGACCAGCGTGCCCATGGCGCACGAGCACACCGACGGCTCGCGGCACTGGTTCACCGCGACCGTCCCGCTGGAGCGGACGGGCGCCTTCGGTTACACCGTTCGCGTGCTGCCGCACTCCGAGCGCATGGCCGATCCCGCCGAGCTCGGTGTGGTGAGCAGCGCATGAACGTCGTGCACCATGCATCTGACTGCCGCACTTGCACCACGCCAGTCCCATCCACCTCGCGGAACGTGGTGACCGCCCGGCGTGGCGGGCTCGCGGGCGCGCCGAGAGCCCGTGCCGATCACTAGGCTGGAGGCCATGCCTGACCGCTGTGAAGTGCTCCCCGGAGATTCTGTCGTCGCCCGCCGCGGCGGCGGACTGCTGTGGGTCGACGCTCCAGGCTCGCCCGCTCTCGTCGCCGCCCTGCACGCCTGCCTCGGCGTCTCGGGTCCCGGTGCCGACCGCGTGCTCGCCGCCGTTGCCGGCCAGGTGGGCTCGCTCGCCCACGGTGCCGCGTCCTTCGCCCTCGTGATCGCCGACACGACGGGGGGCACCGGCACCGGTGTCGCCCTCTGGTCGGGGAAGGGGCAGCCGGCCGTCGACGGCGTGCCGGTGTCCGGTTCCGCGGTGGAGGGGGGCACCCTCGCCTCCGGCTTCCAGCTCGGCCAGACCCTCTACGTCGGCCCGGGCCAGGCCGCGCCGCAGATGCCGCCGGGGGTCGCCTTCGACCTCGTCGAGGGCACCGTTCCCGGTTCGGGCGCGATGCTGCAGCTGGCCGCCGCGGCACCCTCGTCGTCCTCGGCCGTGCCGGCGTCCGCCCCGTCGTCGTTCACCGCCGGATCCGACGCCGGTTTCAGCTCGGGTGCCAGCCGGGCGAGCGCTGCGCCGGACTCCGGCGAGCAGACGGCCTTCTGGCGCCCGGACAAGGCAGCCGCGCCGGTGCTCCGCTTCGACGATGGCATGGTCGTCACCGTCGACGAGGACATCGTGCTGGGGCGCCGTCCCGACAACCACGAGATGGTCACCAGCGGTGGCGCACGGCCGGTGCCGATCGCCGACACCCAGAACGTGCTGTCCTCCGCGCACGCCGCGCTGCAGCGCTCCGGCAGCGAGGTGGCGCTGGTCGACCTCGGGTCGCTCAACGGCACCCACGTCGCCGGCCCGGAGGCGACCGAGTGGACCCAGCTCGAGCCGGGGGTGGCCCACCCGCTGTCCGACGGCGACCGGCTCCTGCTCGGCTGGACGGTCATCACCTTCGAGCAGCCCCAGGACTGAACCCAGGCATAGGTACCTTTACCTGCGTTGTCGAGGCGAATACGCAGGTAGAGGCACCTATGCCTCGGTGATTCCCGGTGGAGGACGAGCCTCAGGGGCGGCGGAGCACTCGCAGCAGCCAGACGCAGCGGGCGGGAAGCTCGGCGGCGCCGGGCGGGACGACGGTCCACTCCGGCGAGGCGCCGGTCGGGTACTCGGTGGAGAGGACCAGCTCGTAGCCGTCCGCCCACGGTGGTCCGGGCAGCTGCACGGTCACCGGTTCGGGTCCGGCGTGCAGCTGCACCAGGTAGGAGTCGTCCACCACCGGCCGGCCGTGCTCGTCGCGGTGCCGGATGCCGCGGCCGTCGAGGTACATGCCGAGGGTCTGCAGACCGGTGTCGAACCAGTCCTGCGTCGACAGCTGACCGCCGTCGGGCGCGAACCAGGCCAGGTCGCGGGTGCCGCCGGTGCCGGGGATCTCGTACCCCTCGAAGAACGCCTCCTGCCGCAGTACCGGTGCAGAGCGCCGGAGCCGGACGAGGCGTGCGACGAAGGCACGCAGGTCCTCGTCGACGTCCACCCAGTCGATCCAGGAGACCTCGTTGTCCTGGCAGTACGCGTTGTTGTTGCCCTGCTGGGTGCGGCCGAGCTCGTCGCCGGCGGTGAGCATCGGCACACCGGTCGAGACGAGCAGCGTCGTCAGCAGGTTGCGCACCTGCCGCGCCCGCAGCGTCTGCACCTCCGGGTCGGAGGTCTCGCCCTCCACGCCGCAGTTCCAGCCGCGGTTGTGGCTCTCCCCGTCCCGGTTGTCCTCGCCGTTGGCCTCGTTGAGCTTGCGCTCGTAGGTGACCAGGTCGCGCATCGGAAAGCCGTCGTGGGCGGTGACGAAGTTGATGGAGGCGAACGGGCGCCGGCCGTCGGAGCGGTAGAGGTCAGAGGACCCGGTCAGCCGGTAGGCGAGGTCGCGGACGCCGACGTGCGCGCCGGACCAGACGTCGCGCACGGTGTCGCGGTACTTCGCGTTCCACTCCGTCCACGGCGGTGGGAAGTTGCCCACCTGGTAGCCGCCGGGGCCGACGTCCCACGGCTCGGCGATCAGCTTGACGTTGCTGACCACCGGGTCCTGGTGGACGACGTCGAAGAAGGCCGACAGCCGGTCGACGTCGTGCATCGAGCGGGCCAGCGCCGAGGCAAGGTCGAACCGGAAGCCGTCGACGTGCATCTCCGTCACCCAGTAGCGCAGCGAGTCCATGAGCAGCGCCAGGACGGCGGGACGGCGCACGTCGAGGGTGTTCCCGCAGCCGGTGTAGTCGGTGTACCGCGACCGGTTCCCGCCGTCGAGCCGGTAGTAGCCGGCGTTGTCGATGCCCTTGAACGACAGCGTCGGGCCGGTGTGGTCGCCTTCGGCGGTGTGGTTGTAGACGACGTCGAGGATCACCTCGATGCCGGCGGCGTGCAGCTCCTTGACCATCGTCTTGAACTCCAGTACCTGCCCGCCGCCGCTGCCCGAAGAGCTGTACGCCGCGTGCGGCGCGAAGTAGCCGAGCGTGTTGTAGCCCCAGTAGTTGGTCAGGCCGCGGCGCAACAGGTGCGGCTCGCTGACGAAGTGGTGCACCGGCAGGAGCTCGACGGCCGACACCCCCAGCGCCTGCAGGTGCTCGACGAACGCCGGGTGGGCCAGGCCCGCGTAGGTGCCGCGGAGATGCGCGGGGACGTCGGGGTGGGTCGCCGTGGCGCCCTTGACGTGCACCTCGTAGATGACGGTGTCCGACCACGGGGTGCGCAGCGGACGGTCGCCGTCCCACGGGAAGAAGTCGTGGATGACGACGCCGCGCGGCACGTGGGGGGCGGAGTCATGGTCGTCACGGGCGGTGCCGTCGACGGCGTCGTCCGGGTAACCGAACAGCGACGGGTGCAGCCGCAGGTCGCCGTCGACGGCGCGGGTGTAGGGATCGAGCAGGAGCTTGGCCGGGTTGTGCCGCAGCCCTGCCGCGGGGTCGTACGGGCCGTGGACGCGGTAGCCGTAGCGCTGCCCAGGGCCCACGCCGGGTACCCGGCCGTGCCACACCTGGTGGGTCGTCTCCTCGAGGCGGTGGCGGTGCTCGGTGCCGTCGGGGTCGAAGAGGCAGAGGTCGACGGCCTGGGCGCCCGCCGACCACAGCGCGAAGTTGGTCCCGGTGCCGTCCCAGACCGCGCCGAGGGGCGCCGGGCTGCCCGGCAGCACCTCGCGGCCCCGATCGGCGCCGGTGCGGTCGGTCCCTGGTCCGCTCATGCCGCGATCGTGCCAACTCCCTGGTCGATGCACGCGCAGGTTCGCCGCGCGAGGTTGGTTGGATGGGGGGCGTGTCGAGCACAGCCGCCGGCGAGGCGGTCGTCGGGATGACCGGGGTCGACGTCGTCCGGGGGGAGAACCACCTCCTGCGCGGCGTGGACTGGACCGTCGAGGCCGAGCACCGGTGGGTGGTCCTGGGGCCGAACGGGGCGGGGAAGACGACGCTCCTGCAGCTGGCCGCGGCGCTGATGCACCCCACCCGCGGGGAGGTCCGGCTGCTGGGGGAGACCCTCGGCGCCGTCGACGTCTTCGAGCTCCGCCCGCGCATCGGGCTGACCAGCGCCTCGCTCGCCCAGCGCATCGCGCCGTCGGAGAAGACCGGCGACATCGTGGTCTCCGCCGGCTACGCCGTGGTCGGCCGGTGGCGGGAGCAGTACGACGTCCACGACCTGACCCGCGCCGGGATCCTGATGGAGCAGTGGGGGGTGGCGCAGTACGCCCACCGGCCGTTCGGCACGCTGAGCGAGGGCGAGCGCAAGCGCACCCAGATCGCCCGGGCCCTCATGCCCGACCCCGAGCTGCTGCTGCTGGACGAGCCGGGTGCGGGGCTCGACCTCGGCGGCCGGGAGGACCTCGTCGCCCGGCTGTCCGATCTCGCGAGGTACCACTACGCGCCGGCCCAGGTGCTGGTCACCCACCACGTCGAGGAGATCCCGCCCGGGTACACCCACGCGTTGCTGCTGCGCGGGGGAGAGGTGGTCGCGGTCGGTGCCGCGGACGACGTCCTCACCGCCGAGGCGCTGTCGGAGACGTTCGGGCTCGGCCTGTCCCTCGAGCGCCGGAACGGTCGCTTCACCGCCCGCCGGGCAGCCTGAGCACGCCTCGCTAGGGTTCGGACGACGCCCTGGACGACACCGCCCGGCTCCTGGAGGACCGCACATGGCAGCGCCCGAGTTCGTGACCCTGCAGGTGGAGGACGGGGTCGGCACGATCCGCCTCGACCGGCCGAAGATGAACGCGATCGACGAGCAGCTGCACCGGGAGGTGCGGGCCGCGGCCACCGAGGCGTCCGAGCGCGCCGACGTGCGCGCCGTGGTGCTTTACGGCGGCGAGCGGGTCTTCGCCGCGGGCGCGGACATCAAGGCCATGTCGCAGCTCGACGGCGCGGGGATGCGCGAGTGGGGCCGCGAGCTCCAGGACTCCTTCCGGGCGGTGGCCCGACTGCCGAAGCCGGTCATCGCCGCCGTCACCGGATACGCCCTCGGCGGCGGCTACGAGCTGGCGCTGTGCGCCGACTTCCGGGTGCTGGGCGCGAGCGCGAAGATCGGCCAGCCGGAGATCCAGCTCGGCGTCATCCCCGGCGCCGGTGGCACCCAGCGCCTCGCGCGCCTGGTCGGGCCGGCCAAGGCCAAGGACCTCGTGTTCACCGGGCGGCACGTCGGCGCGGAGGAGGCTCTGGAGATCGGCCTCGCCGACGCCGTCGTGCCCGACGACGAGGTGTACGCGACCGCCGTCGCCATGGCGAGGAAGTTCGCCGCAGGCCCGCCCCTGGCGCTCGCCGCGGCCAAGCGGGCGATCGACGAGGGGCTGGACGGCACCCTCGACGACGGCCTGTCCCTGGAGTCCCGCCTGTTCGCCGAGCTGTTCGACACCGAGGACCAGAAGACGGGGATGCGCTCGTTCCTCGAGAGCGGTCCGGGCAAGGCCACATTCTCCGGCCGGTGACACGGGATCCGGGGAAACCGGTGTCGCGCGAGGATGTGCCGATGAGCAGCGGCGACGTCGACCGGTCCGACCCGGTGAGCCGCGCCTGGGTCGACCGTGCCGTCGCCATCGTGGAGGCCGACGCCCGGCGCAGCGCCGACACGCACCTGCTGGTGTACCCGCTGCCACCCGAGTGGGGCGTCGAGCTCTACCTCAAGGACGAGTCGACGCACCCGACAGGCAGCCTCAAGCACCGGCTGGCCCGGTCGCTGTTCCTCTACGGACTCTGCTCGGGACAGATCACCGAGGGCAGCACCGTCGTCGAGGCGTCCAGCGGGTCGACGGCGGTCAGCGAGGCCTACTTCGCGCGGATGCTCGGGCTGCCGTTCGTCACCGTGATGCCAGCCTCGACCAGTCCCGAGAAGGTCGAGCTGATCGAGTTCCACGGCGGCCGCTGCCACTTCGTGGACCGGGCGCCCGACATCTACGAGGAGGCCCGCCGGCTCGCGGCCGAGTGCGGCGGTCACTTCCTCGACCAGTTCACCAACGCCGAGCGGGCCACCGACTGGCGGGGCAACAACAACATCGCGGAATCCGTCTTCAGCCAGCTCGCGCTGGAGCAGCACCCGCTGCCGGAGTGGGTCGTGGTCGGCGCGGGCACCGGCGGCACGAGCGCGACGATCGGCCGCTACCTCCGGTACCGGCGGCTGCCCACCCGGCTGGCCGTCGTGGACCCGGAGGGGTCGTCGTTCTTCCCCGGCTGGCGCGACCAGGACCCGTCGACGGCGACCGGACGGTCCTCGCGCATCGAGGGGATCGGCCGGCCGCGGGTGGAGCCGTCGTTCGTGCCGACCATCGTCGACCGGATGATCTGCGTCCCCGACGCCGCCTCGCTGGCGGCGATGCGGGAGCTCGAGCGGGTGACCGGCCGGCGGGCCGGCGGGTCGACGGGCACCAATCTCTGGGGCGCGTTCCAGCTGGTGGCCGAGATGGTCGCCGCGGGCCGGAGCGGCAGCGTCGTCACCCTGCTGTGCGACGGCGGCGAGCGGTACGCCCACACCTACTACTCCGACGAGTGGGTCGCCGAGCAGCGGCTCGACCTCGCGCCGCACGCGGCCACGCTGGCCCGGTTCGCGGCGACGGGGGAGTGGGCCCCCACCTGATCGGGTCGCGTGACCCTCGTCACCCGCCCCTGGCGCCGCCGCCGCGTTACCTGCCAGTAGCCTCGATGATCGGAGCCAGGCGGGCCCGCGTGCCCGCGTCCTGAACGCGTCCTGAGGAAGGTCAGCGCGATGAACATCGTCGTTCTTGTGAAGCAGGTCCCGGACTCCGGCAGTGAGCGCAAGCTGGACCCGGCGGACAACACCGTCGCCCGCGCCGCGGCCGACAACGTCATCAACGAGATGGACGAGTACGCCATCGAGGAGGCGCTGCTCGTGCGCGACCGGGAGGGCGGCGAGGTCACCGTCCTGACCGTCGGCCCCGACTCGGCCACCGACGCCATCCGCAAGGCGCTCTCCATGGGTGCCGACAAGGCCGTGCACGTCGTCGACGACGCGATCCACGGGTCGTGCGCGGTGCAGACCTCGGCGGTCATCGCCGCGGCACTGGGTCAGTTGGAGTACGACCTCGTGCTCTGCGGCGCCGAGGCCACCGACGCCCAGCTGTCGGTCATGCCGGCGCTGCTCGCCGAGCGCCTGGGCATCCCGCAGCTCTCCGGCGCCCGCAAGCTCACCATCGAGGGCGGGACGGCGAGGATCGAGCGGCAGACCGACGGCGGCTACTGGGCCGTCGAGGCGCCGCTGCCCGCGATCGTCTCCACCTGGGACACGATCAACGAGCCGCGCTACCCCTCGTTCAAGGGGATCATGGCCGCGAAGAAGAAGCCGGTGGAGACCAGGTCGCTGGCCGACCTGGGCCTGGACGCCGGCACCGTGGGTCTGGCGAACGCCACCAGCAAGGTGCTCGACTTCGCCGGTCGCCCGCCGAAGGGCGAGGGCGTGAAGGTCACCGACGAGGGTGACGGCGCCGAGAAGTTCGTCGGTTTCCTCGCCCAGCAGAAGATCGTCTGACCCGGCCCGGATCGAAGGAAGAGGAGAACCCCCATGGCAGAGATCCTGGTCCTGGCCGAGCTCGACCCGGCCGGCGGCGGCGTCCGCAAGACCACCCTGGAGGCTTTGACCGCGGCCCGCGCGCTCGGTGAGCCGTCGGCCGTCGTCCTCGGCGCCCCGGGCACCGCGGCCGGCGTGAAGGACGCCCTCGCCGAGTACGGCGCGGCGAAGGTCTACGTGGCCGAGTCCGACGACGTCGAGGGCTACCTCGTCGCCCCCAAGGCCGAGGTTCTGGCGCAGCTGGTGGCCGACAAGTCGCCGGCCGCCGTGATCATCCCGTCCTCCCCGGAGGGCAAGGAGATCGCCGGCCGGCTGGCCATCAAGACCGGCAGCGGTTTCCTGACCGACGTCACCGAGATCGCCGCCGACGGCACCGCGACCCAGGTCGCCTTCGCCGGGGCGACGATCGTGCACTCCCAGGTGACGGTCGGCACCCCGATCTACACCCTGCGCGGCAACTCGGTCACCCCGGAGCCGGCCCCCGCGGCCGCCGCCGAGGAGCCGGTGACGGTGAGCGTCTCCGACTCCGCCAAGCTGGCCAAGGTCGTCGACCGCGTCGTCGAGCAGAAGAGCAGCCGCCCCGAGCTGACCGAGGCCTCGATCGTCGTCTCCGGTGGCCGCGGTGTGGCGAGTGCGGAGAACTTCGCGATCATCGAGGCCCTGGCCGACTCCCTCGGCGCGGCCGTCGGCGCCTCCCGCGCCGCGGTGGACTCCGGCTTCTACCCGCACAGCTTCCAGGTCGGGCAGACCGGCAAGACCGTCTCGCCGCAGCTCTACGTGGCCGTCGGCATCTCCGGTGCGATCCAGCACCGCGCCGGCATGCAGACCTCGAAGACCATCGTGGCCATCAACAAGGACCCCGAGGCCCCGATCTTCGAGCTGGCCGACTTCGGCGTCGTCGGCGACCTGAACACCGTCGTCCCGGCTGCCACCGAGCAGATCACCGCCCGCAAGTAGAAGGACCTCGCTGCCCCCCACGCCACGCTCCGCGCGGCGCGGGCCCCTGCAGCGAAGCCGTTCCAGCACGTCACCTGAGCGCCGGCCTCCAAGGGGGCCGGCGCTCGACGCATGTACGGAAGAGACATGGCGGGAAGCACCGGCGAGCAGCAGAGGTTGGGCATCGACGTGGGGACCAGCGGGCCGCCGACGGTCTTCGACCGGGCGCACCGGCTCACCACCGCCGGACTGCTCATGCTGGTCACCTTCGTGGCCTTCGAGTCCATGGCCGTCGCGACGGCGATGCCGACGGCCGTCGGCGAGCTGGACGGCCTGGCGTGGTACGGCTGGCCGTTCAGCGCCTTCCTCGTCGCGTCGGTGTTCGGCATGGTCCTGGGCGGTGACCTCGGCGACCGACGCGGTTCGCGCATCGCGCTGCTCGCGGGGGTGTCGGTCTTCGCGGCCGGACTGCTGGCCGGCGGCCTCGCGGGGCACATGGCCGTCTTCGTCGCGGCCCGTGCGGTCCAGGGCGTCGGCGGCGGGATCATCGCGGTCTCGCTCTACGTCGTCGCGGGGCGCGCCTACCGCTCCGCACTGCGGCCGAAGCTCTTCGCCGCCTTCTCCGCCGCCTGGGTGCTGCCCGCCCTGGTCGGCCCGCTGCTCGCCGGCCTGATCACCACGCACGTCGGCTGGCGCTGGGTGTTCCTCGGGATGCTGCCGCTGATCCTCTTCGGGCTGGCCCTCCTCCTGCCCGCCCTCCGGAGGTTCGGCGCACCCGAGGGCGTGACCGTGCCCGCCTCCGCCCGCCGGTGGTGGGCGCTGCTCGCCGGTGTCGGCGTCGCCGCTCTCCAGTACGCGGGCCAGCGGCTGGACCTGCTCGCCCTCGGCATCGCGGTAGTGGGTGCGGGCGTCCTCGTCGTGGGTCTCCGCCCGCTCGTCCCTCCGGGTACCGCCCGGCTCCGGCCGGGACTGCCCGCGGTCATCGGCGAACGGGGCCTCCTGGCCGGCGCCTTCTTCGGGATGGACGCCCTCCTCCCGCTGTCGCTGACCCAGCTGCACGGCTACAGCCCCACCGCCGCCGGCATCCCGCTCACCGCGGGCGCGCTGGGGTGGGCGATCGCCTCGCAGCTGCAGGGCCGCCGGCCCGACGTTGCCCGGGTCGTGCTGCTCAGGCTCGGCTTCGTGCTGCTGGCGGCCGGGCTCGCCGGGACCGCGCTCGTCGTCGTCCCCGGTCTGGAGGGGTGGCCGACCTACGGGACGTGGGCGGTCGCAGGCCTCGGCATGGGCCTCGGCATGCCGAGCCTCAGCGTGCTGCTCCTGGAGCAGTCGCCGGAGGAGCGCCGCGGCGCGGACTCGGCCGCGTTCCAGATCGCCGACGTGACCACGTCCGCCGTGTGCGTCGGGGTGGTCGGGGTACTGGTGGCCGCGGCGGCCGCCGGCCTGCTGGCCTTCCCCACGGCGGTGCTGCTCGCCGTCGCCCTCCTCACCGGGCCTGCCCTCGTGGGCGCATGGCTGGCACCCCGCGCCGGAGCTCCCCAGGGCGCGACGACGCCCGCGTCTACGCTCGTGGCGGTGACCGGGCTTGCGAGATCACGCGGAGAAGGAGCATGACGGTCACGTGGCCGACGAGCGCCAGCGAGGAGGTCCGGTGACGTACTTGGACCACGCGGCGACCACGCCGGTGCTCCCCGAGGTCCTGGCTGCCATGACGCAGCAGCTCGGCCGGGTCGGGAACGCCTCCTCGCTGCACGCGAGCGGCCGCGCCGCCCGGCGCGCCGCGGAGCAGTCCCGCGAGCGGCTCGCCGAGGCCCTGGGTGCCCGCCCGTCCGAGGTGCTCTTCACCGGCGGCGGCACCGAGAGCGACAACCTCGCCGTCAAGGGTCTCTTCTGGGCCCGGCGGCAGGCCGACTCCCGGCGCCGCCGCATCGTGGTCAGCCCGGCCGAGCACCACGCCGTCCTGGACAGCGTCGAGTGGCTGGCCAAGCACGACGGCGCGGAGATCACCTGGCTGCCGGTCGAGCCGAGCGGGCGCGTGCTCCCGCACGCCCTGGCCGAGGCCCTGGGGACCGGCGACGACGTCGCCGTGGCCAGCGTCATGTGGGCCAACAACGAGATCGGCACGGTGAGCGACATCCCGGCGCTGGCGGCGGTGGCCCACGAGGTCGGCGTCCCGCTGCACACCGACGCGGTGCAGGCCGTGGGACAGGTGCCGGTCGACTTCGACGCGAGCGGGGTCGACGCGCTCACCATGACCGGCCACAAGCTCGGCGGCCCGATGGGTGCCGGCGTCCTCCTGCTGCGCCGCGACGCCGACTGCACGCCGCTGCTGCACGGCGGGGGGCAGGAGCGTGACGTCCGGTCGGGAACGCTCGACGTCGCCGCCATCGTCGGGCTCGCCGTCGCCACCGTCTCTGCCGTCGGCTCGCGCGAGGAGCGCGCCGCGCGGCTGTCCGGCCTGCGCGACCGGCTCGTCGCCGGTGTCGTGGACCAGGTGCCCGACGCCCAGCTCAACGGCGCCCCTCTGGACGACCGGGTGAACGGCGGACCGGGCCGGTTGCCGGGCAACGCGCACCTGTCGTTCCCGGGTGCCGAGGGCGACGCGCTGCTCATGCTGCTCGACGCCCGGGGCATCGAGTGCTCGACCGGCTCGGCGTGCAGCGCCGGCGTCGCCCGTCCCAGCCACGTCCTGCTGGCCACCGGCGCCGACGCGGACCGCGCGCGCAGCTCCCTGCGGTTCTCCCTCGGCCACACCTCGACGGCGGCCGACGTGGATGCGCTGCTCGACGTCATCGCGCCGGTGGTCGAGCGTGCCCGCCGCGCAGGGCTTGGCCGACGGTGAGGGTGCTCGCCGCGATGAGCGGTGGAGTGGACTCCGCGGTGGCCGCGGCGCTCGCCGTCGACGCCGGCCACGACGTCACCGGGGTGCACCTGGCCCTCTCGCAGAACCGGCAGACGCTGCGGAGCGGATCCCGCGGCTGCTGCAGCGTCGAGGACTCCCACGACGCCCGCCGGGTCGCCGACGAGCTCGGCATCCCGTTCTACGTGTGGGACCTGGCCGACCGCTTCACCGAGGACGTCGTCGACGACTTCGTGGCCGAGTACGCGGCGGGCCGGACGCCGAACCCGTGCCTGCGCTGCAACGAGAAGATCAAGTTCTCCGCGGTGCTGGACCGGGCGCTCGGGCTCGGCTTCGACGCCGTCGTCACCGGCCACCACGCCCGGCTCGAGGACGGGGAGCTGCGGCGCTCGGTGGACGCCGCCAAGGACCAGTCGTACGTGCTGGGGGTGCTGACGCCCGAGCAGCTGGCGGCGGCGATGTTCCCGCTGGGCTCCATGACGAAGGACCGGGTGCGGGAGATCGCGGCCGAGCGCGGCTTCGGCGTCGCGGCCAAGCCCGACTCGCACGACATCTGCTTCATCCCCGACGGCGACACCCGCGGCTTCCTGGCCCGTCGGCTGGGCAGTCTCCCCGGGCCGGTCGTCGACGCGGCGACCGGCCGGCAGGTGGGGGAGCACGACGGGACCTACGGCTTCACCGTCGGTCAGCGCCGCGGGCTGGGGGTCGCGGTCGGGGACCAGCGCCCGCGGTACGTGCTGGGCATCGAACCGGTGTCCCGCACAGTGACCATCGGGACCGCCGACCTCGCCGGGGTGCGCGAGGTGCGTACCGGCGTCCCGACCTGGTCGGGGACGGCTCCCGAACTGCCCTGTTCGGCACAGGTGCAGCTCCGGGCGCACGCGACCCCGGTGGCCTGCGAGGTGCGCCGCGAGCCGGACGGCGGGCTGTCCGTCCTGCTCGCCGAGGTGCAGCGGGGCGTGGCCCCGGGCCAGTCCGCCGTGCTCTACGAGCCGGACGCCGCGCGCGGGGATCGCGTGCTCGGCCAGGCCGCGGTGACGTCCGCCGGCTGACTCCCTACCGGGCGGGCTCGCGCGCGTCGCCGTCCCGGTCGCCGCTCCGGCCGTCCTGTGGTCGGCTGGCGGAGCAGACGAGTCGGGGGAGCACGGGTGCGCAGCTGGGGCAGGGGGGCCGGGGCCGTATTCGTCTCGCTGTCGCTGACCGCCGCCGGGTGCGTCGGCCGGGTGGCGCCCGAGGGCGAGGAGACGGCGATCGCCGGAGGCCCTCCGTCGGCACAGCCGGTGGCCACCCCGGTCCAGATCCTCGCGATCAACGACTTCCACGGCCGGATCGCCCCGCCGCCGCCCGACGAGACCGTCGCCCTGGTCGACGACGGGCCCGGCCCCGACGGGCTGCCGGGGACGGCCGACGACGGCACCGCCGCCCTCGGCGGCGCGGCCCACCTGGCCGCCACGGCCCAGCGGCTGCGGACCGATTTCGGCGGCCCGGAGGCCGACAGCCTGTTCGTGGCCGCCGGCGACCTCGTCGGTGCCTCGCCCTGGACCTCGGCGGCCTTCGCCGACGAGCCCACCATCGAGGTGATCGACGCGCTCGGGCTGGATGTGGCGACCGCGGGCAACCACGAGTTCGACCGCGGCCAGGACGAGCTGTTCCGGCTCTCCGGTGCGACCGACGGGACCTACCTCGACGACGTCGACGCCTGCGCCGATGTCGGCACCTCCGGCGGGACGTGTTTCCGGGACAGTTCCGGGGAGGTGTTCCATGGGGCCGGCTTCCCGTACCTGGCGGCCAACGTGGTGGACCGGGAGACCGGCCGCCCGGCGCTGCCGCCGTACGAGATCGCGACCACCAGCACCGGTGCGCGGATCGGGCTGATCGGCGTGGTGACCACCGACACCGAGGCGTTCGTGCGGCCCTCGGGTCTGGCGGGCCTCGTCGTGCAGGAGCCCGTCGAGGCGGCGAACCGGTACGCGGCCGAGCTCCAGGAGCTCGGGGTCGAGGCGATCGTCCTGGTCGCCCACGAGGGCGGCATCCAGGGCGCCGGCGGACGTCCCGACACCTGCGTCGGGGACCTGGCCGGGACACGGATGGACGACCTCAACGCGGCCCTGTCGCCGGCCGTCGACGCCGTCGTCGGCGGGCACACGCACAGCTCCTACACGTGCATGCTGCCCGACCCGGACGGGGACCTCCGCCCGTTCACCCAGGCCCTCACCTACGGGCTCTCGCTGACCGACCTGCGGTTCGTCGTGGCGCCGGACGGCGACGTCGACCGGGCCTCGGTCACGGTGGCGGCGGTTCCGGTGTACCGGACGGCGGAGGATCCCCGGGTGCGCCGGATCGTGGACCACTGGACGCAGCGCGCCGCGCCCGAGGGCGACCGCCCGGTGGCCACGCTCGTCGGCGACGTGCCGGCCGCGGCGGTTCCGGAGTCGCAGATGGGCGTCCTGGTCGCCGACGCCCTCCTCGCCGCCGTGCAGGGCCCGGAGTTCGGCGACCCGGTGCTCGCCTTCATGAACCTGGGGATGCTGCGCGGCGACCTCCGGTATGCCGGCAGCGGTCCGGGCGATCCCGACGGCACGGTGACCTACCGGGAGGTGTTCCGCGCGATGCCCATGCGGTTCCCGGTGGAGGCGGTCACCGTGTCCGGTGCCGACATCCGCGTGGCTCTCGAGCACCAGTTCGCCGGTGGCGGCGCCGTCGTCCTGAGCACGTCCCAGGGGCTGTCCTACCGCTACGACCCGGCCCGGCCGCCCGGCGACCGGGTGGACCCGTGCTCCCTGCTGCTCGACGGGAACCGCATCGAGCCCGAGAGGCGCTACCGGGTCGCGATGACCGCCTACCTGCGCGAGGGAGGCGACGGCTACACGTCCTTCGCCGGCGGGACGGACGTCGTCCCCGGCATGACCGACACCGATGCCGTCGCCGCCCACCTCGCCGCGTCGTCGCCGGTGAGCCCGCCGGCCCGCGGCGCGGTCGTGCCCACGGCGGAGCGGCTCTCCTGCTGAGCGGCTCTTCTGCTGGACCAGGGCCGCGCCCGGCGCCGGGTGCGGCGGCTACGGTCGCCGTCGTGACCACCCCGAGCGATCCCGTAGACCCCCAGCCGGTCCCCGCGACCTGGGGGCCCGCTTCCGGTGTCGGGTCCCTGCCCGGGACCGACCCGGTCGAGGCGATGCGCATGGTGGTCGGGGAGCTGCCGGACTTCGCGCACCTGCCGGAGCTGCCCGCCCGCGGTCCCGGTGCCGACCTCGTCGGCCGCAGCGCCGCGCTCCTGGTCGACCTGGCGTTCGACCTGACGCCCGGAGGCTGGCGGCTGGTGCCGCGGGCGGGGATCGACCAGCGGCGCGCGCAGGAGCTCCTCGCCCGCGACCTGGACGCGCTCCACGACGTCGCGGACGGCTGGACCGGTCCGCTCAAGCTGCAGGCCGCCGGCCCGTGGACGCTGGCCGCCGGGCTGGAGCGCACCCGCGGCGACCGCGCCGTCGTGGACGCCGGTGCCCGCCGGGACCTGGGGCAGTCGCTCGCGGAGGGGCTCGCGGCCCACGTGGCCGCCGTGGCCGCCCGGGTGCCCGGCGCCTCCGTCGTCGTCCAGCTCGACGAGCCGTCCGTCCCCGCTGTCCTGCAGGGTGGGCTGCCCACGGTGAGCGGCTTCGGGAAGCTCCCGGCCGTCGAGGCGGCCGTGGTCGAGCAGGAGCTCGCCGACCTCGTGGTCCGGCTGCCGGTCCCGGTCGTCGTGCACTGCTGCGCGCCGCGCGCGCCGATCGAGCTGTTCCGGGCCGCCGGCGCCGCGGCCGTCTCCTTCGACCTCGGCCTCGTGCAGGACCTCGACGCCGTCGGTACCGCGATCGAGGCCGGCATCCACCTCGTCCCCGGCGTCGTCCCCGGCACGGACACGACCCTGTCCGCCCCGAAGGCGACGGCCTCCCGCGTGCAGGCATGGTGGCGCGAGCTGGGGTTCCCGGCCGACGACCTGTCGGCCGCCGTGACGCTGACCCCGTCCTGCGGGCTGGCCGGGGCGACGCCGGCGTACGCGCGGGCGGCGATGGCGCACGTCCGCGAGGCGGCGAGGTACCTCCTGCCGGAGTGATCCACGAGCGGGGAACCCCCGGTTGGCCATCGTACCCGCCGGATACCGTTCGCCCGTGGGCAGCACTCCGATGAGCAGCGAGGCCGGGCTGGACGCACCCGCGGTGGGCGCCGCCCCCGACCGGGAGGACGTCACCGAGGTCCCCGACGACGCGCGGACCCGGCACCGGGACCTGTCGGAGGAGCTCGACCGGTACGCCTTCGCCTACTACGTGCGCGACGAGCCGCTGGTCAGCGACGGCCAGTACGACGAGCTGATGGCCGGGCTGAAGGCCGTCGAAGCGGCTCATCCGGCCCTGGTCACGCCCGACTCGCCGAGCCAGAAGGTCAACGGCGGGTTCACCGCCACCTTCGCGCCGGTGCAGCACCTCGAGCGCATGCAGAGCCTCGACAACGCGTTCTCCAGCGACGAGCTCTCCGCCTGGGCCGCCCGGGTGGAGCGGGAGGGCGCGGCCGGGGCGGACTACCTGTGCGAGCTGAAGGTCGACGGCGTCGCCGTCGCGATCGTCTACGAGAAGGGCCGGCTGGTCCGCGCCGCCACCCGCGGGGACGGGACGACGGGGGAGGACGTCACCGCCAACGTCCGCACGATGGAGGGCGTCCCGCAGCAGCTGACCGGGAACGACGTCCCCGAGCTGCTCGAGGTGCGCGGCGAGATCTACTTCCCGGTGGCCGCCTTCGCCGACGTCAACGCCGGCATGGTCGAGCAGGGCAAGGCGCCGTTCGCCAACCCGCGCAACGCCGCGGCCGGCTCGCTGCGCCAGAAGGACCCCCGCGTCACCGCCTCGCGGCCGCTGCGCCTGGTCGTCCACGGCCTGGGTGCCCACCGCGGTCTCGAGGTCGGCCGCCAGTCGGCGGTCTACTTCCGGCTCCGCGACCTCGGCCTGCCGGTGAGCGGCCGCTCCGAGGTCGTCGACGATCTTTCCGGCGTGTGGGCCTTCATCGAGCGGTACCGCGAGCAGCGGCACTCCGTCGAGCACGAGATCGACGGCGTCGTGGTGAAGGTCGACCAGTACACCCTGCAGCGGCGGCTCGGGTCGACGTCGCGGGCACCGCGGTGGGCGATCGCCTTCAAGTACCCCCCGGAGGAGGCGACGACGAAGCTCCTCGACGTCCGGGTCAACGTCGGCCGCACCGGGCGGGTCACCCCGTTCGCCCACATGGAGCCGGTCAAGGTCGCCGGCTCGACGGTGCAACTGGCCACGCTGCACAACGCGAGCGAGGTCAAGCGCAAAGGCGTGCTGATCGGCGACACGGTGGTCATCCGCAAGGCCGGCGACGTCATCCCCGAGGTGCTCGGGCCGGTGGTCGCGGCCCGCGACGGCTCCGAGCGCGAGTTCGTCATGCCCACCCACTGCCCCGAGTGCGGCACGGAGCTGCGGCCGGAGAAGGAGGGCGACGCCGACATCCGCTGCCCGAACTCCCGCTCCTGCCCTGCGCAGCTGCGGGAGCGGGTCTTCCACGTCGCCGGCCGCGGTGCCTTCGACATCGAGAACCTCGGCTACGAGGCGGCGATCGCGCTGCTGCAGAGCGGGCTGCTGCAGGACGAGGGCGACCTCTTCTTCCTCGACGCCGAGCAGCTGCAGCGCTCGTCGTTCTTCACGAAGAAGGACGGCGCCCTGTCGGCCAACGGGGCCAAGCTGCTGGCCAACCTGCAGAGCCGCCGGGACGTCCCGCTGTGGCGGGTCCTCGTGGCGCTCTCCATCCGGCACGTGGGACCGACGGCGGCGCAGGCACTGGCCCGGGACTTCCGGTCGCTGGACCGCATCAGGGAGGCGTCGGAGGAGGAGCTCGCGGCCGCCGACGGGGTCGGCCCGACGATTGCCCGCTCGGTGCGCGACTGGTTCGAGGTCGACTGGCACCGCGACGTCGTGGAGAAGTGGCGGCACGCCGGCGTCCGCATGGTCGACGAGGGCAGCGAGGCCGGGCCCGGCCCGCTGACCGGCGTCACCGTGGTCGTCACGGGGTCGCTGCGCGACTACAGCCGCGACCAGGCGATCGCCGCCATCCAGGAGCGCGGCGGCAAGGTCACCGGCTCCGTGTCGAAGAAGACCGGGTTCGTCGTGGTGGGTGCCGATCCGGGCAGCAAGTACGACAAGGCCGTGCAGGTCAAGGCGCCGGTCCTCGACGACGACGGCTTCGCGGTGCTGCTGGCCGACGGGCCGGACGCGGCGCGCGACGTCGCGACGATCGGCGACGGCTCGGACTGACTCAGACGGGCGGCAGCGTGGCCACGGTGGTGGCGATGCCGGTGAGGTGCGCCAGCCGCATGAGCTCCGAGCGGCGGAACGCCGGGCCGCCCGACCGGCCGAGCACCACCGCGCACCCTGGGCCGCCGTAGGGGGCGGCCATCATCTCGATGGCCATCTCCTGCCAGCGTTCCGGCAGCCATTCGTCGTCGCTGGGCAGCAGGCGGGGGCCGGTCAGCGGCATCCAGGGCAGCGTGAGCCCCTCGAAGGCAGGCGCGGCGTCGGAGGCCGCCGCCACCTCCCACGGTGGGGCGTCCGCCGCGGAGGGCTCGACCGCCGACAGCACGACCGCCCAGCCGCTGTGGAACACCCGGGGGAGTTCGGCCGCCAGCAGCTTGGCCGACGTGCCTTCCGCGGCCCGCGCCAGGGCGTCCAGCAACTCCAGTTCGCGGTGGGTGTCCAGCGGTCCGGCGAAGGGGCGCAGCGACTCGACCGACACCCCCGGCACCGCCTCCGCGGCCGTGATCAGGCTGTCGGGCAGCCGGCCGGCCGGGAGGTCCACGACGACGTCGTCGACGGCCACACCGTTGCCGCGCTCCAGGACGTCGAGGGAGACGATGTCGACGCCGGCGGTGCCGAGCGCCGTGGCGACGGCGCCCAGGATGCCGGGCTTGTCGGGCACCACCAGGCGCAGGAGATAGGACACGGTTCCTCCGGGTCGTCCTCGCGGGCAGGCCGATCTCCGTCGATCGCGGTGCGTGCAGCTTCTCACGCCGCTTCCGCAGCCGAGGCCCTCGAACGGGCCCCACGTAGAGTGGCCCGGTCACGTACGCGGCCGAGAGCCGAGCCGCCGAGCACTGCGAAGTGGAGTTCCATCCCAGCATGAGCACGCTCTCCCGGAAGGATGTCGCCCATCTGGCGCGGTTGTCCCGCCTGGCGGTGACCGACGAGGAGCTCGACCTCTACGCCGGCCAGCTGTCTGCCGTCCTCGACGCCGTCGCGCAGGTGCAGAAGGCTCCCGTCGAGGACGTGCCGCCGACCACGCACGCGGTGCCCATGACCAACGTCTTCCGCGAGGACGTCGCCCGGCCGAGCCTGCCCCGCGACGCCGTCCTCGCCGGGGCGCCCGCAGCCGAGGACGACCGCTTCCGCGTGCCGCGCATCCTGGGGGAGGAGCAGTGAGCGAGCTCGCGAGCTCACCCGAGGACACAGCAGCCCCGCGAACGCGCTCCGACGAGCGCCAGCGAGGAGGGCGCGTGAGCAGCGACGTCACCACCATGACGGTGAGCGAACTGCAGAGCGCGCTGCGGGACGGCGCCACGGCCGCCGGCATCACCCAGGCGTACCTGGACCGCATCGCGGCCGACGACGACGCCCTCGGCTCCTACCTGCACGTCGACCCGGAGGCGGCGCTCGAGCGTGCCGCCGCGATCGACGGCGCCGGCACCGCCGGCACCGGCCTCGCCGGCATCCCGGTGGCGCTCAAGGACGTCGTCGTCACCGAGGGCGTCCCGACCACCAGCGGCTCGAAGATCCTCGACGGCTGGAAGCCCCCCTACGACGCCACGGTCGCCGCGCGCCTCAAGGCTGCCGACACCGTGCTCCTCGGCAAGACCAACATGGACGAGTTCGCGATGGGCTCCTCCACGGAGAACTCGGCCTACCGCGTCACCCGCAACCCCTGGAACCCCGAGCGGATCCCGGGCGGGTCCTCCGGCGGCTCGTCCGCGGCGGTCGCCGCGGGTATGGCCCCGTGGGCGATCGGCACCGACACCGGTGGCTCGATCCGCCAGCCCGCGGCCCTCACTGGCCTGGTCGGCCACAAGCCGACCTACGGGTCGGTCTCCCGCTACGGCCTCATCGCCTTCTCCTCGAGCCTGGACCAGGCCGGCCCGATGGCCCGCACGGTCCTGGACGCCGCGCTGCTCCACGAGGCGATCGGCGGGCACGACCCGCTGGACTCCACGAGCATCGACGCCCCCATGCCCGTGCTCGCCGAGTGCGCGCGTCGAGGTGCGGAAGGCGACCTCTCCGGCCTGAAGGTCGGGGTCGTCCGCGAGCTGGGCGGCGAGGGACACACCGACGGCTACGAGGACGGCGTCCTCGCCCGCGTCGCGGAGGCCGTCGCGCTGCTGGAGAGCATGGGCGCCGAGGTGCGCGAGGTGTCCTGCCCCGCGTTCGACCTGGCGCTGCCCGCCTACTACCTCATCGCCCCGAGCGAGGCGTCGTCCAACCTGTCCCGGTTCGACGGCGTCCGCTACGGCCTACGGGTGGGGGACGACGGGAACCGCGACCTCGACGAGGTCATGGCGCTCACCCGCGAGCAAGGGTTCGGCGCGGAGGTGAAGCGGCGGATCATCCTGGGGACGTACGCGCTCTCCAGCGGCTACTACGAGGCGTACTACGGCCAGGCGCAGAAGGTGCGGACGCTGATCAGCCGGGACTTCTCGGCCGGGTTCGCGGACGTGGACGTCCTCGTCAGCCCCACCACGCCGACCGTGGCGTTCCCGCTCGGTTCCCGCGTCGACGACCCGGTCGCCATGTACGCCGCGGACCTCTGCACCCTGCCGGCCAGCCTGGCCGGGGTGCCGGCCATCTCGGTGCCCTGCGGGCTGTCCGACGGCCTGCCCGTCGGTTTGCAGATCATGGCCCCGGCGCTCGCCGACGACCGCTGCTACCAGGTGGCCGCCGCGCTGGAGGCCGCGCAGGACGCCGCCCGCGGGTCGCGCTTCCTCGACCAGCTGTCCCGCCGGGACGCCCAGCCGGTGGGTGGCGCATGAACGGCGCTCTCAAGGCAGCCTGGGCGCTCACCGCCTTCGTGATCCTGGCCGGGATCGTCGGCTGGATCGTCACCGACCGCGCCGTCTTCGCCGTCTTCATCGTCCTGGGCGTCGTGACGGCGGCGGGTGCGCTGCTGGCCCTCCGTCCCGCCTCGGACCGTCCCGCCCGCAAGGAGGGCCCCACGTCGTGAGCACCGACACGCTGGTCGACTTCGACGAGGTCCTCACCCGCTACGAACCGGTGATCGGCCTTGAGACCCACGTCGAGCTGGGCACCGCCTCGAAGATGTTCTGCGGCTGCTCGACGACGTTCGGGGCAGAGCCCAACACCCAGACCTGCCCGACCTGCCTGGGCCTGCCCGGCTCGCTGCCGGTGGCGAACGCGATGGCGATCGAGTCGACCATCCGCATCGGCCTGGCGCTCGGCTGCCGGATCGCCACCTGGTGCCGCTTCGCCCGGAAGAACTACTTCTATCCGGACATCCCCAAGGGCTTCCAGACCACGCAGTACGACGAGCCGCTGTGCACCGCCGGGCACCTCGACGTCGAGGTCGACGGCGAGACGTACCGCGTGGAGATCGAGCGGGTGCACCTGGAGGAGGACACCGGCAAGAACCTGCACGTCGGTGGCTCCACCGGCCGGATCCACGGCGCCGACCACTCGCTGATCGACTACAACCGCGCGGGCATCCCTCTGGTGGAGATCGTCACCCGGCCGATCCCGGGAGCCGGGGCCAAGGCTCCCGAGGTGGCCAAGGCCTACGTCACCGAACTCCGCGAGATCCTGCTGGCGCTCGGCGTCTCCGAGGTCCGCATGGAGCAGGGCAACCTGCGCTGCGACGTGAACACCTCCCTCGCGCCGATCGGCAGCCTGGAGTGGGGCACCCGCACGGAGACCAAGAACGTGAACTCGCTGCGGTCGGTGGAGCGCGCCGTCCGCTTCGAGATGCGCCGTCAGGCCGCCGTGCTGGACACCGACGGCCGGGTGCTCCAGGAGACCCGGCACTTCCACGAGGACACCGGGACCACCTCACCGGGGCGCAGCAAGGAGGAGGCGACCGACTACCGGTACTTCCCCGAGCCCGACCTCGTGCCGGTCGCGCCCGACGAGGAGTGGGTCGGCAAGCTCGCCGCCACGCTGCCCGAGCTGCCCGCCGCCCGCCGGGCGCGGCTGTCCGAGGAGTGGGGGATCTCCCCGACCGAGATGGCCTGGCTGGTCAACGCCGGCGCCGTCGAGCTGGTCAGCGACACCGTCGCCGCCGGGGCGTCGCCGTCCGACGCCCGGAAGTGGTGGCTGGGCGAGCTGGCCCGCCGCGCCAACGACGCCGGCGTCGAGCTGGCCGCGCTGGCCGTCACGCCGACGCAGGTGGCCCAGCTGATCGGGCTGATCTCCGCCGGCACGATCAACGACCAGCTGGCGCGGCAGGCCCTCGACGGCGTGCTGGCCGGGGAGGGCGACCCGGCCGCGGTCGTCGAAGCCCGTGGGCTGGCCGTGCTGGGCGAGTCCGACGAGCTCGTCGCTGCCGTGGACGCCGCCATCGAGGCCAACCCCGACGTCGCCGAGAAGGTCCGGGGCGGCAAGGTGCAGGCCATCGGCGCGCTCGTGGGGGCGGTCATGAAGACCACCCGCGGCAAGGCCGACGCCGCCACGGTCAAGCGCATGCTCGAGGAGCGCCTCAGCGTTTCGTGATCCGTCCGTCCCACACGGGACCTCAGCGCCGCGCGGCTACGCCAGCAGGTCGAGGCTTTTCTGCGGTGCGATCCAGGTCCGAGTCGCTGGTGAAGTAGTGGGGCGCGAAGCGCAGGCCGTCGCCGCGCGGGGAGCAGCGGACTCCCTGCGACAGCAGTCGTTCGTACAGGATCTGGTGCGGGATGGCCGGGCTGCTGGTGATCACGATGCCCGAGCGCCGGTCGTCCCGATCAGGGAGGTGGACGGTCATCCCGGCCTCCTCCAGCAGTGCCGCGAGTCGGGCGGCACGGTCGAGGACCCGTTCCTCGACCCGCTGGCGGCCCAGTTCGTGCAGGAGGTCGACGGTGGCACCGAGCCCGGCGATGCCGGCGCTGTTCTCGGTGCCGGACTCGAACCGGCGGCCGTCGTGGGCGAGCACCGGTTCGTGGTCGAAGGCGAACGGGTCCTCGACGCTGAGCCAGCCGACGGTGGACGGGGCGAGCCGCTCCATGGCCCGGGCCGACAAGTGGGTGAAGCCGATCCCGAAGGGGCCCAGCATCCACTTGTGCGCGCTGACCGCGAGAACGTCGATCCCGTGGAGTCCGGCGTCGACGGTGACGGCGCCGACGGCCTGGGTGCCGTCGACGACGAACAGCACGTCACCGTTCTGGCAGGTAGTCCGGAGCGCGGCTAGGTCGTAGCCGTGGCGAGGAGTACTGCACTGCGCTGATCGCCAGGATCCTCGTGCGGGCGTCGAGGGCGGCCACGATGTCGTCGACCGGGGCGTGGCCGTCCGTCACGGCGACCTCGCGGACCCTGCACGCCGCGCCGCCGCAGCTGCAGCCACGGGTAGAAGTTGCTGGGGAACTCCCCGGCGGGGACGACCACGTTGTCGCCGTCGCGCCAGTCCAGACCGTTGGTCACGGTGGCCAGTCCCGTGCTGGTGTTCTGGGTGAATGCGATCCGGCCGGCTTGGCCACCGACCAGACGGGCGACGGAGGCACGGACGTGGCCGGCGTGCTCGCGCCAGCTCGGTGCGGCCGCGATTCCGAGCTGTTGGTGCTCGGATAGCACGGCGGTCATGGCGTCCCGGACTCGGGTCGAGATCAGGCCGACGGCCGCGGAGTCGAGGTAGGTCACGCCCGCCGTGCCGGGGTAGAGCGTCCTCACCTCGTTCCAGGTCAGGGACGGCCGATCGCCTCGCGGGATGACCAGGACCCAGAACGTACGTGGGCTCCCGCGTGCTGTCCCTGACGCGTCTGCGGCCCGAACGTTGCTGGGCGGGACGGACCGCGACCTCGGCGTCGGTCCGCGCCGCGACCGGAACCATGCTCAGCAGCGTGGGCCTGGCCACCACACCGGCCGGCAGGAGATCGACCCACCAGGGCGCGACGTCGTGATGGGGACTCTCAGGTCAACGACGACAAGCCGAGCCTGAGCGCAGGTGTCGCCGGCCCGTGGCCGGGATGTACGTCCGGGCTGAACGGCACCGAAACTGTCGGTGGTCGCACGTATGTTCGACTCGTGCAGCGGACGGCGGGTACCTCCAGGGTGGAGGCCTTGGTGGATGACTGGCTGCGGGCCCAGCCGGAGTCCGGGTCGCGGCTGCCCGTGTCGTGGCTGGATGACGAGGACGTCGCCGCCGAGCTGGGGCGGATCCAGCGCAACCGGGCGCGGGACGCTGCCCGGGAGGCGGATCTGATCCTGCGGCTGGCCGAACTACGTCCCGACGCCGACGATCCGCCCGCGGGGACGCCGGGTGCCCGCAGCCGGACGTGGCGGAAGACCGATCCGGAGTTTCCCGGGGTGAGTGAGTTCTTTCCCGACGAGGTGGCCCACGCGATCAATCTGGGCCGGGGCACCGCCGCCTTCCGGGCCCGGCGGGCCTACACGTGGCAACAGAAACTGCCGGCCACGTTCGCCGCGCTGCGCCGCGGGGAGATCGACGAACGCCGGGCCGGGGTGCTCGCCGACGCGCTGCAGCACACCACGCCGGAGCTGGCCGGTGCGGTGGAGGCGGCGCTGCTCCCGGAGGCGGGCGATCTGTCGCCGGCCCGGCTGCGGTCGCGGGCGCTGGAGCTGCTGGCCGAACTGGACGCCACCGCGATCGACGAGCGCCACGAGGAGGCCAAGCAGGCCGCCGACGTGCGCGCCTACGACACCGGCGACGGCATGGCGACCCTGGCCGGGGACATGACGGCCGAGGAGGCGGCGGCCTGCTACGACGTGATCGACCAGCTGGCGAGGATGGCCAAGGCCGACGGTGATCCGCGGCCGATCGGGCAGATCCGGGCCGCGATCCACGCGATGCTCATCCTGCGGCCGGCCGACCACGGCCTGCCCGGCGTCACGGTCAATCTGGCCGTCAGCGCCACCCTCGAGGGGCTGGAGGGCGCGACCACACGCGGCGGGACCCGGGGCGGCGAGGTCAACGGGTTCGCGATCACCGCCGCTCACCTGCGTGATCTGCTCCGCCGCGTCGGCGCCCTCGGCCTGACCACCCCCGAGGGCGGGTCGCTGACGTTCGCGCTCACCGACGAGCACGGGCGACTGCTGGCCACCGTCACCGCCGCCGAGCTGGCTCGCCTGGCGGCGAAGGGCTGCCCCGACCACCCCGACACGCCGCCGGCGGCCCAGCAGCCGCAGGCCGACAACCCGGACGCCGACGACTGCGATATCGAGCAGCCCGACGAGGTGCAGCCTGAGCAGACGCATCCGCAAGCTGAGCACTCGGAAGCTGAGCACCCGGAAGCTGAGCATCCGGAGGCGGGGCGTTCTGACACCGACGGGACCGACGCCGATGCGGCCGATGTGGGGTGCAGCTGCCCGGTGGCCGGCATGCCCCCGCCGACCGACGGCTACGAGCCGACGGCCGCCCAGCGTCGGTTCGTGAAGACCCGGGATCGCCGGTGCCGCATGCCCAACTGCGGGCAGCGGGCCGGCTGGGCCGACCTCGACCACGTGGTCCCGCACGCCCAGGGCGGGCCCACGACGTGCACGAACTTGTGCTGTGCCTGCCGCTCCCATCACCGGTTGAAGACCTTCGCCCGCGGCTGGGTCTTCCGCATGGACCCCGACGGCACCCTGCACGTCACCAGCCCGTCCGGGATCACCCGCACCACCCGGCCACCCGGCCTGCGGCCACCGGAACCCGAACCACCGCCGTACGACCCGGCGGACGACCCTCCACCCTTCTGACCGCCGGGGGACGGCGCATGTCGACTCGACCACAAGTCGACGAGCCGACAAGCGCCGCCCCGGCTACCGATGGCCGCGTGCCCCCGCAGGGCTGCCGATCAGCGCTCCAGCTCGGCGAAGGTGTCAGTCACCCAGTCGGCGATGAACGTAAGGTGTCAGTCACCCAGTCGGCGATGAACGTGATGACGTAGGACAGGTGATCCAGGCCGATGTGCTCGGTCGCGCCCTCCTCCGGCGTGAACACGCGCAGCTCCCGCTGGGGGCTGTTGACCGCCTGCTCGTAGCACCGGGTGCGCGTACTCCAGCGGGATCTGCCGGTCGTCGGCCCCGTGGGCGATCAGGAATGGCACGGTGATCTTCGACAACGCCGTGACCGGACCCGAAGGATCAAGCGGTGACCGTGTCATCCGCCGGCCACACGCCGGGCGACCTCAACGACATGGCGAGGCGGTCGAACAGCACGAGCTGCTCGACCGCGTGCTCCCCGGGCCGCTGCTGACCATGCCGACATTGCTGGAACACGAAGTCCGCTGGACCACGAGGAGTACGGACCGCAAGCCTGACTACACCAGCCCCGCTGCCGCAGAGATGCCCTCGGATCAGTTGTTGTGACCCCCGCTTTCAGGCGGTGAGTCGGCCGAGCAGTAGCGGCTGAGGTCAGCGGCGCGCGTGGCTCAGAGCGGCGACGTACCGGCTGCGGACGGCGGCAGGATCCGGAGTACCCGGTCGTCCTCCTCGACCGGCGTGCCGATGCCGTCGCGGTTGGACGTGGTGATCCAGAGCGCGCCCTCGGCGTCCAGGACGACGGTGCGCAGCCGCCCGTACTGGCCACCGAGGAACTCCTCCGGGTCGCCCACCACCGCACCGGTGCCGTCGAGGGTGTACGCGTGGACCCGCTGGCCGTCCAGCGCGCCGACGAAGACCGCGTTGCCCGCCGCGGCACAGCCGCCCGGTCCGCCCTCCTCGGCGGGGATCTCGATCAGCGGAGGCAGGACGGAGTAGTCGCCTCCCTCGGCGACCCGGTCCACCGCGTCCGGGCCCACCGCGGCGTCGTCGGTGGCGTAGAGGGTCGCCGTCGGGGCGCCCTCGCCGCCGGGCGCTCCCACCTCGCCGGGCTCCAGTGACTGGCACAACGCCGTCACGTCGCGGTGGCCGGTGCTGTGGACGGGGCCGGCGCCCACCGCACCTCCGAAGACGTCGATGTGCAGCACCTTCCCCGCCAGCGAGGTCGGATCCTGGGCCAGCGCCGGGTCGCCGACGTCGCCGGTGCCGACGAAGAGGGTCCCGTCGGGGGCGAAGAGCAGGCCACCGCCGTTGTGGGTCTCGCCCCTCGGGATACCGGTGAGCACGGGGTTCGGCGTCCCGCCGAGCGGAAAGCGCACCACCCGGTTGTCGGTGGCGGTCGACACGTAGGCGTAGAACAGGCCGTCCTCGAGGAACGTCGGGGAGATCGCCAGCCCGAGCAGGCCTCCGTCGCCGGCGGTGTCGATGCCCGGCACCGTCATGAGCTCGCGGGCGGGGGAGCGGTCGGCGAACACCTGCAGCAGCCGGCCGGTGTCGCGCTCGCCGACGACCGCGCTCCCGTCGGGCAGCAGGACCAACCCGGTCGGGACGGCGAGCCCGGACGCGACCACGTTCGGGTCCCCGGCCTCCTCGCCGGACCCGGGCTGCGCGGGATCGCCCGGGATCGGGGCGCTCGACGACGGCGGCCCCACCTGCGGCGGCGGGCCCTCGGGCAACGGGCGGAAGGGCCCGCTGGGCTGGTAGCCGTCGTCCCCGCACCCGGACAGGACGACGGCGGTGAGGACCGCGGCGAGCAGCCGCGAGATCCGTGTGCCCGCCCGTCGTCCCACGCGGATCACAGTACGTGCGCCGGACGGCCCGCCGCCTAGAGTCCGGACGTGCCGAAGCTGCCCCTGGAACCCGACGAGACCCTGCACGTGCTCGTTCCCTCCCGCGCCATCGGGGCGGCCGTGGAGTCGCTCTCGCCCCGCGTCCGTGCCCACCGCATCGATCCCGACGACGGTCCGCCGGCAGGGGATGCCGCGCTCGCCCGGGTCTGGGTGCCGCGCTCCGCCGGCGCGACGCTGCCGACCGACGGCTTCTTCGCGGGGCTGCCTCACCTCGGGCTCGTGCAGCTGCTCACGGCGGGTGCGGAGAACTTCGCCGGCCGGCTCCCCGACGGAGTGCTGCTGTGCAACGCCCGCGGGGCGCACACCCCGTCGACGGCGGAGTGGGCGGTCACCGCGATGCTGGCCGCCCAGCGGGGTATCCCGTTCTTCGTCCGCGAGCAGGACGGCGGGCGCTGGTCCTTCGGCACCCACCGGTCGATGGTCGGCGCCCGGGTCCTGGTGGTGGGCGCCGGTGACATCGGCCGGGCGATCGGTCGGATGCTGGCCGGGTTCGACGTCGACCTGACCTACGTCGCGCGGACCGCCCGGGACGGGGTGCGGGCCATCGACGAGCTTCCCGAGCTCCTGCCGCACGCCGACGTCGTCGTCCTCATCGTGCCCGTCACGCCGGAGACCCGAGGCATGGTGGACGCCGGCTTCCTCGCCGCGATGGCCGACGGTGCGCTGCTGGTCAACGCCGCCCGGGGCGTGGTCGTCGACACCGACGCCCTCCTCGCCGAGCTCACCCGGGGCAGGCTCCGTGCGGCCCTGGACGTGACGGATCCGGAGCCGCTGCCCCCGGGGCATCCGCTGTGGTCCGCGCCGGGGCTGCTGCTCACGCCGCACGTCGGGGGCGCCGTGCCGGAGACCGACGCCCGGGCTGCCGCCGCGGTCACCGAGCAGATCGCCCGGATCCTCGCCGGCGAGGACCTCGCGAGCGTCGTCGACAGCTACTGAGCCGGCGGTGCCGGAACCTCGATCCGGCCGCCGGAGAGCGCGGCCAGGCGGGGGAGGTCGCGGGCCCGCATGACCGGCAGCCGGATCTCCGTGCCCGAGGTCGTCACCAGCCACAGGTCCCCGCGCGGGGCGACGCGGATCCCCGCGACGTCCCTCCACGGAACCTGCCGCTGCCCGAACGTGGAGCGCACGGTCAGCCCCTCGTCGGCGATGTCCACCCCGGCGCGCAGCACCCAGAGCGCCACCATGAGGGGGATCAGCAGCAGGATCGGCGTCCAGGCCGCCGCGAAGGCCAGCGGCACGGTGCAGACGGCCAGGAGGCCTACCGGGAACAGCGCCGTCCGGTTCATCCGCAGCCGGGCAGGGGAGTCCACGGCGGCCGATCCTCCCAGACGCGTCATCCGAGCAGTCGAGCCAGTTTGACGGCGCTGTCACTGCCCGCGGCCGCGGTGTAGACCACCAGCTGGAGGCCCGGGGCGTCCGCGGGGGTCAGCTGGTGGTGCTCCAGCGCGAGGGTGCCCACGACCGGGTGCTCGAAGCGCCGTTCCGTCGAGCTGAAGCGGTCGACGTCGTGGCTCGCCCAGCCCTCGCGGAACGCGGGGCTCGCCGCCTGCAGCCGGGTGACGAGATCCACGATCTCGGGGTCGGCCAGGCGGGGACCGACCTCGGCACGGAACTGGGTGAGGAACCGTCGACTGTCGCCCGCCCAGTCGCCGAGCAGCGTGCGGACGGCAGGGTCGGTGAAGACCACCCACAGCAGGTTCCGGTCGGCGGCGGGCACCGCGGCCACCCCGGGATACAGGTTCTCGTAGGCGGAGTTCCAGCCCACGATCGACCACCCCGAGGTGATCGCGTAGGCGGGGGAGGAGCCCAGGGCGTCCAGCAGCCGCTGCAGGTGGGCCGGCATGGCCTCGACGGCCCCGGACGACGTCGCGCCGCCGTGACCGGAGAGCCGCAGGAGGTACTCGTGCTCGGCCGGCGACAGGCGCAGGGTCCGGGCGAGCGCGTCCATCACCTGGCGGGACGGCCGGATGTCGCGGCCCTGCTCCAGCCACGTGTACCAGGTGTGACTCACCCCGGCGAGGAGCGCGACCTCCTCCCGGCGCAGGCCGGGGGTCCGGCGGTTCCCGCCCGCGGGCAGGCCCACCGCGCCCGGCGCCAGCTGGCGACGGCGGGAGCCGAGGAACTCGGCGAGTTCCCGGCGGGCGGTGGCGGTCACGGGGCTCCCCGGCTCGGTGGTGGTACCGGTACCAGTATCACCACCGACTCGGCGCCCGCGGGGAACGGGCCTAGCATCGCCGCCGTGACGATCGGTGAGGACCTCATCCCCGGCAACGACTCCGCCAGCGAGACGCGCAGTCCGCTCAAGCCGCGCAGCTTCGAGGTGACCGACGGGGATGCCAAGGCCCCCGCCCGCGCCATGCTGCGCGCGGTCGGCATGGGCGACGAGGACTTCGCGAAGCCGCAGATCGGCGTCGCGTCGTCCTGGAACGAGATCACCCCCTGCAACCTCTCGCTGGACCGCCTGGCCAAGCGGGCCAAGGAGGGCGTGCGCGCCGCCGGTGGGTTCCCGCTGGAGTTCGGCACGATCTCGGTCTCCGACGGCATCTCCATGGGCCACGAGGGCATGCGTGCCTCGCTCGTCTCCCGCGAGGTGATCGCCGACTCCGTGGAGACGGTCATGTTCGCCGAGCGGCTGGACGGCTCGGTGCTGCTCGCCGGGTGCGACAAGTCGCTGCCCGGGATGCTGATGGCCGCCGCCCGCCTCGACCTCGCCAGCGTCTTCCTCTACTCCGGCTCCACGCTCCCGGGGAAGCTCGGCGACCGCGACCTCACGATCATCGACGTGTTCGAGGCCGTCGGCGCCTGCGCGCGGGGCCTGATCAGCCGGGACGAGCTCACCGCGATCGAGAAGGCGGCCTGCCCCGGCATGGGCTCCTGCGGTGGCATGTACACCGCCAACACGATGGCCAGCGTGGCCGAGGCGCTCGGCATGGCGCTGCCCGGCAGCGCCGCCCCGCCGGCGCCCGACAGCCGCCGGGACGCGTTCGCGGTCGCCTCCGGCGAGGCGGTGGTGAACCTGCTCCGCAAGGGCATCACGGCCCGGCAGATCATGACGCGGGAGGCGTTCGAGAACGCCATCACCGTCGTGATGGCGCTGGGCGGCTCGACCAACGCGGTCCTGCACCTCATGGCGATCGCACACGAGGCCCGGGTCGAGCTCTCGCTCGAGGACTTCAACCGGATCGGCGACCGGACCCCGCACCTGGCCGACGTCAAGCCGTTCGGTCGCTACGTGATGACCGACGTCGACCGCATCGGCGGCGTCCCCGTGGTGCTGCGTGCGCTGCTGGACGCGGGGCTGTTGCACGGCGACGTGCTGACCGTGACCGGCAAGACCATGGCGGAGAACCTGGCCGAGATCGCCCCGCCGGACCCGGACGGCGCGATCATCCACGCCATGAGCGAGCCCATCCACAGGACCGGTGGGCTCACCATCCTGCGGGGCTCGCTCTCCCCGGACGGGGCGGTGGTGAAGTCGGCCGGCTTCGACACCGACGTCTTCGAGGGCACCGCCCGGGTGTTCGACGGCGAGCAGGGCGCCATGGACGCCGTCACCGACGGCACCCTCGAGCCCGGCGATGTCGTCGTCATCCGGTACGAGGGCCCGAGGGGCGGCCCCGGCATGCGGGAGATGCTCGCCGTCACCGGCGCCATCAAGGGAGCCGGCCTCGGCAAGGACGTGCTCCTTCTTACCGACGGCCGATTCTCAGGCGGCACGACGGGTCTGTGCATCGGCCACGTCGCCCCGGAGGCCACCGACGGCGGTCCCATCGCCTTCGTGCGCGACGGTGACCCGATCCGGCTGGACCTCGCCAACCGGACCCTCGACCTGCTGGTGGACGTCGATGAGCTCGCCCGCCGGCGGGAGGGCTGGAGCCCGCTCCCGCCGCGCTACACGACCGGGGTGCTGGGCAAGTACGCCAAGCTCGTGGGGTCGGCGGCGCAGGGCGCCATCTGCGGCTGAGCCCGCCCCCAGCGGGGGTCACCCCGACGGGTGACGGCGGCACCGGCCGGCTCGTCCAGCCGTCCCCGGCTGCCGAGGGAACGGTGTGGACTCCCGTCGATGGTGGCTGCTCGCCGCCGCGGTGCCGGTCGCGCTCGGGTGTGCCCTGGCCGCGGCGCGACCTGCGCTGCACACCGCCGGAGAGATCGCGGTCGCGGCCGCCGGCCTGCTCGCCTCGGCGGTGCTGTGGTCCACGGCTGCACGTACCGCCCGCCCGCGCGCCTGGCGGTTGTTCGCCGTGGCCCCGCTGCTCCCGGTCGCGGGAGCGCTGGTCGCCGCGCTCGCCGATCCCCTCGACCCCGTCCAGCTGGCGGTGTTCCGCTGGGTGCCGACGGTGCCGGGCTACCTGATCGCCATCGTCGCGATCCTGAGCCTCGTCGACTGCCGCGGGCTGCGCGTCCGGCCCCGGGTCGCCGTCGAGGTGGCCCTGTTCCTCTTCGCGTCGCTGGTCATGGTCAGCCTGCTCGTCGCGGGCCCCGCCGATCACCGGTCGGCGCTCGGCGTGGACGAGGGGGCGGTCCTGGCCGCCGCCGTGCTCACCACCTCGGCCACGATGGCGGCGGCACTCACCGCGTTGAGCGTCGTGGAGCCCAGTCGCCGGACGATGGCCGTCGTCCTCCTGGCCGGCACCGCGCTGCTCACCGCCGGCCGCGGCCTCGGTACGTCGGCGATGCTCTCCGGGTCGCCGGTGCAGCTGGGCGCCGCCCGGTTCCCGGTGGCCGCGGGCCTGCTCCTCCTCGCCCTGGCCGTGCTCCTGGACGCCCGGCCGGTCGTGGCGACCTCCCGCCCACAGGGACGGCGCTCGCTCGACCTGGGACAGGTCCTGCCCCACCTCGCGCTGCTGGCGGCGGTCGTCACGGTCGGCGGCGTCGCGCTGACCGGCGTGCGGCCGACGCCCGGGATGATCGCCGGTCTGGTGTTCTGCGTCGCCCTGGCCGCCGTGCACCGGTGGCTGACCGCGCGCGAGGAGCACCGGCTCACCGCCCGCCTCCGGCGCAGCGAGGCCCACTTCCGCTCGGTGGTGCAGGCCGGCGGTGACGCCGTCGTCATGGTGGACGACGTCCTCACGATCCGCTGGGCGTCGCCGGCTCTCGACCGTTCCCTGGGGGACGCCGCGTCCGCGCTGGTGGGACGGTCGCTGCTGACGTCCGTCCACCCCGACGACCTGCCCGCCCTGACCGCGGCGCTGCCCGACGTCGCCGGGAGGCTCCGCCCGCCGCCGACGGGGAGCGGCCTGCTCACGCTCCGGCTGCAGGACGCGGCGGGGGAATGGCGGTACCTGGAGGCAAGCCTCTCCGACCTGCGGGACGACCCGGACGTCGGTGCCGTGGTGCTGCACTGCCGCGACATGACCGAGCGGCATGCCCGCGAGCAGGCGCTGCAGGCCATCGCCTACACCGATCCGATGACGGGCCTGCCCAACCGAGCGGGTGTCCTCCGGTCGCTGCAGGCGGCGCCGACCGATCCGGTGGGTGTGCCCACCACGCTGCTGATGATCGAGCTGGACGGCCTGACCGCCGTCCGGGAGAACGCCGGCCGCGAGACCGTGACCGCAGCCGTGGCGGAGGTGGGCCGCCGCTTGCGCGCCGCCGTGCGCGGCGAGGACATCGTCGCCCGCATGGGCGGCGGGGCGTTCGCCGTCCTCGCGCACGGGGACGACGCGGACGTCGACCGGCTGGCCGGTCGCTGCCTGTCGGTCGTCGAGCAGCCGATCCGGACCTCCGCCGGGCTCGTCGAGCTGACGTCCGGGATCGGCATCGCGGCGATCGATCGCGACTCGAGTGTGGAGGCCGTCCTGGAGCGGGTCGATCTCGCCGTCCGGGCCGCCCACGACGTCGGTCCGGGCTCCGCCCGGCGCTACGACGACTCGCTGGGCGACGCCGCCGCGCGTCGCGCCCGGCTGCGCCACGACCTGCAGGGCGCTCGCGCCCGGGGCGAGCTGTACCTGCTCTTCCAGCCCATCGTCTCGCTGGGGGAGCGCCGGATCACCGGCGTCGAGGCCGACCTGCGGTGGCGGCACGGAACCCTCGGCGAGATCCCGGCCGCCGAGTTCCTCCCGCTGGCCGAACGCGCCGGTCTCATCGGTGAGCTGGTGCGCTGGAGCCTGGAGGAGGCGGCCACCGCGGCCAGCCGCATGCCCTCGGTGGGTGCCCCGCTGCGCATCGGCACGAAGGTGCCGAGCCGCTACCTGGCCGGCGGCACGCTGGTCGGCGACGTCGAGTCCGCCCTGCGGGTCTCGGGCCTCGCACCGGAGCGCCTGGTCCTGGAGATCAGTCCCGGGGCGGTGATGGCCGACGACGACCGGCTGAAGCTGGACGTCTCCAGCCTCCGGCTCATGGGCGTGCACGTCGCGCTCCACGGCTTCGGCAGCGGCTCCTCGGCGCTGGCCAACCTGACCCGGCTCCCCATCGACATCGTCAAGCTCGACCGGTCCCTGATCACCCGCATCGACCGTGACCCGCAGAGTCGGGCGCTGTGCGAGTCCGTCGTCGGCATCGGCCGGGCGCTGGGCCTCGACGTCGTCGCCGAAGGTGTCGAGACCCCGGCGCAACTCGCCACGCTCAGCAGCTTCGGATGTGGCTTCGCCCAGGGCTTCGTGATCGCCCGTCCGATGCCGCTGTCCGGGATCACCGAGCTGCTCGCCGACGGCGACGAGGTGGTCCTGCCCGGACTCGTCGGCGCCCGATGAGCACCACCACTCGCCTCGAGTCGCGGACCGCCTACCTGGTGCTCGCGGCGATCGCACTGGTCATGGCCGTGCTGCGTCTCGCCGCGCCCTCGGCCGGCATGACGCCTCCGCTCCTGGCCCTGGCGTCCGGGCTCACGGCGACGGTCGTCTTCCGGCACGCCGCCCTACTGCCCACCCGCTCGGCCCGTCCGTGGCGGGCCCTCGGACTGGCGGGGGTGTTCCTCGCCGTCGGCCAGGCCGTCGCGACGGTCACCTGGGTCGGCCCGGAACGGGGCAACTGGGGCGACGTCCCGACACTGCTGGCCGTTCCGGCCGTCGTCGCCGCCTGCCTCCTGCTCCTGCCGCCCAGCGCCGGACGCCGCATCGGCTCCCGGGTGCTGCTCGACGGTGCCGTCGTGCTCGTGGCCGTGGCCCTGCTCGGGGCGGTGATCCTGCGCGACGTCATGGCGCGGACCGACGGTGCCGCGTCGGCGCTCATCACGGTCGGCTACCCGGCAGTGGGGGCGCTGCTGTGCGGGGTCGGGCTCGTCGCGCTGGCCCGTGTGCACGACGCGCGCCGGCCGGCGGCCGCCTGGCTGCTGGTCGCAGTCCTCGCCATGACCGTCGTGGCGGTGTCCGGCGCTCTCGGCCGGTACCTGGGCAGCGACACCGCCGCGGTGCTCACCCAGACGGCGTGGACGGCGATGCTCGCCGCGGCCATCCGTGCCGTCGACACCGACCCCGGGGAGCCCGAGGAGGTGCTCGAGCCGTCCGGCAGCCTGCCGCTGCTCGGCTTCCTCCTGAGCACGGTGTCGTCCTATGCCGTCGGCGGCCTCGTGCTGGTCCAGCTGATCGGCGGCCGATCGGCGTCCATGCTGGAGGGTCTGGGGCTCGGCGCACTGCTGACCCTGAGCTTCGTCCGTCAGCTGCTGTGGGCGCGGGACGGCGCCCGGCTCACGGGGCGACTGCAGCGGACCGAGGCCTACTTCCGCGCCCTGGTCAACAGTGCCGAGGACGTGACCGCCGTCGTGGACGCGCAGGGGACCGTCACCTGGCTGTCCGGAGCGGTCCGGGCCCAGCTGGGGTGGGCCGCCCAGGACCTCACCGGGCGCAACCTCACCGTGCTGCTCCACCCCGACGACCGGGGGATGGTCGACCGGGCCTCCGCGGTGCTCTCCGGAGCTCGGCCCACCGGCCTCCCGGCGACGGTCCGGCTGCGCACGCAGGACGGGGGATGGCGCGACGTGGAGGTCTCCGGCGCCGCGCGCGCCGGGGTGCCGGGCACTGCGCTGCGGGACGGTCTCGTGCTGCACCTGCGGGACGTCACCGAGCGACGCGCCGGCCAGCGCGAGCTGGAGCGGCTGGCCTACACCGACTTCCTGACCGGGCTCCCGAACCGGGCGCGGCTGATGGCCGCCCTGGCCACGGCCAGGGCGCAGGCGGCGAGCGGGGAGGCGGCCTGCCTCCTGCTGCTGGACCTCGACGGCTTCAAGCCGGTGAACGACATCGCCGGGCACGAGGCGGGCGACCACCTGCTGGTCCAGGTCGCCGACCGGCTCCGGGCCAACGTCCGCGACGGCGACGTGGTCGGCCGGCTGGGTGGCGACGAGTTCGCCCTCCTCGTGCGGAACGGGATGGAAGAGGCGACGGCGCTCGCCGAGCGCATCGTCGCCGACCTGCACACGGTCCGGCCGGACGTCGGTGCCAGGGGGTACGCCGACGGCGTCGTCTTCGACATCTCCGGGAGCATCGGGGTCACCGAACTGAACCCCGCCGACGAGGTGGCCACGACCATCCGGCGTGCCGATCTCGCCCTGCGCGCGGCCAAGGCAGCGGGCAAGAACTGCGTCCGCACGGCAGGTCACACCATCGACAGCGCCATGGGGCGCCGGGCGCAGCTCGCAGCCGACCTGCCGACGGCGCTCGAGGAGGAGCAGTTCCGGGTCGTCTACCAGCCGGTGGCCGGCGTCGAGGATCGCCGGATCCTGGGCCTGGAGGCCCTCGTCCGGTGGGACCACCCGGTGCTCGGGACCGTGCCCCCGGACGAGTTCATCGAGCTCGCCGAGGCCGACGGCCTGATCGTGCCGCTGCAGCAGTGGGTCCTGCGGAAGGCGACGGCTGACTTCGCCGGCCTGCTGGTCGACGACCGGGACCTCAAGCTCGGGGTGAACGTGTCCGTGCGGCACCTGCAGGCCGGGTGCCTCGCCCCGGACGTAGCGGCGGCTCTCGCGGACTCGGGTGTGCCACCGCACCGGCTGATGATCGAGGTCACCGAATCGATCATGCTCGACGCGGAGGACCGCCTGCAGAGCGATCTGGCCACGCTCCGGGACATGGGTTGCATCATCTCGCTGGACGACTTCGGCCGCGGCTACTCCTCGCTGGCCTACCTCGCCCGTCTCCCGGTCGACGTCCTCAAGATGGACCGCGAGTTCATCGGCGACATCGAATCGGACCCGCGTGGGGCGGCGCTCGTGGCAGCCGTCATCGACCTCGGGCGCACGCTGGGCATGGACGTCGTCGCGGAGGGGGTCGAGACCGCCGGTCAGCTGCACGCCCTGCGGGACATGGAGTGCCGCTACGTCCAGGGCTGGCTGCTGGGCCGGCCGATGGCGATCGAGGACCTGCCGGCGTTCCTGGAGGCCTTCGATCCTGCGATCCTCGACGCGCAGCCGTCGGATGTGGACACAGACGTCCACCTGGTGGGACAGGCTGGTTGACGAGCCGCGCCCGTGAGGCGCACAGTGTGCAGGTGCCTCGCGCCTGCATGCTTCACGACGGCTGCCCGCTCAGCCTCGTAATCGCCTAGCGCGCCGGTCCTCCGACCGACGCGCTGACCCCTCCGTGCCTGTGGCACGAGGGGTTTTTTGTTGCCCGCGGCCCGTGCCACCCCGCCCCACCCGCCTGCAAGCCAGGAGAACGCCGAGATGACCACCACCCCGAGCGAGCACGCCGCCCGCCCTGCTTCCCGGGTCGCCGGCTCCGCGGAGCCTGCCCCCCGGGATGCCGCCACCCGGGAGGCCGCCGCCGCCCTGGCCGGTGTCGAGACCACGGCCCGTTCCGTCGCCGAGGCCGCTGCCGAGCCGGCGACCGGCATCACCGGTGCACAGAGCCTCGTCCGCTCGCTCGAGGCCGTGGGCGTCGAGGTCATCTTCGGTATCCCGGGCGGGGCGATCCTGCCCGCCTACGACCCGCTGTTCGACAGCGCACTCCGCCACGTCCTGGTCCGTCACGAGCAGGGCGCCGGGCACGCCGCGACCGGGTATGCCCAGGCCACCGGCAAGGTCGGCGTCTGCATGGCCACCTCCGGGCCCGGAGCGACGAACCTCGTGACGCCGCTGGCCGATGCGCACATGGACTCCGTGCCGATCGTGGCCATCACCGGGCAGGTCCCCAGCCGCGCCATCGGGACGGACGCCTTCCAGGAGGCCGACATCCGCGGCATCACGATGCCGATCACCAAGCACAACTTCCTGGTCACCGACGCCGCCGAGATCCCGCAGCGGATCGCCGAGGCCTTCCACCTCGCCTCGACGGGTCGGCCGGGCCCGGTTCTCGTCGACATCCCGAAGGACGTCCTGCAGGCGCGGACCGACTTCTCCTGGCCGCCGCGGCTGGACCTGCCCGGCTACAAGCCGACCACGCGACCGCACGGCAAGCAGGTGCGTGAGGCAGCCACGCTGATCGCCGGTGGCCGCCGGCCGGTCCTCTACGTGGGCGGCGGCGTCCTCAAGGCCGGTGCGACCGAGGAGCTCGCCGAGCTCGCCGCGCTGACCGGCGCGCCGGTCGTCACCACGCTGATGGCCCGGGGCGCGTTCCCCGACAGCCACCGCCAGAACCTGGGGATGCCCGGCATGCACGGCAACGTCACAGCGGTCACCGCACTGCAGAAGGCGGACGTCATCGTCGCGCTGGGTGCCCGTTTCGACGACCGGGTGACCGGTGACCTGACCAGCTTCGCGCCGCACGCGCAGGTCGTGCATGCCGACATCGACCCCGCGGAGATCGGCAAGAACCGCAAGGCCGACGTCCCGATCGTGGGCGACGCCAAGGAGACCATCGCGCAGCTGGTCGACGCTCTGCGCGGCGAGCACGAAGCCGGCCGGACCCCCGACCTGGCCGGCTGGTGGGCGCAGCTGGAGGACTGGCGGACGCGTTACCCGATGGGTTACGACTGGCCCGAGGACGGCTCGCTGTCGCCGCAGTACGTGATCGAGCGGCTCGGGGCGATCGCCGGACCCGACGCGATCTACGCCGCCGGCGTCGGCCAGCACCAGATGTGGGCCGCCCAGTTCGTGAAGTACGAGAAGCCCGGAACCTGGCTCAACAGCGGCGGTCTGGGCACCATGGGCTACGCCGTCCCGGCCGCGATGGGCGCCAAGTACGGCTGCCCCGACACCACGGTGTGGGCGATCGACGGCGACGGCTGCTTCCAGATGACCAACCAGGAGCTCGCCACCTGCGCCATGGAGGGCATCCCGATCAAGGTCGCCGTCATCAACAACGGCAACCTGGGCATGGTCCGGCAGTGGCAGACCCTGTTCTACGAGGGCCGCTACTCCAGCACCAAGCTGCACGCCCGCAACCCCGACGGCACTCCCAAGCCGGTCCGCATCCCCGACTTCGTCACCCTGGCCGAGGCGCTGGGGTGCGTGGGTCTGCGCTGCGAGAGCAAGGACGACGTGGACGCGGTGATCGAGAAGGCGATGGCGATCGACGACGCCCCGGTGGTCATCGACTTCGTCGTCGGCCATGACGCCCAGGTGTGGCCGATGGTCGCCGCGGGCGCCAGCAACGATGACATCCTGGCCGCGCGCGACGTGCGCCCGGTCTTCGGCGAAGGGCAGGTGTGAGATGAGCAGGCACACGCTCTCGGTGCTGGTCGAGAACAAGTCCGGTGTCCTGACCCGGGTCGCGGCGCTGTTCAGCCGCCGCGGGTTCAACATCGAGTCCCTCGCCGTCGGGCCGACGGAGAACCCCGATCTGTCCCGCATGACGGTCGTCGTCGACGCCGACACCGCGCCGCTCGAGCAGATCACCAAGCAGCTGAACAAGCTGATCGAGGTCATCAAGATCGTCGAGTTGGACTCCACCGCCGCGGTGCAGCGCGAGCTGCTGCTGGTGAAGGTGCGCGCGCCGATGGCCGAGCGCACCCAGGTGCTGCAGACCGCCGAGCTGTTCCGGGCCCACGTCGTCGACGTCAACCCCGACACCGTCACCCTCGAAGCGACGGGAACCCCCGACAAGCTGCAGGCGCTGCTCGCCGTCCTCGCCCCCCTGGGCATCAAGGAGATGGCGCAGTCCGGAACCGTGGCCCTGGGCCGGGGTCCGCGCTCGATGTCGGGCGCCGGTACCTTGCGGCCCGTCGAGCGCTCCGCCTGAACTCCACCGCACTCGTACAGACCGACCGAAGGGAACAACCACAGCATGGCCGCCGAGATCTTCTACGACGACGACGCCGACCTCTCGATCATCCAGGGGCGCACGGTCGCCGTCCTGGGGTACGGCAGCCAGGGGCACGCGCACGCGCTCTCCCTGCGTGACTCGGGGGTCGACGTGCGCGTCGGCCTGCCGGAGGGCAGCAAGAGCCGGCCCAAGGCCGAGGCCGAGGGGCTCCGTGTCGTCACCCCCGCCGAGGCCGCCGCCGAGGCGGACCTGATCATGATCCTGGCGCCCGACCACGTGCAGCGGACCCTCTACGCCGAGTCGGTCGAGCCCAACCTGCAGGACGGCGACGCGCTGTTCTTCGGCCACGGCTTCAACATCCGGTTCGGCTACATCAAGCCCCCGGCCGGGGTCGACGTCGCCATGGTGGCGCCCAAGGGGCCGGGCCACCTGGTGCGCCGCGAGTTCGAGAACGGCAAGGGCGTGCCCTGCCTGATCGCCGTCGAGCAGGACGCCGGCGGCAGCGCACAGGCCCTCGCGCTGTCCTACGCGAAGGGCATCGGCGGCACCCGGGCCGGCGTCATCAAGACGACCTTCGCCGAGGAGACCGAGACCGACCTCTTCGGTGAGCAGGCCGTGCTCTGCGGCGGCGCCAGCGCGCTGATCACCGCCGGGTTCGAGACCCTCACCGAGGCCGGCTACCAGCCCGAGGTCGCCTACTTCGAGTGCCTGCACGAGCTGAAGCTGATCGTCGACCTCATGTACGAGGGCGGTATCGCCAAGCAGCGCTGGTCGGTCTCCGACACCGCCGAGTACGGCGACTACACCTCCGGCCCGAAGGTCATCGACGCCCGCGTCAAGGAGTCGATGAAGGAGGTCCTCGGCGCGATCAAGGACGGCTCGTGGGCCGCGGCCTTCATCGCCGACCAGGACGCCGGCGCGCCGGACTTCAAGGCCAAGCGGGCCGCCGCCGAGGCACACCCGATCGAGGAGACCGGGCGCAAGCTGCGCGGTCTGATGAGCTGGGTGTCGGCCTCGGACGACTACACCGGTACCGCCGCCCGTAGCTGAAGAGGGATCCCCGGCAGGGGGCCCAGGCCCGGGATCGTGTCGAACGCGAACGCGAACACGATCCCGGGCCCCAGCCGGCCCAGCGGCCGTGGACGGAGGTCAGCGGCCCCGGCGGACGCGGTGGGCGGCGAAGAAGTCCGCCGACGGCCTGCGCGCGAGCAGCACGACGATCGCCAGCGCCCCGGCGAGCAGCAGCAGGCTCCAGATGATTCCGCCCGCACCCGAGGTGTCGGCGTCCGCGAGGCTCGCCAGGAATCCGAGCAGGGTGAACGCCAGGGCGATCGACCCGCCCACCAGCAGCAGCACCCGGCTGCGTCCCGTCAGCGCCCACACCGAGCCCCAGATGACGACGATGGTCCAGACGGCCATCAGCACGCCGACGAGGGCGAAGATGGCGAAGAGGCCGGTCGTGACGTCGTCGTCCTCCGCCAGATCCCCGAAGATCGAGGCGGTGGCTGTGCCGGCCACGAACGTCAGCAGCGTGAAGATCACCCCGAGGGCGCCGAAGACGAAGCCCAGGACCGCCGCGGTGACCACCGAGCCGGGCTTGGCCGGCTGGCCGGAGCCGTACTGGCCGTAGGCCGGTGGCTGGCCGTACTGATCGCCGTACGCCGGCGGCTGACCGTAGGCCGCCGGATACTGCTGCTGGCCGTACGCGGACTGCTCGTAGCCGGGCTGCCCGTAGGGCGGCGGCGCCGGCTGGCCGTACTGGGGCTGTCCGAACGACTGCCGCCCGTACTCCGGCTGGCCGTACTGCTGGTGGCCGTACTGCTGTTGGCCGTACGGGGGCCCCTGCTCGGAACGACCGTGGTCGTCGGACTGGCTCATGATTTCCTCCGTAGACGCCGGCGTGCCCGACTCCCACGGCCAGGATGTCCGGGCGGCCGGAGGGGCACAAGGACGCCGCTCCCGGCTGTGGACACGTCGTCGTCCTGCCGGTGCGGTGTCGTCCCACTCTGCGGACGCTCCTAGGCTGTGCGCCTGTGACTGCCACTGTGTCGGGGACCATGCCCGTCGTCCTGATCGCAGAAGAGCTGGCTCCCAGCGTCCTGGAGGTGCTCGGGAGCGACGTCGAGATCCGCCACGTGGACGGCGCGGACCGCAGCGCCCTGCTGCCGGCGTTGGCCGACGCCGCCGCGGTGATGATCCGCAGCGCCACGCAGATCGACGCCGAGGCCCTCGCGGCGGCGCCGAACCTCAAGGTGGTGGCGCGGGCCGGGATCGGGCTGGACAACGTCGACGTCTCCGCCGCCACCGAGCGCGGCGTCATGGTGGTGAACGCGCCGACGTCGAACATCGTGAGCGCCGCCGAGCACGCCGTCGCCCTGCTGCTGGCCGCGGCCCGGCAGATCCCGGCGGCGGACGCCTCGCTGCGCGAGGGCGCCTGGAAGCGGTCGAAGTTCATGGGCGTCGAGGTCACCGACAAGACCGTCGGCGTGATCGGGCTCGGACGGATCGGGATCCTGGTGGCCCAGCGCCTGGCCGCCTTCGGCGTCACGCTGATCGCCTACGACCCCTACATCCAGCCCGGACGTGCCGCCCAGCTCGGGGTGCGGCTGGTCTCGCTGGAGGAACTGCTCCGCGAGTCGGACTTCATCACCATCCATCTGCCCAAGACGCCCGAGACGCTCGGTCTCATCGGCGCCGCCGAGCTCGCCACCACGAAGCCGGGCGTGATCATCGTCAACGCCGCGCGAGGTGGACTGGTCGACGAAGCCGCGCTCGCCGAGGCGCTCGCGTCCGGGCAGGTGGCCGCCGCGGGCCTCGACGTCTACGCCAAGGAGCCGTGCACCGACAGCCCGCTGTTCGGGCTGCCGAACACCGTCGTCACCCCGCACCTGGGGGCCTCCACCACCGAGGCCCAGGACAAGGCCGGCTCGGCCGTCGCCCGGTCGGTGCGGCTGGCCCTGATGGGCGACTTCGTGCCCGACGCCGTCAACGTGCAGGCGGGGGGCGTGGTCGCCGAGGACGTGCGACCGGGCCTGCCGCTGGCGGAGAAGCTCGGCCGGGTGTTCACCGCGGTCGCCGGTGGGCTGGCGCAGTCGGTGACCGTGGAGGTGCGCGGGAAGATCGCGGAGTTCGACGTCTCCGTGGTGCAGCTCGCCGTCCTCAAGGGCGTCTTCTCCGACGTCGTCGAGGAGCAGGTCACCTACGTGAACGCGCCGCTGCTGGCCGAGCAGCGCGGCCTGGAGGTGGCGCTGTCCAGCGACGTCGAGAGCCCGGACTACCGCAACCTCATCACCGTGCGCGGCGCCATGGCCGACGGCACGCAGGTGACGGTCTCCGGCACGCTCTTCGGCAAGAACCAGGTGCCGAAGATCACCGAGGTCGACGGCTTCGACATCGACCTGGACCTGTCGGGTTACCTGCTGTTCTTCGTCTACACCGACCGGCCGGGCGTGGTCGGCACCGTGGGCGCGGCCCTCGGCGAGGCGGGCGTCAACATCGCCGGGGCGCAGGTCAGCCGGACCACCCGCGGCGGCGAGGCGCTCATGGCCGTCACCGTGGACAGCCGGGTGCCCGCCGAGCTGCTCGGTGACATCGCCGGCCGGATCGGTGCCCGCCAGGCCCGCGCGGCCGACCTCAACCCGTTCTGACCCAGGAGTTCTCACCATGCGCTTGGCAGTGATCGCCGGAGACGGGATCGGCCCCGAGGTCGTGACCGAAGGCCTGAAGGTTCTGCGGGAGGTCGCTCCCGACGTGGAGCCCACCCACTACGACCTCGGCGCCATGCGCTGGCAGCGCACGGATGAGCTGCTGCCCGACACGGTGCTCGACGAGCTCCGGGGGCACGACGCGATCCTGCTCGGCGCCATCGGTGACCCCAGCGTCCCGCCGGGGATCCTCGAGCGCGGGCTGCTGCTGCGGCTGCGCTTCGAGCTCGACCACCACGTCAACCTCCGCCCGGCGCGGCTGTTCGACGGCGTCACCAGCCCGCTGGCCGACCCCGGGCCCGTCGACATGCTCTGCGTGCGGGAAGGCACCGAGGGCCCCTACGTCGGCAACGGCGGCGTCCTCCGCAAGGACACCCCGCAGGAGGTCGCCACCGAGGTAAGCCTCAACACCGCCTTCGGCGTCGAGCGGGTGGTGCGCTACGCCTTCGAGCGGGCCGTCACGCGGCCGCGCAAGCACCTGACGCTGATCCACAAGACCAACGTGCTCACCCACGCCGGCGGCCTCTGGTCGCGCACGGTGGAGGAGGTGTCGGCCGAGTTCCCCGAGGTCACCGTCGCCTACCAGCACGTCGACGCCGCCTCGATGTTCTTCATCACCGACCCGGGCCGCTACGACGTCATCGTCACCGACAACCTCTTCGGCGACATCGTCACCGACATCGCGGCCGCGGTCACCGGCGGCATCGGGCTGGCCGCCAGCGGCAACCTGGACGTGTCGGGCACCAACCCGAGCATGTTCGAGCCGGTGCACGGATCGGCCCCCGACATCGCCGGGCAGGGCATCGCCGACCCCACCGCCACCGTCCTCTCGGTCGGGCTGCTGCTCGAGCACCTCGGCCGCACCGAGCAGGCCAGGAAGGTCAACGCCGCGGTGGCCTTCGACCTCTCCACCCGCTCGCCGCAGGGGCCGGTGCGCACCACCGACGTCGGCGACCGGCTCGCCGCCCTCGCGAGCGGCTGACCCCCGAGCGGGCCGCATCCCCTCGGCCGCACCGGTCCGCGCCTCGGACCGGTGGGCTTCCACCGCCCGCTCCGGGTGGCGGACCGGGCCGTCCGGGTCCACCGGTGTCGATCCGGCAAGCACCGCCGCGCCCGAGCCCCCGGAGCCGGTGCCACCGCCGGATCGATGCGCGTGGTCTACTGGACCGCGATGCCCACCGTCGGCGCGATCGCCATCGCGACCCTCATTATCACGTAGCGCGCAGTCACCTCCCCGACTGCGCGCAGACCTCCCGTACCCGGGGGGTCTTTTTCGTGTTCGGGCCGAGCGTTCCCCTTCCTGGAGAGCCCCATGACCAGCACCGACTTCCACGTCTTCGACACCACTCTGCGCGACGGCGCCCAGCGCGAGGGCATCAGCTACTCCGTCGCCGACAAGCTGGCCGTGGCGCGGCTGCTCGACGAGATCGGCGTGGGCTTCATCGAGGGCGGCTGGCCCGGTGCTCTGCCCAAGGACACGGAGTTCTTCGCGCGCGCCCGCACGGAGCTCAAGCTGCGGCACGCCCAGCTCGTCGCCTTCGGCGCGACCCGGAAGGCCGGCGTCCGGGTGGCCGACGACCCGCAGGTCCGTGCGCTGCTCGACGCCGAGACGCCGGTCGTGTGCCTCGTCGCGAAGTCCGACGTCCGCCACGTCCGGGAGGCACTGCGCACGACGCTCGAGGAGAACCTGGCGATGGTCGCCGACACGGTCGCGTTCTTCGTCGGGCACGGCCGCCGCGTCTTCCTCGACTGCGAGCACTTCTTCGACGGCTACGCGGCCGACCCGGACTACGGGGTGCGGGTACTGGAGAGCGCGTTCGCCGCGGGCGCGGAGGTGGGGGTCCTCTGCGACACCAACGGGGGGATGCTCCCGATGGGCATCGGCCGCGTGGTCGCCGACGTGCGGGCGCGCACGACCGGCACGCTGGGCATCCACTGCCAGGACGACACGGGGTGCGCGGTGGCGAACACGCTGGCGGCGGTCGAGGCGGGCGTCTCCCACGTGCAGGGGACCGCGAACGGCTACGGCGAGCGGGCCGGCAACGCCGACACGTTCGCGCTGATCGGCAACCTGGTGACCAAGATGGGGCTGCCCGTGGTGCCCGCGGAGTGCCTGCCCGAACTCCAGCGGGTCAGCCACGCGATCGCGGAGCTGGCCAACATCGCCCCCGATGAGCACCAGCCCTTCGTCGGCGCGTCCGCCTTCGCCCACAAGGCCGGTCTGCACGCCAGCGCCATCAAGGTGCGGCCCGAGCTGTACAACCACCTCGACCCGGCCGTCGTGGGCAACGACATGCGGATCCTGGTCACCGAGATGGCCGGCCGCGCGTCCATCGAGCTGAAGGGGCGCGAGCTCGGCGTCGACCTGGCCGGCCAGGGCGATGCGATCGGGCGGGTCGTCGACCAGGTGAAGGTGCTGGAGGCCGACGGCTGGTCGTTCGAGGCGGCGGACGCGTCGTTCGAGCTGCTGCTGCGGGCCCAGCTGCCGGACGCGCCGCCGCCGCTGTTCGAGCTGGAGAGCTACCGGACCTCGGTCGAGCACTGGGGCAACGGCGTGGTGGTCAGCGAGGCCACCGTGAAGGTCCACCTGATCGACGCGGACGGCACGCGCGAGCGGATCATCAGCACCGGCGAGGGCAACGGCCCCGTGAACGCGCTCGACAACGCGCTGCGGCAGGCGCTGGTGACCCGGTACCCACAGCTGGCCGAGGTCTCGCTGGCCGACTACAAGGTCCGGATCCTGGGCTGGAAGGGCGGCACGAGCGCCACCACGCGCGTGCTGGTCGACACGACGGACGGCGTGCGGGAGTGGACCACCGTCGGGGTGCACGACAACGTCGTCGAGGCCTCCTGGCACGCGCTCGTGGACGCGCTCACCTACGCCGTGGTGCGGCGGCCGTCCGCCGGCTGACCGGCTCAGCCGCGGGGCCGGATCTCGCCCATCGGTCCCCAGCCCGGGACGTCGGCCGCATCGACGTAGATGATCTGCGGCTGCGCGGTCACCAGATCAGGAGCCGTCTCGACGAAGTTCTTGAAGGCCTGCGTCCCGACGTGCGCGGCACCTGCGCCGGCGTCCCGGAAGCCCTCGATGCACACCCATGTGCCGGGCTCCTCGACGCTGCGCGACCACTCGAAGAAGAGGCTGCCCTCCTCCGCGTTCACCGCACGGGCGTAGTCGGCTGCCAGGGCGGACCACTCGTCCTCGCGCTCGGGACGGACGGGCATCTTCACGACGATGAGGATCAACGGAGCTCCTTCACAGCGGGTCGAGCCTGCGGCGCAGCAGGCAGAAGTGGTTGCCCTCCGGGTCGGCGAGCACGTGCCACCCCTCGTCCCCGGACTGACCGACGTCGCCCGGGGTGGCACCGAGTGCGAGCAGCCGTTCAAGCTCCGCGTCCTGCTCGCGGTCGGTGGCGTTGACGTCGATGTGCAGTCGCACCTTGCCCGGAGTCGGGTCGGCCACCGGGGCGAACACGAGCGTGGGCGCGGGGCCGCCGAATCCGGCCTCGGGGCCGATCTCGACCGCCCCGTCCTCGTCCCTGCCCAGTACCCGGTAGTCGAGGACCTCGGCCCAGAAGGCGGCCAGGACCTCGGGGTCGCGGCTGTCGACGACGAGTTCGGAGAAGCGGCAGGCCATGGGCGCACGGTAGGCAGCGAGCGGCCCGGCTAACCTCGGTCCGTGCGCATCGTTCGTTTCGCCTCCCCCCAGGGCATGTCCTTCGGCGTCCTCGACGGAGACGGCCGGGTGGCCCAGATCGAGGGCCACCCCTTCGGCCGCATCTCCTTCACCGGCGCCCGTTACGCGCAGGCCGACATCCGGCTGCTGTCGCCGATCCTGCCGAGCAAGGTGGTGTGCGTCGGGAAGAACTACGCCGACCACATCGAGGAGATGAAGAGCGTCACCGGCGGCAGTGCGCCGGCCCAGCCGCTGATCTTCCTCAAGCCATCGACGGCGGTGATCGGCCCCGGCGATGCGATCCGCATCCCGCCGGGCAGCACCAACGTCCAGCACGAGGCCGAGCTCGCCGTCGTCATCGGCGCCCGGGGCGCCCGGAACGTGACCCCCGATCAGGCCGCCGCCAGCATCTTCGGCTACACGATCGGCAACGACGTCACCGAGCGGGACATGCAGAAGAGCGACGGCCAGTGGACCCGTGGCAAGGGGTTCGACTCCTTCTGCCCGATCGGTCCCTGGATCGAGACCGACCTCGGCGGGTTGAGTCTGGACCCGGCCGACCTGGAGGTCACCTGCACCGTCGACGGCGAACCGCGCCAGCAGGGCCGCACCAGCCAGCTCATCTTCGACGTCCCGACGCTCATCTCCTACATCTCGCAGGTGATGACGCTGCTGCCCGGCGACGTCGTCCTCACCGGCACCCCGTCCGGCGTGGGCCCGATCCGCGCCGGCCAGCAGGTCGAGGTCACGATCCAGGGCCTCGGCTCCCTCACCAACAGCGTCACCGCGGCCGAGGGCGTGTCCACCGCGGGCGACGCGCGATGAGTGCTGTCCGCACCCGGTTCTGCCCGTCGCCGACGGGGATGGTGCACGTCGGGCTGATGCGGACCGCGCTGTTCAACTGGGCGCACGCCCGGCACACCGGTGGCACCTTCGTCTTCCGCATCGAGGACACCGACGCCTCCCGCGACTCCGAGGAGTCCTACCGGCACCTGCTCGACTGCCTGCGCTGGCTGGGCCTGGACTGGGACGAGGGGCCCGAGGCCGGGGGACCGCACGGGCCCTACCGCCAGTCGGAGCGGCACGACGTCTACCGCGAGGTGGCCGCGAAGCTGCTCGCGTCGGGCCATGCCTACGAGTCCTTCTCCACGAACGAGGAGGTCGACGTCCGCCGCCGGGCGGCGGGTCAGGACCCCAAGCTCGGGTACGACAACCACGACCGGTACCTGACCGACGCGCAGAAGGTCGCCTTCCGGAACGAGGGCCGGACGCCGGTCCTGCGGCTGCGGATGCCCGACGAGGACCTCGCCTGGACCGATCTCGTGCGCGGCGAGGTGCGCTTCGCCGCGGGCTCCGTGCCCGACTTCGTGCTCGTCCGGGGCAACGGGGCGCCGCTCTACCCCTTCGTCAACCCCGTCGACGACGCCCTGATGGGTATCACCGACGTGCTGCGCGGTGAGGACCTGCTGCCCTCCACCCCGCGGCAGTTGGCGCTGTACGCGGCCCTCACCGACATCGGGGTCGCCTCGGGAACGCCCCGCTTCGGCCACCTGCCCTACGTGACCGGCGACGGCAACAAGAAGCTCTCCAAGCGCGACCCGCAATCCAACCTCGACGTCTACCGCGAGCGCGGCTTCCTGCCCGAGGGCTTCGCCAACTACCTGGCGCTGCTGGGCTGGTCGATCGCCGAGGACCGCGACATCTTCTCGATGGCCGAGATGGTCGAGGCCTTCGACGTCACCCGGGTGAGCGCCAACCCGGCCCGCTTCGACCTCAAGAAGGCCGAGGCGATCAACGCCACCCATCTGCGCGCGCTGCCGATCGAGGAGTTCACCGCGCGGGTGACCCCCTACCTCGCGACGGCCGGCCTCGTCGCCGAACCGCCGACCGCGGAGCAGCAGCAGGTCCTGCGGGCCATCGCGCCGATGGCCCAGGAGCGGATGATCGTGCTGTCGGAGGCCGTGGGGCTGCTCCGGTTCCTGTTCGTCGAGGACGTCGACATCGAGCCGGCGGCCGCCGAGAAGCAGCTGGACGGATCCGATGCCGCCGAGGTGCTGGAGGCCGCGACGAGCGCGCTGACGGCGCTCGCCGACTGGTCGACCCCGGCGATCGAGGAGGCCCTGAAGACGGCGCTGGTCGAGGGGCTGGGCCGCAAGCCCCGGCAGGCGTTCGGTCCCGTGCGGGTGGCGATCAGCGGGCGCACCGTCTCGCCGCCGCTCTACGAGTCGATCGAGATCCTGGGACGCGAGCGCACGCTGGCCCGCCTCGCCGCCGCCCGCGCCGTGACCGGGAACTCCGGCGGGCCGACCGCGGGATGACCGGACCGGGGAGGGACGCCGCACCCGATGTGTACGAGGGGCCGCCGCCGACGCGCCGCCCCGAACCATGGCAGGTGGCTCCGGTCGTCCACCCGTGGGGTGCTCCGTCCATGGCACCCGGCCCCTGGGGTCCTCCGCCCATGGCTCCCGGCCCTGGTCCATGGGCGCCGCAATGGGCGCCGCAGCAGTGGGCGCCGGGTCAGTGGGTGCCCGGTCAGGGGGTGCCGCCGCCGGTGGTCCGGTGGGTGCCCCCGCCCGGCACTCCGCCGCACGACCAGCCGACGACGTTCCTCCGGGCCATGCGGTCCCGCGACTGGGCGTGGTGGCGGCCGCTGCTGGGGCTGCTCCTGCTCGTCGTGGTGTACGCCGCGCTGGCCGTGGTGACCGCCGTCGCCGGTGTGCTCGGCCTGGTGGCCTCCGGGGTCGACCCCGGCACGCTCCCTGATCTGGCCCTCGACGAGTTCACCGATCCCTGGGTGCTGCTCTTCCTCAACGCCTCGCTGATCGTCGCCATCCCGTCCGTCTGGATGGTGTGGGCCGTCGTCCACGGCATGCCCCGCGGCTGGTCCTCGTCGGTGCTGGCGCGGCTACGCCTACGGCTGCTGCTGCCGTACACGCTCCTCGCCCTGGTCACCCTGGGGGTCGGGATCGGGGTCTCGGTGCTGCTCGGTTTCACGGCGGGGGGCGAGGAGGTCACCGGCCCGGTGCCCTCGTTCGGCTGGCTCCTCGTCGTCGTGCTGCTGACGACGCCGCTCCAGTCGGCCGCGGAGGAGTACGTCTTCCGCGGCTACCTCAGCCAGGCGGTCGCCGGATGGATCCGCGCCCCGCAGGTGGGCGCCGTGGTGGCGGCGCTGCTCACCGCCGCGCTGTTCGCGGCGGCGCACGGCCCGCAGGACCTCCTGACCTTCCTCGACCGCTTCGCGTTCGGGCTGGCCGCCTCCGCCGTGGTCTGGCTGACGGGCGGGCTGGAGGCGGCGATCGTGCTGCACGCGGTCAACAACGTCCTGGTGTTCGTGCTGGCCGGTGCCCTGGGCGAGGGGGTGGCCACCACCGAGGTCCCCGCCGGGATCGGTCTCGGGTTCGCGGTGCTCAGCCTCGCGACGATGGCCGCCTACGTCGTGCTGGTGGCCCGGTCGCGCCGCCGGTTGCTGCCCGAGATCTGGACGGCCGCCGTCGACCTGCGGGTGCCGGCAGCGGCGCTGGTTCCCGCACGCTGACCCGCCAGGACGGGGGCGGTGCCACCCCGGTCGGATGCGTCGGGTATCGTCTTCTGCGGCGCCGCGAGGTGCCAGCCATGGGGTATGGGGTAATTGGCAGCCCGACGGTTTCTGGTTCCGTTAGTCTAGGTTCGAGTCCTGGTACCCCAGCGAGGAAGCATCGGTTCCTGGAGATGCAGCTCCTCCGCACCACTGCACGGCCCCGTCGTCTAGCGGCCCAGGACGCCGCCCTCTCACGGCGGTAGCGAGGGTTCGAATCCCTTCGGGGCTACAGCGCACGAGAGCCCCCGGCCTTCCGGTCGGGGGCTCTCGGCGTCTCCGGGGGGTCTGCGCACCGGCTCGTGGCGCCATGGCAGAATGTGCGGGCACGGCCCCGTCGTCTAGCGGCCTAGGACGCCGCCCTCTCACGGCGGTAGCGAGGGTTCGAATCCCTTCGGGGCTACACCGCGCGAGAGCCCCCGACCTGCCCGGTCGGGGGCTCTCGCCGTTTCGGGTCATGTCCGCCGGCACGGACTGGCCGGTGATCGCCGGGCGGGCTAGCGTCGTTAGGCTCCTCACGCACAGTGACGGGCGGTAGAGGGGTGGCACCGGTGATCCGCACGAGCCGTCGCCTGGCCGACGGCCGGGAAATCCTGTATTTCGACCGGGAGGCGACCGCACGGAACGCAGTCGACCGGCGTGATCTGCCCCCGGTCGCCACCCACTCGCAGCTGCGTTTCGACGCGTTGCTGGGGGAGTGGGTGACCGTCGCCTCCCACCGCCAGACCCGTACCTTCCTCCCGCCCGCCGACGAGTGCCCGTTGTGCCCGTCGCGGGAGGGCCGGGCCACCGAGATCCCCGAGAGCGACTACCAGGTCGTCGTCTTCGAGAACCGCTTCCCGTCGCTGGCCACCGGCGTCGCCCGGGACGTGCCCGCCACCGCGCCGGGAGCCGGGCTGGCGGAGCTGCGCCCGGGGTTCGGCCGCTGCGAGGTCGTCTGCTTCACCAGCGACCACGACCGCGTCTTCGCCGACCTCGGACCTGAGCGGGCCCGGCTGGTCGTCGACGTCTGGGCCGAGCGCACCGCCGAGCTCTCGGCCGTCGACGGCGTGGAGCAGGTGTTCTGCTTCGAGAACCACGGCGAGGAGATCGGGGTGACGCTGTCGCACCCCCACGGCCAGATCTACGCCTACCCGTTCGTCACCCCCCGCGTGGAGAAGGTGCTGAGGGCGGTGCACCGGCACCGCGAGACGACGGGGGGCGATCTGTTCGCCGAGGTGGTCGCCGAGGAGACGACCGGCCCACGCGTGGTCGCAGCCAACGAGCACTGGACGGCCTTCGTCCCGGCCGCCGCTCGCTGGCCCTACGAGGTCCAGTTCTTCCCGCTCCGCAAGGTGCCCGACCTGCCGGCGCTGGGCGACGACGAACGGGACGCCTTCGTGCAGGTCTACCTCGACGTCCTCGCCCGGTTCGCCCGCCGGTTCGACACCCCGATGCCCTACATCGCGTCCTGGAACCAGGCGCCGGTGCGCAGCCGGGACGACTGGTGGCTGCACCTGCAGCTGTTCTCGCTGCGCCGCGCCCCCGGCAAGCTCAAGTACCTGGCCGGGTCCGAGTCGGGGATGGGCGCGTTCATCACCGACACGAACCCCGAGGACATCGCCGAGCAGCTGAGAGCGGTCGTCGTCGAATGATCAGCGACCACGACGCCGCCGCCCGCGCCACCGAGGCCTTCCGCGAGCGGTTCGGTGGCGCACCCGAGGGCGTCTGGGCGGCGCCCGGGCGGGTCAACGTCATCGGCGAGCACACGGACTACAACGACGGCTACGTGCTCCCCGTGGCCTTGCCGCACACCACGCGGGCGGCGGTCGGCCGGCGCACCGACGGGCGGCTCGCCCTGGCGTCGCTGCGGGGCGACGGCGCGGTCGTCGAGCTGGCGATGGACGAGCTCGCGCCCGGCCGGCCCGGCGGCTGGGCCGGCTACCCGGCCGGTGTGGTCGAGGGCCTGCGCGAGCGGCTGGTCGGTGGCGTGAACGTCCTGGTCGACACCGACGTCCCGGTCGGCGCCGGGCTGTCGTCGTCGGCGGCCCTGACCTGCTCGGTGGCGCTCGCCCTGCGCGACCTCGTCGCCCCCGAGCTGAGCCGCACGGACCTCGTCGAACTGGCCCGGCGGTCGGAGAACCACTTCGTCGGGGCCCCGACCGGGATCCTCGACCAGTCCGCCGCGCTGCTGTGCACGGCCGGGAATGCGCTGTTCCTCGACACCCGGGAGCAGCGGACCGAGCAGGTACCGCTCGACCTGGCCGCGGCGGGGCTGGAGCTGCTGGTCGTCGACACCGGCACCTCGCACACCCACGCCGACGGCGGCTACGGCGACCGGCGCCGGGAATGCGAACAGGCCGCGGAGCGGCTCGGGGTGCCGGCCCTGCGGGACGTGGCCGACGTCGCCGGGCTGGCCGCGCTGGACGACGACGTGCTGCTGCGCCGGGCCCGGCACATCGTCACTGAGAACGCGCGGGTGCTCGAGGTGGTCGGCATCCTGCGCCGGGACGCCGACCCGCGAAGCATCGGCCGCGTGCTGACCGAGGGGCACGCGTCACTCCGCGACGACTTCCAGATCTCGACCGTCGAGCTGGACGCCTGCGTCGACGCGGCGGTCGAGGCGGGGGCGCACGGCGCCCGCATGGTGGGCGGTGGCTTCGGCGGCAGCGCAGTGGTGCTGGTCGACGGGGACCGCGCCGGGGCCGTCGCCGACGCCGTCCGCGAGCGGTTCGCCCGCGCGGGCTTCGCCCCGCCGCGCACGTTCGACGTCGTGCCGTCCGCCGGCGCCCGACGGATCGCATGAGCCGAGGGCACCGCGGCGCCCGGGCCTCAGTCCAGCACCGTGACCGGCACCCGCTGGACGAGGTTGTTGGCCATGCCCTGGCGGTTCCACTCCTGCTCGACCGGCTGGGTGCCCTGCTCGTCGGTGGCCCGGACGAGCACTTCGTGCGGTCCCGGGGTCGCCGTCCAGGCGTAGGTCCAGGCCCGCCAGGCGAAGGGGTGGTCGGCGTCGGCCGGCGCCAGGACGGCGTCGTCCCAGCTGCGGCCGCCGTCGGTGCTGACCTCGACGCGGGTGACCGGTGCACGGCCGGACCACGCCCGACCGGACAGCGGCACGGCACCGGCACGGACGAACCGCTCGCGGGTCATGAAGTCCGGCCATCCCGGCGGGGCCAGCAGGGCGCGCGGCCGGATCCGGGTGACCGGCTCGCCGCTCTCGTCCGCGTCCACCTTCAGCCGGTAGGCGGTGGCGTTCTGGTAGCCGGTGAACGGCTCGGTCAGGACGTCGATCCGGGTCAGCCACTTCACGTGGGCCATCCCGTACCAGCCGGGGATCAGCAGCCGCAGCGGAGCGCCGTGCTGCGGCGGCAGCGGTTGCCCATTCATCGCCCAGACCAGCAGCGCCTCCGGGCGCACCGCCTCGGCCAGCGGTAGCCCGCGGGCGTAGTCCTGCTCGACCCCGCGCTCCACGCCGTGGTCGGCGCCGGTGAAGACGACGTCGACGGCGGCGGGGGAGAGCCCTGCCTCCTCCAGCAGCGGAGCCAGCGGCGTGCCGGTCCACTCCGCCGTCCCGACGGCCTCCAGCAGCCACGGCTGGCTGACCGGCCGCGGCTCGAGCCGGGCCCGTCCGTTCCCGGCGCACTCGAGCAGCACGCGCGTGGTGACGGCAGGGCGGCGCATCAGGTCGTCCAGCCGCAGGGTGAGCGGCCGGTCGACCGCGCCGCCGATCCGAAGTTCCCAGGAGGCCGGGTCGGCGGCGGGGATGTCGAAGTGGGTGAGGACGTAGTGCAGGCCCGGTGGCGTCACGTCGTACCGGAGGGCCTCCAGCGGCATCCCGTGGTTGCGGGTGGCCAGGGCCAGCTCGTCGAGGCCCACCCCCTCGCCGGGGTCGGCGACGCGGGCACGCCCGGCAGGGGCGAGAGCGACCGGGGCGACGTCGGCGGCCATGGGGCGAGTGTGGCCGCTCCGCGGGGGAAGGAGAAGGGGCGTCAGCGGGCCGCGCGGGAGATGGCGGCCGCGGCGTCGAGGACGGCGCCGATGATCTCCGGGCTCGGCCGGCGGCCCAGCCGCTCGACCGGCCCGGAGATGGAGACAGCACCCAGGACCGTGCCCGAGCCGTCGCGCACCGGCGCGGACAGCGACGCGACGCCCGGCTCCCGCTCGGCCACGCTGTGCGCCCACCCGCGCCGGCGGACGTCGAGCAGGGTGCGGGCGGTGAAGCTCGCGGACGGCAGCAGGCGGGTGACCTCCTCGGCCGGCGTGAACGCCAGCAGCGCGTGGGCGGCGGATCCCGCCGTCATCGGCAACCGGGCACCGACCGGGACCGTGTCGCGCAGGCCGCTGGTCCGCTCGGCCGCGGCCACGCAGACGCGGGTGGCGCCGTCCCGCACGTAGAACTGCGCGCTCTCCCCGCTGGCGTCGCGCAGGGTGACCAGGTGCCGTCCGGCCAGGTCGGCGAGGTCGGCGCCCCCGCGACCGAGCTCGGCGAGGGCCGGCCCCGGGGCCCAGGTGCCGTCGGAGCTGCGGCGGACCAGCCGGTGCCCCTCCAGCGCGACAGCCAGCCGGTGGGCGGTCGCCCGGGGGAGTCCCGTCCGATTGACCAGCTCCGCGAGGGTGGCCGGCTCGTCGGCGACGGCGCGGAGGATGGTCACCGCTTTGTCCAAGACGGCAACGGGGTTAGGCTGTCCCATACAGCAATACTGGCATCCCACATAGTGAGATCGCTACCGAGACCTCTCGTAAGCGTGACTCCCGACGTGGGGGTGCCCCGGTGAGAGGACGAACCGTGCCGAAGACCCTGGCGGAGAAGGTCTACGAGGCCCACGTGGTGCGCAGCGCCGCGGGCGAGCCCGACCTGCTCTACATCGACCTGCACCTCGTGCACGAGGTCACCAGCCCGCAGGCCTTCGACGGTCTCCGGGCCGCCGGCCGCACCGTCCGTCGTCCCGACCTCACCATGGCGACCGAGGACCACAACGTCCCGACCCTCGACATCCTGGCCCCCATCGCCGACCCGGTGAGCCGGGCGCAGATCGAAGCGCTGCGGAAGAACACCGCCGAGTTCGGCATCCGGCTGGCCCCGATGGGCGACCGCGACCAGGGCATCGTGCACGTCATCGGCCCGCAGCTGGGGCTGACGCAGCCCGGCATGACGATCGTCTGCGGCGACAGCCACACGTCCACGCACGGGGCGTTCGGCGCGCTGGCCTTCGGCATCGGCACCAGCGAGGTCGAGCACGTGCTCGCCACGCAGACCCTGCCGCAGTACGAGCCCAAGCAGATGGCCGTCGCCGTGAACGGGCAGCTGCCGCCGGGGGTCTCGTCGAAGGACATCATCCTGGCGGTCATCGCCGAGATCGGGACCAACGGCGCCCAGGGCCACGTCATCGAGTACCGCGGCAGCGCGATCGAGGCGCTGTCGATGGAGGCGCGGATGACGATCTGCAACATGTCGATCGAGGCGGGCGCCAAGGCCGGCCTCATCGCCCCCGACCGGACCACGTTCGACTTCCTGCAGGGCCGCCCGCACGCGCCCCAGGGTGCCGACTGGGACGCCGCGGTCGAGCACTGGTCCACGTTGCGCACCGACGAGGGGGCGGTCTTCGACCGCGAGGTCGTGCTCGACGCATCGGCCCTGACCCCGTTCGTCACCTGGGGTACGAACCCCGGCCAGGGCCTGCCGATCGACGGCGCCGTGCCCGACCCGGCCGACTTCGCCGACGAGGGCGAGCGCCGGGCCGCCGAGCAGGCACTGGCCTACATGGGCCTCACACCGGGCACGCCGCTGCGCGAGATCGAGGTCGACACCGTCTTCCTCGGCTCCTGCACCAACGGCCGGATCGAGGACCTGCGGGTCGCCGCGGAGCTGCTGCGCGGCAAGCGGATCGACCCCGAGACCCGGATGCTCGTCGTCCCCGGATCGGTCGGCGTCAAGGCGCAGGCCGAGGCCGAGGGGCTGGACCGGGTCTTCCTCGACGCCGGAGCCGAGTGGCGCGGCGCGGGCTGCTCGATGTGCCTGGGCATGAACCCCGACCAGCTCGCGCCCGGCGAGCGCTCGGCCTCGACCAGCAACCGCAACTTCCAGGGCCGGCAGGGCAAGGGCGGGCGCACCCACCTGGTGTCGCCGTCCGTCGCCGCCGCGACCGCCCTCACCGGGAAGCTGACCGCTCCCGCCGACCTCGAGACCGTTGGAGCCTGACGATGGATGCCTTCACCACGCACACCGGCACCGCGGCGCCCCTGCGCCGGTCGAACGTCGACACCGACCAGATCATCCCGGCCGAGTACCTCAAGCGGATCACCCGCACCGGCTTCGCCGACGGGCTGTTCAAGGCATGGCGGACCAACGAACCGGACTTCGTGCTCAACCAGCCGCAGTACGCCGACGCGTCGGTCCTGGTGGCCGGACCCGACTTCGGCACCGGCTCCTCCCGTGAGCACGCCGTATGGGCGCTCAAGGACGGCGGCTTCCGCGTCGTCATCAGCTCGCGGTTCGCCGACATCTTCCGCAACAACTCCACCAAGGACGGCCTGCTCACCGTCGTCCTCCCGCAGGCCGACGTCGAGGCCCTGTGGTCGCGGATCGAGGCCGACCCGGCCACGCAGGTGACCGTCGACCTGCAGGCCAAGCAGGTGACCTACGGCGGCACGACGGTGCCGTTCGACGTCGACGACTACACCCGCTGGCGGCTGCTGGAGGGTCTGGACGACGTCGGGCTGACCGAGCGCAACCTCGACGACATCGAGGCGTTCGAAGCCACCCGCCCCGCCTGGCTGCCGAAGGCGCAGCCGGTCGTCTGAGCCCCGGCCGCCCAGGCATAGGTACCTTTACATGCGGTTCGGCCTAGAAAACGCACGTAAAGGTACCTATGCCTCGGGCGCGGCCGGGTCGGCGTCGAAGTTGCGGTAGTAGTCGGCGGTCATCGCGCCCGGCCGGCCGCCCAGCACCCAGACGCTGCCCTTGGCCGCGGGCGGGTACAGGCGGCCTTTCACGCCCTCCCAGCGCACCCCCAGGCTGAGCAGCACCGACGGGATCGCCCCGCCCTGGCTGCAGACGACGGTCACCCCGGGCGCGGGGCGCGGGGCCAGCAGCCGCTCCACCACGGCCAGCCCGGCCTGCGGGTCGTCGGCGAACTCTTCCTCGCCCAGCTCGGCCACCGGCGCGACCGGGAGCCCGAGCCGCTCGGCCAGCGGCGCGACGGTCTCCTCGCACCGGGTGCGCCGGGCCGAGAGCACCGCGGTGGGCGCGAAGGACGGCAGGACGTCGGCCAGCCGGGCGGCCTCCCGCCGGCCCCGGTCGTCGAGGGGGCGGAGGTCGTCCGGTCCGTCCCACTCGGCGCGGCTGCCGGCGTGCCCGTGCCGGACCAGCAACAGCGTGGGCATGCACGGGACGTCGTCCCGCTTCAGGTCGGCCACCACCGCCCGGTCGTGCTCTTGCGTGCAGAGAGCGGCGGCGTCGCCCGGTGGAAGCCAGCGCAGGTCGTCCACCTCGTCGTTGGGCTCGAACTCACCACCGACCGCCTGCATCACCCAGTAGTCGACGCGCTTGATGCCCTCGACGACCGGATAGCTGGTCCGGATGCTGCGCCGGCCGACCACGACAGCGAGACCGGTCTCCTCCGTCACCTCGCGGACTGCGGCGGGCAGGAGGTGCTCCCCGTGGTCGAGCTTGCCCTTGGGCAGGGACCAGTCGTCGTAGCGCGGACGGTGCGCGACGGCGACCTCGATCCCGCCGTCCGCGCCCGGACGCCACACCACGCCGCCGGCCGCGACGACGGTGCGGACCTGCTCAGCCGGCATGCTCACGGACCCTCGCGAGCCGTTCCGCCTGGTAGTCCCGCTCGCCGGTGCGCGTCCAGTTGCCGTCCCCGCCCAACTGCCAGCTCCTGACGTCGTCGGCCATGGCGTCGTCGAACATCCCGGCCAGCTCGCGGCGTGCGGTGCCGTCGCAGATCCGCAGCAGCACCTCGACGCGGCGGTCGAGGTTGCGGTGCATGAGGTCGGCGCTGCCGAGCCACCACTCCGTGTCGCCGTCGTTCTCGAAGGACATCACCCGCGAGTGCTCCAGGAAGCGGCCGACGATGGAGCGCGCCCGGATCGTCTCGGAGAGTCCCGGCACGCCCGGCCGGAGGGCGCAGATGCCGCGGATGAACAGCTCCACCGGCACACCGGCTGCCGAGGCCTCGTAGAGGGCATCGATGATCCGCTCGTCGACCAGCGAGTTGAGCTTGAACCGGATGCCCGACGGCTTGCCTTCGGCGGCGTGCCGGGCCTCCCGCCGGATCTTCTCCAGCAGGCCCGTCCGGACGCCGTGCGGAGCCACCATCAGCATCCGGTAGTTCGTCTGCCGCGAGTACCCGGTCAGCGTGTTGAACAGGTCGGTGAGGTCGGCTCCGACGCGCGGGTCGGCGGTGAGGATGCCGAGGTCCTCGTAGTGGCGGGCGGTCTTCGGGTTGTAGTTGCCGGTGCCGACGTGGCAGTACCGGCGCAGGACCCCCTGCTCGCGGCGGACGACCAGCGCCGTCTTGCAGTGGGTCTTGAGCCCGACGAGTCCGTACACCACGTGGCAGCCGGCGCGCTCCAGCGAACGGGCCCAGGTGATGTTGGCCTCCTCGTCGAACCGCGCCTTGATCTCGACGAGGACGACCACCTGCTTGCCTGCCTCGGCCGCCTCGATGAGGGCGGTCACGATCGGCGAGTCGCCGGACGTGCGGTAGAGCGTCTGCTTGATCGCCAGGACGTGCGGATCGGCCGCCGCCTGCTCGATGAAGCGCTGCACGCTCGTGGCGAACGAGTCGTAGGGGTGGTGGACCAGCACGTCGCCCTCGCGCAGAGTGGCGAACACGCTCTTGGGCGTCTCGCCCTCGCTCAGCCTCGGGTGGGTTGCGGGCACGAACGGCTCGTCCTTGAGCTCGGGTCGGTCCAGGTCGTAGAGCGCGACCAGGGCCGCGAGGTCCAGCGGGCCGGGCACGGTGACGACGTCTGCCTCGCTGATCTCCAGCTCGGAGACGAGGACGTCGAGGATCTGCGGGTCCATGGAGTCGGTGACCTCCAGGCGCACCGCCGGCCCGAACCGGCGCCGGGCCAGTTCGCGCTCGAGCGCCTGCAGGAGGTCCTCGTCGCGGTCCTCCTCGACCTCGACGTCGGCGTTGCGGGTGACCCGGAACAGGTGGTGGTCGAGCACGTCGAGGCCGGGGAAGAGCTGCGGCAGGTGTGCGGAGATGAGGTCCTCGAGCAGGAGGAACGTCGTCGTACCGGCCGGCCCCACCGGGATGAACCGCGGGACGTTGTTGGGGACCTTCAACCGGGCGAACCGCGGGCTGCCGGTGTCGGGGTCGCGCACGGAGACGGCGAGGTTGAGCGACAGCCCGCTGATGTAGGGGAAGGGGTGTGCCGGGTCGACGGCCAGCGGGGTGAGCACCGGGAAGACCTGGTCGCGGAAGTACTCGCGCAGCCGGCGGGCGTCCTCGTCGGCGAGGTCGGCCCAGTGGACGATCCGGATGCCGACGTCCTCCAGCCGCGGGGCGACGTCCTTGATGAAGACGTCGGCGTGCCGCTGGACGAGCTCCTGAGTGCGCTCGGTGGTCAGTTCCAGCTGCTCGCGGATGGTCAGGCCGTCGGGGGAGCGGACCGTGAGGCCGGTCGTCTGCCGGCGCTTGAGCCCGGCGATGCGGACCATGAAGAACTCGTCGAGGTTGCTGGCGAAGATCGACAGGAACTTCACCCGCTCCAGCAGCGGCAGCTCCTCGTCCTCGGCCAGTTCGAGGACGCGCGCATTGAAGTCCAGCCACGAGACCTCCCGGTTCAGGAAGCGGTCCGACGGCAGGGCTCTGGTCCGGGACGGGCTCTCGGAGGGCACGACGCCATCGTGCCCCACCGGGGTGAACGGTGAATGATCAACTCCGCCGGCAGCCGGAGTTCACCGCGCCAGGCGCGCCACGACCTCGGTCGTGCGCGGCCCGGCGCCCAGCCCCAGCGCCGCCCGCAGGTCGTCCTCGGTGTCGACGTCGCGCACCAGCCCGGGCCAGCTGCCGGCCAGCGCCACGGCGCCGCCGGTGAGGTGCGCCTCGGCCGATCCGGGACCGAACCGCGGCAGCAGATCGGTACCGACGGCGGTCAGAAGCGTCGTCCCGGTGCCCTGGGCGTCGGCGACGAAGGCGCGGGCGGCACCGCCGGCGGCGTGCAGGGCCGCGGCGAGCTCGGCCGGCCGCAGCGCCGGCAGATCGGAGGAGAGCGCGGCCACCGCCGGTCCCGGGGCGCTGCGCGCCCCGTGCTCGAGAGCAGGGTTCAGCCCGCGGTCGGGTTCGTCGGCGACGGTCGTGGCGCCGAGCGCCCGGACGACGTCGCTCGCGCGCGGATCGTCGGTGACGACCACGACCACGCCGACGACGGAGCACGCGACGGCTGCGGCGACCGTGTCGGCCAGGAGCGCCAGGACCAGCTCACGGTGCGCCGCCACGGCGTCGTCCCGGCTCTCGGTGAGCGGGCGCAGCCGCGTCTTGGCGACGTCGAGCCGCTTGGCGGGGACGACGACGGACCAGGAGGGCACGGACCCATGTCAGCACACCGCGTCCGGTGCTCGACTCTCCCGGGGGACCCGGTTCGCGTCCCGGGGACGGGGAGGGTCGATCATGGGCAGGATCACAGCGACGAGGGGAGGTGAGCCGGTGGTGGAGCAGACGTCCCCGGGTGGCGCGGGAGCGCAGCGTCCGGCGGTCGCGCGTCCTATCGGAGCGCGCCCGGCGAAGTGGCGCACCCGCGGCCGGCTCACGTACGGCATGGTCGCCGCGATCGTCGTCGTCTACCCCGTGTCCTCGCTGATGTTCCGGCTGCGGTACCGCCACGGCGACCGGCTGCCGGCGACCGGGCCGGTCCTCCTCGTCGCCAACCACATCTCGATCCTCGATCCGCTCGCGTGCGCGCGGCTGGTGTTCGACAACGGGCGGCTGCCGCACTTCCTGGCCAAGGAGTCGGTGTTCACGGGCTTCGCCGGCACGCTGCTGCGCAGCGCGGGCCAGATCCCCGTGGCGCGCTTCTCCGACGCCGCGCACGAGGCGCTGGACGCGGCGAAGGCCGATCTCGACAGCGGCAACGTCGTCGTCATCTACCCCGAGGGGTCGGTCACCCGGGACGCGGACTGGTGGCCCATGCAGTCCCGCACCGGCGTGGCCAGGCTGGCCCTCACCACCGACGCGGTCGTCCTCCCGGTGGCCCAGTGGGGCCCCCAGGAGGTGCACGACTACCACCGCAAGAAGCTGCGAATGCGCTTCCGGGCACCCGCCGACTACCTGGTCGGCGAGCCGGTGGACCTGGCAGACCTTCGGGCCCGCGTGCGGGACGGGCATCCGCTGACCGCCGCACTGCTGAGGGAGACGACGGACCTGATCATGACCCGCGTGCGCGACGGACTGGCCGAGCTCCGTGGCGAGCCCGCACCGCAGACCTTCCACCCGCGCCCACGTCGGGAGCTTCCCGGCGACCTCTCCGGGAGCGCCGCATGACCGAACTCGCGAGGGCGTCCGACGGCAGAGCGACCCGCGCCGCGGTCCTCGGCGCCGGATCCTGGGGGACCACGTTCGCGAAGGTCCTGGCCGACGCCGGATGCGACGTGATGCTGCACGCGCGCCGCCCGGAGCTGGCCAAGTCCATCACCGAGGACGGGGAGAACCGCGACTACCTGCCCGGTGTGCGGCTTCCGGCGGCGGTCCGGGCCACCGCGGATCCGGCCGAGGCGCTCCTGGACGCCGAGGTCGTCGTCCTCGCCGTCCCCTCCCAGTCGCTGCGCGGCAACCTCACCGACTGGGCCTCCCTCCTGCCGGGCGACGCCACTCTGCTCTCGCTCATGAAGGGCATCGAGCTGGGGACGACGAAGCGGATGAGCGAGGTCATCTGCGAAGTCACCGGCGCCGGCACCGATCGCGTCGCGGTGCTCTCCGGCCCCAACCTCGCCCGTGAGATCGCCGAGGAGCAGCCGGCCGCGACGGTCATCGCCTGCCCGGACACCGAGCGGGCCGGCCGGCTCCAGGCCGCCTGCCACACGCGCTACTTCCGGCCCTACACCAACCCCGACATGGTCGGCTGCGAGCTCGGCGGCGCGGTCAAGAACGTCATCGCGCTGGCCTGTGGCATCGCGGAGGGGCTCGGCTTCGGCGACAACACGCGGGCCTCCCTGATCACCCGCGGGCTGGCCGAGACTGCCCGGCTGGGGATGGCCCTGGGAGCGGAGCTGACCACGTTCGCCGGGCTGGCCGGGTTGGGTGACCTGGTGGCCACCTGCAGCTCGCCGCTGTCCCGCAACCGCACTTTCGGCGAGAAGCTGGGCCGCGGGATGTCGGTCGCCGAGGTGCAGGAGAGCACCCGCCAGACGGCGGAGGGCGTGAAGAGCTGCCGGTCGGTGCTCGACCTCGCCCGCGCCCACGGCATCGACGTGCCGATCACCGAGGCGGTCGTGCGGGTCTGCCACGAGGGCGAGGCCCCGGGACGGATGGTGGGCGAGATCATGTCGCGCGAGGCGAAGTCGGAGTGAGCGAGATCGCTTGGGGTGACGGCACCCGGTCGGTCCGGGCGGGGGAGGGGGTCCCTGTCGCCGGGTCACCGCTGCGGCCGTCCCCGGTGTTCGCCGCCCCCTTCCACCTCGCCGACCTGGCACCCAGGGCGGGCGGCGCCGACGCCTACGCCCGCACCGAGCACCCGACGCTGCGCGACTTCGAGTCCGCCGTCGGCGAGCTGGACGGCGGCCGGTGCCTCTCGTTCGCGACGGGGATGGCCGCCCTCACCGCCGCCGTCCTGGCCTGCGCCGGGTCGGGGGACCGCGTCGTGCTCCCCTCGGACGGCTACTACACGACCCGGCTGCTCGCGGCCGAGGAGCTGCAGCGATTCGGGATCGCCGTCGAGTACGTGCCGACGCCCGGCATCGAGGAGTTCGCCGCAGGGGGCGGGCTGGACGGCGTCCGGCTGGTGCTGCTGGAGACCCCCAGCAACCCGCAGCTCGACGTCTGCGACATCGCCGCGGTCGCCCGCGCCGCGACGGCCGCCGGTGCCCTGGTCGCCGTCGACAACACCACCGCCACGCCGCTGGGCCAGCGGCCGCTGGAGCTCGGTGCCGACATGACCGTCGGCAGCGACACCAAGGCGCTCACCGGGCACAGCGACCTGCTGCTCGGGCACGTGAGCACGGCCGACGACGAGCTCTTCGCGCGCGTCAAGGGCTTCCGCGACCGCACCGGCAGCACGCCCGGCCCGTTCGAGGCGTGGCTGGGCCACCGCTCGATGAGCACGCTGGACCTGCGGCTGGCCCGCCAGGCGGCGAACGCCGCCGCCGTGGCCCGGCTGCTCGCGTCCACGCCGTCGGTCAGCGGGGTCCGGTGGCCCTGGCTGCCCGGGGACCCGTCCTTCGCGCTGGCGTCGGCGCAGATGCTGCGGCCCAACGGCGTGGTCTCGGCCGAGCTGCCCGACGCCGACGCCGTGGCCCGCCTGCTGGCCGGGACCCGGCTCTGGACGGCGGCCACCAGCTTCGGCGGCGTGCACAGCTCGATCGACCGGCGCGCCCAGTGGGGCGGGGACGCCGTCGCCCCGGGGTTCGTGCGGCTCTCCTGCGGCATCGAGGACACCGCGGACCTCGTGGCCGACCTGTCAGACGCCCTCAGCGGGCTGAGCTGAGTCCTGACGGCCGCGCAGCCGGGCGCGCACCGTGAAGTACAGGCTCAGCCCGACGTAGTAGACGAGGTAGGCCAGGCTCAGGGCGACCACGACCGGGTTCGGGTCCGGGTACTGCACCAGCAGCACGGCGTAGGTGACCAGCCAGACGGCGGCCAGGGCCAGGTTGAGCCCGCGCAGCCGGTTGGTGCGTGAGGGGTACACGTAGCGCACCGGCACGAAGACCAGCACGGTCAGGGTCAGGAGGGCGACCGCCACGCCCGTCCGGCCGACGTCGAGGACGATCGCGTAGAAGACCACCACGTTCCAGTAGCTCGGGAAACCCAGGAAGAAGTGGTCGGCGGTCTTCGCGTCGACGCGGCAGAACTGGTAGCAGGAGGCCAGCAGCGGCAGGGAGGCGAGCACCCAGCCGACCGGCCCGTCCGGAAGCCGGTCGGTCGTCCAGAGCAGCACGACGGGCGCGAAGACGTAGGTGAGGTAGTCGACGATGTCGTCCATCCGGGCGCCGTCGAACCAGGGGATCGTCTCCTTGACCCGGAACCGCCGGGCGAGCATCCCGTCCGTGCCGTCGATGAACAGCGTCGCGAGCACCAGCCAGAGCGCCGTCTGCACATCGCCCTCGAAGGCGGCGAGGACGATCAGCAGGCCGAGAACGGCGCCGCTGGCGGTGTAGAGGTGCACGGCTGCCCCGGCCAGGCGCATGCCCGGCGAGAACCGCTCGGGCACGGCATGTGTCTCCCCAGGGGCCTCGGGGGCCGCCGCGTCGGCCGCGTTCTCGCGCACGCGACGAGGTTGCCACACCCGCTCCACTAGGGTCGCGGTGATGAGCGGGATGGCGGCCGTGCGGTCGGAGAAGGTACGGGTCGCGGTCGTGTTCGGGGGCCGTAGCGCCGAGCACGCCATCTCGTGCGTCTCCGCCGGGAGCGTGATCGCCGCCCTCGATCCCGACCGCTACGAGGTCGTGCGGGTCGGTATCACCCCCGACGGTGGCTGGGTGCTGGCCGATCCCGACCAACGACTGGCGATCACCGACGGGAAGTTGCCCGAGGTCACCGGCGGCACGGCGGTGTCCCTGGTCGGCGACCCGGCCGGGCGGGGCCTGGCGGTGCTCGACCCCGGCGCAGCGATCGGGCCGGCGCTCACCGGCGTCGACGTCGTCTTCCCGGTCCTGCACGGCGCCTACGGCGAGGACGGGACGATCCAGGGCCTGCTGGAGATGGCCGGGCTGCCCTACGTCGGGTCGGGGGTGTTCGCCAGCGCGGCCTCGATGGACAAGGAGTTCACCAAGAAGCTGCTGGCCGCCGCCGGGCTGCCTCAGGGGGACCACGTCGTCCTGCGCGACGCCACCGGGGCGGTCAGCGCCGACCCCGAACTGCTGGACGAGGCGGCGCGGGAGCGGCTGGGCCTGCCGGTGTTCGTGAAGCCGTCGCGGGCCGGCTCGAGCATCGGCATCACGAAGGTCACCGACTGGGCGCAGTTCCCCGCGGCGGTCGCCACCGCGGCGGCGGTCGACCCGAAGGTGATCGTCGAGGCCTCGGTGCCCGGCCGCGAGATCGAGTGCGGCGTCCTCGCCGGCGTCGACGGCGGCCTGCCGCAGGCCAGCCTCCCGGCCGAGATCCGGCTGCGCCCGGGCGTCGACTGGTACGACTTCTCGGCCAAGTACCTCGACGACTCCGTGGACCTCGACGTCCCGGCCGACCTGACCCCGGAGCAGACCGCGGCGGTGCAGGCGGCATCGCTGCGGGCCTACCAGGCCATGGACTGCCAGGGGCTGGCCCGCGTGGACTTCTTCCTGGGCTCCGGCCCCGACGGCCGTGACCGCCTGGTCATCAACGAGGTGAACACGATGCCCGGCTTCACCCCCATCTCGATGTTCCCCCGCATGTGGGCGGCCAGCGGCGTTCCCTACCCCGAGCTGGTGGATCGGCTGGTGAGGTCGGCACTGGACGGCGGCTCCCGGATCGCTCGGTGACCCCCGGGCGGCGGCCCCGGCCCTGCCGGGGGGTCGTCCTGCTCGCCGTCCTGCCCTGCCTCCTGGCGCTTCCCGGCTGCACCCGCGCGGTCGACGGCGTGCCGACGGCGGGGAGCACCGGGTCGCTCCCCGAGTCCCCGGAGCAGCTGGAGCCCCTGCTCGTCACCGAGGTGCCCTCGGGCCTGCCCCGGCTGCAGGACGACGAACTGGAGCCGCCCGCCGGCGCCAAGCGCGCGAACGACGTCGCCGCCTACGCCGACGACCCGGCGCGTGAACGGGACGTGCTCGAGGACTACGGCTACCGGTTCGGCTGGGAACGGTTCTGGGGTGCCGGCCCGGCGTCGGTGACCGGGGTCTTCGTCGACCAGTTCGAGACGCGGGCCGGCGCGTCGGCCTACGCCGAGGACCTCGCCCGCAACGACGCGGCGCACTACGCGGGCGTGCTCGACGAGGACCCGCGCGACCTGCCCGGTGGGTGCCGGCTCCTGTCGGTCGAGCACCCGGAGCCGGGACGCGGGCTGACGGGGTCGGCCGCCTTCGTCTGGTGCGGCCACGGGGTGTTCAGCGTCGGGGTGACGGCCGTGGCGGGTTCGGTCGACGCGGCCGAGGAGGAGGTCCGCGCCGTCCTGGCCGAGCAGCTGGACCGGCTGCCACCGCGGTGACGTGCGCGTCAGTCGCCGGGGTCGGGCTCCCGGTAGGGCAGCGCGGCGGCGATCTGCGGGGTGAGCGCGGTGACCGGGGCGCTGTCCACCTCGGGCGGCAGGGTGATCTCGACGTACACCGGCCGGTCGACCGTCGTCCACACCGTGGCGTCCGGATCGGAGGTGTCCACGTACCACTGGACGCCGTTGATCTGGATCGCGGACACCCCGGCGACGTAGTCCTCGGGCCGGTCCACACCGCAGACGAGCACGATCGGGGGCTCGCCCCAGGCGTAGGCGTTGAGCGTGTCGGAATCCACGCGCCGGGAGGTCTCGCCGGCCAGCTCGAACGGCAGCGAGCCCATCAGCGCCGGGCAGGAGGCCTCGGCCTCGGGGGTCACCGGCGGCACGTCGACGGGGAGGATCGGCAGGTCCTCCCGGGGCGCCGGTGCGCCGCCCTCGACGGCGGCCGGTCCGTGCCCGGAGTGGTCACCGTCGTCGGCGGCGTCGGAGCTCCCGAGGACGTTCACCACGACGACCAGTGCGACGACGAGGGGAACCAGGACGGCGGTCGCGATCAGCGCGAGACGCCGCAACGGGTCCTGCGGCGGCGCCCCCGGGGCCGGGGTGTCCTCGGTCGGGGGAGGGACGTCAGGAGGCACTCAGATGTTCACGACCGGGCAGGTGAGCGTCCGGGTGATCCCGTCGACCGACTGGACCCGGGCCACGACCAGGCGGCCGAGCTCGTCGACCGAGTCGGCCTCGGCCCGGACGATGACGTCGTAGGGGCCGGTGACATCCTCGGCCTTGGTCACCCCGTCGATCTCGCTGATCGTCGCTGCCACCTGGGCGGCCTTGCCGACTTCGGTCTGGATGAGGATGTAGGCGTGGACCACGGGAGCCCCCTCTTCGGGCAACACTGCCTCGGGCAACACTGCCGGTTCGTCGTCCCCGCCGGGCGGCGGTCAGTTCGCCGAACCTACCTCAGCACCGGAAGGGAACCGATGACTCGCCCTCGCCCGCTCGTCCCCAAGGGCGACCCCGCCGACACCGTGAAGGTGGTCGGGGAGTTCGGGGTGATCGACCGCGTGCTCGCCCAGGCCGGCACCGCACGGGCGGCGCAGGTGGGACCCGGGGACGACGCCGCGGTCCTCCGCACCCCGGACCGGCGGGTGGTCGCGACCACCGACGTCCTCGTGGAGGGCCGGCACTTCCGGCGCGACTGGTCGTCGGCCGAGGACATCGGGCACAAGGCGGCGGCGGCCAACCTGGCCGACGTCGCCGCCATGGGCGGGGTGGCGACGGCGCTGCTGGTGGGCCTCGCCTGTCCCTCGTCCACCCAGACGGCCTGGCTGGAGGGCGTGGCGGCGGGCCTGGCGGCGGAGTGCGCCCCGCTGGGTGCGGCCGTGGTGGGCGGCGACCTGGTGGCCTCGGCCGCCGACAGCGCGTCCGTCGTCCTCTCGGTGACCGCGCTGGGGGACCTCGGTGGGCGGGCTCCCGTCCTGCGCTCGGGCGCCCGGTCCGGGGACGTCGTCGCGCTGGCCGGCCGCCTCGGCTGGTCGGCCTGCGGTCTCGCCGTCCTGCGCCGGGGGTTCAGCAGCCCGATCGCGGTGGTGGCCGCGCACCGTCGGCCCACCCCGCCGTACGCGGCCGGCCCGGGGGCGGCCGAGGCCGGGGCGACCGCGATGTGCGACGTCAGCGACGGCCTGCTCGCCGATCTCGGCCACATCGCCGCCGCCAGCGCGGCCGTCGTCGACGTGGACCGGGCGGCGCTGGTGCGGGCCTGCCTGGAGCCGGCCGGGCCGCTGCAGCAGGTCGGCTCGGCGCTGGGGGTGGATCCGCTGGCCTGGGTGCTCACCGGGGGCGAGGACCATGCCCTCGTGGCCACCTTCCCGGCACGCACGCCGCTGCCGGTGGGCTGGACGCCGATCGGCGTGGTGCGCAAGAGCGGCCGCAAGCAGGGCGTGCTGGTGGACGGCGAGCCGGCCGCGGACGTCGTCCGGGCGGTCGGGGCGGAGGGAGCGGGTCATGTGCACTTCAGCTAGCAGGGCCACGTCGGCCGAGCGGCCGGCTACGGCGGGGCGGTCCTTCCGGACGGAAGGCGAGCTACGGGACGGGACGGCGGCGACCCTGCGGGCGCTGCCCTACGACGACCCGTTGGCGCAGTACCTGGTGGAGGCCGTCCAGCAGGAGTACGTGCAGCGCTACGGCGGACGGGACGCGGCCGTGGTGGACCCTGCGGAGTTCCTCCCGCCGCGCGGGATCTTCCTCGTCGTCGAGGTGGACGGCGTCCCGGCCGGGTGCGGTGCCTGGCGGGCGCTGCCGTCGGGGGCGGCCGAGATCAAGCGGGTGTACGTCGAGCCGGCCTTCCGGCGGCGCGGCGTCGCCCGGCTGGTCGTCGCCGCGCTGGAGGAGGGCGCGGCGGCGGCGGGACACCGGCAGGTGGTGCTCAACTCCGGCCGGGAGCAACCCGAGGCGCTGACGCTCTACGCCGCGCTGGGCTACCGGCCGGTGCCCGGCTACGGCGTGTACGCGTGCGCGCCTGATGCCGTCTTCCTGGGCCGGTCGCTGACCACGGCGAGCGAGCAGGAGGAGCCGTCGTGGGCGTCGTGACGATCTCGGCGGCCTACGGGGCGGCCGGGGCCGAGGTGGCGCCGGCCGTGGCGCGCCGGCTCGGGTTGCCCTTCCACGACCGGGCGATCCCGGCCCAGGTCGCGGGACGGCTCGGCGTGCCGGTCGAGGAGGCCGAGGCCAACGACGAGACGGTGGTGCGGGGACTCTGGCGGCTGGTGGCGTCGCTCGGCACCATGCCCGACCCCGTCGGCGGCGTCCTGCCGGCGTCCGCGCTGCCCGACGCGCGGACCTACCGGGAGCAGACCGAGCGGGTGCTGGCCGAGATCGCCTCCGGGAACGGGGGAGTGGTCCTGGGCCGGGCCGGGGCGATGGTGCTCCGCGACCGGCCGGACGTCCTGCACGTGCGCCTCGACGGGCCGCGCGACCGCAGGTTCCAGGCGGCCGTCGCGCGGTCGGGGCGCCCGCCGGAGGAGGTGCGCCGGGAGATGGAGATGAACGACCGCTCCCGCGAGGCCTACGTGCGGCACTTCTACCGCTGTGACCCGGCGTCGCCGCGGCACTACCACCTGGTCGTCGACGGGACTGCGCTGCCGGTGGAGACGGTGGTCGACCTCGTGGTGACGGCGGCGCGAGCGCGAGGGATCGGCGCGAGCTGAACTGCGCGAGCCGGTCGAGCCCGTGGTGGCACGGCGGCGTCGCGCATGGCCCCCCTCTTGCGGTGGTCCCTCCGCGCTTGCGGCGCTGCACCGCCGCAAGAGCGGATGAAGCACCGCAAGACCTTGTCGACTGCGCTAGACGCGATCGAGGGCTACGTGCGGGCCGGCCGGTCGTCGGACGGCGATCGCGGCGCCCGGCCGGACGGTCCCGCCGGTGATCACCACTGCCATGACACCGGCCTTGCGCACCACGCTCCCGTCGGCGGCACGGCCGACGACCTCCTTCAGCAGACCGGGACGGAAGTCCTCGATCTGCCGACACGGATTGCGCAGGCCGGTCAGCTCCACCACGGCGTGCTCGCCCAGTCGCAGGCGGGTCGCGCGCGGCAGGGACAGGAGATCGAGGTCGCTGGTCATGACGTTCTCGCCGAGCTGACCCGGCTCGACCTCGAAGCCGGCCGCGGCCAGCTCCGCGAGCAGTTCCGCCGGGATCAGGTGCACCTGCCGCAGGTTGGGCTGCGTCGGATCGACGGCGACGCGGGATCGGTGCTGGACGGTCGTGCCGGCATGTGCGTCACCCTCCACCCCGAGACCGGCGACGAGCCGGATCTCGGCGGCGGGCTGCTTGCTGAAGCGGTGTACGACGTCCCGGGACACCGCGATGACACGAGGACGGGTGCCGACGGCCTCGGGCGCACGCGAAGAAGCCCGGAGGTGGGTGACCTCCGGGCTTCCCTGACTCAGGTTCACGCCTCGATCAGGCGCGCACGACCTTGCCGGCGCGGATGCACGACGTGCACGCGTTGATCCGGCGACGGTTGCCGGGGGCGATCAGCGCCCGCACGGACTGGATGTTCGGGTTCCACCGGCGCGGCGTGCGGCGGTGCGAGTGCGACACCGACATACCGAAACCGGGGCCCTTGCCACACACATCGCACACGGCAGCCACGGTTGAATCACTCCCAGAGAATCGTTCACAGACGGCGGGGCAAGGCAGCACCCGCAGCAAGACCGTCCAGCAGTCTAACCGCTCGCGACGGGCCGTGTCGCCAGGCCCCTCCGCGGTTCGCCCGGCACGGAGGGGCGATCCCGTCTGACGACCGGTCCTGTCGGTTCCCACAGGTACCCTCCGGCCGTGGTGGAGGCGCTGGACGACGCCGCGGTCGGGCAGTGGTACCGGACCGCGGTCGAGGTCCTGTCCGAGTCCCGCGGCCGGCTGGACGACCTCAACGTCTTTCCCGTGCCCGACGGCGACACCGGCACCAATCTCCTCCTCACCGCCCGGGCGGCCGTGGCGGCGCTCGACGCCGAGCAACGGCGCACGACCGAGTCCGCGTGGTCGGTCCTCGCCCGCGGGGCCGTCCTCGGCGCCCGTGGCAACTCCGGCACGATCCTCGCCCAGCTGTTGCGCGGCCTGGCCGACCAGCTCGCCGGGCAGGCCCCCGCTGACGGTCCCGTCTTCGCGGCCGCGCTGCAGAAAGCGGCCGACACCGCGTACGGCGCGGTGGCCGATCCGGAGGAAGGCACCTTCCTCACCGTCGCGCGCGCCGCGGGTGAGGCCGCCGTCGCGGCGGTCGACGCGGGGCGGACGGCGCTCGCCGACGTCGTCCGTGCCGCTGCCGACGGCGCCCGGGTCGCCCTCGAGGCAACCCCCTCCCAGCTGGCAGTCCTGCGCGAGGCCGGTGTGGTCGACGCCGGCGGCGCCGGCCTCTGCCTGGTCCTCGACGCCCTGGTGACGACGGTGACCGGCGTGGAGCCGGCGCGCCCGCCGCTGGCCCGCCGCGACCGGTTCGACAAGCGGGGCCACAAGCACTCGGGGGAACACCTCCCGCACGCACCGCCGGCCGGTCCGGGCAGCGAGGTGCAGTTCCTGCTGGCCGACGCCGACGAGGAGTCCGTGGCCCGCCTGCACGAGCGTCTGGCCGGCCTCGGCGACAGCCTCGTCGTCGTGGGTGTCGACACCCCGACCGGCCGGGAGTGGAACGTCCACGTCCACGTCGCCGACGTCGGCGCCGCCATCGAGGCCGGCATCGAGGCCGGCCGGCCGTACCGGATCTCGGTGACCCCGCTCGCTCCCGTCCAGCCCAGCGCCCCGGTCCCCGGCACCCGGGCGGTGGTGGCCGTCGTCTCCAGCGAGGGGCTGGCCGGGTTGTTCGGCGGCGAGGGCGTCCGGGTCGTCACCTGCGGCCCCGACGGCGTGCGGGAGGACGACGTCCTGGAGGAGGTCCTCGGCTCCGCCGCCCACGAGGTGGTGCTGCTGCCGAACGACCCCGAGCTGATCCCCATCGCCGCACGCGCCGCGACCCGTGCGCGCGAGGCCGGGCGGGACGTCGGCGTCATCCCGACGAGGTCGCCGGTGCAGGCACTGGCCGCGATCGCGGTGTCCGACCCCGCGCGCCGGTTCGGTGACGACGTGATCGCGATGGCCGAGGCCGCGGCCGCGACCCGCTGGGCCGAGGTCACCGTCGCCGAGCAGGAGGCCCTGACGTCGGCCGGTCTGTGCCAGGCCGGTGACGCGCTCGGCTCCGCCGAGGGCGACGTGGTGGTCGTCGGCAGGGAGCTGGCCGCCGTCGCGTGCGAGCTCCTCGACCGGCTGCTGTCGGCCGGTGGCGAGATGGCGACGCTGCTCGTGGGCGAGGACGACCAGCTCGGCGACACCGTCTGCCGGCACCTCGCCACGGCCCACCCCACCATCGAGGTGAGCCGGTACGGGGGCGGCCCCGGCCACATCCCCCTGCAGGTCGGCGTCGAGTGACGGACGGGAGGGCGGTTCTGTGGCGGTGACCCTCGAGACGCCGCTCGCCCGGGTGCTGGGGCCCAAGACGGCGACGAGCATGGCCGAGCAGCTCTCCCTGCACACCGTGCGGGACCTCCTGCGCCACTACCCCCGCCGCTACGCCCGCCGGGGGGAGCAGGCCGACCTGGCCGACGTCCAGGTCGGAGACCGCGTCACGGTCGTGGCCCAGGTCCGCAGCGTCACCACCCGCCCGATGCGCAACCGCAGGGGGAGCCTCACGGAGGTCGTCGTCGGTGACGGCAGCGGCCGGATGAAGCTGGTGTTCTTCAACCACCGGCACACCAAGCTCGCGGTGAACGCCTGGGGGATGTTCGCCGGCACGGTGGGGGAGTACCGCGGCGAGAAGCAGTTCGCCCACCCGGACATGCACCTGCTCGACGGCGACAACAGCGACGACGACTGGGCCCGGGCGCTCATCCCGATCTACCCGGCGACCAAGGACGTCTCGAGCTGGGTGATCCAGAAGTCGCTGAAGCTGCTGCTCGGTCCGCAGGCGAACCTCGCCGGCCTGGTCGAGGACCCGCTGCCCGAGGAGATCCGGACCCGGCACGGCATCCTGCCGCTCGCCGCCGCCCTGCTCGACATCCACCGCCCCACGACGATGGACGACGTCGAGCGCGCCGCCCACCGGCTGAAGTGGGACGAGGCGCTGACCCTGCAGCTGACCCTCGCCGCCCGCCGCCGGGCCGCGGCACTCGAACCCGGGACGGCCCGCCCGCGGCGCCCGGCCGGGCTGCTCGACGCCGTCGACGCCGCCCTGCCGTTCGCCCTCACCGAGGGGCAGCGGGCCGTGGGGGAGGAGCTCGCCGCCGAGCTCGACCGCGACCAGCCCATGCATCGGCTGCTGCAGGGCGAGGTCGGCTCCGGCAAGACCGTCGTCGCCCTGCGCGCCATGGCCCAGGTGGTGGACGCCGGCGGCCAGGCCGCCCTGCTGGCACCCACCGAGGTGCTGGCCGCGCAGCACGCCCGCGGCATCCGGGAGCTTCTCGGTCCGCTCGGCCGGGCCGGGGAGCTCGACGGCGACCCGTCCGGCACGCGGGTCACCCTGCTCACCGGCTCGCTCAAGGCGGCCGCGAAGCGGCAGGCCCGCGCGGAGGTCGCCGAGGGCCGTGCGGGCATCGTCGTCGGGACGCACGCCCTGCTGCAGGAGGGCGTGGAGTTCGCCGACCTCGGGCTGGTGGTGGTCGACGAGCAGCACCGGTTCGGCGTCGAGCAGCGTGACGCCCTGCGGGCCAAGGGCAGCCGGCCGCCGCACGTCCTGGTCATGACCGCCACGCCCATCCCGCGCACCGTCGCCATGACCGTCTACGGCGACCTGGAGATCTCCACGCTGCGTCAGCTGCCCAGCGGGCGCGGCGGGGTGTCGAGCTCGGTCGTGCCGGTGAGGGAGAAATCGAACTGGCTCGACCGCGCCTGGGAGCGGCTGCGCGAAGAGGTCGCCGCCGGCCGGCAGGCCTACGTCGTCTGTCCGCGGATCGGTGACGAGGCCGATTCCCCGGCGAGGGCCGACGACGAGCCCGACGACGTCGACGGCGCCCCCGAGGAGGAGTCGCGGAGCGACCGGCGCCCGCCCCTGGCCGTCCTCGACGTCGCCGAAGGCCTGCGCAGCGGCTCGCTGGCCGGACTCCGGCTCGACGTCCTGCACGGCCGGCTGACCGCGGAGGAGAAGGACGCCCGGATGCGTGCCTTCGGCGCCCGCGAGATCGACGTCCTCGTGGCGACGACGGTGGTCGAGGTCGGCGTCGACGTCCCCAACGCCACGGTCATGGTCGTCATGGACGCCGACCGGTTCGGGGTCAGCCAGCTGCACCAGCTCCGCGGCCGGGTCGCCCGTGGCAAGCACCCCGGTCTCTGCCTGCTGGTCACCGATGCGCCGTCCGCCTCGCCGACCGGCCAGCGGCTGGCGGCCGTCGCGGCCACCTCCGACGGCTTCGAGATGGCCCGGCTCGATCTGGAGACCCGGCGCGAGGGCGACATCCTGGGCGCGGCCCAGTCCGGCCGCCGGTCGGGGGTACGGCTGCTGTCACTGCTGGCGGACGAAGAGCTGATCGCCGCCGCGCGAGCCGAGGCTACGGCGCTGCTGGAGACCGAACGCGGCCTGGCCGACCACCCCGGTCTCGCCGCCGAGGTGGCCCGGCTGGCCACCGACGAGCGCGCGGACTACCTGGAGAAGGCCTGAGATGACACGGATCGTCTCGGGGGTCGCCGGAGGACGCCGTCTCAAGGTGCCGCGCACGGGGGTGCGGCCCACCGGTGACCGAGCCCGCGAGGCGCTGTTCAACTCCCTCAGCCACCTGGTCGACCTGCACGGCGCCGCGGTGCTCGATCTGTACGCGGGATCGGGCGCCCTCGGACTCGAAGCGCTGTCCAGAGGTGCGGCGAGCGTCGTCTTCGTGGAGAACGGGCAGGGCGTGCTGCCGGTCCTCAAGGAGAACCTTGCCGCCGTGGGTCTCCCGGGCGGCCGGGTGGTCACCGGCTCGGTGCCCGGCGTCGTGGCCGGCGCGGCGCCGGCGCGGTTCGACGTCGTCCTCGCCGACCCGCCCTACGCCACACCGGTCGAGGAGGTGCTCGGCGTGCTCGAGGCGCTGGTGAGCGGCGGCTGGCTGGCGCCGGAGGCGGTGCTGGTGGTCGAGCGGAGCAGCCGCGAGCAGCCCTGGGAGTGGCCGACACCGCTGATCGGGTTGCGCGACCGCCGCTACGGAGAGGCTCAGCTCCGGTACGGTCGCTCCCCGTGAGGCGTGCTGTCTGCCCGGGGTCCTTCGACCCGGTGACCAACGGGCACGTCGACGTCATCACCCGGGCCGCCGGCCTCTACGACGAGCTCGTCGTCGCCGTCCTGGTCAACCCCGGCAAGGCCGGGCTGTTCACCGTCGCCGAGCGCATGGAGCTGCTCCGCGAGGCGGTCGCCGACCTCCCCAACGTGACCGTGGACAGCTTCGAGGGGCTGCTCGTCGACTACTGCCGCGCCCACGAGATCCCGGTGATCGTCAAGGGCCTGCGCGCGGTGAGCGATTTCGAGTACGAGCTGCAGATGGCGCAGATGAACCGCGAGCTGGCGGCGGTCGAGACGCTGTTCGTCCCGACCGCCCCGCAGGTGGGCCATCTCTCCTCGAGCCTGGTCAAGCAGATCGCGAAGTTCGGCGGCGACGTCTCCCGGCTGGTGCCGAAGGCCGTCGACGACCGGTTGCGCGAGGGCGCGCGGCGGGAGGGCACGTGACCGAGCTCGCGAGGGCACGCGGAGACAGAGCATGACGGAGGTCGTCTACCGGCTGTACGAGACCGTCGACGAGCTGACGACGGTCATCGAGAACGCCCGCAGCGTCCCGATGTCGGCGTCCTGCATGGTGCCTCGTGACCACCTGCTCGACCTGCTCGACGACCTGCGGGAGTCGCTGCCCGAGGATGTGCAGGCGGCCGGCGCGATCGTGGAGCAGCGCACCGAGATCCTGCAGCAGGCCCAGGCCGAGGCCGAGCGGCTCACCGGCCGGACCCGCGGCGAGAGCGAGCAGTTGCTCTCCTCGGCCCGGCGCCAGCGCGACGAGCTGCTGGGCACCGCCCGCCGTCAGCGCGACGAGCTGCTCGCCCAGGCCCAGGCCGACGCCGAGGACATCGTCGCCGAAGCCGAGGCCGAGGCCGAGCGGCTGGTCGCCGAGGCCGTGGCCCACCGCGAGGCCGTGCTCGCCGACGCCCAGGGGCAGCACGCCGGAATCATCCAGGCGGCGCACGCCGAGCACGAGCGGCTGATCACCGAGACCGAGGTCTACCGCGGTGCCGTCTCCCGCGCCGACGAGCTCGGCGCCCAGGCGCACACCGAGGCCGCCCGCACCCGTGCCGAGGTGGACCAGTACGTCGACAGCCGCCTCGCGGACTTCGAGTCGACCCTCGAGCACATGCTGCTGTCGGTGGAGAAGGCCCGGACGACGTTGCGCGAACCCTGAAAGGACCCTCTTCTTCCCGCCGTTCGCAGGCTCACGGCGGGACCCTGAAGGGGGGCACCTCGGGGCCCGCCAGCCCGGTCCGGGGATCGGGTAGTCTCGACTCCTGGTCCGACCGCCGGTGGTTCCCTGCACGAGGTGGTCCCGGCCGGCCCTTTCCCCACTGCCTACCGCGAGTACTGACATGTCTGCCGCTTCTCCGTCCCGCTCCGGCGCCGCGTCCCCCGACGCCCGGCGCCCCGCAGCCAACCCCTGGCGCGTGGACCTCCGGGAACTCGGCCGTCGCGCGGGATCGATGCAGGAGCTCGACCGGACCGCCCCCACGCCCGAGGACTGGCGGGTGGAGCTGATCGGCGTCCCCGCCGGCACCGAGGTGCACCTGCGGCTGCGGCTGGAGTCGGTCATGGAGGGCGTGCTCGTCACCGGCGAGATCGACGCCCCGGTCACCGGCTCCTGCGCCCGCTGCCTCGAGCCGATCGAGGACACCCTCTCGCTCGACGTCCAGGAGCTCTACGCCTACGAGGGCAGCACCACCGAGGCGACCAGCGAGGAGGACGAGGTCCGTCGCATCGAGGGCGACCACCTCGACCTCGAGGCGCTGGCCCGCGACACCGTCGTCCTGGCGCTGCCGCTGGCCCCGGTCTGCACCGAGGACTGCGCGGGACTCTGCGCCGGCTGCGGCCAGCGCCTCGACGACCTGCCCGCCGACCACGCGCACGAGATCGTCGACGCCCGCTGGGCCGGTCTCGCCGCCAAGTTCGGCGCCACCCCCACTTCCTCGCCGGGCGCCCCCGGCGAGAGCCCCACCACTGAGGAGAACTGACCGTGGCTGTCCCGAAGCGGAAGATGTCCCGCGCCAACACCCGTTCGCGCCGCTCGATGTGGAAGGCCACCGCGCCGACCCTCTCGCCGTGCCCGAACCGCGCCTGCGGCGAGCTCAAGCCCCCGCACCAGGCGTGCCCGACCTGCGGCCAGTACGACGGTCGCCAGGTCCTCTCGGTCTGAGCCGACTGCCCTGAGTCGCTCCGTCGTGGCCGGCGCCGACCCGCTCGCGCCGGGTGGGAAGGCGCACGCCGAGCTCGCTGCCCGCTGGCTGCACGACGCCCTCGGCGTCGAGCTGCCCGGCGGGCTGCTCGGGCTGGCGTTGACCCACCGGTCGTTCGCGTACGAGAACGGTGGTCTGCCCACCAACGAGCGCCTGGAGTTCCTGGGCGACTCGGTGCTCGGCCTGGTCGTCACCGACGAGCTCTACCGCAGCCAGCCGGACCTGCCCGAGGGCCAGCTGGCCAAGCTGCGTGCCTCCGTGGTCAACATGACCTCCCTCGCCGGCGTCGCCCGGCGGCTCGGGGACGGCGGCATCGGTCCGCACCTCCTGCTCGGCCGGGGTGAGGAGACCACCGGCGGCCGGGAGAAGGACTCGATCCTCGCCGACGCCCTGGAGGCGCTGATCGGCGCGATCCACCTCGGCTGCGGCCTGGACGACGCCGCGGCCATCGTCCACCGGCTGTTCGACCCGATGCTGGTCGAGGCCGCGACGCGCGGCGCCGGCCTGGACTGGAAGACCAGCCTCCAGGAGCTGGGTGCCGCCCGCGGCCTGGGCGCCCCCAGCTACCGGGTCGAGGACGAGGGCCCCGACCACGCCAAGACCTTCGCCGCCTCGGTGCTCCTCGCCGGCACCGTCTACGGGCAGGGCAACGGCCGGACCAAGAAGGCCGCCGAGCAGGAGGCCGCCGAGGCGGCCTGGCGGGCGCTCACGCCGGAGGTCTGAGGGCGTGCCGGAGCTTCCCGAGGTCGAGGTGGTCCGGCGGGGCCTGGAGCAGTGGGTCGCCGGGCGCACGGTGGCCACGGTGGAGGTGCACCACCCGCGTGCGGTGCGCCGGCACCTCGAGGGCGCCGAGCACTTCGTCGCGGCGCTGACCGGTCGCACGCTCGCCGCCGCTCACCGCCGCGGCAAGTACCTGTGGCTGCCGGTGGCCGAGCCCGACGGGGCGCCGTCGGGCCGGGCGCTGGTCGCGCACCTGGGCATGAGCGGGCAGCTGCTGGTGGAGAAGCGCAACCAGCCCGACGAGACGCATCTGCGCGCCCGGTTCACCTTCACCGACGGCGGCCGGGAGCTGCGCTTCGTTGACCAGCGCACGTTCGGCGGGCTGGCGGTGGAGGAGAGCGGAGCCGACGGCGCCATCCCACCGCGTCTCGCGCACATCGCGATCGACCCGCTCGACGGCGCGTTCGACGTCGACGCCTTCTCCGCCGCGCTCCGGCGGCGCCGCACCGAGGTCAAGCGGGCCCTGCTGGACCAGACCCTCATCGGTGGCGTCGGCAACATCTACGCCGACGAGGCGCTGTGGCGGGCCCGTCTGCACGGTGCCCGGCCGACGGACAAGCTGACCCGCGGGCAGGTCACCGACCTGCTCGACGGTGTCCGGGACGTGCTGGGGGAGGCCCTCGCCCAGGGCGGTACGTCGTTCGACTCGCTGTACGTCGACGTCAACGGGCAGAGCGGCTACTTCTCCCGGTTCCTCGCCGTCTACGGCCAGGCCGACCGGCCCTGCCCCCGGTGCGGGACACCCATCCGCCGGGAGTCGTTCATGAACCGCTCCAGCTACAGCTGCCCGCAGTGCCAGCCGTCCCCGCGGACCCGGCGGAAGTCGGCAGAGTCCGGAGTGCGGCGGTCATGACCCGGCGGGCGGTGGCCCTGGTGTCCGGGCGCGTGCAGGGCGTGGGCTACCGCTGGTTCGTCCGCGGACTGGCGGAGGCCGCCGGGCTGGTGGGCTTCGCGCGCAACCTCTCCGACGGCCGCGTCGAGGTGGCACTCGAGGGCGACCACGACGCCGTGGCCGATGCGCTGGCCGCGCTCGACGGGCCTCGCGCGCCCGGCGTGGTGACCGCTGTGGACGTACGGGACGAAGCCGCGCGAGGCGGGTCGGCGTTCACCACAGAGTGACGAACGCTACATCCCCCCGACACGGGGAGTAGGCAGTTCTCGCGTTGACCAGCGTGTCCGGGCCTGTCACCCTGGGGATACCACAGCTCGCGCCGACCGTCACCCGGGGCGCCGGGCTCACCTCCTCGCTCGGAAAGGCCCTTGCAGTCATGGCCAAGGCCCTGTTCGGTCACGTCGTAGCACCCGCGGAACTCCGAGTAGTCGAGGAGAACGCGATCCTGCGGGCCAAGGTGCGTCGGCTGGAACAGGAACTCGACGAGCTCCGCGCCCAGCGGGACGCCGCCATCGCCCACGAGCTGCTCTCGATGGCCGGCGACAACGCCGAGCCCGCCCTGGCCTGAACCCTTCCGTCACACCGCCCCCAGACGCCCCTGAGTTGCGGGGCGCGGGTCGTTCCAGCGACTAGGGTGCCTGTTTCGTGCACCTCTCCAGCCTGACGCTCAAGGGCTTCAAGTCCTTCGCGTCCGCCACCACCCTGCGGCTGGAGCCCGGGATCACCGCCGTCGTCGGCCCCAACGGGTCGGGCAAGTCCAACGTCGTCGACGCCATCGCCTGGGTCCTGGGCGAGCAGGGCGCGAAGAGCCTCCGCGGCGGCAAGATGGAGGACGTCATCTTCGCCGGCACCGCCGGCCGCCCCGCCCTGGGGCGGGCCGAGGTGACCCTCACGATCGACAACTCCGACGGCGCGCTGTCCATCGAGTACACCGAGGTGTCGATCACCCGCCGCATGTACCGCTCCGGTGAGAGCGAGTACGAGATCAACGGCGACAAGGTGCGCCTGCTCGACGTCCAGGAGCTGCTCAGCGACTCCGGCATCGGCCGGGAGATGCACGTCATCGTCGGCCAGGGACAGCTCGACGCCGTCCTCTCCGGCCGTCCCGAGGACCGCCGCGCCTTCATCGAGGAAGCCGCGGGAGTCCTCAAGCACCGCAAGCGCAAGGAGAAGGCCCTCCGCAAGCTCGAGGGGATGACGCACAACCTCGACCGGCTCGGGGACCTCACCGTCGAGCTCCGGCGCCAGCTCAAGCCACTGGGCCGTCAGGCCGAGGTGGCCCGCCGCGCCGCGGGTGTGCAGGCCGACCTCCGGGACGCCCGGCTGCGGCTGCTGGCCGACGACCTGGTCCAGCTCCGCGACTCCCTGGACAAGGACGTCGCCGACGAGACCGCCGCCCGCGAGCGCCGGGCCGTCGTCGAGCGCGATCTCTCCGCGGTCTCCCGCCGCGAGGCCGAACTCGAGGCGTCGCTTGCCGCGAGTGCGCCGCGCCTGCAGGCAGCCTCGGAGACCTGGTACCGGCTCTCCGCGCTCGGCGAGCGGTTCCGCGGCGTGGCGTCCCTCGCGGCGGAGCGGCACCGTCACCTGTCGGCCGCCGCGCCGGCGGCCGCCCCCGGCCGCGATCCCGACCACCTGGACGCCGAGGCCGACCGCGTCGAGGCGGCCGAGGCCGAGCTTGCCGCCGGCCTGGAGAGCGAGCGCAGCCGGCTGGCCGCCGTCGTCGCCCGGCGCGGAGAGCTGGAGACCACGCTCGCGGCGGAGGAGCGCGCCTGGGTCGCGGCGGCCCGCGCCCTGGCCGACCGCCGGGAAGGCCTGGCGCGGCTCTCCGGCGAGGTCGCCGCGGCGCGTTCCCGGGTCGCGGCCGGCCAGGCCGAGATCGAGCGGCTCACCCTGGCCGCCGGCGAGGCCGCCGACCGCGCCGAGGTCGCCGCCGAGCGGCTCGCCGAGCGACGGGAGTCGGTGGCCGACCAGCAGGACGGCGACGTCGCCCTGGTGACCGCGCACGAGGAGGCCGTCGCCGCGCACGCGGCCGCTGCCCGGCTGGTCACCGAGCTCACCGAGGCCGAGCGGGCCGCCGAGCGGGACCGGGCCTCGTGGCAGGCGCGCAGGGACGCCCTGGCCCAGGGCCTCACGCCGGTGGACGGCGCGGCCGCCGTCCTCGCTTCGGGTCTGGCCGGCGTGCTCGGCCCGCTGGCCGACCGGCTGACCGTGCGGGCCGGCGACGAGGTGGCCGTCGCCGCGGCGCTGGGCGGGATGGCGGACGCCGTCGTCGTCTCCGGGATCTCCGAGGCCGCCGCCGCGCTCGCGCACCTGAAGGGCACCGACGGCGGGCGCGCGGGTCTGCTGGTCACCGGCGGCCTGCCGCCGGTCCCGCGGGACGGCTGGCCGGCGCTGCCCCAGGACGCACGGTGGGCCCTCGACGTCGTCGAGGCGTCCGAGGAGCTGCGGCCCGCGCTGGCGCGCGCGCTGGAGCGGGTCGCCCTGGTGCCCGACCTGGACGCCGCCGTCGCGCTGGTCGGGGCGCACCCCCGGGTGCGCGCCGTGACCGCCGCCGGTGATCTCGTGGGCGCCGACTGGGCGGTCGGCGGGCAGACCGACGCACCGTCGAACCTCGTCGTCCGCGCGCGGGTGGACGAGGCGGAGGCGGAGTTGAGAGCCGCCGAGGCGCGGGCTACGTCGCTCGCCGAGGAGCTCGCCGCCGCACGCGAGGCCGCCACCCAGCGGTCGGCCGACGTCGATTCGGCTCTCGTCGCCCGCCAGGCTTCCGACCGCTCGCGCTCGGCGGTGGCCGCCGTGCTGGCCGAGCTGGGCGCTGCCGGGCGGTCCGCCGAGGCGGAGGCCGAGCGCTCGCTGGCCGCCCGGGTCCGTGCCGAGCAGGCGCTGGAACAGGTGGTGTCCGGTCTGACCGGGCTGGAGCAGCGGCTGGCCGAGGCCCAGGCCGCCCCGGTGGAGGAGGAGCCCTCCACGGAGGCACGCGACCGCCTGCGGGCAGAGGTCGCCGCGGCCCGGCAGGCCGAGACCGAGGCGCGGCTGGCGGTCCGTACCGCCGAGGAGCGGGCGCGCGCACTGCACGGCCGTGCGGAGTCGCTGCGCCGGCAGGCGCGGCAGGAACGGGCCGCCCGCGACCGGGCGGCAGCTGCCCGCGTGGCCCGGGAGCAGGGGGCTCGGGTGGCCGCCCGTGTGCGGGCCGATGCGGAGACGGCGCTCGCTGCGCTCGCGACCTCGCTGGCCCGCGCGGCCGCGGAGCGGGACGCGCTCGCGTCCGCGCGGAGCTCGTCGGAGGCCGAGTTGCTGGAGGTGCGGGCGCGGGTCCGCTCGGCCACGGCTGAGCTGGACCGCCTGACCGACGAGGTGCACCGCGACGAGGTGGCCCGCGCGGAGCAGCGGCTGCGCATCGAGGCGCTCGAGGGACGTGCCGCCGAGGAGTACGGCGTGGACCTGCCGACGTTGCTCGGGGAGTACGGCCCCGCGGCGCCAGTGCCGCCCACGCCGCAGCAGGTCGCCGCGGCCGAAGCGGCGGGGGAGCCCGAGCCCGAGCCGGCCCCCTACGACCGGGCCGTCCAGGAACGCCGGGCCGCCCAGGCCGAGCGCGACCTCGCCACCCTGGGCAAGGTGAACCCGTTGGCGCTGGAGGAGTTCGCCGCCCTGGAGGAGCGGCACGCCTTCCTGGCCACCCAGCTCGAGGACCTCAAGAACACCCGCCGCGACCTGCTCACCGTCGTCCGGGAGGTCGACGAACGGATCCACGACGTCTTCGCCGCCGCCTTCGCCGACGTCGCCCGCGAGTTCGAGGGTGTCTTCGCGACCCTCTTCCCGGGTGGCTCCGGCCGGCTGGTGCTCACCGAGCCCGACAGCATGCTCACCACGGGCATCGAGGTCGAGGCCAGGCCGCCCGGCAAGAAGGTCAAGCGGCTGTCGCTGCTCTCCGGTGGCGAGCGGTCGCTGACCGCCGTCGCCCTGCTCGTGGCCATCTTCCGGGCCCGGCCGTCACCGTTCTACGTCCTCGACGAGGTCGAAGCGGCCCTGGACGACGTCAACCTCGGCCGGCTGCTCACCCTGATCGAGCAGCTCCGGTCGACGTCGCAGCTGATCGTCATCACCCACCAGAAGCGGACGATGGAGATCGCCGACGCCCTCTACGGCGTGAGCATGCGCGGCGACGGCATCACCGGCGTCATCAGCCAGCGCCTGCGCGAGCTCGAGACCGCCTGACCCCACCGCCCAAGGCATAGGAAGCTATGCATACGGATTCGCGCCGGCGGATTCAACTGGTCGTCGCAACACCAGCTTGTTGATCTTCGGAGAGTAGCTGGGCGAAGGCTTCGGCGGGGGTCTTGAAGCCGAGGGTCTTGCGGGGTCGGCCGTTGAGTCGGGTCTCGATGGCCTCGAGGTCGGCGATGGTGTGCACCGAGAGGTCGGTGCCCTTGGGCAGGTACTGGCGGAGCAGGCCGTTGGTGTTCTCGTTGGTGCCGCGCTGCCAGGGGCTGTGCGGATCGCAGAAGTAGATCGGCAGGTCGGCCGCGATGGTGATCTCGGTGTGCCTGGCCAACTCGATGCCCTGGTCCCAGGTCAGCGAGCGGCGCAGATGTACCGGCAGCGTGGCGATTTTGGTGGTGATGGCGTCGCGGACGGCTTCGGCACCGTGATCGGCCGGCAGGTGCAGGAGCATGGTGAACCGGGTGGTGCGCTCGACCAGGGTGCCGACCGCCGAGCCGCTGTCCTTGCCGACCATCAGGTCGCCTTCGAAGTGGCCGGGTACGGCGCGGTCGTCGGCCTCGGCGGGCCGCTCGGAGATCATGACTTTGTCCTTGATCCGTTCCCGGCGGCCATCGACACGACGGCGGGGCTTACGCAGCGCCCGCCCGGTGCGCAGGTGCTTGGTCAGCTCCCGGTTCAGCCCACCGCGGCCCTGGACGAACAGGGCCTGGTAGATCGCCTCATGTGAGATGCGCATCCGTTCATCGTCGAGGAAATCCACGACCAGACGGCCGGTGATCTGCTCGGGGCTCCAGCCCTCCTTCAACTGCCGCTGCACGTAGGCCTGCAGCTCGGGGAACTCGGCGATCTTGCTCGGCTTCGGGCGGCGGCCCCGCGCCTCGGCCTTGGCTTGCGCCGGCGCGGCCCGATAGCGCAGCCGTGGGCGCCGTCCCGGGCCCTGAGTCCCCGGCGCCGGCCCGGGGCGGTGCCGCTGGCCGACGGGCAGCGGCGGACGCCGCGGATAGCCCTCGAGTCGATTGCGGCGCAGCTCGCGGGAGACCGTCGAGGGATGCCGGCCGATCTCGCGGGCGATGTCGGCCTGCGGCCAGCCCTCGGCCCAGCACAGGTCGATCGTCTCCCGCTCGGCCACGGTCAGGAATCGGTCGCTGGGCTCGGTCAATGCCATCGGCGCCATGCCGCCACCGTCGCGGAACCACCGCTGCCCAGTGTCGGCCGACACGCCGACCGCTTCCGCCGCCTGCTCCGTCGCCGATCCCGCAGCGATCAGCCGCCAGAACCTGCGCTCGATCTCCTTCGGCATCCGCGGACGCCCCATCGACACCACCCCACTTCACCGCGGGGTGTTGCATCGACTCCTTGAACCCAAGGCCCGGATCCACACGAAAAGCTTCCTTTGCCTAGACCCCCGACGGAATCAGCAGGTCGACCACGAGCGGCAGGTGGTCGGAGGCGCCGTCGGCGTCGAGGACCCGTGCGGTGGCGACGGCGATGCCCGACGACACCCAGGCCTGGTCGATGCGACGGTGCGGGGCGCGCGCGGGATGCGTGTGCCCCTCGTCGCGCTGCCAGAAGCGCCAGCCGGCCTGGTCATCGCGGTCCTCGGCCAGCTCCCACGCGTCGGTGAACCGCTGCCTCAGCGGGTCCAGCTCCGGCGCGTCGGGGCGTGCGTTGAAGTCGCCCACCAGGACGCCGGCGGCCATGTCCTCGGTGTGCAGGGCGGCCAGCGCCGTCACCTGCTCGGCCCGCTCCTCGGGGGACCGGGTGGTGAGGTGGGTCGCGGTCACCCACAGCGTGCTGCCGTCCAGTTCCAGCATCGTCCGGAGGGCGCTGCGCGGTTCGCCGCTGCCGGGGAGCCGGTGAACGTCACTGACCAGGATCGGCAACCGGGACAGCAGCGCGTTGCCGTACTGACGCGGCGGCCGGGCACCGGGCCGTGGTTCGTCGATCGCCGGGCCCCAGGCCAGCTGCATGTCCAGCGCCCGCGAGAGGAGCAGCGCCTGGTCGACGTCCTCGCTGCGGTCGCCGAAGTGGCGGTCGACCTCCTGGAGGCAGATCACGTCGGCGTCCGCCGATGCCAGCAGCGTGGCCAACCGCGGCAGGTCGTGCCGGGCGTCGTCGCCGACGCCGTGGTGGGTGTTGAAGGTGACCAGCCGGACGGGGACGGGCGGCTGGTCGGGACCAGGGGCGGGCCGCACCCCGTGCGCACCAGTCATGCGCCCAGCCTGTCACCCGTCCGACAGCGGGCTGTCGAGCACCTGCCGCAGGCGCTCGTCGCCCTTCTCCGACACCGACAGCAGGAACCGGGCCTCCCGGCCGTCGAGCACCAGCTCGCCGATCTGGTTGCCGAAGAACGGCCCGGCGTTCTTGTCCCACTCCAGCGCGGTCGACTCGGCCTGGACCCACCGGGCCAACCGCTCGGTCAGCCGTCGTGCCCTCCTGCTCCAGCCGATCTTGAAGCCGACGCGGATGGGGTGCGGAGCCTGGTTGTGCAGCGGGGAGACGGTGAGCTGGTGCACGCGGGTGATCAGGTCGCTCGGCTCCACCAGTTCCGCGGCGTAGGCATGGTGGACGTCGCCGGAGAGCACCAGCGTCGTGGACGGCGCCCGGCCGTGCTCGCCCCGCGCCACCCGCGTGACCGCCTCGCCCAGCCGGTCGAAGGAGTGCCCGAACGCCGCCCAGTGCTCGAGGTCGGACGTCTGGCGCACGACCTCGGAGATCCGCCCACGCCACCGGCCGTGGTGTCGCACGTTGAGGGTCTCGTTCCACCGCTCCAGGTTGTGGATGGCGTGCGGCAGCAACCACGGCAGGGAGGTGCCGAGGATCAGGTGCTCCACGCCCTCGTCCACGGCGCGGCGCATCGCCGCCTCGACCCAGGCGAACTCGTCCTCGTCGAGCATCCGGCGGTGCTGCTCCTCGAGGACCCGGCCGGCCCGGGTGTCGACCATGATCAGCCGCGCGTCGCCCCAGTGCCGCACGAAGCTCCACCGGATCGTGGCCGGTTCGGCATCGGCCAGTTCGGCCATCTCGCGCAGCATCGGCTCGGCGTCCCGGGTGAGGTCGTCGGCGCTCATGCCCAGGATCGCCTGCCAGGTCTTGTTCTCCGCCAGTTCCTGCGGGCTGAGGTTGCCCAGGTGCTGGTAGACCCAGTAGCTGACCAGGCCGCCGATGATGCGACCCTGCCACCAGGGCTGCCGGGTGATCTTCTCCCGCCACGCGGCCGAGGTGTTCCAGTCGTCGATCATCTCGTGGTCGTCGAAGATCATCGACGACGGGATCGTCGACAGCAGCCACCGCACCTGCGGGTCCCGCCAGGACTCGAAGTACAGCCGCGTGTACTCCTCGAAGTCCGCGACCTGACCGCCCGGGGACTGATTCCTCATCCGGCCGTCGCGCCGGCGGTGCAGCAGCGACTTCGTGTGCTTCGTGAGCTCGTCGGCGTAGACCTGATCGCCCAGGAGGACCAGCGCGTCGGGCCACCGGTCCTCCGGCAGCGCCGCCACCTGGCTCGCGTACAGGTCCAGGGCGTCCGGCGGGATGCCCTCGGAGGCCTCGACGGTGCGCGGGCTGGCGTAGCGGCAGGAGCCGAAGGCCAGCCGGAACGGCCCGGGATGCCCCGGCGTCCGGATGCGGCTGGCCGGGAACGCCGAGTCCTCGGGCGGCCACACCCGGACGTCGTCCAGCCGGACCTCGTAGGGCGTCGTGCTGCCGGGCTCGAGGTCCTCCACGACGACCAGGGCGTAGTGGTGACCGCCGACGCAGAAGGTCCGTGCCGTCCGGCCGAGGACGTCGACCTGGCAGGGGCGGTCGGTCTCGACCCACACGGTGGCGGAGACGGGGTCCACGTGCCGTAGCAGCGGGCCGAGCAGGAGCTCCGGTGAGGACCGGTCGGGGACGGACATGCACCCAGCCTGGCCCATGAACCTGCGTCCCGCCGCAGTGTCCGCTGTGAGGCCGACTGCGACGGCTGGGAGACTCGGGCCCATGGAATTCGTCCTGATCGCGATCGCGATCCTCGTCGTCGCCCTGATCGCCGGGGTCGGTCTGCTCGTCGGCAAGGGCCGCCGAACCACCCGCCTCGACGACGATGCGGTGACCGGGACGACGCTCACCCGGCCGCGCCCACCGGCTCCGGTCGAGGAACCGCGCCCGTCGGGCGCCACGGCCTCCGGGCTGGGGCTGCCACCGGACACCGCGGAGGCGCCCGAGGTCGAGCTGCCCCCGGCCGAGCCGGAGCCCGGGCTGGTCTTCGAGACGCCGCCCCCGTCGGCCGGCCGGCTGGTGCGGTTGCGCTCGCGGCTGGCCCGCTCGCAGTCCTCGCTCGGCCGCGGCCTGCTCACCGTGCTCGCGCGCGAGAAGCTGACCGAGGACGACTGGGAGGAGGTCGAGGAGACCCTCCTGGCCGCCGACGTGGGCCTCGCCGCGACGACCCAGATCGTGGAGCGGCTGCGGACCCAGACGATGGTCCTGGCCACGGCCTCGGGGGCGGAGCTGCGGGAGCTGCTCGTCCGCGAGCTGACCGCCGTCCTCGGGCCGGACATGGACCGCACCCTCGGCACGAGCCGGCACGAGGGCCGGCCCGGGGTCGTCCTCGTCGTCGGGGTCAACGGCGCCGGCAAGACCACCACGGTCGGGAAGATCGCCCGCGTGCTCGTCGGCGACGGCAAGAGCGTCGTCCTCGGGGCGGCGGACACCTTCCGCGCGGCTGCGGCCGACCAGCTCGAGACCTGGGGCGAACGGGTCGGGGTCCTCACCGTGCGGGGCCGCGAGGGCGGCGACCCGGCCTCGGTGGCCTTCGAGGCGGTCCGGACCGGCGTCGAGGGCGAGGTGGACGCCGTCCTGGTCGACACCGCCGGGCGGCTGCACACCAAGTCGGGTCTGATGGACGAGTTGGGCAAGGTCAAGCGGGTGGTCGAGAAGGTCTCGCCGGTGACCGAGGTGCTGCTCGTGCTCGATGCGACGACCGGCCAGAACGGCGTCGTCCAGGCGCGGGTGTTCACCGAGGCCGTCACCGTCACCGGCATCGTCCTCACCAAGCTCGACGGGACGGCGAAGGGCGGCATCGTCGTCTCGGTCCAGCGCGAGCTGGGCATCCCGGTGAAGCTGATCGGCCTGGGGGAGGGGCCCGACGACCTCGCCCCGTTCGAGCCGCGCGCGTTCGCCGAGGGCCTGGTGGGCGAACTCTAGACGTACTTCGGGTCGAACCCGTACGGGAGCTCGAGCCGGTGCCTGCCGAGCAGCTCGGCGTCGCTCAGCAGCTCGCGGGTGGGCCCGTCGGCGACCACCACGCCGCCGTCGAGGACCACCGAGCGCGGGCACAGCTGCAGGGCGTAGGGCAGGTCGTGGGTGACCATCAGCAGGGTCACCGGCAGGGCCTGGAGCACCTCGGCGAGCTCGCGGCGACCCGCCGGGTCGAGGTTCGACGACGGCTCGTCGAGGACGAGGATCTCGGGGTGCATCGACAGCACCGTGGCGACGGCGACCCGCCGGCGCTGGCCGAACGACAGGTGGTGCGGGGGCCGGTCGCCGTACCCGGCCATCCCCACCTGCTCCAGTGCTGCCGAGACGCGCACGGCCACCTCGTCCTCGGGCAGCCCGAGGTTGCGGGGACCGAAGGCGACGTCCTCGCCGACGGTCGGCATGAAGAGCTGGTCGTCGGGGTCCTGGAACACGATGCCCACCCGCCGTCGGACCTCCTGCAATGCCGGCTTGGCCACGGGGAGACCGGCGACGCCGACCCGGCCCCGGCCGGCGCGCAGGATGCCGTTGAGGTGCAGCACGAGGGTGGTCTTGCCGGCGCCGTTCGGTCCGAGCAGGGCGACCCGCTCGCCGCGCTCGATGCGCAGGTCGACGCCGAAGAGCGCCTGGTGGCCGTCGGGGTAGGCGAACGCCAGGTCCTCGACCAGCAGGGACGGCGGGGGAGCAGTCATCCGAGGAGGAACCCGGCACCGAGAACTGCCGCTGCCGAGGCGGGGAGGCTCAGTGCGGTCGGCCACTGGGTGGCCGGTACCGCTCGTCGCGGTCCCTGCGGCAGGCGTCCGTCGTAGCCGCGGGACAGCATCGCCAGGTGCACGCGCTCGCCGCGTTCGTAGGACCGGACGAACAGCGCCCCGGCCGCCGGGCCGAGCACCCGCAGCGCGCCCAGGTGCCGGCCCCGGAACCCGCGCGACTCCCGCGCCACCCGCATGCGCTGGAGCTCGCCGCCGACGACGTCGGCGTACCGGATCATGAACATCAGGATCTGGACCAGCAGCTGCGGCAGCCGCAGCCGCTCCAGGCCGTGCAGCAGCTCGCGCGGCTCGGTGGTCGCGGCCAGCACCGTGGCCGCGAGCACGGCGATGGTGGCCTTGGCCAGGATGCCCCCGCCGGTGGCCAGCCCGTTCTCCGACAGTGACAGGCCGAGCACCTCCACCCGCGGCCCGCGCGCGACGAAGGGCAGCAGGACGGCGAACGCGACGAAGGGGATCTCCACCACGAGGCCCCGGGCCAGCCGGCCCGGTGCGACCCCGGCCACGGCTGCGACGCCGAGGACGAGCAGGAGGTCGGCGGTGTAGACCGCCGGGGCCCAGGGAGCATGCACCGGGGTGGCGACGACGACGAGGGCGAACGCCAGGACGGCCACGAGCTTGGCCTGCGGCGCCAGCCGGTGGACGGGGCTGGAGCCGGCGATGTATCGGGCGCTCAGCGCGCCCGCGGGGCCGGCGGCCACGTCAGTCGGGGACGGGGGTCTCGTCGCGACCGCGGCGGCGGACCACCAGGGCGAGGCCACCGGCCAGCAGCAGGGTCACGACGACGCCGATGACGCCGGCGGCCCCGCCGGACAGCGCGCCGTCCTGGCCACCGATCGCGTAGTCGGCCAGGGGCGAGCCGGCGACGGCGCTGTCCTCGGCGGTGTGCCCGAAGCCGGTGTCCTCGGCGGCCCACTCCAGGCCGTCGGGCGAGGAGCTGGCGAAGCCGCTCAGCACGGCGGCGACCACCAGGGTCACCGCGATGCCCGCCACCCAGAACCAGCGACGGCGGCTCATCGGGTGACGCCCGCCGGCTCGAGCCCGGGACGGCGGGCCAGGGCGGCCTCCCGACGCAGGTGCCCCGCGGCGTGCACGAGGTCGGGCCGGACGGCCAGCACCGCACCCAGGACGGCCACGGTGATCGCCGCCTCGCCCAGGCCGATGAGCAGGTGCACGCCGGTCATGGCGCCGGCGACGGCGCCCAGCGGCACGTCGGCGACACCGCCGAGACCGAACAGCCCGACGAAGGCCAGCGCCGCGACGGGCACCGAGAGGAAGGCGCCGATCCCGGACGCGGCCAGCAGCGACGTGCGGGTGCGCGGCAGGACGGCGGTGAGCGCGCGCACGACCCCGTAGCCGATGACGACGGCGACCAGCCCCAGCAGGGTGACGTTCGTACCGAGCGCGGTGAGCCCCCCGTCGGCGAAGAGCACCGCTTGCACCAGGAGGACGACGGTCATGCTCAGCACCGCCGTCCACGGCCCGACCAGCACCGCGGTCAGTGCGCCGCCGATCAGGTGCCCGCTCGTGCCGGCCGCGACGGGAAAGTTGACCATCTGGACCGCGAAGACGAAGGCGGCGGTGAGTCCGGCCATGGGCGCGGTGCGGTCGTCGAGCTCCTGCCGCGCCTGCCGCAGTGCGACGGCCACGGCGCCGGCGGCGGCCACGCCGGTGGCCACGGACGTGGGCGCGTCGAGGAATCCATCGGGTACGTGCACGCGGCGACCTTATTGCACATCGTTTGCAACTGCGACCGGCCCGGCCCGCTCCAGGTGGCCGAGCCCCGGGGCGCGCAACACCGCCGCAACGCAGGCGCCGGACACGCGGCGGGAGTTCACCGGGCCGAAACGCGAGGACGAACGCCCCGGAAACACCGCGACGGCACGGTGAGCGCCGACCGGATCGACCGGGTCGCCCCTCGACCCCGAACCCTTCAGGAGGTTGCCGTGGTCAACACCGGCGACACCGCCTGGATCCTCACCAGCGCGGCCCTCGTGCTGCTGATGACCCCAGGCCTCGCGCTCTTCTACGGCGGCATGGTCCGTGCCAAGAGCGTGCTGAACATGATGATGATGAGCTTCGGGGCGTTGGCACTGATCAGCGTCCTGTGGGTCCTCTACGGCTATTCGGTCGCCTTCGGCGACGACGTCGGCCTCGGCCTGCTCGGGAACCCGGCGGAGTTCTTCGGCCTCGCGGGCCTCATGGAGGACACCACCAGCGCCGACGGCGGGCTCCCGGCGATGGCGTTCGTCGGCTTCCAGGCCGTCTTCGCCATCATCACCGTCGCGTTGATCTCCGGTGCGATCGCCGACCGCGCCAGGTTCGGCGCGTGGATGGTCTTCGCCGGCGTCTGGGCGACGATCGTCTACTTCCCGGTCGCCCACTGGGTCTTCGACTTCACCCTCACCGACGACGGCACGGTCACCCACACCGGCGGCTGGATCGCCAACGACCTGGCGGCGATCGACTTCGCCGGTGGCACCGCAGTGCACATCAACGCCGGTGCGGCCGGCCTGGCGCTCGCCCTGGTCCTGGGCAGGCGCCGGGGCTTCGGCCGCGAGGCCATGCGCCCGCACAACCTGCCCCTGGTGATGATCGGTGCCGGACTGCTGTGGTTCGGCTGGTTCGGCTTCAACGGCGGCTCGGCGCTGGCCGCCAACAACACCGCCTCGGTCGCCTGGGTGAACACCCTCGTCGCCACCGCTGCGGCCACGCTGGGCTGGCTGCTGGTGGAGAAGCTCCGTGACGGTCACTCGACCTCGCTGGGTGCCGCCTCGGGTGTCGTCGCCGGGCTGGTCGCCATCACGCCCGCGTGCTCCTCGGTCTCGCCGATCGGCGCGATCGTCGTCGGCGCCGTCGCCGGTGCGCTCTGCGCCCTGGCCGTGGGCCTGAAGTACCGGCTCGGGTACGACGACTCGCTCGACGTCGTCGGTGTCCACCTCGTCGGTGGGCTCTGGGGCACGATCGCCGTCGGGTTCCTCGCCACGGCCGAGGCCCCTGCCGGCATCGACGGACTCCTCTACGGCGGTGGCGTCGACCAGCTCTGGCGTCAGGCCGTCGGTGCGGTCGCCGTCCTCGCGTTCTCCTTCGTCCTTACCCTGGCAATCGGCATCGTCATCCAGAAGACGATGGGCTTCCGGATTCCCGAGGAGGACGAGGTCACCGGCATCGACACCGTCGTGCACGCGGAGTCCGGCTACGACTTCGCCTCGCTCGGCAGCAGCGGCTCCACTGCGCCACCGGCCGGCCAGGCGCGCGCCACATCGGCGGACATGGCCCGTAACACCGAGAGGACCCTGGCATGAAGCTGGTCACCGCGATCGTCAAGCCGTTCAAGCTCGACGACGTCAAGAACGCCCTCGAACTGATCGGCGTCGCCGGTCTGACCGTCAGCGAGGTCCAGGGCTTCGGCCGCCAGCGGGGTCACACCGAGGTCTACCGCGGGGCCGAGTACCAGGTGGACTTCGTCCCGAAGGTGCGCATCGAGGTCGTCGTCAGCGAGCTCGACGCCGCCCGCGTGGTCGACGCGGTGGTCGAGGCCGCCTCGACGGGTCAGATCGGCGACGGGAAGGTGTGGGTGACGACGATCGACGAGATCGTCCGGGTCCGCACCGGTGAACGCGGCGAGGACGCGGTGTGAGGGGGACACCCTGAACCCTCTGGCGCTGCCCGGGCTGACCCGCTCCGAGCGCGTCGACGCCGTCGACACGTGGCTGGGCGGACTGCTCGCCGACGCGGTCGCGGGCACGCCCCCGCCCGGGCCGCGCCGCGGTTCGGGTGGGCGGGGGATGGAGCAGCTGCCGACGGGCACCGACGGCGTCGCCCTGGTCGCCGTCGGCAGCCTCGGCCGCCGGGAACTGCCGCCCCACGGGGACCTCGACCTCGTGCTCGTCCACGAGGGCCGGCCGGAGATCGCCGCCATCGCCGACGCCCTCTGGTATCCCGTCTGGGACGCCGGACTCCGCCTGGACCACTCGGTGCGCTCGGTGTCCGAGGCGGTCGCGGTCGCCTCCACCGACGTCAAGGCCGGGCTCGGGCTCCTCGACGTCCGCCTCGTCGCCGGTGACGCGGAGCTCGCCGCGCGGCTGCGCACCGCCACCCTCGCCAGCTGGCGGCAGGCGGCGTGGAAGCTGCTGCCCCAGCTTCGCGACCTCCGCCGCGACCGCGCGCGCCGGCTCGGCGAACTCGCCTTCCTGCTCGAACCCGACCTCAAGGAGGCCTACGGGGGCTTGCGCGAAGGGCAGGTCCTGCGCGCCGTCGCCGCCGCCCAGCTCGGCGACGAGCCGGGCGCGGAGCCGGATCAGGCGTACGCGTTCCTGCTCGACGTGCGCGACGAGCTGCGCCGGCGCACCGGCCGGCCGCACGACGTGCTGATCCGCCAGGAGCAGCGCCCGGTGTCGGTCGCCCTCGGTCTGGCCGACGAGGACGCGCTGCTGCGCGAGGTGAGCCTGGCCGGACGGCGGCTGGCGTTCGTCGCCGACGAGACGTGGCGGCGGGTCGAGGCCGCGCTGGTCCGCCGTCCCCGCGGCCGGTACCGGCGGGTGCGCCGCGAGCCGCTGGCCGAGGGCGTCGTCCGGCAGGGCGACGAGGTGGTGCTCGCGCAGGGGGCGAAGCCGGTCGCCGATTCCGGGCTCCTGCTGCGCGCCGCCGCGGCCGCCGCGCGGGCCGACCTGCTGTTGTCGCCGTACACGCTCAAGGTGCTCGCCGTGCACAGCCCGCCGGTGCCCGAGCCGTGGCCGGCGGAGGTCCGCTGGTCGTTCCTGCGCCTGCTGGCCAGCGGGCGGGCCGCCGTTCCCGTGCTCGAGCAGCTGGACCAGGAGGGACTGCTCGTCCGGCTGCTGCCGGAGTGGGACCGGATCCGGTCCCTGCCGCAGCGGCATCCCTTTCACCGGTACACCGTGGACCGGCACCTGATCGAGGCCGCCGCGGCCGCCGCCGAGCTCACCCGCGACGTCGACCGTCCCGACCTGCTCCTGGTGGCGGCGCTGCTGCACGACATCGGCAAGGGCCGCCCGGGTGACCACAGCGAGGTCGGCGCGCCGATCGCTGCCGGGATCGGCGCGCGGATGGGATTCTCGGATCCGGACGTCGCGACCCTGGCCACCCTGGTGCGCCACCACCTGCTGCTGCCGGCGACCGCCACGCGGCGCGACATCGACGATCCCGCGACCATCGACCGGGTGGCGGCGACGATCGGTCACGACTCCGCCGTCCTCCATCTGCTGCACGCCCTGGCCCAGGCCGACGGCGCGGCGACCAGCGCGTCGGCCTGGTCCCCGTGGAAGGCCCACCTGGTCGCGGCGCTCGTGGCGCGGGTGCAGGCGAAGCTGGGCGGGAGCCCGGTGCCCGACGCGGAGCCGGTGCTGCACCCCGCCGAGGCGCAGGTGACCGCCCGCCCGCTGGGCGTCGCCGGGGCCGAGGGTGCGGTGACGGTCGGCATCGAGGACGTCGCCGACGGCCAGCAGGTGACGATCGGGGCCCCCGACCGGCCGGGCCTGCTGAGCACCTGTGCCGGCGTGCTGGCGCTCAACCAGCTCGACGTCCGCGCGGCCAAGATGTCGGTGGCGGACGGCTACGGCACCAGCGTCTTCGCCGTCCGCCCGCGCTTCGGTCGCGCCCCCGTGCCGGAGATCCTCGCGGACGCCGTCCGGGCCGCGCTGGAGGGAACGCTGCCGCTCGCCGACCGGTTGCGGCAGCGCGAGGCCGACTACCGGCAGGACGACGGCCGGACCGCGCCCCCGCGCATCTCGTGGCACAACAGCGAGGTGAGCGGTGCGGCGACCGGCATCGTCGAGGTGCGGGCCGCCGACCGGGCCGGACTGCTGTACCGGCTCACCGCGGCGATCGCGCGGGAGGGGCTGGACGTGACGTCGGCCCGGATCGAGACCCTGGGCGCGGATGCGGTCGACTGCTTCTACGTGTGCAACCCCTCAGGGTCGCCGGTCGAGCCCGAGCAACGCCGGCGGGTCGACGACGCGCTCGTGTCCGCGACGGTCGGGGTGGGTGTGGCCGGCGGGTTCGGCAAGGCCGACACGCCGGGTGGGTTCCGGTGAACTGTCGGTAGGGCGTGCGACGGTCGCGTGGACGGGGACGGAACGGTCCCCCTGCCGAGAGGAGCCCACGTGGACAGCCGACTGTGGCCCTGCCCCCCGTGCGGGGAGATCACCGAGTTCGTGCAGCCGCCCTGCGCCGACGGGCACACCGACGACGGCGGCGACTGCCCTGAGTGGGCGTGCGTGGGCTGTGGCTCGGCCGTGGTCCTGGGGGAGCTGTCGCTGGTGGCCGACGTCGTGCGCGCCCGCATCGCTGCCTGACACCTCGATACCCTGGGGTCAGGTGGTGCGGGGCTCCCGCATCCGTTGACCCCTGCGAGGACGTGCTGTGTTCGAGACCCTCTCCGACCGCCTGGACAAGGTCTTCACCGGCCTGCGCGGCAAAGGCCGCCTGACCGATGCCGACATCGACGCCACCGCGCGCGAGATCCGCATCGCGCTGCTGGAGGCCGACGTCGCCCTGCCCGTGGTCCGGGCCTTCATCGGCTCCGTCAAGGAACGGGCCCGGGGTGCTGAGGTCTCCGGTGCGCTGAACCCGGCGCAGCAGGTCATCAAGGTCGTCAACGAGGAGCTCGTCGGCATCCTCGGTGGCGAGACCCGCCGCATCCGGCTGGCCAAGCAGTCGCCGACGGTGATCATGCTGGCCGGTCTGCAGGGCTCCGGTAAGACGACGCTCGCGGGGAAGCTCGGCCGCTGGCTGAGGGAGCAGGGGCACACGCCGCTGCTCGTGGCCTGCGACCTCCAGCGCCCCAACGCCGTCAACCAGCTCTCGATCGTCGCCGGCCAGGCCGGGGTGGACGTCTACGCCCCCGAACCCGGCAACGGCATCGGGGACCCGATCCGGGTGGCCGCGGACTCCATCGAGCACGCCCGCCGGACCATGCACGACGTCGTCGTGGTCGACACCGCCGGTCGCCTCGGCATCGACGCCGAGCTGATGGCGCAGGCAGCGGGCATCCGCGATGCCGTCCAGCCCGACGAGACGCTGTTCGTCGTCGACGCGATGATCGGCCAGGACGCCGTGAACACGGCGACGGCGTTCGCCGACGGCGTCGGCTTCAGCGGCGTCGTCCTGACCAAGCTCGACGGCGACGCCCGCGGTGGTGCCGCGTTGTCGGTGCGGTACGTCACCGGTCAGCCGATCATGTTCGCCTCGACCGGCGAGAAGCTCACCGACTTCGACGTCTTCCACCCCGAGCGGATGGCCTCGCGCATCCTCGGCATGGGCGACGTGCTCACCCTGATCGAGCAGGCGGAGAAGACCTTCGACGCCGACCAGGCCGAGCGCATGGCCGGCAAGCTGGCGTCGCGCGAGGGCTTCACGCTCGAGGACTTCCTCGAGCAGATGATGGCCATCCGCAAGATGGGCCCCATCGCCAACCTGCTGGGCATGCTCCCCGGCGCCGGGGCGATGAAGGAGCAGCTCAAGCAGGTCGACGACCGCGACCTCGACCGCACCGCGGCGATCATCCGGTCGATGACGCCGCAGGAGCGCGTCAACTCCAAGATCATCAACGCCTCGCGCCGGGTGCGGATCGCCAACGGGTCCGGCGTCAGCGTCACCGACGTCAACCAGCTGCTCGAGCGGTTCGCCCAGGCCCAGAAGATGATGGGCCAGATGGCCGGCAGCATGGGCCTGCCCGGCATGGGCCCCATGTCGAAGAAGCAGCGCGGGCGGCAGATGCAGGCGCAGTCGAAGAAGGGCAAGAAGGGGAAGGGCGGCAAGAAGGGTGGTCCCGCCCGCCGGCCCGTCGGCGCCCCGGGGCTGCCCCCCGGTGCCGGGTTCCCAGGGGGTGGCATGCCCGGGGGGATGCCGCAGCTGCCGCCGGGTCAGGCGCTACCCGATCTCTCGAAGCTGAACTTCGACCAGTTCAAGGACGACCGGCCGGGCCGGTGAGCGCCATGGCACCGGGGCCGCCGTTCCACCTCGCCGGTGTGGTGCTCCCCGAGGGGGAGCACCGCGACCTCTGGGTGCGCGAGGGCCGGTTCAGCTTCGAGCGCGTCCCCGGTGCCGAGACGATCAGCACGGGCGGCTGGCTGATCCCCGGCCTCGTCGACGCCCACTGCCACGTCGGCATCGGTGTCGGCGGTGCGCACGTGCACGACCTGGACGGGCTGCGGCAGCAGGCGCTCGACGAGCGCGCGGCCGGCGTGCTCGCGCTGCGCGACTGCGGCTCACCCGTCGACACCCGGATCCTGGACGACGAGCCGGACCTGCCGCGGATCATCCGGGCGGGGCGGCACATCGCACGGCCCCGGCGCTACATCCCCCACCTCGGCATCGAGCTGGAGCCCGAGGACCTGAGCGCCGAGGTGCGCGTGCAGGCCGGCCGCGGCGACGGCTGGGTCAAGCTGGTGGGCGACTGGATCGACCGCTCCGTCGGCGACCTGGCGCCGGAGTGGCCGCCCGACGTGCTGGCGGCCGCCATCGCCGCCGCGCACGAGGCCGGCGCCCGGGTCACCGCGCACACCTTCGGCACCGACGCGCTGCCCGACCTCATCGCCGCGGGCATCGACTGCATCGAGCACGGCACCGGCCTGACCGAGGACCTCATCGGCGAGATGGCGAGGCGGGGGACGGCCGTCGTCCCGACGCTGGTGAACGTCGAGAACTTTCCGGGCTTCGCCGCGGCGGGGGAGGAGAAGTTCCCGTCCTACGCGAGCACGATGCGGCGGCTGTACGCGAACTCGGGCGCCGTCGTCCGTGCGGCGTTCGAGGCGGGCGTCCCCGTGTTCGCCGGCACCGACGCCGGCGGCGGCATCGAGCACGGCCGGATCGGCGACGAGGTCCGCGCCCTGCACGAGGCCGGGTTGCCCGCCGAGGCGGCGCTGGCCGCGGCGTCGTGGTCGGCCCGGGCCTGGCTCGGCCTGCCGTGCATCGAGGAGGGCGCGCCGGCCGACGTCGTCGTCTACGACCGTGATCCCCGCGTCGACCTCGACGTCCTCGCCCGGCCCCGTCTCACCCTCCTGCGCGGCCGCGTCGTCGCTTAGGTTGCCGGCGTGCGGGACTACAACTGGATCGCCATCGGCGGCGGGTTCACGATGGACGACGACGCGACGCGCATGCATGCGTTCATGCGCAACGCCGGGAAGGCGCAGCGACTGCTCGATGCTGCGGACGCCGACCTCGAGGCGTGGCGCGACGCGGCAGGGATCGACGCGATACACCTGGTGCTGGAAACCGATTCGGACGCGAGCGAGCCGGAGATCGACCCCATGCCGGTCGGCGAGGACCGCGTGCAGGTGTACGCGGTGCGGGCACCATGGTTGGTGGACGACTTCGTGGACGAAGACATGGGCGCATGGCAGCTCGTCGTCCACGTCGTCGCGGTCCTGATGACCATCCACCGCGAGACGGGGCTGCCCCTGCCCGCGTTCCGCCTCGGTGCCGGGGAGTACGTCATCGGGTGACGCCCTCCGGGCTGTCGGGAAACCGCTTCCGCCCGCCTGGGAGACTTCTTCCGTGCTGTTGCGGATGTCGACCCTGTTCCTGCGAACCCTGCGTGACGACCCGGCCGACGCCGAGGTCCCGAGCCACCGGCTGCTCGCGCGCGGCGGGTACATCCGCCGGGCCGCACCCGGTGGGTTCACCTGGCTCCCGCTGGGCTTCCGCGTGTTCCGCAACGTCGAGCGCATCGTCCGCGAGGAGATGGACGCGATGGGCGCGCAGGAGGTCCACTTCCCGGCGCTGCTGCCCCGCGAGCCCTACGAGGCGACCGGCCGGTGGACCGAGTACGGCCCCAACCTCTTCCGCCTGCAGGACCGGCGGGGCAACGACTTCCTGCTCGGCCCCACGCACGAGGAGATGTTCACGCTCCTGGTGAAGGACCTCTACGGCTCCTACAAGGACCTGCCGCTCTCGCTGTACCAGATCCAGACGAAGTACCGGGACGAAGCGCGGCCGCGGGCCGGGCTCTTCCGCGGGCGCGAGTTCACGATGAAGGACAGCTACTCCTTCGACGTCGACGACGCCGGGCTGGACCGCTCCTACGCCGCGCACCGCGCCGCCTACATCCGGATCTTCGACCGGCTCGGCCTGGACTACGTGATCGTCTCGGCGATGTCCGGTGCGATGGGCGGGTCCAAGAGCGAGGAGTTCCTGCACCCGACGTCGATCGGCGAGGACACCTTCGCCCGCTCGCCCGGCGGCTACGCGGCGAACGTGGAGGCCGTCTCCACCGTCGTCCCCGAGGCGATCCCGTTCGACGGGCTGCCGGAGGCGCACGTCGAGGACACCCCCGACACCCCGACCATCGAGACGCTGGTCGCCGTCGCGCAGGAGATGTTCCCCGACGCCGGGTACACCGCCGCGTCGACGCTGAAGAACGTCGTCGTCACCCTCGTGCAGCCCGACGGCAGCCGCGAACCGCTGGTCATCGGTCTGCCCGGCGACCGCGAGGTCGACGCCAAGCGGCTGGAGGCGCAACTCGCCCCGGCCGAGGTCGAGCCGTTCACCGACTTCGCCGGCAACCCGGCCCTCGTCAAGGGCTACATCGGACCGCAGGTGCTCGGCAGCGAGAGCGAGTCGAAGATCCGCTACCTGGTCGATCCCCGGGTCGTCCCCGGCACCCGCTGGATCACCGGCGCGAACGAGTCCGGCAAGCACGTGTTCGACCTCGTGGCGGGGCGGGACTTCACCTGGGACGGCGTCATCGAGGCGGCCGAGGTGCTGCCCGGAGACCCCGCGCCCGACGGCTCCGGGCCGCTGGAGCTCGCCCGCGGCGTGGAGATGGGCCACATCTTCCAGCTCGGCCGCAAGTACGCCCAGGCCCTCGACCTCAAGGTGCTCGACGAGAACGGCAAGCTGGTCACGGTGACCATGGGGTCCTACGGCATCGGGGTCTCCCGCGCCGTCGCGGCGATCGCCGAGTCCACGCACGACGAGCTGGGCCTGGTCTGGCCCCGCGAGGTCGCCCCGGCCGACGTGCACGTCGTCGCCACGGGCAAGGACGCGGCCGTGTTCGAGGCCGCCGAGTCCCTGGCGGCCGAGCTCGTGGCCGCCGGTCTCACCGTGCTCTACGACGACCGGCCGAAGGTCTCCCCAGGCGTGAAGTTCAGGGACGCCGAGCTGCTCGGTATGCCGACGATCGTCACGGTCGGCAGGGGCCTCGCCGAGGGCGTCATCGAGGTGCGCGACCGGAGGACCGGCGAACGCGAGGAGGTGCCCGTCGCCGAGGCGGGTGCCCGCGTGCTCGCCGCCGTCCGCGGCTGACGCCGGGGGCCGGACGGCGCCCCCACACCGTCTGGCACAATGGCGGGTCGAACACGGCGGTGGCGGCCCTCTCACCGTTTCCGGCCGTGTCCATCGCTCCGCCCCGGCGTACCCCCACACGCCGCTCCGGCGAGCAACCACACAGCGTTCGAGGAGTACACCACCCACCGTGGCCACCAAGATCAAGCTCATGCGCCTGGGCAAGATGCGCGCGCCGTACTACCGCATCGTCGTCGCCGACGCCCGGACCAAGCGTGACGGCCGCTCGATCGAGACGATCGGCAAGTACCACCCGAAGGAGGACCCCTCCTTCATCGAGGTCGACGCCGAGCGCGCTGCCTACTGGCTCGGCGTCGGCGCCCAGCCGACCGAGGCCGTCGCCGCCATCCTCCGGGTGACCGGCGACTGGCAGAAGTTCAAGGGCGAGCCGGCCCCCGCCCCGATGCGGGTCGCCGAGCCCAAGCCGGACAAGAAGGCCCTCTACGAGGCCGCCGTCCGCGCCGGCATGGACGAGCCGACCAACGAGGCGACCACCGCCAAGAAGAAGGCCGCTCCCAAGAAGGCCGCCGCTGCCGACGAGGCACCGGCCGCCGAGGCTGCGCCCGAGGCACCCGCCGCGGACGCCGCCGCAGAGACGCCCGCCGAGTAAGACGTGCTGGAAGACGCGCTCGAGCACCTGGTCAAGGGCATCGTCGACCACCCGGAAGACGTGACCGTCGACCTGCTCACCAACCGTCGCGGCAAGACCCTCGAGATCCGGGTCCACCCCGACGATCTCGGCAAGGTCATCGGCCGGGGCGGGCGCACCGCCAAGGCGCTGCGCCAGGTGATGACCGGCGTCGGCGGGCGCGGCCTCCGGGTCGACGTCGTCGACACCGACGGGCGCTGAGCGTCGGCTTGACCGAAGGTTCCTCCGACACCGTGGTGGTCGGCCGCATCGGCCGACCCCACGGTGTTCGTGGTCTGGCCACCGTCGAGGTGCGCACCGACGACCCCGACGACCGGTTCGCCCCCGGCGCGGTGCTGGCCACCGATCCGCCCAAGCGCGGGCCGCTCACCGTCGTCGACAAGCGCTGGCACAGTGGCACCCTGCTGCTGCAGCTGGCGGCCCCCTCCGGTGAGGTCTACGGCACCCGCGAGGACGTCGACGCCCTGCGCAACACGCTCCTGCTCGTCCCCGTCGCGGACCTGCCGGAGATCGAGGACCCGGACTCCTACTACGACCACCAGCTGGTGGGCCTGAGCGTCCGGCTGCCCGACGGCTCGGCCGTCGGCGAGGTCACCGCGGTCCGCCACGAGGCGCAGGATCTGCTGGTCGTCCGCCGCGGCGACGGCGGGGAGGCGCTGATCCCCTTCGCGTCCGCGATCGTGCCCACGGTCGACGTGGCCGGGGGCTTCCTGGTCGTCGACCCACCGGAGGGGCTGCTCGACCTGTGACCTTCCGCGTCGACGTCGTCACGATCTTCCCCGAGTACCTCGCCCCACTGGGGCAGTCGCTGCTGGGCAAGGCCGCCGAGCGGGGGCTGGTCGCAATCGGTGTGCACGACCTGCGGCAGTGGACCGACGACGTGCACCGCACCGTGGACGACGCTCCGTACGGCGGCGGCCCCGGCATGGTCATGAAGCCCGAGCCGTGGGCGCTCGCCCTGGAGGCCGTCCGCCCGCCCGGTACCCGGCTCGTCGTCCCCACGCCCGCCGGCCGGCCCTTCACCCAGGCCATGGCCGCCGAGTGGGTGACCGAGCCCGGCCTGGTCTTCGCCTGCGGCCGCTACGAGGGCATCGACCAGCGGGTCGCCGACTGGGCAGCCGAGGCGGGCCCGGTGTCGGAGGTCTCCATCGGCGACTACGTGCTCGCCGGCGGGGAGTCCGCGGTCCTGGTGATGGTCGAGGCGGTCACCCGGCTGCTGCCCGGCGTCGTGGGCAACCGGGAGTCCGTCGAGTTCGACTCGCACGCCGACGGGCTGCTCGAAGGGCCCTCCTACACCCGGCCGGCAACATGGCGCGGCCACGAGGTCCCGCCGGTGCTGCTGTCGGGCGATCACGCGGCCATCGCCCGCTGGCGGCGCGCGGAGTCGCTGCGGCGCACGGCCACCCGCCGTCCCGACCTGCTCGCCGCACTTCCGGAGGATGGCCTCACTGACGCGGAACGGGCCGCTCTGGACCACTCGTGAAGCGTCCATGGGTCCGGCCGACCGCTCGGGTCGTCGTCCTCGATCCCTCCGACCGGGTGCTCCTGCTCGGGGCCCGGCTCAGCGACCCCGCGGTGCCGCCCGGCGACGTCCTGTTCTGGTACACGCCCGGCGGGGGAGTGGAGGACGGCGAGGGCGTGCGGGATGCCGCCGTCCGCGAGCTCGCCGAGGAGATCGGATTCGTCGCCGCACCGTCGGCGCTGGAAGGACCGGTGTGGCTGCGCCGGCACGTCGGCGTCTTCGCGGGGATGGACATCGACTCGCGGGAGACCTTCTTCGTCCTCCGCGACGTCGTCCACGAGGTGGACGCCCGCGGCCGTACCGAGCTGGAGCTGCTGGGTGAGGAACCGCACCGCTGGTGGTCGGTCGAGGAGATCGCCGCGAGCACGGAGACCTTTGCGCCCGGTGACCTCGCCGACCGGCTGTCGGAGCTGCTCACCGGCTCGTGGACGGGGCCGCCGCGCATCGTCAGCTGAAGATGTGGCACAGTAGAGAGCTGCTGCAGACCGTCGGCGCCGCCGGTGGGAGCTCCTCCGCAGGAGCCGCAGCTCCCCGGGACCGGACAGCCGGGGCGTTCCGCTGTCCGCACCGAGAACGAGCCATCTGAGACTGAGGACTGCCGAGATGAACACCCTGGACGCACTCGACGCCGACTCGTTGCGCGACGACATCCCCGACTTCCGCCCCGGGGACTCCGTCAAGGTGCACGTGCGCGTGGTCGAGGGCAACCGCTCGCGTATCCAGGTCTTCCAGGGCGTCGTGATCCGGCGCCAGGGTGGCGGCATCCGCGAGACCTTCACCGTGCGCAAGGTGAGCTTCGGCGTCGGCGTGGAGCGCACCTTCCCGGTGCACACCCCGGTCGTCGAGAAGATCGAGGTCGTCACCCGCGGTGACGTGCGCCGCGCCAAGCTGTACTACCTCCGTGAGTTGCGCGGCAAGGCCGCCAAGATCAAGGAGAAGCGGGACGTCGTCTCGCGCTGACACGCTTGACAGTCGGTTCTGACCGGCTGTGGTCGCGGCGGGTCTCCCGCGCCGTACGCTGCTCCCTGATGAGCAGCGACCGGCCCGGGGGGCCCGCCGACGTCGTTCCGGGGGATGGCCGGGGGGACGACGTCCCCACGGCGGACGAGGCGACCGGCCGGAGCTCGCGCCGCGCCCGTCGCGACAAGGCCGCGAAGAAGGGCTCCCTGCTGCGCGAGCTGCCGGTGCTCCTGCTCATCGCGTTCGTGCTCGCCCTGGTCGTCAAGACCTTCTTCGTCCAGGCCTTCTTCATCCCCTCGGGGTCGATGGAGCAGACGCTGCACGGTTGCACCGGGTGCACCGGGGACCGCGTGCTGGTGAACAAGGTGCCGTACTGGTTCGGCGAGCCCGAGCCCGGCGACATCGTCGTCTTCAGGGGCCCGGACACCTGGACGCCGGAGGTGTCCGTGGCCGAGCCGTCCAACTGGTTCTCCGCGGCGATGCTCTGGCTCGGTCGCACGGTGGGGGTGGCGCCACCGAGCGAGGACGACTTCGTCAAGCGGGTGATCGCCGTCGAGGGCCAGACCGTCGAGTGCTGCGATCCCGAGGGCCGCGTGACCGTCGACGACGAACCCCTGGACGAGCCCTACATCTTCGAGAACATCCGCCTCGAGGACCGCCCCTTCGGCCCGGTGACCGTCCCGGAGGGGCGGCTCTGGGTGATGGGTGACCACCGCTCGGCCTCGGCCGACTCCCGGTCGCACGTCGGCGACCAGTACGGCGGCACGATCGCCGTCGACGACGTCATCGGCAAGGCCGCGGTGATCGTCTGGCCGCTCAGCCGTTTCGGGCTCCTGGACTCTCCCGACATCCAGGCTGCCCACGCGGCAACTGCGGACCCGTCCGGCATCGCGGCGTCGACGGTGACGGCGTCGGCGGTGGCACCCTGGGCGATCGGGCTGACCGGCGCCCTGCCGGTGACGGCCTGGCTGCGGCAGCGGCGCTCGTCGGAGCGCTGACCACTCCCGCTCGTCCCTCTGCTGCGCCGCGATCCTGACCGGCGCGGTTCTTCCCGCATATCCCCATCACGACCGTTCTCGTGTTACGCGTGGGGTCACGCCGCCGCCATTGCGCCGCTGCTGATACCAATCAAGAAATTGTCGAGAAAGTGTTCAAGTAACCGTTTCACCCTTCCGATGGAGACATTGCAAGTTCCCGGAGTCGAAACGGAGTCAGTTGTGTCTGCACCTATGGCGAGCAACGCCCGCGGGGTCACCCGCGTGCTCCTCCTCGCTGACGCGCCCGTCCTGCGTCGCGGTCTGGTCAGCATGATCAACGAGACGGCCGGCATGCAATCGGTGGGTACGCCCGGCGAACTGCGCCGCGCCCTCACGCTGGTCGAGTCGGCCCGTCCCGACGCCGTCGTCGTCGAGCTCGGCTCCGGCCGCGCCGCGACCCTCAACGCCTGCCGCGACCTGCGGCGCCGCTTCCCCCGTGTCGCGATCGTGGCACTGGCCACGTCCGAGGACCCGGCGATCGTGAACGAGGCGATCGCCGCGGGCATCCGTGGCTACCTGATGATCAACACCTCGCCGACGCTGCTCGGCTGGGCGATCCTGGCCGCTCGTGCGGGCCGGACGGTCGTCGACCCGCAGATCCGCCGGGTCGAGCCGTCGGCCGTGCCGGCCGCCAAGCCCTTCACGCCGGAGGTGCCCCTGACCCGGCGCGAGTCCGACGTGCTCGACGAGCTGCTGCTGGGCCAGTCCAACCGGCAGATCGGGCGGAACCTCTTCATCAGCGAGGACACCGTCAAGTCCCACGTCAAGGCCATCCTGCGCAAGCTGGGTGCCCGCGACCGGGCGCACGCGGTCTCCCTGGTGCTGTCCAACCGGCAGCCCGGCTGCACCTGTGGTGCCCACGGCCTGTCCTCCGCCGCCCCGGCGGAGGCCGAGGTGTCCAGCCCCGACATGGGGCTCGCCGAGCTCTGACTCCACGGCGCTTCCTCCGGCAGAACGGGCCGGCCCCATCCGGGGGCGGCCCGTTCTGCCGTTCCGGCGGTGTCCGGTCGTCGTGCGCCGGTCGAGCCGTCGTACTGTCGGAGCGCGATGGCCTCCCGATCCACCCACTCCACGTCGAGCCCGGCCGTGCGTGTCCGGCGCACGATCGCCGAGGAGGACCGCCCCGACTCGCTCTGGGACATGGAGCGTTCCCTGCGCCGTCGCGGGTTCGAGGTCGTCGCCGGCGCCGACGAGGCGGGTCGCGGGGCCTGTGCCGGTCCGCTCGTGGCCGCCGCATGCGTCCTCCCGTCCGGCCGTCGGGGCCGGGTCCCCGGCCTCGCCGACTCCAAGCTCCTCACCGCGGCCGTGCGGGAACGGGTCTACGCCGAGGTCGTCGACCGGGCACTGGCCTGGTCGGTGGTCGTCATCCCCGTCGACGAGCTGGACGCCCGCGGCATGCACGTCACCAACATTGAGGCGCTGCGGCGGGCCGTCAGCGCACTGGACCCCTCGCCGGACTACGTCCTCACCGACGGCTTTCCCGTGCCCGGCATGGCCAGGCCGGGCCTGGCGGTGTGGAAGGGGGACCGGGTGGCCGCGTGCGTCGCCGCGGCCTCGGTGCTGGCGAAGGTCACCCGGGACGGGATGATGCTCGAGCTGCACGAGAAGTGGCCGCAGTACGACTTCGCGGGCCACAAGGGCTACATCACCGACGTGCACAGCGCCGCCCTGGAGCGGCACGGCCCCTGTCCCGAGCACCGGATGCGGTTCGTCAACGTCCGCAGCGCGCGTGACTCGTACGCCGCGCGGGCGGCCCAGCTGACCGGCTCCGGTGGGATGGTCGATGATGGGGCCATGAGTCCAGTGCCCGGAGAGGTTCGATGAGCACCGAGGATCTCGAGAAGTACGAGACCGAGATGGAGCTGCAGCTCTATCGCGAGTACCGGGACATCGTCCGCCAGTTCACCTACGTGGTGGAGACCGAGCGGCGGTTCTACCTGGCCAACTCGGTCGACCTCCAGGTCCGCGAGGCCGGCGGAGAGGTCTACTTCGAGCTGAAGCTGTCCGACGCCTGGGTCTGGGACATGTACCGGCCCGCGCGCTTCGTGCGGAACGTGCGGGTGCTGACATTCAAGGACGTCAACGTCGAGGAGCTCGACAAGCCCGACCTCGAGCTGCCGGAGAACCCGCGGATCACCTGAGCGGCCTCGACGGCGTTGGTCACGTGCTGGAGCGGTCCGACTGCACGGTGTGGTCCTCATCCGCGTGCCCCGGGGCGCCGGCGTCATCCGTGGAGGATCCGATTGTCGGAGCTACACGAGGCTCCCTAGCGTCCGGGCACTGCGCCCGCCCGCCGAAGGGAAATCCCATGCGCGCATCACGAGTCCTGCTCAGCGTCACCGTCATCGCCGCGCCCCTGCTGGTCGTGACACCGGCGACGGCCGCGCCGCCGGAGATCCCGGCGGACTGCGCGGTGCCGCCGGACATCGACCTCAGCGAGTACAACGTGATCATCGGGACCAACCGCTCCGAGGTCATCCAGGGCACCAGCGGACCTGACGCCATCTGCGCCCGGCTGGGCGACGACGTGATCCACGCGGGATCCGGGAACGACCTGATCCTCGGCGACACGTCGACCTTCTTCGGCAACGTCGGAGCTGCCGGCGGCCACGACGTGATCGACGCCGGCTCCGGGGACGACGAGGTGCTGTCCGGCCCCGGGAACGACCGGGTGTCCGGTGGGTCCGGCAACGACTTCCTCGCGCTGGCCGTCGGCAACGACGTCGGATCCGGTGGATCCGGCGACGACGCCATTCAGGGGGGCTTCGGTCGGGACGAGATCGATGCCGGCTCAGGGAACGATTTCGTCGCGGGCGGCTTCGACGCCGATGTGCTCCTGGGCGGCTCGGGAAGCGACTTCCTCGCGGGCGAGTTGGCGCCCGACTCGCCGCCTCCGCCGCCGGGAGTGCAGGTGCCCGGGCCCGCGCGCGACGTCTGCCAGGGTGGCAGCGGAACCGATACCGGAGTCGACTGCGACGTCCGCACCTCCGTCGAGGCATGACCGCCGCGGATTCCTGACCGGGGTAGTCCACAGGGCGATCCGCTCTCCACAGATCCGGTGGCCTCCTGTCCGGGGGCCACCGGACCGGCCAGGGTCGATCCGTGTCCACCACTACCGACCTCGGCCTCCGTGGCGAGCGGATCGCCGCTGCCTTCCTGAGCGACCTCGGGTTCCTCGTCATCGACCGCAACTGGCGCTGTCGCGAGGGCGAGCTCGACCTCGTCGCCCGTGAGCACGACGCCCTGGTCTTCTGCGAGGTGAAGACAAGGCGGGGGGTCGGCTACGGCCATCCCGTCGAGGCGGTCACCTCGGCGAAGCAGCGGCGGCTGCGCACGCTGGCCCACCGCTGGCTGGCCGCCCACGACGAGCACGCGCCCGAACTGCGCTTCGACGTCGTGGGAGTCCTGGTCCGTCCTTCCCGTCCGGCGCTCGTCACGCACATCCGGGCGGCCTTCCTGTGACCCTCGCCCGCACCTGGTCGGTCGGCCTGGCAGGCGTGCACGGCGCCATGGTCGAGGTCGAGGTCGACATGGCCAACGGCGTGCCGCACGTCGCGCTCGTCGGCCTGCCGGACGCGGTGGTGCGTCAGTCGGTGGACCGCGTGCGCGCCGCGGTCGTGAACGCAGGTGCGAGCTTTCCGCAGCGGCGGATCACGATCGGCCTCTCGCCGGCCTCGATGCCGAAGCAGGGGAGCGGCTTCGACCTGGCCCTGGCCGCGGCGGTTCTCGCGGCGTCCGGGACGGTGTCGCCGGAGTCCGTCGACCGGCTGGTCCTCCTGGGCGAACTGGGGCTGGACGGATCGGTGCGCGGCATCCGCGGGGTGCTGCCCGCGGTTCTGGCGGCGGCCCGGGCCGGCCACGCCCAGGTGGTCGTCCCCGCCGCCAACGCCGAGGAAGCCGCGCTGGTCGACAGCGTCGAGGTGCTCGCGGCGCGCACGCTCGGGGAGGTCCTCGCCCACCTGGCCGGGCGCACGCGGCTGAGTCCGCACGTCCGGGGGCCGCTGCCCGAGCCTCCACTCCCACCCGACCTCGGCGACGTCGTCGGCCAGGCGGCGGGGCGGCGGGCCGTCGAGGTAGCGGCCGCGGGCGGGCACCACCTGCTCCTCGCCGGCCCACCGGGAGCGGGCAAGACCATGCTCGCGGAACGCCTGCCCGGCCTCCTGCCGCCGCTGGACGAGCAGGCCGCGCTGGAGGTGACGGCCATCCACTCCGTGGCGGGCACGCTGCCGCCAGGGGCGCCGCTGGTCACCCGGCCGACGTTCGAGGCGCCCCACCACTCCGCCACCATGGCTGCCCTCATCGGCGGCGGCTCGGGCCAGATCCGGCCCGGCGCGGTCTGCCGGGCCCATCGCGGCGTCCTCTTCCTGGACGAGGCACCCGAGTTCCCTCGCGCGGTGCTCGACACGCTGCGGCAGCCGCTCGAGCGCGGCCAGGTGACGATCCAGCGCGCGGCCGGATCGGCCACGTTCCCCTGCCGGGCCCAGCTGGTGCTGGCTGCCAATCCCTGTCCTTGCGCGAGCGCCGCCGGCGACACCGCCTGCACCTGCAGTCCGCTGGAGCGGCGGCGCTACCGGTCCCGTCTGTCGGGGCCGTTGCTGGACCGGATCGATCTGCGGGTCGACCTGCCACCGGTCACGAGGGCCGCGTGGCTGGACGGGCTGGAGGCGCCGGAGACGACGGCCGAGGTGGCCCGGCGGGTGGCCGCCGCACGGGGCGCGGCGGGGGAGCGGCTGACGGGCACCGGCTTCACGGTCAACAGCCAGGTCCCCGGGCGGCTGCTGCGGGAGCGGTGGGCGGTGCCGCGCTCCTCCCTCGGGCTGGTCGAGCGGGCCCTGGAGCGGGGGGCACTGTCGGTCCGCGGGTTCGACCGGGTCCTGCGCGTGGCATGGACGTTGTGCGACCTGGCCGGACGCGCCGTGCCCGGTCCCGACGAGGTGGCCGAGGCCCTCGGCATGCGCCTGCAGCGGGTGGCGGCATGAGCCTCGACGAGGATCTCGAGGAGGCCGCGGCTGCCGGGGTCGGCCTGCCCGCCGGTCTGGGCCTGCGCCGGGCCCGTGCCTGGCTGAGCCGGGCCGTCGAGCCCGGCACGATCGACTTCTGGCGCTACGTCGAGGACGTCGGCCCGGTGGAGGCCGTCCGCCGGCTGCGTTCGGGCCGGGCGCCGGAGCGGATCCGGTCGCTGGTCGGGGCCCGGGCGGAGCAGGACGCGACCCTGGCCGACCTGACGCGGGCCGAGCGCTGCGGCGCCCGGCTCGTGGTCCCCGAGGACGACGAGTGGCCGGCGCTGCCGCTGCACGCGCTCACCCTGGCGGTGAGCGCCGAGCCACGGGAGCCGGCGAACCAGTCCGACCGCACCAAGGCCCCCGTACCGCCGCTCGCGCTGTGGGTGCGCGGACCGGCGCGGCTGGACGAGCTGGTCGACCGGTCGGTGGCGATCGTGGGGTCGCGGGCATCGACCGCGTACGGCGAGCACGTGGCCGCCGAGCTGGGGCACCAGCTCGGCGAGCGTGCGTGGACCGTCGTCTCGGGCGGGGCCTTCGGCATCGATGCCGCGGCCCATCGGGGGGCCTTGGCAGCCGGAGCGCCGACCCTGGCCGTCCTGGCCTGCGGCGTCGACCGGCCCTATCCCGCGGCCCACGGCGCGCTCTTCCACCGCATCGCCGAGACCGGGCTCCTGGTCAGCGAATGGCCGCCGGGCTGCGCGCCACTGCGCCACCGCTTCCTCGTCCGCAACCGGCTGATCGCCGCGCTGACGAGGGGAACCGTCGTCGTGGAGGCCGCCGCGCGCTCCGGTGCCCAGGCGACGGCACGTCGCGCCCAGGACCTCGGCCGTCAGGTCCTGGTCGTGCCCGGCCCCGTCACGAGCGCGATGAGTGTGGGGTGCCATGAGCTGCTGCGCGACGAGAACCTCCAGGCGGTCCTGGTGACCTCTGCAGCACAGGTCGTCCAGGCTGTCGGGCGGATCGGCGACGACCTCGCCCCGCCGGTGGTGGGACCCACGTCGCTCCGGGACGGGCTCGGTGACCTGGCGGCCCGCGTCCTGGACGCCTGCCCGGTCCGCGCCGGCGCGAGCCCCGAGCGGCTGGCCGCCATCGCCGGCTGCGACGTCCTCGAGGTCCTGAGAGTGCTGCCGGTCCTGGAACTGGCCGACCTCGTGGAGTGGACCGGCACCGGGTGGCGGGTGGCGCCACCGTCCGGGCGGAAGGGAGGTCCCGGCGCGGCGGCTTGACGGTCGGGGGAGCGCCGTCGGACGGTTCCCGGGTGGCCGCGGGGACAGCAGACGTGCGGGCGGCGCTGCCGTCAGCGCTGGCCGCTGCCCTGGAAGGGTACGAGGACCACCTGCGCACCCAGCGTGACCTGTCCGACCACACCGTTCGCGGCTACGTGACGGACGCGGTCGGTCTGCTGGACCACCTCTCCCGGCGCGGAGGCGCGCAGGCACACGACCTCGACCTCGCCACGCTGCGCAGCTGGCTGGCCCAGGGCCGCACCCGGGGGCACACCCGCGCGACGATCGCCCGACACGCGGCGTCCGCCCGGTCGTTCACGGCCTGGCTGCGTCGTGCCGGGCTCACGCCGGAGGACGCCGGCCTGCGGCTGGTCAGCCCGAAGGCGCACCGCACGCTGCCCGGGGTGCTCGCCCCGGACCAGGCGCGCGCGGTCGTCGAGTCGACCTCCGGCGCCGACGAGCCGATCGGGCTGCGCGACGCGGTGGTGCTGGAGCTGCTCTACGCGAGCGGAATCCGGGTCAGCGAGCTCGTCGGCCTCGACGTCGACGACGTGGACCGCGGTCGACGGCTGCTCCGCGTCCTCGGGAAGGGGAGCAAGGAGCGCAGCGTGCCCTACGGCGTCCCGGCCGAGTGCGCCCTGGACGCCTGGCTGACCCGTGGCCGGCCTGCGCTGGCCACGCCCGACTCTGGGCCGGCCCTGCTGCTGGGCGCGCGCGGCCGCCGGCTCGATCCCCGCGAGGTCCGGCGGACCGTCCACGCAGCCGTCGCCGGCACGGACGGAGCGCCCGACATCGGACCGCACGGCCTGCGGCACTCCGCGGCCACCCATGTGCTGGAGGGCGGCGCCGACCTGCGCTCGGTCCAGGAGTTGCTCGGCCACGCTAGCCTCGCGACGACCCAGATCTACACGCACGTGACGGTCGAGCGGCTCCGTGCGGTCCATGCGCAAGCGCATCCCCGCGCCTGAGAGGGTGGCCGCCTGCCGATACGAAACGGCAGTGGCTGCAACGGGGCAGGACCACAGGGCAGGACCGACCACCAGTACCGAGGAGCGCGACCGTGCCTGAGGCGACCATCCACCGGCTGGACGAGTACGACGATTCCCACGATGACGCGGACGCCTTGCTGGCCCAGCTGTGGGCCGACTACGTCGCCGACCGTGACCCCGGGCTGCGGGACCGGCTGATCCTCCACTACGCGCCCCTGGTGAAGTACGTCGCCGGCCGGGTGGGCAGCGGCCTGCCCGCGCACGTCGAGCAGGCCGACCTGGTCTCCTACGGCACCTTCGGTCTCATCGACGCGATCACCCGCTTCGAGCCCACCCGCGAGGTCAAGTTCGAGAGCTACGCGATGGCGCGGATCCGCGGCGCGATCATCGACGAGCTGCGCAACACCGACTGGATCCCGCGGTCGGTGCGCATGAAGGCCCGCCAGTTCGAGCGCACCGTCGCCGAGCTCGAGGCCAGGCTGCACCGCACCCCGACCGATGAAGAGGTCGCGGCCGAGATGGACATGGACGTCGAGGACATCCGCAAGTTCCTCGGCCAGCTGTCCCTGGTCAACGTGGTCGCCCTCGACGAGCTGCTCACCGACGACGACGGCGGCGGCTCGCCGCGTCTCGGCGACACCCTCCAGGACTCCAGTGCCCTCGACCCGCAGGCCATGGCCGAGCACGGCGAGGCTCGCCAGCTGCTCGCCCGCGCCGTCGAGCAGCTGCCCGAGCGCGAGAAGGTCGTCGTCAGCCTCTACTACTTCGAGGGGCTCACGCTGGCCGACATCGGGCGGGTGCTGGGCGTGACCGAGAGTCGCATCTGCCAGCTGCACACCAAGGCCGTGCTGCACCTGCGCACCAAGCTCGCCGACATCGCCTGACACCGGGACGGTCGACTCCCCATCTTCCGCCTCCGGGCAGTTCGCTCGTCGCCATCGGCGGCGCCGTGCGGTCTCGGCGTCGATTCGCCATCAGAAGTATCGGCAGTTGTGGCTATCATCGCCGCGTGGCGATGCAGATGTCCGAACCCCAGCGTGCCGCGGAACCGGCGGTGAACGAGTCCGCCGCGCTGTCCGCGGCGGCGTGCATGTTCCGCAGCCTCGGCGATCCCGCCCGCCTGGCGATCCTGCGGCACCTCGCACTGGGCGAGCACAAGGTCGCCGACCTCACGTCCCACCTCGGGCTGGCGCAGTCCACGGTCTCGGCGCACCTGGCGTGCCTGCGCGACTGCGGCCTGGCCGTCTCCCGCCCGCAGGGTCGCGCGTCGATGTGGTCGTTGGCCACCGCCCCCGAACTGCTCGACCTGCTCGCTGCTGCCGAGCGGCTGCTCGCGGTCACCGGCGACGCCGTCGCCCTCTGCCCGGCCTACGGCGAGGCGGCCGGCCGATGATCGCCACCCACGCGCACCCCGGTCTGACGGCGGCCCAGCGCACCCGGCTGGGCCGCCGCGCCCGGCTGCTGGCCGGTGCGTCCGTCACCTACAACGTCGTCGAGGCGATCATCGCGGTCGCCGCCGGTGTCGCCGCGGGATCGGTCGCCCTGATCGGATTCGGCCTCGACTCGGTCGTCGAGGTCTCCAGCGGGTTGATCATCCTGTGGCAGTTCCGGCACCGGCTGCCTGAGTCCCGGGAGCGGCAGGCGCTGCGGCTCATGGCGCTCTCGTTCTTCGCCCTCGCCGCCTACGTGACCGTGGAATCCCTCCGGGCACTCTTCCTCGGCGGTGACCCCGAGCCCTCGCCGGTCGGCATCGCACTCGCGACCGCCTCGCTGCTCGTCATGCCGTTCCTGTCCTGGGCGCAGCGGCGCACCGGCCGTGCTCTCGGCTCCTCCGCGGTCGTAGCCGACTCCACCCAGACGCTGCTGTGCACCTATCTGTCAGCGGTGCTGCTCGTCGGCCTGCTGCTCAACGCGACACTGGGGTGGGGCTGGGCGGATCCGATCGCCGGCCTGATCATCGCCGCCGTCGCGGTCCGGGAGGGCGTCGAGGCGTGGCGCGGCGAGGGCTGCTACCCACCCGGCCCCAGCGGCGACATCAGCGCCGTCGAGAAGGCGTGCGGCTGCTGCGCGCCCGCTGCGACCGCAGGGCCGCAGACCGTCGCGCCGGGCCGGCCCCCAGCCGCCCGCTGATGGTGCCCGAACGCGGAGTCCGGGTCACCGCCTGACCGCGAGGGGTGGCAGCCGGCTCACGGCACCTGACCGAGCAGCGGCTGCACGCCGGGGGCGTTCCGGTACCCGGGCTGCCACGGCAGGCGGCCGGTGGAGTCCGGCCAGACCAGTTGCAGAGCCTCGACCGAGCCGTAGACGTCCCGCGCCGACGCCAGGCCGCCGGTGTCCTCGACCCGGAGGAAGACCACGGGGCCGTCCTCGTCGGTGAACTCTCCGGTGCGCTGTCCGGGGCGGTAGGAGCCACCCGCGCGGACCTGCTCGGCGACGGCGTTCAGGAAGTCCTGGGCGACCGGGGCCGGCAGCCCCAGCACCACGATCTCGGGATGGCCGGCCGCGGTGAGCCCGACGGTGTAGGACGACGGCGTCCCCGTCGACCTTCTCGGTACGCGGACGTGCTCCACCGCCCAGCCGAAGCGTTCGATGAGGAGCCGCAGGTCGGCGTGGGGCTCGGAGCTGCGCGAGCGACGCCATCCCATCGGCCGACCATAGCGACGCCCCGAGGAGCAGGTGCGAGGAAAGCAGGGGCGTGCCGCATCGGCGCACGGAGCCCGCCGACATCGCCCGACGACATGCCCGGCTTCGCCCGATAGCGTCGGGTCGTGCCCACGTCGGATCTCGCGCGCATGATCGGGGCCGGGCTGGCCGGCCGGGTCGCAGAGGCCCGGGCTCGCGCGGCGGCGCTGCCCGTCGTGCCGGCGCTGTGCGCCGAACCCATCCGTCGGGAGGAGCGGGAAGCGTGACCGGCCTGGTCGCGAGATCGCTCGACGCCACGACGTGGCCGGACGTCGCCCGCCTCGTGGAGAGCCACAACGGCGTGTGGGGCGGCTGCTGGTGCATGGCCTTCCACCCCCAGCGCGAGGGCGGACCGAAGACCGCCGCCGACAACCGCAGGGACAAGGAGTCGCTGGTCCGCGAAGGCCAGGCGCACGCGGCACTGGTGTACGACGGCGCCGACTGCGTCGGCTGGTGCCAGTTCGGCCCCACGGACGAGTTGCCCCGGATCAAGCACCGCAAGGCCTACACGGCCGGACCGAGCACCCTTCCGGACTGGCGCATCACCTGCTTCTTCGTCGACCGCGGGGACCGGCGCCGCGGCGTCGCGTCGGCGGCACTCGACGGGGCCCTGCAGGAGATCGCGCGACTCGGCGGTGGACTCGTGGAGAGCTACCCCGAGGACGTCGAGGGCCGGAAGGTCTCCAGCTCCTTCCTGCACAACAGCACCGTCTCGTTGTTCGAGCGACACGGGTTCGAGCGCACCCGACGGATCGGCAAGGACCGCTGGGTCGTGGCCCGGCTCGTCCTCCAGTCGGCGCTCGGCGCCGGGCTGGTCAGCCCATAGGCAGGAGACGCACGCGCGGCGGCCGCAGCAGCGTCAACGGGTCGAGGTAGGTCCCGCCGCGACGCAGCCCCCAGTGCAGGCAGGCCTGGACCGGGCACCCGGCGTGGCCGATGGCCAAGGTCCCGATGGGAGAGCCCCGGCTGACGGGCTGGCCGGCCGCGATGGACGGGTCGACCGGCTCGTACGTCGTCCGGAGTCCGCCCGCGTGGTCGATGCTCACCACCGGGCGGCCGGCCACCATGCCCGCGAAGACCACCACGCCGTCGCCGGCCGCGAGCACCGGAGCGTGCGGCGGGCCGTGCAGGTCGACCCCACGGTGACCGGCGGCGTAGGGATGGGGGAGTCGGTCGAAGGGGCGGGTCACCGTCAGGTCGCCGTCCAGCGGTGGTCCCCACGCACTGCCGGCCACGGAGAGGGCGCGCGCCACGGCTACCGGCTCGGCCGCCGCGGATGCCGGCAGCACGGCGAGGCCGACGCAGAGCAGGAGGAGGGCCAGAGCGCGGGAGGGCATGGGGCACGCTGGCTCGGAGCCCGCCGTCGGAGGGTGGTCCGGACGCATCTGTGGACGGCCGCCACCGCTGGGGAGAGCAGCGCCCGGCCTCGCGTATGCTGTCCGGTGCGACCCGAACCGATGGGTCGACTTCGCGCGTCCTCTTCCCGCCGCATTCGGCGGGGCAGTCGCCACCTCGGTCCCGACGGGCAACCGCCGGGGATGTGGCGCGGCCGGACGCCAGGGCGGTGCACCACCCGGTGCCCGCGACGAACCGAGACGAGCGCGGCTCCGGCCGCGCGGACACAGAGAGGCTGCAATGGCAGTCGTCAGCATGAAGCAGCTGCTCGACAGCGGCGTGCACTTCGGGCACCAGACCCGCCGCTGGAACCCGAAGATGAAGCGGTTCATCTTCACCGAGCGCAACGGCATCTACATCATCGACCTGCAGCAGACGCTCGGGTACATCGACAACGCCTACGAGTTCGTCAAGCAGACGGTCGCCCACGGCGGCTCGATCCTGTTCGTCGGCACCAAGCGCCAGGCGCAGGAAGTCGTCGCCGAGCAGGCCACCCGCGTCGGCATGCCCTACGTCAACCAGCGCTGGCTGGGCGGCATGCTCACCAACTTCCAGACCGTGCACAAGCGCCTGCAGCGCCTCAAGGAGCTCGAGGACCTCGAGCAGACCGGCGCGCTGGTCAGCCTCTCCAAGAAGGAGCAGCTGGTCCTCAGCCGCGAGAAGGGCAAGCTGGAGCGCAGCCTCGGCGGTATCCGCGACATGCAGAAGGTGCCCAGCGCCGTCTGGATCGTGGACACCAAGAAGGAGCACATCGCCGTCGGCGAGGCCCGCAAGCTCAACATCCCGGTGGTGGCGATCCTCGACACCAACTGCGACCCCGACGAGGTCGACTACAAGATCCCGGGTAACGACGACGCGATCCGCAGCATCACCGTGCTGACCCGCGTCATCGCCGACGCCGTCGCCGAGGGCCTCATGGCCCGCTCCGCGGCGCAGGCCGACGCAGGGCGTGGCGAGGCCGCCGAGCCCGCCGTCGGTGCCGGCGAGCCGCTGGCCGACTGGGAGCGCGAGCTCCTGACCGGTGGCGACGCCGCTGCGGCCCCCGCCGCGGACGCGACCGCCACCCCGCTGCCCGAGACCCCGGCCGAGCCGCCCGCGGTCACTGCGGAGGAGGTCGCCCCGGTCGAGGGCGTCCCCGCCACCGGCGACACGAGCACCGGCACCCAGGGCGCTCAGAACGGCTGATGTCCGGCGCCGTCCCCGCGTAGCGGGGGCGGCGCCCCGGCACGTCCGCACCACGTCTTTTCGCACCACCCCCAGACCACAGAGGAAGTGACATGGCTGAGTTCACCGCAGCCGACGTCAAGCGTCTCCGCGACGCCACCGGCGCCGGCATGATGGACTGCAAGAAGGCGCTCACCGAGGCCGACGGCGACTACGACAAGGCCGTCGAGCTGCTGCGCGTCAAGGGCGCCAAGGACGTCGGCAAGCGCCTCGAGCGCTCCACCACGAACGGGGTCGTCGTCAGCAAGGACGGCGCACTGCTCGAGCTCGACTGCGAGACCGACTTCGTCGCCAAGAACGCCGACTTCGTGAAGCTCGCCGACCGTCTGCTCGACATCGTCCTGGCCCAGAAGCCGGCCGACGTCGACGCGCTGCTCGCCACGGACGTCGACGGCCAGACCGTCGCCGCCCTGGTCGAGTCCGAGTCCGCCCGCATCGGCGAGAAGCTCGTGCTCAGCCGGTTCGCCGTCTTCGAGGGCACCACCGCGACCTACCTGCACAAGCGGGCCACCGACCTGCCCCCGGCCATCGGTGTCGCGGTGCAGTACAGCGGCGGTTCCGAGGAGGCCGCGCGCAGCCTGGCGATGCACATCGCCGCCGCACGCCCACGCTTCCTCACCCGCGAGGAGGTCTCCGCCGAGGCGGTCGAGACCGAGCGTCGCGTCGCCGAGCAGACGGCCAAGGAGGAGGGCAAGCCCGAGCAGGCGATCACCAAGATCGTCGAGGGTCGGGTCAACGCCTTCTACAAGGACTTCGTCCTGCTCGAGCAGCCGTCGATCACCGAGCCCAAGCGCACGGTGAAGCAGATCGTCGACGAGGTCGGCATGACCGTCGAGCGGTTCGCCCGCTTCGAGGTCGGCCAGGCCTGAGCAGAAGGACCACCCTTCCCCCCACGCCCCGCAGGCTCGGCGCGGGACCCTGAAGGGTGGCCGCTCCAGCATGTCGCGTTCGGCCCCGCTCCCGTCCCGGGAGCGGGGCCGTTCGTCCATGCGGCAGGATCAGACAACTGAAGTCGAGCAAGGGATGACGCGTTGACCGACACCACACCTCCGCTGTCCGCTCCCACCGCCTTCCAGCCGGCTGACGGCAGCGGCTATCAGCGGGTGCTGCTCAAGCTCTCCGGCGAGACCTTCGGCGGGGGGAATGTCGGCGTCGACGCCGACATCGTCCGCGGCATCGCCGAGCAGCTGGCCGAGGTCGTCGCCAAGGGCACCCAGGTCGCGGTGGTCATGGGCGGGGGCAACTTCTTCCGTGGCGCGGAGCTCAGCCTGGCCGGCATGGACCGCACCAAGGCCGACTACATGGGCATGCTCGGCACGGTCATGAACTGCCTGGCCCTGCAGGACTTCTGCGAGAAGGCCGGCCTGGAGACCCGCGTGCAGTCCGCGATCACGATGGGCCAGGTGGCCGAGCCCTACATCCCGCGCAAGGCGATCCGGCACCTCGAGAAGGGCCGGCTGGTCATCTTCGGGGCCGGAGCCGGCATGCCCTACTTCTCCACCGACACCGTGGCCGCCCAGCGCGCCCTGGAGATCGAGTGCCAGGTGCTGCTCATGGGCAAGAACGGTGTCGACGGCGTCTACGACGACGACCCGCGCACCAACCCCGACGCCATCATGTACGACGACCTGGACTACGCGACGGTGCTGGCCAAGCAGCTCAAGGTCGCCGACGCCACGGCGATCAGCCTCTGCATGGACAACCAGATGCCCATCGTCGTGTTCAACCTGCTGCGTGACGGCAACATCGCCAGAGCGACCGCAGGTGAGAGGATCGGCACGCTGATCAGCCAGCCCGCGTGAGCGTGGACTGACCGGGCAGCACGCAAGGACGACAACCAGTTGAGCCGACGGCCGCTCGAGCCGGGCCGCCGATGGAGGGAAGACCCGTGATCGACGACACCCTGCTCGATGCCGAGGAGCGGATGGACAAGGCCCTGTCCGTCGCCCGCGAGGACCTCGGCTCGGTGCGCACCGGCCGGGCGGCACCCTCGATGTTCAACAAGATCATGGTCGACTACTACGGCGCCTACACCCCGGTGCCGCAGATGGCGTCGATCACCGTGCCCGAGGCGCGCATGGCCGTCATCAAGCCCTACGACATGAGCCAGCTGTCGGCCATCGAGAAGGCCATTCGCGACAGCGACCTCGGCGTGAACCCCACCAACGACGGCCAGATCCTCCGCGTGGTCTTCCCGCAGCTCACCGAGGAGCGGCGCCGCGACCTGGTGAAGCAGGCACGCGCCAAGGGCGAGGACGCCAAGGTCGCGATCCGCAACATCCGCCGCCGGGCCAAGGACGAGCTCGACCGCATCGCCAAGGACGGCGAGGCCGGCGAGGACGACGTGCGCCGCGCGGAGAAGGAGCTCGACCACCTCACCGAGCAGCACGTCCACGGCATCGACGAGGCGATGAAGAACAAGGAGACCGAGCTGCTCGAGGTCTGACCCCGACGGCCCCGTCCGCCCATGACGACCCCCTCCGCCGCCGACCGTCCCGGGAGCTCCGGGCCGGGCACCGAGCCGTTGCCCCGCTACGGCTCGGGAGCGGCGCAGTCGTCGGGCACCCTCGGTCGCTCCGGCCCCGCCTGGTCACACCGCCCGGGGCGGAACGAACGCCCGGGGCGAGACGAGCGCCCGGGGCGAGACGAGCGCCCGGAGCGGAACGAACGCCCGGAGCGGAACGAACGCCCAGGGCGGAACGACCGGGAGGACGACGACACCGGCCCGGTGCCGATCGTCGGTGACCGCCCCGCCCCGCCGCCGCGGCCCGCCGACGACCTTCCCGCGTCGACCGACCAGCCCACGTCGACGGCGATGCCGTCACCGCTCGAGGTGGGTGAGCTGGCCACGACCGAGCGACCCGCCGGGGGCCGTGCCGGGCGCGACCTGCGTGCCGCGATCGGCGTGGGGGTCGGCCTGGTCGCCGTCATCGTGGCGTCGCTCTTCGTCTGGCGCCCCGCCTTCCTGGCAGTCCTCGTCACCGCGATCCTGGTCGCGGTCGTGGAGCTCACCCGGGCGCTCGGTGCCGGCCGGTTCAGTCCGCCGCTGGTCCCGCTCCTCCTCGGGACGCTCGTCATGGAGGGCCTGGCCTGGAGCCGGGGGCCCACCGGGCTGGTCGTCGGGTTCCTGCTCACCGCGCTCGCCGTGGTGCTCTGGCGGCTGGGCCACGGGCCGGCCGGGTACCTGAAGGACGCCGCCTCCGGTGTCCTGGTCGCGCTCTACGTGCCACTGCTGGCGGGTTTCGCCGTCCTGCTCCTGGTGCCGGACGACGGTGCCGTGCGGGTGCTGGCGTTCATCGCCACCGTCATCGCCAGCGACGTCGGGGGCTACGCTGCGGGGGTCCTCTTCGGCAAGCACGCCATGGCGCCATCGATAAGCCCGAAGAAGTCCTGGGAAGGCATGGCCGGGTCGGTGGTGGCCTGCATGCTCATGGCCACGCCCTTCGTCGTGCTGTGGCTGGGCGGACCGTGGTGGAGCGGCCTGGTCTTCGGTGCCGCGCTGGCCGTGTCGTCCACCGTCGGCGACCTGGGAGAGTCGCTGATCAAGCGCGACCTCGGCATCAAGGACATGGGCAATCTGCTGCCCGGCCACGGCGGGATCATGGACCGCCTGGACTCCCTGTTGCCCTCGGCCGCGGTGGCCTACCTGCTGCTGTCCCTCCTCGCGCCGGTCTGAGAAAGGACCCCGCTGCCCCCCCACCGGCCCTCTGCAGGGTCCCGCCGCGAGCGGGCGAGCGGTGGGGGCAGGGGGTGTATCTCCCTGCAGCGGGGCCGCTCCAGCACGTCACCGGGCTCGGGGCGGTGCCCTGGACGGGGGCCGTGCCGACACGGGCCTACGGCGCGGTCCATCAGGCCGGGCGGCTGAGGGACCACGAGACGCCCACCGTCTCGAAGCCCCGCCGGGCGTACCAGTGCCGCGGCCAGTCGTCGGCCGCGGCCTCCAGCACCACGAGGTCGCAGCCGGCCCGGCCCGCCAGGTCCAGCGAGCGGGCGAGGACGGCGTCGGCGTAGCCGCGGCCCCGGACCGCGGGGTCGGTCATCACCGACTCCACCGCGGCCGTGGCGCCGTCGACGCGCAGCTGACCGGCGGCCACCACCCGGCCTCCCTCGCGGACCACCACGTCGCTGACCGCGACCACCCGGTCGTTGAGCTGCTCGCGGCCGATCAGCTGCGCCACGACGCGGTCCAGGTCCGGGCCGAGGTCGGCCAGACCCCTTCGCCACGACCGGTCCCAGAGTTCGCGGACCTCGCCCTGGTCGACCACCTCGGCGCGCTCCGCACCGGGCAGGCCATCCGGCCGCCGGGCCATGAGCAGCAGCTCCTCGGCCTCCCAACCCCGCCGGGTCAGTTCCCCGGCGACGTCGGCCGCCCCGGGCCACAGCATCTGCGCCGCCTGGTGCGGCCAGCCGGCGTTCCCGGCCACCTCGCCGGCCGCGGCCTCGATGGTGCCGGCGTCCACCGGCTCGGTGAGGACCAGCCGGTTGTTGTCCCGGGAGTGCGGGAAGTCGGGGTCCAGGACGGCGACGCCACCCGGGACGTCACCCACGCCGACCGCCCTGCGCACCGGCAGGGACGCGTAGAACGCCACGGTCCGGCCGAGGACGTCGTCCGGGGCAGGCAGCACCGGCGCGACCGGCGGGCGGTAGGGGACGACGGCCACCACGGCGCTCACCGGCAGCGGGCCGTAGAGGTGCGGGAAGAGCCGACCGTCCGGGTCGGCCGGCACGCCGGGCTCCGTCCGCACCGGGTCGGTCAGCCGGGCCGGATCGACGACCAGCAGCACCAGGTCCCGGCGGCCCGGGTACAGGGCCTGGGCGGGGAGATGCACCTGCTCGGGGGTGGACAGGTGCACGAATCCGACGGACTCCAGCGAGGGCGGGCGGACCGCGCCCTCGGACAGGGCGGTCCGCCAGTGCCGCGGCTCGATGAGGTGGACGAACAGGGCGGGGCCTCCGGTCAGCTGTCGACGGTCGCCAGCGGGGGATCGGCGTCGATGCCCCGGGCGCGCAGGGCGGCTTCGATCGCCTCGCAGACGGTGCGCACCACCGCGACGCGGGCCCACCGCTTGTCCTCCGCCGCGATGACGTGCCAGCGGCCGCAGGGGTGGTCGGTCCGCTCGAGCATCTCCGCGACGGCGGCCTCGTAGGCGCCGCGCTTCTCCCGGTTGCGCCAGTCCTCCTCGGTGAGCTTCCACGCCTTGTACGGGTCGCCCCTGCGGGACTCGAACCGGCGGAGCTGCTCCTCGGGCGAGAGGTGCATCCAGAACTTGACCAGGATCGTGCCCTCGGCGGCCAGCGTCGTCTCCAGGTCCACGATCTCGGCGTAGGCCCGCTGCCATGCCTCCTCGGAGGCGAAGCCCTCGACCCGCTCCACGAGCACCCGGCCGTACCAGGTGCGGTCCAGGACGGCCATGCCTCCCCAGCCGGGGAGGACCGGCCAGAACCGCCAGAGGAAGTGGTGCCGCTTCTCGTCGAACGTCGGGGCGGCGAACTGGGCGACCCGGACGTGCCTCGGGTCCAGCTCGCCGACCAGGCGCTTGATGGCCCCGCCCTTGCCCGAGGCGTCCCATCCCTCGAAGAGCACGCACAGCGGCGGTCCCAGCTCACCCGGGCCGATCTGGCCGCCGAGCAGCAGGCGCAGGTGGACCAGCCGGTCCTGGGCCTCCTCGAGCTGCCGCTGGGCCTCCTTCTTCGGGAGGCTGACGGAGAGGTCGACGTCGGCGAGACGGCTCATGGGCAGAGCCTGGCAGGCCGCGCTCGACGCTGCGCGCGGACGCCGGCCACCAGCCCCGACTCGTGGGCCAGCACGATCGCGTGGGCGCGGTCCCGGAGGTCGAGCTTGGCGAGGATGTGCCGCACGTGGCTCTTCACCGTCGCCGGCGAGATGAACAGCTCTTCGGCTATCTCGGCATTCGACCGGCCGGCGCCGATCAGGGCCAGCACGTCGCGCTCGCGCCCGCTCAACGGACGCAGTCGTTCCGAGGCCGGCGGGACCGGCGGGCGGCTCACGAAGGAGGCCACCAGCCGGGCGACGACCGACGGAGCCAACGGCATGTCACCGGCCGCGGCCGCCCGCACTGCGGCGACGATCCGCTCACCGCCGGCGTCCTTGAGCAGGTAACCGGTCGCACCGACCTGCAGCGCCCGGAAGGTGTGCTCCTCGCCCTCGAAGGTGGTGAGGACGACGACGCGTGACCGGACCCCGGCGGCGACGATCCGCCGGGTCGCCTCGACGCCGTCCATCCTGGGCATGCGCAGGTCCATGAGCACGACGTCCGGTTGCCGTTCCAGCACGAGCGGCACCGCCTCGGCGCCGTCCACGGCCTCGCCGACGACGTCGATGCCGGCCAGCTCCAGGATCAGCCGCAGCCCGTCGCGTACCAGCGCCTGGTCGTCGACGAGGACCACCGTGACCGGTGCCGCGCCGGTCACGGGGCGGCCCGCACCCCGAGCGGGAGCCGGGCGCTCACCGCGAAACCGTCCACGGTCGGGCCCGCCTCGAGTTCGCCCCCGTGCATGCGCACCCGCTCGTGCATCCCCGCCAGGCCGTGCCCGCCGCCGGGCGTCCGCCCCTGCCCGCCGCCGCTGCTGACCACCTCGACGCAGACTGCGCCGGCGTCCACGTCGACCCGCACGCGGACCGCCGAGCCGGGCGCGTGCCGCCGGGCATTCGTCAGGGACTCCTGGACGACCCGGTAGACCGCGACCTGCACGCTCTGCGGAACGGGCACCTGGGGCGGCCGCAGGTCGAGCACCACGTCGGTGTCGGTCGAGCGGGTCCGTTCCACGAGAGCCGGCAGGTCGGTGAGTCCGGGCTGGGGCCGCAGGTCGTCGTCCTCCTCGGCGGCGCGGAGCATGCCGACCACCCGCCGCATCTCGTCGAGCGCCTCGGCCGCCGACCGCCGGATCGCGGCCACGGGCGCGGCCGCCCGTTCCGGTGCCTTGGCCAGGGCCGCCGCGGCGGCATCGGCCTGCAGCGCGATCACGGTCACCTCGTGCCCGATGACGTCGTGCAGTTCGCGGGCGATCCGAGCACGCTCCTCGGCGGCCGCGGCACGCTCGGCGGCGGTCCGCTCCTGCACGAGCTGCTCGGTGAGCTCCTCCAGCCGGGCGTTCTGCGCTCGCTGGTGGGCCACGAGGCGGCCCGCCGCGGCAGGGCCGGCGACGGCGAGCACCGAGCCGATCGCGGCCTGCCAGATCTCCGGCCCGAGCAGCGTGACGACGACGCCGACGGTCACCCCCACCGCGGTGACCACGACGACCCGCCACGGTCGGGGTTCGTACGCGCCGAGCGAGTAGTAGAGGACGGCCGCGATCACGTAGCCGAGGAGCAGGTAGCCCTCGGGCGTCGGGATGATCCACACCGCCGTCATGGCCAGCGCCGCGGCGGCGGGGGCGGTGCGGCGCCACGCGATGGGAACCGTGCAGCCCAGCGCGACGACCACCGACACGACCGGGCCGGCGATCGGGGCGACCGCGATCTGCGCCGCGGACACGGCGAGGAAGGCAGCCGCGAGCACGACGTCGGACCAGATCGGCAGGGCCGGACGGCGCCGCGACTCGTCCACGAGCCGGAGCGTAGGGCGCTGCGCGCGTCCTGCCATCAGCCCGTGGGCTGATCGCAGGAACAGCCCCGCGGTCGATGCAGCCGAGGGCCCGTTCTCCCTAGCGTTCCTCGCGCCGCTCCGGCCCCGTCCAGGAGGAGATCATGACCACCACCGCTGTTCGCCCCCCGATCCGGCGCGACGCCGTGCTGCACGGCACTCGGGTCCTGCTCGCCCTCTTCGGTGCCGTCAAGCTCTACGGCACCGCGTACTTCACGTTCTTCGCCACAGCCGAGCAGGGCGGCGACCCCCAGGGGGGCGTGGACTGGTCGGTCGCGGCGTGGTCGACCGCGCTGGCCGTGGCCTACCTCGTCGGCGCCGCCCGGCTCGGCCGCGATCGTCGGGTCATCCGCTGGCTCGGCGGCGTGCTGCTCGTCGACCTCGTCTTCGGGCTGGTGAAGCTCACTGCGTACGACGAGGTGGAGGCGCTCGGGTTCATGGCCGTCGACCTGGTGATCCTCGGCCTGCTCGCCGTCATCGCCCGGAGGCGCTGACGCCCCATCCGCTCCGGCAGTAGTGCGCGGATGCGCACTTCCGAGTCCTGGAGGTGCGCATCCGCGCACCCTGTCGGCCTACACCGCGTGTTGTCGGATCCACGCGTGCATGGCGATGCCCGCAGCCACCCCCGCGTTGATCGACCGGGTGGAGCCGTACTGGGCGATGGAGAGCACCCCGTCCGCGGCGTCACGGGCCTCCTGCGACAGGCCGGTGCCCTCCTGCCCGAACAGCAGCACGCAGGCCCTCGGCAGCCCGGCCGTCTCCAGCGGCCGGGCTCCCGGCAGGTTGTCGACGGCCAGGAGCGGCAGGTCCGCCGTCCGGGCCCAGGCGACCAGCTCAGCGACGTCGGGGTGGTGCCGGACGTGCTGATATCTGTCGGTCACCATCGCGCCGCGCCGGTTCCAGCGCTTCTTCCCGACGACGTGCACGGCCTCGGCGAGGAACGCGTTCGCCGTCCGGACGACGGTGCCGATGTTCAGGTCGTGCCGCCAGTTCTCGATGGCCACGTGGAAGGGGTGCCGGCGGGTGTCGAGGTCTGCCACGATCGCCTCGACGGTCCAGTACCGGTAGCGGTCGACGACGTTGCGCCGGTCGCCGTGCTCGAGGAGTTCGGGGTCGAACCGGGGATCGTTGGGCCACGATCCGCTCCACGGGCCCACCCCGACCGAGTCGAGGACGGCCTCCGGCGGGGTGAGGTCCGTCTCGGGCTTCGTCACCCGGCGCACGGTAGTGGGACCATGGGCGACGCCATGACTGCCCTCCCCCTCGTCTTCGACGCCCCCCGCCGGGGGATCCCCCCGCGCCACCTCGCCGACCTCACCCGCGAGGAGGCCCGCGCGGCGGTCGCCGAGCTCGGGCAGCCGGCCTTCCGGGCCGACCAGCTGGCCCGGCACTTCTACCGCGGCGTGGCGGACCCGGCGCAGATGACCGACCTCCCGGCCGACGCCCGGGAGGCGCTCGCCGAGGCGCTGCTGCCCGGCTTGCTGACCGTCGTCCGGCACCAGACCGCCGACAACGGGCGCACCCGCAAGACCCTGTGGCGGCTGCACGACGGCGCGCTCGTCGAGAGCGTGCTGATGCGCTATCCCGACCGGGCGACCGTCTGCATCTCCAGCCAGGCCGGGTGCGGCATGGCCTGCCCGTTCTGCGCCACCGGCCAGCAGGGACTCACCCGCAACCTGTCCGCCGCCGAGATCATCGGGCAGGCGGTCGCCGCGGCCGCGGCGATGGCCAACGGCGAGCTCGACGGCGGCCCGGGGCGGCTGTCCAACGTCGTCTTCATGGGCATGGGCGAGCCGCTGGCCAATTACCCGCGTGTCCGGAAGACCCTGGACGCGCTGCTCACCCCCGCCCCGCACGGGCTCGGCCTGTCCCAGCGCTCGGTGACGGTGTCGACCGTCGGGCTGGTACCGGCGATCCGGCGGCTCACCGAGGAAGGGCGCAACGTCACGCTGGCGGTCAGCCTGCACGCCCCCGACGACGAGCTGCGCGACACCCTGGTGCCGATCAACACCCGCTGGAAGGTCGGCGAGGTCATCGACGCCGCCGACGCCTACGCGCGGAAGACCGGCCGCCGGTATTCGGTGGAGTACGCGCTGATCCGCGACGTCAACGACCAGCCGTTCCGGGCGGACCTCCTGGGCAGGCTGTTGGCCGGGAAGCTCGCGCACGTGAACCTCATCCCGCTGAACCCGACCCCGGGCAGCCCCTGGGACGCCAGCCCGCTGCCCGCGCAGCGCGAGTTCGTCGCCCGGCTGCGCGCCGCCGGCGTCGCGACGACGGTCCGGGACACCCGCGGGCAGGACATCGACGGCGCCTGCGGCCAGCTCGCCGCCGCGGACCAGGTGGCAGGCGTCCCGAGTGTCGCCGTGCCGGTGCCGTCGGTGGAGCCGCCGGTGGAGCTGGGCGCCGAGGGCGACGAGTGACCGCCGCTCCGGAGGCCGAGGCGCACGAGCACAGCCACGCCGACGTCTCCGGTGGCTGGTTGCGGGCCGCCGTCTTCGGGGCCATGGACGGCCTGGTCACGAACACCGCGCTGGTGGCCGGCGTCGGGGGTGGCGGCGGCACGCCGCGCGCCATCGTGCTGGCCGGGACGGCCAGCATGGTCGCCGGGGCGATCTCCATGGCGCTGGGCGAGTACACGTCGGTGAAGACGCAGAACGAGCAGCTCGACCTCGAGGTGGAGAAGGAGCGCCGCGAGCTCGAGCGCAACCCCCAGGGAGAGCTCGCGGAGCTGGTCGAGATGCTGCGCGTGCGGGGTGTCGACGATCAGCTGGCACGCAAGGTCGCCGTCCAGCTCTCCCGCGATCCGGAGACGGCGTTGCGGCTGCACGTCGTCGCCGAGCTGGGGCTCAGCCCGGAGGACAAGCCGTCCCCGATGACGGCGGCGGTCTCCTCGTTCCTCACCTTCGCGGCCGGTGCCCTGCTGCCGCTGCTGCCCTACCTGCTCGGCTTCTCCGTGCTGTGGGCCGCGCTGCTGCTCGGCGGTCTCGGCCTCCTGGCGGCCGGTGCGCTGTCCTCGCGATTCACCCCGCGCCCGTGGTGGTTCGCCGGCCTCCGCCAGATGCTGTTCGGCGCCTTGGCAGCGGGCGTCACGTACGCGATCGGCTCCTTGATCGGCGTCACCATCGCTTGAGCGGTCACCCGGCGCATGACATGCCGGCAGCCTCCACCGCGGCGTGGGTCTCGGGGGTGGCGAACCGCGTGACCGTGCCCCCGACGGGCTCGCCGACGGGCAGCACGACCGGGCGGCCCAGATCGGCGCGGAGCAGGGAACCGAGGTCCGCCAGCCCGGTGTGGCGGTCCATCGTGAGGGCGGCCGACGCCGACCACGCGAGCGCATGGGCACGCCAGGGCGAGGCCGCCGAGCGGCGCACGGTGTCGGTCAGTGCCCCGAGCACCGTTCCCGCCATCGCAGCGCGCCCGTCGGGGTCCACGGTGGCAGGCGTCCACGCCCCGTCGACCAGTTCTTCGGGATGGCGGGACCGCACCATGGCCAGTGCCGTGCGCCCATCGACGTGCTGGCGGCCGGCGGACGGCAGTTCCAGTCCGGCCTGGGGGTCGCGCACGGGTGCCGGGACGTCGACCTCGAGCCCCCCGGCTGCGTCCACCACCGCCGCGAAGCCCCCGAGGTCCACGGTGACGAGGTGGTCGGTCGGGATGCCGATGCCGCAGAGCGCGTCCACCGTGGACTGAGGACCGTCCAGCCAGCTCAGCGCCAGCCGGCCCGGCGTCGCGGCCCCGGCGACGACGAGGTCGCGGGGGACCGAGAGCATCGTCGTTCCGGAGGCGGCGACGTGCACGACGAGGATGACGTCGGCGCGACTACCGGGCACCTGGGCCGTCGTCCCGAAGTCACGGGATGTGGTGCCGGCGGGAAGGTGTGCGCGGAAGTCCAGGCCGACGAGGACCCACGTCGTCCCCGGCCCGTCGGGCAGCACGACGTCCAGCCGGTCCACCCGTCCGGCCAGGACCGCCAGTTCGGCGGCGCCGAGACCGAGCACCACGGAGAGGACCGCGAGGGTCAATCCCACCCGGCGGAGCAGCCGGTTGCGCCGGGCATGCGACGGACGCAGGCCGGGCGATGCCCGACCTGCGTCCGTCGCCCGGACCGACGTGCTCAGACCTGCGTCGCTCCGGCGTTCCGACGGCGGGCGACCACCAGCGCGCCGCCGCCGGCGGCGAGGAGGGCCCCACCCACCATCAGGGGCACCGTCACGTCCGCCCCGGTGCTGGCCAGCTGCTCTTTCGCGGCCGCGATGGTGATGGCGTAGGAGACGACAGAGCCGTCCGCGCGGGTGACCTTGAGGGTGTGGTCACCGGCCGTGGTGCCCTCGGGCGCCCGGAACGCGACGACGACGATGCCGTTCGCGTCGGCCGTGAACGTGCCGAGCGTCTGCGGGGTCGAGTGCAGCACCAGGGTGACCTGCTCGAACGGCAGGTAGCCGTAGAGAGCGAGGTTCCGCAGCTCACCCGGGACGACCGCCCGGTCGGCGCTGAGCTTCGCGCCCGGCGCGACCACCTGGCAGTTGCTGCCGCAGGTGGCCGGCGCAGGCGGCACGGGCCGTCCGACCGTGACCGTGGTGGTCGGGTACTGGAACTCGTAGGTGCCCAGGTAGTCGGCGCAGCCGGAGATGACGTCGTAGGTCCCGGACTGGAAGCCCTCCGGAATCGTGAGCGACACCGTCCAGGAGCCGTCGGCGGCCGGCTCGGCCCCGTCGCCGATGCCCATCTGGGCGTCCGGGCCGAGATCGATGAACGCGACGGCCGCGATCGGGTTGGTCGGGTCGGTGCTCGGCGTGCAGCCGGCGCCGGAGACGGTGAAGGACTGACCCGCCGTGACCGAGCTCGGCGAGAGCACGGGTGTGCTGGGTGCGGCTCCAGCAGCCGGGGCGGTGGCGAGGGAGGCGCCGGCCAGCACGACGCCGAGCAGGCTACCTGTGGCGAGACGGGTGAGGAACGGGCGGGGCATCAGGGTCTCCGTCGAGTTTCGGCGGCCCGACGTCCGGACCGGTCAGTGCGATGTCTATCGCTCCGACCGCAAGATCCAACTCCGGTGAGTGACGACACGCTGACGCGGTTCCGTAACGGTTCGGTATCGGGACTCGGGGGACCATCCTGGTGCCACGAACGACGAGGCCCGCTCCCTCGCGGGAGCGGGCCTCGTCGATCCGGATCGGTGCCGTCAGCGGCTGCGCCAGGCGTTCTTCCGGCGGCGCACGTCCCACAACAGGATCAGCACCATGATCAGCGCGATGCCGAGCAGCCAGAGGTCCTCCATCCGGCCCTCGTGGTTGCCGACCAGGTAGCTCAGGAGCACGAGGACGGCGATCCACGCACCGATGCGCCCCTTGTTCCCGGTCTCGCCGTGCCAGCCCCAGTCCTCGGGCCGCTCGTGCTCCACGGGGTGGTCACCGACGCGGACGACGCCCTCTTCACGACCGGGCTGGTTGACCCGCTGCGTCTCGCTCACGCGTTTCTCCTCGCTGGCGCTCGTCGACCGCCTTCGCGGCGCTGGTGTCCTGTGGGCCCGCGCGCTCGCGAGCACCGACATTCTGGCAGGCGCGAGGGGCGGACACCGGGCGAGGTGGCGCGGCGACGGCGCGCCGCCTCCTCGGGAAGGATGCGGTCCGTGAGTTCACCTCGTCAGGTCACGCTGCTCGGCTCCACCGGCTCCATCGGCCGGCAGGCGATCGCGGTCGCCCAGCAGAATCCGGAGCGGCTGCAGATCACCGGCCTGGCGGCCGGGGGAGGGGACGTCGCCCGGCTGGCCGAGCAGGCGTTGGCCCTCGGCGTCCGCACGGTGGCCGTCGCGCGGGCGACCGCGGCGCAGGACCTGCAGCTGGCCTTCTACGCCGCGGCCTCCGGGCGCGGCTGGGCCAAGGGGGAGTACTCGCTGCCGGAGATCCTGGCCGGTCCCCGGGCGGCCGAGGAGCTCGCCGCCCGCCCCGCCGACGTCGTCCTCAACGGCATCACCGGCTCCATCGGGCTGCGGCCCACCCTGTCGGCCCTGCGGGCCGGCCGCACGGTGGCGCTGGCCAACAAGGAGTCGCTGATCGCCGGAGGAGCGTTGGTCACCGAGGCCGCGGCCCCCGGCCAGCTCGTGCCGGTGGACTCCGAGCACTCGGCCCTGGCCCAGTGCCTGCGCGGCGGCACCCGGGACGAGGTGGCCCGGCTGGTCCTGACCGCCAGCGGCGGCCCGTTCCGCGGCCGCACCGCCGAGCAGCTGGCCGATGTCACCGTCGAGCAGGCGATGGCCCATCCGACCTGGGACATGGGGCCGGTGATCACCATCAACTCCGCGACCCTGGTCAACAAGGGCCTGGAGCTCATCGAGGCGCACCTGCTCTTCGGCGTCCCCTACGCCGACATCGACGTCGTCGTGCACCCGCAGTCGATCGTGCACTCGATGGTGACGTTCGCCGACGGCGCGACGATCGCCCAGGCCAGCCCCCCGGACATGCGGCTGCCGATCGCACTCGCACTCGCCTGGCCGGACCGGCTGCCCGTCGTCCAGCCGGCGCTGGACTGGTCGACCGCGAACACCTGGGAGTTCGCGCCGCTGGACGAGGTGGCCTTCCCGGCGGTGCGCCTGGCCCGGCTGGCGGGGGAGGCGGGAGGCGTCGTCCCGGCGCTCTACAACGCCGCCAACGAGGAGGCGGTCGCCGCGTTCGTGGCGGGTCGACTCTCGTTCCGGGGCATCGTCGACCTCGTCGCGCGTACCCTCGACGACGCGCCGGACCTCGGCGCCCCCACCTGCGTCGAGGACGTGCTGGCGGCGGAGAAGTGGGCCCGGGAACACGCCCGGGCCGTCATCGCCGGAGGCTGAAACTGAGCGGGATCCTGCTGAGCGTCCTGGGGATCGTCGCCTTCGCGATCGGCCTGCTCTTCTCGATCGGTTTCCACGAGGCCGGCCACTTCTTCTGGGCGAGGAAGTTCGGCATGCGCGTGCCGCAGTTCATGGTCGGCTTCGGGCCCACCATCTGGTCGCGCACCCGCGGCGAGACCGAGTACGGCATCAAGGCCATCCCGCTCGGCGGCTACATCCGCATCGTCGGCATGATCCCGCCGGCCGAGGAGGGCGAGAGCAAGCGCGCCACGCGCATGCGCAGCTTCATCGCCGAGGTCAGGGGCCAGGCGCTCAACGACGTCCGGCCCACGGACGGCGACCGCGTCTTCTACAAGAAGCCCTGGTGGCAGCGTGTCATCGTCATGTTCGCCGGGCCGTTTCACAACCTGGTCCTGGCGGTCCTCTTCTTCACGATCGTGTTGACCGCGTTCGGCATCCCGGAGGCCTCGACCACGATCGCGCGGGTGCCCGGCTGCGTGCTGCCCGCCGGCGCGTCGACCGCGGCGGCCGACGACCCTTGCTCGGTCCCCATCACCCCCGACGGGCAGGCCTGCGAATCGACCGAGCCCGGCTGCGCGCTGCCGGCACGCAGCCCCGCCGCCAGGGCCGGCCTCCTGCCCGGCGACACGATCGTCGCGATCGACGGTGAGCCGATCTCGCAGGAGACCGAGGTCGGCTGGACGGCCGTCCAGCGCACCATCCAGCAGAGCCCCGACGAGCCGGTCACCTTCACCGTCGAGCGGGACGGCGAACGGCGCGACCTGACGGTGACGCCGATCGAGAACCGGGTCTACGCCTCCGCCGAGGGCACCGAGACGAAGGTCGTCGGTTACGTGGGCATCGGACCCACCCAGCCCTACGTGCAGCAGTCGGTCACCGAGGTGCCGGCCTTCCTCGGCGAGTACGTCGTCCGAGCGGTCGACCGGCTCGCGGAGATCCCGCAGAAGATCCCGGCGCTGTTCCGGGCCGCGTTCCTCGGGGAGGAACGCGACCCCCAGGGCCCCATCGGCGTGGTCGGCGTGGGGCGGATCTCCGGTGAGATCTTCGCGCTGGAGGACTTCACCACCACCGAGAAGATCAGCACGTTCTTCCAGCTGCTCGCGGGCGTGAACCTGGTGCTGTTCCTGTTCAACCTGCTGCCGATCTACCCGCTCGACGGCGGGCACGTGGCCGGGGCGCTCTACGAGAAGGCCCGCTCGACTGTCGCCCGGCTTCGCGGAAGGCCCGACCCGGGGCCCTTCGACATCGCTCGGCTGATGCCCGTCGCCTATGTCGTGGCGGGGCTGTTCCTGGCGCTCTCGGCCCTGCTGTTCATCGCCGACATCGTCAACCCGATCACCCTCGGCTGACCCGCGGGGCCGATATGCGCATGGCTGCGGTTATGGGTGCCTCACTTCATGCCGATATGCGCATGGTTGCGGTTACGCCCCACGGGGCGACGCATGCGGACCCGTCGGCGCAGGTCACAGTCGCCTCGGCGGCGCGGATCGGTGATCAGGGGATACTGGCTGCATGGCGATCCCCGTCAGCCTCGGCATGCCGGCTGCACCCCCACCCGTCCTCGCGCCCCGGCGCAAGACCCGTCAGCTCGACGTGGGCGGCGTCGGGGTCGGCAGCGACTTCCCGGTCAGCGTGCAGTCGATGTGCACGACCAAGACCGCGGACGTCAACGCCACGCTGCAGCAGATCGCCGAGCTGACCGCGTCGGGCTGCCAGATCGTGCGCGTGGCGGTACCCGACACCGACGACGCCGAGGCCCTGCCGATCATCGCGAAGAAGTCGCAGATCCCGGTCATCGCCGACATCCACTTCCAGCCCCGTTACGTCTTCGCCGCGATCGAGGCCGGATGTGCGGCGGTCCGCGTCAACCCGGGCAACATCAAGAAGTTCGACGACAAGGTCGGCGAGATCGCCCGGGCGGCCAAGGCCGCGGGCACGCCCATCCGGATCGGCGTCAACGCCGGCTCCCTCGACAAGCGGCTGCTGGCCAAGTACGGCAAGGCCACCCCCGAGGCGCTGGTCGAGTCCGCCCTCTGGGAGTGCTCGTTGTTCGAGGAGCACGACTTCCGCGACATCAAGATCTCCGTCAAGCACAACGACCCGGTGATCATGGTGCGCGCCTACGAGCTGCTGGCCGCGCAGTGCGACTACCCCCTGCACCTGGGCGTCACCGAGGCCGGGCCGGCCTTCCAGGGCACGATCAAGTCGGCGGTCGCCTTCGGCGCGCTGCTGTCCCAGGGCATCGGCGACACGATCCGGGTCTCCCTCTCCGCCCCGCCGGTGGAGGAGGTGAAGGTCGGCAACCAGATCCTGGAGTCCCTGAACCTGCGCCAGCGCGGCCTGGAGATCGTGAGCTGCCCGTCGTGCGGGCGCGCCCAGGTCGACGTCTACACGCTGGCCGACGAGGTCACCGCCGGGCTGGAGGGCATGGAGGTCCCCCTCCGCGTCGCGGTCATGGGCTGCGTCGTGAACGGCCCGGGCGAGGCCCGCGAGGCCGACCTGGGAGTCGCCTCCGGCAACGGCAAGGGCCAGATCTTCGTCAAGGGCGAGGTCATCAAGACCGTGCCGGAGTCGCAGATCGTGGAGACCCTCATCGAGGAAGCCATGCGCATCGCCGAGGCGCAGACGGCGGCCGGTACCCCCTCCGGGGCGCCCGTCGTCAGCGTCAGCTGACGCCTGGCACCGCTGTGCTCCGAACACCCACCGCCCGGGTCCTGGACGAGGGCGACGAGACCGCCGTCCACCGGCTGCTGGCCAGCGACCCGGTGGCGGCGTGCGTCCTCGCCGGCCGCGTCGAGACGGCGGGCACCGCGCCGTCCGCCCTCGGGGCGCCGCTGTGGGGCTTCGGCGGCGGCAGCCACCTGGAGGCGGTGTGCCTGGCCGGCGCGAACCTCATCCCCTTCACCGTCCCCGGCGCCGAGCGCGCCGCGGCCGCGGCGTTCGCCGATCGGGCCCGCCGTGCCGGCCGGCGCTGTTCGACCGTCGTGGGCCCGGCCGCCTCGGTGGCCCCGCTCTGGGACCTGCTGGCCCCGCACTGGGGCCCCGCGCGGGACCACCGGCCGTGCCAGCCGCTCATGGCCATCGACCGGCCGGCGGCGGTTCCAGCCGAACCGCGGGTCCGACCGGTCCTGCCGGCCGAGCTCGACACGCTGCTGCCCGCTGCCGTGGCGATGTTCACCGAGGAGGTCGGGGTCAGCCCGCTGCGCATCGACGGGGGAGCCGGTTACCGCGCCCGGGTGGCGGAGCTGGTGCGGGCGGGCCAGTCCCTGGCCTGGATCGAGCGCGGGAAGGTGCTGTTCAAGGCCGAGATCGGTGCTGTCTCCCGGGCGGCCTGCCAGGTCCAGGGCGTGTGGGTGGCGCCGGAACACCGGGGGCGCGGCATCGGGACGGCGGGGACGGCGGCGGTCGTCGAGTACGCGCTGGCGACGATCGCCCCGGTGGTCAGCCTCTACGTCAACGACTTCAACACCGCGGCCCGCGCCGCCTACCGCAGGGTGGGGTTCCGGGAGGTCGGGCAGTACGCCAGCGTGCTGTTCTGATGACCGACGGTTGACGTCTGACAGGCTGTGGCCGTGCCGACGTGGATCCGCCCCCGCACCACTCCCGCTCTCGCCACCGCCGTACTGCTGCTCTCCGCGCCGGTCCTGGCTGCCTGTTCCGGCGGTGCCGAAGACGACGTCCGGCAGGCGGCGACGAGCTTCCTGGACGTCTGGGCCGAGGGCGACCTCGCCGCCGCCGCGCGCTCGACGACGGACCCGGACGTGGCCACCACGCTCCTGGAGCAGACCGCGGCGGACCTGCCCGGGGCGGAGCTCGACACCGAGATCGGCGAGGTCACCGTCGAGGACGGCACCGCCACCGTCGGCTGGACGGCCACCTGGGACCTCGTGGCCGCACCCGAGTGGACCTACGAGTCGACACTGCGCCTGGAGGAGGGCGACGACGAGTGGCAGGTCGTGGCCGAGCCCGCCCTCGTGCACCCCGGACTGGGCGAGGGGCAGCACCTGGAGCTGACCCGCAGCCTGCCGGAGCGGGCCCCCATCACCGACGCCACGGGCGCGCCGCTGTTCACGCCGACGGAGGTCGTCAACGTCGGCGTCGACCCGGCCCAGGTCACCGACCTGCCGTCGCTCGCGGCGGCCCTGTCGGCGGCGACCGGCATCGCCGCCGAGGACATCATCGCCGACGTCGAGGCCGCCCCGGAGGGACAGTTCGTCCCCGTGATCACGCTCCGGAGGCCGGACTTCGAGGCGATCCGCGCCCAGGTGTTCGACCTCCCCGGCGCCGTCTTCCCCACCGACACCCGCCTGCTGGCGCCGACGGCCCGGTTCGCCGAGGCCATGCTCGGTCGCGTCGGGGCTGCCACTGCCGAGGTCATCGAGGAGTCGCAGGACGACGGCTCGCCGCGCTACGCGGCAGGGGACCAGCTCGGGCTCTCGGGGCTGCAGCGCGCCTTCCAGGAGCAGCTCTCCGGCGCCGCCGGCTTCACCGTGTCCGTGGTCAGCACCGACGAGGCCACGGGCGACACGGGTGTGGAGATCGCCGCGGTGGCCCCGGAACCCGGCAACCCCGTGCAGACGCCGCTGGTCCCCGCCCTGCAGAACGCCGCCGACGCCGCCGTGGCCACGCAGCAGCAGCCCACCCACCTGGTCGTCGTGCGTCCGGGCACCGGCGAGATCCTGGCCGTGTCGTCCAACGAGGTGGCTGACGCCGGTAACGCGCTCAGGGGCCAGTTCCCGCCCGGGTCGAGCATGAAGGCGATCACCGCCACGGCCCTGCTGTCCGCTGGCGCGGTGACTCCGGACACGCCGGTGGCCTGCCCCGCCACCACCGTCGTCGAGGGCCGGGAGTTCGAGAACCAGGACCAGTTCGACCTCGGCACCGTGCCGTTCACCGAGGCCTTCGCCCAGTCGTGCAACACGACGTTCATCGAGCTGGGGCTCGGCCTGCCGAACGAGGCGCTGGCCGCAGCGGCGGCGTCCTACGGCGTCGGCACCGACTGGCAGCTCCCGGTGGGCATCTTCAGCGGCAGCGTGCCGGCCGACAGCACGGGGACGGCCAAGGCGGCGAACGCGATCGGCCAGGGCCAGGTGCTGATGAGCCCTGCTCAGATGGCACTCGTCGCTGCCGGGATCGCCGGCGGGACGCCGGTGGCACCCGTCGAGGTGGTGGGGGCGGAGCCCGCCGGTCCCGTGCCCCCTGGGCCGGGACAGGCGGTGCTCGACGCACTGCGGCCGATGATGCGGCAGGTGGTGCTGTCGGGGACGGCGACGGCGCTGAACGACCGGGGCGAGGTGTACGGCAAGACCGGAACGGCCGAGTACGGCACCAACACCCCGCCGGACTCGCACGGCTGGTTCGTGGGCTATCAGCTCGCCGGACCCCAGGGCGACATCGCGTTCGCGGTTCTCGTGGAGGGCGGTCAGTCCAGCAGCGCGGCGGTGGCCGTCACCGATGCCTTCCTCGGCGCCTTGGGCTGACCTCTTCCGTCCCGCCCCGGTCATCGCACGGGCGTGTGCGGGTGCTAGCTCGCGGGGAGTCCGGGGAAGGCGCGGGTCACCGGGGTCTGACCGGCGGCGCTCCGCCAGCCCACCGCGCGGACCTCGGTGGCGCTGAGGACGCCGACCGCCAGTTCCCGGGTGGTCCGCTCGACGGCCTGGTCCAGGACACGCACCCACGCCGCCGCGACGCCGTCCTCCAGCGCCACGGCCAGCGCTGCCGCGTCGGTCGCCGACAGCACCGGGAAGGGGAGCGAGTAGCCGCCCTGGGTGCCCACCGGGTCGGTGTCGCGCTCGGCGAGCAGGGTGATCAGCCGGTCGCGAGCGTCGCGATGGGCCACCTCGGACGCCGCCGCGAGCCCCTGGACCTCCGCGGGGAGCGCGGCCCCCACGACGCCGTAACCCCAAATCGCGGCGTGCTCGGCCGCCAGGGCCTCGGTGAGCGCGGCGTTCTCGGTCTGCTCGTCGAGGGCCCCCGTGCCGGTCGTCCGGTCAGCCATTGCCGTTGCCCGTCATGCCAGTCTCCCGTCCTGCCCGGCGAGCCCTGCGGAGATCGATCCCAGCAGAGCCGCGCGGGCCCCCGACTGGCCGACGCACGCGGCGGCGTGGGAGGCCGCGGCCGCCGCGACCTGTCCGCGCAGCCACGCGCGCGTCTCCGGGGCCGCTGGTGCCCCGCCGGACGACGGAGCCGCGGACGTCGAGCTCCCGGGGGCAGCGGCCCGCAGGCGGCTCAGCTGCTCGTCGGCCTGGGCGGCGAGTTCGGCCACCTCTGCGGCCAGTGCCGGATCGGCGGCAGCCGCCGCGACGAAGGCCGACACCACGGTCTCCTGCACCGCGACCTGAGCGCTCAGCTCGTCGGCCTGCCGGCCGGTGACCTTCTCCCGCTCGTCCGCCGACGACGAGGTGCACCCGGTCGCGAGGACCGCCAGCCCCGCAGCGGAGGCCGCCAGCAGGGTGCGCCGGGAGAAGCCCGGAGGGCCGGAGGGGAGCGGAGGAGACATCACGGCCATTCTCGCAGTCGGGACGCCCCGGGGTCGGTAGTGCGACCAGGCGCGTCCGCGTCCGTCCCGTGCACCCCTCGGTCCCCAGGACCGGTCTCCGGTGCGTGGTCGGACGGCGGTCCGTGGGGCGGTAGCCTGACCTCTTCCCCTCCACCCGGGCCCGACCTGCGCCGACGGCCGGTGCGCGCCCGGTCGGCGGGGTAGTGCGTTCCGCACGAGGCGGCCGCTCGAGCCCGGAGAAGGAGACCGTGTCCACCTCTCACGGCACCCAGCGCACGGATCCGGCGACCGCCCGGCTGGCCGGATGGATAGAGCCCGTCGTCGCTGCGGCCGGGTACGACCTGGAGGAGTTGGTCGTGACCCCGGCCGGCCGACGCAGCGTCGTCCGGGTCGTCGTCGACCGGGATCAGGGCGTGACCCTCGACGACGTCGCCGAGGTCAGCCGGGCGGTCTCGGAGGTGCTCGACCAGAACGACGACGGCATGGGCCGCACGCCCTACGTGCTGGAGGTGACCAGCCCGGGCGTGGACCGCCCCTTGACCGAGCAGCGGCACTGGCGGCGCAACACCGGCCGCCTGGTGACCGTCGCCGTCGGTCCGGCCGGCCACGCGCATGAGGTCACCGGCCGGGTCGTCGCTGTGGAGGCGGCCGGGGTGACCCTGGCCGTCGAGGCGCAGGGCAGGCCGGGTGCGAAGAAGAAGGCGCCCACGCCGCGCGAGGTGCCCTGGGCGGAGCTCGGCAGCGGACGGGTGCAGGTGGAGTTCGGGCGCGGCGGGCAGGGGGGCGGCGCAGCCCCCGACGACGACCTGCACGACGACGTGGACGACGACGACCTGCACGACGACGTGGACGACGACGACCTGCACGACGGCGCCGAGCACGGCGACGCGTCGCGGGCGCGAGGAGGAGCACAGTGAACATCGACGTCACCGCGCTCAAGGCGGTGGAGCGGGAGAAGGGCATTCCCGCCGACACGGTGATCGAGGCGATCGAGTCCGCGCTGGTGACCGCCTACCGGCACGCCGACGGCGCGGCCAAGCACGTCCGCGTCCACGTCGACCGCAAGAGCGGCGAGGTCGCGGTGCTCGCCCAGGAGCTCGGCCCCGACGGCGAGGTCGTCCGCGAGTGGGACGACACCCCGACCGACTTCGGCCGGATCGCGGCCAGCACCGCCAAGCAGGTCATCGTCCAGCGGCTGCGCGACGCCGAGCACGAGCAGACCTTCGGCGAGTACGCCGGCAAGGAGGGCGACATCGTCAGCGGCATCGTGCAGGCGCACGACCGCCGCAACGTGCAGGGCACGGTGCTCATCGACATCGGCAAGGTCGAGGCGGTCCTGCCGCAGGCCGAGCAGGTGCCCGGCGAGGAGTACACGCACGGCAGTCGGATCAAGGCCTACGTGGTGTCCGTCGCCCGCACGTTCCGGGGACCCCAGGTCACCGTCTCGCGCACGCACCCGCACCTGGTGCGCAAGCTCTTCGCCCTCGAGGTCCCCGAGATCGCCGACGGCAGCGTCGAGATCGTGGCGGTCGCCCGTGAGGCCGGTCACCGCTCGAAGATCGCCGTCCGGACGAAGGTCTCCGGGCTCAACCCGAAGGGCGCCTGCATCGGCCCGATGGGTCAGCGCGTGCGCAACGTCATGAGCGAGCTGCACGGCGAGAAGATCGACATCGTCGACTGGTCCGAGGATCCGGCGACGTTCGTCGCCTCGGCGCTGAGCCCCGCGCGGGTGAACAGTGCACGGGTCGTCGATCCGCAGGCCAAGGCGGTCCGGGTGATCGTCCCGGACTTCCAGCTGTCGCTGGCGATCGGCAAGGAGGGCCAGAACGCCCGCCTGGCCGCGCGGCTGACCGGGTGCCGGATCGACATCCGCAGCGACGCGCAGCCCGACGACGACACGGCGACTCCCTCTCCCGGGGTGGGTCGTCCGCCGCTGCGTTCCGGCGCTCCCGCGGGCGCTGAAGGCCGTCCACCCGCCCATCGGCCCCCGGCGCACCGCCCGCCGCCCCGACGCGCGGAACATCCCGGCCCCGCCACGCGCTAGAGTGCAGGGTGGTCGAAACGTCGAAACCGGTCCGCACCTGCGTGGGGTGCCGGCAACGCGCTCCGGCCAGCTACCTGCTGCGTGTCGTCGTGCGTTCCGGGGCCCTGGTCCCGGATCCCCGGCGGCGGCTCCCCGGAAGGGGGGCGTCGCTGCACCCCACACCGGAGTGCCTGAACGCAGCGGAGCGACGCCGGGCCTTCAGCCGGGCGCTACGTCTCCCCGGAGACGCCGGCGGCTCGTTGGAGGTCGGTCTGCTCCGGGACCACGTCCTCGGCTCCTCGTCGGAAGCCGCGGGGGCGCGGGCCCGGACGGGCAGAATCACAGAGGTGGAGCACCGCGGTAACGCTGCGGGCGCGGTCACCAGCAGTTCCACGTCGGATCGGCACCAGGCCGGTCCGCATGTCGACAGGACGCAAGTCGGATGACTCAGCCGTGAAGTTCTCACGATGACCATGCGCCACTAACGACGAGGTCGAGCGGGCAAGCCGCCGGCCTCACAAAGAGGAGACCCGTGCCAGGCAAAGCCCGCGTACACGAACTCGCCAAGGAGTTCGGTGTCGACAGCAAGACCGTGCTCGCCAAGCTCAAGGAGCAGGGCGAGTTCGTGAAGTCCGCGTCCTCCACCGTCGAGGCCCCCGTGGCCCGACGGCTGCGTGAGGCCCTCGGCAGCACCACCGGCGGCGGCAACGGCGCGGCGGCCCCCAAGCCGACCGCGCGTCCCAGCGCGCCCGCTCCGGCTGCCCCGGCGGCATCTGCTCCCGTGGCCCCGGCCCCGGCCGCGGCTGCTCCCGCTCCCGCTGCCCCCGCCGCTCCCGTGGCCCGACCGGCCGCACCCGGGCCGCGTCCGGCCGCTCCTGCGCCTCAGGCTCCGGCCGCGAGCGCTCCGACCCAGCAGCCGGCCACCCCGCGACCGGCCACACCCCGGCCCGCTGCGGCCGGCGGGGCCGCGCCCGCCGCTCCCGCCGCTCCCGCCGCTCCCGGTGGCTCGGCTCCGGGTGGTGCCGGTCCCCGCCCCGGCCCCCGTCCGGCACCGCGTCCGGGCAACAACCCGTTCAGCAGCACGCCCCGACCGCCGGCACCCGGCGCCCCGGCTCGTCCCGGCCCGGCTGCGCCCGGCGCCCCGGGCGCGCGTCCGGCGCCCGGTGCCCCGCGTCCGGCGGCCGGTCCGGGCGGTCCCCGCCCCGGTCCCGGTGGTCCGCGTCCCGCTCCCGGTGCCGGCGGCCCCCGTCCGGCCGCCGGCCCCGGTGGTCCGCGTCCCAACCCGGGGATGATGCCGCAGCGTCCGTCGCCGGGCATGATGCCCGGCCGGCCGGCCGGTGGCGGTCGTCCCGGCGGCGGTCCCGGTGGTCCCGGCGGTCCCGGCGGCCGTGGCCGCCCGGGCGGTCCCGGTGGCGGCGGCGGCGGTGGCTTCCGTCCCGGTGGCGGCGGCGGTGCTCCTGGCGCCGGCGCTCCGGCCGGTGGCGGCTTCCGGGGCGGTGGTGGCGGTCGTGGCCGTGGCCGCGGTGGCTCGGGTGCCGGTACTGCCGGTGCCTTCGGCCGTCCCGGCGGACGCGGTCCGGTCCGCGGTCGCAAGAGCAAGAAGCAGCGTCGTCAGGAATTCGACTCGATGGCGGCGCCCAGCATGGGCGGCGTCTCGCTGCCGCGCGGCAACGGGCAGACCGTCCGGCTGCCGCGGGGTGCGTCCCTGACCGACCTCGCCGAGAAGATCAACGCTCAGCCCGCAGCCCTGGTCACCGCCCTGTTCCACCTGGGCGAGATGGTCACCGCGACGCAGTCGGTCAACGACGACACGTTGCAGCTTCTCGGTGCCGAGATCGACTGGGTCATCCAGGTCGTCAGCCCCGAGGACGAGGACCGCGAGCTGCTCGAGACCTTCGACCTCACCTTCGGTGACGAGGAGGGTGACGAGGAGGACTGGTCGTCCCGCCCGCCGGTGGTGACCGTCATGGGTCACGTCGACCACGGGAAGACCAAGCTGCTCGACGCCCTGCGGCACGCCAACGTGGTGTCGAAGGAGGCCGGCGGCATCACCCAGCACATCGGCGCATACCAGATCGTCACCGAGCTGGAGCACAACGAGCGGCCGATCACCTTCATCGACACCCCGGGTCACGAGTCGTTCACCGCGATGCGTGCCCGTGGCGCGAAGGTCACCGACATCGTCGTCCTGGTCGTCGCGGCCGACGACGGCGTCATGCCACAGACGGTCGAGGCGCTCAACCACGCCCAGGCCGCCGAGGTGCCGATCGTGGTCGCGGTGAACAAGGTGGACAAGGAGGGGGCCAACCCCGCCAAGATCCGCCAGCAGCTCACCGAGTACGGCCTCGTCGCCGAGGAGTACGGCGGCGACACGATGTTCGTCGACGTCTCGGCGATCACCCGGCAGGGTCTGGGTGACCTGACGACGGCGATCCTGCTCACCGCGGATGCCTCGTTGGACCTGCGCGCGAACACCGAGCAGGACCCGCAGGGTGTGGTCATCGAGGGCAAGCTGGACAAGGGCCGCGGCCCTGTCGCCACGGTGCTGGTCCAGCGCGGCACGCTGCGCCAGGGCGACTCGATCGTGGCCGGCGACGCCTACGGACGCGTCCGGTCGCTGCTCGACGAGCACGGCAACAAGCTCAAAGAGGCCCTGCCCGCGCGTCCGGTCCAGGTCGTCGGCCTGACCTCCGTGCCGCGCGCCGGTGACACCTTCCTGGTCGTCGAGGAGGACCGGGTGGCACGGCAGATCGCCGACCGCCGCCAGGCCCGCATCCGCAACGCGCAGAACGCCTCCATGCGCAAGCGGATCAGCCTCGAGGACCTCGACGCCGCGCTCAAGGAGACCCGTCAGCTCAACCTGATCATCAAGGGCGACAACTCGGGCACCGTCGAGGCGCTCGAAGAGGCGCTGATGAAGATCGAGGTCGACGACGACATCTCGCTGCGGGTCATCCACCGCGGCGTCGGTGGGATCACCAAGAGCGACATCGACCTGGCGCTGGCCGACGACGTCATCGTCCTGGGCTTCAACGTCCGGGCCGAGGGCCAGGCCACCGAGCTCGCCAACCGCGAGGGGGTGGACGTCCGGTACTACACGGTCATCTACCAGGCCATCGACGAGATCGAGGCCGCGCTCAAGGGGATGCTCAAGCCCGTCTACGAGGAGGTCCAGCTCGGCACGGCGGAGGTCCGCGAGGTCTTCCGGGTGCCGAAGATCGGCAACGTCGCCGGTTCGCTGGTCCGCAGCGGCACGATCGTCCGCAACTCGAAGGCCCGGCTCATGCGCGACGGTGCCGTGGTCGCCGACAACCTGTCGGTGGAGTCGCTCCGCCGGTTCAAGGACGACGCGACCGAGGTCCGCGAGGGCTACGAGTGCGGTATCGGCCTGGGGTCGTTCAACGACATCAAGGTCGACGACGTGATCGAGACCTTCGAGATGCGCGAGATCCCGCGCAGCTGAGGAAGTTCCCCCTGCCCCCGCCGTCCGCACGCCGGCGGCGGGGGCGGGACGGGGCCGACGTCGCCCGGCAGCGGGAACGGGGAAGGGGTCGGCGTGTTCACCGGAACGCTGACCGCTGACCTGCTGCTGGGCGACGTCCACTCGCTCAAGGGCAAGCGCGCCGCGGTGCGGCCGATCGTGGCCGAGCTGCGGCGCCGGTTCGCCGTGGCCGCCGCGGAGGTGGGGGACCAGGACCTGCACCGCCGCGTGCAGGTCGGCGTCGCCACCGTCGCGGGGGACGCCGGACAGGTGACCGACGTCCTCGACGCCTGCGAGCGGTTGCTCGCCGAGCGGCCGGAGGTGACGCTGCTGTCGACGCATCGTCAGCTCTTCAGCGACACCGACGACGACTGAGCCGCCCGCTCCGTCCTGCCCGACGGTGCCCGGTCCACGACATGGGACCGGCACCCCTCTCCGAGGAGGTCCGATGGCCGATCCGGCCCGCGCCCGCAAGCTGGCGGTGCGCATCCGTCAGATCGTCTCCGCCGCGATCGAGACGCAGATCAAGGACCCCCGCCTGGGCATGGTGACCGTCACCGACGCCCGGGTGACCGGTGACCTCCGCGAGGCCACGGTCTTCTACACCGTCTACGGCGACGAGACCCAGATCGCCGACTCCGCCGCGGCCCTCACCAGCGCCACCGGCGTGCTCCGCTCCACCGTCGGCAAGCAGACCGGCATCAAGTTCGTGCCGACGCTGACCTTCGTCGCCGACATCGTCCCCGACACCGCGCGGGAGCTGGAGGAGGCGCTCGAGCGGGCGCGACACGCCGACGCCGAGCTCGCCCGCGCGCGGGAGGGCGCCCAGTACGCGGGCGAGGCCGACCCGTACAGGAAGCCGGCCGAGGACGACGACGAGGACGACGACGGCGAGGGCACGGTCGGGTCGGACACTGCCGATGACAGTTCCGACGATCCCGCCACCACCAGGAGTGCGTCGTGAGTGAGAACGACCCGGATCCGCACGAGCCCGACGAGGGCCAGGGGAGATCTGTCCTGGGCGGTCACGAAGTCCCCGACGCCGGAGACCCCACCGACGGTGGCAAGCACGGCCAGCTGGGCGACGCCCCGAGCATCACCGCCGACGAGCCCAGCGACGGCTCGACGTACCCGGTGGGCGGGGGCTCGGTCACCGAGGAGCAGAACGCCCCGCCGGTCTCCGACCCCGGACCGGACGTCTGATCGGCGTGACGATCACCTCACGACGTGCGGTTGACTCCCCGCTTCGCACCGCCGCCTCCGTGCTGGCCGAAGCGGCCGACGCACGCGCGACCGTCGTCCTCTCGGGGCACGTGCAGCCCGACGCGGACGCGCTGGGCAGCACGCTGGCCCTCGCCGAGGGTCTGCGACGCCGGGGCGCGCGCGTCCTCGTCACCTTCCCGAATCCCTTCACGCTGCCGGTGTCGCTCGGCTGGCTGCCCGGCGCCGAGGGGCTCGTCCCGTCGTCGACCGTCCCGTCCTCGCCCGACGTGTTCGTCAGCCTGGACGCGGCCTCGCCCGGTCGCCTGGGCGAGCTGGCCGTGCTGCTCGACGACGCGGGTACCTCCGTGGTCGTCGACCACCACGCCAGCAATCCCGGCTTCGGCGACGTGCGACTGGTCGACGGCGCGGCTCCCGCCACCGTCACGCTGGTCGCCGGCCTCCTCGACGAGCTCGGCGTTGCCCTGGACGCCCAGCTGGCGACCCTGCTCTACGCCGGTCTGGCTGCCGACACGGGCTCCTTCCGCTTCGGCAACACCCGCCCGGAGACCCACGAGCTGGCCGCCCGGCTGCTGGCGACCGGCATCGACCACTCCGACATCAGCCGGCGCCTGTTCGACACGGCACCCTTCGGCTGGCTGGGGCTGCTGTCGGTGGTCACCGGTCGCGCCGTCCTCGAGACCGACGTCGGCGCCGGCCTGGTGTGGACCTGGTCCAGTACCGCCGAGGCGGCCGAGCACGGCCTGCCCGGTGAACTGCTCGAGGCACTGGTCGACGTGGTGCGTGCCACCGAGGAGGCCGACGTGGCCTGCGTCCTCAAGGGTCAGGACGACGGGTCCTGGTCGGTGTCCCTCCGGTCGCGGGGAGCGACCGACGTGGCCCGCGTGGCCATGGCGCTCGGCGGTGGCGGGCACGTCCTCGCCGCCGGCTACAGCTCCTACCTCGATCGGGAGAAGACGATCGAGGCGCTACGGGCCGAGCTGTCCGCCTGACCGCATGACGCGGCCAGTCGAGCGAGCACCGCGCTCCGTCCTCTCTCTCGCGCTGCCGGCCCTCGTCGTCCTGGCGGCGGAGCCGCTGTACCTGCTCGTCGACACCGCGGTCGTGGGCAACCTCGGCACCGTTCCGCTCGGCGGGCTGGCCGTCGGCGGTGGGCTGCTCGCCTGGGCGGCAGCGCTGCTCAACTTCCTCGCGTACGGCACCACCGCCCGGGCCGCGCGCCGAGCGGGAGCCGGCGACCGGCACGGCGCCGTCGCCGAGGGGGTCCAGGCCACCTGGCTCGCGCTCGTGCTGGGGCTCGCGGTCCTCCTGCTGTTCCAGGTCCTCGCCGGTCCGCTCACCCGTCTGCTGGCCGGCGGGCCGGGACCGGTCGCCGAGGCGGGCGAGCAATGGCTGCGCGTCGCCTCCCTGGGCGCGCCCCTGCTGCTGATCTCGCTGGCCGGCAACGGCTGGCTGCGCGGCGTGCAGGAGCTACGACGCCCGGTCCGCTACGTCCTCGCCGGCAGCCTGCTCAGCCTCGTCCTCTGTCCGCTGCTCGTGTACCCGGCCGGTCTCGGACTGGTCGGCTCCGCCGTCGCGAACGTCGCCGGCCAGACGCTGACGGCCGTGCTGTTCGTCCGTGCGCTCGTCCTGGAGGAAGCGGCCTGGCGGCCACGCCCGGGGGCCTTGCGGACCCAGCTGGTCATCGGTCGGGATCTGCTGCTGCGTGCCGCGGTGCTGCAGCTGTCGTTCCTCGTCGCCGCCGGGGTCGCCGCCCGCGCCGGCACCGCGTCGCTGGGGGCCCACCAGATTGCCCTGCAGCTCTTCTTCTTCCTCGCCCTGGTACTCGACGCCTACGCCATCGCCGCCCAGACGCTGGTGGGGCAAGCGCTCGGCGGGAACCGCCCGGCGGAGGCGCGCGCCACCGCCTCCCGCGTCGTCCTGTGGGGTCTGGCCACCGGCGTGCTGGTCGGGGCCGCCCTCCTCGCGCTCCGCGACGTGCTCCTGCCGCTGTTCACCGACGACCCCGCCGTCCTCGGTCAGGCCGAGGTCGTGTGGTGGTTCCTGGCCGGCATGCAACCCCTGGCCGGCGTCGTGTTCGCACTCGACGGTGTCCTGATGGGGGCCGGGGACGTCGGATATCTGCGCACCGTCACGATCGGCTCGGCGGTGGTCGGGTTCCTGCCGCTGTCGCTCCTGTCCGGCCCGATGGACTGGGGCCTGGCGGGGGTGTGGACGGGGTTGTGCCTGTTCATCGGCCTGCGGCTGGCCGGCGTCCTGCTCCGGGTGGCCGGTGACCGCTGGCTGAGCGCGCCTGCAACGGTGGGCGCGTGAGCCCGCGCGCACCGGACGCCGACGTCCCTCCCGGCCTGCTGCTGGTCGACAAGGCGGGTGGCATGACCTCGCACGATGTCGTGGCCCGCGCTCGGCGGGTGCTGTCGGTCCGCAAGGTGGGCCACGCCGGGACGCTGGACCCCATGGCCACGGGGCTGCTCGTGCTCGGCGTCGGCGCCGCGACCCGGCTGCTCGGGTACGTCGGAGGCCACGACAAGACCTACGAGGCGACGATCCGGCTCGGGCAGACGACGGTCACCGACGACCGCGAGGGCGAGGTGCTCGCCACGACCTCCGCCGCGCACCTCGACGACGTCGCGATCCGCGCGGCCCTGGCGGCCCAGACCGGCCCGCTGCAGCAGGTGCCCTCGTCGGTGAGCGCGGTCAAGGTCGAGGGTCGTCGCTCCTACGACCGGGTGCGCGCCGGGGAGGCGGTCGAGCTGGCGCCGCGGTCGGTCACCGTGCACCGGCTCGACGTGTACCGCGTCGAGCGGCCGACGCCGGAGCTCGTGGACGTCACGGTGACGGTGTCGTGCACGGCCGGCACGTACATCCGTGCCATCGCCCGCGACGCAGGCGCGGCGCTCGGCGTGGGCGGCCACCTCACCGTGCTGCGCCGCACCGCGTCCGGCCCGTTCTCCGTCGAGCGCGCGGCCCCGGTCGAGGAGGCCGGCGCGGCGCTGGCCGCCGGGGGAGGGGAGGGGTTCCTGCCGCTGACGCAGGCCGCCACCACGGTCTTCCCGACGCGGACGGTCACCGCCGAGGAGTCCCGGGCGCTGGGCTACGGGCAGCGGGTCCCGGCCACCGGCGCGGCCGGCCTGCACGCCGCCGTCGATCCCGAGGGGCGGCTGGTCGCCCTGCTGGAGGACGCCGGCACGACCGCGCGGGTGGCCGTCGGCTTCCCGCCGGCGTGAGAACCTGCCGCACGTGAGCACTCTCGACGACCGCCTCGCCGCGCTCGACGCCGAGCTCCGGCCGCTCCCGGGCGTGCTCGTCGCCTTCTCGGGCGGGGTGGACTCCGGCGTCGTCCTGGCCGCGGCCGTCCGTGTGCTGGGGGCCGACCGGGTCGTCGCCGCCACGGCCGTGTCGCCGAGCCTGCCGGCGTCCGAGCGCGACGAGGCGTCGGGCTTCGCCGGGTCGCTGGGTGTCCGGCACGAGCTTCCCCGCACCGACGAGCTCTCCCGCGCGGGCTACCGGGCCAACGCCGGCGACCGGTGCGCGTTCTGCAAGGCCGAGCTGGTCGACGTCCTCGCTCCGCTGGCCGCGCGCCTCGGCATCGTGGACGTGGTCACCGGCACCAACGCCGACGACCTGCGGGCCGGCTTCCGGCCGGGGATCCGGGCCGCCGCCGAGCGCGGAGCCTGGGCGCCGCTGGCCCGCGCCGGCATGACCAAGGACGACGTCCGGGCCGCGGCCCGCCGCTGGGAGCTGCCGCTGGCCGACAAGCCGGCCGCCGCCTGCCTGGCCAGCCGGATCGCCTACGGCGTCCCCGTGACAGCGGAGGGACTGGCCCGGGTGGAACGCGCCGAGGGCGCGCTGCGGGATGCCCTGACCGGCGCCGGACTGCCGGTCCGCGACCTGCGGGTGCGCGACCTGGGCGGCGACGTCGCCCGGGTGGAGGTCGACGCGGTGCTGGTGGCCGCCGTCGCCGACGGCATCGATCTGGCCGCCGCCGTCCCGGGCTTCGCCCGGGTGGAGCTGGACCCGCGCGGCTTCCGGTCGGGATCGATGAACGAGCTCCTGCCCGACCCGGTCCGCTACCGCTGATCTCCTGCGCTACCGCTGGGCCGACCGGGCGATGCGGGCGGCCGCCACGCCCGCGCCGAAGCCGTTGTCGATGTTGACCACGAGCACGCCAGGCGCGCAGGCGGTGAGCATCGTCAGCAGCGCGGCCAGGCCCTCGAACGCCGCGCCGTAACCCACCGACGTGGGCACGGCGACGACGAGGCGGTCGGTCAGGCCGGCCACCACGCTCGGCAGGGCCCCGTCCATGCCCGCGACGACGACGACCGCATCGGCCGCGGCGACGTCCGGGGCGACCGCGAGCACGCGGTGCACCCCGGCCACGCCGACGTCGTCCACCCGCGTGCAGCCCACCCCGCTCGCCGCGAGGGTGGCCGCGACCTCGGCGGCGACCGGCCCGTCCGACGTCCCGGCGGTGAGGACCAGGACGTCGCCGACCGGCGCCGGGAGGTCGCCCACGAAGGCGCACCGTGCGTCGACGTCCACGACCGCCTCCGGCCACCGCTGGAGGATCGCCCCCGCCGTGACGTCGTCCACACGGGTCGCCCAGGCCGGCGAGGCGCCGCCCTCGAGGAGGGCCGCCAGGCAGGCGACGGTCTGGGCCGGCGTCTTGCCGGCGGCGTAGACGACCTCGGGGGTGCCGGTTCGCTCGGCCCGGTCCAGATCGAGTCGGGCGAATCCCAGGTCGGCGGTGCGTTGTACGTCCACTGCACCAGCATGCGCGATTGATCGTGGCGCGGGTCGGGAAGGGGAGGGCCATGAGCGTCGTCAAGATCAACGCGATCACGGTTCCGAAGGACAAGCAGGAGCGTTTCGAGGAGCGCTTCCGGGGCCGCGCCGGGGCCGTCGAGAAGACCCCCGGATTCGAGTGGTTCGAGCTGCTGCGGCCCCTCGAGGGCACCGATCAGTACCTGGTCTACACCCGGTGGAGCAGCGAGGAGGACTACCAGGCCTGGCAGTCGGGGCAGGACTTCGACCGCGCCCACGACGGGGGAGGGGACACCCTCGCGCCGGCCGCGTCGGATTCCCACCACCTGTGGTCCTACGAGGTGCTCGAGTCCGCCGGGCCGCACGCCGGCCAGGAGAACCAGGTGTGACCGCCAGCTAGTGTGGCGGCACCGCCCCGCCCGCAGGGGGCGGCGCCGATCCTTCGCACACGCAGGTGGGAGCCATGACCGACACGCTCGCCGACAGCCGTACCTCCTCGCGGATGTTCACCGACGGCGTGCCGCTCGTGGTGGAGGACGTGACGCGTCGCCCGGCCGCCGAGCGCGCGGGAATCCTTGCCGATCCGGGGTTCGGGCGGCATTTCACCGACCACATGTTCGTGGCCCGCTACGAGGTCGGTCGGGGCTGGTACGACGCGCGGCTCACCCGGTATGCCCCCCTGCAGCTCGACCCGGGCGCGGCGGCACTGCACTACGCGCAGTCGATCTTCGAAGGGCTCAAGGCCTACGCCCAGCCCGACGGCACCGTCGCAACCTTCCGCCCGGAGGCCAATGCTGCCCGCTTCGTGCGCAGCGCCGAACGGCTGGCGATGCCCCCGGTGCCCGAGCAGGCGTTCCTCGCCGGCGTCGATGCGCTGGTCGACGCCGACCGCGACTGGGTTCCGACCGGTCCCGACCAGACCCTGTACCTGCGGCCCTACCAGCTCGCGGTCGAGTCCTTCCTCGGCGTCCGGCCGGCGCACGAGTACCTGTTCCTGATCATCGCCAGCCCGGCCGGCGCGTACTTCCCGCGCGGGGTCCAGCCGGTCTCGGTCTACGTCTCCGAGGACTACGTCCGGGCCGCCCCGGGTGGCACCGGCGACGTCAAGTGCGCCGGCAACTACGCGGCCAGCCTGCTGCCTCAGCAGCAGGCCAGCGCGCTCGGCTGCGACCAGGTGGTCTACCTCGACGCCGTGGAGAAGAAGTACATCGAGGAGCTGGGCGGGATGAACCTGTTCTTCGTCCTCGGCTCCGGCGCGGACGCCGAGCTGGTCACGCCGGAGCTCTCCGGCACCCTGCTGCCCGGCATCACCCGCGACTCGCTGATCACCCTCGCCCGGGACATGGGGCACCGGGTGACCGAGCGGAAGGTCACTCTCGACGAGTGGCGCAGCGGCGTGACCGACGGCGTGATCACCGAGACCTTCGCCTGCGGGACGGCCGCGGTGATCACCCCGCTCGGCGAGGCCAAGGCCCGCACCGGCGACTTCCTGGTCGGTGCCGGCGTCCCGGGGACGCTGACCATGGCGCTGCGCGAGTCCCTCCTGGACATCCAGCACGGGCGGGTGGCCGACACCCACGGCTGGCTGCACCGGATCGCCTGAGCGACGCGGACGAGCTGTCGCGTGCTGCGCTGGCGTGGGCTGGAGTCCACCCCCGGTGACCTCGGCCGGACCGTGGTCACGGTCGGCATGTACGACGGCGTCCACCGGGGGCACCAGAAGCTGATCGGCGCCGCGGTCGACCGGGCCCGGGCGATGCGTCGGCCGTGTCTGCTGCTGACCTTCGATCCCCACCCGGCCGAGGTGGTCCGGCCCGGATCCCACCCGGCGATCCTCACCTCGATGGACCGCAAGGCGGAGCTGGTCGCCGAGCTCGGTGTCGATGCGATGTGCGTGCTGCCGTTCACGCAGGAGTTCATGCGCCTCTCGCCGGAGACGTTCACCCACACCGTCCTCGTGGAGCACCTGCATGCCGCGCAGGTCGTGGTGGGCGAGAACTTCACCTACGGCCACCGGGCGGCGGGCACCGTCGAGACGCTCACCGTCGAGGGACGGCGGTTCGGTTTCGCGGTCGAGGGAGTGGCGCTCGCCGAGGACACGTCCGACGACGGCTCCCAGACCGACACCGTGACCATCTCCTCCACGTACATCCGTGCCTGCGTGGCGGCGGGCGACATGGTGTCGGCCGCCCGGGCGCTGGGACGGTCGCACCGCGTCGACGGCGTCGTCGTCCGTGGTGACCGGCGGGGCAGGGACCTCGGCTACCCGACGGCGAACGTGGAGACCCCGCCGTTCACGGCGATCCCCGCCGACGGCGTCTATGCGGGCCACCTCGTCACGCGGGATCCGCGCAGCGGAAGCAGCCGTGAGCGGTACCCGGCGGCCATTTCCGTCGGCACCAACCCCACCTTCCAGGGCAGCCGGCGGACGGTCGAGGCCTACGTGCTCGACTACGAGGGCGATCTCTACGGCGAGCACGTCGGAGTCGAGTTCGTCCAGCGGCTGCGGCCGATGGCCTCCTTCCCGGATGTCGCGGCGCTGGTGGTCGCCATGGACAAGGACGTCGCCGACGCCCGCCGGATCCTCGGCATGTAGCCTGGGGGGTGACGTCGGGTGACCGGCGTGTGTGAAATCTGCCCCCGTGACCCAGACCGGGGGCCACACGTGACCCGCCCCGGAGGCGAACCATGGCGCTCGACAGCGCGCTCAAGAAGCAGATCATGACCGAGTACGCCACGGTCGAGAACGACACCGGCTCGCCCGAGGTGCAGGTCGCGATGCTGACCAAGCGGATCACCGACCTCACCGAGCACCTCAAGATGCACAAGCACGACCACCACAGCCGGCGGGGGCTGCTCCTGCTGGTCGGTCGCCGCCGCCGTCTGCTGAACTACCTGGCCAAGACGGACATCAACCGTTACCGGTCGCTCATCGGGCGGCTGGGTCTGCGCCGCTAGGCACCACGAGGGGGCCGTTCCGGGAACAATCCGGACGGTCCCCTTCCGTGTGCGGCACCCGCCGTGCGCGGAGAAACCGGCCAGCCGCCGGACGCGTCCCCGTAGGGCCGGTCCTCGGTAGTGGCTCCCGGGACGTATCGGTTTCCCCCGAGCGGGGAACGGCACCGCCCGAGGGCTTCGATCGAGCACCGGTCGCCCCGGACGCAGGACGGCATCCGTCAGAGGACTGGCCGTCAGAGGAGTCGCAGGTCGGCACGAGGCCGCTGCGACGAAGAAGAGAGAAGGACACGTGTCCGCACCCACCATCACCGCTGAGTTCGACGCCGAGGACGGCGTCACCACCGCCACCGCGGTCATCGACAACGGCAGCTTCGGCAGCCGCAGCGTCACCTTCGAGACCGGCCGGCTCGCCCGTCAGGCCGCCGGCTCCGTCGTCGTCACCATGGGCGACACCATGCTGCTCTCGGCCACCACGGCCGGCCGTCAGCCGAAGGAGCAGTTCGACTTCTTCCCGCTGACCGTCGACGTCGAGGAGCGGATGTACGCCGCCGGGCGCATCCCCGGCTCGTTCTTCCGTCGCGAGGGCCGGCCGTCAGAGGACGCGATCCTCACCTGCCGTCTGATCGACCGCCCGCTGCGCCCGACCTTCGCCAAGGGCCTGCGCAACGAGGTCCAGGTCGTCATCACGGTCATGTCGCTGGACCCCGAGCACCTCTACGACGTGCTCGCGATCAACGGCGCCTCGGCGTCCACCCAGCTGTCCGGCCTGCCGTTCTCCGGCCCGGTCGGCGGCACCCGCGTCGCGCTGATCAACGGCCAGTGGGTCGGCTTCCCCACCCACGCCGAGCTCGAGGACGCCGTCTTCGACATGGTCGTGGCCGGCCGCGTGCTGCCCGACGGTGACGTCGCGATCATGATGGTCGAGGCCGAGGCCACCGAGAAGACCATCCAGCTCGTCGCCGGTGGCGCCCCCGCTCCGACCGAGGAGGTCGTGGCCCAGGGCCTCGAGGCCGCCAAGCCCTTCATCAAGGCGCTGTGCGAGGCGCAGGCCGCCGTCGCCGAGAAGGCCGCCAAGCCGGTCGCCGAGTTCCCCCGCTTCCTGGACTACCAGGACGACGTCTACGCCGCCGTCGAGGCGCAGGTCGGCGACAAGCTGGCCCAGGCCCAGCAGATCGCCGGCAAGCACGAGCGCGAGGACGCCACCGACGCGCTCAAGGACGAGGTCAAGGCCGCCCTGGCCGGCCAGTTCGAGGGCCGCGAGAAGGAGATCTCCGGCGCCTTCCGCGCGCTGACCAAGAAGGTCGTCCGCCAGCGCATCCTGCGCGACAAGGTCCGCATCGACGGCCGTGGCCTCACCGACATCCGGCCGCTGTCGGCCGAGGTCGAGGTCATCCCGCGGGTGCACGGCTCGGCGCTGTTCGAGCGCGGCGAGACCCAGATCCTGGGCGTCACCACGCTGAACATGCTCCGCATGGAGCAGCAGCTGGACACGCTGTCGCCGGTCAACCGCAAGCGCTACATGCACAACTACAACTTCCCGCCGTACTCGACCGGTGAGACCGGCCGCGTGGGTTCGCCCAAGCGCCGCGAGATCGGCCACGGTGCGCTCGCCGAGCGTGCGCTGGTTCCGGTCCTGCCCGACCGCGAAGAGTTCCCCTACGCCATCCGGCAGGTGTCGGAGGCGCTCGGCTCCAACGGCTCGACGTCCATGGGCTCGGTCTGCGCCTCGACGCTGGCGCTGCTCAACGCCGGCGTGCCGCTCAAGGCGCCCGTCGCCGGCATCGCCATGGGCCTGGTGTCCGACGAGGTCGACGGGAAGACCGAGTACGTCGCGCTGACCGACATCCTCGGCGCCGAGGACGCGTTCGGTGACATGGACTTCAAGGTCGCCGGCACCAAGGACTTCGTCACGGCCCTCCAGCTGGACACGAAGCTCGACGGCATCCCCTCCGACGTCCTCGCCGGTGCGCTGACCCAGGCCCGCGCGGCCCGGCTGCACATCCTCGACGTCATGGGCGAGGCCATCGACGGCCCCGACGAAATGAGCCCCTACGCCCCGCGGGTCACCACGGTGCGCATCCCGGTCGACAAGATCGGCGCGGTCATCGGCCCCAAGGGCCAGATGATCAACGCGATCCAGGACGAGACCGGCGCCGACATCACCATCGAGGACGACGGCACGATCTACGTCGGCGCGTCCGACGGCCCCTCGGCCCAGGCCGCGGTGGACCGGATCAACGCCATCGCCAACCCGACGCTGCCCAAGGTCGGCGAGCGCTTCCTCGGCACGGTCGTCAAGACCACGCCGTTCGGCGCCTTCGTCTCCCTGCTGCCCGGCCGCGACGGCCTGGTGCACATCAGCAAGCTGGGTGGCGGCAAGCGCATCGGCAAGGTCGAGGACGTCGCGAACGTCGGCGACAAGATGCAGGTGGAGATCACCGACATCGACGCCCGCGGCAAGATCAGCCTCGTGCCGGTCGCCGAGGGCGACACCGGCGGTGCCGACGTCCCGGCCGAGGCCCCTGCGCCCGCGGCTGAGTGACGACGTCTGACATGCAGGGAGCCGGGGCGGGTGCAGCAGCACCCGCCCCGGCTCCCGTCGGGCAGACCGAGCTGCTCGACCTCGACGAGGTCGGCGGCCGGGTGGAGCGCACCGAGCTGCCGGGTGGCCTGCGCGTCCTGACCGAGACGATGCCCGGCGTCCTGTCGGCGACGCTCGGCATCTGGGTCGGCGTCGGGTCCCGGGACGAGAGCCCGGCCGTGGCCGGGTCCTCGCACTTCCTCGAGCACCTGCTGTTCAAGGGGACGACGACGCGCAGCGCGCTGGAGATCGCGACGGCGATGGACGCCGTCGGTGGTGAGATGAACGCCTTCACCGCCAAGGAGCACACCTGCTTCTACGCGAACGTGCTGGCCTCGGACCTGCCGCTCGCGGTGACGCTCCTGTCGGATCTGGTGACCGAGGCGCGCAACACAGTCGAGGACCTGGAGTCCGAGCGCACGGTGGTGCTCGAGGAGATCGCCATGCGCGACGACGAGCCGTCGGACGCGGTGCACGACCTCTTCTCCGAGACGATGTTCGGCGACACCCCGCTCGGCCGGTCGGTCCTGGGCAGCGTGGAGTCGATCGAGGGGCTCACCCGGGACGACGTCGACGGCTGGTACCGCGGCCGGTACGCCGTGCCCTCCATCGTCGTCACGGCGGCGGGCCGGGTGGACCACCACCAGGTGCTCGACCTCGTCACCGCCGCCTTCGCCGACCGGCTCGGCGGCGAGACCCGCCCGGCCCCGTTGCGCACGGGGGAGGGCGCCGTGCACAAGCCGGCCCGCTCCGCCGGCCTGATCGCGCGGAAGACCGAGCAGACCCACCTGCTGCTGGGCACGCCCGCCATGGGTCGGCTCGACGAGCGCCGGTACGCCGGTGCCGTGCTCGACGCGGCGGTGGGCGGTGGTATGAGCTCCCGCCTCTTCCAGGAGATCCGGGAGAACCGTGGGCTGGTCTACAGCGTGGGATCGGCGCTGTCGCACTACGCCGGCGTCGGCTCGTTCTCGGTGTACGCCGGATGCGCCAAGAAGCGCGTGCCCGAGGTGCTGCGGCTGATCCGCGCCGAACTGGATCGCGTGGCCGCGGACGGCATCACCGCCGAGGAGGTCGCGCGCAGCCGCGGCCAGCTCAAGGGCGGGCTCGTCCTGGGGCTGGAGGACACCGGGTCCCGGATGAGCCGGCTCGGCAAGAGCGAGCTCTCCTACGGCGAGTACCTGCCCGTGCGCGAGGTGCTCGCCCGCCTCGACGCCGTCGACGAGGCACAGGTCCGGGACGTGGCCGCCGAACTGTTCGGCCAGGACACCTGCCTGGCGGTCGTCGGGCCCTATCGCGAGTCCGACCTCGACCGTCTCTGATCGTCGGAATGCGCGACGCCCTGCAGGTCCACGGCGCCCTCTCCCGCGGGGCCTTCGCCGTCGTCGTGCTGGTCTCCCTGGCGGTGCTGTTCGCCCCGGCGTCCGACGTGCCCAGTGCGCCCCCGGGGGTCGACAAACTGGTGCACGCCGGCCTCTTCGCCGCTCTCGCCGTCACCGGGCGCTGGGCGGGCATCGGCGTCGGAACGCTGGCGGCGCTGCTCCTCGGATACGCCGTGGTCAGCGAGCTGATCCAGGGCTTCACGCCGGTGGCGCGCAGCGCCTCCCCGGCCGACGTGCTGGCCGACGCGGTCGGAACAGTCCTGGGACTGCTGGTGTGGAGGCTGCTCGCACGGCCGACCCCGCCTCCGCCCTGACGGGGCGGCTTGCGCCTGGGCCGTCGTACGGGAAACCTGACGGAGTGACCACGAGCACCTCCACCCATCAGCAGGACCCGCCGACGGCCACCCCCGAGGTGCCGCTCATCAACGTGGGGGTCCTCGGCGCCCGGGGACGCATGGGCACGGAGGTGGTCAGGGCGGTCAACGCCGCCGACGACCTCGAGCTGGTCGCCATGGTCGACGACGGCGACTGGCTGTTCGACATCGCGAACGCCGGCGCGCAGGTGGTCGTGGACTTCACCCGCCCCGACGTCGTCATGGACAACATCCGGTTCTGCATCGACAACAACATCCACTGCGTGGTCGGCACGACGGGCTTCGACGAGGCCAAGCTCGCCACGATCGCCGAGTGGCTCGAGCCCAAGCCCGAGGTCGGTGTGGTCATCGCACCGAACTTCGGCATCGGGGCGGTCCTCCTGATGAAGTTCGCGCAGGAGGCCGCCCGCTTCTTCCCCTCGGTCGAGGTCGTCGAGCTGCACCACCCGAACAAGGTCGACGCCCCCTCCGGGACGGCGGTCCGGACCGCACGCCTGGTCGCCGCGGCCCGCCGCGCCGCGGGGCTCCCGCCGTCGCCGGACGCGACCACCGATGCGCTCCCCGGCGCACGCGGGGCGGACGTCGAAGGGGTCCCGGTGCACGCGGTCCGGCTGACCGGGCTGGTCGCACACCAGGAGGTGCTCATGGGGGCGGCGGGGGAGACCCTGACCCTCCGGCACGACTCCTTCGACCGGGCGTCGTTCATGCCCGGTGTCCTGCTGGCGGTGCGGGAGATCGGCCGGCGCCCGGGTCTCACCGTCGGCATCGAGAGCTTCCTGGGCCTCTGAGACGGCACCCCGGCCACCGCCGGTACCCCCCGTGCACGGCCCCAGAAGGTCGTGTACTGTTCTCCATGCGCCGCGCGGACCGGAAGGTCCGCCGGGCCAGCCCCCCGGTGCGGGGCCGCTGGAAACCGGCGTAGTGTTGGACATCCAGCCAGTGATGAAGCCCGTGAGGGTGGAGTTGTTGCGCGTCCGCTCTTTGAGAACTCAACAGCGTGCCGAAAGTCAGTGCCAAGTAATACCCCGTGCCGGGGCCCTTCGGGTTCTGGTTTGGGATTCCTTTGGTTGATTGATATCGAGAGTGCTAGCTCTCGGTTCTCAGCCGGTATCGAATTCATCTACGGAGAGTTTGATCCTGGCTCAGGACGAACGCTGGCGGCGTGCTTAACACATGCAAGTCGAGCGAGCCCCACCTTTCGGGGTGGTGTGCTAGCGGCGAACGGGTGAGTAACACGTGGGCAACCTGCCCCCGGCTCTGGGATAACTCCAAGAAATTGGGGCTAATACCGGATATGACTGCTGACCGCATGGTCTGGTGGTGGAAAGATTTATCGGCTGGGGATGGGCCCGCGGCCTATCAGCTTGTTGGTGGGGTAGTGGCCTACCAAGGCGACGACGGGTAGCCGGCCTGAGAGGGTGACCGGCCACACTGGGACTGAGACACGGCCCAGACTCCTACGGGAGGCAGCAGTGGGGAATATTGCGCAATGGGCGGAAGCCTGACGCAGCGACGCCGCGTGGGGGATGACGGCCTTCGGGTTGTAAACCTCTTTCAGCAGGGACGAAGCGAAAGTGACGGTACCTGCAGAAGAAGCACCGGCCAACTACGTGCCAGCAGCCGCGGTAATACGTAGGGTGCAAGCGTTGTCCGGAATTATTGGGCGTAAAGAGCTCGTAGGCGGTTTGTTGCGTCGGCTGTGAAATCCCGAGGCTCAACCTCGGGTCTGCAGTCGATACGAGCAAACTAGAGTGTTGCAGGGGAGACTGGAATTCCTGGTGTAGCGGTGAAATGCGCAGATATCAGGAGGAACACCGGTGGCGAAGGCGGGTCTCTGGGCAACAACTGACGCTGAGGAGCGAAAGCGTGGGGAGCGAACAGGATTAGATACCCTGGTAGTCCACGCCGTAAACGTTGGGCGCTAGGTGTGGGGCTCATTCCACGAGTTCCGTGCCGCAGCTAACGCATTAAGCGCCCCGCCTGGGGAGTACGGCCGCAAGGCTAAAACTCAAAGGAATTGACGGGGGCCCGCACAAGCGGCGGAGCATGTTGCTTAATTCGATGCAACGCGAAGAACCTTACCTAGGCTTGACATGCACGGAAATCTCCCAGAGATGGGGGGTCCGTAAGGGCCGTGCACAGGTGGTGCATGGTTGTCGTCAGCTCGTGTCGTGAGATGTTGGGTTAAGTCCCGCAACGAGCGCAACCCTCGTCCTATGTTGCCAGCACGTGATGGTGGGGACTCATAGGAGACTGCCGGGGTCAACTCGGAGGAAGGTGGGGATGACGTCAAATCATCATGCCCCTTATGTCTAGGGCTGCAAACATGCTACAATGGCCGGTACAAAGGGCTGCGATACCGTGAGGTGGAGCGAATCCCAAAAAGCCGGTCTCAGTTCGGATTGGGGTCTGCAACTCGACCCCATGAAGTTGGAGTCGCTAGTAATCGCAGATCAGCAACGCTGCGGTGAATACGTTCCCGGGCCTTGTACACACCGCCCGTCACGTCACGAAAGTCGGTAACGCCCGAAGCCGGTGGCCCAACCCTTGTGGAGGGAGCCGTCGAAGGCGGGATCGGCGATTGGGACGAAGTCGTAACAAGGTAGCCGTACCGGAAGGTGCGGCTGGATCACCTCCTTTCTAAGGAGCACTTCACCGCACCCCTTGCTGGGTGTGGTGCAGAGCCGCGCCCGCACCGTGATCGGCCGCTCGTCTGGAGTGGTCGGCGAGCGTGTGGGGTGGTGCTCGAGGGTGGAACGCTGACCAGTTCGGCCGGCAGCTGCGGCTGCTCCTAGTACGGCCCCGTTCGCGGGGTGGGGAACGGGGTGGGTGCGGGTGGTCGGTTCGTAGGCACGCTGTTGGGTCCTGAGGGAGCGGGCCATCCGGGGAACCGGGTGCTGCGATCTCGTGTCGGGGCCTTCCTGCTTCTCGTACCGCTGTCGCCCTGTGGGGTGGTGGGTCCGGCGGGGACATGTGGGGGGTGTCTGGTCGTACGTTGAGAACTGCACAGTGGACGCGAGCATCTTTTGACTCTGATTAGCAGAGTTCTTGTAGGCCCGCTCATCGATGTCTTTCCGGGCGTGGATGGGTGGGATTTTTGTGTGGCCAAGTTGTTAAGGGCGCACGGTGGATGCCTTGGCACCAGGAGCCGATGAAGGACGTAGGAGGCTGCGATAAGCCTCGGGGAGCTGTCAACCGAGCGTTGATCCGAGGATTTCCGAATGGGGGAACCCCGCACCAGTCATGTGGTGTGACCCGCGCTTGAACACATAGGGCGTGTGGAGGGAACGTGGGGAAGTGAAACATCTCAGTACCCACAGGAAGAGAAAACAACCGTGATTCCGTGAGTAGTGGCGAGCGAAAGCGGATGAGGCTAAACCGATTGCATGTGATAGCCGGCAGGCGTTGTGTGGTCGGGGTCGTGGGACCGTCCAGTCGGATCTGCCGATCCGACGGGGAGTAAGAAAACAGCGTCGTTAGTGGAAGGCCTCTGGAAGGGGTCGCCGTAGAGGGTGAGAGCCCCGTACACGAAAACGCGTTGTCTCCCGGACGTGTTTCCCAAGTAGCACCGAGCCCGTGAAATTCGGTGTGAATCTGGCGGGACCACCCGCTAAGCCTGAATACTCCCTGGTGACCGATAGCGGACAAGTACCGTGAGGGAAAGGTGAAAAGTACCCCGGGAGGGGAGTGAAATAGTACCTGAAACCGTGTGCCTACAAGCCGTGAGAGCCTTAGCACCTTCGGGTGCGGGGTGATTGCGTGCCTTTTGAAGAATGAGCCTGCGAGTTAGTGGTACGTGGCGAGGTTAACCCGTGTGGGGTAGCCGTAGCGAAAGCGAGTCCGAACAGGGCGAGTCAGTCGCGTGCCCTAGACCCGAAGCCGAGTGATCTACCCATGGCCAGGTTGAAGCGCGGGTAAGACCGCGTGGAGGACCGAACCCACCAGGGTTGAAAACCTGGGGGATGAGCTGTGGGTAGGGGTGAAAGGCCAATCAAACTCGGTGATAGCTGGTTCTCCCCGAAATGCATTTAGGTGCAGCGTCACGTGTTTCTTGCCGGAGGTAGAGCACTGGATGGCTGAGGGGCCCCACAAGGTTACTGACGTCAACCAAACTCCGAATGCCGGTAAGTGAGAGCGTGGCAGTGAGACTGCGGGCGATAAGGTTCGTAGTCGAGAGGGAAACAGCCCAGATCATCGGCTAAGGCCCCTAAGCGTGTGCTAAGTGGAAAAGGATGTGGAGTCGCAGAGACAACCAGGAGGTTGGCTTAGAAGCAGCCACCCTTGAAAGAGTGCGTAATAGCTCACTGGTCAAGTGATTCCGCGCCGACAATGTAGCGGGGCTCAAGCACACCGCCGAAGCCGTGGCATTCACGCGCCGTCCTCGGATGGCAGCCCGTCGGTTCCCTTTCAGGAGCCGGCCAGGTGTGTGGATGGGTAGGGGAGCGTCGTGTGGCGGTCGAAGCGGCGGAGTGATCCAGCCGTGGACGCCACGCGAGTGAGAATGCAGGCATGAGTAGCGAGAGGGGAGTGAGAACCTCCCCCGCCGGAAGACCAAGGGTTCCTGGGCCAGGCTAATCCGCCCAGGGTGAGTCGGGACCTAAGGCGAGGCCGACAGGCGTAGTCGATGGACAACGGGTTGATATTCCCGTACCCGCGAAGGAACGCCCATGCTGAACCCAGCGATGCTAACCGCCCGAACACCCGTGACTGGTTCTTTCGAGGATCGGTGGCGGGGACTAGCGCGGGACCCGGACTGGTAGTAGGCAAGCGATGGGGTGACGCAGGAAGGTAGTCCTACCGGTGAGTGGTAGTACCGGGGCAAGGGTGTGGCCCGCGACGTAGGTAAATCCGCGTCGCACACAGGGTGAGGCCTGACGCATAGCCGAATGAGGCGAATTGGATGGTCCTATGCTGCCGAGAAAAGCCTCTAGCGAGTTCCGAGCGGCCCGTACCCCAAACCAACTCAGGTGGTCAGGTAGAGAATACCGAGGCGATCGAGCGAACTGTGGTTAAGGAACTCGGCAAAATGCCCCCGTAACTTCGGGAGAAGGGGGGCCCCAAACTGTGAACCGCCTTGCGCGGGGCAGCGGTGGGGGGCCGCAGAGACCAGTGAGAAGCGACTGTTTACTAAAAACACAGGTCCGTGCGAAGTCGTAAGACGATGTATACGGACTGACGCCTGCCCGGTGCTGGAACGTTAAGGGGACGGGTTAGTGCCTTCGGGCGCGAAGCTCAGAACTCAAGCGCCAGTAAACGGCGGTGGTAACTATAACCATCCTAAGGTAGCGAAATTCCTTGTCGGGTAAGTTCCGACCTGCACGAATGGCGTAACGACTTCTCAGCTGTCTCAACCACAGGCTCGGCGAAATTGCACTACGAGTAAAGATGCTCGTTACGCGCGGCAGGACGGAAAGACCCCGGGACCTTTACTATAGCTTGATATTGGTGTTCGGTTCGGCTTGTGTAGGATAGGTGGGAGACTGTGAAGCGGGCACGCCAGTGTTCGTGGAGTCGCCGTTGAAATACCACTCTGGTCGAATTGGATGTCTAACCTCGGTCCGTGATCCGGATCAGGGACAGTGTCAGGTGGGTAGTTTAACTGGGGCGGTTGCCTCCCAAAATGTAACGGAGGCGCCCAAAGGTTCCCTCAGCCTGGTTGGCAATCAGGTGTCGAGTGCAAGTGCACAAGGGAGCTTGACTGTGAGACCGACGGGTCGAGCAGGAGCGAAAGCTGGGACTAGTGACCCGGCACCGGCATGTGGAAGCGGTGTCGCTCAACGGATAAAAGGTACCCCGGGGATAACAGGCTGATCTTCCCCAAGAGTCCATATCGACGGGATGGTTTGGCACCTCGATGTCGGCTCGTCGCATCCTGGGGCTGGAGTAGGTCCCAAGGGTTGGGCTGTTCGCCCATTAAAGCGGTACGCGAGCTGGGTTTAGAACGTCGTGAGACAGTTCGGTCCCTATCCGCCGTGCGCGTAAGAGACTTGAGAAGAGCTGTCCCTAGTACGAGAGGACCGGGACGGACGAACCTCTGGTGTGCCAGTTGTACCGCCAGGTGCACTGCTGGTTGGCTACGTTCGGCAGGGATAACCGCTGAAAGCATCTAAGCGGGAAGCTCGCTTCAAGATGAGGTCTCTCACCGGGTCAACCGGGTAAGGCCCCCGCCCAGACCAGCGGGTTGATAGGCCGGAAGTGGAAGCACCGCGAGGTGTGCAGCTGACCGGTACTAACAGGCCGAGGGCTTGACCACACACACCCACCGGCGGTGGGTGCAGAACCCTGGTCAGAGTCAACTATTCGAAGAATGCTTCGCGTCCACTGTGCGGTTCTGAACGCACGAACCAGACGGTTCGTACATGTTCACAGAGTTACGGCGGCCATGGCGAGAGGGAAACGCCCGGCAACATTCCGAACCCGGAAGCTAAGCCTCTCAGCGCCGATGGTACTGCCCTGGAGACGGGGTGGGAGAGTAGGACGCCGCCGGACAACCATTCCCGAAGGGGCCCCAGCATCCGTGCTGGGGCCCCTTCGGCATGCCCCCCATCCCGCCGCAACCGGGGCGGCCCCGGGTCCTGTCGCACCGAAGGCCCGCCCGGCCGTGCCGCGAGAGCCGTGGCGTGCGCGGGCGCCCGCGGTCGGGATCATCTCGACGCGGGAAGTGCCCCGTCGCATCCGGGGGCAGGTTGACCGCCCGTTCCGCCGGCGGGACGGGCGACTGCTTCTTTCGCGGTGGCACCGACGTTGTCGGAGAGCCACGCGTTCAGCGGCCGCAGTTCCCGCCAGGAGTCACGCACCCGGTCCAGGGCCCGACGGTCGTGCAGCCAGTCCACCGGCTCCCAGCGCCGAGTTCCGTGCAGCGACTTGTGCTTGAGCAGTTCCAGGCGAGGAGCGTCGGCGGCATGCCCCGCCGGGACACGGACGAGCCGCTCACCCTCGATGCTCCAGCCGCCCGCCACCAGGCGCGCGACCTCCTCCTCGAGCCGTGGACCCTGAACGCCGTCGGCGACCGCCCGGCGGTACCGCGCGACCTGATCCGACTCCCACCGCCAGGAGCCGCCGGACACCATGAGGCCCTCGGCCGAGATCTGCACGTACCAGGAGCCGGTGCCACCGCCGTCGGGGTGCACGACCGCCCCCTGATGCGTCTTGTAGGGGGTCTTGTCGTGGCTGAAGCGGACGTCGCGGTAGGGGCGGAAGACCTTCGGCGTGCCGAACTCCGGCGCGATCTCGTCCAGGAGCGCTTGGAGCGGAGCGCGGACGTGCGTGTCGTAGGCGCTCTTGTTGCGGGTCCAGTAGGTCTTGGAGTTGTCGGCCTCCAGACCCTCGTAGAACACCAGCCCCTCGTCGGGGAAGCCCTCGAAGCTCACGGTCGTGCCTCCTCGTCGGCGAGCAGGGCGTGCCAGCGGATCTCCCGCAGCGGGCTCCCACCCGTGTCCAGCGTCCTGGCCCAGCCGTCCGGTCCCCAGCCCGCCGACTCGTAGAACCCCTGTGACACCCGGTCGTCCTCGAGCAGCCAGACCTGGAGCCGTGCGGCGCCGCCGTCCCGGGCGACGTCGCTGACCGCCGCCAGGAGGCGGCTGCCGTGGCCTCGTCGACCCCACCGGGGCTCGACCAGCAGGGTGCCCAGCTCCGCGGTGGGACCGGCCGGATCGGGCGCTTCACCGGGAGTCAGCTCGGCCGGCCCGAAGGCGGCGAAGCCCACGACGGTGTTCCGTTCCAGCGCGACGAGGACGCCGTGTCCCGGGGTGGGAGGAGAGGTGATGGCCGACGCCCAGCTCGCGGTCGCCGCTTCGGCGTCCCAGTGGTCGAGCACGTCCTCAGGTAGGGCCCGGCGATACGCCGTCCGCCAGGTGACCACCTGGATCCGGGCGATCTCGTCGGCGTCCTGCGGCAGGGCCGGGCGGACGGAGACGTCCGCGGACCCGGTGACACGCGGAAAGCCCGCCTCAGGATTCACCCGGGCAGCGTAAGCGTGCCCGCCCTCGCGGCGGACGTCGTACCCGCCCGGCAGGATCGGCGGTGTGAGCGCACCCGCGATCGAACGGCTGCCCGCCGTGCTGGCCCGGCGGATCGCCCTCGCGGCCCAGGGATTCGCCGACCCCCGCCCGTCGACCGGCGTCGGGATCCGCCAGTTGCGCCGGCTCGTCGACCGGCTGGCCGTCGTGCAGATCGACTCGGTGAACGTCCTCTCCCGCTCCCACTACCTGCCGGCGTTCAGCCGGCTGGGCAGCTATCCGCGCGCAGCCCTCGACGACCTGACGGCTCGCCGCCACGCGGTCTTCGAGTACTGGGCGCACGAGGCGTCGTTCCTGCCGGTCCGGCTGCAGCCCCACCTGCGCTGGCGCATGGCCGCGGCCGAGGAGCACGCCTGGGGCAACATGGTGCGGCTCCAGCGCGAGCGGCCGGGATTCGTCGCCGAGGTGCGCGAACGCGTCCGCACGGAGGGGCCGCTCAAGGCCGGTGGCCTGCTCGAGGGCAAGCGTGAACGGTCCGGGGAGATGTGGGACTGGCACGCCGGCAAGGTGGCGCTGGAGTGGCTCTTCTTCACCGGGGAGGTCACCGCCACGCACCGGACGACGAGCTTCGAGAAGGTCTACGACCTCACCGAGCGGGTGCTGCCGGCCGCCGTGCTGCAGGCGCCCACACCCGACCCCGCCGACGCGGTCCGCGAGCTGGTGCGCACCGCGTCGCAGGCCCTCGGGGTGGCGACCGAACGCGACCTGCGCGACTACTTCCGGCTGCGCCCGGAGGCTGCCCGCACGGCGATCGCCGAGCTCACCGCCGCCGGGGAACTGCTCCCGGTCGAGGTCACCGGCTGGGGCGCACCGGCCTGGCTCGACCCCGAGGCGCGCCGTCCGCGCTGGATCCGCGCCCGCGCGCTGCTGAGCCCGTTCGACTCCCTCGTCTGGGAGCGGCCGCGCGTCGAGCGGATCTTCGGCTTCCGCTACCGCCTGGAGATCTACACGCCCGCGGCCAAGCGGGTGCACGGCTACTACGTCCTGCCGTTCCTGCTCGGCGACCAGCTGGTTGCCCGCGCGGACCTCAAGGCCGACCGCAAGGCCGGCGTCCTGCGGGTCCAGGCGGTACACGGCGAGGAGGGCATCGACCGGCCGATCGTCGCGCGGGCGCTGGCCGAGGAGCTGCGGCTGATGGCCGACTGGCTGGAGCTCGACGATGTCACCGTCTCGGGCGCCGGTGACCTGGCGGCCGACCTCGCTCACGCCTCAGCGGCGGTCCGGGTCGACGTCGGGGCGTGACCGCCCCCGCCCGGCCAGCCGCAGGACGACGGCCAGCCCGGCCGGTCCACCGGGCCACGCGCGCAACAGGGCCTCGCTGCCCGCCGTCCGCACCACCCAGCGCAGAGCGACCGCGACCACCACGACGTCGTCGGCGTAGCCGAGGACGGGGACGATGTCGGGCACGAGATCCACCGGGGAGAGCAGGTAGCCGAGCAGCAGCCAGAGCCGGACACGCACGCCGCGGGGGAGCGACCGGTCGACCGCCACGCGCCGCACCAGGCGGACGAGGTCGGGCAGCAGCCGCAGCGCCTCGCGCACCGTGAGGTCCTCGGGCCGGGCTCGCCAGAGCAGCAGGATCAGGAGCGCCCAGAGCAGCAGCACGCCGCCCCCGACCGTAAGCACGGCCTGCCACCAGTCCACGCGCGGAGTCTGCCGGGAGCTGGTGGGCCGGTGGTGCAGGTGGGGATCGGAGCGTGCTCGCTGTCAGGGGCCGCCCGTACTCTCGGGCCGTGGACGGCGCACCCATCGACACCCAGTACGAAGACCTGCTCCGGCGCATCCTCGAGCAGGGGACGCCCAAGCAGGACCGGACCGGCACCGGCACGGTGAGCCTCTTCGGGGAGCGGCTCCGGTACGACCTGTCCGAACGCTTCCCCCTGGTGACGACGAAGAAGGTCCACTTCAAGTCGATCGCCGTCGAGCTGCTGTGGTTCCTCCGGGGCGACAGCAACGTCGGCTGGCTGCGCGACAACGGCGTCACCATCTGGGACGAGTGGGCCTCCGCCGACGGCGAGCTCGGGCCGGTCTACGGCGTGCAGTGGCGGTCGTGGCCGGCCCCGGACGGCGAGCAGATCGACCAGATCTCGAACATCCTGTCGACACTCCGCAGCGACCCCGACTCGCGCCGCATGATCGTCTCGGCCTGGAACGTCGCCGCCCTGCCGGACATGGCGCTGGCGCCCTGCCACGCGTTCTTCCAGTTCCACGTCGCCGACGGCCGGCTCTCCTGCCAGCTCTACCAGCGCAGCGCCGACATGTTCCTCGGCGTCCCGTTCAACATCGCCAGCTACGCGCTGCTGACCCGCATGGTCGCCGACCAGGTGGGCCTGACACCCGGAGACTTCATCTGGGTCGGGGGCGACTGCCACATCTACAGCAACCACACCGACCAGGTCCGCGAGCAGCTCTCCCGCGAGGTGCTGCCCTTCCCGACGCTGGACCTCGCCCCGGCGCCGTCGCTGTTCGACTACACCTACGAGCACTTCACCGTGAACGACTACCGGCACCACCCGGCGATCCGGGCAGCCGTGGCGGTGTGAGCCCGGTCGCGATGATCTGGGCGCAGGCCCGGAACGGGGTGATCGGCGCCGGCGGCGGCCTCCCGTGGCACCTGCCCGAGGACCTGAGGCTCTTCCGCACCCTCACCACGGGTTCGACCGTCGTCATGGGGCGGCGTACGTGGGAGTCACTGCCCGAGCGGTTCCGCCCGCTGCCCGGCCGCACCAACGTCGTCCTCACGTCGGACCGGGCGTGGTCGGCCGAGGGCGCGCGGCGTGCGGGGTCCGTGGCGGAGGCGCTCGCGGCGGGCGAGCCGCTCTGGGTGATCGGCGGTGGGGCCGTCTACGAGTCGTTCCTGCCGCACGCCGATCGGCTGGTGGTCACCGACGTGGACGTGGCCGTCGAGGGCGACACGTGGGCGCCGGCGATCGGGTGCCAGTGGCAGCGGGTCAGGCGCACACCCGAGGGAGGCTGGTCGTTCTCCTCGTCGTCCGGCCTGCGGTACGCCGTGTCGGAGTACGCGCGGGGGACCGTCGCTCCCGCTGGGTAGATTCTCCTCATGACCAGCGACCCCGCTCGGCCCTTCGGGCGTGTGCTCACGGCGATGGTGACCCCGCTGGCCGAGGACGGTTCCATCGACCTGTCGGGTGCCCAGGAACTGGCTGCGCACCTGGTCGACCGGCAGTCCCACGACGGGCTGGTCGTCTTCGGGACGACGGGAGAGTCGCCGACGATCAGCGACGGCGAGCAGCACGCGGTCCTCGAGGCCGTGATGGACGCCGTGGGTGACCGGGCGACCGTCGTCGCCGGCGTCGGCACCAACGACACCGCGCACTCCATCGAGAAGGCCCAGTCGGCGGCGCGGCTGGGCGTGCACGGCCTCCTGGTCGTGACGCCGTACTACAACCGGCCGCCGCAGGCGGGGCTGCTGCGGCACTTCACCGCGGTCGCGGACGCCACCGACCTGCCGGTGATGCTCTACGACATCCCGCCGCGCTCGTCGATCCCGATCGAGGTCGAGACGCTGGTCCGCGCGGCCGAGCACCCCCGCATCGTCGCGGTGAAGGACGCCAAGGCAGACCTCGGTGCGGTCGCCTGGACGCTGGCCCGCACCGACCTCGCCTACTACTCCGGCGAGGACATGCTGAACCTGCCGCTGCTCTCCCTGGGCGCCGTCGGCGTGGTCAGCGTCGTCGGGCACGTGGTCGGACCTCGGCTGGCCCAGCTGATCGCCGCCGTCGAGTCCGGTGACCTGGTGACGGCGCGCGCGGTCAACGAGAGCCTGCTGCCCGTCTACACCGGGATCTTCCGCACCCAGGGCGTGATCATGGCGAAGGCCGCCCTGAAGGAGCTCGGCCTGCCGGCCGGACCGGTGCGCCCGCCGCTGGTCGACGCCACCCCGGAGCAGGTCGCGCAGCTGCGGGAGGACCTGGTGGCCGGCGGAGTGCTCCGGTGAGCGAGCTTGCGAGCTCACCCATGGGCAGAGCAGTGGCGCGAGCGTGCCCGACGAGCGCTAGCGAGGAGGGCTCGTGAGTGGCCAGGTCACGCAGCCGCACCTGCACCTCAAGGCACCGCCGCCGCTGCCCGAGGGCGGACTGCGCGTGATGGCGCTCGGCGGGCTCGGCGAGATCGGCCGCAACATGGCCGTCCTCGAGTTCGACGGCAAGCTGCTGATCATCGACTGCGGCGTGCTGTTCCCCGAGGCGGAGCAGCCGGGCATCGACCTGATCCTGCCCGACTTCGGCGTCATCGAGCACCGGCTGGACGACGTCGTCGCGGTGGTCCTCACCCACGGGCACGAGGACCACATCGGCGCCATCCCGTACCTGCTGCGGCTGCGCGAGGACATCCCGCTGGTCGGGTCGCGGTTCACCCTCGCGCTCGTCGCCGCGAAGCTCCGCGAGCACCGCCTCGACCCCACGCTGGTCGAGGTCGCCGCAGGGGAGGACCACGTCGCCGGTCCGTTCTCCTGCGAGTTCATCTCGGTCAACCACTCGATCCCCGACGCGCTCGCCGTCGCGGTGCGCACGCCGGCCGGCGTCCTGGTGCACACCGGCGATTTCAAGATGGACCAGTTGCCCCTCGACGGCGTCCTCACCGACCTGGGCGCCTTCGCGCGGCTCGGCGCCACCGGCATCGACCTGCTGCTCTCGGACTCGACCAACGCCGAGGTGCCCGGCTTCGTCACCCCCGAGCGCAGCATCGGTCCGGTGCTCGACGACGTGTTCGCGCGCGCGTCGCAGCGGCTGATCGTCTCCAGCTTCGCCAGCCACGTGCACCGCATCCAGCAGGTGCTCGACTGCGCGGAGACCCACGGCCGCAAGGTCGCGCTCGTCGGCCGGTCGATGGTCCGCAACATGGGTGTCGCCCGGGATCTGGGGCTGCTCCGCGTCGCCCCGGGGCTCATGGTGTCCCTCGACGACGCCGCCGCCATGCCGCCCGAGCAGGTGGTGCTGGTCAGCACCGGCTCGCAGGGGGAGCCGCTGTCGGCGCTCGGCCGCATGGCGCGGGGCGAGCACCACCAGGTGACGATCGAGGCGGGTGACACCGTCGTCCTGGCCTCGTCGCTGGTCCCGGGCAACGAGACCGCCGTCTACAAGGTGATCAACGGCCTGGCCCGGCTGGGCGCCACGGTGGTGCACAAGGAGACGGCTCGTGTGCACGTCTCGGGGCACGCACCCGCCGGTGAGCTGCGCACGCTGCTGAACGTCGCCAGGCCGCGGTACCTGATGCCCGTGCACGGCGAGTGGCGGCACCTGCGCGCCCACGCCGCGCTGGCGGAGGAGACCGGCATGGCCAGCGATCGGGTGATCCTGGCGGAGGACGGGGTCGTCGTGGACCTGATCGACGGGAAGGCCTCGATCGTGGGCAGCGTGCCGATCGGCAACGTCTACGTCGACGGGCTCAACGTCGGCGACGTGGGGGAGGAGTCGCTGCAGGCCCGGCGGATCCTCGGTGATGAGGGGTTCGTGGCGCTGACCGTGGTGATAGAGCCATCGACCAGGACGATCGTGCGGCCGGTGCACCTGTCCACCAAGGGCTTCTCCGACGACCCGTCGGCCTTCGACGAGGTGCTGACCCTGGTCGAGGACAACCTCAAGCGCGCGCTCCAGGACGACGAGGTGGACTCGCACCGGCTGTCGCAGATCATCCGGCGGACCGTCGGCAAGTGGGTGTCGGACACCCACCGCCGCCGTCCGATGATCATCCCGACCGTCCTCGAGGTCTGATCGCCGCCCGTCCCGGCGTCGCGCCCGATGATCAGGTGACCTGATCACCGAGGGTCCTCCCACACCACCGGTGGTGAGGGAGGACCCAGAACGATCAGGTCACCTGATCATGATCGGCTCGATGCCTTCCGCCTCGGGCAGGTCGAAGCCCCACACTTGGGCGTAGAAGGAGAGCTCGCCGTCCAGGGCGGCCCGGATGTTCTCCGCCTTCCGGAAGCCGTGCTGCTCACCGGCGAACAGCAGGTAGACGTGCGGGATGCCCTTCTCGCGCAGGGCGGCGACGATCGCCTCGGCCTGTTCCGGCGGCACGACCGCGTCCTCGTCGCCCTGGAACACCGCCAGCGGGGTGTCGAGCGCGTCGACGTGGTTGATCGGCGAGCGTTCGTCGTAGACCGCCCGGCCGGAGGGCCACGGGGCCACGAGGCCGTCCAGGTAACGGGACTCGAACTTGTGCGTCTCGGCGGCCAGCGCCCCCAGGTCGGCGACGCCGTAATGGCTGGCGCCGGCGGTGAAGACGCCCGGGCGCATCGTCAACGCGGCGAGCGTCGTGTAGCCGCCCGCCGAGCCCCCGCGGATGGCCATCCGGGCCGGGTCGACCCGCCCGCTGTCGGCGAGGAAGCGCGCGCAGGCGACGACGTCGTCCAGGTCGAGGACGCCCCACCGGCCCTGCAGCGCGTCGCGGTACCGGCGGCCGTAGCCGGTGGAGCCACGGTAGTCGACGTCGGCGACGCAGAACCCCCGCGACGTCCAGTACTGGATCTCCACGTCGAGCACCGGGACCGCACCGGCGGTCGGCCCACCGTGGACGACGACCATCAGCGGCGGCAGGTCGCCCTCGGGACCCGACGTCTCCGGGTTGGTCGGCGGGTAGACCAGGGCGTGCGCCTCGGCGATGCCGGTGCCCCGCTCGTCGGTGGGGAAGGTGACGTGCTCGGGGGAGGAGAACCAGGCGGGGTCCAGCCCGAGGTCCCGGGCCGGGCGCAGCACCTCGCAGGCGCCGCCGTCGACGTCCGCCCGCAGTACCACCGGCTCGCTCGACGGGCTCCCGGCCACGCAGACCACGGCCGTGCCCTGGGCGGTGACGTACCGGAACGTGCCCCACGGCAGATCCAGCTCGCGCAGGTCGCCGTCCTCCAGGACGGCGAGCCGGTCGGCGCCGTCGCGGCCGTACGCGACCACGATCCGGCCGTCGGCCAGCAGCGCGTACCGGCTCTGCCCGAAGACCCACTGGGGGCCGGCGATGTCGCTGCCGACGTCGAGGACCAGCTCCACCTCACCGTGCGGACGCCGGCGGTACAGCGACCAGACATCGGTGCGGTCGCACAGGAACCACAGGGTGCCGTCGGCGCCCCATACCGGCTGCACCACGGACTCGCCGGGTCCACCGGCCATCACGTGCTCCCGCCCGTCGGAGCCGCGGACGACGAGCCGCGCGGCGTCCCACGGCATGTTCGGGTGGTCCCACTGCAGCCACGCGAGCGCGTCACCCTCGGGGGAAAGGCGCGGGTCGGAGACGAAGTCCGGACCCGAGACCAGGACCTCGGTGCCGTCCGGGCCCACGCGGACGATCTCGTTTCCCACCTCGGCGGCCGCACCGGACGCGGGATGGGTCTCGCGGACGGCGAGAGCGACGCCCTCCCGGACCCGCAGGTCGGCGTGGCGGGAACCGGCGGGGACGGCAGGCTCGGGGGTGACGGCGACCGGCGCGTCGCTGCCCGCGTCGAGCCGGTACAGCCGCTGGTCGGAGAACTCGGTGAACCACAGCGTGCCGGCCGACACCGTCCACGCGCCGCCCCCGTACTCGTGCACCCGAGTGCGGGCGTTCCAGGGCGCCGGCAGGACGTCGGCGACCGTGCCGTCGGCCGATCGACGGACGATCACCGACCGGCCGCCCTCGGCCGGCCGTGACTCCGACCACCAGACGTCGTCCCCGTCCACCACCACCTCACCGAGCCGCGCGGCCGCCCGGACGACGAGTT